>NZ_JACJPO010000037.1 GCF_014696105.1 Microcoleus sp. FACHB-1515
ATGGACGATGCCGATTCGAGACTGGAAGCCTGCACTCAATCGATTTGCGATCGAGTTTGAAGGCAGGTTTCCCCTCTAACTTTTACCCTTGACACAAAAAGATTGACATATCCTGCGTGTCAACATTTTGAACTCAACGGCGAAACTGACACGCATCAGTTCTGCCAAGGTGCGATCGCCCCCAAGTGGATTTCTAGACCGAGGAACAAACCATGAAGCTAAATTTCCCAATCTTCAAACCGTTGTTCTGGGTTTCTAGGCGTGCGTCATGGGTCTGCCGATTCTGGGGTCGGGGCATCTTGATCAACCGCTGGTTGTTGGAGCATGAATGGCTGGCATTCGATCGCGCCGTGCAGATTCAATCCTGGTTGATTGCACAAATCCACGCTGAACAAAAGTATTCTTGTCGCGTTCACTTGAAAGTATTAGAGTCCTGTTTCGCATCCGGCGACATTCCCTCGCTTCCCAATATGCTGGAGTATTTTCAGGAGTTGCGATGCTTATACGACGAGGGCAGGTACGAAACGATGCTGATTCAGCTTTATCAGCTCGATCGCTCAGACCACCTGGATGATGTCGAAGATGACACTTCCACTCAGTTGAGTGAGCCGTAACAAAATGAGCATCGATCGCCTATCGCGGTGCTTGATCCGGCTCTAGATGCGGTCGTGGGACTTAGCTCTGGTCGATCGCACCCTTGATCGATGACCACTTCAACTCCAGCTTCAAACCTGAATCTAAATTTCCAAATTCATGAACCCTGAACACACTCAGCAATTGTTCGATCGCTTCGATCGCCTGTATCGTGGATGGTATTTGCCCGTGACCGAGAATTTGATGTCGTATGGCTTTGCCTGCGGCGATGGCTGGTTCTTGCTGCTGTGGGAGTTGTCTGAGCAGATTGAACTGTATTGCCAGCAACACCGAGAAGCTGCTGAGCTGATGGCAGTACAGGTCAAGCAGAAGTTTGGCGAGTTGCGCTTCTACACGCGACTCAAGATTCCTGCTGTGGAATTACTTATCGAAGCGGCTCGGATGCAATCACGGCACACGTGCAAGTTGACCGGGGAACTTGGTGAGTTGTGTCGTTTACAATCAGACGTTAATTTTTGCTGCTACCAAACGCTGAGTCCGGCCAAGGCCGCAGAACTGGGCTTTGTTCCTGTTTCCTCAGCTTGACAAGCACCATCTTGGCAGAACTTGCCGCAGGCGGGGCGATCGCCCTGCTTAGCGAAAAGCCTTGCCCATGCGATCGAGTTTCTCAATCTGATGCGTGTCAAAATCTTGAAGTTGATCGCAAACTTGACACGCATCTGTTCTGGCAAGGCGCAATCGACCCAAACAAGCCGTTAACTGCATCCAATTATTCTGATGATTGTGGAGACCGTGATATGACCCCAAATTCACCACAAGACTCCCAAGACCCGATCGCAACACCACCGGACGCGAATGCGAACACCGCACCCATTCGAGAACCACTCAAGCTGTTTCGAGATGAAGCTCGGTGGTGTGAGGCGCTCCGCATTGAAGAAGAATATGGTGGCGACATCGGCGTAGGCCGCGATTGGGGCACTCAGTTTGGGCGTTCCTGCAAGACCCAGTAGAAATGGAATCACTCGCGCAACTGCGCGATTAGATACTGGGCGAATTTCGTTTGATGCTGACCGAGTGGGAGTTAGGAGTGACAGTTGGCATCCATCGCATTCTCCCAAGTCGTCACTGCTTCACCAAATCCTTGAAAGAACCCTAAATGCTTGACATTTGACAGAAGGACAAGTCAATCGCTTGAAAATGCTCAGACGGCAAATGTATGGACGAGCCGGGATTGATTTGCTGCGTCGTCGCTTCCTGCTAGCAAGCTGAGGATTACGGCATTGGAGGGAAGCCTCGGTCGAATTACCAAAAGCTGCAAAGAACCAATTTGAGACTCGACATTTTGCTACGGTTTATCGTTGCATCGCGGCTCGACGGGGACACAAGCGCGCGATTTTGGCGGTTGCCCATCGCCTGTTGATTGCGGTCTACCACATGCTCAAGCAGTGTCAACCGTATCGCGATCGTCAAGCCACTCCGACCGGCCAACAGACCAAGCAACAGCGCCTCAAGCAATTGCAAAAGCGAGTTGAAGCGTTGAGCTACCAAGTTCAACTTGTCCCGCTGCCTGTCACCAATCCGTCCGGCTAGGTTGAGATTTTCAAAGCAGGTCTATTACGCTTGAACAATAAAATCTGATGCTCCCAGATTCAAACCGTTTTTGAAATCTGCAAACTGCCCACCTTGACCAAACCCCGATGCTCTGCCATTTTGATTGTAGAATAGCGCCCCTGTAGAACGAACATAGGTAATCAACGCTCTACTACTTCCGGCTTGGGCAACAGTTTTAACAGACTGAAAACTGGGACGATTCCCCCTGAGAACTGTAAAGGTTGTTCGATCGAGAACAATTTTGTCAGGACGCTGAAAATCAGTAATCACGTCAACACCCATTAGAGATCGACTGAAACTTCGCCCAATATCAAACACAAACTGATCTGCATCCGCTCCGCCAGTAAGAGTATCCTTGCCCATCCCACCAATCAAACGATCTTGCCCTGCTCCACCGTTCAGGATGTCGTTTCCTCCTAATCCAGTCAGTACATCATCACCCGTACCTCCAGTGAGGTTATCACTTCCATTAGTGCCTGTTAAGTGGGTGATAGCGCTATCGTCGTTGCGAATGATGCCTGTGGCAGTGGCAGTGGCAATCGTGCCATTCGCTGGATTACTCAAGATGACGGTGAATTCTTCATCGGGTTCGATCGTGAGGTCGCCAGTAACATTAATGGTGAGGAGGGCGCTGGTTTGGCTGGCGGCAAAATCCACAATCCCGGTAGGGAATGTACCGCCAAAGTTGATCGCGTCCGCTGGATTGGTTCCACTGCCTGCGACCTCATAACTGACGGAACTGGCGGCGCTGAGGTTGCCCGATCGCGTGATGGTGAAGGTAAAGGGCGTTGTGCCCGTGTTGCCTTCGAGTTGGGTGGCGTTGGTGGAGGCGATCGTCAAGCTCGGCGTTGTGGCATCAATCTTCCATAGCTCTGTCCCAGTTCCAATTCTGCTGCCACTCGTGAAGGTAGTAGCAGTGAACAGCAACTGATCCCCCAGGATAGTGAAGTCTTTCGGACCGTCGAGAGAGTATCTAGAGAAGATGTCTGGAAGCTGTTGAGTCCCTGCTGTTGTGCCATCACTCTCCCACAGTTCTCGCCCAGCGCTGATGAATAGTTTGCCATTGAAGACAGCAAGCTCCGTTGGGCTGCTGCTAGAATCACGCAGTGCAATTTTCTTCAGAAGTTGAGTCCCCGCCGCCGTGCCATCACTGAACCAGACTTCAATCCCATTACTCCCATAGGCAGAATCTCCGATGGTGAAAAACAACTTGCCATTGAAAGCAGTTAAACTCTTTGGACTGTTCCTGTTAGGGTTTGTATAGATTTTTTTAGTCAATTGAGTTCCCGCCGCCGTGCCATCCGAAACCCACAAGTCGTCTCCATACCCATCTGAGGCGTTGAAGAATAACTTGTCATTGACGACGGTTAAACTTTGTGGAGAAGAATTGTAACCTCCCGGATTAATATCTTTGAACAATTGAGTTCCCACCGCCGTGCCATCCGTCACCCATAGTTCTCTACCGTTGTTGTCAAAAGCAGTGAAGAACAGCCTATTACCGAAGATGGTGAAATTATCTGGAGAAGAACTAAAACCAGTGACAATATCTTTTAGGAGTTGCGTCCCCGCCGCCGTGCCATCGGAAATCCACAGTTCTCTAAAACTGATTCTATCCTCTGCGGCGAAAATCAGATTGCCATTGAAGACAGTCATACCTGTTGGGGTAGAACCGATGATGCCTGGAGAGATATCCTTGAACAGTTGCGTCCCGGCAGTCGTGCCATCGGTACTCCACAGTTCCCGCCCATTGATGCCGTCATTCGCAGTAAAAAACAGCCTGCCGTTGAAAACAGTAAAGTTTGGTGGGTAGTAAATAAAATCTAACGAAGAACCAGAGCCAGGTCGAATATCTTTGACCAGTTGTGTCCCCGCAATTGTGCCATCTGTCACCCACAGTTCTTCACCAGTGCTGCCATCATCCGCCGTGAAAAACAGCTTGCCGTTGAAAGCAAAAAAGCCGTTTGGGTAAGAACTACCGACACCCGGATTGATGTCTTTGACCAATTGCGTCCCCGCCGTCGTACCATCCGTCACCCACAATTCGTATCCAGCGCCACTTTCACGGGCGCTGAAATACAGCTTGTTGTTGAAGACCGCAAGACCCTCTGGGGAGGAACCTCCTGATCCAGGGAAGATGTCCTTAACTAATTGAGGTGATGCAGTCATGATGAAACTCCTTGAAGTACAAATAATTGGCATTGACTTGGACGAGGCATGTTCTGATATTTTTCATTGACATAACTTTGAAGCCAGGGTTCTGAAACACCCACAACTCTGGCAATTCCAGCTAAGGAAATCTTCTCCAGCAGCAGTTTGTCAATTAGCGTTGTGCTTACCTAGCCAATGATTTTGTTCTGATGTTTTTCACAAACTGTCTACCGCATTCACGACATTTAACGTTCTGTTTACCGTTATGGATTTTGCCTTTCTGGACAGTACGAGTGGAGTTACAGGTAGGACAGGCAAGCGGAGCAGTTGACATAAAGTAATTGAGCTAACTTTGTCGAACAAAGAGTTGATACTATCCTTCACAAGCGAGCTTGAGACTTTGAATGGTATGCGATGATAGATAACGTGGGAAAGTTGTGCCCACGCCCACAAACCAAGCTGGCTAACAAATTATCAGGCGGAAAGTTTTCACCTAACACTCCAAGTTGGGAGCTTAGGCCGAATCTTTCCGCACTATACGCTTTCCAGAGAGCTTAGGCCGAATCTTTCCGTATTTGTTCAGCTTTGGGGTGTGCAGAGCAACAATCTGCAATCAGTGGCAAGCGGGGACGATCGCGGATCCATCCGGGGCGATCGCCCTACGCTACACAGTCATCGCGAGCGGTACATTGTTCGCCGAGATCGATCGTCTGGGTGCGCCTGTTGCCTCGTAAGCAGGGGAAAGCAATGTCAGGGTTTGAATCCTTTGCAAAAGCGTGGGAAACGGAAAGCGGAATTGATGAAAGATTTGAAGCTAACCGCTCAAACATAATCACACTCACGACTCTATATGTTAAGCACTGCTAAGCAAATTGTTAAAAAAGATGCAATCGCCGAATAGAGCACTGCTTATTTGAACTGGAAAGCGAATCGTTAGGCATTTTGATCGTTAGCGAGTTCCACCGCCAATTCGCCGATCGGGAATACCGTAGTCGGGCGGTTGATACTTGAAAGAAGCAGCATGGATCTTAGCTTCAACAGAGTTTGAGCTAAGAGCAATCGTCGCAATTGAATGAGGGAAAAACAAGAAGAAAACTGCAAAAGAAGATAACATAAAACTCATTCGACTCAAACGAATTTGACTTTCAGCATGGAAGTAATCAGGTGAAGTTTAATCTCTTGAGGGTAGATTATCAATCACTTATGGTGTCAGTGCTTGTGCCCCAATCCCAACCCGTTACGTGAGCAGAATTGGAACCCAATCTTTGGTTGAGAGGAGCAACTGATTATCTCCGGCGCATCCTAATCTCCACCGCGCAAGCACCCATTGGGTTGGCGCAAAGATTCATGTTGTATCTCACTTGAAAGGTTCCTCCTGCTCCTTGGGGAACGCTGAAGTTAATCACCTCGCCTCCAAGTTGAGTGCCTCTTGCAAACATTCGACCTGTCGGGTCATAGATCTCAACATTGATGTCACCCAAATTCAAAAAGGTACTGGCTTGAAGCGTGTAATTGCCTGGGCCAAGAGTCCAGCTTGCCGAAGCAGATTGTCCAGCATACAGAGAGGGAACCCATTCAGCTTTTGCTGCTTGCGGATTCACGCCTTCAATTAGAAAAGCTGCACAGCAAGCGAGGGAAATTTGACGAGCGAATTGCTTGTAGTTCATGATGTTTTGATGGGCTAAAACCCATCTTTGAGGGTGAATTTGACAGATGGAACTGGGCGATGTGGTGCGATCGAAATCCGTCAGTTTTCTGGAGATTGGGGCGGCCGTCAACCACCCCTTTTCCGGCTTCAGTTGAGCGATCTAACTGTTAGAAATCGGGCATTCGGATAGCTTTTGTGGAGCCTGAACCATCTCTTAATTCGGGCTACACTCGACTCCATCAAAGTTAGAAAGTTCACTTCTCCTCGCTGAATAGGAGGGTGAGCCATCAGAATTGAAGACGTAGCAGATATCGTTTGCCGATTCATCGGTTGCTGCGCCTGACGATCCGCCAAACATCAGGGCGGCCACTCCCAGCAGAAAGAGGCTGGCGGCTTCGTCCCGCTGCGCCTGCATTGCTTGTTGTTGAGCGATGTAAGCCTGTTGCTCTTCGGGAGAGAGGCTTTCAAAATATTGCTGCCGCCGTTCTGCCTCTAGGCGATCGCGCTCACTTGCCGCCCGCCGAGCTTCTTCGAGTTCCTGTCTGCGGTTTTCCTGCTCGACGATTGTCGTGACCGTATTCACTGTTCCTGTGACCGTATTTACAATGTCTGCGGCATCCTCGATCGTGTTTAGAATATCGCCAAAAAGACCAGCCATCATCAGGGGTTCGGTTTGACGGGGTGGGGTTGGCGTGGCTGCTTGCCCAGCGGCTTCGATCATGGCAAGGCTGGGGTAGACGTTCAGGCAAGAGACGATCGCCACACTCGATAATGTACCCACCCATTTGATTAGTGGCTTTCTGGCGATCGCAAAGCCAGAAGCAGAACCGAAGCGCTGATGATTGTTACCGGAATTAGCGTTTTGCATGATCGAAATCCTTTCGGTTTGAGTGAACGGTTGACAGCAGAAATCTCGAATCGGGACGCAATGGTGTCAAGAGCTACTGTTTGCTGAAAGTGCGTTTTCTGGGGTAGTAGTGTTCACCTTTTGCCCAGGTTGTCCGCTGAATGAGTGACCGGAGTTGGAAGGGCAACGCTGGGTTGCTTGCTTCATAGGTTTACTGTAGGGCTGTGTTTTGGTGGATGCGAGGTGTTTGGTGCGAATGACCAATCGATCGCACTTCAAAGGAATTGCAAAGCGATCGCACACCAGCGGCGATCGTCAGTTTGCTGTTTTGGCAGTGAGCAAATCGATCGAACGTTACTTCAGCACCCGATCGATTCACACGATCGGGTATTGAAATTCAGGTTTGAGATCTGCATTACATCGCGCTCGAATTGGGCGGCGGTTGGCGGCGGGCACAATTACTGGAGGCGGTGAGGCGATCGTCTCCGGGTTATCATGCGTGGGTGCAGTAAATTTGGTTGCGTTTTCAAGGGGGTGATCGAGATGGCTGAAAGACTGATTCTATCGTTGACCCCCTTGAACGCCTTGCTGGAAGCAGGTTTCAGCCATTTTTCCAGAGGTCTTATTGCGAAGATTTATCAATTGTGGCGGGTGGTGGTTGACCCCCTTGAAAACATGGGTGTAGAATGCCCTCAGAGCAAGGCTTTCAGGAGCCGACCCTCAAAACTTCTTCGGAAGTTGAACTAATGGAAACAACAACGCCACACGCAAGCCGCAATGGCTTGCTTGGCAACCACTCAAAACTTCTTCGGAAGTTGAACTAATGGAAACCAGTGGCATTTGGCTGAACACTTCCAAATGCAACCTCAAAACTTCTTCGGAAGTTGAACTAATGGAAACGACGCATTGGCTGGTGCAGCTATTTTTTAAACCCAAACTCAAAACTTCTTCGGAAGTTGAACTAATGGAAACGCCTTGTGTTGTCCACGCGTTGCCCACTTCGATTCTCAAAACTTCTTCGGAAGTTGAACTAATGGAAACCGGTTGGCTGGGCAGCACTGGCAATTTTCATTGCCATGCTCAAAACTTCTTCGGAAGTTGAACTAATGGAAACCTGCTCCCATTTTGTAAAGCTGCCCTGGATTGAGCACTCAAAACTTCTTCGGAAGTTGAACTAATGGAAACTTTGGCTGCCCAATAAAAACCAAACCAAGTGCAAGAACTCAAAACTTCTTCGGAAGTTGAACTAATGGAAACCCGCCAGTGTTGACGACCGCCCCACCTGTGGAGTTGCTCAAAACTTCTTCGGAAGTTGAACTAATGGAAACCCTGCTTTGCAAGCAAGGCGCGAACAGCGGCGGCGGTGGTGCTCAAAACTTCTTCGGAAGTTGAACTAATGGAAACTCCTGCACCTCCTTTGAAGACGTCTCCAATGCCCTCAAAACTTCTTCGGAAGTTGAACTAATGGAAACATCGCCTCGTATCCACAGTTGTCGCAGTTCCAGAGCACTCAAAACTTCTTTGGAAGTTGAACTAATGGAAACGCGATCGATGCAATGTGAACTAGCGAAAGCTCTTTCTGAGGCTGCTTGGAAAGAGCTTTCGCCTCAGCAGTTATGTTGAGTTTTGCTTAGCTTGATCTCAGGCATCGATCGCTCAATTTCTTAGAAAGTTTTGTCAATCTAGTTCTCGATTGCTTTGACCTAACTGCGTAGCCAAGCTGTCAAGAACAGCATCACAGCGCTCAACTAAATCATGCTGTCCCATTTCTTCAAACAGCTTTTGAGCAGAGCGAAAAGCCGCGATCGATTCTTGAATTTGATTTTGTTCCTTAAACACTTTTCCTAAAATAAACCACAGCTTTGCCTGTCCAGGTTTGTCACCAATTTGCTGCCGAATGCTGAGCGCCTGATAGAAATAGTCGATCGCCGTTGAATGCTGCTCTAAGGTGAGATGAATGCTTCCCAAATTATTCAAAGCCTTGCTTTCAGCCTCAAAATCTTGCATCTTTGCAGCCAGGTTTCGCGCTGCAAGGTACTGATCGATCGACTGCGGCCAATTTTGCTGTTTCAAGTACAAATAGCCCAGCTTGTCATGCAAATCCGTGAGCGATGCCGAATCGTTCAAATCTTTGGCGATCGACAAAGCACTTTTGTAAGATTCGATCGCAAACAGATAGTAGTTCTGTAGTGCGTAGATGTTGCCCAAGTGGGTGAAAGCGATTTTCTCATGAACGCGATCGCCCAGTTCTTGCGTGATTTGAAGCTGCTGCTGAGCCGATTCTGTGGCTTGCGGAAAGTTTTTGAGCGAAGCATAAGCGGTTGTGATGTTGCCGAGCGCGTGTGCTGCACCCATTCGATCGCCAATCTCCTGAGCGATCGCAAAGTCTTTCAAATAAAATTCTAGAGCTTGAGAGAAGTTGTTTTGAGCCTGATAAATGTTGCCCAAATTTCCATAAGCGCGACCTTCCCCAGCGCGATCGCCAATGCTTTGTGCTGTTTCTAACCAAAACTGATAGGCACGAAAAGCTTCGTCAATTTTGCCTTGAGCATAGTAAACGTTGCCCAAATTGCTTTGAATTTTCGCCTCTAAAATCGGGTCATTGTATTCCTGAACCAATTCAAGCTGAAGCTGATAGCACTCGATCGCCTTGGAATGCTCTCCTTGCCGATAGTAGCTAGAAGCTAACCCGCCGATCGCACGACTTAACATTTCAGGCTTGCCAAGCGACTTCGCAATATCGAGCTGCTGCGTGTAAAGATCAAGGGCTTGGTCAAACTCGCCCAGACAGTGATAGGTGATGCCCAGGTTGCCCAACGCCCTCGCTTCGATCGCCCGTAAATTAAGCTGAAGTGCGATCGATCGCTGCTGTTGATGATAGCTGAGAGCCGCTGGATACTGCCCTAAACTGTTGCAGGCAATCCCCAACCCATTCAGGATTTGAGCATCCCACTGTTGATCCAGCTTGCCCAGTAGTTTTGGGTAAAGCTCAACAAGCTGTGTGTAATATCCCCAGGTCTGTAGCTGATCGTCCAGTTCCTCACCTGTTGGCGTATTGAGTTGAATTCGTAATAGCCTGCTGGCCTGCTCCCAAGCTTCAAGCTCACAGAGATTTTGAAAACTTTCGATCAGTCCCCGCACTTGTTCAAGATTTGAACTGTCGGCATTGGGGTGATAGCGAGTTAGCCAATTTAGAATGGCTTGATAGAGGCTGCGCTGCCATCGAGACTGGATGAATCGGATCGATCGCGGCTCCAGTTGCAAAGCGGCCAAAACTGCTTCAGCCGGAGGAACGGCGGTGTTGATCTGAGTGGTATTCATTCGAGCAGATCCAGCTTTTTCAGATGACTGAGTGAGACGCTGCGAATCAAATTGTGCTGCCTGAGCAAATACTGATCTTGCTCCACCACCGCCTCAACCAAAAAGCGGTCTTTCAGTCCGTCCAGCGCCGCCTGTTGAACCGCGATCGGACAGTCCCAGTAATCCAAATGACTCAGCCACCAGTCTTCGGGCACGGCACAGCGGTACACTGAAGCCTCGCAAAGCAGCAAGTAGGCATATTTTGCATCATGCCTAAGCCGTTCAAACGTTTGCTCCAGACGCTTTTGAACGTTTCGACGCAGGGCAGCGGTGAATCGATCGAGCCGCCATTTGTCGTCTGCGCCAATTCGTTCTCCCGCCTGCGCTGCTGCGATCGCCCGCTCAACTTCTTCAACTTCGCTGCCATACCGATTCCAGTAGGCCAAAACATTGCCATAAAAGGGACGACTGCCAATCTCTCCCACAATCACCCGCAGGGCAAGCGGATGCCCTTCATAGGCTCTCCCGATTCGCAGCAGATAGGAACTGCCCTCCACTGTGGGACTCGCATCCAATCCGGTCTGTTCAAACAGGGCGATCTGTTCTGCCTCAGAAAGCCCAGTTAGCGGCTGATTGAACCAAAAATTCTGATAGCGTGTGCCAAACTCCAGCAGTTGAACGGGGAGTTCTTGAGAAGTCACGATGATTCGGCTCTGGCACTGATCAGAGGCCAGCACTTGCTGAAAGAACAGCAGAAACCCTTCATCTTTGAACTGGCTCCAGCCTTCCTGCTCGTCGCCTTGCAAAACTTCTTCTAGCGAATCGATCGCCAGCAAACAGCGATTGTTTTGCAAATAGTGGACAAGCCGAGCGGTAAGTTGCCGAACATCCTGGCGATCGTCTGGTGTAACGATCTGCCCACATTTTTCGAGCAGACGAGCCGCCACGCTACCAAAATCGATCGCCTGTTCCTGATTGTCAAAATTCTCCCGCAGCAGCGATCGATCCTGAAACTCAATCATCAAACGCTCGGCCAGTGCTGTTTTGCCAATTCCAGCCATCCCTGTGAGAAAGAGAAGGCGGCAGCTTTTTTGCAGCCGATCCGACAGACCAGAAATTAGAGTCGATCGACCGACCCAAGCTCGATCGTAGGCGAAGAACTCGATCGGATCGGTGGCGGTACTCGCTAAGGGCAGTGAGGGGTCAACTAAATTTTGAACTGATTTCGGCTGAATAATTTGCTTTTTGTCGAGCGCTAACGCTTCACAGATTGCTTCAAACTTGGCGATCGAAACATTGACTCCCCGACAAAAATTGCTGACGGTGCAGAGGGCAATTTCTAAATGAGCCGCCAGATCTCCCTGCGTCAAAAATCCGTTGCGCTCAAGGGCGGTCGCCACGTCGATTCGGTAGTCAGGATGAACGTGAATCGATCGGGGCATGGTGACGCTTAACCTCGCTATCTCAGATTTTATAGTGATTTTTTACCTGAAGGCAGACGTGAACTCAGGCACGAACTCAGGTCGCGATCGACCCACACAGGTATGAGCGCAGAAACCCGATTGAGAGGATGAATTCACAGCAAGACAGCACTGATTCTTTCTCAAACGGAGCGAAGGCATGATTCACACTGAACATCTGAATGCAGCTTGGACTCTGGTGCAGCGAGGTAGCCGTGCGGCTGGCGTGGACGGCATCACCCTTGATCTATTTTCGGGTGTTGCCCCAGAACAAATCCAGCTCCTGCATCGCCAGCTTCAGCGCGAACACTATGCGGCCAGTCCTGCCAAAGGATTTTATCTGCCGAAGAAAAGTGGCGGTCAGCGGCTGATTGGCATTGGCACAGTGCGCGATCGCATTGTGCAGCGCTACTTGCTGCAAGCGATTTATCCGGCACTGGAGGCAAGCTTTGCGGAATGCTGTCATGCCTATCGACCGGGATATTCGGTCTACACCGCAGTTAGGCAGGTGATGGAGCGCTATCGGCATCAGCCAACCTGGACTGTGAAGGCGGATATTCGGCAGTTTTTTGATCATCTGGCTTGGCCGCTGCTGCTGACGCAGCTTGAACAGCTTCAGGTTGAACCTGTGCTGATGCGACTGGTTGAACAGCAGCTTAAATCTGGCGTGGTTCTCCAAGGACACTACTGCCGACTCAATCAGGGCGTGTTACAGGGCGGCATTTTGTCAGGGGCGCTGGCAAATCTCTACCTTTGCGAATTCGATCGCCGCTGCCTTGAGGCTGGCATTCACCTCACGCGCTATGGAGATGACTGCGTGGCGGTGTGTGGCGGGTGGATAGAGGCTAATCGCGTTCTGGCGCTAATAGGCGATTGGCTGGAGGACTGCTTTTTGACGCTGAACGAGGAGAAGACGAAGATTCTGGCTCCCGATCAAGAATTCACGTTTTTGGGACATCAGTTTTGTGCGGGGCAAGTGCGTTCGGCTTTGCCGGCTCGCAGAGCGTCGCCCCAGCCCGCCCGCGCCAGCCCAGACAAAAAGCCAGCCAAGCCAATTCGCGTCAGCTATGGGCCGCCCAAAGCCTGCGGCATTGTGAAATCCACCGATCGAAAACCCACGACACCCCCAGATACCTATTGGAGTGACCCGATGACGACTTTATATGTGACCGATCAAGGCGCGTATCTGCGCGTACAGCATCAGCAGTTTCAGGTGTTTCATCAGCAGGAATTGAAGTGCAGTGTGCCGATCAATCAGGTTAGCCATGTCGTGCTGTTTGGCTGCTGCAACGTTTCGCATGGGGCGGTGAGCTTGGCGCTGCGGCGACGAGTGCCAATTTTGTATTTGGCAAGCAACGGCAGATATTTTGGCAGGCTGGAAACTGAGGGACAGGCGCAAATCGAGTATTTGACGCAGCAGGTGCAGCGATCGCTCGATCCCGACTTTCGGTTCAACCAGGCGCAGAGCATTATTTTGGGAAAGCTGCACAACAGCCGCGTCGTCTTGCAGCGACTGCATCGTAAACGTCCGACCGAGACGGCAAAGACGGCGATCGCAGGGCTGGCAGATTTGATGCAGAAGCTGCCCGAAGCAGAGTCGATCGAGTCGATGCTGGGCTATGAGGGGCAAGCGGCGCATCTGTATTTCCAGGCATTCGCCACGCTGCTCAAGGGCAAGTTTGAGTTTGAAAAACGCACTCGTCGCCCGCCGACTGATCCGGTGAATAGCTTACTGAGTCTGGGCTATACGCTGCTGTCACAAAATATGCACTCGATGGTGGAAGCGGCGGGACTGCACACGCACTTTGGCAATTTGCACCTGCCGCAGAAGAATCGCCCTTCGCTGGTGTGCGATCTAGTCGAGGAATTTCGGGCGTTCATGGTCGATTCGCTTGTGGCGTATTTGATCAATTCGGACATTTTCACGATCGAGGATTTCACGCCACCGGACGAGCGGGGCGGGGTCTATCTCTACCCGGATGCGCTGAAGAAGTTTCTCAAACACTGGGAGGAAAAGTTGCAGCAGTCGGTGACGCATCCGCATACGGGCTACAAGGTGAGCTATCGTCGCTGTTTGGAGCTTCAAGTGTGGGAGTATGTCGCCTGCTTGATGGGAGAGCGGGAAGTTTATCGCCCAATGAAGTGGGAGCGGTAGCGGATGTCTGCGTTTTATTTGGTTTGCTATGACGTGGTGGGCGATCGCCGTCGCAACAAGATCGCTCACCTGCTGGAAGGGTATGGAATGCGGGTGCAGCAGTCGGTGTTTGAGTGCGTGTTGACGACCGATCAGCTTGAGTTTGTCCAAAAGCGGCTGCTGAAAATCCTCAAGTCGCAGGAAGACCAAGTGAGGTTCTATCCGCTGTCGGCGCACTGTCGGCGCAAGGTGATGATTTTGGGAACGCAACCAGAACGGCAGGTAGATGATGCCGCGTTTATTGTTTGACCATTGGGAGACAAAGTGATGAATCGAGGATTTATTGAGCAGCATCGAGAGTTGCAGGTGTATCAGGTAGCGTTTGCCAGCGCGATGCAAATTTTCCAAAGTTCGCAAGCGTTTCCCGAAGAAGAATGGGAACTGCTGCGCCGCCAAATGGTGCGATCGTCTCGCTCAGTCTGTGCTTCGATCGCGGAGGCATGGCAAAAGCGGCGATTCAGAAAAGCGTTTGTCGCCAAGCTGAACGAGGCGGAAGCCGAAGCAGCAGAAACGCAAACCTGGATTGAATTTGCCGTCCGGTGTGGCTACCTGGATCGAGAAGAGGGACAGGAATTGTTTCAGCGCTATGTCGAGATTTTGGCGGCGTTGGCGCGATTGATTGAACAGGCAGATGCCTGGGTAATCGGCAGAACAAAACAAGATGAAGCGTGATCGGCGGCGCGATCGAAATCGGGAGGAACAAGAGATGGGGCGCAGTCGAAAGCACCGCAAGCGATTTACCTGCGGACATCGAGGATTTGGTCAGTGGTGTCATCTTTGCGCGTCGAACAGTTGCGCGTCGATCGATCGTGCAGCAATCGGCTGTGCGTCGATCGAGTCTCGTCTTGCTGAGGCGATCGCTGCTAAGTCAGTTCGCTCATTTCCAATTGTGCGATCGCCCAGTCAAACCAAAGCCACAGCAGAAAAACAAGCCTGGAAGCTGAGTTTTGCGACTGACTCGATCGATCTACGGCGCTTGCCCCGATTGATCGTCCTGAAAGCCAGAGGAATTTTGGCGGCTCTGGATGAAGGCGGAGGATACTGGCAACTGCGAGGGCGACGGCTGCGGGGCGATCGCACCATTGTCAGGATTCCTGTGTCCTACCGCTATCGCCTGCTGTGCCGAATGGAGGGCGATCGCCTGCTGCCGCTGAAGGTGCTGTCGCATGAGGACTACAATCCGTTAGTCCGGCGGAAGAACCGCGTTTGAATCAAAGGCTAAAATGGGAAAGTCAACAGAGGAGCCGACTGCAATGGATGTATCACTCACCCCGAATCTGGAGCAGTTCATTCAAGCTCAAGTTGAAAGCGGCAGGTTTTCTTCTGCGCTGGAGGTGATCGAGGCGGGGCTTCGCTTGCTGGATGAGCGCGATCGCCTGTATCAGGGGCGCTTTGAGGAACTGCGTCAAGCGGTTTTGATTGGAGTCGAACAGTTAGATCGGGGAGAACAATTTGAGGGGAGAGCCGCAATTGCTCAGTTGCGGGAGAGAAATCAGACGCGCAAAGCAGTTCAATCCTAGATGGCGGATTATTTTCTATCTGCTCAAGCCTTGACTGACCTGACGGCAATCAACGACTATCTTTTCGATCGCAATCCAACCGCCGCAGACGCTTTTCTCGACGAGATCACTCAGCGATTTGAACGACTGGCGCAATTTCCAAAAATGGGTCGGAGCCGAGATGAGTTATCCTTTGGTCTTCGGAGTTTGCCGTTTCAGGTCTATTTGATCCTTTATCGGGAAAGTGAGGGTGGAGTCGAAATTGCCCGAATCGTCAGCGGCTATCGTGATTTGGAGGCATTGTTCTCTGAGGAGTCGCAGGATTAAGCCAACGTGAAAGCGATCGCAACGCACTCACTTCCACCCGGTCAGCATTTGGACGATCGAACCATCGACTTTTTCTAAAAGCCGATCGCTTCTCACAAAACTTTCACACACCCAAACTTGGAGCAGTCGATCGATCGGCTGCTTTTTGCTGTGTGGGGCGATCGGCTCTCTGGGTTATCATGCGTTAGCGGTGAATGGCCTTTGGAATGTGGTTGAACTGAGGCAAAAAACGGCGTTTGGCGGGTGTTTCAAGGGGGTGATCGAGATGGCTGAAAGACTGATTCTGTCGTTGACCCCCTTGAATGCCTTGCTGGGAGCGGGTTTCAGCCATTTTTCCAGAGGTCTTATTGCGAAAATTTATCAATTGTGGCGGGCAGTGGTTGACCCCCTTGAAAACATGGGTGTAGAATGCCCTCAGAGCAAGGCTTCTAGGAGCCAACCCTTGAAACTTCTTCGGAAGTTGAACTAATGGAAACTCGGTAGTCCGAGGGGCAAACGTACTCGTCGCCGTCTTGAAACTTCTTCGGAAGTTGAACTAATGGAAACTTGCTGTGCTGCTACCAGCACATCCTGTGTAGAGAAGCTCTTGAAACTTCTTCGGAAGTTGAACTAATGGAAACTTGGATGTCTTCCACAACCTCAGGCTGTTGAGGGCTTGAAACTTCTTCGGAAGTTGAACTAATGGAAACGATGCATCGTGTTCATCGCAGACTCCAACGATTCTTGAAACTTCTTCGGAAGTTGAACTAATGGAAACCAGTTGATTGTCTGAGTCATCAACACGTGAAGGCATCTTGAAACTTCTTCGGAAGTTGAACTAATGGAAACCCAATCGAGTTCCTTTGAACTCGAATACGTCTCGCCCCTTGAAACTTCTTCGGAAGTTGAACTAATGGAAACGAGGTCGAGAGCTGCTTGCACGAAGGCGTGCAAAAACTTGAAACTTCTTCGGAAGTTGAACTAATGGAAACCACCAGTGGCAGGGCAAAATAGCTCCTGCTCAACCCTTGAAACTTCTTCGGAAGTTGAACTAATGGAAACATTACGACTTTAACTTCAGGCAACTTATACACCTGCTTGAAACTTCTTCGGAAGTTGAACTAATGGAAACCGGGTGTCGGCAACCCAACCCCCAAACCCCCTACCTTGAAACTTCTTCGGAAGTTGAACTAATGGAAACGCTTGGTTGCCAATTTCTTGGTCAACCACAGCCTCAAACTTGAAACTTCTTCGGAAGTTGAACTAATGGAAACATTCCCTCTAATTGAGCGATGACAGAAATGTCACCACTTGAAACTTCTTCGGAAGTTGAACTAATGGAAACATTGCAGCGGCACTCGTCAAAACGCCATCAACGCTTGAAACTTCTTCGGAAGTTGAACTAATGGAAAGGCATTAAAGTACCTCCGAGCAATAATCCGTTCAAAGCTTGAAACTTCTTCGGAAGTTGAACTAATGGAAAGGAGAGGGTCTTCAGGCACTATCATTAGGACTTGGAGTTCTTGAAACTTCTTCGGAAGTTGAACTAATGGAAAGGTTCCATGCACAGTCGGCCTCGCATCTTCCGCGGTTCTTGAAACTTCTTCGGAAGTTGAACTAATGGAAAGTGGTAGATTTCGACCGCGGGGGCGGGAGAGTTTCTAAACTTGAAACTTCTTCGGAAGTTGAACTAATGGAAAGACCAGCCAAGCGAGCAACTTTGGAATAAGACATGAAACTTGAAACTTCTTCGGAAGTTGAACTAATGGAAAGTCACAATCGCTTGTGTTGGAACCGTGAACCCGAGGCATTGCTTGAAACTTCTTCGGAAGTTGAACTAATGGAAAGTTTCGTAATCTGGGACTTCGCTTTTTGTAGCGAGCTTGAAACTTCTTCGGAAGTTGAACTAATGGAAACCAGGATTGATGGCATTTGTGAAACCATCATTGCTCAGCTTGAAACTTCTTCGGAAGTTGAACTAATGGAAACCTGCTGCTTCAGCATTTCGAGTGCGGAAGCGGACTGCTTGAAACTTCTTCGGAAGTTGAACTAATGGAAACAATCTTCTCTAAGGAAGATTGAAAATACCTGCTTCTTGAAACTTCTTCGGAAGTTGAACTAATGGAAACCAGGAGGGTTGATTCCCAACAGTGCAGCACGAGAAGCTTGAAACTTCTTCGGAAGTTGAACTAATGGAAACTAGGCTGCTGATTATTCGTCAAACAACAGGTGCATTTCTTGAAACTTCTTCGGAAGTTGAACTAATGGAAACGAGATTCAGTGGCTGCGGTGGCGATTTGGTAATCCTTGAAACTTCTTCGGAAGTTGAACTAATGGAAACCATTTGATAGAGTGCCGGCATCGTGGTCATAGTAAGTGCCCTTGAAACTTCTTCGGAAGTTGAACTAATGGAAACCTGTAATGTTGAAAAGCGACTAACCTTGGCTTTCGGCTTGAAACTTCTTCGGAAGTTGAACTAATGGAAACGCCCGCTCGTTCCTGGTGCCACTGATCCGGGGATCACTTGAAACTTCTTCGGAAGTTGAACTAATGGAAACTATTGCCTGTTTTGGGCAGGAATCAACCGTCCAAGGCTTGAAACTTCTTCGGAAGTTGAACTAATGGAAACACCGTAGGAGGTACCGACACGCAGCCTTCGGGGATACTTGAAACTTCTTCGGAAGTTGAACTAATGGAAACGGTGTCGGGATCGGATGCGCCTTGCACGTTTCCGTCTTGAAACTTCTTCGGAAGTTGAACTAATGGAAACCAGGGGTGCCGTTGACAGTTCCCACCAAGCAAGCTTGAAACTTCTTCGGAAGTTGAACTAATGGAGTTCCGTTTTGATTTCGATCGCCCCTAAGAATCGACTCTTATGAGATTCTTTGAAACTTGGGGTGATTGAAGCATTCCGTAGATCGGATAGCAGCAAATTGAAAAGTGAACCGCTGGAGTGGCAAGCGCTAGTTAATCACTCCAGCGGTTATTTTTTTTCTGATGGCAAGTCTCCGTTGCTGGAAGGGCGATCGATAGGGCAGACGCGATTGTCCCAGTCAAATCGACAGACCCACATTTTGGTAGCAAAACTAACAGTAAACTGTCACGAATCGATCGAGCGGTGTCAGCGATCGCCCTCGTTATTTGCTTTGGCTGCTCACGGATCTAAAGAAAATCTGGTGTATTTCGTCACCTCGAATGATTCCTGATATGCTCGCCTTTAGTCATTCGCACGAGATTAAGGAATATTTCAACCCGCCTTTTCTAAACTGAATCCATCGATCGCCACCTCTGGTACTTTATGGACTACTACAGCCGCAAGCTCTATGCGCTCCTCCACGAAAGCCACGGTTCTCGCTTCTTCGATCGGCTCGACTGCTTTGAGGACTGCCTCGAAGCACTCCAGCAGTGGTGGGAGACGCAAGGAAAACTCGCCAGTGAATTAGCCAGCACCGCCGATCGAATTAATCTCGGTGCTGCGCCTCCTTCCAGCCAAGCTTTCGAGATTCATCACCCCATCAGCGGCCAAAAGCTTGAAAATGCCACAAACAAGCCACAGCCCAACCCCGATCAAGCTCAACTGATCGACACAATCAACGCGGTTTGGCACTCGATCGCCGCCCTAGAACCAGAAGCCCGAATGCAGCAGCTATTCACCTGGTGTTGGCGATTTGTGCCCGAATCGTCGGGGCGATCGCTGCTGACGCCTGCCGATCGAGTCCTGCCCGACACTGCCCTACACAGCCACAACAGCGCCGTTTCTGCCCTAACTGGCGCACTGTTTCCACCCGACTGGCAAGGCGGCGAACCCGATCGCCCCTACCTCGTGCTGTTCACCTTCTCGCCCATTCAGGAATTCATCAAAGCCTCGCGCAAGTTTCTCGACTTCTGGGCAGGTTCCTATCTGCTGCACTACCTCAGCGCCATCCTTTGCTGGGAAGCCGCTCAACTCTACGGGGCAGATGCCATCATCACGCCCTCACTCTGGAGTCAAGAAATTATCGATGCCCTGATCGCCCAAACCTACCCAGACATCAGCGCAAACATTACCGTTGTCGATCGCTTCTACGACGATCGCACGGTTGCGCTTGATGGTGCTTCTGCCGATCGCCGCCTCAGCACGATTAACATTGCGGGGTTTCCCAACACAATCACCCTCCTCGCTCCCAATCGTGAAGCTGCCGATCGACTCGTTGCCACACTCAAAGCCACGCTTCAGGGGCACTGGCAAACGATCGCCACGATGGTCAAAGAAACCGTCAAATCAGAAGTGCGCGACTTTCTCGACAGCCAGTTCGATCGCACATGGGCTGACCTGAGCCGCGATCTCAACCCCGAAGCGGCTGAAGCATTAGCGATTGAACTGAAGCAGTATCAGCAGCCCGGATGCTGGGAATGGAACGCACTCTGGGATGCCCAAATCGATCACACTTGGGAAACCTACGCCGTCGCGGTTCCCCTCGGCCATCCCCAACAAGCCCTGACGATCGGCAACCTGTCCCAGCCGGAATCTGAGCCGCTCACTTCCTGGATTGCTGCCCAAACCGCGATCGCCAATCCCCGCGATGCTCTGCCCACCGCTGCTGAATCTAGCCTCTATCACACCTTTAATGTCGGCAGTTGGTGGGGCAGCTATCAGGCGCGACTGGGACAACTGATTCAGGCCGTTAAAAATACGCGCAACTGGCAAATTCCAGCCGCTCCCGGTGAGCGATCGAGCATTTCAGGACTGTACAGCGCCCTGCATCCCCGCTTGCTCTACCGCGATCGCTTCCGCAACGGCTGCGGCGTGGCGAACGATTCACTCAAGCTGTTTTGGCAACTGATGGCGCGGGTCTATCCCGGCTTATTCAACGGCTCAGAGCGGCTGAATGCGATCGAACTCACCAAGCGCATGGCGTGGAAATACGGCGGCATCGCCGCAGCACTGGGCATCGCTGAAGTGGAAGTCCCCGATCTGCTCGAAGCCCCCGACATCGATCGCACCGTCTACACTGCCCCCGATGGCGGCCTTGACCTGCGCGACTTTGATAACCTGATTCGCTTTCCCAACCTGAGTTCGATCGCCGCTGCCCGCTTTGCCCACGACCACCCCGATCGCGTCAAAGCGTTTTGGCACAGGCTCTCGCTTGCCTTTAAGCGGGGTGCTTTGAAATCTCAGTACCGCAAATTCTGTCAACTGACGCGCCGCCCCTTCCAGATCGATCAGGTCGATTGCGCCATTGCCCAAGGCGATCGAAACGTCCGCTACAACGGTGTCATGTTTTCTAGCAAATGGCTAGCCGACGATTTGCAGCTTGATGCTGACCAAACGATCGCCCTGCGCCAAGCCGTCACCAACGCGCATCAACAGCTTCACTTTGGCGATAGCAGCCCCTCCGACTGGTGGGTGCTGGTGCTCGGCGATGGCGACGGCATGGGAAGCTATGTCAACGGCAATCGGCTGAAGCCCTATGGCGATTATCTGGAAACTGATTGGGTCGATCGCACCATCTTAAATGACACGCACTGGACAGACCTGCTGCAAACCCAAAAGCGAATGGGTCCCGGTACGCACGTCGGTCTCAATCGCGCCCTGCTGGATTTTTCCAATCGGCTGGTGCCCTATCTAACCGAAGAGCGCTGCTGCGGGCGCGTCATCTACAGCGGCGGCGATGATGTAATGGTGGCCTTACCGCTGGCGGATTTACCCAATTTCCTGCTGTCGCTGCGAGCCGCCTGGTCGGGCAGTGCTGATCCGGCTGGAGAATTTGAAGCGGACGGCGGCTACTGGAAAGCCATTGATCCCAATGTGCAGGCGATCATGGGCGATCGATCGCTGTTCACAATGGGCAAAGACGCCACCATGAGCCTTGGCGTGGTGATTGCTCATAAAAGCGTTCCCCTGCCCACCGTTCTGGAACTGCTGTGGGAGGCAGAAAAAGAGCGGGCGAAAAAGCTGCTGGGCGGCTCGATCAGCAGAGCGCACGGCGAATCCAATGCACCCGAAGTCATCATTCCGGCAAAAGACGGGCTGTGTTTCCGCGTCGTCTACGGATCGGGCAACGTCCTGGAATCGCACCTCAAAGGACATTTGCTCGAAGGCTTCACCCAGCTTCTGGACACCGCTGCCGACCCAATCGATTTAGCGCCCGTGCTGTATCGATTGGCGAGCGAACTGCCGCCGCGCTGCCAAATTACGCCCGATCTGCACCTGTTTCGGACAGCGGCAACCGTCATTCTCAACAGCCGCGATTTGGAACTGCCGGATCGGGTGCGCGATCGCCTGCTTGACTGGCTCGATCAGTGGGAAATTTGGGCTTGGACGGTTATCCATAGCCAGAAAGCTCTACTGAGCCAGCAGCCCCACCTGAGCGCGATCGCCGCCGAAGCCGAAGCCCGTCGATCGCTGGGCACTCGCCCCGAAGATTTAGCCAGCCTGTTGCGATTTGCTGCCTTTTGGATCAGCCGACGACAGCAAGAACGAAGCTGGACGACTCCCGCTGCACCCACTTCGCCACTTGCGGGCGCAAAACATGGATAATTCACCGTCCGAACTGCACTGGTACGAAATTGAACTGCTCGATCTGGTTTTGATTCGCGAAGCCAAGCCTTTTAATCCCGGCGATGGCTCCTGGGCAAAAGGTCAATTTCCCCCTCCGCCCATCACCGTGTTTCAAGGGCTGCGATCGGCTTTGCCCCAGCGGATAGACCAGCGCACCGATCGCGACCTCAGTTTTCTAGGACCGTTCCTGCTACACGAAGCTTCAGACGGCACACAAACTCTGTGGCTGCCCACTCCCAAAGATTTGCTGTCCCAGTTCCCCCGTCTCCTAGATGATGAGCCTCAGACTGCGTCAACCGCTGTAGCGCGGCTCTGTCCGATCGATTTAGCGCAGGAGGAGATGCAGTTCGTCGGCTTTGACGCTGCTCATTTTGCTGCTAGTTTGACTCCAATGCTGCCGCCTGCTTCAGCAGAACATGGCTACGGTAGGCTACAACCCTGGATGAACGCCGATCGCCTCGTAGACTATCTGCAAGGCAGCTTAAGCAGGTTGAGTCACACCGATCTCTGTGACAATCCCTGGACGGTGCAGGTGTTGCCCCACATCCAGATGCAGGCTGGAACCCGTCAGGTGAAAGATCAAGACGGCTATTTCACCGAGGTCGCTGTGCGCCTCAAACCCGGCTGGAAGCTGATTGCAGGCTTTAGCGGCGCAATTCCCACTCCGGCGGCAGTACGGCTGGGCGGCGAAGGGCATCGGGCGATCGTCCAGTCCTGCCCTGTGCCGTCAGTCTGGACCGATCTTCAGAAGTTCAAACAGCCGCAGCAGGAGAGCGATACCGCATACCTGCTGACTCCAGGCTTAGCCGAAGTCACGACGGGTTCAGATCTCTATGCCCCCTATCCAGGACTGTGGGCAGAGCAGCTTCAGGGTTGCGCCACCGATCGCCCAATTCTCTGGGGCGGCATCTCGGTTTTGCAGCGACTCACAGATGTCACTGCCGCGATCGGGTTTACGCCGCAGCGGGCTTTTGTGCCGCCCGGCACGGTCTACCGCTTCAAACACCCCCCTGTTGAGGCGGGAAAGCTGCTGCCCTCGCTGATCGATCGTCCCTCTAGGTGGCTGGAAACGTTTGACACGCTCGGCTACGGCACTCTGCTCTGGAACTGCATTGGGAGTTAACTCACTATGTTTAATTTGGTTTATCTTTATTTACTTTCTCCGCTGCACACAGGCGGCACTTCACAGGAAGGCAATCTGCTGGGCATTGCCAGAGAATCGCATACCAACCTTCCCTACATTCCTTCCAGCACAATTCGAGGCAAGCTGCGGGCTATCACCCCGGCAGAACAGTGTAAGCAACTGTGGGGAAACACGATCGAGGATGTCACGACTGGCGGAGATGCCAATCTCACTCAAGGCGCACTTTGGGTTGGAGATGGGTCAATTCTGTGGTTGCCGGTTCCTTCTCTCAGCCACGGAGTTGTCTGGATTACTGCGCCCATGCTGCTGCACCGATGGAGCCGCCTACAGGGTCGCAACCTACAGATTCCTGCTCCATACAGTACCAATCTCAAGAAGGCAGGTTCTACGGGAAAAGATTCTCCGGTCTACCTCAAAGATGCCATTTTGCCAGCCAGCAGCTTAAGTGCCTGGCAAGACTGGAAAAACTTTATTCCTTCAAACGACGCGACTCGATCGATCGAACGAGTGATGGTCTTACCCGATCAGCACTGTGCAACGCTGGTGCAGATGAGCCTATGGCGGCAAGTCAAAGTCAAGCTGGATGAACACAAGACGGTAGAGGGTGGTTTTCGCTACGAAGAGGCGATCCCGCCCGACACAGTAATGTACTTTCCGATCGGGGCGACCAGTCAATCTGGGGCGACTAGTCACCTGCCTGCCTTACGGTCGGTGCTGCAACACAACACTCTGTTGCAGGTTGGCGGTCAAGAAAGTTTGGGTCGAGGTTTTGTACAGCAGTGGATGACGGTAGCAAATCAGCAAGAGGTAGCAGTATGAACCCCAACAGACGATCAGAGCCTGCTCCCAACACAGAAAATCAGCCGATTCCCTTTGACCCAAGAACAATGGGAAAAAGTGTCTACGAGGCACTCCGGAGCTTAAGAGCGAGTGGAGGCGATCGAGAGCGACTCAAACAGCAGAAAAATCAGGCGGTTGAGCTATACACTTACCTGGCAACCTGGGGGCTGCTGCGGCTCAAAGCTGAGGAAACTGCTTTGAGTGAGCAGGAAGGCAAAAAACAGGTGGTAATCGCTTTTTTCCAATGCTTAGAAGAAATTTCGGGCACTAGAAACCTCAACCAACCCACAGGACTGCAAACCTTGATAGATCTGGGAGCAGACGAATACCTGGGACTGACAGGATTAGGACTCGTGCTGTCTCAAGAATTTAGCTTCTGGGCAACGGCTGTCTACCCTGACATTAAAGGATGAGAATTATGGTATTTGATCGCCCGAAAAGACCCGGACAGTCAGGGAATACAGGAAACAACAAAGCGTTTGCTCGACCCAATCAGGGCAGGCAAAATCAGCAGGATGGCAATCAACGGGGCGGCGGCAATTCGCGCCCACCCGGAGCTTCTCCCTGGTTGACAGAGGAACCTCCCCAGGATCCCACCGCCAGCTTTGTCGAATATTTGCGCTGGATGCGCTCCGCTGACAGTCAGTACAAAGATGAAAGTAAGGTAGAGATTCTGCAAATTGCCGAACAGCAAGCCAACTACCAGGTTCGTCTGCGAGAAATGAATCGGCGGACTCGACTGATTGCAGGTGCCGAAAACTGTTTGGAGGTTTCTTGCCCGTGGCGCATTCGCGTCGGCGGACATCGCGGACCCGAAAGCATTTTGTTACCCGCTTTTGATGCGGTGGGGATGCCCTACATTCCTTCCAGCACTTTACGGGGAGTGGCTCGAACTCAAGCAATTCGCCACTTTATGCAGACTGAGCAGCTTTCTTGGAAAGCCGCAGAAGCCAGAATCGCCCCTTTCTTTGGATCTTTGGAGGCAGCAGCAGGCGATCGCATCGGCAAAGTAATTTTTCTAGATGCTTACCCGATGCCAGAGAAATCAGACCGAGGGGGCGGACTGGCTGTTGATATTGCTAACAATATCTGGTCTTGGCAAGACAACCAGATCAATTACAAACCTAACCCTAATTTGTATTTCTCGCTGCGAAAAGCGACTTTTTTAATGGGAATTCGAGCCGGAACAGGCTGCACACCCGCGATTTTGCAGCAGGTTAAAGCATGGTTGATTGCTGGACTTGCTGAAGGTATTGGATCGCAGGTAAATACGGGCTATGGCACGCTGCAAGCTCATGGTGCAAACACCGCGCGATCGAGCCTGCTGGAAGTTGACTTCACCTTGGAAGGACAGCTCATTCATGGGCGGCAACAGTTTACCCCGTGGAAGCAAAGCGAAAGAGGGCAATGGCAGATGCGGGGCAAACCCGATGCCGAAGTCAGGGCTACCGCTTTCAAGTCAATGCTGCGTTATTGGTTTCGCACTTTTGCAATGGGTGTGCTGAGCATTGAAGCAGTGAGGTCTTTAGAGGCAGAAATTTTTGGCTCGATCGATCCCCAGAAGCGCGGCTATCTGCGAGTGGAAGTCTTAGATGACAGAATTGTTCAGCCTGAAGCCACACAGAAAAATGATCGCTGCGGTGAACAGAGCGGCAGGCTGAGGCTGAGCCTATCGTCAGAGACGGCTGCGGCGAAGGCTGAGGCTGTGCAGAATCTAGCCAGGAACCTCACCTGGTTAATGTTTCATCTAGGCGGGGTTGGGCAAGGGGCAAGACGCCCCTGTTACTCTCGCAGCACTAGAAAGCACGCGCCCTGGTGGAGAGGTTCAACGCTGATTGCAGAAAGCGATGATGCCTTCTGGAAGATTCCAGAGTCCATTGCAGAATTCAAAACTCTGTTTCAAACCCGATTAAGAGCTTTCTATCACGCACTCAACCAGCTATCAGGTAAGGCAATCGATCCAGCCAGACCCAGAACAGTAGCTCAACCCGTAGAAGCGATCGATAGCACTGCAAGAATTGTTGTCTGTTCTGGGAAAGAGGATTTTGACAAACCCTATGCCCTGGCGGTTTTGCATCATCAAGACTTCAAAGTTCGAGGAAAATATGATCCCGATCTCTGTGGCGGCACCACTCCGACCGTCAAACCGTCTCCCGTTTGGATTGCGGATCTTGGTGACTATCAAGTGGTGACAGTCTTTAAGGCAAATGATAATCCTAGAAAAAATTACCTTACCAGAGTTCAAAGATCGACGTCTCATCGACTTTGGCCTCTCTAACTCACTCCAACCACGCCCCACACTACAATGGCAATCCTAGTTGCGAACATTGGCACCTCAGATATTTCGGTCAAGATCGGTGACTACTACATTCCGATCGGCTTCGATCGCAGCGAGCCGAACATCGTTGAGCCAGAGGAGGATAGTCCTGAGGCTGCTGTCTGGGTGAAAAATCGAAGACGCGAAATTCAGAGCCTCTATAGAGAGTTAGGATTTCAAGATTCAGGAGACCCTAAATGGTCTGTTCCCTTTCGTGACCTGACTCAGAGGCTACTGGCGGCTTATACGACAGAACCGGACATCTGGCACGATCGCATTCTACCTGGTCGTTTGTGGGGAGTTATCGAAGCTGCCCTTCAGTTTCCGCTCACCGAAGTGCATCTATTCATCACAAACCAGCTAGACGAAGAAGCCGATAAACGCCTAAGCGATACAGTTTATCTGTTTGAGCTAATCCAGCAGTGGCTGAAAACAAGGTTAGAACGGGAGGGACGCCCGCTTTTAGCAATCTGCGGAGTTGCAATTGAGTTTAAAGCGATCGACCAGGATAAACTCCTCAGTCGCTACTATGATTTCTTCAAAGACAGACCGGCTAACGAAGAGTTGCTGCTCAGCATCAAAGGGGGAACCCCTCAAATGCAGACGGCTCTGCGAGTCCAGGCGAACGCCGTTGGCTCTCAATACCAGATTTCTTTGGAACCAAGGCTGGTGATTTCTGATGTTCTGCACGGTAAGCCATCAAAATGCGATCGCATCTCGTTATGGCGCTACACCCGAATTCAGAAGTACCAGGCAGTTGAGCGGTTACTAAAGCGGTGGGATTTTGCGGGTGCGATCGCGCTGCTCGAAGACTGGCAGGAGGTGTTGAAGTTTCTGAAGACTCATCAAGTTGTTGATCTCGACAGCCTGAAGCAGAGCAGCGATCGAGTAGAGCAAATGATTCAGCTCACTACGTTTGCGAAACATCAGTTTAATTTAGACGCTGGAGCCGCGAAGCGGCTATCGGAAAAGTATCGCCATCTGAAAGAAGTTCAGACGCTCACATCACAATATAAGCAGCAGAATTCTCCACTCACAACGCTAAATCTATTTACGCAATGTCGCATTTTTTGGGAACTCGACCAGATCGCAAATTTCCTACCTCGTCTCGGTTCATGCTGCGAATTTGCGCTAGAAACAATCATCAGGCGATCGTTGAGCGGTCAACCAATTGTTGATTCTCAATGGAGGCTCGATGTTGATAGAGCGAAGAGACTGTGGGATGGGCGCTTCTGGCAAGACTTCGCGCAGCGAGAGAGAAGCTGGTTTGATCCCAAAGACAATCGGAGCAAGGACAACACTAATTTTATTAACTTTGAGAGAAATCTAAGAGACGGGAAAAAAGCTCCCTACAAACTAACTGGACGCTATAGCAAGCGCAATTTGGCAGAGGCACTTTTCTCGCAGGCGCAGCAGCCGCAGAATTTACAGGAGTGGGAAGCAGTTCATCAGTTTCTAACCCAATTGGATTTCTGGGTCGCTCTGCGGAATGACCTGATTCACATGGCTAAAGGAGTTTCTAGAGAGGCAATGGTAACGCTTTATCAGGAGGAAACTTCTCGTCACAAAGCCGTAATTCGCGGACTGCCTAATACAAAAATTTGCCCGCCGGAAGAGATTCTTCCTACACTCAGTCAAATTGTAGTCAGCCCATTAATTGGGTTGGAAAAACCATTGATCCAGAAATTTACGAGTTTGACTGACGATCGCTATCTTTACAGCGCTGTCACTCAGTCAATCCAATCTCTCTGCGCCCAGGATCTTTTATAGTTTTCAGCTTCTTTCCAATGGCAAGATCAATGTCTTCAAATACTCTGTGCCATTTTCTAATCGGGCTACCGGGCTGTGGCAAATCAACACTGGCACGACAGTGGATCGATCGATTTCCTCACACAGTTTGGGTTTCGACGGATGCGATTCGTGAGCAGCTATTTGGAAACGAGGCAATTCAGGGGAGTTGGGCAGCGATCGAAGCTCAAGCGATCGAGCAGATCAGAGAGGCGATCGCCCAGGAAAAATCAGTGATTTACGATGCGACCAACGTGAAGCGAGCATGGCGGCTTGGTTTTTTGCAGAAACTCGCAGATTGCCCAATCGACTGGATGGCATGGCAGTTCACCACGTCGCTCGAAACCTGCAAAGCCTGCAATTTAGTTCGCGATCGAGCGGTGCCAGACAGCGTGATTGAGCAGTTTGCAGCGGCACTCAAAGCGTTTTCACCAGAGGCGGGGGAGGGCTTTGCTGTCGTCAATTCTGTTCCCCTCCGGGATGGACAGTTTGATTTTGAGACGATCGCCGACATCATTGCCAAACTGGACAAGTCAATTTGCTATCAGCAGAATCGGATGAGTCAGTATCAACTCCATCCCTATTCTGATCTGCTGGCGTTTGAACGACTGATGTATCTGATTTCTGTGCTGATGCAGTTTCCTGGTTTGGGTAACTGGCAGCATCATCATCCCATCTGGCTTCAGCGAATAGCAGGTTCGTCAGCGTTTGACAGTGCTGAAGCTGAAATTGCCGCAGTGATTGCCCACCAGCGGGGTGAGGTTTACGCCGATCGACAGGCGATCGCCCGCAATCTAAATTGGTTACAAATTAACGGGTTTGTCAATGCTCCCTTCTCGAATGCGCCGCTGCGATTTGAGCCTGTGAAAGCGATCGCAAATTCGCGGCTGTTTCCACACCGCTATTCAGATTGGGTTCCATTCGATCGCTTGATGCAGTTGATTCGGTTTTTGGCACACCACCCGCAACTTTATCAAAGTCAAAAGAACGTGCGATCGAATTTAATTGACGGACTCAAACAGCAGGGAATTGTGCCTGAACAATCAAAGCAGGAAGATTCAAAGCTGCAAAACAATTTGCGAAAAGACGTTGAAACCGCACTTAAACCCTACGGCATTATGGCGACCAAACCAATGCGAGATGGCTATTTTGTGGGAACTGGAATTTTGTCTGCGCCGGAACTGTTGCGCGTTTATTACGGGTTGGAATCTCAGGCCAAGCATCTATCCGATCCGGTTGCGCTCAAAGCTTACGAAACCTTTCGCGATCGATTACCCTATCTCAACCTGGAGCCGCATGAGATGTATTCGATTCGGCAGGTGTTGACTCAAAAGATCGTTGCACCGGAGTTACTGTCATCGGCATCGTTGGCACATGAACGCAACCTAGCGCAGCTAGAGGCGGCCATTCAAATGGGACAAACCGTCTGGATTCGGCATTTGAGTCAGGCGGCTGAGTTTGAGCAAGACGCTGACAAAACAGCAGCCTATGAAGTGTTACCGCTGCAAATTGTTTATTACAACATCGCTTGGTATCTGGGCTATGAGCGTCAAGACAATCAGCTTTTGGAATACTATCGCCTCGATCGATTGACCTTAGAACCAAACAGCGGTGCGTTTCAACGACATTCATTCAACCGTAAAACTCAATTGAAATTGCGACAGCGGCTAGAGCAGTTACAGATAGCTGGATACGGTGTATATCTAGGTCGAAATCCGTCTCAGCAAAGTGCTTTACTCAGTTCAGATGCCAAGGTGCAAAAATCGGTGATCGATCTGCTAGAGCTTTGGTTTGACACGAAGATATTTAAGTTTGTCAGTGAGGGCAACGATCGCTTTGCCAGCTTACAGATGTCGCCGCGACTGACTCCCATGAGCAGACAGGAGCGTGAGCAAATCTTTAAGCTCAAACCGTCAAATGATCCCAACTATCCACATCGACTCAAGGCAAAACTGCCTGTGTGGACGCTCAAAGAAAGCGTTGATCTAAGAACCTGGATTACTGGGTTTGGCAGCAGCGTCAAGGTCGTTTCGCCCAAGTTTTTAACAGCAGAAATTGCCGATCGCGGACAATCGATCGCAGATCTGTACGTCAACGATCGAGCTTCGTCCGAATCAAACCGGAGTTGACAAAGTGGCAACGCCTGCAAGTCTTTCTAATCGAAGTCTGCATCAAGCGCTTCTTTGCGATCGCCCCACCCAAATCGGCGCGTGATAAAACTCCCCACACTGCTCCAACTCAAAGCCGCCCAACAATACACCCAACCACACTTCAATCTGAGGCATCCCTAAGCGCTCTGACAATTCGGTCAACGACACGGTTGATGCAGATGTCGCTTGTAGGCTTAAGGCGATCGCCTTCACCCAGCCCGTCACATCCTCCGAATGCGTCACGTCCAACACTTGTTGCTGGGCGGTCTCGGTTTCTAGCTGCTCAATCATCGTCAGCACTGCCGTCTTCTCGACGGGAGCCGCGATCGATCCCTCTAGCTTTGCGATCGATTTCGTTCGCTGCTGTCGAGGGCTTGCAGGTTCCATCAACTCGGTTAAATCGACGCTCATCGTCTGCCGCACCATGTCCGAGAAGAAACCGCGATCGACGATCGGGTCGCGATACACTTCTTCCCACTCGGTCATCAGCACTTCTGCTCGCACGGCACACAACTCGGCCACTTGCAGCAACGCCTCACCCGCCACTTGAAGGCGATCGGCCTCTGGCATTTGATCGATCGCCGCATCCATCGCGTCAAGCAGCGCCACCACATCCACCTGCTCCGGCATCATCTGCGCCGATCGCAACTCGTCCCATAACTCAAGCTGCCAACCGTTCATCGACTGCCCTCCAGCACGCTCGATCGCAAATGGTCAGCATGATACGAGCAAGGCCGAATCGGACACTGCGAGATGGAATGCTGTTCTTCACGCGCATAGCGCTCAAAACCCGATCGCTTCTCATTGCCATACTGCTGATACAACGCATCAAGCAATTGCCGAGCATATTCCTTGACCATACGGGGCGGCAGCCCAAACACGTGTTGCGGCTGCGTCAAGGCGATCGGCTTGTCCCCTCGCCACAGTTCCGCACACATGGCATGAATGATCACTTCATCATTCGGCTGACGCGGCTTTTCGACATACGTGTGCAACACGACAAACGACACGATCGGAATCGGCACAACAATTTCTGCCATCTGCGGCTGCCGCCGCACTCGATCGCCCCTGCCCTTGCGGTAGTACGATCGCCGACTATGGCACACACTGTCATTCCAGCAGCCAGCGCCGCCCTCAGCCGCATCATGCAGCTTGCGTGCCTCGATCGTCGTCAACAAACTACATGCCCAACATTTCTCGCAACTGCGCCGTCCCATGAGTGCTAACCCTGTTCCGGCTGCAACAAGCCGGATCGCTCCAGCATCTGACCGCGCCACTGCTCAACGATTGCCGCCACCCGCGATCGCTCACCTGCATCTTGCCACACCGATTGCCAGTGATGCTTCCAACCCGTCACCTGCCGACCGAGCCTTAGCAGTTCTTCAGCCAGTACCAGATCCGACTCGTTGTGAAGTAGGTTGAGCGTCGTGATTGTCCACTCCGTAAAATACTGGCACATCTCCAGGCTGGCGATCGCCACCTGCGCCCCGACCACATCGCCTTCACGCAAATTACTCCTGATACGCGCCAGTTCCGATGCCAAATTCCCCAACTGCCGCGATCGATCGAGCTTCAGGTAGCTGTCTTTGCGATCGTCCAGATTCTTCATCATGCTTCGACTCCCAACAGCTTGCGATCGAATCAGGTGGATGGGCATCGAGCAAACAGCCTGCAATCAGGCAGTTCTAGTCAATCGCAACCTCCCTATCATAAAGCAAAATTCGATCGCGATCGCCCACTTACCCTTATTATTCTGAGAATATTCTGATAGAGATAAGTGAAATTATCTATATCTGTGGCAAGGGGGCGATCGAGTAAACGCCCTACAATTTACCTAGGGCGATCGTGGATGTTGCTGGAGGAAGCCATGTCGATGGAAAGCGCGGCGGGTCGATCGACCACACAGCGGGCGATCGATCGCGATTGGGAACATCCCACGCCCCCGACTGATTTGATTTTCGATGATGGAGAACCGTTGGAAAGCGCTCGTCACCGCATTGCCATGAATGTGCTGATTGCCTCGGCGATCGCGGCACTGGGCGATCGACCCAACTCGTTTGTGGGCGGCAACATGTTTGTCTACTACAGCCGCAATCAAGCGATGAATCGTGATTTTCGTGGCCCTGACTTTTTTGTCGCGCTTGAGGTCGATGGCACAAAAGAGCGGCAGGGGTGGGTGACGTGGGAGGAAGATGGCCGCTACCCGGATGTGATTGTTGAGTTGTTGTCGCCGAGTACGGCACAGGTCGATCGAACAACCAAAAAGGATCTGTATGAGCGCGTGTTTCGGACGGCGGACTACTATGTGTTCGACCCGTTCGAGCCATCAGCGTTTGAGGGCTGGCACTTGACCAATCAGCGCTATCAGGCGCTTGAGCCGAATGCACAAGGGCAGTTGTGGTGTGAAGCGCTTGGACTGTGGCTGGGCACTTGGACAGGCAGTGTGCAGCGTGAACCGCCGACGGGCACTTGCGAATGGCTCAGGTTTTATGATGCTCAGGGCAGTCTGATTTTGCTGCCGGAAGAGCAGGCGCGATCGCGGGCTGAGCAAGCCGAAGCCCAACTCATTCAAGAACGCGATCGAGTGCGCGAACAACTACGAGCGAGAGGTATCGATCCGGACGAAGTGTTAGGCTGAAGGGTGTGGGGGACGGCGGTTCGTACCGAATCAGCTTTGCTGGCCGCAAAGCTTGCAGGAACGGCATCTCACCCATCAGGAGACAGACTTGCCTATCACGATATCGATAACAGAACTGGGTTGAGTTCGTCTTCAAAATCCAGTTCGGCGCACTGCTTAATCTTGCATACCAAGACGGTGGCGGACAACCGACGGGCACGATCTTCGCTCCAGCTTGCCGAGGCTTGCCACCATGCCCACAATGGAAGACTCCCTTTGCTCAGGTTGCAGCGCTGACAGACGGCGGCCAAGTTCGATCGCACATCTTGTCCGCCTTGCGATCGCGCCACGATGTGATCCAAGGTCAACACGCGCGGTGTACGGCCACAGTAGGCGCAGGTTCCACCAAACCGCTGCTTGATCATCACTTTGAGTTTGGCTTTGGACGATCGCCGACCAAACATCTGAATATCCATTGGCGTTGCGGCATTCTTGAAGTGTCTGCTTCTATGGTGCCTTGTAAAAACAATGGCGGGGCGATCGCGTTTGGTCGGGCAAGAGTCGATCGTACTGCTCTGTCGATATCAGCAAAGGGGCGATCGAGTAGACGCAGTACAATCAACCTATTGCGATCGCTGGCGTTGCCGATGCTGGAGGAAGCTGTGTCGATAGAAGTCACGACAACTCAACCGCTTGCGTCGATGGCGATCGAGCCAGTGCCGCCGACGCCACCCACTGATTTAGTCTTTGACGATGGAGTTCCGTTGGAAAGCCCACGCCACCGCGTTGCGATGAATCTACTGATTCGTTCGGCTCATCAGGCACTGCGCGATCGATCGGACTTCTATGTGGGCGGCAATATGTTTGTCTACTACAGCCGCACTCAGGCGATGAATCGTGATTTTCGTGGCCCTGACTTCTTTGTTGCCCTCGATGTTGATGGCAAACGCGATCGCAAGGCGTGGATCACCTGGGAAGAGGAAGGCCAGTATCCCGATATGATTGTCGAGTTGCTCTCAGAAAGTACCGAAACGGTGGATCGCGGGCAAAAGAAGCGGCTGTATGAGCGCGTGTTCAAGACGCCGGACTATTTCGTCTTTGACCCGTTTGATCCGCAGTCGTTGCAGGGCTGGCGCTTGCATCTGGGGCAGGGCTATCAGCCGTTGCAGCCGAATGAGCAGGGCTGGCTGTGGTGTGAGACGTTGCAGTTGTGGCTGGGGCTGTGGTCAGGGGTGGTCGATCGCGAACCATCGGAGGGTAGTTGTGCCTGGTTGCGTTTCTTTGATGCGGCAGGTCATCTGGTGTTGCTGCCGGAAGAGAAGGGGGAGCAAATGATGGAACGCTTGCGGGCGCGTGGCATTGACCCAGATGAGTTGCTGAGTGAGTAGGGGGTGATCGCCCATGTCGTCTTCCTCTGTTGATCCAGTTTTGCCGATCATAATTGTGCCGTTTGAGGGTGGGCGATCGGAGGAGTTGCCATCCAAACCGCCGGATCTGCGCGACTGGCAGATCGAAGAGTTTCTCAGGCAGACGGGCAAGGCGGAGAACACGCAGCGCACTTACCGAGGTCAGCTTCAGCGGTTTGCGGTTTGGTGCGATCGCTCTTGGCTCGACGTGACGCCCAGCGACATCGGCAAGTATCGGCGGGAGTTGAAAGGTAAGGGGCTGAAGCCTGCTTCGGTGAATCACGCGCTCAATACGTTGCGATCGTTCTACGGTTGGCTGCGCCGCAGCAATGGCTACCCGATGAATCAGCCCTTGCCCACCGATGCGATCGACCTGGAACGCCAAGAGGAGCCGCAGGCCGCCCATATTGATGCGGAGGATTTGGGCGAGTTGTGGGCGGTGCTGGAGTTGGAGGAGAAGACACGGGTGCGCGATCGTGCCATCATCGCCGTTTTGAGTCACGGCCTGCGGGCATCTGAGGCATCAGCGCTGAACGTGGAAAGCTGGAATGGCAAGATTTTGATTGTGCATCGATCGAAGGGGCAGAACGTCAGTCAGGTGCCGTTGAATCGGGAAGCGAGGCAGCATTTGGAGGCGTATTTGGCGTGGCGATCGATTCAGGGTGGGGTGTTTGAGCCAGTGCCGGAGAGTGCCATGTTTTTGTGCCAAGACCCGAAGCACAGCGGGCAACGGTTGGGCTATCAGGGGTTGCACAAGATGGTCAAGAGGCTGGGGGCGATCGCTGGGGTGAAGGGCATCCATCCACATCGATTCCGCCACTCGTTTGGGACAGAGGTGACTCGGCGCGGCGTTGACCCGCTGTATGGCAAGGAGTTAATGGGAATTAAGAGCGATCGCGTCTTCGAGCGCTACACCAAGGGCGTGTTTAAGCAGGCGGCGGCGGATGCTTATCTTAGGGCGATCGGCGAAAGCGATGACGACAACCAGTAGTGACCACATCAAGAAGTATTGGATAGCTAGCCAGCTTCAAAAAGTAGCAATTGCACTCAGTGATATCGCCTACGTTGAACAATTTCACCTGACGTAAAACTAGACAGAACCAAATATGCGGGCTGAAGTCCGTTGTTCGTAGGGTGCATGGTCAGGGCGATTAATCAATTCCATGTGCATCCCCCAAGGCGTAATAAAGTAGGTCGAAGTGATCCCAGCTTCTTCGCTTTCATCCACGGCGTGAACGATCGACTCCAGCACCTTGACATCGCGCTGTGCCTTGAGATACGCAATCGCAGCATCCATATCATCCACATAAAAAGCGAGATGCCGCCCACCTGCATCGCTCACTCGCGGCGGAGTCGTCGTTTGCTCTAAAGCTTTAAATTCGACTAGCTCAATGTTGTTCACCGGACCGCAACGCAGCAGTGCCAGTCGAACTTCTCCAGGACTTGCTCCCAGATGAGTCTGCATCCAATTGGGTTCTGGTTCACCGTAAGGTCCGGCTTGATAGAGCAGTTCACAGCCCAGAACTGTGATGAAAAAGTCGATCGCTTGATCGAGATCTGGAACGGTGTAGCCTGCATGGTCAATATTTCTAGCAGTTGGAATACCGCCCTTAAATCCAGATTCCATTGTCATACTCCTCCCTCATGTTAAGGCTGATTCGGAACGCTGCGCTACGTCTTGGAAGAACGTTAACAGTTGCTCGATGAGATAATCGGGACGCTCATCGGGAATGAAATGTCCACAGCGATCGACACTTCCCCCTCGAACATTAGTCGCAACCGCAGCCATCATCGTTTTTACCTTTTCTCCCGTCACCGTTTCGCCCCCAAGCGCCAAAACCGGAACTCGAATGGGATGTTGCACCAGTGGTTCTGTCTGCTCGATTGATGCAAAAATCGATCGGTAGACGCCTAATGCACCGCGAATGCCATCAGGCGTGGCGAAAGTGCGAAGATATTCCTCGATCGCTTCTGGCTCGATCGCGCTGGGGTCGTTGCAATAGGTGTTGTAGAAGTAGGTCAAAAACGCCCGCTCCTGCCCAGCAATCAGCGTTTCTGGCAGATCGGGTGCAAGGAAGAATGTCCACCACCACAGGCCACCCTTCTGGGTCGATTGCGGTGAGAACTTGAAAATTTGCTCCAGGTGTGCGTTGAGCAGCACAGGTTCTTCGAGGTACGTCAAACTCATCACTTCATTCGGGTAGTCGCTGGCATACAGCAGGGCAGGCGGTGCACCCATATCGTGGGCGACCAGATGGATTTTCTCAAAGCCTAATTGTTGAACCAGTTGATGGAAGTCTTTGCAGAGCGATCGCGCATCATACCCGCTCGTCGGCTTATCTGAGTCGCCATAGCCACGCATATCCGGGGCAATCACCGTGTATTGCTCGACCAGAGCAGGCATAATTTTTCGCCAGCAATACCAGGTTTCAAGGAAGCCGTGCCAAAGCAAAACAGGCTCGCCTTGTCCGCCGATGACATAGTGCAAGTTCACGTCGTTGACTGCGGTGGTGTGATGCGAGAAGCGATCGTCCAGTGGAATGGAATTCATAGGAATCGGTTAAATCGTGAGAATGCTGCCACCATCAATCCGAATATTCGTTCCGTTGATGTAGTCTGCCAAGGGGCTACTAAGAAAGGCGATTAAGTTGGCGACATCTTCGGGGCTTGCCAGCCGTCCCGTTGGGTTATCCAATTCATGTGTCAGAACATATTGCTCAATCTCTGACCATTCAGTGCTGCGACCTTCTTGCTGGGCGGCTTCGGTCATGCGCTGACGAATGCGATCGGTGACAATGATTCCCGGACTGATGACGTTGACGGTGACGCCTGTGCGATCGAATCGCTTCGATAAACTTTTGGTGAGATTGAGCAGCGCACATTTGGCCGCCGCATAGTCCGGCATCATCGCAAACGGTTGAATTGATTGGGCACTGGCGATGTTGATAATCCGTCCCCAGCCCAACGATTCAAGATGTGGTCTGAGGGCGTTGACCAACCGAACGATGACGAGGACAACGCCGTCATACATCTGCGCCCAGTCCTCAGCAGTCGCATCATCCCAGGTTTCGTAATGTCCGATCAGTCCAGCGTTGTTGATCAAAATATCAACTTCACCAAACGCCGCTCGTGCATCTTGAGCGATTTGCTGTGCCCCGTCTACAGAATTCAACTCCCCAAACACGACGGCTGATTTACCACCTTCCGATCGAATCTCGGCAGCGATCGCTTCGGTGCGGTCTCGATCGCGCCCGTGCACAATCACGTAGGCTCCTTCACGCGCCAGTGTTTTGGCGATCGATGCTCCGGTTCCGGCACTCGATCCTGTGACTAAAGCGCGTTTTCCTGTCAGTTTTAAATCCATAAGAGTTGATGACCATAAATTGAGCTTCATTGATTCGTTTGTTAGCAACGATTAGAAAATCGATTTTTTCACTCATTGATCGATTCCTTGCTGCGTCATTGTTCGCTGCACACCTTCGTCTTCACGCAGTATTTGATAGAAGCGGGACAGGTTGGGATAGTCCGCCAAGCGATCGGGCAGCGCGTTTCCCCAGCGAATCATGGCAAAGGCATAGGCATCAGCGATCGTGCGACGATTCCCGACCAGGTGTTCTTTCCCGTCCAGATAGGCATCCAAATGCTTGAAGACGCGATCGATCAGCTTGTAGGACTTTTCTTTGACAGCTTGCTGAGTTTCCTTGCGCTCATCGATCGCGTATCGCTGCGGTGCAAAAAAGGGAAAGAACGCAGGATGCACGTCGCCTGTGAGAAATGCCAGCCAGCGATCGAGTTCGTAGACATCTTGCAATGTGCCGTCGTCGCCCAGCTTGGCATCAGGATATTTATGCGCCAGATATTTCAGCAGGGCATCGGCTTGATTCATCACGCCACTGTCACCGTCGATCAGGGCAGGCACTTGTCCTAGCGGGTTCAGTTGTAGATAGTCTGGGTCGCTGGGCTTGACCTTTTGCAGGTCGTAAGGTTCGCCAATCCATTCCAGAACAATGTGGGGCGCAAGCGCACAAGTTCCCGGAGCGTAGAATAGTTTGATCATGCTTTGAAGAAAAATGGTGAATCAGTCGATCGCTGTTCATTCGCTGTTCATTCGATCGCGTGAGATTGCCAATACCAGCCGCGCTTATGAAGTGCCATCTTGCTCGAAATATTGCGGCTTCATTCCACGCTTAATCTTGAATGATTCGATACAGCCGCAGTACTACCCTAAAGGTATAGATCCGCCGCAGTGCGATACCAATTTCGTTTAGCAGCAATACTCTTAAAGTATCGATCGCTTCAATTCAATCATGGAGTTGCGGCAGCTACACTATTTTCTGGCAGTGGCAGAAGAACTCAGCTTTAGTCAGGCAGCGCGACGGCTCAATATGGCGCAACCACCACTTACGCGCCAAATTCGACAGCTTGAGCAGGAGTTGGGCGTTCAACTGTTTGAGCGTAATAGTCGCCGTGTGGAACTCACTGAGGTTGGGGGAGTGTTTGTTGAGGAAGCCCGTCACATCTTGGGACAAGTTGAGCGAAGTATCCAGACTGCTCAACGGGCGGGGCGGGGTGAAGTGGGTCGGTTAACGGTTGCGTTTGAAGGATCTTCCGCCTATGACATCATTCCTACCTCGCTGAAAAACTATCGTGAGCAATTTCCAGATGTGGAGTTAATCGTGGTGGGACTGACAACAGATCAACAGGTAGAGGCACTGCATAAAGGAGAAATTCAAGTCGGATTTGTTGTTCCGCCGCTGCAACAAGCAGAAGGTTTAATCGTTGAAACGGTGCTGGAGGAACCCCTGGTTTTAGCTTTACCGGAGGCGCATCCTTTGGCTGCACAGGCAAAGGTGAAGGTACGATCGCTCGCCGATCAAGCGTTCATTTTAGGACAGCGGAATACAGGTTGTGGCTGGTATGACCAGGTGATTGCTTTATGCCGTCGATCGAGCTTCAGTCCTCGTGTTGTGCAGGAAGTTAGCGAGATGCAGGTATTGTTAGGTTTGGTGGCAGCAGGCTTAGGCGTGGCAGTTGTTTCCGGTGCTGCGAAACAGTTTCAGCGATCGGGCGTGGTGTACCGAGAGTTGCAGCCTGCCTCACCCGAAGTATCACTGGCGATCGCTTGGAGAGAAGGCGATGCGTCTGTCACGCTGCCAGCGTTTTTAGAGATTGTCCGTTCAGTTTCAACATCGTTGAATGGGGACAGCGATGTTTGAAAATAACCTTCAGCGCGACACTGATGCTGCACAGAAGCTCGCGGAGTTTGTGGCGCTCCCGCCTGAGAACATGAGGATCACGCTGTCGTTAGATGCTCAGCCCTTACCGGAGTACCCGCTGCATCCAGCTTTGCAAGCAGCTTGTCCGCACCCCCGCAGTCAGTGCACCCGCACACTCAAAGACGATTTTCTGCTCAAGCCAGATCCGGCAACTGCAAATTCAGATGAGCCAAATTCACTACTCCATTCCTGGCTTTCGATCGCATGACTACAGCCATCCTCGATCGCCCCTGCCTGCCGATTTGCCAGTGGGCGATTGCACGCCGCAACAACTGTGGGTCGCCCTAATGCTCAACAGCGGCTTTAACTCGTTCGATCCCTATCAAGTCGCGAGCGATCTCTACGAAAACCCGCAGCTCTGGCACGGCTTTGCCCTACTGCCAGACATTGAAACGATGACCCGCGAGCAGCATCCTCGACTCTGGCGCAGGGGCTACCTCAGGTTTCTGCCCCTGCTGGAGGAGCGTCATAATTGCGATACGCTCTACATCCTATCGGCTGATGATGAACACGTGTTTGAGCTGGTGAATTTTGGTCAGGAGTGGCAGGCCGATGACGTGCAGGTGTACGCGGGTGAAGCCGCAGCCAGACTGGTTGGCGATGAGGACGATCGCGCCTTGCCCGTTTTGCGCTATTGGTGGGACTAAAATCAGCGGCTTGCAGGGATTGGGCAAATTTCTGTCCGGTGTTTGCTTGAGCCATGCAAAAATTCTGACGCAGCCGCGATGACCACCTGATGCGATCGTACCACTGACACACTTCGGGAGATGCTGCTTTTTGGCGATCAACCGTGGCGAAGGCAGCACAAACTTTGCGAGGTTTCTGCACGGTTGAAGGGTTTACCGTGCAGAAATAGGTTTTCTGTCGAGTTGAACCTTGAATCGACAGAAAATTAGTTCAAGGTTGTTCTGTCGCTTGAGGTTTAAATCGACAGAATTTAGCACTAGTCTCCCGCTCCTCGGGTTGGAAGGCTCTTGAATAAGTTCAATAAAACTAAAAATCAAGCCGCGTAGTGAGATGCTGCATCAACTACTCCTGCTGGATCTGCAAATCCAGTTGATTCGTGATGTCCATGACCACACCTTTATTCTTCAAATCCCCTAATGCCTTGTAGAAGTTACCAATGCTCAAATCCCAGCGATCGCAAAACGCTGTGACATCCACACTCGGATTTAGCTTGCCCGGGTAATCAATCTGCAAGGCAAAGAATAGGTAGTCCCGATCGCTCGTCAGCAGTTTGCGATCGCGAATTCGCAGCAGTTCATCTCGGTCCAGCCAATATCCAATTTGCTGAGCGGTCGTCATGGCACTTGGGGCGAATAGTACATTAGCTCACCACAAAAATTGTATTTGGTCATTGGGCGTTCGGGCTGCAAGTTCTGTCAATCTGACAAAGACTCTTGCCTACCTGCCGGTAGGCAGGGAAAGCTTGGCAGTCAAGAGATGCAACTCACCGACAAGACTTACGGAATCAGAATAACCAGCCGTGCAGGTGCATCACCAATTCAAGGAGAGGTTTTACAAAGCCTGAATCGAGCAACATTCTGTTCTGTCGATTAAGCTTTGAATCGACAGAACAATCTACTCTTATTCTGGCGATCGAGTTACAAATCGATAGAACAAAATGACTAGCCCCCACCTAGAAGCCGAGCGCGATCACCTGCTTCAAAAGATCCAATCCATCCGCAACTCTGGCAGTGTGGCTCCGCTCAACGTCTGGATCAGTCCTGCACCAAAGGGTGAATACCTCTACTACAAACTCAGCAGCAAGAATCCCCAGTACAAGAATCAGCACTTGGGCAAGGCTGGCAGCGAAAAGTACCGCGACTGGAGAGCCAGAATCCAGCGGCGGGAGGCGATCGCTGAATTGGAACAACAGCTTTCGATGCTGCAAACACTGATCGATCGGCAAACATCCATACTTGTTGAACTACCCGCAGGAGAATAGACAGCAAGTTAAGGATATTGAGCGAACTATTCACGATCGCCACACAATACTCTGTTCAAGCTTTTGAAGTAAACGTTTGCGTTATGCTGAAAGCCAAGCTTATCAGTGGAATGGCATGAGTGAAGCCTTGGCTCAAACTCGATCGGCTCCCCCAGAGTTGCCACCCCAGTTTCCCGACCACACGCAGCTACCAGAGTCGGACGGTTCGTTTGTGAAGAATTTTCAGGAGCATCCTCAGTCGCTGATTTTGACGGACTCGATCGGAGCAACGCTGGAGCGACTTCATCCCGATGGGCAGTATGCGATCGGGCAAGACTGCGGCATCTACTGGCGCGAAACAGAGCCACCTGAAAAAGGTGCGGAAGCACCGGATTGGTTCTATGTGCCGAATGTGCCACCCAGACTCAAAGGCGAGATCCGGCGATCGTATGTGTTGTGGCGAGAGTTTATTGCGCCTACGATCGTTCTAGAGTTTGCTTCTGGCGATGGCAGTGAAGAGCGTGATAAAACGCCACTTTCCTACTCTGAGGACAGTGGAACCACTCGACCTGGGAAGTTCTGGGTGTATGAGCGGATTGTCCGATCGCCCTACTACGGCATCTTCTTCGTTAACAGTGGCGAACTAGAGATGTACGAATTGGTGGGCGGGCAGTATCAACGCATGGTGGCGAACGATCGCGGCCACTACCCCATCTTGCCAATGGAAGTTGAAATTGGTGTGTGGCAAGGGGCGTATCAAAATCAAGACCAGCTTTGGCTGCGCTTTTGGGATTTACAGGGAAATTTGCTGCTGATGGGCAGTGAACGAGCGATCGCGGCAGAAGCAAAAGCAGCAAGGCTAGCGGAGCGGTTACGGGAACTGGGAGTTAACCCAGATTTAATTTAGCGCCATCTAGCAAAACAACTCATTCTTTCGGCAAAGTAGTCGTCGCGATCGAGTAAGCCTTATGAAGGGCTTGCAGTTTTTGCTGAGGCTGTGCCCGTGCTGCTTTAGGGGCCGTAATGATGCAGTTTTCTTAGTCATGTTAATTAATTTGCGCGGATGGGTTACATAAACGCTGAATTGGTGAAGTAATAAAGAAGATTTCTCAAATCGACTGCTGGAACTCCGTGTTATCCGTCATAGATAAAGGTGTATAAAGGAACCGCGATGTCATCCGTGCTGCTTGAGCCTGGGAAAATTATTCGAGTGCGATCGCGCCAGTACCTTGTTGAAGACGTGATCCTGCCTGCGTCGATCGGGGATACGAAGGTGCGGCTGGCCTGCTTGGAAGACGATGCCCAAGGCGAGGTGCTAGAAGTCTTTTGGGAACGGGAAATTGATGCTCAAATTCTGCAAGCGTCGTCTTGGGAATCAGTTGCCAATCGCGGGTTTGACCAGCCGCGTCAGTTTTCGGCTTATCTGCACGCTTTGCGCTGGAACTGTGTCACTTCTACCGATCCGAAATTATTTCAAGCGCCCTACCGAGCGGGAATTGAGGTGAAAGCGTATCAGCTAGAGCCGCTCCGCAAAGCGCTCAAGATGCCGCGTGTGAATTTGTTTATTGCCGATGATGTGGGACTGGGCAAGACGATCGAGGCGGGACTGATTCTGCGCGAAATGCTGATGCGGCAAAAGATCAAGCGAGTCGTGATTTCTTGTCCGCCCTCAGTTGTGCGGCAGTGGCAGGATGAGATGGAAGGTCGATTTGGGCTAACGTTTATCGTGTTCGATCGCGACTTCGTAGCGGCAAAGCGGCGAGAGCGTGGCTACAACATCAACCCCTGGAAAACTCACACGCGATTTATCATTTCTCATGCCCTGCTGCGAGATGAAGCGTATGCAGCTCCGTTGCGCGACTGGCTGCAAGATTTTTCACCGGGGGCGATGCTGATTTTAGATGAAGCGCACAATGCGGCTCCCTCTGGCGGGGCGCGGTATGCTATCGATTCGCAACTTACCAGCACCGTCCGCGATCTGGCCGATCGATTTGAACACAAGCTATTTCTATCCGCCACGCCACATAATGGACATTCCAACAGCTTCGCCGCCCTGCTGGAAATCTTAGATCCGCAGCGGTTTTGTCGGGGCGTTCCGGTTCGCAGCAAAAAGCTGTTGGATGCCGTCATGGTGCGGCGGCTCAAAAGTGATTTACGCGAGATTCATCATGCTGAATTTCCGTGTCGGAAAATTGTGCCGATCGCGATCGATCATCTGCCCGAAGATGTGCCAGAACTGAAGCTAGCTCAGCTACTTCAGCAGTATCGCGCCTGTCAGGAGGAGCGGTTGAAGAGTGCGCCGAAATCGACTCAAAGAACGGCGATGCTGGTGCAAACCTCGCTGCAAAAGCGATTGCTCTCTTCGATCGAAGCGTTTGCCCGGACGCTGAGAGTGCATCGTCGGGCAATTGAGCGGCAGGCGGAACAGCAATTTTCAAGTCACAAGAATTTTGCCCTCCTGCAAGCCTCGATCGGGGCAGATGACGATCGCGCCGATTTGGATGAAGACGAAGTGCTGCATGAAGAAGCCGCTCAGATGGAAAAAGCAACTTGGGCGAGTGGAACAATTTCGCAGCAGGAGTTGGATCTGCTCGATCGAATGACTCAGATTGCAGAGCAGGCGCGGCATCTACCCGATAGTAAAGTGCAAAAGCTGACGGAGTGGATACGGCAAAATCTTTGTCCTGATTTGGGCGCGGCGGGCGCGAAGTGGCGCGATCGACGGGTGCTAATTTTCACCGAATACACTGACACGAAGCGTTATTTAGAACAGCAGCTTGGCGCGATCGCTGCTAACTCGGATCGCGAGTTCGATCGCATCGACAGCTTTCATGGCGGCATGGGTGAGGAGCGTCGGGAGTTTATTAAGCAGGCATTTAATGCCGATCCTGCTCAACATCCGCTGAGAATTTTGATTGCGACGGATGCGGCGAGAGAAGGCGTGAATTTGCAAAATCACTGCGCCGATCTGTTTCACTTCGATGTGCCTTGGAATCCGAGTCGGATGGAGCAGCGCAACGGGCGGATCGATCGCAAGCTTCAGCGATCGAAAGAAGTTCGCTGTCATTACTTTGTGCTGACTCAGCGAGTGGAAGATCGCGTCTTGGATGTGCTGGTGCAGAAAACTCAGCGAATTCAAGAAGAATTGGGCAGTTTGTCGCCCGTGCTGGAGAAGAATGTGAGCAAACTGCTGGATGGTGGCATTCGGCAGGCGGAAGCGCAGCAGCTTTCCACTGCGATCGACACCGCCGATCGCGCCGATGAGGAAGACAGACAGCAGGGCAGGGCGATTCGAGAAGAGTTAGAGGCGATTCGGCTGCGGCAAGATAAACTGCGACAGCAGCAGATCGAACTGGAAACAATGCTGAAAGACTCGAAGCTGTGGCTGGGGCTGGACGATCGCCATTTTCGCGATACGCTCTCGGTGGCCTTGCAGATTATGGGCGCGGAACCGCTCAAGCCGATCGATGCAGCCAAAGCGGTTGATGATGGGGAGCGCAGCGAGTGGACGATCCCCGCGATCGATCAGCAGGCGGGAGCCGATCCGACTTGGGCGACGACACTCGATACGTTGCGATCGCCACGTCCCAAAAATCAGAAGCTTTGGGAGTGGCGTAAGGAAGCGCCGATTCGTCCGGTTGTGTTTCGCGATCCGGGTTCTTTGGATGGGCAGGTTGTACATCTGCATCTAGAGCATCGCATCGTGCAGCGGCTCCTGGGACGATTTCTCTCGCAAGGATTTTTGCATGACGAACTGAGCCGCGCCTGCGTTTGCCGCACGGATGACCCAATTCCACGTGTGATCATTTTGGGCAGGCTGTCGCTGTATGGCGATCGCGCCTCACGTCTGCATGATGAAATTGTCTCGGTCGCGGCGGAATGGATCGACCCGACAGCGAGAGGCAAAGGGCGATTGCGTCCGCTCAGTGAAGGTGAGAAAAAAGATGTGATGCAGATTCTAGAAGATTCGCTGGCACATCCGCGTTTGCGAGAAATGTCGCCCGCCTTGGTCGATCGCCTCAAAGCGCATACGGCTCGCGATGTCGAGGATTTGCTGCCGCATCTGGAGCGGCGGGCTTCAGAACTGACCGATCGCGCCAAGCGCAAACTCGAACAGCGCGGCAAGCAGGAAGCGGCAGAAATGCAAAGCTTGCTGCAAGAACAGCGCGATCGCATCCTCAAGCAGTCGCGGCAGTATGACACGCAGCAGCTTTCTTTACTCAATGAATTCAATGCCGAAGAGCGGCGACAGATCGATCTCGATCGACGGCACTGGGAAACTCGAATCGCTGAACTGGAAGCGGATATCTTGAGCGAACCTGCCCGAATTGAGCAAATCTACCGAGTGAAAACTCCCCGTGTCGAGCCTGTGGGCATTGTTTACCTGTGGCCTGTGTCAAGTTGAGGCGTGAGATGGCAGCGGATATAGATATCCTCAGACACAAAGAATGGTTGGGACTGCTTCAGCCTGTGGGCTTGGTGGTGTCGCCTCCAGCCTTGATTAAGGCGCAGGCGGTGATCGATCGCGGCAAGCTGGTCGATTTGCAAGAGCGGTTGCAAGTGATCGTTTCGATCGACACTCTGCCTCGCCATAAAGAAAAGGTCGCGTGGGTCGAATTTTCCACGTTTGCGCGATCGGTGCTGGGCTGGCGGGACGGCGATCTGGTTGGACTAGAAGCCCTGCCGGAGTCGCTGACGGTGGCACTGCCGAGCTATGGGGAACTGCTGAAGCCGAGTTATGCGGTATGCGACCCGGATAGCGATCAGTGGATTCTGCTGATTCAAGAAGTGAAGTTGGGATTGCCGTTTGATGAAGATGATCCGGCTGCGGAGGCGGGGCACGGCTGGAAGGCAAGCATTCAGGCGAAGTTTGAGCGACTGCTGCGGGAAACTGGAGTGTTTGCGGGACTGCTGGTGAACGGGACAGAAATTCGGCTGGTGTATGCGCCGAGCGGGGAATCGTCCGGGCATCTCACCTTTCCGATTCAGGCGATGACGGAAGTGCCGGGGCGATCGATTTTGGGCGCGATCGATCTGCTGTTGGGTGACGATCGCCTGTTCAACGTGCCGGACTCGCAGCGCTTAAGGCCACTGCTGGAAGAGAGTCGCAGCTATCAGGCGGAAGTGTCAACGAAGCTGTCGGGGCAAGTGTTGGATGCGCTGTGGGAACTGCTGCGCGGTTTTCAGGCGGCAGATGCGGCTGTGAACGGAAAACTGCTGCGCGAACTGGCGGCGATCGATCCGCAACACATCTATGGCGGATTAATTACGACGCTGATGCGGCTCGTGTTTTTGCTGTATGCCGAAGATGAAGGCTTGATGCCGGATGACGAGGTGTATCAGCGTCACTATGCGGTTTCCGGGCTGTATGAAAAGCTGCGCGAAGATGCGGGCAACTATCCGGACACGATCGATCAGCGCTACGGTGCTTGGGCAGCACTGCTGAGCTTATTTCGGCTGGTGTATGACGGGGGTGGCGCGAATGCCGAGTATCTTCCGGCGCGGCGGGGACAACTGTTTAATCCGGATGAGTATCCGTATCTGGAAGGGCGATCGATCGATTCGCACTATGCCACAGCGGGCAGGCTGGAAGCTCCGCGAATTTCTGACGGCGTGATTTATCGAATGCTCGATAAGCTGCTGATTTTGGATGGCGAACGGCTGTCGTACCGATCGCTGGACGTGGAGCAAATCGGCTCAGTTTATGAAGCGATCATGGGCTACGAAGTTGAGATTTCGCGGCATTTCTCGATCGGCATTTCCAGCAGGCCGAAAGGCTCGAAAGTAACGACGACGATCGTAATCGACCTGCAAGCCCTGCTAGAGGCCAAGCCGATCGATCGTGCCAAGCTGCTGAAGGAGTCGGCCAACTGTGAGCTATCGGCCAAGGCTGCAAAGGAACTCAAGGCCGCGACGCATATTCCCACAGTCGTGGCGGCCTTGAGCGCGAAAATTTCCCATCGAACTCGCAATGTGCTTCCTCCCGGTTCGCTTTACCTTCAGCCGACCGAGGAACGCAGGCGATCGGGGTCGCACTATACGCCGCGCAAGCTGACGCAGCCGATCGTCGAGAAGACGCTGGAACCTGTGCTGATGCAGCTTGGCACTCATCCCACGCCCGCACAGCTACTTGATCTGAAGGTGTGCGATTTGGCGATGGGGTCGGCGGCGTTTTTGGTCGAGGCTTGTCGGCAGTTGGGCGATCGACTGGTCGAGGCATGGAACTATCACGGTAAGCCGGACAATTTGCTGGAAGCGGTGGAAGATGTCGTTGTGGCGCGGCGATTGGTGGCGCAGCGGTGTTTGTATGGCGTGGATAAAAATCCGTTTGCGGTGAATTTGGCGCGGCTGTCGCTGTGGCTGGTGACATTGGCGAAAGATTTGCCGTTTACGTTTTTGGATCATGCGCTCAAATGTGGCGATTCGCTGGTTGGGCTGACGCGATCAGAAATTGGCAGCTTTGGGGCGAGTGCGGCTTATGAGCCGACGTTTTTTGAAGACCACAAGCGGCTGATGCGGCAGTCGGCGGCGAAAGCGTTGGCGTTTCGGCAGGAAATTCAAACGGCGGATACGCGCACGGACGACGAAGCCGATCGCAAGCAAGCTCTCTTGCAAGATGTCAACCATGCGCTAGCGCCTGCCCGTCTGACGGCTCAGGTGGCGATCGCCTCATTCTTTGCAGGAACCAATGCCAAGCAGCGGCAGCACCATCGCGAAGAATTTGGCGGCAAGCTGATCGGTTATGAAAAAGGACTGGTGAGCGAAACGGACATTGCGGCGATCGTTTCACCACTAACCACCGGAGCAAAAACCGTCTTGCCGTTTTGCTGGGAGCTAGAGTTTCCCGAAGTGTTCGATCGCCTCAATCCGGGTTTTGATGCGATCGTCGGAAATCCGCCATTTGCCGGAAAAAATACGACGATCAACGGCAATGTGGAAGGCTATTTAGACTGGCTGAAAATCGTGCATCCCGAAGCACACGGCAACGCCGATCTGGTGGCGCATTTTTTCCGGCGATCGTTCACGCTGCTTCGCAAAGGCGGCGCACTTGGTTTGATTGCCACCAATACGATCGCGCAGGGCGACACTCGCAGTACGGGACTTCGATTTATTTGTCAAAACGGCGGCACAATCTATCACGCTCAAAAGCGAGTGAAATGGCCGGGATTAGCCGCAGTCGTGGTCAGTGTCGTAAACATTTTCAAAGGCAATTATTCGGGTATCAAAATTTTGAATGGTCGATCGCTCGAAAAAATCACTGCTTTTCTCTTCCACGATGGCGGACATGAAAACCCGATCGCCCTCCGCGCCAATGCCAACAAAAGCTTTCAGGGCAGTATTGTTTTAGGAATGGGTTTCACCTTTGACGATACAAATCCTAACGCCACTTCGATCGCCCAAATGCACGAACTGATCGCCAAAGATCCGCGCAACGCCGATCGCATCTTTCCCTACATCGGCGGCGAAGAAGTTAACAGCAGCCCGACTCACGCCCATCACCGCTACGTCATCAATTTTGGCGAGATGAAAGAAGATGAGGCAAGAAAATATCCTGATTTGATGGCGATCGTAGAAGAAAAGGTTAAACCGGAACGAGATCGATTAGGTGGTAATGCAGATGCGAAACGTAGAAAAGAAAAATGGTGGCTTTGGGGAAGATACACGCCAGCATTGTTTAGAGCAATCGCCCAGTGCGATCGAGTGTTAGTCTGCGGCATTATTGGCAAACATTTATCGTTTGCCTTTCTGCCAAGCAAAATAGTTTATTCTCACAAGCTAGCAGTATTTCCTTTAGACAGTTATTCTAGCTTTGCAATTCTACAAAGTAACATTCATGGAATTTGGGCATGGTTCTTTTCATCAACTATGAAAGATGATTTGAACTACTCAAACTCAGATTGCTTTGAAACGTTTCCCTTTCCTGAAGACTGGGAACTCGATCGCACCCTTGAATCGATCGGCAAAACTTACTACGAATTTCGCGCCGATCTGATGGTTCGCAACGATCAAGGATTAACCGAGACCTACAATCGCTTTCATGACCCCGACGAAATCGACCCCGACATTTTGCAACTGCGATCGCTGCACGAGCAGATCGATCGGGCTGTCTTGGATGCCTACGGTTGGCACGATATTCCGACGAAGTGCGAATTTCTGCTCGATTACGAAGACGAAGACCCCGAAGGCAGCAGCAAGCGCAAAAAACCCTGGCGCTATCGCTGGCCGGAAGACGTTCACGACGAAGTGCTGGCGCGACTGCTGAAGCTGAATTTGCAGCGATCGCAGCAGGAAAGCTTGATAAGCAAACCGAAAAAGCAGCGAACCGCAGTTGTTTTACAGGAAGCCGAACCGTCTCAACAGCTTGATTTGCTCGCCTCGATCAAATCGGACGAACATTCACCCGCGAACTTTGATGGGGAGCGATGGTCATGACCTACACCTCGATCCTGCTGTCCGATTTGCAACTGCAACTAGACGACTTGCTTCCTTGCTAATCGCGACCTCAACTTTCTACACCGTTTGCCCATGCCGCCCAACACATCCGCCGAAATTCGATCGACTCTCGTAGATGCCCTGCAACTCGATCTGGTTGGCCCCAAACCCAGCGATCGATCTTATGCAACCGAAATTCTCACCGAGCCGCCCTCCAAGTGGTATCTCACCGGATTTTTAGCGCCGTTTGGCACGAAACCAGACGATCGCAGCGACGATGATGCCGACGACACTCCCGACGAAGTGGCAGGCAGCGATTCCAGCGAAGACAGCCAAGCTCCCGAAGGCGTTCCCGCCCGCAAGCCGTTTTTTCCGTCTTCAATGGGGCTAAGCTTTCTGCTCGATCGTCATCCGATCGATCTGCAAGTGACGGCAAGCTGGGGTGATTATGTGGCGATCGAACTGGAGGAATCCGCCGAAGCGGAAGCAGAACCTTCCAAATCTGACTCAAAGAAGCGCAAGCCCGAAGGCTGGCAGCGCATTCCCCAGTCGGTGACGCTAAACGTTTCGATTACGGCGATCGAAGATTCCTTTACGATCGATATCCCCAACAGCAGCGGCTTAAGCTTGGTCGTCAACTGTCGCCCCGTCCTCGATTCGCGCTTTCCAGTCGGAACGCTATCCGCCTCAATTTTCTTGGTCAACTATCGCCAGCAGCCCGGAGAAAAAGACAAAGCCTTTGCCTTTCAAACCTGCCTTGTAATTCGATGCGCTGAAGGCTTTGTGCCGCGATCGGATCTGCGGGGTGACAGCACCGATTGGGACGAAGCGATCGCCAATCTGCAATATCGCCACGACTACGAATTTGCCGTCGGCCATAACGTTTCTGCCCTTGCTCATAGCGTCGATCGATCCCGCTGCACCGAAATTTGCACGACCTGGATTCCTACTGCCAACGTCCCCAGAGTCGAAGCTGCTGCCATTCCCAACGTGCAGCTTGGCATGGAAGCATTGGCCGATGCCACCGATGCGAGCGCCATTCGGCAAAAGCTCGACCCGCTCATCACCGAATACCGCACCTGGATCGCCGCCCAGCGATCGCAGTCGATCGATCCGCCGCAAGCGCAAGCCGCCGCCCAAGTTCTGGTCGACAATGCCGAAACTGCCTGCGATCGCATCGAATCCGGCCTGCAAGCACTCAGCGATCCCAACGTGCTAGAGGCATTTCAGATCGCGAATCGCGTCGTGGCAATCGCCCGTCGCCGCCAGCTTAGCCAAGACCGCAACGCCCCGCCCGAAAGCTTCGATCCTCCCCAGTGGCGACCGTTCCAGCTTGCTTTTATTCTCCTGAATCTGGTCAGCATCGCGCAGCCCAATTGCAGCGATCGCGAAGTTGTGGATTTGCTGTTTTTCCCCACCGGAGGCGGCAAAACTGAAGCCTATTTGGGACTGGCGGCTTTTACGCTGGTTCTGCGGCGGTTGAGTTATGTGGGGATTCGATCGGCTGGCTTGAGCGTTCTGATGCGCTACACCCTGCGCCTGCTAACGCTCGATCAGCTAGAGCGAGCCGCCCGCCTGATCTGCGCTCTCGAACTCGAACGCCAAAAAGACCCCGCCAAGCTGGGTGACTGGCCGTTTGAAATTGGGCTGTGGGTCGGTCAAAGCGCCACACCGAATCGAATGGGCAGGCGCGGCGATAAAGACGAATATTCTGCTTTCAGCCGCACTGAAGCTTTCAAGCGCGATAGCAAAAGCAGACCCGCTCCCATCCCTTTAGAGCGCTGTCCCTGGTGTGGCGAAAAATTCACCGTCAATTCCTTTTCGATCCATCCATCTTCAGACGATCCAAAGAATCTCAGAATCATTTGCGTCAATCGCGGTTGCGACTTCCGCAGCCGCAATCCGCTTCCTATTATTACCGTCGATGAACCGATCTACCGTCGCCTGCCCTGCTTCATAATCGCCACCGTCGATAAGTTTGCTGCCCTGCCTTGGATCGGACAAACAGGCGCACTGTTCGGGCGCGTCACTCACTACCACGACGGCGAAGGCTTCTACAGTCCTGCCGACGAGAAAAAGGCAGGCAAGCCGCTCGGTGCTTATCTGCCGCCACCCGATCTGATCATTCAAGATGAACTGCATTTAATTTCGGGGCCACTGGGCACGATGGTCGGGCTGTATGAGACGGCGATCGACACCCTCTGTTCTTCCACAGACCGCAAAATCCGCCCCAAAATCATCGCATCAACGGCAACCGTGCGCCGAGCCAGCCACCAGATTCAAGCTCTATTCGGGCGCAACCACGTCCACATCTTTCCGCCTCCCAGCCCCGATCGCCACGATTCCTTCTTTGCCACAACGAACTTCGACGATCCCGGACGACTCTACCTCGGCGTTGCCGCTCAAGGCCGCAGCCTGAAAGTCGTTTTGCTGCGAACCTATTTGGCGCTAATGGCCGCAGCCTACAAGCAGTACATCGAGCAGGGCGGCGATCGCAACAAAGATAATCCGGCTGATCCCTACATGACGCTGCTTGGCTACTTCAACTCGCTGCGTGAACTTGGTGGCAGTCGGCGGATTGTGGAAGATGAAGTGAGTTCGCGACTGAGTACATACGGCGATCGGCGCTTACGGTATGGCGAATCGATCGGCGCTTTTCGCGATCGCAAAATTGACGACGAACCCGAAGAACTCACCTCTCGCGTCAGCACTGGCAAAGTTGCCAACACCAAGCGACGTTTAGCCCTGCCCGCCTACGAAAAGGAAAAAGTTGACATCGCCCTTGCCACCAACATGATCTCCGTTGGTCTTGACATCGTGCGGCTCGGCTTGATGGTCGTCCTGGGACAGCCCAAAACCGCAGCCGAATACATTCAGGCCACCAGTCGCGTCGGTCGAGAAGCGACAAAACCCGGCCTCGTTGTCACCCTGCTCAACATTCACCGCCCCCGCGATCGATCGCACTACGAACGCTTCCAAAGCTGGCACAACAGCTTCTACCGCGCCGTCGAAGCCACCAGCGTCACGCCGTTTTCATCCCGCGCCCTCGATCGCGGCTTAGCGGGCGTCGTCGTCGGCCTGACTCGACTGCTGATTCCTGAAATGACCGAGGCGATCGGTGCTTCTTATGTCCGCAGCCAGCGGCAGGCGATCGAAACGGTGATCGAGGCAATTGCCGATCGCGCCGAGTTCCAAAAGCAAAACAGTGAAGACTCCACCCAATCACGGCAGCAAATCCGAGCGCAAGTGCTGGACTTGATCGACACCTGGGAACGAATTGCCGATCGCGATAAACGGCTGCAATACCAATCGAGAGAGCTTGAGGGGACGCCCGCACTGCTGGTTGATGCCCTAGACCCAAACGCTCATCCACACGAAAAATTCAAGGCACATCGTAGCCTGCGCGATGTCGAGGCCACTGTAAATCTCTGGGTACGCGACCCATACGGAATGACCGTCGAGGACGAAGAATGAACGACAAACGAAAAACCAAGCCCAGCGGTGAACTGCGTCAAAGCCAGGTTCTCACCACCTTTGGCCCCGGATCGATGGTTGATTTGCCGAAGCGATCGGTTGTGATTGCTGGATTAACCTACTGGAAGGGCGATCGCCTGCTGGTGCGCGAAGATCGATTGCGCTACAAAGTTGCCAAGAGTCTCGGACTGCCCAATCCCCAAGACATCGAACTACGCACACCCCCACAGCAGTCGAGCGATCCGCAAGCGTCCGTCAGCGGGATTGATGCGTTTGTCTTTCCAACTTGGTTTTTGGTGCAGATCGATCGCACCTTCGACAATGGCAAACCTTACCGCACTCGTCCGCTCGTTTCCTGGAGTACTGTCAAAGCCGCCACAAACGGGTTAGTCAAGTTTGACGGCGACAAAGCGCCAGTCGTCCCCGTTCGATTCGTTCAAGCCTGCACCAACGGCCACCTCAGCGATATCGACTGGTACACTTTCGTTCATCGCGATTCTCAGTCTACTTGTCGCGGACAACTTTGGTTAGATGAAGGTGGATCTGGAAATGATTTTGAGCAAATCTTTGTTCGCTGTAGTGATGCAAATTGTAGAAAACGCCGCCCGCTTTCAGAAGCCAAACTGAAAGATTCCAAAGTGCTTGGAAAATGTCAGGGACATCGCCCCTGGCTCGGCTCGAAAGGCAAAGAAACCTTTTGTCTAGGCCACAACATCAACAGCTTAGGGGAGATTGTAGAAACCGAAGAATATAATCGCCTGCTGGTTCGTTCAGCCAGCAATGCCTACTTCACGCAGATTCTCAGCGTCGTCTCACTGCCCGATCAAGATGCAGAACTGAAGCAGGCGATCGATCGCTTCTACACTGGGGAGCTAGACAGCGCTGAAGATTTAGATGAAATTCAAAAAAGCCTTCACAAAAAAGCTAGGTACGCCAGCTTGGTCAGGTTTGGTGCAGATGCAGTTTGGGCAGAAATTCAGCGACGCAAAAGCGGCTCGATCGCACCTGACAAAAGCATCAAGCAGGTCGAACTCGAAGCCTTACTTGCCTGTCCTCCCGAACTGGGCAAAGAAGCACCGCCAACCGATAAACCGTTTCAAGGCTACACGCGCCAACCGGACAAGCTCGATCCTAAGTGGCGATCGACAATCGATCGAATCGTCCTGGTGCATCGCCTCCGCGAAGTTTCTGCGCTGATTGGCTTTACTCGATTTGAGGCAGCCATGCCCAACATTGAAGGCGAAATTGACGATCTGGCAATCAACTTGCGCCGCGCCAGTTTAGACTTTGAACCAAACTGGGTACCTGCGATCGAAAATTTGGGCGAAGGCGTTTTCATCAGCCTCAAACTCGAAGCCATTGGGCAGTGGCTCGATCGGCCAGGCGTTAAAGCGCAATCCCAGCGACTAGAGCAAGGCTTTTACAAGTGGCTGGACAGCCGCGGCATTCCTCGCGACAAAACAAAATTTCCAGGCGCAGCCTACATTATGCTGCACTCACTCTCTCACCTGTTGATTACCGCTGTCTCACTCGACTGCGGCTATGCCTCCAGTGCCATTCGCGAACGCATTTACGCCTTCGACGATATTGGCTACGGCATTTTGCTTCACACTGGAACGTCAGGATCAGAAGGAACATTGGGCGGACTGGTCGAAGTGGGCAGACGCATCGAGCATCACTTGGGCAAAGCGCTGGAGTATGGCCGCTTATGTTCAAACGATCCGGTGTGCGCTCAGCACAAACCCAGCGATGAACAGGAAGATCGGTTGCTGCATGGCGCGGCCTGTCACGGCTGCTTGCTGATTGCCGAAACTTCTTGCGAACGCCGTAACGAACTGCTCGATCGCGCCCTAGTCGTCAGCACAGTGGAACGATTCGGTGCTGAATTCTTCCCGGACGCGCTGCAATGATGTCGCCATTTTTGAGCCTGAGCCGTTTCGCGCTGCTTGACCTGGCAACCGCTTTGGAATCTAGGTGGCTGAAGTTCCCAATCCACCCGTTTTCTCTCACCAGCTACGCTCCAGAAAAACTTGCCGCCGCGATCGCCGCAGAACTTAATCAACTCCGTCAGCAAGGCATGAGCACGACCCACATTGCCTACATGCTCAAGCTGTTAGCCCAAGAGCAGGCGATCGCTCACCAGCATTTGTTTGATTTGGTGTGGACTGGCCCCGAAGTGTTGGGAACCGAAAGCCGCGATACTGCTGTGGTTGTACGCGAACTGTTTCAGAGCGCTCAGCACAACGTTTTGATTTCTAGCTTTGCGGTCGATCAGGGTACGAAAGGGCACGAGATATTTCGCCCTCTGGCCGATCGAATGGCTGCAAATGCCGACCTCAGTGTCCGAATGTTTCTCAACGTTAAACGCCAATACAGCGACAAAACGCCGACTGTAACTTTATTACGGCAATTCGCGGAGAATTTTCGGAAAAACGTTTGGCCGGGATCGCGCCTGCCCGAAGTCTTTCACGATCCCAGAGCGCTGGAACTGTCTTCCCAGAGCAACGCTTGTCTCCACGCCAAATGTGTCGTTGTTGATGAAGCGCAAGTTCTGATTACGTCAGCCAATTTCACAGAAGCCGCCCATCAGCGCAACATCGAAGCGGGCGTTTTGATTGCAAATCGTCCCACTGCTAGAGCGATTCGATCGCAGTTTGAGATGCTGGTCGCTCAAAACATTCTGCAAAAAATACCAGGACTTTAGATTTAACAAAACACATCGCGATGCAAAAAATTCACGCCTTTGCCATTCTTGCTCCAGTCCCAGAACTGCGCTTGTTCTCTGGGCTAGAAGCAATCACCGCTCAAATCGATTCCGATGATTTGCTGCCCAAAGTTGCGTTTGGCACAATGGCGTCCGAACTATTTGCCCAAGTTGATGCGATTCGCTCTCCATCTCACTCTGAATCTGCCTTGCGATCGACTTCCTCAACGATCGCTGCTACCGCTTCAATCTCGTGCTGCAAATCTTCGATCGAGGGCAATTTCGCCTTGAACTCGTCGGGCAGCATTGCTGTCGTGCGGTAGGTGGAAACGCTAATCGGCTGACTCATGCCACGCAAGGCATATTCGACGATCGACTTCTTCTTGGAGCGACAAAGGATGATTCCGATCGTTGGGTTGTCTGTTGAACGACGTAGTTTGTCATCAATCACATTGACGTAGAAGTTGATTTGCCCAGAATACTCAGGCTTGAAGTCAGTCGTCTTTAGCTCGATGACCACGAAGCAACTCAGGGCAAGGTGGTAGAAGAGCAGATCTACAAAAAACTCATCACCTTCAACCTCCAGCCGATACTGACTGCCCACAAATGCGAAGCCCACGCCCAGTTCGAGCAAAAACTTCTGCATGTGTTCAAGCAGGGCACGCTCTAGATCGCGCTCAAGTGCTTTTTCACGCAGATTGAGAAATTCCAGATTGTACTCGGACTTTAGCAAGCTCTGAGCTAAATCGGACTGAGGCGCAGGAAGCGTCTGCTCAAAATTTGTGAGTGCCCCACCTTGACGGCTGTAGAGATCACCGTCAATCTGGTGGATGAGAACGTTGCGACTCCAGCTATTTTCGATCGTCTTTTGGATGTACCAGATGCGTTGCTCTGGGTCTTTCACCTTGTCGATGATCGCGCAGTTGTGCTTCCAGGGAATTTGTCCACCAAGCTGGTGGACAATTGACTCATCAGGATAAGCTTCCGCAAACGCCCGCATATAGAGGAGGTTGGTGCGCGAGAACCCAGCAATGTCAGGAAACTCCAAACGCAAATCTCTAGCGAGACGCTCAATTACTTTTGCACCCCAACCTTCTTCCTGCTGACGCTGAAGAATCTCTCGGCCAATTTGCCAGTAGAGCAGTACCAATTCTCGGTTGACGGCGAGCGCTGCCTTGACCTGAGTCGATCGAATTCGCTCCTTCAAACTACGGAAGAAATCATCGTAGTCGTCAGGAAAAAGGGAAGTTTGCTTAGGCATAATTACTGATTTTGATGATGTCGAAGAAACGCTCTAGCTTTCGCCAGCTAGCCGCTCCAGCTCGTCTAGCAGCTTGACAATTCGATCGCGCTTCTTGCGCTCACTCCAGCTTTTGCTTTTCTTCAACCGCTTAGTAATCTCGCTCATGCGAGCAATTAGCGCTTGTTCCGGCGTTGTCTCTGAACCTGCATCCGGCTTCGACTCCTTAATTCGCACTTTGATTTCATTCAAGGAGAGGCTTTGGTCGATCGCCTCCTCTAGCAGTTCATCTCGATGCTGCTCATTCTTCACGCGGGCGATCGATCGAGCTTTGGTGTACTCCAACTTTCCTTCCCGTAGAGTATCTAAGATATTCGACGGCAAATTCAGCAGCGGCAGACGACTACTGCGTAAGGATTCTAGATTGAACCGACCTAATTCAGCTAGGCAAGATTCGATCTTTTCAAGCTGAAGGGAAACGTTTTCCTTCAACTCCTGCCCTCGGTTCTTTGAGTTTGCTGCTTGGTAGATGATTGACTTCACTTCGTCAATATTCGTGTCCAAAGCGAGTGCCAGTAGCTCTAATACTGCCTCGGTTTCCTCGATCGGGTTAAGGTCGTCCCGCTGCAAGTTCTCAATCAGCGCGACTTGGAGAGCCTGCTGATCGGAAAACTCGCGTGAGACGATCGGAATCTGAGTCAGTCCTACTTCCTGAGCAGCTCGAAGCCGACGCTCTCCTGCAATTAGCTCGTAGCGACCTTCTCCTAGAGGACGAACTAGAATCGGTTCCAGGATGCCGTGTTCTTTCACAGATGCCACTAGCTGTGCCATCTTCTCAGGGGCGAAGTAGCGACGAGGCTGCCGTTTAGCAGGTAGTTTAATGACGCTTAGCGCGACAGAAGCAGAAGGTTGAGTATCTTGAATACTGTTTGGGTCGGTCATGAAACGCTGCATCACAGCGTCACTAAGTGTTTTGCGCTCCTTAACCATTCATCACCTCCATCGCCTGCTTGAATAAACTCTCTAGTTCTTGCCGCGCTGTTCCTGCTGGTGTTCCTGCCATATCGAAGACGGTTGCACCTTGACCAAAAGCATCTGTAATAATTTGTCTTTGGTGGACGATCGTTGTCAGCAACTTGACACCTTGAACTTGCTGCAACACAGCAAACGCTTCGTCCTTGAGCTTTGTTCCTTTGATTGCCTTGTTAAGAAATAAGGCTGCCTTCGGCAATCCGCCACGAATTGCTTTTGCCTGTCGAACGAGTCGCACCGTGTCTGAAGCGCTGGCTAAATCAACCCCAGCAGGCTGACAAGGAATCAACGCTAAATCAGCCCATAAAAGCAGCGCCCTTGTTGTCTCACTAAGTGTAGCAGGGCCATCGACTAGCAGCCATTCTGTTTCTTCGGCGAGCTTGGGTAGCTGCTCTAAGAGTTCATCAGGATTTTGCACAACCTGAAAGGGAATTTCGTAGTTTAGAGACTCTAGCCAAATCGAAGAGGTACGCTGTCCATCTGCATCTACCAGCAAGATCGACTTCCCTTGACGCTGCAACCATCGAGTGAGATGGACAGCGATCGTGGACTTTCCCGCTCCCCCTTTTTGATTTACAACCGCGATCGTAGGCATGCAGCAATCAAGAACAACAAAGCTAGTTTACGGCAAAATGGATGAAGGGAAACGTTTCCCTTCGATGAAAATGTAATTAGATGAGGTAGTTCTTGAGTGTTGAGAAAAAGGCAGTTTTCTCATGTCATGATGGAACAAGAACTACCAAACTTCTGGCATCACAATAAGCAGAACTGCTGGCGATTACCAGATGAGAGGAATCTATGGCTAAAGGATTCAAAGCAAAACCACGCAAGCAGTCGAGTGTTAAGAAATCTCGGCCACACAAATCCTTTTCTCTTACCTGCGAGAGTGAAGCAAAAATTCAATTGGAGATTGAAGCTTTTCTAGCGCAAGATTTGCAGGAAAACCCTGAACACTACATTTTAGCTTGGCAGGCGGGTGTGTACAATCCTGTGGCTGGGCTGGAGGTAACCACCAGGTTTCTTGAAGCCAACGAAGAAGACTGGCTATTTTTGGCAAAGGAGATTGGCTGGCTTCAAGTAGAGGAAGACGAGTTAGACGCAATTTACTTTACTGCTCCGCCTCCAGATTTTGATCCTGATCAGGCCGACTGGTATGTTCGTCCTGACATAAGGACTTGGCTTGAAGAACCTGAACGACTCAGTAGAGTGGTAGCTGAGCGCCCAGTCCCGCACGGTTTGATATTTCAGGCGATCGAACGGTATATCCAAGAACTAGGCTGGGATGCAAACCAGAGTCAGGCATTCATTCAAAAGGTGATGATACGCCCGTAGCAGAAATGAGCAGTTCACACCTCACGATCGTTTTACTTGGGCTTCGACAACTTAAGCTTTAACGCAAGCTTTCAGCTTCAATGATGACTTCTTAGCAATCGCCCCTTAGCAATTTCTCTTTTTTCTTGTGTAACTTCTAGCGGTTTAAGTTCTTGGTTACACAAGAAACGATCGCTCTATGACTCTAGCGATCGCAACTTAGGCAAGCGCTAGTAGATAACTGTGCAAGCTGCTTGAGACTGTAGATCTCAAACCGATCGCGAATTGCTCAATATTCCACGAACAGGGTTGCGCCTCGTGTGCCAAGCAATCTTGTAGTGCAAACTACAATATCTAATCCGCCAAGTCTGAATAATAAAGCTCATCTCTACCCAGGCTAATCCAGGGTCTACAAGCACGTTTCATCAATATACATCTATGCCCAATCGTCGTGATTTTCTGCTTGGCAGTGCTGCCACCGCTGCTGCCGCTAGTCTACTGCCCAAAGCGCTCGCCCAAGAAGCACCACCGACTCGCCCCGAAATGGTTGCGATGCAAGAAGGCTATGTTGGGCAGTATCAGGGTGGCGTGTATCTGCTGCCTGCCAATGATGAGACGGTACAGTGGGGCTAGTTCAACAATGCGGAACCGCCTCGCGCTCGCATTCGCTCGGGCGATACGGTCGTGATGGAAACGATGATGGCCTCGCTCAATCAGGTGCTGCCGGGAGTGTCGATCGAGGAAATTACTCGATTGCGCGTTGATAATCCTGGTCGCGGCCCGCACTCGGTCACAGGCCCCATCTTTGTCGAAGGCGCACAGCCTGGTGACGTTCTCAAAGTTCGCATCAATCGCATTGTGCCGCGTACGTATGGCGCGAACTGGAACTTGCCGGGAAGTCTCAACCTGGGGCAGTTTCCCACGCTCTTGCTGAACCGCAGGTCAAGCATTTCTACCTCGATCTTAAGCGCGGCGTTACTGAGTTTCTACCAGGAATTGAACTGCCTGTGCGTCCGTTTCCCGGCATCATTGGCGTCGCACGAACCGAAAGCGGCCAGTACAGCACCGTTCCACCGGGGCCGTTTGGCGGCAACATGGACTGTCACGAACTAGTTGAGGGCACGACGATCTATCTGCCTGTATTTGTCGAAGGCGCGTTGCTGTGGTCTGGCGACTCTCATGCCGTTCAGGGCAATGGCGAGATTAACCTGACGGCGATCGAGTCAGCCTTCAACGAACTCAACTTGACGATCGAAGTGGTCAAAGGTCAGTCGCTCACTTGGCCGCGCATCGAGTCAGACACGCACTGGATTACGGTTGGGTACGATCGCGACCTCAACGTGGCAATGGACATTCTCGAAGAAGAAACGCTCAAGTTTTTAGCCGACTCGAAAGGCTTGAGCAGCACACAGGCGCGGCGCTACATGGCGGCGTATGGCGACTGTCGCGTCGCGGAAGTGGTCAATCAGCTTAAGGGTGTGTACTGTATGCTGCCCAAGCAGCCGATTCCCGTGCTTGTGCCCAATCCGGTCATCGGCACGATCGACAGCTTTGTGACGCACTCGGTCGATCGCGATGCGATGCAGGCGATGAACCTGGCGGCGATCGGCATGATTAAGCGCTTGCAGGCAATGAAAGGACTGACAGCGCTGGACGCCTACTCGCTAGCAAGTTTGGCGATGGACGCACGCATCGGGCGACCAGAAGCAGGAGCGAGCAGCCTGCACTGCCTGCTACCCAAGTCGTTGTGGGTGAATGGGTAGAACTTTGGGCTGCGGGTGTTGAAGTAAAGCAGACAGCGCCCGCAGCAAACGACGAGTACTATTTTCTTGTGTAACTAGGAGCTAAACTAATATTGGTTACACAAGATGCGATTCGCTCAACTCTGGATTGCAAGGTCTGTTCTGCCTTCATAGCCATCGCAACCACAGCATATACAAAACCTACTGACTGCTGTCCCTATTCCAAGGCGGGCGTTTCCCCACATACTGGCTGCGAACCTTCTTTTGTTCCTTCCAGTAGGCGTACCAGTAGGGACCATGCCCGGCTTCGGCTACAGCACCAGTCATACAGCGACAGCCCGCTTTATTACAACGTCGCTTTTCAAGCTGGTAAAGCTTCCCCTCATAATGCCGCTGCTCAATCGCGGCTGACCCTGACTGCTGCGGAAGCTCGATCGCCCCTTGTGCTTCTGCCGCGATCGCTTCTCCCAGCCAAGCATAAACTTCCTGCTTCTGCTTAAGGCTCAGGCGTTGTAGCGTAGTACGGAGTGAGTCGAGTGAGGGCTGGCGCGGCATTTTACTTCTTGTGTAACGAGGGATATTTTTCAGATTGGGTTACACAAGGAATCTCGATCGCCGAGCGACTAGCTTGCGTAACGCGAGTTCGTCTTAGAGAAATGGGCTGTCCTTGTATGAAGCGGTTGCCCATCGTCGCAAATCTTGTGTAACCAGGGTGCAAAGTTACACAAGATTTCTCCCAACCTAGATTGCTTGCTTCGGCGCAGGACTCGATCGACTGATCGACCCGACGCTGAAGGCTCTCAGGCAGAGATGAGTCCGGCTGGCAGGCTCGATCGAATTTAGCCCACAGGGGTTGGAGCATCTGGCTCACCTCCTGCTTCGATCGCGATAGCCACCAACTCATTTAATGGCAATGTGCATTCTTGGGCACGGTGCAAATGCCGGAGTCGCGCCGTTGCTGCTTCGACTTGAACGACAACCCAACGACAAGCCTGCTGAAGATGTCTGACAACGCACCCGACCTGAATGGCGGAATTGTATTGTGACGCTGCACCGACTTGGGCGATCGCAGAGCAATCCTGTTTCTCCAAACTTCCCCATTCTTCACAGGCAAGTCTTTCCTCTCTTGCAGCCTCCAACGCTAATCCATCAGCCGATCGACTAGCTATAAATTTATCCGGGGGTGGATCAGTCGTACTGGTTGGCGGCAACGTCGCGGCTCGATCAAGGGTGGCAATCGAGCTATCTAGCGCATCGGCGTCTCGCTGCTGCCACTCGGCGAAAATTGTTTCTCGACCATCATTGGATGGCTGGTATTGGTAAATTCGCGGCCCACCGCGTCGTCCGTCTGCTGCGACATCTCGCCCGACGCAGGTTAAACGCAGCCCTAATTTACCGAGCAGAGCTTGGACAATTTCGATCGGCGACATCTTTGCAGAGACGGTCAGATTGAGAACGGTTTTGAGGTCGTGGCTGTATTGGAGGGCCTGCTGACGGATGCGATCGACATCTGCATCGATCGCCCGCACTTGTCGTTCCGGATCAAGTAGATCGAGAAGCCCTAGCGCTTTGAGCGTTTCGACCTGCATGGTGAGCAGTCGCACGTCTTGAAGTGCAATTTTGCCGTCACCGCGATCGAGATGCCCCTGCCACTCTTTGAGATCGCGCAGCCGAACCAGAGTCGAGTCGTGCGTGAGATAGTAGTGCAATCGCAGTTGGGCGTACCAGCCCGCGTCGTCTTTGAGCTTCAGTTCGGGCGTGATGGGAATGGGATAGCGGCGCTGCAATTCGTGCTTGTGCTGGGCATAGCGCTCTACGGCAGTTTTGGCACGCTGATCTTTCAGGGTTTTGTATTCGCTGGAAGTTAGATCGGTGGCTGTGGCGATCGCCTCCGCTTCGACGAGCTGGCTGTGTTCCTGAATCGCCTTCACTGACTGAGTGACGGTTTCTGCGATCTCGCGATCGTGCTGCCAAGCCAGCCACTCAACACCGGGAAATTGCAAAATGCCACTGTGCAGGTCGGCATGTAGCGCTTGATCGATCGCTTCTTGGCCTAGCAGTTCGGTTAGTTCAGCACAAAGGGATTGGAAGGCAGGCGGCAGCAGTTGACGTAGATCGTCGGTAACTGTCGTAACTTGATGGCCTTCCAGCATCAGGCCGTTACGAAGTTCACTGCGATAGTTCCACAGTGAGACGTTGACGCGAGCCGCCATCTTAGCCCAGGTGCGAAGCGTGATCGGGTCGGTTTGAGCGTCGATGTCGAAATCGATGTCTTTGAGTAGCGCAACGTTGTACTTGACGGCTTTTGTCGTGGAGTGAACTACGTCTTGGTAGCTGCAACTGCCGTTGCCAACTTTGCCGGGACCAAAGCGAGCCGCCCAGATGAAGCGGGGCACTGGTTCTCGAACTCGCGCCAATGCCTGTCGAGATTCGGTGTCGGGAGTGACGCCTTGAAAAATGCCAAAGACGGCCTTGAAGTGACCGCGCACATCGATCGATACGCCAGTCCCGATCGTCGGTGTCGCCAACACAATGTCGTATTTCGTGATAGCTCGATTGAGCTGCTCGACGATGCTGTAGGCCGGGTGCTTGGGATCAGCGACGCTCTCTGAATCAAGGCGGAGAATGCGCTTGTCAGGAAAGCGATTGCGCAAGTAGGTTTCCAGATTCTTGGAACTCCAGCGACCACTGACTTTTTGCGAGTCAAGGGCGACAAAAACTGCGCCCTGTGCAAGAAACTTCTCCATGTAGGCAACCAGGGGAGCAGGATTCTTGGTGTCGTAGAACGAGACTGCCCAATTTGTCTCCGGCTGCCACTGATTGACCACGACCCAAGGATCGATCGGGGTTTCGACCAGTCCCTTGAGATAGTCAATGCTGACATTGGATAGATCGGCATCTTGAGCAATGATCAGGCCACCGCTGCCGATCACAACCTGCACTAGTTCCCGCAGCGCTTCGAGGATTTTGATGCGGTGGTCGTAGCAGGTTGAGGAATTGAGGGCGTGCCACAGCACCTGCTCGACTTCATCGAGAATGACGATCGCGCCTTTCCAAAACTCTGGAGTGAAGCGAGCTTGAGAAGTGGCGTGTAGAGAGTCAATGCAGAGGCCGTAGCCAAATAGTCCTTGTGTCTCAGAGGCTTTGACTTCTTCGATCCAGTCGATGCCGATGCTGTCGCAAATGGCGCGACCAAGCTGGATGCGATGGGTGATGACCAAGACTTTGCGGCCTACTCCGGTTGCGGCCTGAATGAGCGATTGCAGGGCGGTGGTCTTCCCTGTGCCCTTAGCGCTTTTGATACAGGCTAAGCCTGAAGATGGGTAGGGGAGATCGTTAAGGTAGGGAGTGTTGAGCGTCAGTGTGGGAGTGTGGGTAAGTGCCCAAAGCTTTGAGGCGAGCCAAAATTCCAGTGCCAAGGCCGCGTCGTAGCAGGTATCGAAACTCTGCGCTCCTTGCGCCACGATGAAATCGTCTACGCCTTTCTCAGGGCCGGGAAGCGTAATGACGTTGACCACACATTCGGCGCGATCGAGCAGTTTGCCGAGCTTAGTTGTGGCAATCGCAATATTTTTGAGAACCTTTGCTTTCGTCTCGTAGTCGAAACAAATGGAGATTGATCGCTTCGGTGTTGCGAAGTGCGCTAGCTCATCGATCAGCGATCGCGTTTCGCGACGGTAGCCGTTGAAGATTCCCGGCAATGCGATCGCCGCATAACCCTGAGTCAGCAAGCATCCGGCTTTTTTCTCACCCTCGGTCAGTACTAAGGGAATGTTCTGTTTCCACACCCACTGCCAGAAGCCCAGTGATCGATCGAGGTCAGAAATGGGAATTTGATAGCGTTGGGCGACTTTATCCCAAACTGCTTGAGGCACATCGAGCAAAACTAAGCGACTAGAGCCTGCTCCTAAGCTGGGGCTGAGGTATTTTGCGGGCTTGCCTTTTTCGCGATCGAGAATGGGTGTGGCAGCATCCGGCTTAAACCGTCCCCACTCCATCCGCTGCCAGTCGTTAAGCGGATCAATGCCGCTCACCCACCAGCCACGTAAATAAGGGCGCGTTTTTTGCCCAAAGCGCGAAAGATTCCAGTGTAGACGTTCGGCGATTGGAAACAGGTAGTCTGCATAGCCATCGATCGCCGTATCAACCAGGGTTTCGACGTTGAGAGCAATAATTCCGGGATCAACGCCACTATCGAGCCATTCTTGAGCGTGGTCTGTGTCCGCTTTACCGAACCAGCGAGGATTAATTTGTGGCAGCACAAGAACAGGGGCAGCGGTTGAGTGGTTCAAACGCGACCCGAAATTGTTTCCTTTATCCGCAAGGCGGTGTGCCGACATAGCTGCTTTGAGCGCGATCGATTCTTTCTACCGCCAAACAGTAGCACTCTCAATTTTTAGGTCGCAAAAATGCTGATCTGATCAACTTGATCAATCTGATCAGGAAAGTACTAGCAGCCGAAACGCCCATACCACAAAGCTTTGAAAAATGTTGCGTATCACTGAGTGGAAGATAGCGTATCACTCAGTGGAAGTGATCGTATCGTTTGGTAGAAGCGATCGAGTACTTTCAAGTACTCAAGTCGTTTGAAGCTGAGGTAAAAACCCTACTGCTACAGACACTCTAGCGATCGCCGCGCAAACTGCACTGCGGCAGCGATCGTATCGCTGAGTGGAAATTTGCAAGTACTTGAACTAATGCGCTTAGCGATTTGCTGAAAATTCAACGGGAAAGTGGATTTGGCGTATCAGCATGTGGAGAATATCAAGTACTTCTAACGTATCAAACGGTGGGGATACTTGAGTACTTTTTGCGGGGTGCGATCGCAAACGCTCGAAAATCAAAGCGTTCAGTGCTGTTTAAACGTATCGCTTAGTGGAGAATATCAAGTACTTTTAGCGTGTCAAGCAGTGGAAGTATTTGAGTACTTTTCAGATGGACGGAATGAAATTTAGGCAAACTGCTGATTCCGCAGCGGTGTAGGCGTATCTAAGCGTGGAGGATATCAAGTACTTTTAGCGTGTCAAGCAGTGGAAGTATTTGAGTACTTTTTGCGGAGTCGTTGGAAGAGTGCCTACGCTCTGAAGGCGTATCGCCAAGTGGCAATAATCAAGTACTTTGAGTAGTTCAATATTCGATCGCAACTGAAGGTCGAGCCGCCTAACGATTTTGAACGTGTCAGCAAGTGGAAGTTTTCAAGTACTTTAGTGCGATCGCCAGCACTAGGAAAATTCCAAAATCTTCTTGAGCTGCTCGGCATAGACGGGTTTGAGCGGTTGATGCTGTCGCTTGTTTTCGATGTCGCGCACCCAACTTTGGCTCATTCCCAGGGCGATCGCAATGTCCATCTGGCTCATCCCAGCTTTTTGGCGCAATTCCTTCACTACAGCGCCAGTGAATTCTTGCGGCTGTACTGGCTCTGCTTCCACTACGTCTACATCAACGGTGACGATCGCTTCGGTTGCACAATCGGAAGTGGAACTGCTGCTCGATCGCGACAGCTTTTTGGTAGGTTTGGCCTTGCTTGCTTCAAATGCGGCTAGTTCGCCCTCAACTGGAGCGGGTGCAATAATAATGACAACGCCCTGAAGCCAAGTGTCAAAAAAGCCGTCAGGCATTCGCTGCTCTTGGGGCGCAGTTGTAGCTGGATCAAGCTCGGCGTCAATTTCGCTGGGCAGCTCAGCCCAACTGGGAAGTAGCTCTCTAGGAAAGCTTTCGTCAAACTGAATCGTAAAATTCACCTCGGTCAAGTCTTCGAGCAGAACATAGAAGCGTTTGACAAAGCGCGATCGCTTCAATTTGTCGTTGCGGATCAAATCAATTTCGTGAATCGACATCACTGCTTCTAGCAGCGTTTGGATGCGGTATTTGCCGCTGGGGTGCGATCGGCGATTTTGGATCAGGTACAGTCCGAGGGCGGCGGCGAGTTCTTTTTTGTAGGGATCGATCGAGAGGACATCCTGATTGATGAAGCCGTACTGGTAAAGTGCTGTTCGCTGTTTCTCGCCGTCCCGGTTGAGGAAGTTGCGCGTCCACTGACCTGCTTGCACTTCGATTTCAACTTCGATCAGCTCACCCGGATTACCGTTCAAATCATTTTGGTACTGCTCTTTGACGTTGACAATCCAGATCATCGATCGCTCCACGATCGTTAGATCGAGATAGCCCTCCTGCCACTGAATTTTTGCTCCCAAGGTTCCTAGGACCCAAGCAAGGTCGGCAATCGCCCTCAGCTTGTCGCCTTTTTTCAGCTTATTGCCTGTGTGGATTCGCAAAATCTTGATGAGATCGCTGCCCAGTAGGGTAAACGGTTCTTTCCAGGGTTCCTTTTGCTGAGCGGCGTAGGTTGCAAAAACGGCATGGAGGCGAGCGGCGTGGATACCATAAAGGCGCAGAATCTCCGGTTCCGCAAAGCTGGTGATAAAACCAGGCTGGTGCTTTTGCTTATTGAGAATATAAAACTCGATGTGCCGCCCTTTGCCGAAAGAGCGGCGGAAGTAGAGGCGATTTTCTTCGTACTCGCTCCAGTCCGGGTGTTTAAGGTAGGCTTGCGTGGCGCTAATTACGGGTGCGCCGGTCGCTGTCATCTCGATCTGTTTGTGGGTAAACAGCGGCAGTTTAGCTTTCGATCGCGATCGCGCACGACTAGCGCGTTTTCGACCACCCTTTGCTGGACTTGTGGTCGGCGGCTCTATCTCTAGCTGAACGTCGGCAGTCTCAGCGTCTGAAGATTTCGGTTTTCGATTCGTAGAGGCCATTGGGTAATTTCTGCCAGCGACAGCCAGATCGGTGCTGCAATAAAGCGATTCCTAGTATTGTGCGTCTCAATTGGCAAACTGCAACATCTCCTTGCCGCGAAATTGAGACGAAGCATTCAGCCTACTCCGAGCGTGGCTTGGGCTGAGCAGACTTAGTTTTGCCCTGCTGCTCGGCATCATCTACGGCTTTCTGCAGCACATAGCTCGCCTGCCCAGCGATCGATCGGTCTTCGGCTTCTGCCCACTCCTCCAGCTTTTTGTAGGAAGAGTCTGGTAGCGAAATGGTAATTCGCTTAGTCATGGAGTCAACAGCAAATTGTTCACTCATGCATCCTATCCCCCTGCTGATGCAACTACTTATTAGATGCAGATTAACTGCATATCTGATGTTATAGTACATCATATGTTGAGTGCTTTCAAAGGACAAACCATGATGGCAGAGAGAATGTTATGACAAACCGATCGCTGTATTTTCCGCCCGTGGTTGTGCCCGAACAGATGCCGTCGCCGTTGCCACTGCCGAAGTTTCAAATTGGGCAGCAGGTGCAGTGGGCTTATGTTGAAGCCAAAGATTTTGGCACGATCGTGGGCATGGCCTATTCTTCGGAGGCAAGCACCCAGGGGTTGGGCTATCACTACGCCATTCAGCTTTCGCCCTCTAGTTCGTCGTACTCAGACGGGATCACAAGTGACTGGGCATTTGAGGACGACATTGAACTATATTCCCAAGCCGATCGGGAGGATGCGATCGGATGATGCGCTACCCGACAACCCGACAATGGGAACTGTTCAAAATTTATGAGAGCTGTCCGCCGCCCATCCATCCCAGCGTCTTTTGCCAGCATTGGGCGGTGTCATATGCCGAGTTGAGTGTTTTAGCAAAGACTTCGCGCAGCACGGTTGAGCATTGGTTTGGGTCAGGGCGATCGCATCGGGAGCCAGCCGAGCGATGTTGTCGGCGGCTGGCCGAGATTCATCTGATTTGGATGAGCAGCGATCGGATCGAGCCAAACTTAATTCAGGGGTGGTGTCGATTGAACCATAGCTTGTAAGTAATCGATCGAGTTCCTTCAGATAACACTTACCAGTTTTTGCTCAGAGATTTCATTGAGAAGGCTCTGTCATCATGATGGGGCTTTCTTTTCTTTCGTATTGAGGTTGTTCTAATGTAATAAAACCGTTGCTTAAGCGAAGTCGATAATGATTAGTTCTGCCATTTCCTACTGGTTGAGTTGAGTTATTAAGCTGAAGTTGAAACAAATTTTGACTAGCTGAAGTGTAGTTATTGATGGGTGATTTGGAAGACTAAGCAAGGTTTTTACTACTCGATTAAGTAAATTTAGCACCTGCGTTCAAGACCAAGATTGTTTTTTATATTATAACTAGCAGAACAAAAGTACAAGTGTCGGTAAGTTCGAGTTAGAAGTAGTAATTTTAAAAAATTAAATAATAATTGAACAGAGCAAAAATAAACACACTCTAGATAAATACGTGCTAACTCAATCTGAAAAGCAAGCAAGAATCTCAATTTAGTTCATTTCACTTAAAAATGAACATAAACAGGTTGCAAATTATGGTTGTCATTTGCCATCGGTAGTATGTTTATTTTTAATATTTCTTTACATTAGAGTATGTGCTGAAAGTCATGTCTCGCAAGCAATTTAGCGCAAATAGAAAAAACATGATAATCTTGTACTATTGTTCATAAAATTTCTACTTTTTAAAGTAAAACTTGTGTTCATTTACGTCAGAATTCCGACGCAATGGAGCTTTGAGTGAATACTTCTGATCCCTCTACCCAATTTCGGACCCTAAATGCAAAACTTCCTACTGGGGAAGTTCTACCCGTTTTGATTAAGGTAGAAACCGGAATTCCGGTACAAATGGGAATGTATTGGATATCTACAGAACGGCGCTTCCGCACCCAGTGGAATACACTCAACTCAGATGTGCAAGCGCTCAAGCGGCTGTACGAGTTTTCAACAGCGATCGAGCAAATTGACTTAGATAAATTCTTAATAGAGGGTCAAACTTTTAACCTATTCCAAATTAGATCGCTTGCTTATTATTTACGTGATGGCAAGCAGTCTAACCGTTATACACAGCGGCAGTTGAATACGATCGCAAACTTCTTACATTGGTGTCTTAATCCAAGTAATTGGACGCGCATCTGTGAAGTTTCAGCTAAGCAGATTCAAGAGCGGCAGCTTCAGCTAAAACAAGATTTCAACTCCTGCCGCAGACAACAAGCATCATCTGAACGAATCGAACCTTTAACGGCAGGAGAGGTTGCCCAAATCTTAGAGATTATTGGTCCTGTTGGTGTTGAAGAAGGTCGACCCATCTTTTCTGACAATGGGGTTTCTCCAAAGGTTCAACTCAGAAATTTGGTGATGTTTATCCTGTCCCTACAGCTAGGGCTACGGCGGGGAGAGTTGTTGAAACTTCAAGTCGGTGATATTTGCTACCGAGGAAAACCAGAGGTGCGAATTGTGCGCCGCCCGTCAGACCCGCACGACCTCCGTATTCCTGAACCTTCAGTCAAAACACAAGAGCGATCGCTAGTACTCTCCGACCTTTTGCTGTTCTACCTGAACACTTACACTGATGCCGATCCTCCATTGGGACGGGTGAAAGGAAAAACGCCATATCTGTTTGTAACTGAAACCGGAGAGCCACTCTCTTGCAGTGCTGCGGATGCTATTTATCGACCCATCTCCCAAAAAAGCGGAGTTAAGTTTTCCTGGCACTCTTTACGCCACACCTGTTTCGAGGATCTTGCAGGGCGTGCACTCAATGATGGTAGCGGTCTTGAAATGTTGCTGCCCTTGGGAGGGTGGTCCCAGATGAAGTCCGTGAAGCATTACGCTGCCAACGCGATTGAAGCGCATTCAAACGCTTGGTTGCAAAAGTATCAAAATCGCTCATTTAGTGAGGGCTAGACCGATGATCCATCAGCTTGATAGCCAAGGGAACAACAGGCTGCCGCTACCTCCCATTCCTTCCTGCGTTCGGACTTTTGAGGGGTTTGAACTCACCACTGCTGGAGACTGGCAACTCTTCGCCGGTCCTTCTCAAAGCAAACTCCAACTCTGCTGGGAACCGTTTCAACAAGGTCCAGTGCAGATGACAGATCGATTTCTGCATCAGCTCCAGCTCTGCTGGGTCGCTCGCCTTCAGCAGAAAAGGTCTAACACAGTTTATAACGATTATGGTGCAGTTCGGCAGTTACACAAGTGGCTGAACTCTGCGAAGGGGCAAACAGTTGTCGGTGCTCAGTTCGATTGGTGGAACTTCACGATCGAACTGGCATTTATCTGGTTGGAGGATTTACAGCAAAGTTCTACTCAACGCTTCAATGCACCTAAGCATCACTTCAACCCTGTGCGCTTCCTGTACCAGCTCGGAGCCAAACTACAATTGCCAGATTTTTCGGCGGAGATTGCAGCCCAGCTTGAGGATTTGAAACTCACTGGAATTCGCAGGCAACTTCAAATAAATTTCGATCTTCCTACACTTGAATGTCCTGTTCACTGTGCAGATGGGCAAGTAGTGGATACCGCTTCAGAGAAATGGAACGCGCTCTATGACATTCGTACGTCCAAGGGAATCACGTTCAACTTCAACCTTCTACGCAAATCTCCCTCAGTCTTTTCTGAACGCTTCATCCATCAAGTGAAGCTAATTCTCATTGGGCAACTCAAAACGCTGAAGCCCAGTACTGTCCATCACAGCTTTCAGATTATAGGGGATTTGGATGGCTGGCTCAGGCGGGAAGTAGGTCAATCCTTTCTAGAGGGGCGACTGTTTGAATGGAATGATTTCACCTTAGAGCTTGCACAAAATTGGCTCGATGATTTAGAAAAGATTTCGAGTAAACGAGGTTTGCCCTTTTCTAAAGTGCGAGGCATGTATGAGCTGGCTCTAGAGACACTAGCACTACCTGATTTCAGTTCCAGTGTGCTAGAAGGACTGCGTGAAATGACTCCCCTAAGCGCAGACAGGGGAAAACATGTGAGAGGGTTTGATCCTAAAACGGGTCCGCTTTCTCAAGCTGAAGAAGCTTTGCTAAAGATGGCATTGGAAGCTGAGCTTGGACAACCCGAAGACCGGGCGATCATCATGCTTCTTCTGCACCTTGGGGTTCGTCCTCACAGCTTGGCTATTTTGAAGGTTTCGCATTTGAAGCGCTATGAGCAGGAAGGAGATGTCATTTATCACTTGACAGTTTCACCAATCAAGCGCGAGACGACTGTAAAAAACCGCCCTATTCCCCGACAGTTAGGAGAACTATTAGAGCAATTGCAGCCAGATTCTGCTCAACCAAACGATTCGCTATTGTTTTGGCTCCGAGCGTCTGATCCCACTTTACATATGCGTCAACTCTTGAAACGGTTTATCAAAGCAAGTGATTTGGTTTCGCCAGAAACAGGTAAATTGCTACACCTCTTTCCCCGACGGTTGCGGTACACACTGGCGACCTATCTCGCCGAGATGGGTGCTCCACTCTCTGTCGTCAGCGAATTATTAGGTCATGATGCGATCGAAAATGTGCAAACCTACGTTGAGATGCGCATGAGCGTTGCTCACAACATCGGTAAGGCGACAGCAGCTGCCCTTAATCCTCGTATCAAATATTTTACAGGTCACAAAATCATCGATTCTCTAGAAGAAATCAAGTCTCCGGGTGTTCCACTGGAATTGATCTTTGATGTGGCATTTAACTTGAAAGTGTTTGATAAACAGCCTCAAGTGTTGGGAGGGTGTACACGAAATCCGTCCCAAGAGTGCCACTTATTTCCACCCTTTTCTTGCTACTGCTGCCCTAAGTTTGCGGCACTGCGGAGTGCACCGCATCAGAGTTGGTTGGAGACCATCGAGCTATTTTTAGAGCAAAGTGCAGGTCAAGTTGACGATCGAATTTTAATGCAGATGAACACAACGCGCTATGCCGTTCAGGAGTTACTAGTGCAGTTGTCGGGTTTGTAATTTTCAACATTGAAGAATGGCAAGGGATTGTAATGCAGGATTTCGACAAGAAAACGGTATTAGCAGCGATTGCAAAAACGGTTGAAATGGGTCAACGACAATTTCAGCACAAATTTCCAGGGCAATCTTTTGAGTCCATGCGATGGGACATCAACGGTCTTGAATATCGCAATACCGGAAGACGATTTTTTCTCAACTTTAATTGTCATGCAAATCCGAAGCAGGTAATTCCCAATCAGCACTATGTTAATCTAGCCAAAACCTGGCTCTTGTTTCATGCAACATCAACAGGGCGTATGACACACCGGCTTACAGCACTTCAAGTGCTGTGGCAAGTACTCAGCTCAAACCAGAATGATTATCAGGATGAACAATTACAATCATTCCCGTGGTGGGAGTATCTGTGCAAACCCCTTATGACGCAGGTGGAAGATCGTATGAGGGGACTCTGGACTACTGGTGCAACAATCTGTGAACATACTAAATATGCCCTTGCCTTCATTCATTTTTTAGAAACTCAACAGATTTGTTTTACTCGGATAGAGTACGACCTAATTACCCCTTATGGATGGCGAAAGGAAAACAACTTTGCTGCACGAGAAGACAAAAATGGGGCAGAAGCAACTAAGAAGTTGCTTTCTGAGCAAGCCATTAAAGGTTTAGGGCAAGTCTATCGACTCACCACTGACCCGGCTGAACATCTCCTACTAGCGATCGTCATCATCGTTTTACTGACGGGTCTACGAATTGGGGAAGCGTTGACCTTGCCTGAGCACTGTATTATCCGCAAACGCAATCAGCAGGGAAATTGGGAGTATGGCTTACGTTTCTATGAGGAGAAGAAACATCCTGGACAAACGCTGGCAGTCAAACCTCTGCTGCCTAATACCGTTGAATTAATTCTGCAAATCGTGGGTAATATTCAGAAGATGACAGCTCCTTGGCGACAGCAAGCCGTAGTATTAGAGAACAATTCAGGTCGTGTGCCGCTACCAGGGTTTGAGAATCAACAGTTGATCGAGTCGCGGGAATTAGCAGCGTTATTGGGTTTTAAACAACGGGCAGAAAAACGCCACTATCACCTGTTCCAATGGGTAGAAAAAGGGAAGCTGCCGGAACCCAAACAGAGTGACGATCGATTCTACTTCTCGGTTCTTGAGGTTGAACAGTCCCTCGCCGAGCATTTGCTGGACCAACTTTGGACAGTGAATCTAAGAACTGGGAAGTATCAATTGCTTTCCGAAACTTTATTTATTGTACCTGCGAATTTTCTGCATAAACGATGGAATTCCCATCCCCTCATTATTCGTCCAGTTCAATATGATCAGGTCTATTTCTTTTTATCCGGCTCAAAGAGTAGTCGCTCTGTGTTTGAGCGGTACAACATCTGCGAAGCGGATGGTACCCTTTGTCAGCTTCATACACGCCAAGCACGTACTACGATGGTGACGATCGCTCATGAAGGCGGGGCTTCGCTCGACGATATTGCGCGCTGGATCGGACATCGTAACTCACAAACAACGGAAGTCAGCTACCTAGTTAAATCTCCTCACAAATCCCTTTCCATGCGAGATCGCGTGCAGCAAATGCATGAAGCAATTCGGCAGGGACGAGTCAACCACACAATTACTCGCATCTATGAGTCTCTATCGATGGACGAGCGGGAAGTATTTCTACAGGCAGAGTTGCTTGTACTCCATGTGACGCAGTGGAACTATTGTAAGCGAAACTTTGTCATAGGCTGCGATCGACATCTCTTCTGTCCTGGCTGTCCAGACCAAATTGAAGTGGGGGAGAAGCCTGATACGGAGAGCTTAGAACAAATCCGTGACGGACTCCAATTGACTTTACAAGAAGCTCAGAACCAGGCGATTGCATTAGGTGGGCAGATTGCTGGACCGCAGTTGCGGTTATGGCAGCAGATGTCAAATTATGTAGAAGCTTCTTTGTCGAGCAAGCAGGGATCGTCAGCTTAACTGAAGCAACGTTGTTGTAAACCGTAAATGATTGAAGGAGAGTGTGAATATGGGTAGGCGAAGTGTTGAGGTAGAAGTCACTCAGAAAGTTGAAGCCTATTTAGCGATCGCGGAAGGGAAATTGCCTGAGGAATCTCCAATTCATGTGTTGGCAGTTGCAGAAGCGTTGAATGTCAGCCGCAATACACTATATAAGTATGGTTTGAAGAAGGTTATTGAAGAAGCGGCTGAGCGTCAAAGACAACAAGCAAACCTCTCGACTCGAGCAAAGGAAAAGAAAGCTTATGCTGATCGAATTAAAAGTTTGAGAGTCGAATTAGAAATAGCTCAGCAGCAGATGATTGTTCAGGCTGAGCTGATTAATCGTATGAGGTGTAATGCAATTCAGTTTAATATGGATTTGAAGAAGCTAGAGCAACCATTAGAGAAGAGCGATCGGTCTTTTTCCCGAGCAGGAATTACACAAAGAAGAGGAAAAAAGTCAGCGGGTTTTTCTTAGCTTTGCTGCAAAGGCTGCTGAAGGGCAGTCTATTAAATGTGAGTAAATGCTTATCAGAGGTGTTCAAAATTCACGTATATTTTAGCGTTGAAAGCGAAGAATTAAGGCTTTTGAATTCATCTTTTCACTCTTTTAAAGACCCCCTACTCATTTGGAATTGAAAGTCTACTTGCAACTGTTTTGTCATTAAGTTTGGTGATCGCGTTTTGTCAGACGACAATGGAAATAAAGCCTTACGAAATTTTAACACTGGCAGCGAAATATTAGTTAGTAAGCTAATCAGTCTTTAAGTTGCAAGATGTAGGCACTAGACTTCAGAGCCAGTCTCGAGCGCTCCAGAAAAATAAATGACAATCAGCTTACCCTAATAGCTTTAAAGCTCTATTAATTGTTGTGTTGTCACTTAGTTTTGCGTTGTGAATATCAGTGAACTTACCTGGCTGCAGCTTCTTTAAAGGAGGTTATTATTTGTCGTTGTGACAAGTGTTGCTAGACGTTAAGTAAGGCAAGTATTTCAATGTAAAGTTGTCAGCCACGATCCGCCCTGAAACTTCACATTGAATTCATTTCATGCTTCAAAGCCGCACCTTGTCTTGGCCTGTTTCGCCTCTTGTATTGACAGCTTTATTTCCGCAAGCAATCTTGATCCTGTTTGAGATTGTCGTTGACGTCTGCTGCCTGACAAGTGCTTGTCTCGCAATCAGGTCAATCGTAGTCAGACGCAGAATTTACAGCCCGCAGGGGCGGCAGCCGCAAGGAGCCAGTTTATGACTTCGCCACAGCGTCGATCGCTCTCCGGCAGAAAGCTCGAACTCTACTTTCGCTTTGCCAACTGCCCACTCCAAATGTCACCCGAAGCCTTCCGCACCAAACACGGTGCCAGCAATCTGCAAATTGCCCGCATCGCCAGAGTGGCCGAATCAACCGCCGATCGCTGGTTCTTTGAGGCCACTACCCGCACTTCCCCCAAGCTCGCTCAACTCTTCCTCCTCGGTCTCATGGATTGGCTCCTCGACCACGATGAGGCGATCGCGCCAGAGTTCTGGGACAGCCTCTGCGCCTTATCGGACGATCGCAGCGATCGCTGCGATCGTCCAGACCCACCCTAACCCCAATTTCCTGCAAAACGATGGGAATTCGCAGCTAGCCGCAGCGCCAGCAGCGTAAAGACCTTTTATGCTCAGGACAACCGTTACAGAACGGCTGTTCTACTGCACAGGCCATCATGCCCACCAATATCTATTCCACATTCGACATCACGAAAGAATGCCTGCCAGATTTCCTCTCACAGATTCGTCAGGGCATCATTCAAATCCCAGATTTGCAGCGCAGCTTTTGCTGGGAAGATTCGTTTGTCCGCAAGCTGCTAGCAAATGTCAGTCGCGCTTGGCCGTTTGGGGCGGTGCTGTTGCTCGAAACGGGCAACGCCCAAAGTCGATTCAAATCGCGCTTAGTTGAAGGTGTGCAGCTTCTCCAGGCTCCCGACCCTACCAAGCTCATCCTTGACGGCCAGCAACGCCTCACAACTCTGAGCATGGCACTCGCGCCCGATCAGCCGGTTGCCATCCGCGACAAGAAATCAGCACGCATCAGCAAGCACTGGTACTACATCGATATTGCCAAGGCGCTCGATCCCCACTGCGATCGCCAAGCGGCCATTTTGAGCCTGCCTGAGTCGCGCATCAAGTCGGGGTTTGGCGAGAAGGGCACGATCGACTGCTCCTCGCGCAACCGAGAGTATGAACTAGGGCTGTTCCCCTCGGGCATGATGTTTCATTACTCAGCTTGGCGATCGGGCTACTGCAAGTTCTGGCATTACGCCACCGACAAGCTAGAGGTAATCGATCGCTTTGAGCAGGAAATCATCAAGAAATACGAGCACTATCACATCCCGGTGATTCTGCTGCGTCCGGTTTTGCCCAAAGCCGCCGTGTGTGAATTATTTGAGGATACCAACACTCAAAGCATGAGCCTCAACTTTTTTGAACTGGTTACCTCTTCCTATGCCGGAGAGGACTTCAGTATTCGGGATGATTGGGAACAGCGCAGCCAGCGGCTGAGCCGCCATCCAGTTTTAAGTCAGGTGAGAAACACTGATTTTCTTCAGGCCGTCACGCTCACGGCTTCGGTTTCTCGTCGCCGGCAGGCGATCGCTCAGGGTGTGAATGCCGTAGAGAAGCTCCCCGGCGTCGGTTGTGGCCGAGTTGAGGTGCTCAAATTGGAGCTAGAAGATTATCAACGGTGGGCAGAGCCAGTCGCCAAAGGGTTTGAAGAGGCGGCTCGATTTCTGTATGGACTGAAAATCGTCGATGCCGCCGACATTGCTTACGCCATTCAACTGGTCGCCTTAGTTTGTGTGCTGGTGCAGCTTGGCGAGTGGAATAGTCGCGACTCGATTCGGCAAAAGCTGGAACAGTGGTTTTGGTCAGGATTGTTTGGCGAGATGTACACCGGTGCCCACGAGCATCAGGCTACCAAAGATGCCCTGGAAGTACCAGCATGGATTCTTGCTGACGGTTCCATGCCCAACACGATCGCTGACTCTTCGTTTAGCTTGTCGCGGCTGCAATCGGTGCGCCGACGACATGGCGCAGTGTTTCGAGGTCTGAGCGTTTTGCTGCGGCGACATGGCGCGATCGATCTGGCATCGGGCGAACTGCTGATGGATGTGAAAGCATTTGATGATCCGATTGAGAGTCATCACCTATTTCCGGTCGCGTACAGTCGTCAGCACGGCATCGGCGAACCCCTGTACAACTCGCTGGTCAACCGCACGCCCCTGAGCTTTGCCACCAACCGACTGATCGGCGGCAAAGCGCCCTCGGCCTATCTCGCCAAGCTGGAGCAGCACGGCATCTCCCGCCAGCGCCTCGACACCATATTGGAGTCGCACTGGATCAACCCGACCTCGCTATGGCACGACGATTTTGATTCGTTTTTTGCCCTGCGATCGCAAGCCCTGCTTCAGCTTGTCGGGCAGGCGATGGGGCGATCGATCGAGTAGGCGGTGAAGCTTGTCTTCAGTCCGATAATCCTAATCCGAGAACCACTTACAGCAACTCAGACAGCCGTCGATCTCGGTTGCCCTTGCGTGTGATGGTTGCAATTGTTGTTTAGCGAAGTCAATGTCAATGTCTATTTTCGATCTGGTTCTGTCGAATTCCTCGAGCGTCGAGCGTGTCGACCGGCTGCAGCAACTGGCACAAACCGCGCAGCAGTTGTCGATCACAGCTCAAGGGACTCAGGAGGCGGTGATTGCCAATGCGATCGCGGCTACCTTGCAACGAAGCGTCGCGCTCAGGCACTGCTGGCCTTGGTGCAATCCGCGATGGGACGAGGGCAATCTGTCCAGTCTGGTGCGATCGATATCGGTCGAGCCTGAGCGATCGCCCTTTGTCTCTGCGTTCTGTCGTTTTACTTTTGTCCTGTTATTTGAACAAACTCATGATGTATTTTGATTCGGATCACATTCAGCAACTGCGCCAACTGCATCAGCAGCTAGCTGCCCAGAATGATGTGATAGAGTCGATGCTCGAATTATCCAAAACCAGGCTGGGTACACTGCTCACTGAGGATGCGCGATCGCTCTTAGCAACTCCAAAGTTTGCCCGATTCGTCCGCCTGATGCTGGCAGAAATGGCCGCGAATTCTGGTGGAGTGCCCCTTCCCGTGCAGATCAGCGCTGATCCTTGTGCTTGGCTACTGCTCAGCTTGCCACTACCGTTGCGTCTATGGCGATTGCCGGCTGATACAACAGACACGATCGGGGTGCGGGCAGAATTGGGGAAGTGGCAGCAAGTATTGAATGTGCCGACGGCTGAAGCGCTCGTGAGCAACGAGTCCGCGATGCAATCGTGGGAAGCGATCGCAGCTCAAATCGAGCAGTCAATGCCACAACTGCCGATCGCTCCTGCTTTACAGCCTTTTCTGGCCGAAGAGTTGATGTGCATACTCTGCTATCTGGGCGAATGTGAAGACTCGGAAGCGGATCGATCGGTCGTTGAGCAGTCGTGAATCGCTGCTGTCGGATCACATCCGGGCGCTGATACAAATATTGATGCGTGTCAACATTCAAAGTAATTTGTCTAGATTGACACGCATCACTTTCAAAGCTGGCGGCAGTCGGGGCGATCGACTTGCTGAGTAGAATCCCGGCTGATGCGATCGGGCGCTCAATCTGATGCGTGTCGGGTTTGTAAAATCGTTTGTGTCAAGGGTCAGAAATAAGATCTAATGAACTACTGAAGCAGAGACCTTAAACCCATGACCTTTTCCCCTGAACTTTTAGACGAATTGCTCAAA
>NZ_JACJPO010000038.1 GCF_014696105.1 Microcoleus sp. FACHB-1515
CAGGTTGCTGGAGTATGCTTTACTCATGGCTCTCACGGTGCTGCGGACTACTTACTTGCAGCGTACATCCGGAGAGCTTTTTTACGTCATCTTTGACTTTTCAAACCTCCTCTAACTGACTTGTAGAAGAAAGTTTTTGATGCAGTAGTTGCTTTTTGGGATCAAGATGTGACAAATCGCCAAAAGTTCTGGCTTTAAAGAGGTCAAGTAATGACAGATTAGGAATATCTGGTACATAAGTTATAACCCTGCCAGTTAACGCTTTAGCCTCTATCAATTCCTCAAAGGTTTCATACACTATGTTCCACTTGTTAAGAAAATCAGACTGATTTCCTGCTAACTTGTTAACATACTGGTTCACAAGATAGAAATAAACGCGATCATTTTTTTGAATAAACTTGCGAAAATGAAGAAGATAAGACTCAAGCTGTTCCACTGTTGGTGTGCTTTCAGGCAAAGATCTATCTGAAAATCCAATTTCTTCACCGAAATTGAAATGTTGATAAAACGATTTGGATGTGAGCCTGTTAGCTTCAATAATAAATAATTCTAATTCATTGACAGGAGAACATTTCATAGTCGTTGAAGTTTAAACTTCCCTCAGTCTACTTGCTTGACCCAAAATACTACACCGGGGGCTTTAAGGATGCCCTTACAGATAACTTAGAGCAACCTAACAATTTATTGTACAGAGCGGATCCGTCTTAGTTGCCTCATCCAGGTAGTTATGCAGACTGCTTGCTGTTTAATCTACTCACACATGCCGTTGAGCAGCAGGCATTGCGTGTATTAATGCTGATTCGGGTCGTTAGACTGCAAAGCTCTAGATTTGTGCTTCTCGGTGTGAGAAAGAGTGAAGGAGTGTGGCAACTGAAATTGGAAACTCGATCGCCCCTTTCCAACTCGTTTCCGGCAGCGAAGCCATCGCCCACATCCACCGCACTGCTACGATAAAGCGGCAGCGTGCAAAAGGCAATGGCGGATGGTAGGTTCAACCCCTGAAGGAACACCGCTTGTTCCGGGCGTTTTGGCTGAGCAAGAAGGCGTAATTTTGCAACGAGGCGGCGAGGAGTTGGCGATCGACAAGCTGAGCGATCGCTTCACCGTGCGCTTGATGAGTGAAATGGATTTGGAGTCGCTGACGGCGGTGTTGGGAGCGCGATCGAGTCGAGCCATTCCGGGTGTCGATTTGGTGGCCGTTCAGGTCGAATCCAGTCAGCTTGACGCGACGATGCAGCGGGCGCGAAGTCTCTCCACCGTTGCGTTTGCCAGCCATGTCTATCAGCTTCGCAACAGCCCGGATACGTTTGTGTATCTGACTGATGAAGTGACCGTGCAGTTTAACGATCGCGTTGCCAAGCAATCGATCGGCATGGAAATGGCACAGTTGGGGCTGCAAGCCTTTCAACAGGTTGAAGGCGTTCCGCAAACCTTTATCTTTCGGGTTACTTCTCAAGCGCAGGACAATCCGATTAAGCTGGCAAATCAACTGATGCGGCGGGCAGACGTTTTGCTGGCGGAACCGAACATCGTGGTTCGGCAGGAGTTGCACTATCGGCCTCGCGATCCGCTTTACGCCCAGCAGTGGTATCTCAATCACGGCGGCGGACAGCAGCTTGCAGCCGGATCGCATATCTTCGCCGAAGCCGCTTGGGAGATTACAAGGGGAAATCGATCGATCGTGATTGCCATTGCCGACGATGCGATCGATCTGAACCACCCGGATTTTCAGGGCAAAGGCAAGATCGTTGCCCCCAGAGATCTCAAGGGTCGCGATGCAATTCCGCTGCCGGAGCAGCCAGGGGAAAATCACGGAACTGCCTGCGCGGGCGTTGCGGTTGCGGAAGAAAACGGCGTTGGAATTGTCGGGGTTGCTCCGGGCTGTGCGCTGCTGCCAATTCGCACAACAGGCTTTTTGGATGATTCTGCGGTTGAGCAGGTGTTTAACTGGGCGATCGAGCAGGGCGCCAGCGTCATTTCCTGTAGCTGGGGGCCAAGTGCCGTTTATTTTCCGCTCTCGCTCCGCCAGCGAGCCGCGATCACCCGCGCCGCCACGCAGGGACGCAACGGCAAAGGCTGCGTTGTTGTGTTTGCAGCGGGCAATGCCAACCGTCCAATTAACGGCTCGGTGAATGAACAGGGCTGGCAGGCGAATGTCATTCAGGGCGTAACCACTTGGCTAAACGGCTTTGCGGTTCACCCCGATGTGATGACGGTGGCGGCAACAACGAGTTTGGGCAAAAAAGCAGCCTACAGCAATTGGGGCGCGGGCATTGCGATCGCGGCTCCCAGCAACAACGCGCCGCCCGGACTGTGGCTTCAGCGCACGGGCTACACCTTTTCCGCTCCGGTTCTCAAGGGGCCATTTCCCGGTCGGGGCGTTGTGACAACCGATCGCGTCGCTGCACCAGGCTACAGCACAGACAGCTTCACGGCAGATTTTGGCGGCACGTCGAGCGCGTGTCCGGTCGTGGCAGGTGTAGCCGCGCTGATGCTTTCGGCCAATCCGGATTTAACAGCGGCTGAAGTCAAGCAAATCATGCAGTCCACCGCCGATAAGTTGATTGATGCCGATGCTGATCCGCAGCTTGGGCTGGCAAAAGGCACCTATGATAGCAGCGGCTACTCGCAGTGGTTTGGCTTTGGCAAGGTGAATGCAGCCAGAGCAGTGCAGGCGGCACAGAGTCGAATTGCGCCTGCGCCGATCGCCACACGGCAGGTACAAGGATTGAATTCACAGGCGATCGACATTCCCGACTACGAACCGCAAGGCGCAACCAGCAGCATCAGCATCACAGACAGCGGGAATCTGCGCGATATTCAGGTGACGATCGACGTGGAACACAGCTTTTTAGGCGATGTGAGCATCAGTTTGATTGCGCCTAACGGTGCAATTGTGCTGCTTCAGGGACGGACGTTGGGGCGATCGACGCGCCTCCAAACCACCTACACGCTGCAAACCACGCCGATGCTGAGGCAGTTCTTGAATCGATCGATCTCAGGACGCTGGCAGGTGCGGCTTGTGGACGCAGCGCTGCTGAACGTAGGTCGATTGCGCGGCTGGCAAATTGTCCTTGGCGTGTGACGCCATCACGAGTTCACGAGCGGGAACAGGCTGACCTGAAAGTGCTCTCAGCCTCAGTTCTAAATCCACTGTGAGGTGTTTAGCGTCTTGCTTAGCGTTGCCTTGGCAGTAGTCAGCAACCTGGAGCGGGCGATCGATTTGAATTTTGACATCTGTTCCCCACTGCGGATAGGGATCGCTGTAGTGCAAATTGATCGGCACAATTTTCACATTCAAGTTCGGCTGACTCAGTTCAGCTTGAATTGCGAGTCTGGCAAGTCCGGGTTTGAGCGGATGCACTTCGTTGTCGCGGAAGATGCCACCTTCCGGAAAGATCACGAGCATTTCCTTGTTTTCTAGCACTTCCACGCCGTGCCGGAGGCTAGCGATCGTCGGACGCTTCGTATTGACGGGAAATCCACCCAGGCGACGGATAAACCAGCCTTGCACGCCGCGCACTTCATCTGCCGACACCATAAAGCGCAAATCGCGTCCCGTTACGTTACGTCCGGTCGCAAACGGAACAAGAATGGCGTCCCAGCGAGCGCGATGTGTTGGGGCAAGGATGACTGGCCCCTCTGTCGGCAAATGCTCTTGTCCGGTCACGGCGATGTCACCAAAATAAAGCGGCAGCACCAAGCGATGAGCGAGCGGATACACGATCGGCGTCAACCAAGGGGAAAACCGCGAATTGACCGCAGCGACAGATTCAGTAGATTTGCCAGAAAAAGGGAACACCATAGACACCAGGGAAAAGCTGCTGAAAACTTGATTGCTGCATTTAGCCTACAGACTTTGGCTGCACCTTCCTTCTGACTTCAGGACAGTTCATTTGCCGTCCTTGCAGTCGGGAGTTCAGCACAGGGAAATACACAAAAGTAAATATACCCAATCCTACGGGGCGATCGCATCCCCTCATCTTCTCTGGGAAAACCATTGCTGAAGCTGATCGCGACAGTTCGCCTCTAAAATGCCTGCCCAAACGATCGGGCGATGATTTGAGCATGGACTATCGGGAATATTTGCCACCGTCCGCACTGAGCCAGTTTTCGGATCGTCTGCCCCATACACCAGTGTTCCCAACCGCGCTGCCACGATCGCGCCCGCACACATCGGGCAAGGCTCCAGCGTCACATACATCGTGCAATGCTCCAAATGCCAAGTATTCAGCTTCGCGCCTGCCGATCGCAAGGCGACAATTTCGGCATGAGCGGTCGGATCACAATCGCGCTCCCGCCGATTTTCTCCTTCTGCAATCAGTTCATCTCTCGCTACAATCACTGCCCCGACTGGAACTTCGCCCGCCAATCCCGCCGCTTCCGCGAGTTCGATCGCCCGCTGCATCCAGCGGACGTGATTACGGTAGATCGGATTGTCGGTGGCGATCGAGCTAGGCATTTTCGGCAAGGAGCGCGTCGAGCTTTCCGGCGCGATCGATCGCGTACAAATCATCGCAGCCGCCGATGTGTTGATTGTTGATGAAAATTTGAGGGACGCTGCGGCGACCCCCTGCGCGATCGGCCATTTTGACTCGTGCCGCCCCGTCTCCATCGATTTTGTATTCAGTAAAATTCACGCCTTTCCAGCGCAGCAAAACTTTGGCGCGAATGCAGTAGGGACAGGTTTGCCAGGTGTAAATTTCAACATTGGCATGAACGCGATCGGAAGGCCGACGCAGCAGGAAATTCATTAACTGATTCATGCTTTTAACTTAACAAGAACTTTGGTTAATCTGCGATCGCTGGAAGAGATACAGATTGAAATTCTCGCTCACCCATCGACCAGGCCAAAGCACCACAAACAATGTCAAGCATGATTGCGCCCTCACAGCGAATCCAAAAGACTGGTTCAACGGGTGTATCGCAATTCACTTGCCAGCGATCTTCTACAAGCAGCTTTTGTAGTTCTGCTTTTGAAGTAATCAATTCAAGCTTGGTTTCGCCAACGAAGAACCATTCATCATCGTCTGCTGTTTTAGCCACTCTCAAACGAGTATATTTGCTACAGCGCATGACAATGTCTTCAAGCGAGATAGCAGGCGCAAAATTAAGAACAATCGCACCGTTTGGAACGTCGATCGAGATGACAAGATCAGCATTACTCAACAAGGTTTTGCAGATTCGTTGTAGTTCTTCCATTCGAGAAACTGTCTAGTTCATGCGCTGTTTGGCGCGATCGATCGCCTCTCTCACCTGCTCAAAACCTGTGCCACCATAGCTATTACGAGCCGCCACGACTTGGCGAGGCGCGATCGCCTCATAAATATCCGATTCAAACGCGGGATGCAAAGATTTCCACTCGTCGATCGATAGATCTTTGAGCAGTTTGCCCGATGCGATCGAGGTTTTCACAACTTTACCGACGAGGTTGTAGGCTTCGCGGAACGGCACACCTTTGGCAGCCAGATAATCCGCGACATCAGTGGCGTTGGAGAAGTCTTCTTCGACGGCAGACTGGAGGCGATCGCGCTTAAATTCCAGTCCTTCTCGCATCAAAATTGTGGTAGCTTCGAGGCAGGCTTGAACAGTTTTTACTGCGTCGAATAATGCTTCTTTATCTTCCTGCAAATCTTTGTTGTAAGCCAGCGGTAGACCTTTCATTAGCGTGAGCATTGCCTGCAAATGGCCGAAGACGCGCCCGGATTTACCGCGCACCAATTCCGGCACATCGGGATTTTTTTTCTGCGGCATAATGCTTGATCCGGTTGCACAGCTATCGCGCAGAGTGACGAAGCTAAATTCTTGAGAAGACCAGTTGATTACTTCTTCAGAAAGTCGTGAGAGATGCACCATGATTAGGCTGGCGGCGGCGAGAAATTCGATCGCAAAATCGCGATCGCTGACGGCATCCAAACTGTTACCGTAAACCTGATCAAAGCCGAGCAAATTCGCGCTGAAGTGGCGATCGATGGGAAAAGTGGTTCCGGCCAATGCGCCTGCACCGAGCGGCGAAATATTCACGCGCTTGTAAACATCGCCCAAGCGTTCCCAGTCGCGCTGCGTCATTTCGACATAAGCCAGCAGGTGATGCGCCAAGCTGACAGGCTGCGCTCTTTGCATGTGCGTGTAGCCAGGAATTAACGTTTCGATATGCTGTTCGGCCAGACCGATCAAAACTTGCTGAAATTCGCGAATTTGACTTCGGATGGTGTTAATTTGATCGCGCAAATAAAGGCGGGTATCGGTGCCAACTTGGTCGTTGCGCGATCGCGCCGTGTGCAGTTTTTTCCCCAGGTCGCCCAAAATTTCGGTCAGACGACGTTCGACGGCAAAATGAACGTCTTCTGCTTCGACGCTGGGACGAAAATAGCCTTGACGATATTCCTGGCGAATTTGCTCTAGACCATTGACCAGTCGATCGCCTTCGTCGGATGAAATAATTCCGGTGCGGGCAAGCATTTGAGCGTGAGCTTGCGATCCGGTGATGTCATATTCAAGTAGGGCGATATCAAAATCAATACTGGCATTGAAGCAAGCGATCGCCGGATGCAAAGCCGACTCAAATCGCTGGCTCCAGGTTTGCTGCTGCGGTTCACTTACCACTGACTCTAGCCTTGAGCGACACAACAAAGAACAAACAAATTAAACCGCAAATTTTAGCCGTAGCTGGTAAAGCTGCGTACCAAATAGCCCAGCACAAGGCCAATTAGAAATGCCCAAACTTGTCCGGACTGAATGAAATTGTCAAGTGCCGCACTGAAGCTGGAAAAAACACGATTTTGAAATTGGGCCAGCAACGCTAGATCAACAGACTGCATCTGCTGCGCGAAATCCTGCACGCTGCTGAAATCGCCGATCGCCACTAAATGAATGAAATCCATCATCACTCCTGATCAATCCGCACAATCAATAACCGCCCTTAAGTCTGCCATAATCTAGGCTTGCTGAAACGATCGCGATCGATTTTTCTTTGGCAGAAGCGGTCAGTCCGAACCGCCCTCATCTCTCAGGAAGAGGGATTTAGCAAGGGCGGCGGTTCGGCTGCCACCCGCAGCACCACAAGCGTCATATCGTCATCTGCACTGCGAGCCGCGCCGACAAACTTTTGCACTTGGGCAAACAGATGTTCCAAAATGGCCTGCGGATCGCTGTAGTTGGTGCAAGCCCACTGGAAGGCGCGAATCAAATTTTCTTCGTCAAATCGATCGCCCTTCGCGTTTGCCGCATCGGTGAAGCCGTCGGTGTAGTAGATGATCGTGTCTCCCGGTTCAAGCTGAACTTGAGCATCGTGATACTGCGTGTCCATGTCCAGCCCGATCAGCATTCCCAGCGTGTCCAGTCGGGCGATCGTTTTGGTCGCGGCTTTCCACAACAGCGGCGGGTTGTGCGCGGCATTGCTGTAGGACAAAATCCGCGACCGCGTGTCGTACTCGGAATAAAACAGCGTCACAAAGCGATTCGAGTTTTCCAAGTCGCCATACATGACGTGGTTGAGGTGCTGCAAAATCCGAGCGGGCGAGTGGCCGTTCAGCACTTCCGCCCGCAGCATGCCGCGCAGCATCGTCATGATCAATCCGGCGGGAACGCCTTTGCCCATCACATCCCCGATCGCCAAGCTCCAGCGGTTCGATTCGGTTCTGCCGGATTTGCGGCTGCGGAGTTTGTCGTAGTTGGCCGGAATGAAATCGTAGTAGTCGCCGCCGACGCGATTGGCCGTTTGGCAGCGAGCCGCCAATGCGATGCCTTCGATGTTTGGACAGGTGCGCGGCAAAAGCTGATGCTGAATTTCCGCGCCAATTTCCATTTCGCGATCGAGCCGTTCTTTCTTTCGCAGCTCGACCGTAAGCTGATCGTTTTCGATCGCCACAGCGGTTTGATCGGCCACCAGCCGCACCAGCTTTTGGCGCGTTTCCGTCCAGGCATACGCCGGATCGCGACTGAAAACGTACAGCCTGCCACGCTCGGTATTTTTGACCAAAATCGCCGTGCCAAAAAGCTGCATGTTGCCGCCCAAGTTGCGGCTGAACTGGGCATCGAGGGCAAGCGTGGGCTGGGCGATCGCCTTGCCCGGACTGGCGGCGATCGCGGAAGTCACCTGTCGAGTCGCGGTTTCCAGCGCTTTGCGGACATCTTGACACTGCTGCGTATCGGGACAGTGCAGGCGTTCCAGCCGCATCTGACCGTTCGGCTTAAACAAAACGAGTGCGCCGCCGTCGGCATCCGTAACGCGACTGGCGATCAAAGGCGTGAGTTCAAGAAACTGGTTGAGGTTGTTGAAGCTGCGGAGGGCAAAACCGAGCGAACTGAGCAAATCTTGAATTTTGTTTTGCTCGCGGTTCAGGCGCGAAACCAGTTCCTTCAGCGCAAAAACGGGCGTGATGTCCGAGGGCGCACCAGGGCGATCGGAAGGTTGAGAAGGCTGTCGAGGAACGGGCGCAGGTGTCATTCGCAGAGGGCTACACAGAACCAATAGGCTGCAAGCTCGAATCAAACGGCCAAAACTCCGCAACTTGCAAAAACCGGAATTTGGTTGGGTTAAATTCTAACGAATGCGATCGCCATTGCTGGCTTGTCCGAGGTGGAATTTTTGATCGATTGAATCTAACCCGATCCTGGTTGACAGTTGCCATCGCAGGATATGAATGCTATTGATAGCGTGAATTGTCCATTCTGCCAATAGGCCAGTCGGGTAGATTTAACGAAATCGCTACAATCGCTGAGGTCTAGGGTTAAAAGTTAGCGAATCGCCAAGCTTGATTTTGGCTACGTGGACTGGGAGGAAGGAAATGATAACGGAGTTCGATCGCCAGATGATGCGGAACTGTTTGGATTTGGCGCGGCGGGCACAGGGTCAGACAAGTCCAAATCCGCTGGTTGGCTCGATCGTAGTGGCACATAGTGAAATTGTCGGGGAAGGGTTTCACCCCAAGGCGGGCGAACCTCATGCCGAAGTGTTTGCGCTGCGGGACGCGGGCGATCGAGCCAAGGGTGCAACGGTCTATGTCAGTTTGGAGCCGTGCAACCACTACGGACGCACGCCACCCTGCACGGAAGCGCTGATTCAGGCGCAAGTCAGTCGGGTTGTCGTTGGCATGGTTGATCCCAATCCGATCGTGGCGGGGCGGGGAATCGATCGCCTCCGTGCTGCTGGAATTGCGGTAGAAGTCGGGGTGGAAGAAGCCGCTTGTCAAGCACTCAATGAGGCGTTTGTGCATCGCATCCGCTTCCAAAAACCGCTGGGAATTTTGAAATATGCAATGACGATCGACGGCAAAATTGCGGCCAGCAGCGGGCATAGCACCTGGGTGACAAGTCCGGCATCACGGGCGATCGTCCATCGGCTTCGCGCCGAATGCGATGCCGTCATCGTCGGCGGCAACACGGTTCGACGCGATAATCCGCTGCTCACCAGTCATGGCGTCGGCCACAATCCCTTGCGCGTCGTCATGAGTCGGACGCTCGATCTGCCGACCGAGGCGCAACTGTGGCAAGTCGATTCTGTTCCGACCGTTGTGTTTACGATCGCCCACACTCAGCCGCAAATGCAGCAACACCTCAGACAACAGGGCGTTGAAGTCATGGAACTGCCCGACCTGACGCCTGCCGCAGTGAGGGCGAATCTGTTCGATCGCGGCCTCTCTTCGGCTTTGTGGGAATGCGGCGGCACTTTGGCGGCACGAGCGATCGCAGACGGCTCGATTCAAAAAGTGATGGCGTTTATTGCACCAAAAATGATTGGCGGAGCGAGTGCGCCTTCTCCGGTGGGCGATTTGGGACTGGAGAAAATGACTGAAGCGATCAATCTGGTGAATGTGGAGTGGCGATCGATCGAATCTGATTTGCTGGTGACGGGCTATTTGGAAAAAAATCAATGAATCGACTTGACAAATTCAATGATTTTTGTGTTTGGCTTGGCAGAAAAATCTGAAAAAATCATTACGAAAAGTCGGATTTTGGGCGATCGCTGTCACACTAGATTTTGTTCAAATGGGGTCAGCCAATATAAAGACCCTAACTATACAACTTTATAAATGTAACCGCGATTGCGCCAGCCTTTCCTTGTGAGAAGCTGGCGCATTGCGTCGGCGAAGAATGCATTAAGCAAGAAATCCGGCGATGCGATCGACCGCTTCCGACAGGCGATCGGGTTCATGCACCAAGGCAAATCGCACATAGCCTTCGCCCGACTTACCAAAGCCTGCTCCTGGTGCGGCAGCGACTCCGGTGGCGGCGACAAGCTGAGTGCAAAATTCGATCGAATTGTTTGACCAGCGATCGGGCAGCTTTGCCCAAATATACATCGTTGCTTCCGGGGTGGGAACTGCCCAGCCGATCCGGTGCAGGGCGGACATAAAGGCATCCCGACGCGCTTTGAACGTTGAAACAGCCAGCGCAACCGTCTCCTGAGATCCGGTCAGCGCGGCGATCGCCCCGTTCAAAATACCGCGATACTGATTGAAATCGATCGCCGCCTTCACCTGCCGCAGAGCGCGAATCAGGTCGGCATTACCGATCGCATAGCCGACGCGAAAGCCGCCCATGTTGTAGGACTTCGACATCGTGAAAAATTCGATCGAAACGGATTTTGTCGGATCAGCTTGCAGAACCGAGGGCGCAGTGATGCCATCGAACACAAGATCGACGTAGGGAAAATCGTGCGCCAAAACGAGGTTGTGCTCCTGACAGAAGGCGACGGCCTGACGGAAGAAATCGAGGGAGGCGATCGCCGTCGTCGGATTGTGCGGATAGCTCAGCACCATCAGCCGCGCCTGTGCCAAAACCGGAGCGGGAATCTCTTCAAAGACGGGCAGAAAGCGGTTTTCAGCCCGCAGCGGCATCAGGTAAACCTGACCGTTCGCCAGATAAACGCCGCCCGTGTGCGAGGGATAACCCGGATCTTGCAGCAGAGCAAAATCACCAGGATTAAGGACGGCCAGCGGCAGATGGGCTGTGCCTTCCTGCGACCCGATCAGGGGCAAAACTTCGGTTTCGGGGTCTACCGCAATGCCAAATTTTTGCCTGTACCAATCGGCGGCGGCTTGGCGAAATGCCCGCGTCCCGTGAAACAGCAAGTAGCCGTGCGTACTCGGATCGGGAAGCGACTGCGCGATCGCCTCCAGCACATGCGCGGGCGTGGGCAGATCCGATGATCCCAGCGATAAATCGATGATGTCGCGTCCGGCGGCGATCGCTTGGGCTTTGGCGCGATCCATGTCGGCAAAGACGTTGGCTTGCAGCGGCGCGAGGCGGGAAGCAAATTGAATCATGATGACAATTAAACGGCAGCAGGCAGGTGAGCCTTCAGCCAATCTTGCAGTCGCTGTTTGCTGATTGCGCCTTCGATCGCTTCAATTTGTTCGCCATCGCGAAACAAGCGCAGAGCCGGAACGCCTTCAACGCCGCAGCGCGACACCGCTTCAGGATTCGGGTCAACTTCAAGCTTGACAATCTTGAGGCGATCGCCATATTCCGCGCTGGTCACATCCATGACCGGAGACATCAGGCGACAGGGGCCGCACCAAGACGCCCAAAAATATGCCAAAACAGGCTGAGTTGCGCCTAAGACTTCGGACTCAAACTCGCTGTCGGTAATCGTCTTTACGTTGCTCATGAAAGGTTGGCCTTGAATGCTCCACCTGATCTAGATTACCTGTTCTGCTTGGCTTCCTGCATTCGGGTTTTCGATCGCGGTCAATCCGGTTCGGGCAAGGGTGGCCGAATGCACAGGTAAATGAGAGCGCCAAATAAAGGAATAACCACGATCGTTTTGAGGAATCGATCGTTGGGAATGCCACGTCGCGCCATGTCGTCTGCTAATAGCGTGGGATAGGGAAAAAGTAGGGCGAATAGGCAAACGGCGATCGTCATGGCGTGAATGAATTTGTTGGTCAAAAATTCTTCGATGAAGTTGTTTCGATCGCCCCAAATCAAAGCGAAACTGAGGAAAACAAACGTGCTGAAGCTGAAAATAAAACCTGCAAGTTTCGAGTCAAAAATTTTCAGAAAATTATCTTTTTCGCCGCGAAATTCTTGATTCGGTTCTCGCAATGCCAGATAGGGAATTAGCCCGACAATTCCGGTTCCAATTCCGGCAATTAAAAACGGCCAAGCTGGAAGTCGCTGCATTCGGCCATCCGGCAGCATCACACAGGCATACATCAGCAGGAAAATTCCCACCATGCTGAAAATCGAGATGTGAATCGGATTGATCAGCGGAATTTTTCCTGATAGCAGCGTGAAAATCGGCGCAAACGTATCCGCTTGAATCGGTGGGGCGAAAAAGAAAACGTAAATTAAAAATCCGATCAAAATGAACCAAAGGCCATTGCTTCGCATGATTTCTTACCTCGCCGCCGATTCTGCGGTCAAGACGATCGGATCGTCATCGAGCGACAGCATAAATTCAATCAACGCCGTTTGATCTTCTGTGGAATAGCCCGATCGTCGATCGACCCAATAATTGTGTCCGCTGCCGTCCACATTTGACAGCCGCAAATCGCGATTCGCACGATTGGCGGCGATCGCTTTGTTTCGCAAATTGCGATCGACCAAAACGCGCAAACTCGCTGCCGGATCGGGCGAAATAAATTTGAGTGATGTGCCTGCCGCGCCGATTTGCGATTCGTCTACGACCTGATAGCGTCCGCGATCGTCAGGGGCGATCGCTTCGGCTGTAGCCGCCACGCCGCCATCGTGCAAATAGGGCGCAGTGACAGCCAGCCCGATCAGGCTGGGGACTTTGTAGCCGCCAAACGGATCTTTTTGGGCATACGCAAGCTGCTGGGATTTTTGCGGCGTGATGTCAGTGGGAACCGTCAGAATCGGCGCGTCTTTTGAGGGTGGAACGGATTCGCTGGGCGGAAAGGTGCGCGGCGGATCGGCAAAAATTCGGGTAAAGGGAGCTAGCGCTTTGGCTCTTGAAGGCTGGCTCTTGATTTCGCGCTCGGAGATGACTTGGTGGTTGGTGAAATAGCGTCCGACATGGCAGCTTGTGCAGCCTGCTTTGTCGAAAACCTGTGCGCCACGCTGGAGAATTTCGGGATCGGACTGGGCGATCGCAGGCGGAGCTAAGGTATTTTGCCAAGCCGACATGCCGTTTAGCTCCTGTCCGATCTGCGTACCGGGAGAATTTGCCATCAGGCCATCGAGCATAAAGCGCGACCCTTGCGGATATCCGGGCATCCGAATCACCTCGTTCATTCCCGGTTCGCCCGGAGTCGGATCGATCGACTCGAAAAACTCGGACGGCTTTGCGCCCTGCGGCAGTCGGAAGCGCGGATTTGAGGAATTCTGCAAAATCACGCCCAAATAAGTTTCCTTGTCGATGCCCAACAGTTTTTCGCTGGAATCGGCTCCGGTTGTGGCATCAGAATTCGTGGCGTGGACGTTGTTATTCAGCGTGGTCAGGCCGTGAAACCAACCGATCGCGCTAAACCCACTCCAGCCATACGGATAATTCTCGAACGTGTAGGAAGCGGGATTTTGCGAGGGATTGTTGACCATGTTTCCGGTCGAGTCGAAGTTTCCCGGTAGCCAAGTGAGCAACTGTGCGTCAACGGCATCCTCGACTAGCTTGGCATCCGGCAGTCGCGCTTCTTGCCCTTGACTATTGATGTAGGTGTGATTTCCAGGCGGCAGCTTGGTCGGATTCACCCCAGTTTGGCGAAACAGCGCGGCGGAATTCGTCGCGGAAGCCAGCAGCAAGCCCATGTTGACATCGTTGTTGGGCGCACCTTCGATCACGCGGCCTGTGGCGCGATCGACCGAGGCATGACACAAGGCGCAGGTAATTCCCGCTTTCACTTTGCCCGGACGGGCGGAAATCTTCATCCCCAGTGGCGTCAGCGAAAAAGCAGGCACGTCTAATCCCGTGTTCAGCAGCGTTCCTTTCGTGAAGGTGCGTCCGCCGATCGTCACGTCTTGATTCAGCGGCACTTGCAGATTCGTCGTCGCTTCGCCATGCAGCTTCAAAATTGCCTGACTGATGTTGACCACGTTCAACACGCCATCGAGCGCTCCGGTCACCTCGGTCTGAAACACTTCGCCGCCAAACGTTTCTTCATAGAACGCTTTGCGCCCGCGATCGATCAGCTTTTGAGTAATCTGCACCGCTCCATTTTCTGGCGCAAGCTGCAACCGTCCCGCCTCGGTTTGCCGCAGGTCGATCGCTGCGTCGCGGCTGATCACTCGTCCCAGCAGATCATAAGAACCGATTTCCTGCGTGGTCGGCTGAGTCTCCGGCGTCAGCGTGTTGCGAAGGTTTGGCGTCACGGGCAGCGAAATTTCGATGCGGGCGGCAACCAGCCCAATGATGAGCAAGAGCGGCAGCAGCAGCAAAATCGATCGAAACGGCGTTTTCTTCATCAAATCCACATCGAGCAAATCAACCTTGCTTCTAACAAAGGCGATCGATCTGCTTCTACTTCCCAAAGGCGGAGTTGACTGCTGAAGTCAAAACTCGAACCTGTTACGACTAATACGCTCACTGCTACATGGTGCAAGATCGAGGATGATGGCGAGTGAATGGGCAGTTCGATCGCTGTCCTCAGGCGATCTACGCCAAAAGATAGAACAGGGACTCTGTAAAACGGCAGACAATCGAATACATCGTAGTAATGTTTGCCATGCCACATCGAATATCAATCCATCTGTGGTTCGATTAGTCGCGCTGATACAGCGAAAAGCGAGAATATTCATTCGAGGATTGCGGCAGCTTGCCGCTGTGCTGAACATTCTGTTGAGCACAGTCAGCGGCTGAAGAGCGGCGGTAGGCAGCCTGCTTTGCTGGCGTTGCGTCAAAGCGCTTTGGCGGCAAAAAGGGCATCAGGTGCATCTGCGCTGTGAATGCGATCGCCTGCGGCAGCAGTTTGTGCAGGCATAGGGACAGGTGGAAGGAGCACGATTGTTTGTGAATTTTGAGCAGCCTGAGAAAAAGCGCGAGGAAACCGCTCAGAGTGCGGATCTCTATCGCCGTCAGCTTGAAGTCGTCTGCAACAATGCGACGCTGGCGATCTTCATCATGAATGAGCAGCAGCAATGCACCTACATGAATCCCGCTGCGGAAAAGCTGACGGGCTATTCACTAGCAGAGGTGCAAGGGCGAGCGCTGCACGACATCATTCACCACACGCATCCGGACGGTACGCCCTATCCACTGGAAGAGTGCCCGATCGATCGCGCCCTGCCGCAGAACAATCAGGAGCAGGGCGAAGAAGTGTTTGTCCACAAAGACGGACATTTTTATCCGGTCGCCTACACTGCCAGTCCGATTCGCGATGCGAGCGGCATTGTCGGCACGATTATCGAAGTGCGCGACATCAGCGAGGAAAAAGCTGCCGCCCAAGCCAGGGAAGAACTCGATCGCGCCAAAACGATTTTCTTTAGCAACGTTTCGCACGAGTTCCGCACGCCGCTGACGCTGATGCTCAGCCCGCTAGAGGAAATGCTGGCAGCAGCAACAGAGGATGAGCGATCGCAGCTTGAAGCGATCTACCGCAACGGCCAGCGCTTGCTGAAGCTGGTCAACACGCTCCTGGATTTTTCTCGCATCGAGGCTGGACGCATTCAAGCGGCTTATGAACCGATCGATCTCGCTCGCTTCACAATCGAACTGGCTAGCTCGTTTCAGTCTGCGCTGGTTCAAGCGGGTATTCGCTTCACGATCGACTGTCCACCCCTGAGTGAAGCGGTGTATGTCGATCGCGACATGTGGGAAAAAATCGTCCTCAATCTTTTGTCGAACGCCTTCAAGTTCACTTTGGCGGGCGAAATCAGCGTGCGGCTGCGCGAACAAGGCGATCGCGTCGAACTTACGGTTCAAGATACCGGAGTCGGCATTCCCGCCGAAGCGCTGCCGCACCTGTTCGATCGCTTCTATCGCGTTCCGGAAGCACGAGGCCGCAGCTATGAGGGATCGGGCATCGGCCTGTCGCTCGTGCAAGAACTCGTCAAGCTACATAGCGGTACGATCGCCGTCAGCAGTCAGCTTGATCAAGGCACAACCTTCACCGTCTCCATCCCCACCGGATCAGCGCATCTACCGATCGATCGCATCACCCCTTCTACTCCTCGCCCCGTCAACGCCAGCGCTTACATAACTGCCGCAGGCGATCGGCAATCGCCAGTCATCTCCAAGCCGATACTCGATCAAGACCTGCCGGAACAAACGTCCCACCGCCGGACAGCCCACATCCTGCTTGCTGACGACAACAGCGACATGCGCGACTACATTCGGCGGCTGCTCAGCCAGCAGTATGCCGTGACAGCAGTCGCCGATGGGGAAGCCGCGATCGCCCAAATCCGTCAGCAGCAGCCGGATTTGATTCTCAGCGACGTGATGATGCCGAAGCTCGATGGCTTTGGCCTGCTGGCAGCGCTGCGAGCCGATGCACAGTTGCAGCATATTCCGGTGATTTTGCTGTCGGCACGGGCAGGCGAAGAAGCCCGCATCGAAGGGCTGCAAGCCGGAGCCGATGATTACATCATCAAGCCGTTTACTGCGCGGGAACTGCTGGCACGAGTGGATGCTGCTTTGGAGCGCGATCGCCTCCGCAAACAGGCCGAGTCTGCCTTGCGCGATCGCGAGCAGTTTTTCAAGAATTTAACCAACACGGTTCCGATCTCGCTGTGGACGGCACGACCCGACGGTGCGCTGGACTTTATCAGCCAGCCTTGGCTCGACTACACGGGCATGAATTTTGATCCTGAAAATCAGGCAAGCTGGGCAGAAGTGCTTCACCCAGACGATCGCGCCATGACGAACGATCGCTGGCTGACCTGCATTCGATCGGGCGACTCGGCCTATGAAGTGACGCATCGCGTTCGCCGTGCGGATGGCGAATATCGCTGGTGCATTACCTGCGCCCTTTTGACTCGCGATTCGCAGGGAAATCCGCTGCGCTGGTATGGCTCAACCATCGATATTCACGGACAAAAGCAAATTGAAACGGCCTTGAGCGCCAGTGAAGAACGCTTTCGGCTGGCGACGCAGGCTGTTGATGCGCTGGTGTTTGACTATGATGTGCAAACGGGCGAAGTGTATCGCTCTGAGAAGCTGTATGACCTAATTGGAGTTCATCCTGAAGCAGCGCCCGTTGCTGCACAGTGGTGGTTCGATCGCATCCATCCTGATGATGCGGCACGGCTCCAAACGCTTCGGCCTAGCTTGTTCGACAGCACGATCGATCGCTACGAAACCGAATATCGCGTTCGCCATGCAGATAATCGCTGGATCACCGTTTGGGAACAAGGCTGCTTGCTGCGGAACGAGGCTGGAGCAGTTATGCGGATCGTCGGTGCCACCAAGGATATTAGCGATCGCAAACAGGCCGAACAGCAATTGCAGGAAGCATATGAAGAACTCGCGGCCAGCAACGAAGAATTGCAGGTGGCCGAAGAAGAACTGCGCCAGCAAAATGAAGAATTGGCGATCGCTCACCAAACGGCAGCCGCCGAAAAGCAGCGCTATCAAGATTTGTTCAGCTTCGCGCCGGACGGCTATGTTGTAACGGACACGAGCGGCAAAATTGAAGAAGCCAATCAAGCGATCGCCACGCTGCTGCGTGTTCAGCCCGCCGATCTGCTCAAACAGCCGCTCGCAAATTATGTTCCAGTTGACGATCGTTTCACGTTTCGATCGCTCGTCTATCTGCTCAAGCAGAATCCGCAGCGGCACCGCCAAACTGACGAACTGCACTTGCAGCCGCTCAGCGGCAATCCGTTTCCCGCTGCGATCACGATCGCTGCCGTGTGCGATCGCCAAAATCAAGCGATCGCCTTGCGCTGGATGATTCGCGACATCAGCGATCGTCAGCGATCAGAATCAGCTTTGCGCGATCGCGAAACGCGCCTGCGCCTGATTCTCGAAAGCGCCAAGGACTACGCCATCATTACGCTTGACCTCAACGGACGCCTCACCAGTTGGAACACGGGCGCACAGCGACTTCTGGGCTACACCGAAGCTGAGATCATCGGGCAACACGGCAGAATTATTTTCACACCCGAAGATCAAGCGGCAGGCAAAGCCGAAGAAGAAATGCGAATTGCCCTCGCGCAAGGCCGCGCCGAAAACGAACGCTGGCACGTCCGCAAAGACCAAAGCTGCTTTTGGGGCAGCGGACTGGTCATGCCCATGCACGACGAAGCCCGTAACGTTCAAGGCTTGCTCAAAATCATGCAGGATAAAACTGCTGAACGCCAAGCAGCACAAGAGCGCGAAGCGTTGCTGGAGCGCGAAAGAGCCGCTCGCGAACAAGCCGAAGCCGCCAACCGCATTAAAGATGAATTTCTCGCCGTTCTCTCACACGAACTTCGCACCCCGCTCAACCCGATTTTGGGCTGGTCGCAACTGCTGCGCGGCGGCAAGCTCGATGCGACCAAAACCAATCAGGCACTCGAAGCGATCGAACGCAACGCTCGTCTGCAAACGCAACTGATCGAAGATTTGCTCGACGTATCCCGCATTCTGCGCGGCAAACTCAGCCTCAACATGGAGCCAGTGCCGTTTGCCAGCATCATCGAAGCGGCGATCGACACGGTTCGCCTTGCCGCCGAAGCCAAATCCATCCGGATTCACGTGGATCTTGCCGCGATCGATCCGGTCTTGGGCGATGCGGCTCGCCTTCAGCAGATCGTGTGGAACCTGCTCACCAACGCGATTAAGTTTACGCCTTCTGGCGGGCGTGTCGAAGTGAAGTTGGCAGGGCTGGAAGATGAAGCAGAAAGAATGCAGTCCGATCGGCCTTCCTCAGCCCTCGGCTCTCAGCCTGTCGCCCGTCTCACCGTTTCCGATACGGGCATCGGCATCTCCCCTGACTTTCTGCCCCATATGTTCGACTATTTTCGACAGGCAGACGGCGCAACCACGCGCAAATTTGGCGGGCTGGGTTTGGGACTGGCGATCGTCCGCAACTTGGTTGAACTGCACGGCGGCAGCGTTTCCGCTAGCAGCGCAGGCGAGGGTCAAGGCGCAACCTTCACCGTCGAACTACCGCTCCTCAAAACTGCCGACCCTCGGCCTCTGACCTCCGACCTCCCCGCTTCCTCCTCCGACTTCCCCCTCGCCGGAGTGCAAATTCTTCTGGTCGATGACGAAGCTGACACTCGCGATGTCACTGCGTTTACGCTGGAGGCAGCAGGTGCGATCGTCACTCAGGCCAGTTCTGCGATCGAAGCCCTCCAAATTTTTGAAACCGTCAAGCCAAACCTGCTGATTAGCGATATTGGAATGCCGCAGATGGACGGCTATGCGCTGATGCAGCAGTTGCGATCGAATCTGCGGCAAACCGGAACCAAGGCGATTGCCCTGACTGCCTACGCTGGGGAAATCAATCAGCGGCAAGCGATCGCAGCAGGATTTCAGCGACATCTAGCCAAACCTGTTGACCCCGATGAGCTGATTGCCACGATCGCCGCTTTGCTCGATCGCGAATTCTGCTAATTCGTCACAAAGCTGTTTGCCGTCACGGTGCTGGCCTGAACTCCGCTCAAGGTGGCTAGAATTTCGTTGCTGTTCCGCAGGCGAATGACCGTATCGCGGCTGGCTGTGCCTGTGCCCTGACTGATGCTGAGTTGCTGAAAAGTCATGCCTGTCAACTGCATCCAGTCTTGGCCGATCGTGAAATCAGTGATGCGATCGCTGCCCGTTCCGGCTGTGAGAACAAAGCGATCGCGCCCGATGCCGCCCGTGAGCGTGTCGCTTCCCTGTCCACCGCGCAGCAAATCGTCGCCGCTCAGTCCGACAATTTGGTCGTTGCCGCCTTGACCGTTGATCACGTCGTTGGAGCGATCGTATCCCCAAACCATATTGTTGAGGTCGTTCAAAAACGTCACGGTATTGCGGTTGTAGAGATGGCTTTGGATGCTGTTCGCATCAAATACATCAAAGCTGTCATCCACTCGGCTCTGACCGTGAAAGCGAATGTTGCCTGCGTTGACCGATGCGCCAGTGGTAATTTGCAGGTTGTCCAGATTTTCCAGGCTGAAGTTGCGTAGTGTCACTTGTGTTTGCGACACGCCTTCAAAGCTAATCACCAAATCGCTACCCTGCTGCGTCAACAGCATGTTGCGAGCGATCAATCCTTCACCTTGAAATTCGATCGTGTCCAGATTGGCGATCGCTGCCGCTGTTGGAACAGACCCAATGCCAATTCCGCCAAAGTCGGTGATTGTGTCCAATCCGTCGCCAGCGCGAATGATGAATATGTCGCTGTCTCCGCCTCCGGTCAGTTCATCGTTTCCCAAACTGCCCAGGATCGTATCGTTGCCGCCCATGCCGTTGATTCGATCGCTGCTGTTGCCGCCGCTAATCCGATTCGCGCTGGCATTTCCAGTCAGCATCAGCGGCGTTACGGTTGGCATTGACACAGTCGGCGGTGGCACGATCACAGGAGGCACGATCGAAGGACGGCTAGCGCGATTGGGCGGAATCATCACCGGAGGCTGAAGGGCAGCAAGCGATCGCGTCAGTGGTGTATCGCCAAAATTAAGCCAGTTGATTTGGGTGGTCATGTCTTTTCTAAATGACTTGAGGCAGCGTTTGCAGGACGTTTCTTCAAGCTAGAAGACAAAACGTTTTAATAACAGATAGGAATTAACGATCGAGGCGATCAGGCGATCTGAATGATTCAGCGGAAATACGGTTGGCGATTATTGGAACACGCGATCGAGCAGAATTTTTTCAAAAAAAGATGAGCCTGATCTCAAGCTCATCCATTACTGATTCAAATATTCAGTTTAGAAGCTGTAGCGCTCATCGAGCCAAACACGCACCTCTTGCTCGGACGTAAAGCTGAGCGATCGATTGGTCTTCGGGTCAAAAACGCGCCAGTTGTCTTCACGAATGCGCTGAATTTTCGGATCGGAATTGCCAGCGAAGAAGGTGATCAACTGCTGCCAAAGCTGATTGATTTCTTTACGAGGATTACGGCTGCTGCTTGCGTTCGATCGTGCTGTAATTTGTGGAGTGCTGTGAATGAATTCGTGTGTTGCTCTCATTTTCTCTGGCTCCTCTTTGAGGATTCAATTCTTCTTTTTCTTGCCACTCTTTTAATATATAAAACCGTTTACAAAGGTTCAAAATACGATACGCATCACATCTATGAATGTCTTGCATGGAAGTTCAGCCCTGCGAATGAGCGCGATTTTGCTCACAAAAAAAGGGGTTCTGTGAACCCCTGATCGATTACTTCGCGTTGAATGGGCGTGAATGACGCTAGTAGGCCAAGCCCATACTGCGCGTAGTCTCTGCGCCCAGATAGACGCGGATGCTGAGGAAGTCGGTCGGGCAAGCCGTTTCGCAGCGCTTGCAGCCCACACAGTCTTCGGTGCGGGGGGAAGAAGCGATTTGTCCGGCTCTACAGCCATCCCAGGGAACCATTTCCAAAACATCTGTCGGACAGGCTCGAACGCACTGGGTACATCCGATGCAGGTGTCGTAGATTTTGACTGAATGGGACATTGAATAAAGGCTCCAGACTATGTAATGTTAACGGTCGTGTGTTAACGGGCGCTTGGGCTGAACCCCCTACCAAGACCGATCGACTGAGTGTTCGCCGAACTTCCAGCCAAAGCCGAAAAGTTCGATTGGCATTAGTTTACAGCAGCGCTTTTACCCGATTCTGCAATCTGACAGAAAACTTCAAACAACGTAATGTTGGAGATCTACAGAAGATAAGCGTTGCATCGACTAGCGTACAGGCCGACGCAGCAGGCGCAGGCACATCCCAAAGCGTTAGGCGTTCTCTTTTGCATTGGGCGAGGGATACTTGGGCAGGGACGCTGAAAGCACAAAACACACCCGTAAACAGCAGCGCCAGCAAAGACGTTTGCATTCCTGAAGTCATCGCTTCTTGACTGATTTGGCGCAGGAAGGGGAAAACCGATCGCGGCACAGGGTTCATCACGGCTGCCGCTACTTCTCGGCGGAAAAGCGTCTGAATCATTTCTTGCAACGTGGCGAATCGCCGCCAGCCGATCTGCCCATCTACTTGCTCATCGTTTCACCCCTAGATGTGAATGGCAGTTATCACTACTCCAAGGCTTGGTACATCGTGATCCGATTCGGTGCACAAGCTGAATCACAAAGTTGCGGTCAAGTTTGCAACGATCGCGACACAGTCTTGAACCGGAGCGCGGTTTTGCATCGCTTCCACCAGCGCATCGTAAGCCGATCGATGCGTTTCAAGCAGCGCTTTGGCCTGAAGTGCTGCCCATCGCGCTTTGAGTTGCGCCTCAGTCAGGGGTCGGCGAAGCTGCTGCCACAGTAGAACGAGCTTGGCGCGATCGTCTGCACCGCCTTCTGCCGCACCATAAACTAAATCTTCCGCCGCAACTCCGGCCATCCAAACAGTGCAGAGGCGATCGATCGTTTGTGTGGAAATTGTGCCGCCTGCGATTTCTGCTTCGATCGCCGTCGTGTCAAAGCTGACGCCGCCCGCTCCAACTTGACCTTGCCGCCACGCTTCCCACGCGCTCAGCGTGTAGCCCGTCACGGGAATGTCGAGCAGCAAGGCGGCGAGGAAATGTCCGGCTTCGTGGCGAATGACGCGATCGCGATGGTCAGGCGAAAAGCGAGCCAGGCTATCGAGCAAAAGGGCACGGCCTTGACCTTGAAAACTCCAGGTGTCGATCGTTGCCAGTCCGAGAATGCTAGCCATCACAACAGCAGGAACAGCAGGCGACAGATGCACCAGCGGCCCCAGCAGACTGGACATCACGAGAGTAAAAATAGTGATTGCGATCAGGTTCAGCGACAGTTGGTTCACGGTTGCGATCGAGGTTGAGAACGAGCACGGTAAAAGGTTTCCAGGCTGGTGCGATCGCCAACAAACCGCCAGTGCCAAGGCTCATAGCTAACGCCCTGCGGATTATTGCGCGGAAACGACATCTCAAAGCCGTAGCGCGGCGCATTCTGCTGAAGCCAGCGAAATGCCGCTGTGTTTTGAAAGCTTTGCTGCAAGTCGGTAGCCGGATTTGCACCATCGCCAATGTCGATCGCGTATCCGGTGTGATGTTCACTGTAGCCTGGAGGGGCACTGACAGCGGCTCGCTGATGCACCTGCTGGCCGCGTTCGGCTTTCACATCGAAAAATATATGTTCCTGTTCGCTGAGCGATCGAAATCCTGAAATTGGCCGGAGCGCTATGCCTTGCGCGTTGGCCGCCTTCACCATTTCGACAAATCGCGTTGCAGCAGGCTGCCGAAGCTTGATGCTGCCGTCGGAAACGATCGCCGCCAGCGAAGCAGCGGGCGCTTGTGCATACGGAAAATGTCCGAGTAGCGGTGGAGGCAACGGGCTGGGCGTGACGGCAAGACGATCGGCAGACTGATCAAGTCCGGCAACGGCAGAAGAAGCAGAACGCCCGATCGAGGATTGAGCGATCGGCAACTGCATTTGCTGCCAAACCACAAATCCCAATGCAGCCGCACTCAAAACGACGGCTCCCCACAAGAACGGCAGCCGCAACGGACGCGATCGCGCAGGCGGAACGGAGGCATTCGGCTCGGCTCGAAGCGCTTCGGGGATGTCGTCACCGCGCAGCGAATTAGGCCGGGATGGTTTTTCAGAGCGATCGCGACGCGCTCCCGGAACGGTATCGATCGAATCTACAGACTTGTTCTGCACGCAGCAACCTCGTTCTTTTGACTCACGCGACTTTTGTGTTGCCACCCCTTCGTGATTGTAGACTGAGGCAGACCAGGCTTGCGGGTCTGCTTCTTGTCCTTTCCATTCTGTCGCATGTCGGGTTTAGGTGTGAATCTGCTCAGACTGTATGCCCCACTGATAGGCTGGGTCGGCTTGGGTGTATTGCTCGGCTGGCAACTGCCGCAGCGAATTCCTGCTTTGCTCGGTAAATTTTTGTTTTGGATTGGCGTGCCGCTCAGCATCATTGGCTTTTTGCAGCAGGCAGATCTGCACGCAGCGGTGTGGATAGCGCCGATTGTAGCCTGGAGCGCAATCACGCTGAGTGCCAGTTTTGCTGGGCTGTGGCTGCGGCGATCGCCCCTCAGTAAACCTACTCAAGGAAGCTTTCTGCTGTCAGCAATGGTCGGCAACACAGGCTATCTGGGCTATCCGGTTGTGCTAGCGCTGGTGGGCGAAAGATTTTTTGCCTGGGCGGTTTTGTACGACACGATCGGCAGCACGCTGGGCGCTTACGGATTGGGGGCTGCTTTGGCCGCTCGCTTTGGCAGCAAAAGCCGCAGCCGGAGTGAATTTTTGCTGGCCGTCATTAAGAATCCGGCTTTGTGGAGTTTTTGGATCGGGCTGGGATTGCGATCGATCGCGCTTCCCTCGGTGATGACGGATGTGCTGCGCGGCTGTGCCTGGACAATGATTGCGATCGCGCTGCTGCTGCTGGGAATGCGGCTGAGTCACATTCCGTCTGGCTTGAGCTTTCGCAGTGCTGCCGTCAGCCTGAGTATCAAAATGCTGATTGTGCCCTTGCTGGTGGGAATGGCGCTGCCGCGATTTGGCATTCATGGCGCACCGCAGTTGGTCTTGGTGCTGCAAATGGCGATGCCGCCTGCGTTTGCGACGCTGGTGTTGACGGAGGCATATGACCTCGATCGCGAACTGACCGTGACGGCACTGGCGATCGGTTCAATTTTGCTGCTGGTGCTGCTTCCGGTTTGGCTGTGGCTTTTTTCCACCGAGATATAACAAATTCGCTCAATCTTAGAAATTAAGCGGGAAAGCTGCGGATAGCCGGATGGAGTGGCGATCGAATCAGTTTCAACCGACCCAATTGACATCGCCATCCGTTGATTTCACCGAGGGCAACGGCTTCGAGATCGGCGCCTCTCGGCGGACAAAGCGATCGGGCGTTGGAGCAGGACGAACAGGCTCAACTGGTGGTGCAGGCGAATTGACACGAGCAGCTTCGGCCTGCTTGCGGCGTTCGGGCACGACAAGCTTCTTCATAAAGTAGTCGATCGTTTGCTGCTTGACCCAGCCGCGAGTTGCCAAAATTTCACCAAACTTCATCGGTGTGCCTTCTTGCTTGGCGAGGTGCTGATCGTTGAGGGCAACGTCAATTTGGGCTTTGGTGAGCAGTCCGGCTTCAACCAGATAGTCGCCGAGCCGTTTGCGAGCTTGTCGATCGCCAGCTTGCGAGGCGGCCTGCTGGTGCGCCTTGCCGATAACAGACACTTTAGAAACTGGGTTGCGATCGATTCTGTCACGCATAACTCACTCCGAAAATCCGCTTGAAAATGAGATGAAGTTGCTTACAGTGCTTGAGTGGTGGGCACTATGTCAGGCTGGTAGGGCGACGAAGCGCCGAGCCGCAGCCAAGCACTTGCGATCGCATCTTTACTCAAGCGTAGGTTTACCAAAATCAGCCCTCCGAGTCGCTTCTAGCTTCTGCTTTCCAGGAAACTGACGGAGTTTGGGTATCGATATTCTATATTCCGGGCTGTGGTTTCACATAGTATAGCAACTAATTCATTAAAGCTTTACCTAATTTGATGCGTCTTGCGCCTTGACGTTTTGCTTCAGGAATCACTTGCTTTGAGGCGTGACGACCTGAGCGCCATGACTGCGGGGATCTGCCGATCCGGATGTTTCGATCGGCACTTCGACCTGTGAGGTTTGACCGTTGGTTTGCAGATGCGGCAGCGGCACATCGGCAATAAGCGCATCGAGATTTTCTGCGACAATGCTGCGCGGCTGTTCGCCGACCGAACTGGCGATCGATTCTCCTTTTCCATTGAGAAAGACAAAGTGCGGAATGCCATCAACCCGATAGTGCAACATTTCAGGCAGCCACTTGGAGTTATCGACGTTGAGCATAACGAAGTTGACGCGATCGTCATACTCCTGCTTAAGCGCATACAGGTCGGGAGCCATTGCCTGACACGAGGTACACCAGTTGGCATAGAACTCCATCAAGGTTGGTTTACCGTTTGCCAAGGCGGTTTCGAGCGGCATTGCAGACTCGGCCATTGCCGTGAGCGAACTCGCGTTTGTCTTAGAATTGAGGCCAAAAAAGACTGCAACGCTCAGCCCGATCGCCACCAAAACAATTAATAAGTTACGCAGGCGTGCTGCGATTCCAGTTGAATTTGAGCCAGCCGTCATAGAGTCAATTGCGTAGAATAAACGAAAGCTGTTTATTAGTGTAGCGATCGCAAGCGACTGTGAAAAAGCGGGTCACTTTGATTTTTCCCAAGCGATCGGTTCACATGCCGATCACCTATCGGCTGGCGAAAGATTTCAACGTCGCCGCCAACATCATTCGCGCTCAGGTTGCACCCAATCAAATCGGCACGCTGGTCGTGGAACTGTCCGGCGATATTGACCAGCTTGATGCCGCCCTAGAGTGGATGCAGTCACAAAACATCGGCGTTTCCCTGGCGAGTCGCGAAATTGTAATCGATGAAGAAACTTGCGTCGATTGCGGCTTGTGTACGGGCGTGTGTCCGACTGAAGCTTTAGCGCTGCATCCACAAACGTTTCAACTGACCTTTACGCGATCGCGCTGTGTGGTCTGCGAACAGTGCATTCCCACCTGTCCAGTACAAGCCATTTCAACCAATCTTTAGCACAAGCAAGGGTGAGGCGATCGAACATGAGCGGAGTCATCACAGCCAAATGGACGATCGAGGACTATCACCGCATGATCGCGGCGGGCATTCTTGACGATCGCCAGGTTGAGCTATTGAACGGAGAAATTGTTGAGATGCCTCCGGAAGGTACGCCCCACGCGGCTTACTCGCAAAACGCAGCGGACTACCTGCGATTGCTGCTGGGCGGTCGCGTCCGAATTCGCGAGGCCAAACCCGTCACCCTGAGGCCCAACGATTCGGAGCCAGAGCCAGACATCGCGATCGTTGCACCGCACTCGGTCGCGGTGTATTTGCAGCATCACCCGTACCCGGAAGATATCTTCTGGCTGATTGAATACTCGGATTCTAGCTTGAAAAAGGATCTGGAGGTTAAGACCCAAATCTACGCAGCAGCGGGTATTCGCGAGTATTGGGTGATTAATTTGAAGGCTAAAGAGTTAATTGTGTTTCGATCGCTCAAAGTGGCCGGAACGGACTCGCCTACAGCAGCGGGCTACCAGTCCAAACAGACCTTCGCAGGGGGCAGCATCAATCCCCTGGCCTTTCCAGATGTCTCGGTTTCGGTGCAGCAGTTGTTTAGTTAGAAGGTTACCGAGATTAAACCTGAAACTCTTTGAAGAAGTGAAGATCGACATCAAATGTTTTTCGAGGCGTTAAACCGAGTTCCAAATTCTCAAACATATCGAGAAGCTTTTCACCGTGAACTAACTCGATCGGTGGAACGCTATCTCTGACCGCTTCTTTTTGCGCGTCTGATGTAAATGTTCCAGTTGTTAAGATGATGCCTTTATCGGCTCTGCCCATCATTGCCCCCCGAAAATCTCTCACCTGAGAAACCGAGACTGCTCCTGTGTATCGCTTGCACTGAAACAGTACTTTAAAGCTGACAAATGGATTGACCTGTAAAATTCCCTGTCCATCAATTCCACCATCGCCCGATCGCCCTGTCACGACTACTTGCTCAAAACCTGACTCGCGGAGGAGTCGCTGACATAAACGTTCAAACCCCGCAGGTGGCAAGGATATAAGTACATCAAGTAACCGCTTTCGATAGACGGAATCGTCATTAACCGAAGTATCGTTCGGTGCGATGTCCTCCTCGGTTAATTCGTCTTGCGGGGAGAATTCTTTTGTGTCCTTTTCGCCTTCAAATTCAGCGTGAACCTGCTTAAACAGCGACAGCGATTCTTTTGTAGATAGCGTGTCGATCGCCCGTCCTTTATCACTTAAACTCCAAACGCCTCGTTTAGAAGAATCGAGTAATCCTGCTTTAACAAGGTAGAATCTTGCCCAGGCAATTTGATTATCAAACCGAGGCGCACCTCCTTCTAATAATTCAGTTTTTTCTTGCTCAGAAATATTTAACTGTCTCGCAATTACCTCTCTGACTTCAGCCGGACGCCCTGAGCCGCCCAGTTCTTTTAGCGCTTGAATAACTGGAGAAAAGTATCGAACAAATTTGGGGCCGCTCATTGCGGTTACTGCGATCTTGCTCATTTGAATTATTGCTGTCCTGAGGTGAGGCGATCGATTCAGTTGCCACATCCAAGATACCCAAAATGTAAAATAAAGCCCTGCTCGATCGATAACCAAGCAGGGCGTTCCCTCAAATTTGAATGGCTTTTATTGGGTTAGCGCAATGGCGCGTTGGGCGATCGACTCTCCGGTAATGCCGTTAAATCCCATCAGTTGAGCAGGAGTGGCCGTTGTTTCGCCGCGCTTCCAGGCAAACGTGTCGCGCTTGGCTGTGCTGCGAAGCATGATTGGTTCCAGCATTCCGCTCGCTCCGCCTGTGATGCCAATTAGGACATCGCCGCCAAAGACGCGATCGAACGTGGCGTCATCCATAAAGCCGCCATCCGGTTCTGAGCAGGTATCCCAACTCACATCGGAAGCGCGGTAGAGGCGACGGGGAGAAACGATCGACACGACGCGCACCTTCAGCCCTTGTGCCTCAATTTGAGTGGCGGCTTCGAGGGCGGGCATCAAGGTCATGTCGCCAATCACGGCGAGGACGATCGTTTTGGCTCCGGGTGTTTCGCCCGCTGTTTCTTCCAGGACGATCGCGCCCTCCTGCAAGCCTTGGCGAGTTTGCTCTAGCGTCGTGTAGATCGGCAGCGGCGATTTGCTGGCCGTAATCACCACGCCTTTGTTGCGCTGAGTCAGTGCCCAGTCGTAGCAAACTTGGATGCTGTTGGCGTCGGGTGGAAACAAAGGGAAGATGTTGCCGTTTCGCATCATAGCGGCAAAATATGCTTCAATCTCCGGGCGCTGGTGCGTCCAGCCGTTGCGTCCTTGCTCTAGTGCGCCCGCTGTGAACAGCGTGACGGTGGCGGGCGTAGGGCGGCGCAGTTCGGCCATTGCCTGCGTGACCGTTTGCCAGATCGGGAGGCCATTGATCGCGAATGACTCATAGGAACACCAAAGCGATCGCCCGCCCATCAATGCCAATCCCACTGCCAACCCCGCGCAGGCATCTTCGCTCAAGGGTTCGTATACCTGACCTTTTGGCTGCTGATTATACAGATCGTCGGCTGTAGGGTGAATGATTTTGAGGGCTTGGTTGATATTGGCGATGCCTGATGCTTCATTGCCGTCGGCATTGGTGACAAGGTAGCGATCGTCCTTTTTGCCCACAGCGGCGACCAGACGCCCCATCGCCGTTGTTGCAACTTTCTTCTCACCGCCGATCGCATACTCTTCTAGCGGCAGCGTACCAAGGTCGGGAATCTCCAGAATCGATTCGGTGACGGCCACTTTTGAGGCCGAGCCGCCGCCCGCGCGTTCGGCATTCGATCGCACCAGTTGCCACGCAGCGGGCGACAAAGCACGAGCTTGCAGCGCCGAAACAATGTCGGCATTGTCGAGCGTGTGATGCGCGTAGAGGTTGTGCGACTTGGAGCCGCGAGCATGAACGCCTGCTCCTTTGAGCTGCTTGATGATTAAAACGGTGAGTTTGCCGCCGAGCGCGTTTTTTGCCGCTTGGTCAGCCGCTTCCAGAACCGCTTGTGTAAAAGCCATGCGCTGCTCAAAGGAAAAAGCCGTGCTGTCTACATAGTCGCCCGCTTGATTTTGGTCGTCAAAATCTTTGGCATTGACCAAGACGACTTCATCGAAGCCGTTGCCTTTCCAGTAGGCGATCATCGAGTCGTTCGACTGCGTAGACACCATGCTGTGATGCTCTTGCGAATAGCCGTTCCAGACCAGCACAGGCAGGAAATTCGTGACGCTGGGATAGGCCGTGTGGAAGTGGCCGATCGAACTCATCACATACGGTTCACCCAGTCCGCCATCGCCGATCGTGACGGGAAACAGCTTGCCAGGGTGAAGGAGGGCAGCGGCCATTGCAAAATGTTGGCCTTGTCCAAGGGGGCCAGCCGGGGCAAGAATGCCGGGAATGAAGCCGGATAGATGTCCCAGCAGGCCGTGCTGTTCGCGGAAGCGATCGCGCAACTGTTGAACGGTCACAATCCCCATATCTTCCAGGGAGCGATCGAGGAACATGGCGCTATAGAAACCGGGCGCGTGGTGTCCCACTTCCGTCACGATATTTTTATGACCGAGCATCACCAGTGCCGCATACGCCTCGACCTGACTGGCGAACCCGCCCGGATGCCCCGATGCTTTGCTGGCCGTAACTTGCAGCGTCAAATAGCGCAGGGCATCAGCCGCGAGCAGCGTTTGATAAACCGCAGCAGGATCGGTGGGGTCGGCGATCGCCTGCTCACCTTCGGCAATCACGGCGGTTTTGCCGTAGCGATCGAATTGGGGCAGGTTGTCGTTGAAGTACTGGATGCCTTCGCAAAAGGTAGGAAGTTGGGTAACGGCAGTCATGAATTTTGATGCCTCTTGGTTAGGAATGATCGAAACTGCCTGACACGAATAAGCTGCGTGACGCAATGCAGTTCAAATAAAATTGAGGTGAGTTTTATCCTACCCCTAAGAGGTTACGAAAAGAAAATCTTTGTTAAGAAACTCAAAACTTGATTTTGGCAGGAATTAACACGTAGTTTGATTCGACGGATTAATTGGATAGGAATCTCCCTTGGCGATCGATGAACCCATACCTGCCTTCAGTTTGCACCCAGGCAAATCCTTCCGAAAATTTACCGACATTGCTGAAACTTGGCTGAATAACAAAGTTTCCAGACGAGTCAATAAACCCATATTGGCGATCGATTTGCACAGCAGCAAACCCTTCAGAAAAATCAGCCGCAAAATCAAATTGAGCCGGAATTACAAATGTGCCGTTGCGATCGATATAGCCCCATTTGCTGCCAACTAAAACAGCAGCAAAACCGCCTGAGAAATCCATTGCAAAATCAAACTGCGGCGCGATTTTGAGGCTGCCAGAGGCGTCCACATAGCCCCACTGTGATCCCTTGCGAATTCGGCCTAATCCCTCTGCAAAGGTAAATGCACCATCAAATTGTGGTGCGATCGCCATCTTGCCTTCCCGATCGATATAGCCCCATTGATTGCCATAGCGAACGGTGGCGCGATCGTCTGCAAAGCTCCAAGCATCCTCGAATTGGGCAGGAATAACGGTGCGACCTTGGCGATCGATATAGCCATATTTTCCGTCAATTTTGATGGAAGCAAGCTGTTGAGAAAAATCGCCTGCTAGATCGAATTGCGGTTCAATTTCTAGCTCGCCTGCTCGATTGATGTAGCCGTATTTTGTCCCCATGCGGACAGCGGCAAGTCCGTCTTGAAATGAGTTAGCGCTGAGATATTGCGGGTCAACGATTATCGTTCCAGCCGTATCAATATAGCCGCTAATGTTGTTGACTCTAGCAACAGCTCGCTGCTCAGAGAAAGCAGAAATACCGTCGAAATCCGGATTGACTTCGATCGCGATACTGCCCGATCGATCGATATAGCCAAAGCGGTCTGTAATTCGGACAGCGGCGAATCCTTCGGAAAAATCAGCGGCAAAATCAAAGGGAAAAGATGAGGGCATCGCAGCGGAAATTGGAGAAACAACCATTGCAGATCGATCGGATGCAGGACGATTGGCGGCAGACGACGCAAAATTGCAGGCAGCAAAGGTCAAGGCGATCGCAACGAGCAGAGTCAATCGGAGGAGCAACATTTTTATTCCGGTGTAATTTTATCGGGAGTTGGTTGACCCGTGAAGTGATAAATCACACTTCTAAACCAAAAGATAGATGAATGTCGGATTTTCGATCGCCCAATTGCATCATTTGCGTTTTCAGAACACTTCAAGTCAAAACGATTTCTCACTTGAGGGGGATGAAGCAATCGCGCAATTTCGAGGATCTTAAACTACAGTATTACTTTGCCTGAAAAGGGGCAGCACTGCGATCGCGCGAGTTCTTTCAAGACTGCGCGGCGGCAACTTTGAAGAGGAAAGATCAATGTTTCAAACTATGCTTAATGCGGCATTGCCCTTGCAGTTTTTAGCGACGGCAGTGGTTGCTGAACCCGCAAGACCCGAAGATGCGTCGCTGGTATTTTCTGGCCCGCGCTTTTGGATTGCGGTCATTTCAGGAATTCTTTTAGCTTTTGCATTTCAGATTGTCCTGACCAATTTATCGGTCGCCACCGGAATTTCGATTCTGGGCAAATCTTCAGATCACGATGACCACGACGACCACAAATCCGGCAGCTTCGGCTCAACCGTGAAAAAAATCGGCGCAGCCGTAGGCATTTGGACACTTGTTACCGTCACGCTGGCGTTGTTTTTCGCCTGCTATCTCGCCGTCAAGCTCAGCTTGCTCTCTGATGACGGACTGGGCGCGATCGTCGGCCTTGTCATCTGGGCGGGCTACTACTGCCTGTTGGTTTTCTTCAGTTCCACAACGGTCGGATCGCTGATCGGCTCGGTTGTGAATTCGGCGACATCAGGTTTCCAGGCAATTTTGGGAACGGCGACGGCAGCTTTGGGTGGACGTGCCGCGAGCAATCAGGTCGTTGCCACTGCCGAAGCCGCCGCCGCTGCCGTGCGCCGCGAACTCGTGCCCAACGTTGATCCCGGTCGCGTTCGAGACACGATCGAAGACTACATCGATCGCATTCGTCCCGCCGATCTGGACATCGCCAGCATTCGCCGCGAATTCGAGTCGATTTTGAGCGATCCCGAAGTGCGGTCGATGGTGGGGCCGCAAGGCGTTCAGGTCGATCGCCAGAAATTCGTCGATCTGGTCAGCAGCCGCACCGATTTGTCGAAGCGCGATGTCGATCGAATTGCCGCGCAGCTTGAGTCGGTTTGGCAGCAAACTTTGGGCAGAACGCAGCCTGGACAAGAGCCAAAGCCGGATCAGATGACCCAACTGATCGACTATTTGCGATCGACGCAGGAAGGCCAAATCGACAGCAAAGAAGTGTCGAACAAGCTCGACCAGTTGATTGCTGAAATCCGCAACTCGCGTCAAACCGAGCAGCAAAGCGACGAGCAGCAAAATAAATCGAGGTCGCGTCTGCAAGCAATTCAGGCGAACGTGATGCCGATCGTGGGAATGTTGATGGGTCGCACCGATCTGTCTGACCTGAGCGTTGAAAAAATTGTTGGTCAACTGAAATCGGCACAAACAACAGTCGGGGATCAGGCAAACAAAATTGCCGCGCAAGTGTCCGATGAGCCAGTCAGTACGGTTCGCGCTGATATTGAAAACTACCTGCACAACGCTTATTTTTGGGAACTCAGCCGCGATGCGATCGATCGCGAATTCCGCGAGGTGATCTACGATCCCGCTGCTGATCCAAGAGCAGTGCGCGAACAGCTAGAGCGGATCAATCGATCGGATTTTGTGTCGATCTTGAGCGATCGCGGCATGTTCACGCAGGCTCGCATTCAAGAAATTGCCGATCAGCTTGAGTCGATTCGCCGCGAAGTGATCACGACCGCCCGCGCTGCGGAAGAACGTCAAGCCGCGCTCGAACTGCGTCAGATGGTGGAAACCTACCTCACCCTGACCCCCGTAGACCGCTTCTACCCCGAAGAAATTCAGCGGGCGTTTGGCGCAATTCTCTCGGATGCCGAGGCCGATCACGACACGCTGACTTTGCGCCTGGCCGCTTACGATCGCGCCACACTGCGGGAAATTCTTTCGCGTCGATCGGACATTGCTCCTGCCCAAGTCGATCCGATTCTCGATGCGCTAGAGCAAACGCGCGATCGCGTCCTGTTCGAGTCGCAAAACCTCGCTGACCAAGCTAAGCAGCGCACCGAAGCAACCTGGACGAAGCTGCAAGACTACCTGCGAAACACGGGCAAAGACGAACTGAATCCGGATGCAATCCGAAACGAATTGCAGCTTTTGCTCAACGATCCGCAGGCGGGAATGGCCGCGCTCCGCAATCGAGCTTCGCATTTCGATCGCGACACCTTGGTACAGTTGCTCAACCAGCGGCAAGACCTGAGCGAAGACCAAATCAACGATGTCCTTAATCAGGTGGAAGGCTCGTGGTATCGCGTCACCCATGCACCGCAGCAGCTTACGGCAGCGGCCAAGGATCAATACGATCAGGTGACAAGCAGCCTCTCCGACTACCTGCGGAACACGGGCAAAGATGAACTGAATCCGGAAGGCATTCAGCGCGACCTAAACTTGCTGTTCAACGATCCGCAGGCGGGCATGTATGCACTGCGGCGGCGTTTGTCGCAGGTCGATCGCGACACGCTCGTCAAGCTGCTGAGCCAGCGTCAAGACCTGAGTGAAGAACAGGTCAACCAGGTGATCGATCAGGTGCAGGAAAATATCCGCCGCATCACCGGAGCGCCCCGCCGCCTTGCTTTGCGGACGCAGCAGCGCGTCATGGACTTCGAGACGGCGATCGAGCAATATCTCCGCAACACGGACAAAGAAGAACTCGATCCCGAAGGCATCAAGCGCGATCTGCAACTGTTGGCTCGCGATCCCCGCTTGGGCATGAGCAACTTGGGTCAGCGGCTTTCGCGCTTCGATCGCAACACGATCGTCGCTTTGCTCTCGCAGCGTCCCGACATGACACCGGAAGAAGCCGAGCGGGTCGTGGCGCAAATTGAATCGCAGCGCGATCGAATTTTGCTGCAACTGCAAGATGTGCAGTACCGCATCCAAGGCGCGATCGACAATATCTTCGCGCGGATTCGCCGCTACCTGAACAGCCTGGAACGGCCTGAACTGAACTACGACAGCATCAAGGCTGACCTGCGAACGATGATGGATGATCCCCAAGCCGGATTTGACGCGCTCCGTCACCGTTTGGGACAGTTCGATCGCAATACGCTCGTGGCTCTGCTGAGTTCGCGTCGCGACATTTCAGAGGCAGATGCCAACCGTTTAATCGATCAGGTGGAAACAGCTCGCACCAGCGTTTTGCAGCGTGCAGAACGCATTCAGCTTGAAACGCAGCGTCGCTTGGAAGACGTGAAGCGCCAAGCGCAAAAGCAAGCGGAAGACACGCGCAAAGCAGCCGCAACAGCAGCCTGGTGGCTGTTTGCGACCGCAGTGGTTTCGGCGATTGCTTCGGCAGTCGCGGGCGCGATCGCCGTCTAGTTAATTCACGCTAGAAAAAGAATTGATGAAGCTCCTCAGTTGAGGAGCTTTTTTTGGCAAAATCCTGATCGAGCAGTGAATCTACTGAGCTTATGATCAAACTATCACTCTTGCGATCGTGCGATCGAGGGCTGCACGACTAGATGATCCAAATTCTAACAGTTGACGATGATCCGATTATTCAAATGGTGCTGAAGCGCACACTTGAAGAACAAGGCTATGAAGTGATTGCAGCCCAAAATGGGGAGGAAGGTTTAGTTTTAGCTCAGCAATTTCAGCCCGCACTGATCTTGTGTGACTGGCAAATGGACGGAATTGACGGGCTAGAAGTTTGTCGGCAAATTAAATCCAATCCTGCTTTGTCTAGCACCTTTTTTATTTTGCTGACCGCTCGAACTGCGATCGCCGATCGCATCATTGGACTCGATGCTGGAGCCGATGAATTTTTGCCCAAACCGATCGAAGTGAACGAGCTAAAAGCCAGAGTTCGCGCCGGATTGCGGCTGTATCGATCGAATCAAGAACTGCAAAAACTCGCCGCCGATTTACAGCTTCAAACGCAGCGACTTGAAGCGGAATTTGCCGAAGCTGCGGATTATGTGCGATCGCTTTTACCAACCGCAATGGCTGGAAAAGTATCGATCGATTCGCGCTTTTTGCCGTCTCAGCAGTTGGGTGGCGACTGTTTCGATTACTTCTGGCTTGATCCAGACTATCTTGCTTTTTATTTGCTTGATGTGTCAGGACACGGACTAAAATCCGCGCTCACTTCCGTATCGATTCAAAATTTGCTGCAATCGCGATCGCTACCCGAAACGAATTTCTATCAGCCGCAAGCGGTTTTAACCGCGCTCAATGATACGTTTCAAATGAGCGATCATGGCGATCAATATTTCACCATTTGGTATGGCGTTTATAACTGCCTGACGCAGCAGCTAACTTACGCCAGTGCAGGTCATCCGCCTGCAATTTTGTTTCATGAAACAAACGTGCAGCTTCTCAAAACTGCTGGAGTGCCGATCGGTTTTTTTGACGGCGTGCAGTATGCCTGCGATCGATTCACAATTCTTCCTAACAGCACGCTTTATGTATTTAGCGACGGCATTTATGAACTGCGGCAGCAAAAAGACTGGCGCCTCGAAGATTTCGTCAATCTAATTCAAACTTGTCATCAGCAGGGCAGCGATCGCCTGGAAGAAATTTTGCAGCGGATTCAGCAGCTTAACCATTTTGAACCCTTGAAAGACGATTGTTCGCTGTTACAGTTGCGCTTTGGCAAATCCTGATGCTGAACCGTTGGAAGCATTGTAGAATGAGCTATTTTCGCAAGCTCGATGATGTACTATCCAACCTGGCGATCGCCTGAGCGCATACCGCTGAGCGGTCAATTTGTTACTTTGATGCCGCTGGTTCCGGCCAGAGATGTCGCTGGACTTTACGCCGTTTCACATGGCACACCGGAAAAAGAAGCCGTCTGGAACTATTTGTTCTATGGCCCATTTAGAAGCTCGATTACGATGAAAGCCTGGCTTGAAAACGACATGGTTGGCAAAGCCAATATTCTCACTTGGACGGTGTTTGAAAATGCGAGCGAAACCCAAGTTGGCATTGTGGCATTGCAGGCGATCGTCCCTGAACATGGCCGTGCTGAAATTAGTCACGTTTGGTTTTCGCCTGCTGTTCACAAAAGCAAAGTGAATACCGAGTCGCAATTTTTGCTGCTTTGTCATTTGTTTGATCAGCATCGCTATCGACGAGTGGAATGGAAATGCGATGCGCTCAATCATGCCAGTCGAACGGCAGCAATGCGAATGGGATTTTTGCATGAAGGTCGTTTTCGTCAGCACATGATTGTGAAGGGAAAAAACCGCGATACCGATTGGTTTGCAATGACCGATAAAGAATGGCCGCGCTGCAAAACCAACTTTGAAAAGTGGCTCTATTCAGATGAAAAACTATCGCTGATGGAACTCAATAACGGTTAGAAATGAGCAAATTAAATCGCGGCTGGATTTATCGCGATCGCATCACCCCAACCAGCTCAGGCTGCACCGTCCTGGAATTTTACACTCAGCGCTATTCGCACTCGATCGAATCCGAATGGCAGCAGCGAATCGAGGACGGACAAATTTTGCTCAACGATCGCCCCACCACGCCAGCAACCCGCCTCAAAGCCGGACAAGAATTGCAGTATCACCGTCCGCCTTGGGTCGAGCCGCCTGTGCCCCCTTTTGCGATCGCCTATGAAGATGCCGATTTGCTGGTTGTCAATAAGCCTGCCGGACTGCCTGTTTTGCCTGGAGGCGGCTTTGTCGAGCATACGCTGTTGGGACAGTTGCGACAGCGCGATGCGATCGATTTGCCAACACCCATTCACCGCTTGGGACGAGGAACGTCAGGTCTGATGCTGCTGGCTCGATCGCCCCAGGCCCGCGCCCACCTAAGTCAGCAAATGCGCGATCGCCAAATTCTCAAGATTTATCGCACTTTAGTTTGCGGTGGCGACATGCCCGACGAGTTCACAATTACGCAGGCGATCGGCAAAGTCGCCTACCCGCCTCTAGGCGATTTGTATGCGGCAGTCGATGCAGGTCTGGAGGCGCGAAGCGATTGCCGTGTGGTGCATCGATCTCAGACAAGCTTGCTGGACGTGTCGATCGCCACTGGTCGCCCGCATCAAATTCGCATTCATCTCGCCGCCGCAGGCTACCCGTTAGTCGGCGATCCGCTGTATGCTCCTGGTGGCCTGCCTTATTCAAATCAGCAAGCGCTTCCGGGCGATGGTGGTTATCACTTACACGCGATGCGGCTCGCTTTCATTCATCCTCACAGCCAGGAGCAGCTTGAACTGGTGTGCGATCCGCCTGTGCCGCTGGCGATCCCCAGGCAATACTGAATTGAGCAGGAAAAAATGCTTGAACAATCGAGAACAGCCCGCTATTGTTAGGAAGAAGCAAGTTTAAGATTTTATTTATATTTGCTGTAGCGATTGCTCACGAACAATGGACAGTATTCAAACAGTGAGTCCAGATGTGGATCAGCCAGCAGATTTTACCAATCTCCGCGCCCTCGTAGTTGACGATTGTTTTGACGATCGCCTGCTGCTTAGCGTCATGCTCGAAATTCACGGCCTTCAAGTAACCGCCGTGTCTTCAGCAGCAGAAGCGATCGCGACCTTGCCTGAGTTGCGACCTGACCTGATGTTTAGCGATCTTGCCATGCCGTTTGAAGATGGCTACACGCTAATTCGTCGCGTGCGATCGCTCGATGTGGGGCGGTGTTTGCCTGCGATCGCCGTCAGCGCTTTGTCACCCTCGGAAGAAGAGTTGAGCAGTTTGGCAGCAGGCTTTCAAGCGTATGTGATTAAACCTGTAGAGCCGCAAGCGATCGCCGCTGCCATTCATAAAGCTTTGCTATCGCAATCTCGCTGGTCTGCCTAGTCGAGCGCGCAGACTCAGTTAGTGGTTCGACTGCTGAACGCGATCGCTTCAAGCAATTCAACGATTAGCAAAACAAATCCTGACCGCTACGATTTTTGGGTGCATCAGCGGCTTGACTTCTGCTTGGTCTTAAAGAAAAGCCAAATTGATATTCATAGCTAGTTGGCAGGAACGCTTGTGAAGTGATTCGGATGTAGTAGGTTCCTGGTTTTCGAGTTAGAGCGACAAAAGAGTTCATTTCTTGCGGACGAAGCGAAAGTTGTCCAATGCGCTGGCCGAGACCTTTTCGATCGCTTGGACGAAAGAAAACCTCAAACTTGGATTGACTAGCCGTTCTACCGGAAAAATAAAAAAGCGCTCCACTTGAGGATCGTCCAGTGGAACGAAACGAAAACCAGTCTGTTCGTTCGTCTGCGAAAATAACGCCCGGAAAAACTCGAAAATTCGGCCAGCGATAAGTTCCCAGCGATTTTGCATCCTGCCAGCTATTACCACCATCAACGTTGCCAACCATCTTAATACCTCATTTTAGAAGTGAAAAAGCTGCTTGAGCTTTAATCTTAAGCTTGGAAAAACCGCTAGTTTTTGTCTTTTTGTGCAAACGTTCTTGGAGGTTTATGTCAAGATTTTGGCGATCGCTTCAGCTTTAGCAGCGATCGCTAAAGTTCATGAAACGTTGCGTTTCAATTCCTGAAACCGCGATCGATCGAGCGGTAAAGATTTGGTATTACAAAGAACTTTTGGGAGGTGAAATAAAGCTGTGCCAATGAATGTGCGGATTAAAAAGCGTCCTACAGGTGCGGCCTAAGAGTTAGAAGCAGACGGTAGAGTGTATCGAGTATCGGGAATGCAGTCATATCACGCTGATTTTGCCGATTCGATCGAGCAGCACGGTCACTCTAGTTCATGTCACTCTGGTTCGATGGTTTGATGGAGCAGCTTTGCCACTCTTGAACTGCCTCGATTCTGATTTACTTAGCGTTCGTAGTAATTTTGCGACTGGAGAAGGTTTTAGTCATGTCACTCACCCCCCAATCGGGAACATTTCAGGCTCAATCCATGCCTCCGGCTTGGGCAGCAGAAACGGCGACGCCTGCCACTCCTCTGCGAGCCGACAAACTTTCTAACTACGACTTGATCTTGCAGTGTCAAACAGGCGTGCGTCCTGACAAAGCCGCCTTTGCTGAACTGCTCCGTCGCTACCAGTCGCATATTGACAAAATTCTTTATCACCTTGCACCGGACTGGTCGGATCGATCGGATTTGGCGCAAGAAGTGTGGATTCGCGTTTATCGCAACATTCGTCGCCTCCAAGATCCCAGCAAGTTTCGGGGCTGGCTGAGCCGCATCGCCACGAACTTGTTCTATGACGAACTGCGTAAGCGCAAACGCAACAACAATCCGCTGTCGCTGGATGCACCGCGCACAATGGAAGACGGCGAAATGGATTGGGAAATTCCCTCAGACGATCCGGGGCCTGCGGAAGCACTCGTCACCCGCGAGTTTTATGACCAGCTTCACGACGCGATCGCGGATCTGCCCGAAGTGTTTCGCACCACGATCGTTCTGCGTGAAATTGAAGGCATGGCCTACGAAGAAATTGCGGAAATCACCGGAGTTTCCCTAGGGACAGTGAAATCTCGCATTGCCAGAGCGCGGCAACGTCTGCAAACGCAACTGCAAAACTACCTAGATGGCCGCTAGAATATCCGCCTACAGATGTAGTCAGTTTGACGAGATGCAAAAACAGGTTTCGCTATAGTGAAACTATTGCGGTGCATTGCAAGTCTATGTGCGTGTGCGAGTGCAAAGCTTGCTCAATCTTCGATGTGATTAGTAAACATGACTTCCAACTCGTTTGACGCTCACGATTCTGCTCGCCCTTCGTCGATCGATGGTGACTCGGCACAAAGTCAATCTCAGCGCGATACCGTACCGGGAGCGCTGCGCGACCGCTTCGAGCTTTTAAGCGCCTATCTCGATGGAGAAGTAACGGCAAACGAACGTCGCCAAGTTGAAGCGTGGCTCAAGCATGACCCGCAGGTGCAGTGCCTCTATTCCAGATTGCTGAAGCTGCGGCAGGGAATGCACGCGATGCCAATTCCTGCCGATCGCCCGATTGAGCAAACCGTTGAGCGCGTCTTGTCGCAACTCGATCGGCGTCGGCGCAAGCTGGTTGTGTGGGGCGGCATGGCGATCGCTGCACTGTTTGTCGGAGCCGTTTCGGTGAATCTTCCGAGCGCACAATACGCCACCTCGCAAATTGACACAACTGCGGCTCAGCCTGATTCGGATGCGCTGATGATCGCGCTCGATCGCCCGATCCTCGAAATTCCCAAAGCGCCCGTTTCCCCGCAAACCGCGGCCACTGGAACTGCACCCAACCCTGCACAAATGCCCTAGCGCTCAAAACTCGATCGATTCGGCATTTCCCGTCCACATGCCATTCGGCAACCAGTGGCCCCGCAGCGTCAAGATGCGCTTGAGTTCCATTCGGTATGTCCAAGCTTTGCCGATCGAATTTTGCGCCAGATCAAACACTTCCACTTCAATCCGCTCATATTCGTTGTCGCCTGCCGCACGAGTCGGATCGTAATCTTCCAGTTCATCGATCGCCTCAAGCGCGTCGGATTTGAGATGCAGCAGGTAGCCTTGCACCCAATCGCTGCCTGCTGCTAAAGCCGGATAGCCGAGCGGCAGGGCAAACAGCAGTCCCCGCACGATCGCTGCTTGAGCTGAAATCAGATGAGCTTCGCAATAGCGTGAGTAGAAAAATTCACCGGGTTTCAGTGTGCCGTAGACGAAGAGAGAAATCGAGTGTTGCGAATCAAGAAAATTCATTGGCTGAAATTGCAGCACGATCGCCAAATCTATTTGACACCCTATCACCCTTGGCCTCTTAGAATGGTCTCATTGGAAACCCGATGACAAGCAGGAGTTGCGTTCAGTGGAGTCCCGTTACAACCCGACCGCGATCGAGGAAAAGTGGCAGCAGCGTTGGGCAGAACAAAAGTTAGATCAAACCGCTGACGGCGGCGATCGACCCAAATACTACGCGCTGTCGATGTTTCCGTATCCGTCGGGCAATCTGCACATGGGGCATGTCCGCAACTACACGATTACCGATGTGATCGCCCGTGTGCATCGGATGCAGGGCTTTCGCGTTTTGCACCCGATGGGCTGGGATGCGTTCGGGCTTCCGGCAGAAAATGCGGCGATCGATCGGGGTGTGAGTCCGGCCAGTTGGACGTATGAAAATATTGCCCAGATGCGTAAACAGCTTCAGCGCTTAGGTTTGTCCTACGACTGGAATCGCGAAGTCGCCACCTGTTCACCGGACTATTACAGGTGGACGCAGTGGCTTTTTTTGGAATTCTTCAAAGCCGGACTCGCCTATCAAAAAGAAGCCGCCGTCAACTGGGATCCGATCGATCAAACTGTCCTCGCCAATGAACAGGTTGATAGTCAAGGTCGATCGTGGCGATCGGGCGCGATCGTCGAGCGTCGCTTGCTGCGTCAATGGTTCCTCAAAATCACCGACTACGCGGAACAGCTTTTGAACGATTTGGACAAGCTCAAAGGCTGGCCGGAGCGCGTCAAGCTGATGCAGGAAAATTGGATTGGGCGATCGACTGGCGCACAAGTCATTTTCCACACCGAAGCCGGAGACGAACTGCCAGTCTTCACGACCAGGCCGGATACGTTGTGGGGTGCAACGTTTATGGTGCTGTCGCCCGAACATCCGCTGGTTGGGCAATTAACCACACCCGATCAAGCAGAGAGCGTCAAGGCATATCAGGCAGAAGCGGCGACCAAAAGCGACATCGATCGCACTGCGGACGATCGCGAAAAATCCGGCGTTTGGACGGGCAGCTACGCGATCAATCCGGTCAACGACGAAAAGATTCCAATCTGGATTGCCGACTATGTGCTGATGGGCTACGGAACTGGCGCAATTATGGCGGTTCCCGCGCACGACCAGCGCGACTTTGAGTTTGCGCGGAAGTTTGGGCTGGCGATCGTCGTCGTGGTGCAGCCGCCGGATCGAGCGATCGATGCCGACACGATGACGGAAGCTTGGGCGCATGAAGGCGTCATGGTTCACTCTGGCGCGTTGGACGGAATTCCGGCAGGGAAGGGCGCGGGGCAAAGTGTCGAAAAGGCGATCGAATGGCTGGAAGCCAACGGCAAAGGCAAAGGCACAATCAACTATCGCCTGCGCGACTGGCTAATTTCGCGGCAGCGCTATTGGGGCGCACCGATTCCCGTCATCCACTGTCCCAACTGCGGCATCGTTCCGGTTCCCGATGTTGATTTGCCCGTGCGTCTGCCGGACAATGTGGAATTTACCGGGCGCGGTGCTTCGCCTTTGTCGCAGTTGGCCGACTGGGTAAATGTCACTTGTCCAAGCTGTGGCACAGCGGCGAAGCGCGAAACCGACACGATGGATACGTTCATCGATTCCTCGTGGTACTTTTTGCGCTATCCCGATGCTCGCAATGAGCAGCAGGCATTTGATCCGGCCAAGACCAACGACTGGATGGCGGTTGATCAATATGTCGGCGGCATTGAACACGCGATTTTGCATTTGCTGTATTCGCGATTTTTTACAAAAGTGCTGCGCGATCGCGGTCTGTTGAACTTCGATGAACCATTTGAGCGGTTGCTAACGCAGGGGATGGTGCAGGCGGCAGCCTACAAAAATCCGGTGACGGGCAAGTACATTGCGCCGAGTCAAATTGCGGATTTGGCGAATCCCACTGATCCCGAAACGGGCGATCGGCTGGAAGTCTTTTACGAAAAAATGTCGAAGTCGAAATACAACGGCATCGACCCGGAACAGGTTTTGGGCAAGTATGGCGCAGATACGGCGCGGATGTTTATTTTATTCAAAGCGCCGCCGGAAAAGGATTTGGAGTGGGACGATGCGGACGTGGAAGGGCAGTTTCGCTTTCTCAATCGCATCTGGCGCTTGATTGCTGAATTTGTCGAGAAAAATTCAACGGCAAAATCGACGGGCGAACTGTCCAAGCCGGAAAAAGATTTGCGGCGATCGATCCACACGGCAATTCAAGCTGTGACGGAAGACCTCGAAGGTGACTATCAGTTCAACACTGCCGTCTCGGAGATGATGAAGCTGAGCAACGCCTTGACCGATGCAAGCAGCAAAGATTCGCCTGTCTACCGTGAAGGCATCGAGACGTTGATTTTGCTTCTAGCGCCGTTTGCGCCACACATTGCCGAGGAATGCTGGCATCTGCTCGGCCACTCGGATTCAGTGCATCTGGCAGCGTGGCCTGCGGTCGATGAGTCTGCCCTCGTGGTCGATGAGATTCCCCTAGTGATTCAGATTATGGGCAAGACCAGAGGCACGATTCAGGTTCCCGCCCAGGCCGATCGCCAAGCCTTGGAACAGTACGCCCGTGATTCAGAACTGGCGCAAAAGTACATTGCCGGAAAGGAAGTCAAGAAAGTGATCGTCGTTCCGGGTAAACTCGTCAATTTTGTGGTGGCGTGAAATGCAGCGAATGATCGCGATCGGACTGGCAATCTTTTTAGGCGGCTGTCTTCCCCAAGCAGAAGCGCCCACCGTTTCACCTGCTGCGACGACGGCTGCTCCAGAAGAATCGATCGCCAGCCCAACGCCTGCGCCAACGACATCGCCCGATGCCGCACCCAGAACGGCCACGTTCAATGTGGAAGGTGAACCGACTCAGGTTGAGCTAGAGCGCTATGAAACGCCGCAGTTTATCGCTGACATTCCCGAAGGCCAGTTTGTCGCAACGCCAGAATCGGCAGATGACGGAACTGGCGTGCGGTTCAAGTTCAGCCCAACTGGAACGCCGGACGAGCAAGCCTATGTGCAGGTGTTCTTTCCCAATGAAGCACTCAGCGCAGATGATTTGACGCAGCAGCTCATCGCTCCTGATGGTCTGCTGGCGAGCAATGGCTGGAAGACGATCGCCAGCGACAGTTCGCCGCCCTACGATTGGGCGCGATCGGTGATCAACTACGAACAGCCCAACACCACTGACGACATTACAGGCAGAATTTATGTCGGTGAGCATGAAGGCAAAGCGTTTCTGGTTTACACGCACTACCCGATCGAATATGCCGAAGGCTTCATTCCCAGAGCCGATTTGATTCTCGAAAGCTTTGAACCGCGCTAGCTGATGCTGAAGAGGGCGCTAGAGCAATATCGGGCTGGACAGTTGGCACAAGCCGCGCAAATCTGTCAGCAACTGTTGCAGCAGCAGCCCGATCACGTTGGAGCGCTGCATCTGCTTGGCCTGATTGCGGCAAGGCAGGGAGATTTAGAAAAGGCAATCGCCCTCTACGATCGCGTCATTCACCAACAGCCGCAGCACCTCGAAGCGCACAACAATCTGGGGATTGCGCTGATGCAGCTTGGCCGACTGGCGGAATCGATCGCGGCCTACCGTCAAGCGCTGAAGTTTGCGCCGCGATCGCCTGAAGTGCTGGTTAATTTAGGGAATGCACTGCAATCGCAAGGCAACCTCACCGAATCGATTCACTGCTATGAGCAAGCTTTGGCGCACAATCCCAAGTTGAGTGCAGCACACAAGAATTTGGCGCATGTGCTGCGAATGCAGGGGCAAACCGCCGCTGCAATTGTGCATCATCAAAGCGCGATCGCCCTCGCCCCCAACGATGGGGAAGCCCACTTTGGCTACGCCTTCACGCTGCTGATCAACGGCGATTTGCAGGCCGGATTTGCCGAATATGAATGGCGCTGGCGACTCGCTTACAATCCGCCGCGCCAATTTCCGCAGCCGCGCTGGGACGGTGCGCCGCTGAATGGAAAAACCTTGCTGCTGTGGGCAGAACAAGGCTTTGGCGATACGCTGCAATTTGTGCGCTATGTGTTGCTGCTGGCGAATCAGGGGCGCATCATTGTCGAATGTCAGCCGAGTTTGCGATCGCTGCTCACCTCCGTTCCAGGCATCGCTCAGGTCATTTCGCAAGGCGAACCGCTGCCGCCTTTTGATTGGCAAGCTCCGCTGCTGAGCCTTCCTCATTTGATGAAGACTGCGATCGACACGATTCCTGCTCGCGTTCCATACTTGCATCCACCGCAATCTGTCAACTTGCCAGGCTCATTCAAAATCGGCATCGCTTGGGCAGGCGATCCCAAAAATCCGATTAACCAGCGGCGATCGTGCCCCGTCGAGCAATTTCTCAAGCTGCGCTCGATCCCCGGTGTCACGCTCTACAGCCTACAAAAAGATCAGGCAGTCGAACTGCCAGAAGACGTCATCGATCTGAGCGATCGCCTGCGAAATTTTGCTGATACTGCCGCGATCGTGGCCGAGCTAGATTTGGTCATTTCGATCGATACCGCTTTGGCGCATCTCGCGGGCGCACTGGGAAAAGCCGTCTGGGTCGTGCTGCCATTTTCTCCAGATTGGCGCTGGCTGCTGCATCGATCCGATTCCCCTTGGTATCCAACGATGCGCCTGTTTCGTCAGCCGCAGGCAAACGATTGGGACAGCGTTTTTGCTCAGGTTGCAGCGGAATTACAACGATCAAGTGGTCGGGTGCGATCGATCGACACGCTTGCTTTGCACTGCGCCACCTGGACAGAAGCCGCAATTAATCTTGCGCTTCAGCTTCAGCGCCACTGCCGCCTCAAGCTGCTGTCTCCGCCGAATCTTCAGGCGATCGCCAATCCGCTCAATCGCTATCTGTTGGCACAGTTGCCCGTCATTGCCAGCGCAGACTGTCCGGTTTTACATCTGCTCGATCGTGATGCAGATCGATCGATCGCCGCTCCTGTGAAAATCGGCTGGATTCTGTCTGATGCTCCGCCGAAAATAAACGACAACGATTACAGTGCACTCATTGCTTCTGTTCCGGTGGCGAAACAGCTAGAAGCTCAGGGCATCAAGTGCGTTCATGCGATCGATCCTGGCATTGATCCCACCATTTTTCATCCTGTTGAGCGATCGCCGCACCGGAAGCGTTTTGCAATTTTTGCCGCAGGTGAACCGAGCGACTTGGTTCTGGCCGCATTCGATCGATTTTCAACAGAGCATCCGGAAGCGCAACTGCTGACCAGTTGGCCGATCGCGAAGCGCTCCCGGAACGGTATCGATAGTTCTCTCCCTGGCTTGCATCTGGGAGTTCTCAAGGACGCAGCACTCGCACAGGTGTTTCACTCCGTCGATGCAGTGGTGGCGATCGATTCCACACCTGCGGTGAGCGTCACCGCCGCCCTGTCTTGTGGTCTGCCTGTTGTGATCACCGCCGATTTTGACTGGGTGAATGATTCGATCGCGTTTGTTTTGCCCGCTGTAACGGTTGAGGGTGTGGTCGATCGCCTCCGGCAAATCCGCCGCGATCCCGCAACCGCCCAAGCCAAAGGTTTAGCCGCCTCCCGACAGATGCAAGATTGTACTTGGGAGCGCCAAACGCTCAAGCTGCTCTCGGCCTTGCAGCAGAGCTTCACTGCTGGCTAGTCGGCTCGATCGACCATTACACCCGATCCGGACTCTAAACTGTCGCCCATGCGATCGCCCGTGTGGTACGCAGCCAAAATCACTTCGCTGGTTTTGCCCCAGACGATCGCGCCTGTTCGATCGATGGCGATCGCCCCCAGATCGCGCTGATTGTGGGCGGCTTCGGTGAACGATCGCTCAAATGCAGCTTGAAGCGACAGTCCATCCGTAGCGCGAACGACAATGCGGGCGGCAAGGCATTCGTCAATGATGTCTTCGCCGATTCCGGTGCAGCTTACGGCAGCGTGAGGTGTCGCGTAGTTTCCGGCTGGCATGGCGCTATCGCTGACGCGCCCAATGCGCTCAAAGCCTTTGCCGCCTGTGGAGGTGCCGACTGCCAAGCGGCCTTGACCGTCAAGGGCAACCACGCCGATCGTGCCGCGCCCGGCTTCGCTGCTGACCAGTTCTTTTTCGGCGACGACGCCCGCCATTTCTTTTGTGAAGTTGCCGCGTCGTTCTTGAATCCATTCTTGCAGGCGAATTTCGGTCAGCGGGTCGTGCAGGGGAACTTGCAGTTCGCGCATCAAATCGGCGGCTCCGTGTTCGGACAAGACGCGATCGGGCGAAGTCTGCAAAAATTCGGCCAGATCGATCGGATTTTTGAGGCGCGAAACGTTGATCACGCCGCTGAAGCGCTGAGCTTGTCCGTCCATCAGCGCGGCACTCATGCGAATTTGCCCGTCCGATTGCAGCACCGATCCGGTTCCGGAATTGAAGCGCGGGTCATCTTCCAGCAGTTGACAGCCCCGCACAACCGCAGCAGATGCGTTGGTTCCATCCAGCAAGAGCGCGTAGACGGCTTCGATCACGTCATAGAGCGATCGCCGCACGGCCTCGACGCCCGATTTACCTTTCAAAGAACTGCCTGCTCCGCCGTGAATGATGAGTTTGGGTTGCACTGCCTGCATGATTGCTGCGATCGAAGGAACATCATATTCTAGCGCTCTCCTTTCGATCGATTTGCTCAATCTGGCAGTTTTGCCTCGGTGCGATGGCGACGGCAGCGATCCGAGCAGTATTTCACTTCGTCCCAGCAGTTTTCCCACTTTTTGCGCCAGGTGAAAGGACGCTGACAGACCGGACAGATTTTAGTTGGCAAATCGGATTTTTTAACGCCGCGCGGCATAGTTACAAAACGAAACAATCTATCTTCATTTTAACGAGTCGGTCGCTTCGCGATCGCCCTTCTAGCTGGCTTCCGCAAAACGCTAGGATAAAATCGAGCTTTGAGGAAACTCGATGAATCGGCCAAAACGCAGCATCTCGCAACTGAGACCGGAAACGATCGTCTTTCTATTTTTTCTGGGAATTACGATCGCCATTTGGGTGTTGCGCGGATTGGCGCTGCTCGCCTTTCTGCCCGGATGGATCATTTGGCTGTTGATTTTTCTCACCTTTGGCGCGGGAATTGTCGAATTTCTCCAGCGCACCAAGCGTTAGATTTTTTGCGAGGCGGCCTGTTTCTGCATCGCTTCGCCGACTGTAACGTTGAGCTGATCGCCGACCAGCATCACCAAACAGCCCAGATACAGCCAGATTTGCAGCACGATCACCGCGCCGATCGCGCCATACGCTCGATTGTAGTCGCCAAAGTTTGAGACATACAGGCGAAAGCCGCTCGACAGCAATGCCCACGATACGGCAGCAACAACGGCTCCCGGCAAAATCGGCTGACCGGGATTCCAGCGGCTGGGGCCATAGCGGTAGACAAAGGCAAAAGCGATCGAAATGATTCCCAGCGCCAGCGGCCAAGTCAACAGTCGCCAAGTCGTGAGCAATCCGGGTTCGAGTCCTCCGCTTTGGCTGGCAATTCGCCGCACTGCCCAATCACCAACGAACAGCAAAATCGACGCAGCCAGCAGCAGCAAAATCGTTCCGATCGTCAGGCCGATCGACACGAGCTTGCGCTTCCAAAATGGTCGCCACTGAGACAGCGGAATTTGGTGAATCTGGTCGAGCGCAGTCATGGCAGCAACCAATGCGCCAGATGAAGTCCACAGCGCGATCGCAAAGCTGAGCGAAAATAATCCGCCGTTGCGACTGGTGCTAATGTCGCCTGCGAAATCCTGCACGATCGTCAGCACCTCGACCGGAGCAATCTCGCTGATTTGAGTCGTAAGCTGATTGAAGGCGGTCGTCAAGGGAGCAAACAGACCGATCGCCGTCAGCACCGCAAGAATAGCCGGAAACATCGCGAGCAGCGTATTGTAAGCCATTTCTGCCGCCAGTCCGGTTAGCCGCTGCTGGCCGACTTTGGCGATCGTCTTGCGAAGGGTATGCAGATTCAAATGTCCAAAAAATCGAAAAAACCGCGCAGAAACCATTGCACTTGCTCCCAAGTTGCTGCCAGTCAGTGTAGGCGGTTCTTGCTCACTTCGCTAGAGCAAATTGCCTTCATTGGCGCTCTTGGAACTGCGTCAGCAGGCGCACGGTGAAGGTTGTCCAGCCTTGTGCGCTTTCGACCTGAATTTCTCCTTGAAGGCGATCGACAAATTTTTGCACAAGCGCCAGTCCCAGCCCAGTTCCGCCCTGCTTCCAAGGATCAGCGTCAGGAATGCGGTAGAATTTTTTGAAAATATGCGGCAGTTCAGCGGCGGGAATTTCCGCTTGATTTTGCAGTTGAAACACGGTGAACCCTTCTTCTTGCCAAACGGTGAGCAAAATTTCGTGATCGCTAGCCGTGTATTTGCAGGCGTTGTTCAGGAGTTCCGCCAAAATCCGCTGGAGCATTCCGAAGTCACAGGTCATTGGCTGAAGGTTGGCCGGACAGTTGACCTGCAAGCGCTGTTGCCGATGCGAAATTCGCGTCTTAAACGGTTCAATCAGGGCAAGCAGCCAGCGCTGGAGCGCTAAAGTTTCCAGCGTGACTGGCCCTGCTGCCACTTCAAGCCGCTGCAAATCAAGCAAATCGTTGATGAGTTCGGCTTCGCGGGTCGATTCGGCTTCGAGAATCTGCAAATAGCGCTGGCGGCGCGTTTCATCGGGCGTATTTTTCAGCATGTGGATCGCCATTTTCACGTTAGAAATTGGCGTCCGCAACTCGTGCGACACGGTGCTTAAAAAGTCATCCTTGAGGCGGTTGAGCTTTTCAAGTTCTTTGACCTGCGCTTGCGAAGCTTGAAAGAGGCGGGCTTGGCGGATGGCGATCGCACACTGGTTTGCCACCTGCTGCACCAATCGAATTTCATCGTCGTTAAATTCGTAATCTTTGTGATTGATCAGCCACAGATCGCCCAAAACCGCTTGATCCATGCCTTGCGACGAAGCAGGATCGACAAAAATCGGGCAGGCCAACATTGCGACCTGTCCGCGCACTGGATTGGGCAGCAGCGAGCAAAACTGAAAGTACAAGCCGTCCTTAAGCTGACTGTAGATTTCTGGAAATCGATCCATTTGTGCGACTCGTCCCTGATAGGTCGGAATCGAATTGGTGTAGTCGTAGCAAATGGTTGAGATGCCCTGATCGAGATCGTACAGGGCGGCATTGCAGCCGCTTAGCTCCAAAACCAGCGTCAGTTCGCGCACGGCGGCATCGAGAATTTGACCTTCATCGAGCGAATCACGGACGCGATCGGTAATTCGCTTCAGCATCGACTCAAAATTCAGGGCACGTTCAACTTCTTCGGTGCGCCTGCGGACTTTCTGCTCTAAATCGGCATTAAGCTGCTGCGCCTGCTGATACTTTTCGGACTGAGCGATCGCGATCGCAATCTGGTCAGCCAACTGCTGCAACAAATTCGCCTCATCAACTTTCCACTGGCGCGGAGCCGCACACACATGGGCACAGATTAATCCCAGCAGCTTATCGTCTTGCAAAATCGGCGTTACCATAGCGGCTTTGATTTGATGCTGCTGCACCAGCGATTGCACTTCGGGCGGCAAAGCAATTTGCTCAGCATCATCGATCGCTGCAAAGCCGCGACTTTTGTAGAAGGCGATTCGCTGTGCCATCCGGTCAGGATCGATCGCGGTGCCTAAAACCGAAGGCCATGCCGCATTCACGGATTCTGCCACGATCGCAGCACTGCCATTGGCCGCAATCCGGTAGACGACAACGCGATCGGTCTGGAGAAACTGTCGCACTTCAGCCACCGCACTGCTAAGAATTTCTTGTGGATTTAGCGATAGGCGAATGCGACGCGCAATTTGACCAATCAGTTCTCCTTGTTCAACGCGCTGCCGAAGCTGCTGCTCAACAAGCTTGCGATCGCGAATGTCGTGCAGCAGCCAGCGCAGTTGAATCAGGCGATCGGCTTGCCGCTGGGCAGAACCGCTCAGCAACACATAAATAGGTTCCGGGTGATGCAGCAAGCAAACTTCTTGCGTTTGCGTAAGTGCGCCTTGCTCAAATGCGCTGAGCATTTCGCTCCACTGCTGGCGAGATGCATCTGTCAGCAAGTGATGAAAAGGCTGCTGGATAAGGTCATCTGGCGATCGATCGAGCAATCTTGCCGCTGCTTGATTGACGGTGAGAATCTGGCCTTGCGCGTTGGTGACGATATAGGCATCGGGTGCAAATTCAAACAAATCTTGATAGTGCTGCGATCGATCTTCGAGGCGGGCGATCGTCTGTGTGAGCTGCGCTAGCGTTTCCCGGACGCTGGCAAGCACGGGTGAATCAATGCACAGCGCATTCAGTCGATGCTGCACCAGCTCGATTTGCTGGTCGAGGCGGTCTTGCTCCACTGCGTCTCTCCCGTTTCGCCTGCGCTGATTGGCTCGCTGTTTTTGACAATAACATTTAGGCAAACTTCCTGAGAAGCGCAAAACCGACAGGATGGCGCGATCGCCCAATGAATTCGACTTTCGTATAGTTTTTCTGAGTTTTCGCGGCTAAAAAACGAGGGAAGATGAACTCCTCCCTCGCTTGCGGATTGATTGGATTTGAGCTTTTGGCGAAGTTGCTGCTGCTGTTTGCGAAGCTGCCTTGCTCTTGCAGAGCCACCTTTGCCTTTGTCGTTACGACCCGATCGCCGAGGAGATTCCCAGCGCTTGAGTTGAGCCATGTTCCACCTCCAGGAAATGCCCGTATCAGCTTCCACACCAGTTGCGATCGATTTCCCGCACAGCTACCGGAGTTGGAAAATCGATTGTGAACTGCATGGGCAGAGAGAGACTCGAACTCTCATACCTTTCGGTGCCACATTTTGAGTGTGGTGCGTCTACCAATTTCGCCATCCGCCCTGGATGTCTTTGCTGGGTTGACCAGCTTCATCATTATAGCGAACCGGACGCGATTTGAGTAGGGTTTGATAATCTTGGCTGCTGGCCCAGCGATCGATTTCTCGTGCTCGCAAAACCGGAACCGGATGGCTGAGCTGGCTAGTTTGCGCCTGCTTCAGCAGTTCACCCAGTTCGCTGCTGCTGACATCATCGTAAGAGCGAGCTTGTTCAAGAAAGGCATCCAGGTTCAGCAGTGGCGCAAGCGTGGGAGAGCCGCCGGACAGCTTCATCAAAACAGAAGCGACGACACGCGGATCTTGGGCAACGAGGAGGGCAGCGCGATCGCAGGTGAATTCGGCACAGCGCACCCATTCGAGCAGTTGGGCTTGCAGACCTTGAGCGATCGCCGCTCCGACCGAGGGCAGTTGCGCTGTTGCCAAAACTGCAATGTTCGCCAGCGTCAGGTAAACGCCGTGATCGCATTTAAGATGGCCGAGTTCATGCGCGAGAACCGCCTGAATTTCTTCGGGCGTCAGCAGTTCGATCAGCGAAGTGTGAACGACAATGAATGGCTGGCGTCCGCGCATGGCGAAGGTGTAAGCGTTGGGGATCGGGTGCTGCCGAATGTAGAGTTGCGGCACTTCCAGATCGAGAATTTTGCAGGCTTCCACCAGCAGTTTATGCAGGTCGGGCAGTTGCTTTTCGCTCACCAAGACGCTCGACGCGATATTTTCCAGATAGAAGAATTGCTCTGCGATCGGTCCCAGCAAATTTCGCACGACCAAATCCATTCCCGGCAGTTGCTTTAAGGCCTGAGTCGCCTGCAAATCAAGCGGATGGCGGAAGTGATCGGACTTGAGACCCAACAGCAGAGTTTTAGAAAGTGACATATCAAACGCAATTGCCGCTACAAAATTGATTGTAGCGGCAGGCAATCGAGACTGACAGCAATCTAAGCGACGGGTGCGGGCGTCGGGGCGATCGATTGGGCACTCATATCTGGGTCAGCCTTGACGCGCTGAATCCGTGCCCCCAGCTTCAGCAGTTTGCCTTCGATGTTGTCGTAGCCGCGATCGAGGTGATGCAGTCCTTGAATGGTTGTCATTCCTTCAGCGGCGAGTCCGGCCAGCACCAGAGCGGCGGAAGCACGCAGATCGCTGGCGACAACAGGCGCACCCGACAGAAACGAGACGCCGCGCACGATCGCATGACGACCCTTGACGCGAATATCGGCTCCCATCCGGTTGAGTTCCGCGACGTGCTGGAGGCGATTTTCAAACACGGTTTCGGTGATGACGCTATCGCCTTCGCTCAAGGTCAGAAGTGCCATAAACTGCGCCTGCATGTCGGTGGGAAAACCGGGGTAGGGCAGCGTTTCGATATCCGTTGCAATGCGCGGCTGACGGGAAACGATCGTCAGGCGGTTCGGTGCTTCGGTGATGATTTGAGCGCCGATCGCTTGCAGCTTCGAGATGACAGCCGTTAGATGATCCGGGACAACGGGCGCGATCGAGATTTCCGAGTGCGTGATCGCTCCGGCAACCAGGAAGGTTCCAGCTTCGATGCGATCGGGGATGATCGAGTAATCAACAGAGTGCAGCGAAGGAACGCCGGAGATGACGATCGTGTTCGTTCCGGCTCCCCGAATTTTTGCGCCCATTGCCCGACAGAAGTTTGCCAGATCGACGACTTCCGGTTCTTGGGCGGCGTTTTCGAGGATCGTTTCGCCATCGGCCAAGGTTGCCGCCATCATCAGCGTTTCGGTCGCGCCAACGCTGGGATAGTCGAGGTAGATTTTAGCGCCTTTGAGTCGCTTGTTGACGCCGCGAATGTAAGCATGAACCGTGCCATGCTCGATTTGCACATCGGCGCCCATCGCCTGCAAGCCGCGCACATGCAGATCGACCGGACGCGCTCCGATCGCACAGCCGCCAGGAAGCGGAATTCTCGCCACGCCCATTCGTGCTAGCAGCGGGCCAATGATGAAGAAGCTGGCTCGCATCCGGCTGACAAGTTCGTAGGGCGCTTTCGACTGGCTGACGTGGCGAGCGTCAATTTCCAGCACGTCGTCTTGGCGATCGAGCTTGAGTCCCAAGGCCGACAGCAGGTCGCACATCTTGGCAACATCGGCAACGGCAGGCAAATTTCGCAGGCGGCAATCTTGCGGACAAAGCAGCGCACCCGCCATGATCACCAGCGCCGAGTTCTTGGCTCCGCTGATTTTGACTTGGCCTGCTAGCGGCGTTTTGCCCCAGACTTGCAGCATGGACTTGTCTTGTTCAGGCTGAGCCTGAGAACTGGTTGGGGTGAATGAAGCGGTAATGGCTTTGTCCTCCAAGAATTTATGCTTACGCGGAAGTAAATTTGGTTTCGATTCTACAGGAAAGTTTCAGAATGTCTAGTATTCAAGAAACTGCAAGCAAGGCAAATTTGATGTTACCGTTGTCTGACCGTGCTTTGCCATTTTCTGTTTGAAACAGCAGTTGACAAAGAAGTCGATCTGCGTAAAGATTGTAAATCGCAGTCGAAAAACGCTAGCGGAACTGGCGGAATTGGTAGACGCGCATGATTCAGGTTCATGTGCCGCAAGGCTTCCGGGTTCAAGTCCCGGGTTCCGCATTCTTAACAGATTCGATCGCTGCCATTGCGCTGACTGAAGGCTGATTTTTCAAAGGCGGTTAGGTTCGATCGCTGCCGCTTTGCTTTTAGATGAAGTCTGTGTAAAGACCGGACTCAAATTGCTCACTGCGATCGTCTGCAAGCTTACGATTGCAAGATTATTTCGGTGCATTTGCCAGATCGTGACTTGTCTTGCATGAAGACAGTAATTCCTTTTGGATTTGAACAGCCACCAGATTTGAGCAGCCATGTTTCCAGTCAAGCCGTTGACCCAGTTGACCGCGATCGCCTTCCTCTTCGGCCTGAGCGCAGGCAAAGCGATCGCCTCTCCATCCACCGAAATCAAAGCCAGACTGTTCTCCGAAATTGGCTTTGAATATGCCGCACTGGGCAGCGATCGCGCTGTTGAAGTGTTTGATCAGGCGCAGCAATCGATCGACGCAATGACCAATCGCTGCTATCAAGCGAATCCGGTTCTGAGAGTCGGCGGCGGCTATTGGCTGCTAGAGCGGCCAGAGGGCGAACGCCTCTTGGCTGAAGCGATCGAGATTGCCAAAGCGCAAGAAAGAACAGGCTGTAGCAGCAGCGCGACTTCTCCAACCGAATCGCTGGCAAATCGAGCCAGAGAATTTGCCGAGGCTGGACATTTGGATTTGGCGATCGAGGTTAGTACAAGACTGGGCGATCCGGTTTCGCTGGCAGAATTTTCTACTGAGCTAGCCAAAGCGGGTGAAACGGAACGGGCGGATGCAGTTTTAGATCAGGCGATCGATTTTCTCCAACAGGTTGAAGCGCCAGGGCAAAGCGAGGCAGCATGGTGGAGAACGCTGATTCTTACCGTCATGGGCGAACAACTTCTTGCCGCAGAACGCCCAGAAGCCGCCCAGCAAGTTTTCGATCGCGCTCTTGAAAGCGTTTCAGAAATTGAAGCACCTGCCACCGAAGCGGCTGCACTCAATCAAGCTGCATTCAATCAAATCCATTCAACGCTGCGAATTGCGACTGCACTGGCAGACAGCGGCGCGACCCAGCAGGCGATCGAACTGCTCAATCAAACCGTTCCAAAAATTCGGGCACTGGAAGCAAGGGGAGAGTCGCTTGAATATCTTGTAATTTCAAAAGTGGGCCTTTTTGTTGATGCCGCGATCGCCTATCACAAACTCGATCAGCCAGATCAAGCGATCGCGCTGCTCACTGAAGTTCGAGATCTCGCCCCTCGCCGTCCGCAGGTGTTAGCGAGAGTGACAGAAGGCTACGCGCGAATTGGCGAGTTTGAGCAGGCGTTGCAAATTGCGCGATCGATTTCGTCTGCATCCGAGCGACAAATGGCGCTTCGGCAAATTGCGCTGACGTATGTTGCAGCAGGCAATGAGGCGGAAGCGGTGAAAATCGCCCAGTCGATCGACAATCCCAGCGCGATTTACGACAGCATTGTTCAGCACTATCTGTTTCGCCAGCAACCCGATCGCGCCTTGAATTTCGCGCAAGCTCGGCAAGTGACCGACATGAATTCCGACTTGGCAACCGCATTTCTCGAAGCCGGACAGCCCGACCGCGCCCTGCAAATTGTGCAGGCTAATAATCTTGAAGGCTTCGCGCCCGACATTGCCCAAAGCTTTGCCGAGAACGGACAGCCCGATCGCGCGATCGCCCTGATTCGCGAGCAGTGGATTTTGCCCAGTTTTGCTGGAAGCTTTGCTGAAAACGGACAGTTCGATCGCGCCCTGCAAATTGCCGAATCGATCAGCAATCCTGAATTCAAGGCGCAAGCGTTCATTGCGATCGCCCAAGCCTACAGCCAGGATGCACCAGCGCAGAACGCCGTTCAATCTTGGTTCTCTCACCTGGTTGAGCAGGTCGAGTCGATGTTTGGCACATCCGATCGCGAACGCGCTGCCGAAATGCTCGATCGCGCCCTGGAAGTCACCGAGTCGATCACCGCAGCGGACGTTCCTCGGTAAGCTGGCTGTAGATTGAATTTCAGAAGGCGATCTTGTGCTCACCAGCTTGCAAAATCCGCTCATTAAACAACTCCGCAAGCTGCAAAAGGCGAAAGAGCGGCACGAACAGCAGCTTAGTTTGCTGGAAGGAACGCATCTGATTGAAGAAGCGATCGCCACCGATCGATCCTTGGCGACACTTTGCTGCACCGAGTCTTGGCAGCGTCAGCATCTTGCGCTGTATGAGCGAGCGATCAATCGCTGCGATCGCGCCGAGATTGTCAGTCCTGAAGTGCTGGCGGCGATCGCCACAACGGTGAATCCGGATGGTGTCGTGGCAACGATCGATCGGTTGCTGCCGATCGAGCCACCCACAGATCCCAAACTGGGCGTCTTGCTCGATACGCTGCAAGATCCCGGAAATCTCGGTACGATTATTCGCACGGCTGCGGCTGCAAACGTTGATGGCTTGTGGCTGAGCGGCAACAGCGTCGATCTCGATCATCCGAAGGTGCTGCGGGCTTCGGCTGGACAGTGGTTTCGTCTGCCAATGGCCGAATCTGACGATTTGCCGACTTTGATCGAGCAGCAGAAACGGCAGGGCGTTCAGATTGTGGCAACGCTGCCGAATGCCGACCGCCTCTACTGGCAGGCAGATTTGCGATCGCCCACGCTCCTCCTGCTCGGAAACGAAGGCGCAGGACTTTCGCCAGAACTGGCAGCAATGGCTGACCTTGCGGTGAGCATTCCCCTAGCGCGAAACGTGGAATCTTTGAACGTGGCGATCGCCTGCGCTCTGATTCTCTATGAAGCGCAACGACAGCGACAAAGCTAAGAATTGCGCTGCTGCATAAACTGCTCAATGTCGGCTAGTACCTCGTCGATCGTTGCTTCTTGATTTTTTGCCTTCGCGGGGCTAGTTTGCTGCACATTGCGCTCAAGCTGTTCAAGCGACTGCTGAAACTCGCGGGCAGCAGCACGACGCAATTCACGCGGATTGTTGGTCAAAGCAACTTCTCCCAAGCAAAAAGTGACACGGCAGATCACCTGAACGCACAGGTAATTCTGTTATCGGCGATCGCTCGTTCTAAAAGTAGCGAAAATTTTCGGAAATGTCGCGATCGAATGGTGGCAAGCTTGCGTGGAAAGGCAGAAGGTTTGGAAAGAAGACGCTTGCCGCCGCCGGATACCCACCCGCCGACACCCATTGTCGAATTGACCGTCTCCAGTTGAAAATTAATGAAGGAATGCAACACCTACGGGGAATAGCAGTGAACGGATTTGATTACGACTTGATCATTGTCGGCGCGGGCGTGGGTGGACATGGAGCCGCCCTGCACGCTGTTAGCTGCGGTTTGAAGACGGCGATCATTGAAGCGGCAGACATGGGCGGAACCTGCGTCAATCGCGGCTGCATTCCTTCCAAAGCGCTGCTAGCGGCTTCGGGTCGTGTGCGCGAGTTGCGAAATGCCCATCATCTCAAATCGTTTGGCATTCAAGTCGAGAATGTGGTGTTTGAGCGGGAAGCGATCGCCAACCACGCCAGCAACCTCGTCTCAAAAATTCGCGGCGACATGAGCAACAGCCTCAAGCGCTTGGGCGTAGACGTAATCACAGGCTGGGGCAAGCTGGCCGCACCGCACAAAGTTTCCGTCCAAACGGCGGAAGGCGAAAAGACGTTGACCGCACAAGACATCATTTTGTCTCCGGGTTCCGTGCCGTTTGTGCCACCGGGAATTGAAATCGACGGCAAAACCGTGTTCACCAGCGACGATGGCCTGAAATTGGACTGGTTGCCGCCTTGGGTTGCAATTATCGGCAGCGGCTACATCGGTCTGGAATTCTCTGACATCTACACGGCACTCGGCAGCGAAGTGACGATGATCGAAGCGCTGCCGCAACTGATGCCCGGATTTGATCCTGACATCGCCAAGCTTGCCCAGCGCGTGCTGATTGCGCCCCGCGATATTGAAACCAAAGTCGGACTGCTGGCGAAAAAAGTCACACCGGGATCGCCCGTCGTGATTGAACTGGCGGATGCAAAGACGAAAGAAACTGTTGAAATTTTGGAAGTAGACGCTTGCCTGGTGGCGACAGGTCGGATTCCCGCGACGCAGAATTTAGGGTTGGAATCGGTTGGGCTAGAACCCGATCGACGCGGCTTCATCACGGTCAACGACGAAATGGCCGTTTTGAGTGACGGAGAGCCTGTGCCGCATCTGTGGGCGATCGGGGACGCGACCGGAAAGCTGATGCTGGCTCATGCCGCTTCTGCCCAGGGAATCACCGCTGTTGAAAATATCTGCGGACGCGCTCGTCAGGTAGACTACCGCAGCATTCCCGCTGCTGCTTTCACGCATCCCGAAGTCAGCTTTGTTGGCTTGAGCGAACCTGCCGCGCAGGAACTCGCGAAGGAAGAAGGCTTCAAAGTGGGTACGGTGCGGACGTACTTCAAGGGCAATTCCAAGGCGATCGCCGAAGGCGAAACGGACGGCATCGCCAAAGTGATCTACCGTCAAGATACCGGGGAAGTGTTGGGCGCTCATATCTTTGGGCTTCACGCCTCAGATTTGATTCAAGAAGCGGCCAATGCAATCGCTCAGCGGCGCACCGTTCACGAACTGGCTTTTCTTGTCCACACGCACCCAACCCTTTCAGAAGTCCTCGACGAAGCCTACAAACGCGCCGTCACTACTCATTAAATCAATGCAAATTCGTCGTCGTCCTCCCAATCCCGCTGTTGCGGTCGATATTTTGCGCTATCAGGTCGCGATGCCGGATGCGGAACCGCGCCATATTCTCGAAGAAATTGTGTGGCACAAAGAAGTCGAAGTGGCGCAACGGCGCGATCGCGTTCCGTTAATCGAACTGCAAAAGCAAGTCGCCAAAACTGCCCCTGCGATCGATTTCATTGCCGCCCTGAAAAATGCCCGAACGCAGCCTGCCCTAATTGCCGAAGTCAAGAAAGCATCACCGAGCAAAGGCGTCATTCAGCCGAACTTTGATCCCGTCGCGATCGCTCAAGCCTACGAGCAAGGCGGCGCAGCCTGCATTTCCGTTTTGACCGATCAGCGCTTTTTTCAAGGCAGTTTCGAGTATTTGCAGCAGATTCGCACTGCCGTCTCAGTTCCTTTATTGTGCAAGGATTTTGTCATCTACCCGTATCAAATTTATCTAGCGCGAGCAGCGGGTGCAGACGCAATTTTGCTGATTGCAGCCATCTTATCCGACCAAGATCTGCAATACTTTGTAAAGATCGTCAATGCAATTGGCATGACGGCATTAGTGGAGGTGCACACATTAGCCGAACTCGATCGTGTCCTTGCCATTGAGGGCGTGAAACTGGTCGGAATCAACAATCGCAACCTAGAAGATTTTTCAGTCAGCCTGCAAACAACAAGCGATCTGTTGCGCGATCGCGCCGCTGACCTGCAAGCTCGCCAAATTACCGTTGTCAGCGAATCGGGATTGCACACCGCAGTGGATTTGCAGCAGGTTTCCCAAGCTGGTGCAACTGCGGTTCTGATTGGCGAATCCATCGTCAAGCAACCTGATTGTGCTGCGGCGATTCGATCGCTGTTCATGCCTTCCGCCTAGATTCAATCATTCTTAGGAACATCGTTGGGTTTCATGGAGCCAATTCCTCTTCCCTCTCATATCCACTACGAACTGGTGCTGCAACTTTTGGAGCGGCAAACGATGTTCGCGCTGAATCGATCGCCCCAGCAAGAACAGGTACAAGAACTGATTATCACGCTACGCAAAGCCTTCGCCCAGCAAAAGCACCTGGAAGAAAGCTGCCGCCGCGCCAATTTACCGATCGATTACCGCTGGTCGCTGAACGAGCAGAAACCCGCACCCCTGCCGCCAAAATCGGTGTGACGCGCAGTTTTCAAAATCTTCCGTAGAATCGCCCAAGATTTGAAACAATCCTGTAGACTGTAGCGAAGACTTTTGGCTTGTGCCGCGCCGAAAGTGATGTGCCCGTTGTGGCTGCTGGATTGAAGTGCGGTGCTTGTGGGAGGTTGTGGAGTGTCACGCCCGGACGAAGCGGTTTGGTCTACAAACGATGTGGCGATCGAGTTGCCGCCTGACGGTGCGATTTCTGCCGCCGCCTATCAAGCTTTGCTCGATGACCTGGCGCAGGCGCAAACGCTCGACCATGAGCGGGTTGGCCGCATCTATCACCTTGAACAAGCGCTTGACCAAGCTTTGGCCTGCATTGAAGATCTGAAGCTGCAAGTTCACGATCAGGCGTTTCTTGAAGCGCAGTTGGCAACGACAGAGGAGTTTGCCTATGTGCAGCAGCAGGCGATCGCGCGTCTCAAACTGCAACTGAATCAGCAGCGGCAACTGATTGAAGCGCAAGCCAGCGAAGGCGAACTTCGCGATCAGGCCGTGCAGTCAGTTTTGAGTACGACCGAATCGATCGCCCAAGGTCAGCAGGACGTGTTAGAGCAGTTGCGATCGCGCCTTGCCCAAGATCAAGCCGAAGTTTACGCCCATCGCCGCCGCTTGGAAAAGCAGCTTCAAGATTTGCAGATCGCCCTTGATTCGCGTCAGCAGCGCATTCTTGAACTCGAATCGGAATCACTAACCAGCCGCATGACAACGGCCAGTTTAGAAGTGCAGCTTGCCGCCGCTCAGCAGCAAATTCGCAATCTTTGCCTTAGTCTGAATCAGCATCAGGCCAGCCTCGCGAATCTGGAAGCGCAACTCACCGCGAATGGCGTCACGCAGCTTTCGCTTGAACCGCTGATGCAAACTGAGTTGCAGCAGGAATTGGCGATCGCGCAAGGCAAAGTCGAAGAACTTGAAACGCAACTCGATCGCTTGCTCAAGCAGCAAGCGGTCTGGCAGCAAAACTATCAGGAATTAGAAGGCGATCGCGCGGGCAATCACGCCAGAATCGAAGCAATGGAGCGTGAAGCGGCAGAAATGCAAGAGCAAATTTTGCAACAAGCGCGGCAAGCCGAAGAATACGAAACTGCCGTGCAGCACTGGAAAGACCGCTACACGACCAGTCAAACTCAGCTTTTGCAGCTACGCGAACTGCTGCGAGGCGCGATCGATTCGGGCAGCACAGTGGCAAGCGTGTGGGCGGCAATCGAGCCGCTGTTGCCCGCTGCCGATGACGAGCTACCGTCCACTAAACCTCGATTTCAGTCGATCGATCTGCCCGATTTTCTGGTACGACGACGAGCCTATCGCAGCAAATCCTAAATGCGCTAGAGTACTTAGTCCCCATCATCCAGCCACAATCGCTCCTCTGTGCTGATCCTCGACGTTCGACATTCAATTTCCATTTCCCCTTTGCAATCGATCGCCCAGGCTTTAATATCTCTGTGATTCGCTGCGGCAAAATTCACCGAAATTGAGTTACGGTTTTGGCAGCGATCGATCGGGTGCAAGTCGCGTATCGTTGAGCGTTCTTTTCTTTGCGTGTGTCAGCAATGTCTAGCATTCTTAAACAAGCGCTTCGCGCGTTAAGGCAATCGCGCGAGTCAAACGGGCGCGTGCAGCGCTGGTTTAAGTGGCTTGCGCCAGGGCTGTCGGTGAAGCGCTGGCTGCTGATGAGCGTGGCGGGCGTGCTGATGGTCGCGTTGGGCGCGGCAATTTGGACGAACCAAACTCCGGTTTTTTATCTGACGCGGTTCATCGGTCGGCTGCTCAATACAATCACCAATGTGCTGCCCAGCCATGTCAGCGGACCGATCGCGATCGCCATTGGCCTGTTGTTCATCTTCTGGGGACAAACGCGCAGCCTGGGCGCGATTACTGAAGTGCTGATGCCTGAAGGCGATGCAGAACTGATTGATGTGCTGATGACGCATCGCCGCTTGCATCGCGGTCCCAAGGTCGTCGTGCTGGGCGGCGGAACTGGACTTTCCACCTTGCTGCGCGGGCTGAAGGCTTACAGTGCGAACATTACGGCGATCGTCACGGTTGCGGATGACGGCGGCTCATCCGGGCGACTGCGGCGCGAAATCGGCGTCTTGCCGCCCGGAGATATTCGCAACTGTCTCGCGGCACTGGCGGACGAGGAAAAATTACTGACTGAACTGTTTCAGTATCGCTTTCAGGCCGGAGACGGGCTGAGCGGGCACAGCTTCGGCAATTTGTTTTTGACCGTGATGAGCGAAGTGACCGGAGATCTGGAGCGGGCGATCGCCGCCATCTCGAAAGTTCTCGCCGTGCGCGGTCAAGTGTTGCCCGCAACGCTGGCCGACGTGCGCCTGTGGGCAGAATTGACGGATGGCCGCTTGATCGAAGGCGAATCGAACATCACCGAGGCGGGAGGAACGATCGCCCGCTTTGGCTGTACGCCTGCGAATCCGCCTGCCTTGCCCCGCGCCGTTCAAGCGATCGAAGAAGCGGACTACATCATCATCGGGCCGGGTTCGCTCTACACGAGCGTGTTGCCGAATCTGCTTGTGCCAGAGATTACTGAGGCGATCGCCCGTCGCGAGGTGCCGCGTATTTACGTCTGCAACATCATGACGCAGCACGGTGAAACGCAGGGCTACACCGTCTCGGATCACATTGCGGCGATCGATCGCACCTGTGGCAAAAAGCTGTTTGATGCCGTTTTGATTCAGAAAAAAACGCCTTCCGCGCAAGCTCTGATTCGCTATGCACAGGAAAATTCGCATCCGGTTTATTTCGATCGCGAAGCGGTTTTGCAAACCGGACGGCGAATCGTGATTGCCAACGTGATGCAGGAAAACGATCGTACCGGACAGCTCAGGCACGACAGCGATCGACTGGCAAGAATTTTGCTGCGCTGGTACAGCCGCAGCTAGCGAAATGGGCGAATTTGGCGGGGCGGGCGACGCGCTCTGCGGACGGTTTGCGGCAAAACGCCAACCAGCAGGGCAAAGGCTTCGTCGGGAATGCTGGCGATCGTGCCCGCATCGAAATAGTTTTCAAACTGAGTCAAAATCATCTGGGCACGCTGGAGCGGCACTGACTGGTCGGTAAACTGCTGCGTCAAGCGAATCCACTGACGGCGAATCAGATAGGCTTTTTGGCGTTCTTCGTGCGACTCCGGCGGAACCAGCGATAGATCGCCAACGGCAATCACTTTCTGGCAGTCTTTGTCAAACACACCGCCCACAACGGCTCCTGGCCCTGCAAATTCGGCGTAGTAGCTTTTATACAAAATCAGCCCGTTGCGGCGGCGACTGTTCACCAGCAGCAACTGACCGCTTTTGATTCGGCTCAAGATGTCTGTCACCTCAACACATTCAGCAATCGATGCCTCTTCATCATGACGGTTGGATGCAAATTTGGGGTCGGTTTTTGCTTCGGATTGTGCCACAGCCGTGCGGGAATTAGCACCGCTATTGGACAAATCGAACGAGGCGGATGGGGGCGTAGTTTGATGCGAAAGAAAAATTTGGGCCATTGCGGAAGCAGTGAGGTAGCGCTGCTGACTTTCTAGCTGTCTATTCGCAAATTGCGCTGGGGCAAATCGGCGGCACACAGTGAGTGGGCGTCAACGGAATTAGACAATTTCAGACGGAGCCGAGAATGAACGAGAACAACAGCACTGGCTGAAATGATCGAGTGGATTGAACTGGTAGATACAAAACTTGATTTCCGTCCTAATTCCTATTTTATGGAAACAAAATAAAGCTGGAGCGCAATGACCGTCAAGGAATTTGAAGGCGAGATGAAGAGTCTATAAAATCTTCATCGAGGTGTGTAAAAACTTCTTATGCCGTACTTTGCGGCGGAGCGGCTTGCGGAATTTACGTGAAACCGCCGCGATCGCCAACCTCGAAAAAATACTTAAGAAAACAGCGATCTCGGCAGATGTTTGTGTAGATAAAGCTGACGGGGTTGACCGAACCAGCTTGCCAGTGCACCATCGGCTCGCAGCAGTTCAAAGCCCGCCTGATCGTAAAGCTGCTGGGCAGCATGGTTGTCTTCCATCACGTGCAAATACAAATCTGGAATTTTCCAGCGTACCGCAATTCGCTCACAGGCAGCGAGCATCTGCGTGGCGACGCCTTGCCGCCGATAGTCCGCTGCCACTGCCAAATTTGAGATATACAGCGATCGATCGGGGCGCGAGTGCCACAGCGATCGCCGCTGGGCAATTTCCACGCCGCCTGCCAGCGGCACGGCAGCGTTCGATCGCTCGATCTGAACGATCGGGGGGACGGCAACGAGAAACACCTGATGCGGGGCAGGCGCAGCAATGCGATTGCGTAAATCTTCGTAAATACCCAGCCGCAGCAGCGGATAAGTCCAACCCCAAAAGCCATCTTGCGAGTGAAAGCTGCGAGCGAGCAGATCTGTAAGGTTGTGCAGATCTTGCGGACGGGCTGCCCGAATCAAAAACGCAGGACGATCGGCATTTGCCGCAGAAATATCTTGAGGGGAAATTGCCATCGGGGTAAAGTTGCGTTGCTGCCATCCGGAGCAGCGATCGCGAAAACGGTATGGAGATAGTGATGAACAGAGCAGTGCTTCTTGCTGGCTGAAGCGATCGCCGCCCAGACCGAGCACTTTGATTTCCTAGTGTATCGGCTACCGATTGTTTGATCGAGCAATCGGCAGCGAGATTTGTCGATTCTGGTCGTTTTGGCTACAACGAGTTTAGAATCGCTAGCGATCGCTGAATGTTCAACCGAAAAATTCCTTTTGCGCGATCGCACTGGCAGGTTTGGCAAATCTTTGTGTCTATGATCAGAATGGGTGTAGAACAAAGTTTATCCGACCTGTCACAAGGGCATCGGGGTTGATGGGGTGCGCTGCCGATCGTGATCGTCTTGGAACTTCGCTTGAGCCAGCTACCGCTTGCTCAAAAATGGGAAACCTAAGTTTATTAAAGACGCTGTGCTTGGCACGATCGATCGATCGGCCTGGGCAACATTCAGTTCGGCGGAAAATCTTATATTCAACTGCCGTCGGGCAGGAGCGCGGTGCATGACATCCCCAGTTAACAATAAGCCTAAACTTTTGGTTGTTGACGACGAACCCGACAACCTGGATTTGCTCTACCGCACTTTTCACCGTGAGTTCAAAGTGCTGCGGGCAGAAAGTGGCCCTGCCGCGCTTGAAGTATTAGAGCAAGAAGGCGAAGTCGCGGTCATTATCTCTGACCAGCGGATGCCCTCGATGAGCGGCACAGAATTTTTGGGGCTAACGGCCACCAAATATCCCAACATCATCCGCATCATTTTGACGGGCTACACCGACGTTGAAGATTTGGTTGAAGCGATCAACGCCGGAAAAGTCTTTAAATATGTCACCAAGCCTTGGGATGACGAAGAACTCAAAGCCGTTGTTCGCCAAGCTGCCGCCGCGCACCACGTCCTCAAAACGCAAACGCAGCAGCTCCGCCGAACGCTGCGTCAAGAATCGCTGCTCAACGACATTACCAGCACGATTCGCAGTGCGCTGAGCTATCGCGAAATTCTGCAAACGATCGCCACCACTGTCGGCCAAACGCTCGAAGTCGATTGCTGCGTGCTCAAGCCTGCTCAAGAAGCGAACACCGAGCCAGAATGGTTTGTCTACACTGCGTCAGAATCGGCTGAAGCAGCCGCAACGCCTGCCGAAGTGCGATCGACTCAGACGATCGGCACGCTGGCGCACACGATTTGGGAAACGCAAGAAATTCACGTCATCAACAACGCCGAGCAGGAATTGGCAAGCGATCCCCAGCAAATCGATCGCATTTCAGCCTATCAAGCTGCCCAGATTCGATCGAGCTTGGTCGTGCCGCTGATTTGTCAGCAAGAACTGATGGCCGTCATTGCCCTGCATCAATACAGCCTCCGCACCTGGGAATCGCACGACGTGCAGCTTGTCAAACTCGTTGCCGACCAAGCCGCCCTCGCGCTCTCGCAAGCTCGCACCTATGAGCGCGTTCAAGCTCTGGCAAAGCGAGAAGCCCTTGTCAATACAATCACGACGGCGATTCGATCGAGCCTTGATCCCCAGCATATTTTCGCTGCCATTACCCAAAAGCTCTGTCAAGCTTTGCACGCAGACGGCTGTGCGCTGTCTTTGTGGACAGAAGACGATGAGTTTGTGCAGTGCGTCGGCCTATATGACGCCAGCCAAGAACACGACATGCCGATCGAGTGGCACGGCTGGAATTCGGAAACGGGCAGCTACACGCACGACGATCAGGCCGCGCAGCGCCCGCAGCAGTTGCCACAGTCGCGAGTGCCGATCGAAGGCAATCCCGTCTCGCAGCAGCTTTTGGCAACGCAGTTTCCCGTCATCATTGACGATCTGAGCTTGCACCCAGAAATGAACGTGCAGGATTTACCGCTGCGATCGCCTGCTCGCGCTCTACTGGTCGTGCCGCTGCTTTCGGACGGCAAAATCATCGGCAGTATTTCGCTGCGCGAAACGCAGCAATCGCGCCACTGGCAGCCGGAAGAAATCGAACTGGCGCAGGCGGTGGCGGCTCAGGCGGCGATCGCCGTGCAGCAATCGCGCCTCTACCAAAAAACGCGCCAGCAAGCCGAGCAGCTTTTGGAACTCGATCGCCAAAAGACCGAGTTTTTCCAAAATGTTTCGCACGAATTTCGCACGCCGCTGACCTTGACGATCGGGCCGCTGGAGTCGGCAGTCGCCCAAGGCCAAGGACTGACCCACGATCAATCTGTCATTGCTCTGCGAAATTCACGCCGTCTGCTGCGGCTGGTGAATCAGCTTTTGGACTTGCAGCGGCTCGATGCAGGCCGGATGCAGCCAAGTTTTCGCCCAACCAACCTGGTGGAATTCGTTTCTCAGGTGGTTGATTCGTTCCAGCACTACTGCGAGAAAAAGCAGATCGCGCTCTCAACTGAACTGATTGATGCGCCAACCGTTTACTTAGACTTGGAAAAGTTCGACAAGGTGATTTACAACCTGCTCTCGAACGCGATGAAGTTTACGCCCGCAGGCGGCAGCATCATCGTAACGGTGCGACCCGCAGGCGAACACTGCCTGATTCAAGTGAAAGACACGGGAATCGGCATTTTGCCTGACCAGATTCCCTATCTGTTTGAGCGCTTTCGGCAGGCAGATGGCTCGACCAATCGCAGCTTTGAAGGCAGCGGCTTGGGACTCGCGCTCGTCAAGGAACTCGTGGAACTGCACGGCGGCAAAGTGTCGGTTGAATCGGCTTACGGCCAAGGGACAGTTTTCACCGTCTGGCTGCAAACCGGAATCGCCCATTTGCCTGCCGAGCAGGTGATCGAAGTGCCTGCTGAAACTGAACATAGCCGAGCAGCGATCGAACTGGCCGACATTGAATTTGAATCTTCTGAGGTCGTGCCCGACAGCGTGCCTGTGATTCTCTCACCTGCAACGCCGCTGAGCCACACCAGCGCCCAGATTCTCGTTGTCGATGACAATACCGATTTGCGTAACTATGTTGCCAGCATTTTGCAGCAGCAGGGCTATCAGGTCTTGACGGCTCGCAACGGGGCAGAAGGCTTCAACTGTGCTCAGTCGCAGCGTCCGCAATTGATCATCACCGACCTGATGATGCCGGGAGTGTCGGGCATGGAAATGATCCAAATGTTGCGGCAAGATGAAACGACGCAGGGCACGCCGATCGTGCTGCTGACGGCTAAAGCTGACGAAGACACGCGACTCGAAGGCGTGGAGCAAGGCGCAGATGCCTATCTGTCGAAGCCGTTTAACGCTCGCGAACTCTTGGCCGAAGTTCGCAATCTGCTTGCGCTCAAAGCCAACGAACGGCGCGTCGCTGAACTGAATACCTACCTGACTGAATCGGTGTTGAAGCGATTCTTGCCGCCCTCGTTGGTGGAAAAAGCCGCCAAGGGCGAACTCGCGCTTGATTTACGCCCGGAGCCGCGCATGGTGACGATTTTGTTTAGCGACATCATCGGCTTCACGCAGCTCTCGAATACTTTGCGATCGCGCCGCGTCGCCGAACTGCTCAACGAATATCTCACCGAAATGACGCACGCCATTTTTGAGCAGGGCGGCACGGTCGATAAGTTCATGGGCGACGCAATTTTGGCGATCTTTGGCGCTCCTGAAGAAACCAGCCCCAATGAGCAAGTTCGCTGTGCCATCGCCGCCGCTCGTCAGATGTATCGCGCCCTCGATCGCCTCAACGACCGCTGGGCAAAGCTGGGCATCGATCGCGTCCAGTTTCGCTGCGGCATTCATCAGGGAACAGCGGTGGTTGGCATGTTTGGCGGGGCAGAACGTGCCGACTACACGGCGATCGGCCCCAGCGTCAACATTGCGGCTCGCATCCAAGAAGCGGCTGAACCAAGCTGCATCCTCGTTTCCGCTGCGGTTGCCGACTACCTCGACCAAGACACGATCACCAAGTTCAGCCCGCTTGAACTGAAAGGCGTGGATGAAACGGTGCTCACCTTTGCAATTCATGTCGATGAAGCCGTTTCTGAAGAGGCCACACCCTCTGAAGCAACGGCCAAAGCCGCATCTTGATCTTGCATCTGAGGCAAAGCCAACTTGCCACTTTGTCTTCGGACACACCACTCTAACGTTCAATCGATACAGTCGATATCCCTTTCAATAGGCAGGTGTGAAATTCAGTGATCCCCGTTTATGCTGCAAGGGTCGTCAAGGTGAGTAGACTAAGTATTGGCTGATATCTTACTTCGTCTATGATTTGTATTGACCAATCTAAAGCCTTGTGGGGCTGAGGTTGGTGCCAGGCCAGCTTGAGGCGATGCCGCTCCGTCAACTTTTAAGCATAAGCATGGATGTTTTGCCCGCTGACGTGATTTCGCCCAAGAATAGCGCGATTGTGTCTCGATCGATTTCCACTACGCCGCCCGTTGCACTCAGCCCTGCAACGTCCAAAGCCGCTATTCGCACCAGCCTTCGCGCCTCAACCGCAGACGGCGTGTTTGCCACTATTTTCTCGAACATTGCGGGCGGTGTGCTGCTGAGCAACTTTCTGGTTGAACTGCACGCGACCCCGGTCGAAATTGGAATGCTCGCGTCGATTCCGATGCTGGCGAATTTGTTGCAGCCGATCGGTGCTTATTTTTCAGAACGCTCTACCAGCCGCCACTATTACTGCCTGTGGATTTACGGCCCCTCGCGCCTGCTGTGGCTAATTCTGGTCGGGGCGATCGCCCTGTTTAGCTGGGGCAAAGTTGACACGCATCAGCTTGTCAACTGGACGCTGGCGATCGTCTTTGTCACTCATTTCCTAGGCGCATTTGGCAGTGCGGCTTGGCTAAGCTGGCTGGCGGTTCTCGTTCCTCGGCGCTTGCGCGGTCGCTATTTTGGCTTCCGCAACAGTGCGGCCAGTCTCACCAATCTTTTATCCGTGCCGATTTTAGGCTGGCTGGTGTCGGCATGGCGCGGTGGCAGCATTGCAGGCTACGGAATCATTTTGCTGTTCGGCATCGTGGCGGGAATCGTCAGCTTGAGCTTTCAGTTTTTCATGGTGGATGTCAATCCACAAGTGCAGCATCAAGTTTCCGCGCAATCAGAACCAGCCGAAACGCTCAATTCCCCGGTCTGGTTCGATGTTGTCAAAGATGCAAACTTCCTCAGATTTTTGCTCTACATCAGCGTTTGGATGTTTGCGGTGAATCTGAGCGCGCCCTTTTTCAATTTGTACTTGCTTGATAATCTCAGCCTGAATATTCGCTGGGTAACGCTCTACAACAGCCTTGCCGCAGGCGCAAACATGATCATGCTGGTGGTGTGGGGGCGCATTGCCGATCGCGTCGGCAACCGTCCGCTTTTGCTGCTGAGCGGCATTTTGGTGGCGATCACGCCGCTTTTGTGGCTGGGCACGAGTACGAATGCTTGGTCGCTGTGGCTGTGGTTGCCTGCGCTGCATCTGTTCACAGGCGGCACTTGGGCGGCGATCGATCTATGCAGCAACAATCTCCAGATTGGCGTGGCTCCGACGCGCAATCAGGCCAGCTTTTTTGCGATCGCCGCAGCAGTGGCAGGCGTGAGCGGAGCGATCGGCACAACGACTGGCGGCCTACTCACGCAGTTTGCAAATTACGGCGGCTTGCCCGGACTGTTTGCCCTCTCAAGCGTGGTGCGACTGGTTGCCCTACTGCCGCTGATTTTTGTGCATGAGCGGCACGGTCAATCGCTGAACCAGGTGATGCAGGTGCTTTTTCCGGGCAAGAAGTTAGAGCGTGTGAACGAAGATTGAAAACTAAGGGCAAAGAGCTGAACTTGTCAGGTCGATCGCGATCCTAATTTCGCGATCGGAACCTCCACGTGCTCCAACGGTCGAGATCAGCAGCAGATGAATCGGCAGGCGCGGCGCGATTGCACCATTTAAATTCTGCGGAAAGTGACAATTAGAACAAATCGAACCGGAAATGATGCGTCGGGCGGGGTATTAAGTCTCTAAAATTGAAATGCCTTGGAAAGGGACGCGAGCGAAGTGAGGGAGGTAGAACATGAATATTACTGAAGCGTTTCAGCGGGGCGGAATTGCCATGTGGCCGCTGCTGGTGCTGTCGATTTTGACGCTGGGCACGATCATCGAGCGGCTGTGGTTTTGGTGGCGAATTCTCAGCCGCCAGCGGGCGATCGCCGGACGTGTGATCGACGCTGCCCGCAACGATTGGCAGGCCGCTACCGAAATTTCGCGCAAGTCGAGCGATCAGCCAGTCGGACGTTTCCTCTATTCCGCCCTGGAGCTAGAAGATCCAGAGCCAGAAGTGTTTCAGCTTGCGCTTGAAGCGAGTGCAGATGAAGAACTGACCGCGATGCACCGAGGCGACAAAGTGCTGGAAACTACGATCGCGATCGCGCCGCTGCTTGGCCTGTTGGGAACCGTGCTTGGCCTGATTGCTTCCTTGAGTTCAGTTCGGCTGGGCGACTTGGGAACGTCTTCAACCGCAGGCGTAACGCTGGGCATTTCGGAAGCGCTGATTAGTACGGCAAGCGGCTTGATTGTGGCGATCGTCACTCTCGCTTTCTACCGCCTGTTTCAAAGCTTTGTCTACGGTCAGGCCAAAATTTTTCGATCGTCCGGCAACGAGCTAGAACTGCTCTACCGCAACCACTGGGCACGCAGCCACCGCAGACGCGATCGCAACTTTGATTCGGGCGATCGCGTCCTTCCCCCCCTCGATCCCGAAACCCGCATTGAAGGCACTGAACCTATCTAAGCTGACCCTCGACACCCGATCGCCATGAAGCTCAAGCAAGACACCTCCGGCCCCGATGTCCGCATCGAAATTGTTCCGCTGATCGATGTGGTTTTCTGCATTTTGACGTTTTTCATTTTGGCTGCGCTCGGTTTAACGCGCCAGCAGGCAATCAACGTTGATTTGCCCAGAGCTTCGACAGGCGTTGCTCAAATGCGCGATTTATTCATCGTCAGCGTTGACCCGATCGGCCAAACCTACATTGACCAGCAGCCCGTCACTCGCGACCAGCTTCAGCAAGCGCTGACCGAATATAACCAGCAAAAGCCCGACGGTCTAATTGTGCTGTATGCCTCGCAGCAGTCGCAATATAGTGATGTTGTGGGTGTGCTGGATTTGTTGCGATCGGTTGGGGGCGATCGCGTTGCCCTCGCCACGCTGCCCGGCTCAACGCCGATCGCAACGCCCAACGAGCCACTTCTGCCCACCAATCCGCAAACCGCTCCGGGCGCAGGACTACCGGGATCAAACATTCCAGGGGGAGCGATCGATCCTTTCGATCCCAATCAAAATTTATTTCCTGGCGCATCTCCGCTTCCGACTCCGGGCAGCGCAACGCCCTCCCCAGTCCCCACGCTTCCTACCGCACCCGGAACCGCCACGCCCAGAACCGCCGCACCCGGAGCTTCACCGACCAATCCACTGCCAAAAAATTAGTAGGGTCTACTGGGTTCAAAGCGCTCCTAGGCGCTATTGGTCTGCGGCTTTTCGTTGAAGACGATCCAGTGCAGGTTGAGCGTTTTGATGATTTCCACAAGATTGTCGAATGTCGGCGGCTTCACCATGTAGGCATTGACGCCCAGGTCATAAAGCTGGTTGACATCCGTATATTCTTGCGAGGAAGTGAGTACCACGACGGGCAAGCGTTTAAGTTCTGGCTGTTGGCGCAGCCACATGAGAACTTCGGCTCCAGAACGGCGTGGCAGCTTGAGATCAAGCAAAATCAAAACGGGCAGCGGGTGAAGGGTGCGATCGCTAAACTGCGATTCTCCAGCGAGATATTGCACCGCGGCATCGCCATCGTTGACGACCTGCACCGAAGTTGTAATTCCAGCTTTGCGAATGGCTCGCTGAATGAGGAAGACATCTTTGTGATTGTCTTCGACGAGCAAAATCACCTGATCGGTCATCGTCGTTCCTTTGTAGTGGGCAGCGCGATCGCAATCTTCTCCAAACGCTATCCCAGATAGAAATATCTTACTGTTCGCTTGAGGGAATCGAGAAATCACGCGGCTCAAAGGCGATCGCGGCATAATAGAAGCGAATTGCCGCAATCGCCTTCATGTCAAATCAACTGCGTCTGCCGCTTTTGGCGCGAATTCAGCAACGGCTCGATCGACCGCCCACTGAAGCGCCCGAAGATTCGATCGCCTTTCGCATCCTGGTTCAAGCTCTTGTGACGGTTGGCATTATTGCCACTGATGTTGCAGCGGCGGATGCGGTGCAGGCGATCGGCGTGAGCTTTTGGGCAGTGCCGCTGAGCTTTGTCGGTGCGGCTTGGAGTTGGTCGCGCCGCCGACAGCGCAACATCGCCGTCAAGTTCTGCATTGCGATCGCGATGCTGCTTGCCTTGGCAATTTTTTTGATGCGAATTGTGGCCGAGCGCAACGACACGCGCATCGCCTTGGCCGAACTGTTGATTCAGCTTCAGGTCTTTCACAGCTTTGATTTGCCGCGCCGCAAAGACTTGGGCTACTCGATGATCATCGGCTTAATCTTGCTGGGCGTGGCTGCGACCTTAAGTCAAACCTTGGTGTTTGCGCCGCTGCTGCTGCTGTTTCTGGCGATCGCGCTGCCTGTCTTGATTTTGGATTATCGATCGCGCCTCGGTTTAGCGAGCGGGAGCTGGCAGCAGGTGCGAGTGAATCTTTCGCTGCGCCGCTTAGCCGCCGTTCTGCTGATGACGATCGCGCTCGGTTTAGTCATCTTTGCAAGCCTGCCGCGCCTACCCGGATATCAAGTCCGCACGTTTCCAATTAGCGCCACCATTCCTTTTCAAGGCCGCTTTAATGGTCGCACGGTGATTACGCCGGGTGAAGGGCAGCAGGGACAAACAACCGGAGGGACGAGCGGCACGGCAACCACTGGCCCTGGTGAAGTAGACGATCGCAACTATTACGGCTTCAACACGCAGATCAATCAAAATTTGCGCGGCAATTTGACGCCTGCTGTTGTGATGCGGGTGCGATCGCAGTCTCCGGGATTTTGGCGCGTATTGGCGTTCGATCGCTATACAGGACAAGGCTGGGAAGTGTCGCGCAATGACGATAGCGATTTGAAAACGCTCGATCGATCGTCGTGGTCGTTTCGCTTTTCGCTGCCTGTCGAGGTGACGCTGAGCCGCACGCAAGAAGTGATTCAGACCTATACGATCGTGGCCGACATGCCGAACTTGATCCCCGTTTTGTTTGCGGCTGAAGAACTTTACTTTCCAACTGAACAGGTGGCGATCGATTCCGAAGGCGGTCTGCGATCTCCGGTCGTTCTGGCCGAAGGCGTCACCTACACGGTCGTCTCGCAAGTGCCCTATCGCGATCGCACTCAGCTTCGCCAGGCAACGCGCAACTATGCACCGTACATTCGCGATGCTTATCTGAACGTTCCGGCTGAAATTCGCAATCGCGTCCGGCAGCGCACCGAGGAGATTTTAGCGCGATCGCCCAGTCCGCTCACCAACGATTACGAGCGCGTGCTGTATCTAGCGCAATATCTCAAGCAGAACTATCAGCTTTTGCCAGAACTGCCGTTCTTTGGGGCAGATGAAGATATGGTCGAAGCGTTTTTGTTTCGCTATGAGGGCGGCTATCCCGACCACTTTTCGACGGTGTTGACGGTGATGTTGCGATCGATCGGGATTGCCAGTCGCCTTGTTGCCGGATTTGCACCCGGAGAATTCAATCCGTTTACGGGCTACTACGTGGTGCGAAATACCGACGCTTTCGCGATGACGGAAGTGTACTTTCCCAAATACGGCTGGTTTGCGTTCAACCCGATTCCTGGGCAGGAAGTGCTGCCGCCTTCGGTTGAAGAAGTTGAAACCTTTGGCGTGTTGCGGCAGGTGTGGAACTGGGTGGCGGGCTGGCTGCCCTCGCCGATCGCAGGCTGGCTAAACGGCTTGTTTGGCGCGATCGCTCGTTCGATCGGTTCTGTTTTGGGATGGATTGCCGCTCGTTTTGGTCAAGGCTGGGTCGGCCTGTTGCTGAATTTAGTCGGGCTAATTGTCGTTGCATTTCTCGGTTGGCTGGGCTGGAGCGGTTGGCGACAATGGCGCGATCGCCGCTGGCTAGCTCGCCTACCAATGGCCGAATCAATCTATGTGCAGATGGTGCGCCGCCTCACCGCGCAGGGCTGGCCGAAACACAACGCCCAAACGCCGATCGAATATGCCCAATCGATTCAGCCGCACCATCCGCCCCAAAAAGCGGACGCGATCGCGGTGATTACGCAAGCCTATGTAGATTGGCGCTACGGCAAACAGCCGCCCAATCCAGATGCGTTACTGCAAGCGTTGCAGCAGCTACGGCGGCGTTCCGTCTAACCAATTTTAATTGAACTGCGAGCGCGATATCATCGACTGCTAGGCTAGCTAGGGATGCATGGCCGCTGATTGAGTGCAGCCCAAGAATTTCCTGATGATGACACTGCCGCGATCGCAAACGGAACAGGTGAGGCAGGCGACGCGATCGGCGTTAATTGTGACGGGCTACACAATTGCTTGGCTGCTGCTCGATCGCGTGACCGACATTTTTGAAACGGCTCCAGAAGTCTCGCTGTTTTATGCAGCTTCGGCGCTGACTTTTGTGCTGCCGCTGGTCTTTGGCAAAGTCTACGTGCTTGCCATCGGCCTGCCTGTGCTGCTAGACATTGTGGTGATTCCGCCACACCGACTCTCGCCGCTGGTTGGCTTGGTGTTTGCGCTGCTGACAACGATCGTTTATGGCGGTGCCAGCGTATTGCTGATGCATCTTGGAGTTGAACCAAACCTGCGCCGATTTCGCGATACGCTTCGGTTTGTGTTTGTGGCAACGCTGCTTGCACCGCTTTTGTTTGCGATTTTGGGCGTGACAACGCTGGCGGTTGCGGGTGCGATCGACTGGTCAAGCTGGGGACTGCACATTCTCCATGTTTGGGTGGGAGATAGCATTGGCATCGCCTCAGTTGCGCCGTTTTCACTGGTTTGGATTGCGCCTGCGATGCGTGCGTGGCAGCGGCACAAGTGGCGACAGTTGCGCGTAGCGGGGTTTGTCCTCTTGCGGCTGCTGATGGAAAGTACCACTTTGCTGATTTGCCTCTGGCTTGCGTTTGGAGTTCGCATTCAGGGCTATCCGAATTTCTCCTACATCGGATTTTTGCCGATGATCTGGTTGACTGTGCGCTATGGCCTGCCCGGAGCCACCATCACCACGCTGCTGCTCAATTTGGGAGCGGGCTACATTGAAGCGTTTCAGACCAGACCACCTGAGATTGGATTTGCTCTTGCACAGGTGCAGTTCTATATGCTGGCGCTGTCACAAACGGCACTGCTGCTGGGATCGACAATTACCCGCCGCTTTCAGGCGTTCCAGCGAATGCAACAGCAGGCAGATCGCGCCGAACTGCTCAGCCGCATTGGACGATCGCTCAATTCACAGCTTCATCCCAGTTCGGTACTGGCTGAAATTGTTCGCCTGACCGGAGAAGGCTTGCGGGTCGATCGCGTCGTCATTTGGAATATTTGTGCAGAACAAATACAGGTGATTCAAGAATGGCGATCGAACTTGCGCGTTCCAGAGATGTTGGGCGTTCAGTTGCCGCTGGCCGCCTGGTTTCGGATCGCCAATCCGGATGCAGAAACTTGGCAGCACAGCAGCCTACAAATTGTTGACCTGCAAGCGCAATCGCTGCCTGATGCGGATGTTGAACTGGTGCGGCGATCGCAGATTCGATCGCTGTTGCGCGTGCCGCTGTTTGTCCGCAACGAATTTTTCGGCCACCTTTCTTTGCATACGACGAGCGAACCGCGCATTTTTGCCTGCGAGGAAATTGAATTTGTCGAGCAAATTGCAGAACAGGCGGCGATCGCGCTGCACAGCGCCCGCAGCTACGAATATTTGGAACGCCTTATTCAAGAGCGCACTCAGGCTTTATCTGAACAGCAGCAGCTTGCGGAAGCTGCCAATCAAGCCAAGAGCGAATTTTTGGCAAATATGAGTCACGAACTGAGAACGCCACTGACGAGTATTTTGGGCTTTTCAACCGTTTTGGTGCAGCAGCTATTTGGCCCGCTCAATCCCAAGCAGCAGCAGTATATTGAAACGATTTTGTCTTCCGGCGAACATCTGCTGGAGCTGATTAACGATGTGCTGGATCTGTCGCGCATTGAAGCAGGCCGCGAAGAGTTAAATTTAGAAGAAATTTTGGTTTCTGAACTGTGCGAATCCTGCATTGTGCTGCTGCAAGAACGCGCCCGCAATCGCGGACTTGAGTTGGTTTTGAATGTTGCGCCAGAGGTGACAACCTGCATCGGCGATCGCCGCCGTCTGCGTCAAATTCTCATGAATCTGCTCTCAAACGCCATCAAATTTACCGAGACTGGATCGATCAGGTTGAACGTTTCGCGATCGAATCGCGAAACGCAATTCGCCGTCATCGACACTGGAAGCGGCATTTCAAAAGCAGACCAGGCTCGTTTATTTCAACCGTTTGAGCAAATTGGCAACGCAACGCAGCAGGGCAGCGGCCTTGGCCTTGCGCTCTCGCAGCGACTCGCGCAGATTCACGGCGGTGAAATCACGTTAGAGTCAGCGATCGACCAGGGAAGCTGCTTCACGCTGCATCTGCCAGATTTGCCTCTGTCTCAGTAGCGGATCTGAACGTTGCCCGCCGCAACGGGCGGGACTGAAGAGATCCGGGTCGCAGCTAGCTTCTAGCTGTCTTCTTCCCAAGATTCAACGGCCAGCAAATCACTGACCGGATCTTGCATGGAGAATTCAAATTCGAGCAGTTCGCTTTTCCAGTACGCCCAGTCGTCTCCGTAGAGCAAAGCAATTTTCCAAATGCTGTCTGTGGGCTTGATCATCTTGGAGTCAACAAGCGATCGCACCTGACGCTGGAGCTTCACCATTGGGTGAACAACCTGCTGGTTCATAACACCTCTAGCCATAACGAATTTTTGAAATCCTGAGAAATTCAGTGAGAAAAGTTTGCGCTGCACTGTCTATGGAGCTTTACCAGTGCCGTCACCTCTTCCGAGTATTCATACTAGCACAGGTTTTTCCGTGTTCTTGCTGTAGACAAAATTGGATGATTCAGGTTTTCTATCATTTGCGTTTTAACAAATGAGTAAATCTTACTGAACCGCGATCGATTTTCATGAAGCTCCGATTTAGTTTAGCGTAGCAACACGCAAACGATCGGCTCCAGTGAGGAAATCCGCACCACTAGCGAAGCGCTGCTTGCAATCGGCAAAATTGCTCCTATAATTATAGTTTTGGGTCGGTTTTTCGCAAGAGGAAGCAAGATGTCTCGATATCGAGGGCCACGCCTGCGGGTGGTGCGCCGCTTAGGAGAGTTACCAGGGCTGTCGCGCAAAAGTCCCCGACGTGCCTATCCGCCCGGACAGCACGGGCAAGCTCGCAAGAAGCGATCGGAATATGCCGTTCGTCTAGAAGAAAAGCAAAAGCTGCGCTTCAACTATGGGTTGTCAGAGCGGCAGCTCCTTCGCTATGTCCGCAAGGCGCGTCGTGCCGCAGGTTCCACAGGTCAAGTGCTGCTGCAAATGCTGGAAATGCGCTTGGACAACACCGTGTTTCGCATGGGCATGGCTCCCACCATTCCCGGTGCGCGTCAACTGGTGAATCACGGTCACGTGCAGGTGAATGGGCGCGTGGTGGATATTGCCAGCTATCAGTGCAGACCCGGAGACGTGATCAGCATTCGCAACAGCGATCGATCGCGCAAGCTGCTAGAGCAAAACCTTCAGTTTCCCGGTTTGGCTCACCTGCCGAGCCATTTAGAGTTTGACAAAAACAAAATGGAAGGCAAGGTCAACAGCGTGATTGAACGCGAATGGGTTGCCCTTCAGGTGAACGAACTGCTCGTCGTAGAATACTACTCGCGTCAAGCGTAAATTTGCGTCCGATTCGATTTTGCGCGGCTGCGATCGATTCGGTTCCGCTTCAACCAAGATTTGCAAAACAAGCTTCCTGGAATCCGTCAGTTCAGGAAGCTTGTTTTGTTTAAAAACCGATTGACTGAGCGAAGCGATCAGGGCAAATCGAAATCGTCGGCCTGAAGCGGAATCCGCTTGGTCAACATCCGCATAAACTCACCCGGATTTGGCGTCGGAATCAACTGCGTCCACTCGCTGGAGTGGGCGATGTTCGATCGATGCAGCAGCCGCACAAACCGATTCACCACAGGCCGCGACCCGACGGCAAGAATACGCAACACTTCTGGGTCATGGACAGGCGGCAGCGCGATCGGGCGCGGCGGTTCGGGTTCAAGCGGTACGAGCGGATCGGGGTTAAACGGTTCGATCGCGTCGTAGTCTTCGTATTCCTTGTAATTTCTGTAATTCATGAGCGTTGTATCTGCTGAAAAGTGAGCACAGAAGAACGCAGGGGCAGACCGCACCCGCCCGCTGCACCACCGCCTCCATGCACAACAAAGCCGCCTCACTGCAACAGCAAGACGACTAGCAGATACAATCGAAGCTAGCCTTCAGGCTGGGAAAGTCAGTTTTGAGGGTTAGTTCCTTGGGTGTGTTGGTACCACTCCCTTGGAACGCTTCGGCGCATCGGAAAAATGGCGATAACTGAGGCTACAACGGCTAGAAAATTTTTGCAAGCGTGTGGGGCGATCGTGCTTCCCGGAACGGTATCGAACTGGGGCAAAGGCAATTAAGAAAAGCGAACCTTTCGGTCTAATTGCCAGATTTAGGATGTTATGCAGAATCATTCTGCCTATTCATCCGCTACGGGATTTTATACGGAAAGCATCCGCCTAATAACTTGTTAGACGGTGAGTGCCGCAAGTTTTTTCGCTACGCTTGATAGCGGCTTGCTTTCTCAAAGAGCCTTAATTGTTTTGAGTTCGGCACAATCTCAACCGTTTCACCTGAAGTGATTTCTTCATGTAAGAATTTCATACAATCTTCATCAGTATCTTCTGCCATAAACCTGAAAGATGAAGTTGCAAGATATTGAAGTTCTTGTTCAAATGCTAGCCAATGACGATTTTCTTGTTCAGCTACAAAGCCAGTTGTATTAGAACCAGCAAAAATGTCAACGATAAGATCACCAGGTTCTGTTAAAAAACGAATGAAGAACTCTGGTAATTTACTAGGAAAACGGGCAGGATGAGCTTTCAAATCTAAAGCTTTGCATCCTCTAAGATATTGGCTATTAGAGTCAGAATTGGGTATTTGAAGTAGGTTTGAAGGAATCGCTCCTCCATTATCCTTTCCAAAGCCCTTACTAATATCGTGACCAGATGGACGTTTTTTAGGATCATAAAATTTTTCTGGATCTTCCAACAGTTTTTTCATTCTAGAACTGTACTCAGTTAAAACTTTAGTTACATCAGATTTGGGAAACTCAGACTTACTGAACCACCAAACTGTATTTACAGAATCTTTTGCTCTAATTTTTTTCTTATTAACCCACTCAATAGGGCTAGGCAATTTTGAAGGGTTAAACCAGTAAAAATCTTCTGCCAAAAAGAAGCCAATTTCATCACAAAAATGAATTGGAATTCTGAAATTATAAAGGCTCCTTACAGGTTTGCCCTTCTCATAAGCACCACCTAGATCAAGGACAAAACTTCCATCATATTTCAGCTTCTGATAAACCAATATGGCAAATTTTGTGAGCCACTCAATATATTCATCTTGGTCTTTGTTTCCATACTCCTTTTTTCGTTGAAGAGCAAATGGAGGGCTTGTCACAACTAGATTGACGCTTTCATCTGGCAATCTACTAAGTAGCTCTAGCGAATCGCCACAAAACGCTGCACCCATATCTGTTAGATACGCTGGCGCACATTTAAGAATTTCAATATCTATAGGAAAGTTCATTAGTTGTAAGGCGGAGCCACTCTGAGACGCTACTTATAGTCTGTAGACCTATTGTCATCATTATCTCAATGATGGAGATTATGTCAATCACCAAGTCTGTGTCGTCTGATGCTAGAAAAGTTTTTGCTAAGAGGTTGCGACAACTACGTCAGGTAAGAGGTCTGTCGCAAGAAGCCCTTGCTGATCTTGCAGACTTGCATCGTACATACGTAGGTTCTATTGAGCGATGCGAGCGGAATGTGTCAATCGATAACATGGAACGTCTCGCTAGAGCTTTAGGGGTTGACATTGTTGAACTTTTAAGGGACGAACCAGAATGATACCTCATCCAGACAAAGCAGTTCTTGATGAGCTGTTTCCCTATATTCAGAGGTATCAAGAGCTTGCAAGCAGACATGGCATCAATGACATCTTCCAGGACAACGGAGGTAAGATTCTGCAAGTGCTGCTTGTAACTGGCTTGACTATCCTGCCTGGTAGAGAGGGGAATGATGCAATAGACGAAGAGGGTAATGAGTATGAATTAAAATCGGTAAATATAGAGCTGACCAAAAGCTTCTCGACCCATCACCATATCAATCCAAGAATTATTCATAAATACAGGCAAGTAAACTGGATTTTTGCCGTTTACAGAAGCATAAATCTCATTGCGATATATAAGCTTACGCCAACTGATCTTGAATTTTTTTATAGCCAATGGGAAACAACTTGGCATAGCAGAGGTGGAAAAGATATCAACAATCCTAAAATTCCGTTGAGGTATGTAATGGAACATGGAGATCTTTTGTATGCAGCCGACAAATAACACCGTCTAGCAATCCCGTTGCACACCGACCGTGCAGAGTCTCTTCGTTGAGTCCGAGAAGTTGCCTGCGGCGGGTGAACGGGGTCGTTAATTTCAGAAGTCCATTGCACGATCGCCCCCTTTTCTAGAATCGAAAACATCTCCTGAAGCGATCGCCCCAGGAGATGTTTCGACCGATAACTTCGTAATCTAAACTAGGCAGCCGCGCTCATTTGTTCAGCCACATAGTCCCAGTTGATCAAGTTGTCGATGAAAGTTTGTTCGTAGTCAGGCCGACGATTTTGGAAATCCAGATAGTAGGCATGTTCCCAAACATCCATTGTCAGCAGCGGCACTTGACCGTGCGTTAGCGGATTGTCGGCGTTGGGAGTTTTGGTGACTTTCAGCGTACCGTTGTCGAGAACCAGCCACGCCCAGCCGCTGCCGAACTGCGTAGTTCCCGCCGTTTTGAATTCTTCTTTGAACTTGTCAAAGCTGCCGAAATCCTGATTGATTTTGTCGGCCAGTGCGCCTGTTGGTGTGCCGCCGCCGCTCGGCTTCATGCAGTTCCAGTAAAAAGTGTGGTTCCAAGCTTGGGCGGCGTTGTTGAAAATGCCAGATTTGGAAGCATCGCCTGCGATCGATCGAATCACATCTTCGATCGGCATGTCCGCATATTCCGTGCCTTCAACCATTTTGTTGTAGTTGGTGACGTAAGCGGCGTGGTGCTTGTCGTGATGGAACTTGAGCGTATCAGCAGAAATGTGGGGCGCAAGTGCCTCGTAGTCATAGGGCAAAGGCGCTAGTTCATAAGGCATAGTGTCCGTCTCTCTTAGGGATACTGCGATAGGAAGTAACCGCGAGGCAAGGCAGGAGGATATCGGAGCGGGAGATGAAGCCCGATCGCTGTGATATGCCGCTGCGATCGCCTGCTGACGGTAGTTTATAGCAAGAGGAAGGATGAGGAAAGGCTGAAGTGAGTGTACTGTGGCAGCAACCTTGGACATCCATCAAGTTCCCTCTCAAGTCGATCTATCAAAAGACATAATCCTCGCCTTGTGTGGTGTGGGCGACGTTCGATCGCGAAGCAGTTGACTAGAATGGTTAGCAATTTGCGATCGGCTCATTGGGAATCGCAAAGATTTCAGCGATCGCGATTTGTTCTGGCAGGATCATTTGCCGCCCAATCCGGAGGAAAAACAGTGGTAGCCACGCCTGAGAAGCCCTTGCAGGATTCCGCCTCGATCAGTGCATTTGGTCAGGCGCGATCGACCGTCGAGGAAAGGCCGCTCAGTGCCGAAGCGGTTGACAAAATTCAGCGCTTTTGGGATGCCTGCAACTATCTTGCCGTTGGCATGATCTATCTGCGCGACAATCCTTTGCTGCGCGAACCGCTCCAGCCGGATCACATCAAGCGGCGGCTCCTCGGTCACTGGGGATCAAGTCCGGGCTTGAGCTTCATCTGGACACACCTGAATCGCGTCATTCGGCAGCGCGACCTGAACATGATTTACATCGCGGGTCCTGGACATGGCGCACCGGGATTTCTGGGTCCCTCGTATCTGGAAGGAACTTATTCGGAGTTTTATCCGGACAAAAGCGAAGACATTGAGGGGATGCAGAAGTTTTTCAAGGAATTTTCCTTTCCTGGTGGAATTGGCAGTCACTGCACACCGGAAACGCCCGGATCGATTCACGAAGGCGGCGAACTTGGCTATGCCCTATCTCACGCATACGGCGCAGCTTATGACAATCCCGATTTAATCGTGGCGGCTGTGGTCGGGGATGGCGAGTCGGAAACGGGACCGTTGGCGACTTCTTGGCACTCGAATAAGTTCATCAATCCGATTCGCGATGGCGCGGTGCTGCCGATTCTGCATCTGAACGGCTACAAGATCAACAATCCGACGATTCCCGCTCGCATTTCGCACGAAGAACTGGAAAGCTTGTTCGTCGGCTATGGCTACACGCCGTATTTTGTCGAAGGCTCTGACCTCGAATCGATGCATCAGGCGATGGCGGCAACACTCGATCGCTGCATCGACCAGATCCAATCGTTTCAGCAGAAAGCTCGTTCAACCGGACAAGCGTTTCGTCCCCGCTGGCCGATGATCGTCCTTCGCACTCCGAAGGGCTGGACGGCTCCGGCTGAAATTGACGGGCGCAAGATCGAAGGCTCGTGGCGGGCGCATCAGGTGCCGATGGCGGATGTGTTGAAAAATGAAGACCACTTCCGCCTTTTGGAGCAGTGGATGCGGAGCTATAAGCCAGAGGAACTGTTTGATGAAAACGGCAAACTGATTGCGGAGTTGCGGGAGCTTGCGCCAGTGGGCGATCGCCGGATGAGCGCGAATCCTCATGCAAACGGTGGCGAACTGCGAAAAGATCTGCGGCTTCCTGACTTTCGCGACTACAAAGTGGACGTGCCGGAACCGGGACAGGTTGAAGTGGAAAATACTCGTCCGCTCGGCGTATTTTTGCGCGACGTGATGAAGCATAATCCGAACAATTTCCGCGTCTTTAGTCCGGATGAAAACTCCTCGAATAAGCTTTCGCCCATCTACGAGGAAAGCAAGAAGTTTTGGATCGCAGAATATTTTCCAGAAGATAGCGACGGTGGCGAACTTGCGCCGGATGGCCGCGTTATGGAAATGCTCAGCGAACATACGTTGGAAGGCTGGTTTGAGGGCTACATTCTGACGGGACGACACGGCTTTTTCTCGACGTATGAATCGTTTGTTCACATCATCGATTCAATGGTGAATCAGCACTGCAAATGGCTGTCGATTTGCAACAATATCTCTTGGCGGGAAGATATTGCGTCTTTGAATTTGCTGATCACTTCAACGGTTTGGCGACAGGATCACAACGGTTTCACGCATCAAGATCCGGGCTTTTTGGATGTCGTTGTAAATAAAAGTCCGAGCGTGACGCGGATTTATTTGCCGCCGGATGTGAATACGCTGCTGTCGGTGGCGAATCACTGTTTACGCAGCACGAACTATGTGAATGTAATCGTTTCAGATAAGCAACTGCATTTGCAGTACATGGATATGGATGAGGCAGTAATTCACTGCACAAAAGGGCTGGGCATTTGGGATTGGGCAAGCACCGATCGAGGCAGCGAACCAGATGTGGTGATGGCCTGTGCGGGCGATATTCCCACGCTGGAAGCGTTGGCGGCAACGGTTTTGCTGCGCGAGGAGTTTCCGGATATCAAAATTCGCTTTATCAACATTGTTGATCTGTTTAAGCTTCAGCCAGATACTGAGCATCCGCATGGTTTGTCCGATCGCGACTTTGATAGTTTGTTCACGGTGGATAAGCCTGTGATTTTTAATTTTCACGGTTATCCCTGGCTGATTCATCGCCTTGCATATCGTCGGCACAATCACGAAAATATGCATGTGCGGGGATACAAGGAGAAGGGAAATATCAATACGCCGCTGGAGTTGGCGATTAATAATCAGATCGATCGATTTTCGTTAGCAATGGATGTAATCGATCGGGTTCCTCGGCTTCAGGTGATTGGCGCTCATGCAAAGGAGCGTTTTCGCAATCAGCAGATTGAGTGTCGGCAGTATGCGTATGAATATGGCGTTGATGCGCCGGGAATTTTGGATTGGAAGTGGCCGTATGCACGGCAGATGAAAAGTCCGGCTGTGTCAAAGGATGATGCACATGAGTAATCTTTTTCTTTTCTGAAGAGGGGTTCTCATTTGCTGCTTTACTCGTTGACCCGTGAGAGAAGGGGCTAGGGTGTGTTAAAACCTCCTAGTGGTTAGATGTCTCTACTGAGATTCCCCTTAGCAAGGGGACTTTGAGCGGTGGTTCGGCTCCCTCCTTGTGATGGGGTGGGGAGGATCATGCGGATTGAAAACACTCTCTAACGCGATCGCTTTTTACAAATCGTATTGCTCAGATTCAGTTTAGCTTTTTAGGCTAGATGTAAAGCAAACTACATCTACTCATATGAATCACGATCGCCTCATTGTGAAACCAGGAACGAAGATTTCGCTCAAAGATTTTGATTCGGGCTACACGGATAAATACAAAGATAAAGCGGAAGCGGCTGCAAAGCTGAAAGAGGATTTGTCAAGGCTGCAAGAGTATCAAGATGTTTTGTATGCTCAAGACACCTATGCGCTGCTGTTGATTTTTCAGGCGATGGATGCAGCCGGAAAAGATGGCACAATCAAGCATGTGATGTCGGGCGTTAATCCGCAAGGCTGTCAGGTGTATAGCTTCAAAGCACCGTCAGCGGAAGATTTGGATCATGATTTTTTGTGGCGGACGAATCGCTGTTTGCCAGAGCGCGGACGAATTGGCATTTTCAATCGATCGTATTACGAAGAAGTTCTTGTCGTGCGCGTTCATCCAGAATTGCTGGAGCGTCAGCAACTGCCGAAGTCAACGGTGGATGACAACATTTGGAAACATCGCTTTGAAGATATTAACAATTCAGAAAAATATTTGACGCGCAACGGCATTGTGATTCTCAAGTTTTTTCTAAATGTCTCCAAAGCCGAGCAGAAAAAGCGGTTTATGGCTCGCATTAATGAGCCGGAAAAGAACTGGAAATTTTCGGCCAGCGATGCGAAGGAGCGCTTGCTGTGGGATGACTACATGAAGGCGTATGAGGATATGCTGTCGCACACGAGTACCGAGGCGGCTCCTTGGCATGTGATTCCGGCTGATCACAAATGGTTTATGCATTTGGCGGTGGCAAATGTCATCTGCACAAAGCTCAAATCAATGAAATTGACTTATCCGACGCTCAGCGATCGACAGAAAGAGAATTTGATCAAAGCTAAGGAAATGCTTGAGAGTGAGTGATAATTTTCTGACTGAATCTATTCTTAATCTGAGTGTAATTTTCTAGTAAGTGCTGAAAGTGTACTGGGACTTTCGGTCTGCCCTGCCGTAATGTGGTTTCTGGAGGATTGCTGCTAGGGCAACTCTATTTTGACCTTGATTCACGCTGAAGCTTTTTATGGATATTCGTACCGTTGCCACAACGCCCTTTTCTGATCAAAAACCGGGAACTTCCGGCCTGCGAAAAGCGGTTCCTGCCTTTCAGCAGCCCAACTATCTAGAAAATTTCGTCCAGTCAATCTTCGATTCGATCGATCGCTTCCAAGGTCAAACCCTTGTCCTTGGCGGTGACGGTCGCTACTACAACCGCCAAGCCTGCCAAATCATTCTCAAAATGGCGGCAGCAAACGGATTTGGGCGCGTCAAAGTCGGACAGGGTGGTATTTTGTCAACGCCAGCAACCTCGGTGGTGATTCGCAAATACGACACGATCGGCGGCATCATTCTGTCAGCGAGCCACAATCCCGGCGGGCCAAATGGCGACTTTGGGATCAAGTTCAATACGAGCAACGGCGGCCCCGCACCCGAAAAGGTGACAGAAGCGATCTACGCCCGCAGCAAGGAGATCACCGAATACAAAATTCTGGATGCCTCGGATGTCGATCTCGATACGCTGGGCGAATCGAAGCTGGGCAACATGGTGGTCGAAGTGATCGACTCGGTGCGCGACTATCAGGCGTTGATGGAGTCGCTGTTTGATTTCGATCGCATCCACCAACTGCTTACAGGCCAGTTCCGCATGTGCATGGATTCGCTCCACGCCGTGACGGGATCTTACGCTCACGCCATTTTCGAGCAGCGATTGGGCGCACCTGCGGGAACGGTTCAAAATGGCATTCCGCTCGAAGATTTTGGCGGCGGACATCCTGATCCCAACTTGGTTTACGCCCACGATCTGGTCGAAATCATGTTTGGCGACAACGCGCCGGACTTCGGGGCGGCTTCGGATGGAGATGGCGATCGCAACATGATTTTAGGTCGCCGCTTCTTCGTTACACCCAGCGACAGCCTCGCAATTTTGGCGGCAAACGCGAAACTCGTTCCGGGCTACAGCGGCGGACTGGCGGGCGTGGCGCGATCGATGCCGACAAGCCAAGCTGCCGATCGCGTCGCGGCTCAAATCGGCATTGACTGCTACGAAACGCCGACCGGATGGAAGTTTTTCGGCAATCTGCTCGATGCGGGTAAAGCGACACTTTGCGGTGAAGAAAGCTTTGGAACCGGATCGAATCACATTCGCGAAAAAGATGGACTGTGGGCGGTGCTGTTCTGGCTGAATATTTTGGCCGTCAAGGGTCAGTCGGTGGAGCAGATTGTGAAAGATCACTGGCGGACGTATGGACGAAATTACTATTCGCGGCATGATTACGAGGCGGTGGATAGCGATCGCGCCAACACCTTGATCACGGATCTGCGTGCTAAACTACCGTCGCTGAAAGGTCAGAAGCTCGGCTCCTACGAAGTGGACTACGCCGACGATTTCAGCTACACCGACCCGATCGATCACAGCGTCAGCCAAAAGCAAGGCGTTCGACTCGGCTTCACAGATGGCTCGCGAATTGTGTTTCGCCTGTCGGGAACGGGGACGCAGGGCGCAACCTTGCGGGCGTATTTTGAAAGCTACGAGCCTGATTCCGCAAAGCAAGATGTGGAGGTGCAGCAGGCTTTGGGTGAGTTGATTTCTATCGCCGACCAAACCGCCCGAATTCGCGAACTGACCGGAATGGACAAGCCGACCGTGATTACCTAAGGACGTTGGAAGCCCCCTAAATCCCCATTCATGGAGGACTTTGAACTCGTAGGGGTTTCAACTGATGGAACAAACCCTTACGGCACAATGAAGTCCCCCAGTATTGGGGGATTTAGGGGGCAAAATCGATACTGTTCCGCAAGCTTTGCGATACCGTTCCGGGAGCGCTAAAGCGATCGCACTGTCCGTAGCACACCTTTAACAAAACCATCCAATGCAGACTCAAGATAATCCGCAAGTCGAAATTCAAGTTGAAGACGATCGCACTGGCCTCAGTGTGGAAACGATCAAACGCGCCTTTGCTGACAACTTGTTTTATACCGTCGGTCGATTTCCAGTTGCCGCTTCGCAAAATGATTTTTATATGGCGCTGGCTTATACGGTGCGCGATCGCCTCCTTCAGCGGTGGCTCAGCACCATTCAGCTTTATCGGCAGCAGAATGTGAAAGTTGTGTGCTACCTGTCAGCAGAATTTCTGGTGGGGCCGCATCTGGTGAACAATTTGATCAATCTGGATATCTACGATGCGGTGCGGCAGGCGATCGAAGAATCCGGCTTGAACCTGGACGAGCTGATCGAGCAGGAAGAAGAACCGGGATTAGGCAATGGCGGCTTAGGACGGCTGGCGGCTTGCTACCTCGATTCGCTCTCTAGTTTGGAAGTTCCGGCGATCGGCTACGGCATCCGCTACGAATTCGGCATTTTTGACCAGGAGATCAAAGACGGCTGGCAGCACGAAATTACCGATCGCTGGCTGCGAAACGGCAACCCCTGGGAAATTGCTCGACCCGATCGAGTCGTGACCGTGCAGTTTGGCGGACATACCGAAGCGTACACGGACAAGCAGGGACAGTATAAAGTGCGGTGGGTGAGCGATCGCCAAGTTGAAGGCGTTCCCTACGACACGCCGATCTTGGGCTTCAAAAAGAACACGGCGAATACGCTGCGCCTGTGGAAAGCCGAAGCTGCCGAATCGTTTGACTTTCAAAAATTCAATACCGGAGATTATTACGGCGCGGTTGAAGACAAAACGATTTCCGAAAATATCAGCAAAGTTCTTTATCCAAACGACGAGCCGATTCAAGGGAAAAAACTGCGGCTTCAGCAGCAATATTTCTTCGTTTCCTGCTCTCTACAAGACATGATTCGGACGCATCTGCACGAAGGCGATTCGCTCGACAATTTCCACGAAAAATTTTCCGCGCAGCTCAACGACACGCACCCGACGATCGCGATCGCCGAACTGATGCGCCTGCTGGTGGACGAACACAGCATGGGCTGGGATCAAGCGTGGCATATTACCTCCAACACGTTTGCCTACACCAATCACACGCTGCTACCCGAAGCGTTAGAACGCTGGTCAGTCGAAATTTTTGGAAGTTTGCTGCCGCGCCATCTGGAAATTATTTACGAAATCAATCGCCGCTTTTTGCAGCAGGTGCGCGAGAAATTTCCCAACGACACCGCCCGCCTTGCCCGCATGTCGATTATTGAAGAAGGACGAGAGCGATCGGTGCGAATGGCCTATCTTGCCTGCGTCGGCAGCCACAAAGTCAACGGCGTCGCCGAACTGCACAGCCAGCTACTTACAGAAATGACCCTGAAAGATTTCTACGAGTGGTTCCCCGACAAATTCACCAACGTCACAAACGGCGTGACGCCGCGCCGCTGGATGGTGTTGAGCAATCCGCGCTTGAGCTTTTTGATTTCAGAGAAGATTGGCGATCGCTGGATCACCCATCTCGACGAACTGCGCCACCTTGAACCGTTCGCCGAAGACCACGAATTTCGCAAACTTTGGCGCAAGACGCAAGAAAGCATCAAAGCTGACCTCGCAGGCTACATCCGCGATCGCGTTGGCATCGAAGTCGACCCCCACTCGCTTTTCGACGTGCAGGTAAAGCGGCTTCATGAATACAAACGCCAGCACCTCAACGTTCTGCACATCATCACGCTCTACAACCGAATCAAGCAAAACCCCGACATCGACATTACGCCACGCACCTTTATTTTTGGCGGCAAAGCGGCTCCGGGCTACTTCATGGCGAAGCTGATTATCAAGCTAATTACGTCCGTTGGCGACGTGGTGAACAACGATCCCGACGTGCGCGATCGCCTCAAAGTCGTTTTTATTCCAGACTTCAACGTTAAAGTCGGCCAGCGCATTTATCCCGCCGCCGACCTATCCGAGCAAATTTCGACCGCAGGCAAAGAAGCATCCGGCACAGGCAACATGAAATTCGCCATGAACGGCAGCTTGACGATCGGCACACTGGACGGCGCAAACATCGAAATTCGCAAAGAAGTCGGCGAAGAAAACTTCTTCCTCTTCGGACTCGATGCCAAAGAAGTTTCCGACCTCAAAGCCAAAGGCTACAACCCCTGGGACTACTATCACCACAACGAAGAGCTAAAAGCGGTGATTGACGCGATCGCCAACGGCACATTCTCCCAACGCGATCCCAACCTCTTCAAACCCCTCGTCGATTCCCTCCTCAACCACGACGACTACCTGCTGCTCGCCGACTACCAAGCCTACATCGACTGCCAAGACCAAGTTTCCCAAGCGTATCGCGACCTCGATCGCTGGTCACACATGTCGATCCTCAACACCGCCCGCATGGGCAAGTTTTCCAGCGATCGATCTATTCGCGAATATTGTCAGGAAATCTGGAAAGCCGAACCGATCGCCGTTAAATTGTGCGGCTACGATGGATCGCAGGAAGGTATCGGCGTTCGGTGTGATTTGTGAGAGGCGAGGCTTTTTGCCCCCTAAATCCCCCAATATTGGGGGACTTTGAGGCTCGTGGGAGGGCGATCGATACCGTTCCGGGAGCGCTACGCGATCGCACTAGAGCGAAACTTGAGACGCTAGAACAGAGGAAACAACCCAAGTCGCGGCGGGTAAGCAGATGCGTAGCGCCACATTGACGCTCACAGGTAAGCCCTTGCGGGAGTCCAGAGGGCAGCCGCCCTTTGGTGGGGTTGGAGGTTTGGAGGAGGGGCAACGCCCCTAGCCTCCAATGGCTTGGAAAACCAAAGGCAATCGAAACCAAAAACAATCTTTTTGAAGAAAAGGAAAACCACATGGCAACACTGCTCGAACAACTCCGCCAAATGACGATCGTCGTCGCCGACACCGGAGACATCCAAGCGATCGAAAAATTCACCCCGCGCGACGCCACCACCAACCCCTCCCTGATCACCGCCGCCGCCCAAATGCCCGAATACCAGCAGATTGTTGACGACACCCTGCTGCAAGCCAAACAAGACGCCGGACAAGGAGCGACGCAAAAAGACATCGCGAATTTAGCCTTCGATCGCCTCGCGATCGCCTTCGGCAAAAAAATCCTCGAAATCATCCCCAAGCGCGTCTCGACGGAAGTCGATGCCCGCCTGTCCTACGACACCGAAGCCACGATCGCCAAAGCCCGCTACATCATCGAAGAATACAAAAAAGCAGGCGTCGATCGCGATCGCATCCTGATCAAAATCGCCTCAACTTGGGAAGGCATCAAAGCCGCCGAAGTCCTCGAAAAAGAAGGCATTCACTGCAACCTCACTTTGCTGTTTGGTTTGCATCAAGCGATCGCCTGCGCCGAAGCCGGAGTCACGTTAATCTCTCCGTTCGTTGGCCGCATCTTGGACTGGTACAAAAAAGAAACCGGGAAAGACTACACGGGCAGCGAAGATCCGGGCGTCCAATCCGTCACGACGATCTACAACTACTACAAAAAATTCGGATACCGTACCGAAGTCATGGGAGCCAGCTTCCGCAACATCGGCGAAATCATCGAACTCGCCGGATGTGACCTGCTGACGATCTCACCCAAACTGCTCGGTGAATTGGATTCAACTGAAGGCGATCTCCCCCGCAAACTCGATCCCCAAGCCGCAGAATCGATGGAGATCGAAAAGATTTCCATTGACAAGGAAACATTCGATCGAATGCACGCCGAAGACCGGATGGCAAAAGACAAACTCGACGAAGGCATCCAAGGCTTCTCCAAAGCGCTCGAAACGCTGGAAACTCTCTTGGCCGATCGCCTCTCCTTCCTCGAAGGCAAAGACAACAACCACGTGCAAAGCGACCTCTTCCAGGTCTACGACATGAACGGCGACGGCTACATCACCCGCGATGAATGGCTCGGAACCGATGCCGTATTCGACGCCCTCGACTCCGACCACGACGGCAAAGTTTCGCTCAAAGAAATGGAAGCCGGACTCGGAGCGATTTTGCAAGTTGCCGCCAACGAATCATGAGCCTGAAAGTCTACTTCATCCGGCACGGCGAAACGACGTTCAGCCAAACCGGAGGCTACTGCGGCGAAATCGATCCCGATCTGACCGAAGCAGGCCACCAAATGGCTCAGGCATTTGCCGACGCCTACAAAAACATCCCTTGGGAAGCGATCTACGTCAGTCCAATGACGAGGACGATCGCCACTGCCAAACCGCTGTGTGACGCGATCGGGATGGAAATGCAGTTCCGCGACGGCCTCAAAGAAATTCGCTACGGCGAATGGGAAGGCCAAACGCCCGAATACGTCAAGGAACACTACCCCGAAGAGTACGTGCGCTGGCTGACGGAACCTGCCTGGAACCCTCCCACAGGCGGCGAAACCTCCGTCCAAATCGCCAGCCGCGCCATGCCCGTGATCGCGGAGATCGAGGAAAAGTACAAAGACGGCAATGTCTTGATCGTCTCGCACAAAGCCACGATCCGCATCGTTCTGTGCAGCCTGATGGGAATCGACATCGGACGCTATCGCGATCGCATCAACGCCCTCGCCGCCTCGATCAGCATCGTCAAATTTGCTGAACATGGGCCATTACTCGAAGTGCTGGGCGATCGATCCCACTTGGGCGTCGAACTGCGTGAACTCCCCGGTACCTAAACAAAAAAGGGGAGCAGAAATCTTCTGTTCCCCTTAACTAAACTGAATTTCGATGATTACAGTTGGCGATCGTGGCGTCCCGGAACGGTATCGCTCCTTCTGAAAATTCATTACAGCGCATCGTATGAATCGTGAGGATCTGAGCGATCGAGGCACTGCACGGTTAAGCGCTGACAGCTTGCTTGTGACAAATAGCGGCTCAAAATGGCCGATCTCCTGTTTCCCAAAGCGGCATCCTCTGCATCTTGCAGTAGCGATCGCCGATGAAATTGCTATCCGCCCAATGCCTGCCGGATGCGCTGCATAATTACCGAGGGACGAAATGGCATCAGCACATAGTCAAACGCACCAATCGACTTGACTGATTCAGCTAGATCCGGGCGATTCAGCAGGGCGATTGCCGAGGTTTGCTTGAGCAGTTTGGCTCCAAGCCGCTTCAGCACATTCACGCAGTCGCCATCCGCAAGCTGTTCAGCCAGCAGCAGAATTCGCGCTTTCACTTGGGGCGATCGACCTTTAAGCTGATCCGCCGCAGTTTTGCCGCTTTGCAGCCAGCGCGTTTGATAGCCCCGTGTTTCCAAAGCTTGCAGCAAGGCGCGAGTCGTGTCGTCATCGGGCGCAACCAGCAGGACATCCACCCAATTTTCACTGACAGGGGACGGATGCCGCTCGACCGAAAGCACCCGATCGCGTCCGGCCAGCTTCGCGCGATACAGTGCGGCATCCGCCGTGCGATAAAGCATTTGCAGGCTCGTGCCGTCTGTGGGATATTGGGCGATGCCTGCACTGAACGTGACAAACAGCAATTCACCGCTCAGCGTTTCGAGCGAGAGCGATCGCCACTCTTCCAAAATTTCTGCCAGTCGCTCATGTCCAGCAGCACGCTCGATTCCATACATGCCGACGACAAATTCTTCACCGCCCCACCGCGCCACGACATCGCCCGATCGCACCTTCTGCTTGAGAAACTGAGCAAACTGCCGCAAAACGCGATCGCCCTGCAAGTGGCCGTACTTGTCGTTCACCTGCTTGAAGTGGTCAAGATCAAGCACCGCGAGACACAACGGCTGCTGCGACTGCGGAGCAAGCTGAAGCAGTTGGTTAAACGCCTGCGTCGCCTGCTGGCGATTGGCGATGCCCGTCAGCACATCGATTTCGGCCTGCGTCCGCAAGAGCCGACTGCGCTTGAGGCGGTTGAGGACGCGGAGCGAAATTTCGGCAGGATCGATCGGCTCAAACAAACAGTCGTCTGCACCCGCTGTAAACACTTGCCGCACCATTGCTGCATCGTTTGTGGCGACGAGAAACACGATCGGCAGCCAGTTCCACTGCGAATCTTGCCGCACCGACTGACAAAGTTCAACGCCGCTCACAATGGGTAAAGCCGCATCGAGAATGAGCAAATCCGGCTGAATCGCCTTCAACTGCTCCCAAAACTGCGTGGCATCTGCGAGGGCGGCCAGTTGCAGCCCGTGCGGTTCCAAGATTGTTTTTAGTCGGGCAAGTTGCTTAGCATCCGCATTAACGGCAAGAATCGTGGCGATCGGATGCGGCTCAGGCTGAAGCAAATCCATGACCGCCCGCAACACTTGAGCAGGCGGCATCGGCTTTTGCAGAAATAATTTGCCGCCAAGCTGCACTGCCGCCACGCGATCGATCGATCGATCCTGGGCGGAAAAAATCACCAGGACGGTTTCCATTGCCCGCACTGCATCCAACAGCGTCGCAAACTGTTCGGCGTTCGATCGCGCCACGATCGGATCGAGCAGGACGACAGCCGGATTCTGCCGCAAATGCGTTTGCGCCATTGCTAAATCGGTGGCAACAAGCGCGCGAATTTTCCAAATTGCCGCTTCCGTGACCAAGCTTTGCGCCAGCTCCGCCTCAAAATCCACAATCAACAGGAGGGGCTGATCGGTCGATTCTTCGGGCACAGTGGGCGATCGCTGGCCGCTGAGTTCTTGACTTAAAGCGGTCACAAGCTGTGCGGCGCGGTCTGCCCAACGCCACTGCTGCACCAAATCGTGCAGTTCCGATTCCAGCAGCACTTCAAGCTGATGGGCAAGCCGCGATCCTTCCTCAAAGCCGAACGTGCCCAGCGATCCGGCCAGCTTGTGCGCGGTTTGACTCGCTTTTTGCCGCTGCGCTTCATCCATGCTGCTCGATCGCAACTGCGCGATCGCCTGCTCCAAAAATCGGACACGCTCGAAACTAACGCTTTTGGTGCGCTGCCAAATTTCAGCAACGGCAACGTCAAGCGTTGGGGCGGGAGCGATCGCAGGTTCCGTCCGCGCCACAGGTTCATCAGCATGGAGGCGATAGCCTTGTCCGTAGATCGTTTCGATCAAATCGGGAACGCCAGCGGCTTTCAGTTCACGGCGAATATTCTTGATGTGCGATTTGACCGTATCTTCATCCGGCGGATCTTCGCCCACCGACCAAAGCTGATCGACAATTTCGCGACGGCTAAATACGCGCTGCGGCTGCCGCATAAACAGTTCCAGCAGCAAATATTCCTTGCGGCTAAACTGAAGCAGCGATCCGGCATAGCGCACTTCGCGCGTATTGGGATCAAGCCGCAAGTCGCCACAAACCAGCACGGGTGAAACGGACGTGCTGCCCCGTCGCAACAGGGCGCGAATTCGGGCGGCGAGTTCTTCCACGTTAAACGGCTTGACGACGTAATCATCTGCGCCGCTGTCCAGCCCCATCAGCTTGTCGGTCGTCGTATCGCGAGCGGTCAGCAGCATCACCAGCACTTGGCTTTTGCGCTGCCGCAGTCGCCGACAAAAGCTGATTCCGTCGATTTTGGGCAGCATCAAATCCAGCAGCACCAGGTCATACGGATAGCTTTCGACTAGTTCCCAGCCTGCTTCGCCGTCTGTTGCCACATCAACGACATAGTTTTGTTCCACCAAAACGGCGGTTAAAACCTCAATAATGCTCTGATCATCTTCAACGAGCAGAATCCGCATACCCTAATTAGAAAGTGCGATCGACATTTCAAGAAATCCAGGACAACAGTTCGATCGCGCTCAAGCGGTTGTGCATTTTGTTACGAACAAAGAAAAATACTTCGGCCTGATAGTATTCATGCGCCCGTCTCAGGTTGCTGACACTGTCACAACAATAGTCCTACCCCACAACAACAGCCCTGTCACTGTGACGGCACAGGCTAGGCTGTGTATTAAAACCCTATGATCCTCCCCAACCCTCCTTACCAAGGAGGGAGTCATCCTCAAAGTCCCCCTTGTTAAAGGGGATTTAGGGGGATCAACAACGGCCATGCGATTCACCAGAAGCTCTTAAAACACACCCTAGCAGCCAGCACAGGCAAGAACTGCACAATGCGGCAAGCGCAAAGCCTTACGCAGCTAGTTTACTCAATTCCGCCTGGGTCGTTTCAGCTTCACCGATTCTTGATTTCGATTTAAAGTTGCTGCAATGCTGAAATTTTCTTGCTCCTCATCTATTACAAGCGGGGCGGGACGAAGCGAACTGTATCTGCCAATACAATTTGTGATGTGCGGAATTAATTCGATCGCCTGCGAACTGTCTCCCCAGGTTTTGCACTTTTGCTCGCTACATTAAAACATAGTTCAAGAGTGACACGGCTGCTCCCGCTCCAAAGGTTCCCAGGAGCGGGAAGCTTACTTCTCTTAGCGGTCTTGTTTCAAAGCCGTCATGTTCCGGCTACACAAGACAGCCCTCGAACCTCATTTTTCTTGATTTCATCTGGCCCATCACCGCTGCACGCAGCGCGATCGCGGTATGCTAACGCCACTCATCAGCAGTCAGTTCGTTACCCCGTTTAAGTTTTGGCATGAAGGCCGCATTCAAACCGGAATGCAGTTTCGCAACGAACTGTTTCAGTCAGTGGCCGAGTTCGCCTTAATTCAGCGACAGAAAGCCTTTGAACTGGCTTGGCAACTGGCGCAGCAGCACGACGACGAGGCGATCGTGATGACGGCCAGCGCCACCCACTACTGCGTCTGGATGAAAATTCGCAGCCGCGATCGCTGTTTGGCCTGCTAGCTTGCTCAGGGTGCAGCCGCCTGAATTGCCTCGATGAATTCGAGCGTTTGCTCATAGGCCGATCGATCGCCTTGTGCCTCAAACAAACGAGCCGCCGTTTGCAGATCGCTCAGTGCCAAATCGCGATCGCCCTGCTCGTTTAACAAGAGGCCGCGACTGCCGTAAGCCTCGGCAACTGAATTGTCGATCGCAATCACCTGAGAAAAATCTGCGATCGCAGCTTCGGCATTGCCCTGAAGCTGAAACACCATTGCACGATTGTAGTAAGAGTCGATCGTCGTCGGGTCGATGGCGATCGCTCGGTTAAAATCGGTCAGTGCCGCTTCAAAGTGTCCCTGCTGGGCGGCAACCGTTCCGCGCTTTTCGTAAGCGTCGGCGTGCTGCGGATCAATTTGCAAAGCGTCATTCAAGTCTTGCTCGGCGGCAGCAAAGTTGCCCATCATCGCGTAAGCGATGCCGCGATTGCAGTACGCTTCGATCGCGTTCGGATTCCGTTCCAGTGCTGCGGTGAAATCTTCGATCGCCCCGACAGTATCGCCGCTTTGGATGCGATCGACGCCGCGCTGAAAGAAATCTTCTGCCGTTGACAGCACATCTTGCGGATGGTAGGCCGTCATGCCCTGTTCCGTGACGACCGGACGACTCGACAGCGCAGGCGGAGTCAGGCTACCGATGAGCGCGATCGCCGCCACTACCGTTGCAAAATTTTGTCTCATGCAGTTTTCTCCGCCGCAAAGTGAATCAAAGCCTGTGCCTTTATTCAACCGTAAGCTTCGGCAAAATCCGCTCTACCCAAAGTACAGCCTGCGAGAAGTTGCGGATGTTATTCAAGAACTTCGATCGCATCTCCAAGCGCGATCGTTCCTTCACTGTCGGGCACGAGATTTTGGCCGAAGAGAATTTTGCCTTTTCGCAGTCGATAGCTTCCCAGCGTGGCGAGCGGTTCCTGACCGCGATCGCCCGTTGCCTGATCGACAGTGGTAATGACACAGCGAGAGCAAAGCTTCACCAGATGAAATCCGATCGAACCGATGCGAATTTTGCGCCAGCCATCTTCCGCAAACGGTTCACAGCCGGACACGACAAAATTCGGTCGAAAGCGATTCATTGGCAGTGGCGTTGCCAGGCGGCTGTTCAAATCTGCCAGCGACGCTTCCGAAATCAGCAGGTAGGGAAAGCCATCCGCAAAGCTGACGCGATCGCGTTCGTCTACCGCATAGTTGCGATCGACAGGCCGGACGGCATCATCGGGCATGTAGACCAACTGACACGGGCGATCGAGAAATTTCGACAGCCAACCGTTGACCACATCATCAGCGGGAATTGCCGAACAGCGATCGCCCCAAACTTCCACTTTCACAGGTGAATTTTCGGTTGGCACAACGGCGATCGATTCCATTCCTGCTGCTGAAAGATGCAGTTTTCCCGCCTCGATCTGCGTTTGAATCAGCGCCATGCGCGGAAACTGCCGCTGCGTCATAAACTTTCCCCGCAAATCGGTGATCATCCAGCGGCGATCGAACTCTAGTCCCCGCAGTTGCGCCTGAGCCGATCGCAAGGCAATCCCCGCCGCCGACTTCACCGGATAAATATTTAATTGAGTCAAAGTCAAAGTCATCGCTCTCCTAATTTTTGATTCCCGTCGCCGCAATCCCGCGAATAAACTGTCGCTGTCCAACCAGAAAGAGCAGCACAACCGGAACGGTCGCAATCACCACAGCCGCCATCAGCAGCGACCAATCATTTGTGAATTGCTCTTGAAATTCGGCCAGCACAAGCTGAACGGTTCGCAGTTGGGGGCGGGTGGTGAAAACTAGCGGTTTGAACAAATCATTCCATTCGCCAATGAACGTAAACAGAAACAGCGTCACCAGAGCCGGACGCGCTAGGGGCAGCATAATTTGCCACAGCGTTTGCAGTCGCGTTGCCCCGTCGAGCGTGGCGGCTTCTTCCAGTTCGATCGGAATCGTCAGGAAAAACTGTCGCATCAGAAAAATTCCGAATCCACTCGCCGCTGTCGGCAAAATCAACGCGCCATACGTGTTGATCAAATGTCCCCACTTCAGCACGAGAAAGACGGGGATGACGAGAAACTGAAACGGAATTACCAAAGTTGCCAGCACGATCAGCAGGATCGATCGCCGTCCCCGAAACTGAAACCGCGCCAAGGCATAGCCCGCCAAAGCAGACGTGACAATCTGCAACGCCGTCACCGCTAAGGCAACCAAGGCAGAATTGGCAAAGGCCAGCAGAAAATTTCCCTGCGACCAAGCAGCCTCGTAATTCACGATCGACCATCGCCCAGTTTCGCCCAGTGCGATCGATCCCGGTGGCGCGAAAGAAGCCAGCAGCACGATCCCCAAAGGGAGGAGGACGATCGCCGCGCCAAGCAGCAGTAAAAGTGAAGTAATCCAGCGAAACATAGAGGAAATGCGATCGTAAAGATTGATGATAGAAGGGAACTGCTGACAGACTGATAATCGAACTAATGACTTCTCCTCCGCAAGAAGTAATTTTGCTTATTCTACCTGCGGAGTTCTTGTAAATTTAGGGGTGCAAACAGTAGGGTGGAGGTTAGTCGCGTGTTAGCGTAGAGCTTCCCAAAACCTGCAACGGCTGCGTTCTGATTAGGAGACAACTGACTTATGCCCCAGCTTGAGGCAATTGCCGATCTCGATTTTCAAAGTGAAGAATATAAAGACGCCTACAGCCGCATCAATGCGATCGTAATTGAAGGCGAGCAAGAAGCTTTTGCAAACTATCAGCGGCTCGCCGAAATGCTGCCCGACGCGCAAGCCGACTTGCTGAACTTGGCGAAGATGGAAAACCGCCACAAAAAAGGCTTTCAAGCTTGCGGACGCAACCTCAGCGTCGAGCCAGACATGGAGTTTGCTCGCGAGTTTTTTGCCGATCTGCACGGCAATTTCCAAAAAGCGGCAGCAGAAGGCAAACTCGTCACCTGCTTGCTGATTCAATCGCTCATCATTGAGTGCTTTGCAATTTCGGCCTACAACATCTACATTCCCGTTGCGGACGACTTCGCCCGCAAAATCACTGAGGGCGTGGTGAAAGATGAATATCTTCACCTCAATTTCGGCGAAGAATGGCTGAAGGCCAACTACGAAACAGCGAAAGCGGAACTCGAAGATGCCAATCGCCAAAACCTGCCCTTGGTCTGGCGGATGCTCAATCAGGTCGAGCAAGATGCAGCCGTCCTCGGCATGGAAAAAGAAGCCTTGGTGGAAGACTTCATGATCAGCTACGGGGAAGCCCTGAGCAACATCGGCTTCACAACTCGCGACATTATGCGGATGTCAGCTTACGGATTGGCTGCCGCATAGCACGATCGCTCAATTCACGATCGATTCGGGGACGTACACACATACGTCCCCCGTTTTTTTACTGATAGGCCATATCCACGCCAGCCACGATCGCAAATACCAAGAACAACACGCCGCCGATCGCTGTCACCAGCCGCTCGGAGATCCGTCCGGCCACCAGTCGGCCACCGATCACGGCGATCGCCGCACAGATGGCATGACCTAAAATTGCTCCGGTTGTGACGCCGTAAGCATTGCCCGAAGCGGCCAGCGCGATCGTGGCGAACTGAGTGCGATCGCCCCATTCGGTCAAAAACGTCATCACAAACGCCTGCGACAAAACGGCCAGCATCGTGCGCTTTTGCAATTTGGCTTCGCACTCTTCGACTGCTTCTGCGGCTTCTTTTTGCTCGGTCGGGCTACAGTTGCCGCTTGCCATGCAGTAGGCATCGCGCAAAAGCTTAAAGCCAAATGCCAGAAACAGCGTAATTTCCAGCCAGTCCACATAGCGCTCTGGCAAAAATCGGAACATCTGCCCCATCATCACCGAAAGGATGGTCATGATCGCCAGCGCAGCCACAACGCCCGCAAACACAAAGCGGCGACGGTGGCGCATCGACAAAAACATGGCGATGAAAAACGATTTGTCGCCAATTTCGGAAATGGTAATCAGCAGCAGGCTTGCGGTAAAAGCGGTCAGCATCGATCGATGTTCTCCTCAAAATCGCTCAGAAAAAGAAAGGAATCTTTCTGAGTGAGCTTGGAGGAAGAACCGATCGCACTTCACCAAGCTCACATCAGACGTGAACTCAGTGAAGGTCTCGCTTCCAAAAGTTTTAACAAAAGCTAAATCTCTGTCGATCGAACCAGGGTCATCCCCAGTATGTTGACTCGATCGGGCTGGATGAACCAGCAGCTACTCCCCTTCAGACATAGGCAATAATACAGGTTAAAGGGGACAAAAGCCAAGGGGTTTCACAAAAGATTTAGAAAATCCTCCTGAATCTGGAAAAACCGCTGCTGAGGCGACATTTTTTCGATCGTGCTACTGTGACGATTGGGCAACTGTGACGACTGAGCAAAAGCGCGATTCGGAAATGCAATTCACTTCTTTGATGCCGCTGCGCGTCGTTGCTTACACGGATGCCGCTGGCGTTGGCGGTGCTGAAATCAGTCTGGGTCATTTGGTCGCCGCTGTGGGCGCATCGGTTGAAATCACGGTTGTCGGGGAACATACGGACGTAGTAGACGCGATCGCCTCCCGTCACCCAAAGGCGCGATCGCAAATCGTCGGCCAAAGCTTTTTCGCTCATCGTCGCATGTTTCAGCAGCTACGCCCGCAGGTGATTCACTGCAATTTGTGTACCCCTTGGGCAGGCGCGATCGGTCTGGCTGCGGCTCTGAGCCTACCGGATATGCGCGTGGTGCGCGTCGATCAGCTACCGCTACGCACCACAGACGCCGTTCAGCTTTGGCGGACTCGTGCCCTGTCGCTGCGCGTTGATGCTCATGTTGCCGTCGGACAAGCGAGCGCTCGCCGCATGGAAGATTTCTACGCGCTGGGGCGGCACAGCGTCCTTTCGATTCCCAACGGTGTGCCCGACGCGATCGCACCCTCACCCCCGATCGCCCAACCGGATCGAATGCTGGTTGTTGGCAGCGTCGGACGGCTCGATCGGATGAAGGCGCACGATGTTCTGATTCAAGCAATTGCACAGGTGAAAAACCTGCGAGTCGTGATTGTCGGAGAAGGCAGCGAACGATCGGCACTAGAGCAGCTTGCGAACGATCTGGGCGTGAGCGATCGCGTTGAACTGCGCGGCTGGAGCGACGATCCCCGCAGCCTCTTGGCCGAATTTGACATCTTCACGCTGCCCTCGCGATCGGAAGGCTTTCCGCTGGCGATCGTCGAAGCAATGCTGGCGGCGCGTCCGGTTGTGGCGACGCGAGTCGGTAGCGTTTCCGAAGCCGTCACGGACGGCACTGGCCTCTTGGTCGAAAAAGACGACGTAGACGGCTTAGCCGCCGCCCTGCAACAGCTTTGCGATCGCCCCGACCTGCGCCTGCACATGGGCAACATGGCTCGCCAAATCGCCCAGACCCACTTCACCAGCGATCGGATGGCCGACGCCTATCTGAAGCTGTGGCAAACCATTTGTGCGCGATCGCCCGCTCCCCGCCTGCGCGTCCCCCGCCCCCGCGACTAACCACGACTCAACACCCTAGGGCGTGATGTCAAACCGGATGATCCTCCCCAACCCATAACAAGGAGGGAACCAAACCACCGCTCAAAGTCCCCTTACCAAGGGGACAGGGGGATCGATCGCAAACAATGCACCCTTCTGGAGCTTTGAAAACACGCCCTAATCCCTCTAGATTCCGCTCAACACTTCAAGATACGATAGTAAGCATGGCTAGAACGGTTGAGATTCGCGGAGTTCCTCACGTCTACGAGTTGACGACTCCGACTGATAAAAACTGTGTCTTGGTATTTGTGCATGGCTGGCTGCTGAGCCGTCGCTACTGGCAGCCCGCGATCGATCAGCTTGCCTCGACCTACCAGTGCCTCGCCTACGATCTGCGCGGCTTTGGCGATTCTCAGCTTCCGACGCGATCGACTGCCGGCAAAATTGCCGCACTGGAGCAGGCGATCGAAGCGGATGCCCAAGGCAGCGTGGCAACGGCGATCGCCTCAGAATACACGCCCGCTGCTTATGCTCAAGATCTAATCGATTTACTGCGCCAGCTTCACCTCTCGAATGCTTGGCTGGTCGGTCATTCGCTTGGCGGCAGCATCTCGCTGTGGGCAGCCGATCTCGCACCTGATTTGATTCGCGGCGTGATTTGTGTCAACTCCGGCGGCGGCATTTACCTGAAAGAAGAATTCGAGCGGTTTCGCACAGCAGGTCAGCAGCTTGTGCAGATGCGTCCGCGCTGGCTGGGGTCGCTGCCGCTGATCGATTTGCTGATGACACGCTTGAATGTGGCACGTCCGATCGCCCGCAGTTGGGGACGGCAACGCCTGCTCGATCTGGTCAACGCTAATCTGGAAGCCGCTTTGGGAACGCTGCTCGACTCCACGACCGAAACTGAAGTTCACTGTTTGCCGCAGGTGGTTTCGCGCCTGACGCAGCCCGTCTACTTCATTGCGGGTGCAGAAGACACGATCATGGAGCCGCAGTATGTGCGCCACCTTGCCAGCTTTCATCCGCTGTTTTGCGATCGCGGCGAAAACGTCTATGAAATTTCCGACTGCGGGCATTTGTCGATGGTGGAACAGCCCGAAGCCGTTGTCGCACAGATGCGATCGATCCTCGCTGCCCATCATGGAACAGCGTAACGAGATTAGTCCTTGGCACTGCTGAACCACGCCCTACGCATCGCTCACCGCGCTGTCCGCAGATGCGGCATTGAGCGGTTCCATCAGCAAAATGACGCCTTGCGGTTCGCGTTCTGTTCCAAACAGCGGCGAACAGGTAACTTTGCATTGAATCGATCTGCCCCGTCGATTCACCGCATCCAGTAAGATTTCCTCCAGTTCTGTTTCTTGAGTTAAACAATTGCGAATAGGCTGATACAACTGTGCAACGGGCAGGCCAATATCAAGATTGAAAAAATGCTGATCGCGCACTTCATCCGATCGCAACCCCCATAGTTCTTCAGCTTCTTGATTCCAAACTTGTACATAAAGATTCGAGTCGATGACAACTACGCCGCTTCGCAAACTGGTGAGAATTGATTCGAGAAATGCATTTAGCTGAATGACTTCAATGCTGCGTCTTCGCAGTTCTTCATTAATTGTATATAGCTCTTCATTGGTTGATTGCAGTTCTTCATTCATCGTCTCCAGTTCTTCATTGGTAGACTGCAATTCCTCATTTGTTGTTTCTAGTTCTTCAACCGTAGACTGCAATTCTTCATTGGTTGTTTCTAGTTCTTCATTGGTAGACTGCAACTCTTCATAAGCCATCTCTAGCTCTTGATTAGAGTTTTCCAGGTCGCGCTGAAGCTGCGTGTAGCGACTCATATCGGTAAAGCTTACGCTTGCACCTAACAGCGTTCCGTTTCCATCCGATAAAGGCGAAATTTGCACTTCAAGATTCATCAGCACAGTGCCGATCGCCCACTCAACATCTCGCAGCACGATCGCTCGTCGTTCGGCATAGACTTGACTAATCAGCGCTCGCAATTCGATCGGACGGTAAGATAGTTCTAAATCTTGCAGTGGACGCCCCACATCACGCCGACTCAGGTTAAACAAATTGCGGGCACGTTCGTTAATGAGCAAAACGATTCCGTTCACATCCACAACCACTTGTGCGATCGGAACGGCATTAAATCCGGCTTCACGAGTGCGAATTTGGTTTGACATAGAATGAACAAGTTCACCATTTTCTCCAGATGACAGCAGCAGGCGATCGCGCGAATTGGGAGAACAAACCTTTGTAAAAATTCGCTGTTTTAGCTCTATTGAAGCAAAGTTGCTGTTTTGCGAAAGCAGTGTTTCAGCTTTACCTAAAAATAAAACTCCCTCTTCGACTAATGCAAAATGAAACCGATTAATGATTTGAGCTTGAGTTTCAGCATTGAAATACATTAAAGTGTTGCGGCAGGCCAACAGATCAATGCGAGAAATTGGGGCATCTTGAACTAAATCATGTCGCCCAAAAACAATCGATCGCCGCAGATCGCGATGAAACACAAATCGATCGTCAGCCTGCTCAAAATATTTGCTCAAATATTCTTCAGGAATGCTTGCAACTGCACGCTCCTCATACGTTGCGGTTCTGGCTTGACTTAAAGCGTCTTCATCAATATCAGTTGCGTAAATTTTGACTCGTTCGCGAAACGACTCCACGCCCAAAAGCTCAGCCAGCAGTATGGCTAGTGTGCAAGGCTCTTCACCAGATGAGCAGCCTGCCGACCACACGCGAATCGGCTCATTTTCCGCTTTACGCAGCAGAATTTGTGGCAGAACTTGCGTCCGAATGCAGTCCCAAGCAGGGCGATCGCGAAAGAAACTCGTGACATTAATCAGCAGCGTGTTGAACAGGTGCAAAAATTCTTCGGGATGCACTTCAAGATAGTCTTGATAGTCACTATACGATTCAATTTCAACCGCTTGCATCCGCTTGTTGACGCGCCGCATTAAGCTCGATCGCTTGTAGCCTGTAAAGTCAATGCCCCTGGTACGCTTGAGATATTCCAAAAGCGCTTCAAAGGCTGGGTTAATATCACTCATCTCTTGCCAATCTCGAATTTTGGACGACGCGCTGACCGCAGCCGATCACCACAAAATTTTGTCAACCTATAGAATTCTAGAGCGTTTTAACGCTCTAGAATTCTATAGGTTTTCTGCCCACTGATAACGTTTTTGCGTCTGTAGCGATCGAGAAATTGCCAAGTGCTTCGATCGCCGTCGAAAATCTGCTATATTGGTTAGCGGTCATCTGGAGAGGTGGCTGAGTGGTCGAAAGCGGCAGATTGCTAATCTGTTGTACGGCAGGTAACTCCGTACCGAGGGTTCGAATCCCTCCCTCTCCGTTCTAAAGTGGGTTTCAGCTTGCAGGCGAAAATTGGTTTTACGGCTTTTGCCGCTGTCCTGTCGGCTACTCCACAACGCTGAAGCAGAACTGAAATGCGCTGATATGTCCTCACAAGCCATTAGTGCAGCAACAACTGTTCTAGGCTCGGCTAGCCACCAATCTGCGACATCGTGCGGGCATACGCTCCGGTTGTGCCAGATTCGCGCTGCTTGTAGTTAATTTCAGGCTTCGCGGCAATCAGGTTTTCGACCTGCTGGCGCAGTTCAGACAGCGGCAGGTGCGATCGCAACGCCGTTTTCAAATCAAGCTGTCCGGTTTCGTTCAGCAGGCAGGGGCGCAGCCAACCATCGGCTGAGAGGCGCATTCGGTTACAGCGATCGCAAAAGCACTCAGACATTTGGCTGATGAAGCCCAGCGTGCCTTTCGCGCCAGGAATGCGAAACACATCAGCGGGGCCGTTGCCGCGCACCGCACTCGCCTCCAGACCCCAGCGGGCGCGAATTTGCTGCCGCAGTTCTTCCGAGGCCACCCAGCCGCGATCGCCAAACAATCCGGCATTGCCAATCGGCATAAACTCAATGAATCGGACATGCCAAGCGCGATCGCTGCTCAGAGCAGCGAGATCAAGAATTTCGTGGTCGTTGACACCGGGAATCACGACAACATTCAGCTTCAGCGGGTCAAATCCAACTTGATGCGCGGCCTGGATGCCCTGCCAAACTTGCTGCCAGCGCGACCTGCCGCGATTGCCAATGATGCGATCGAACGTTTCCGGCTCTAGCGAATCGAGGCTGATATTGAGACGGCGCAGGCCAGCGTCATACAAATCCTGCGCCATGCCCGCCAGCAAAAAGGCGTTTGTGGTCAGCGATAAATCTTGGGTTTGAGGGAAAGCGGCGATCGCCTGCACCAAATTCACCACGCCCGGACGCAGCAGCGGTTCACCTCCGGTCAACCGAAAGCGCGTGAATCCCGCAGGAATGAACACTTCGCGCAGCAGCAAAATCAATTCGTCCAGCGTCAGGACTTCTTGCCGCTGAAGATAGGCAAGCTCTGCACCTTCGGGCATACAGTACTGACACTGAAAATTGCAGCGGTCAATCAGGCTGATCCGCAGATAGTCAATTTGATTCACGCCGCTTGTATCGGTAGGTTATGTCTTGATTCTACCGACTGCGATCGATTGCGGAAGATTAAGCAATCTGGGAGGACGATAGACCAAAGCGCGGAAAGATAATTTCCCCATCCGGAATCGTTGCCGCCTCGCTCAGCCAGCTAGAGCGATCGCGCAAAAAATCGTCAAATTCCGGTTCCGGCTCTGGCTGCCAGTTCCCTAAACTTTGACTCCTCAGTTGGTCTTGCTCTTGGGCAAGCAGCAGAGACAGTTGCCGATTCGCACCGTGAAAGACGATCGATTTGCCCAGTCGAGCGGCCAGATGCAGCGCATTTCTGAAGACAGTAACGGTGCTGGCGTCGATCGCATCAATCCAAATTAAATCCACAATCACAGCCGGAGCTTGATGCAGCGCTTGATACAAATCGGCCTGTAGCTTGAGCGGCGATCGATCGAGCAGGCGCGGCTGAAGCACAGCGGGATGATGACCGGGCTGAACCGCCGTTGGGGAAGCAGCGATCGCAACAGAAGGTGAATTCATAATTCATCAGGTGAGTGACCAGCAAATGCTCGATCGGCTCGCGATCGATTAGTTTCAAAAATGCAGCAAATCTGCTAAAAGCGGGAAGGGGGGCAACACCCCCACGATATGCAGTTTCAGATGGAATCCACTTGATTGATCTCCGTTCCGGATATACGTTGCCTGTTTTTGCCTGTGCCGCCGCGATCGCCGCTTGGCACTGGCTCAGCCAAGATCTTGTCAAGCTCGAAACCGTTGCGATCGATTTGGTCACGCCAGCCGAAACCGTTGAAATTGCGATCGAGCAGGTTGCTCATCTCTCGCCCACTTCTGCCCTTGCCATCACTCGCAGCGATCCGGGCGACAATCTTGACCTGACGCGCAACACGCCAATTTGGGCGATCGTTTCGATCGCGCCACCCGAACAAACCGAGGCGATCGATCTGCAAGGCGGCGAGGGCATCGGACGCACCGCTGAAGGAAAAGCGGCGATCTACGGCTATGCACGGCGGCTTTTTGACGTTAATTTGCGGCCTTTGATCGCGAATAAAAAAATTAGCGTGTCGATCGTGCTGCCCCAAGGTCGATCGCTGGCCGAACGCACGTCCAACGCCGCTTTTGGCGTGGTCGAAGGCTTGTCGCTGCTGGGAACGTCCGGCATCTCGCAGCCGCTCAGCGCTCCCGGTCAGCTTGAGGCATTTCGAGCTACTTTGCAGCAGGCGCAATTGGACTGTTTGGTGTTTTGCGTTGGTGAAAATGGCTTGGATTTGGCGGCAAAATTGGGAATTGAGCGCGATCGCCTGATCAAAACGGCGAACTGGCTGGGGCCAATGCTGGTCGAAGCAGGATTGCAAAAGATTCCGGCAATTTTGCTGTTTGGCTATCACGGCAAGCTGATTAAGCTGGCGGGCGGCATCTTCCACACGCATCATCATGTCGCGGATGCCCGTCAGGAAATTTTCACGGCCTACTGCGCTCAAGTCGGCGTACCTGATTTGCCCCAACTTCTTGCCAGTCCCACAGCCGAAGCCGCGCTGGGTCATCTGCGTCAACTCGATCGCACCACAAATTGCGATTGGGTCAATCGAGTTTACAGCACGATCGCTGCCCAGATCGATCGCCGCGCCGCCAACTACATCAAAGCGCACAGCGATCGAGTGGTGCGCGTCGGCTGCGTCCTGTTCGATCGCAATCGATCGATCATCACCACTAGCGAAATCGGGCGATCGCTGCTTGACCAATGCTTAACTCCGCTTTGATTTGCCGCGCCAGCGCAAGCTATTTTGATTCAGTTCAATTAAGTACTCGTCCGGCTGCGCGATGATGGCTTCGGCGATCGCGATCGCCTGCTCAAGCTGTTCCTCAGTCAACTGCCGATAGGCCGCGCCCTGCTTGCGATCGAGCCTGTCATACCAGCAGCCACCAAACAAATTATCCAGGATAATCCGCTGAAAGCAGTGATTGAACCGAACCGGAAACCGCCGCTGCTTTGCCAGATCTGGCAGCGTCTGATTGGTCAGTTCGAGGTAGCGATCGCGCAAATCCGACATTTCTCGATCGTAGCAATTGGCTACTGGACTGACTCCAGCCCGATCGCACAGGCGAGCGATTTGTTGCCTGCCGCTCGGCAAACATCCGCCCGCGAAACAGCAAATCCCGCGAAACAAATCATGCCGACAATCACGATCGCCACTAGCGCTTTTTCCGATCCCATTGCTGTAACCAATTGAACTTCGCTTTCGATCGCTATTTAGCTCACAGATTTCAGTGAATCCGTGTATTTCACAGCGACATTAACGATTTCTTCATTCGGCTACAGCCCGCCATAAAAGTTTAATAAATCGCTTTGCAAGCTGCCTCACCAAAACGCCGATCGGCTGACGCTGACCAAGCGGCAACTCGTCAGGGTGCGTCAGCCGATCGGCAGGATGATCGGAAATGGCGATCGCCCCTTCAGGCTGCTAACCCAAAAAGCCGCCGCAGCGAAACGCAATCACCGCAACGCCATTCTTCATCCTTCACAAATTCTGCTTCGCTTCTTGCGCTACCGATTCCACCGAATCGTTTGCCAGCGTTTGCAGCAGTTCCCGCGCCTGCGAATTGTTAATGCGGCTGAGTGCCTGCACAACGCGATAGCGAATTTGCCAGTCAGAATTCGTTGCAAACGGTGCAAGTAACGGCACGGCGCGATCGTCTCCCAGTTCGCCCAGTGAACCGATCGCCGCCGTCTTCACCAGTTCAATGTCGGAATTGAGCGCCGATTGCAGCAGCTCGAAACTGCGGGGATCACCGAGTTCACCCAGCGCGGCAATGATGCTGAACTGTACCAGCCATTCCGACGTGCTTTCATACAGATGCTTCAGGTCGTCAAAAGCTGCCGTCATCTTCAGCGCCCCGATCGAATCTGCCGCCGCCGCCTGCACATCCGGTTCAGAATCTTCCAGCAAACAGCGGCGCAGCGTCACCAGTGCGGCCTCACGGTTTTGCTGTCCTAACGAAGAAAGCTGACTCACAGCCGCATAGCGAACTCTAGCAGAGCGATCGCTCGTAGCCGCATTCGCCAGTTCAAACGCCGCTGCCGGATCTTCAAGCTGACGAATTTGATTGACGGCGCTCAGCCGCTGCCCAAAATCTTCAGACTGTAAAAGTTCTTTTACCGAATCTGGGGTAATGCTCATTTTTGTAATTCCATCCGAGGCAACAATTGAAAAATTCAACAAAAATTTAGTCGGGTCGATTTGCCATGAAGCGAATAATGTCACTGCGAGTCAAAATGCCAATGACTTTGCCACCTCCATCCACCACAGGTAAACGGCGCACACGGCGATCGTGCATCAGTTGCGCGGCTTCTTTGATTGTGCGATCGCTCGTTGTTGTAATCGCCTCTTTGGTCATTACTTCTCCGACCGTTTGCCCAAACGCTTTGTGCAATTCTTGCTCATAGCGAGCCGTGTTGCCCAAATAAATTACAGCATCGAGCAGCATGATGTAGGGCGGCGGCGTTGCTCCGGTTTCCTGCCACATCAAATCGCTTTCGGAAATCACTCCGGCGATCGCCCCGGACGAATCGACAACGGGCAAACCGCCAATGTTTTTCTCTGCCAAAATCTTTATCACTTCTTTTAACGCAGTTTCCGGCTGCACGACGACCGGATCGCGGGTCATCAGGTCAGCAACAGTTGTAGTCATAGTGAAATGAATCCAAATGGACGTAAGGCTCATTTTAGGACGCGGCAGGCAATCCCCGGTCATTACAGGTTGTTACGCCTGCGATCGCTCGTCGCTCATCACTCGCTCAACTCGCAAAACGCTTTCAAAATCGAGACGCAGTTGGCGATCGCGCCCAAATGCGCGATCTCAAATCCATGCGTGTTTTGCGTCGGAAAGCTCAAACAGGCGGCTTTGGGCACATGACCGTTTTTCATTGCGATCGAGCCATCGCTGCCAAATCCGCTAATCGTCGCAATCTGCACGGAAACGTTGACCTGCTCTGCCGCCTGCTGAAGCTGTTGGGTCAGCGCGTCATCATACAGTCCATAGCCATCTTGCGCTAGTAAAACCGGAGCTGCGCCGTCTGCGATCGGATATTCCGCTGACAGCGGACAAATTTCCAGCGCGATCAAAGCGTCCAATTGCTGATGCTGCGAGAAATACATTGCCCCAACTGCCCCGACTTCTTCTTTGGAGGAGGCAACCAGATAAATATCAACGGCGGGATTTTGGAGTTGTTCAGCCAGAGCAAGCAGGATGGCGATCGATGCCTTATTGTCCAGGGTGTAGCTCGCAATGTAGTCACCCAGGCGAAACGGCGCTTTGCGATGCTTGCCGACGACCATGCGCGTTCCCGGTCGAATTCCTGCTGCTTCCAGTTCTTGCGCCGAACACTTCGTTTCAATCCAGGCATCTTCCCAGCGCACAGGCTGATCTTCCTGCTGCGCTTTCTGCGGCGATTCGTGCGACACATGGCGCGACCCAAAGCTGAGAATGCCGCTGATCGTGTGGCGATCGCCCAACAAATCCACCACGCCTTCGCCGTAAACCCAAGGATACGCGCCGCCCAGCCGACGAACTTCGACTTTTCCGGCATCTCCGATTCGTTTGACGATCGCGCCGATCTCGTCTTTGTGAGCGGTAATCGCGATCGATCGTGCCGCATTGCGTCCAGGAATTTTCGCAATTAAATTATCGGCAGCGTCCACCCAGCAGTTGTATTTCAGTTTTTCAATATGTTCTCGTAAGAACATATTGATTTCCGCTTCGGCTCCGCTCGGTGAATGACACATCACCAAAGATGCGATCGAGGCAAATAACTGATCAAACTCCACAGCGTTGCTTCCTTTTTTCATGAGGATTGTTTTACAGTTTTGCTGATAGCTTTAGCGTTGTTTTTTAGCTCGAATCGCGATGGCGATCGCCACTAAACTGCCCAGCCCCAATACACCTATTCTCAGCAAAGATGGTGCTACTGGACGCTTAAATTCGCCAGGATTTGAAATTGCAACGCTCAGCGGCAAAGCGGCGGCGCTGATGCGCTCATGGGCGGCACTGGTTGGATGAATGCCATCCCAAAATAGGTACTGGTTTGGATTAGGACAGATTGTTCCTCGCTGCGAATCAAGGCAGGCCTCCGTAACGTTGGTGAAATCGAATTCGCCTGCGATCGCCCGCTCAAACAAATCATTCACCTCTAACAGTCGTGCTGTCACGCCATCGCGCTGTTCCATTTCCGCCACCAGTGCTGCAACTTGCTGATTGTGGCTGGTCGTCAGTCGATCGAGCACGCCTGCACTGTCGCGATCGCGGGTCGCCGGAAGTTGACCGAGCGGCGGCAAATTCCCCACGACTAGATGCCGTGCGCCTGCCGCAATTAGCGTTTCGATCGCGCTGCGTAAATTCGCGATCGGTTCAGCCGCATCCGTCGATCGACCACTTAAATAATCATTTGCCCCAGCCCACACCAGATAAACAGCGTTCGGATTCGCCGCCCGTCCGCTTTGCTGCTCGCGAAATAGCGCGACCTGCTGCTGCAATCCCAAGCGATCGCGGGTTTGATCAACTCCGGTCGTTGCGCCGCCAAATGCAAAATTAATGCTCGCAGCCGTTTCTCCCGCCGCCATTTGAGTCACGGGTGTCAGCGTAAGCTGTAGCTGATTGGCAAGGCGATCGTCCCACAATAACCCGTTAGAAAACCGACCATTCACATAAGGGCGCGTCGGCTGTCCAGTCCGGCTAAACAAATTTCCCGTATCCGATAAGCTATCGCCAAATACATAAATACTTTGAGCGGCAGTTTGACTGTTGGCAATGACTGGAACTAAACAGCACAACATGACCAAAGCAGCCACAGCGCTAAAACGAAGTCGGCTGGCAAAACGAGACCGCAAGCTAGTGAAATCGCATTGAATTGCTTGCATCTGTCTGCTCTGCCGCCTGTGAGCAGTCGATCGACGGAACATTCTTTATAAGGGGTGGCTTCTTTTTCATTCTAGGCGGGAGATCGCAAATCTCGTTTGCTTTCGATCGCTTGAGCTAAAGCAGAAAAAGTGCTCCAATTCACTCTGCCTTTAGCTAGTCATTTCAGCTTTTTTGAGTCTACCGATAGAAGAATTATTGAGTTCCATCTCTAGACAGAAGTGCTTTCCTCAAAGCAATTGATATCTTGAAACTGTTAAAAGCAACGCCAACAAAAACTTGTTAAGGAGAATACAATCATGGGAATTCTTGCTTGGATTATTTTGGGTCTGATTGCTGGTGCACTTGCCAAGTTGATCTACCCTGGCGATCAAGGCGGCGGCATCTTCGCAACGATTGGTCTTGGTATTTTGGGTGCGCTATTGGGTGGTTGGATCGGTAACAACATCTTAGGGGTCGGAACGGGTGCTGCGGTTGGTGCACTGAGCATTGGCAGCATTGCAATGGCCGTTGTGGGCGCAATCATCCTCATCTTCCTGTGGGGCTTGTTCACCCGCCGCGCTGCGTAAAATTCAGTCTTTTCTGCACAAATGATTTCAGGTTGAGATAAGTTCGTTTTTGGGGTTTCAAGCGGGTGGCAACATCCGCTTTTTCCATTGAAAAATTCACTCTTTCCAGCCTGAAGCGATCGCCTCAGCTAATCTCAAGCAAAATTAAACTTTCTACCAAACCGTCTCACCCGAAAATTAGGACATTGCCAGTCAACGGCGATCGACAGCAAAAAGCAAGGAAAACTATTTCGATTTCCTTGCTTGAACGGAAATTTAGAATTTTAGACTGACGCGACCCACAAAGTCGCTATGATCAGCGAATCAATCGTTATTCTGTCGCAACTGCCATACTGCACCGATCGCTGCACCTGCTCCGGCAACCATGCCCATGCCCATACCTTCAACCGTTTTGGTAGCTGGATCTGCGGTTAAACAGGCATTCGTGGGAGAATCGCTGCCAAGACACTGCTGCATCTCAGCATGGCTCGCCGTTCCACCGACAACAAGGCCAGTCAAACTGCAAAGCGTCACCAGCAAGCAAAAGCGAGTCATTTTTCTATCCATAGATGGATGCGTTGGGTGAGGAACTGTTCTAGCGATCGTCTTGCTCATTCTAAACCAGGATGGGGAGTCGTGTCTCTGCGATCGCATGAATTTCATGTGCCTTTGTCAGCTTCCGACTGCGGCAGCAATCTCCACAAAATTAATGATTTTTGATAAATCGAGTCAACCACCTCGCAAAAATTGAACCCAAACCACGATTCAACAACCGCAACCCTCTGGTCGCCCGATTCATGATAAGGGTGCGATCGGCCAAAAGCGTCGTTTCAGCGTTGAAAGTCGAGTTCTTACGTCTGCTCGATCGAAGCTGAAACGTCCCGGCTTTATGATCTCAACAAGTTTGCATATTGTTCCGAATTAATCGAAATAGTTAGAGCAAATTCAGAAGTTTTGCTTGATTAGCGAAGAATGCGGGTTTTGAGCAATCTATGTGACGATGTCTTTGCCTGAGTTTCGAGATCGCTTAATTGCACTCTTACTTGTTGTAACGATCGCTTTCGATCGCAGCCAACTTTGTCAATAATGCAGACATAACCACTTGTGAAGACGCGACCAGCGGCGATCAGCAACACTCAACAGGAGACAACCCGCGTGAAACTAGCAGTCTATGGAAAAGGCGGGATCGGAAAATCCACCACAAGCTGCAACATCTCAGTCGCTTTAGCCCGACGCGGCAAAAAAGTATTGCAAATCGGCTGCGACCCCAAGCACGACAGCACCTTTACCCTGACCGGATTTTTGATTCCCACGATCATCGATACGCTGCAAGAAAAGGACTATCACTACGAAGACGTTTGGCCGGAAGACGTGATCTATAAAGGCTACGGCGGTGTCGATTGCGTTGAGGCTGGTGGCCCTCCGGCAGGCGCAGGCTGCGGCGGCTATGTCGTCGGGGAAACGGTCAAGCTGCTCAAAGAACTCAACGCCTTTGACGAATATGACGTGATCCTGTTTGACGTGCTGGGCGACGTGGTTTGCGGCGGCTTCGCGGCTCCGCTCAACTACGCCGACTACTGCATGATCGTCACGGATAACGGCTTCGACGCTTTGTTTGCCGCCAACCGGATCGCCGCCTCCGTCCGCGAAAAAGCCCGCACCCATCCTTTGCGCCTCGCCGGACTGATTGGCAACCGCACCAGCAAGCGCGATCTCATCGATAAATATATCGATTCCGTGCCAATGCCCGTTCTGGAAATTTTGCCGCTGATCGAAGACATCCGCGTTTCTCGCGTCAAAGGCAAAACCCTATTTGAAATGGCGGAATCCGATCCTTCACTAAACTACGTTTGCGACTACTACCTCAACATTGCCGACCAGATTCTTTCGCGTCCCGAAGGTGTCGTGCCGAACGATGCGCCCGATCGCGAACTCTTCTCGCTCCTCTCGGACTTCTACCTCAACCCCACCAAACCGCAAGCCAAAACGGAGGACGAAGAACTCGATCTAATGATGGTATAGGTGGGTATCGGGTGTTTGGCATCAAAATCGCTCGCCAACACCCAACACCTAACTTTTGCCCCCAATGAACACTGAAGAACTGCGTCGATCGCTCAAAACTGCGTGGCTCACTTACTACCGCGAAAATCGCTCCTGGCTCGTCCGATTGGGCGTTTGGGTGGATTCTGAAGGCCAGCGTCGCCCCTCATCGAGCTTCATCCTGGCGACGCTCTCGGTTCTGGAACCGCAACTGACGCAGCTACTCCCGCTGATTGTCGATCTCAGCAGCAGCCCCGATCGCATCGTTCGCGCCTTGGGACTCAACTTCAATCCCGACAAGGAACTCGATCGACTGCCCGAAGCGGATTCGCCCCTGATGTTGCCGAGCATCCGCGCTGTCACCATTCCCGCCAGTGAATCGATCGACCCTGAAGACGACTGCCGCCCCTTACGCAAAGACGAACTGCCCCCTCGCGAATAATCTCTACAAACCGCTATGACATCCACCGACACCACCCCCCAATCACTCCAGTTCGAGTGCGACACCGGAAACTATCACACCTTTTGCCCAATTAGCTGCGTCGCGTGGCTCTACCAAAAAATCGAAGACAGCTTCTTTTTGGTGATCGGCACAAAAACCTGCGGCTATTTTCTGCAAAACGCGATGGGCGTGATGATCTTCGCCGAACCACGCTACGCAATGGCCGAACTTGAAGAAGGCGACATCTCCGCTCAGCTAAACGACTACGAAGAACTGAAGCGACTGTGTACGCAGATTAAGCGCGATCGCAACCCCAGCGTCATCGTCTGGATCGGCACCTGCACCACTGAGATCATCAAAATGGATCTCGAAGGACTCGCCCCCAAGCTGGAATCGGAGATTGGCATTCCGATCGTCGTTGCCCGCGCCAACGGTCTCGATTACGCTTTCACGCAGGGTGAAGATACGGTTTTGGCAGCAATGGCGGCTCGCTGTCCCGACAAAGCACCTGTTGCCGAAGCGGAGAAGGAAGAACGCAACGCCATCTCGAAACTGCTGAACTTTGGGCGCAAGAAGGAAGAGGTGGCGATCGAAGAATCCGAGTACGTCAACCATCCGCCGCTCGTTCTCTTCGGCTCTCTTCCCGATCCGGTGGTCACGCAGCTAACCCTGGAACTCAAAAAGCAAGGGATTAAAGTTTCCGGCTGGCTTCCCGCCAAACGCTACACCGAACTTCCGGTTCTCGAAGAAGGCTACTATGTCGCAGGCGTCAACCCCTTCCTCTCGCGGACTGCAACGACTTTGATGCGGCGTCGGAAGTGCAAGCTGATTGGTGCACCCTTCCCGATCGGTCCCGATGGAACTCGCGCCTGGATCGAAAAAATCTGCTCGGTCTTCGGCATCGAACCGAAAGGACTCGATGAGCGCGAAGCCCAAATTTGGGAAAACCTGGAAGACTACGTGAAGCTGATTCGCGGCAAGTCAGTCTATTTCATGGGCGACAATTTGCTGGAGATTTCGATCGCCCGCTTCTTGATCCGCTGCGGCATGACCGTTCCCGAAATCGGCATTCCCTACATGGACAAGCGCTATCAGGCGGCAGAACTCGCCCTGTTAGAAAAAACCTGCCACGAAATGAACGTGCCGCTGCCGAAAATCATCGAAAAACCCGACAACTACAATCAGCTTCAGCGCATCAAAGCACATCAGCCCGATCTGGTGATCACCGGAATGGCACACGCCAATCCGCTCGAAGCTCGCGGCATCAACACTAAATGGTCAGTCGAATTCACCTTCGCCCAAATTCACGGCTTCACCAATGCCCGCGACATCCTCGAACTGGTGACGCGCCCCTTACGCCGCAACAACAACCTCAAGGATTTAGGCTGGGATAAACTCGTTCGCGACGAAGCGAAAGTGTGATTTCCAGGCCAAAAATCGAAGGCAGAAGGGTAATAATTCATCCTTCTGCCTTTTGCTTGATCTAGCCAACCAACGCCGCTAGCGCAGACTGCTTCTTTGTGTAGGGGAACGGCTGATCGATCGCCGGAGTTCCCAAAAACGCACAAAGTTCTTCCCAACCTTCACCGCCGCAGATATCGAGAACCAGCAGTGAATCAGGCCGATCTTTGAAGTATTCCGTCACGTTTTTGATGTGCTGATCGAACACGTAAGACATTCGATCGCGATTGAACTCGTAGCAGCCATACACAGTGGCCCGCAGCAACCGCCGAATCTGCATGTGCGTTTCTTTACCAAATCCATTTTCATCCACATCCGCAAACGCAGGTCTGCCGCTCCAGTGCTGCTCCATCGATTTGAGCCAAGCTTCCTTATCGCGCACCGTCAGGATGAATTTGCTGTCAGGAAACAGCTTATCTAGCTGCGGATAAAACACCGAAACGGTGATATCCGTGATGCCATCATATTTTTGCAGCAGCGAGAAATTGTGGTTGCCCGCAGCCAATTCCCGCAAGGTCGTTTCATCATCCGGATAGTGAACAGCATTCACGCCCAAAGCATACAAGGCGCTGGTTAGGCTTTTCGTTCCCGTCCGACTGAGGCCAATCCCAAACACTTTGCGACCGTTTTGAACAACAGTGGGCGTCGTGCGATGAAGCTGCCAGTGCCACTGCTTTTCGGCTTTCTGCTCAACTTCCTCGACGGTCAGCGGAGCTTGAGCAGGCAGGTTGAGCTTGGGAACTTCGATCGCGGCAATTTCCGGCAGTCGGGCAATATAGGCGGCAACTTCTGCTGGAGTCGCATCTTGAGAAATTGCGGCTTTCGTGTGTTCAACCGCATAGCGAGCCACTTCGTAATCGGGATCGCCCTGCTGCGTCTGCCAGTATTTTTGTGCCGACTTAAGCTGAACCTTCGTGTGATGCGTGCGGCTTCGCAGTTCGCGCAAGCCAAACTTCACAAAAACATCGTGATACCACTGAAAATGATCGTGGAAAATGCGGAAATGCTTGAAGTGTTTAGCGGCTTTGAGTTTCGACAGGGCGATCGACCTTAACCGCGACTCAGGCCGCAACACATATTTCATGTCGTTTTCCGGCACTTCCACCTGCTGCATCTCACGCACCACATCCATCCGCGTAATGTGAACGCCCTGATGAATTTGCCCGCGAAACTTGTCTAAAACATAGCAATCCACATAGGGATATTCATTCTGCTCCAGAAATGGCCGCATATCTTCCATGATCAAACAGTCGGCATCCATGAACACGACAAAATCACAGTCGTATTCAATCTTGAGCATCTGATCGACCGCTTCCGAAAACGGCTTCACATTCTCAATGACGTGAACATGATCTGGCTGAATATTTTTGATTGCCAAATTCAGCGCAATGTCTGATGTTCTTTCACCAACTGTCCGAAAAACCAGGTCAACTTTTTTCATTTTGCTTCACACTTCCCACTTGAGTTCTTGATTAATTCGGCCGGCCATCTCTTCAAACAAATTCGCAACAGCCGGATCAAGTTCTTGTTTCCAGCGTAGGTCTAAACTGATGCTGGAACCCAAATTTTGATAGAAAGATTTGCTGCGCTCTGGAATTTGCACAAACGGATTTTTCAGCTTCTCCGATTGCGCCTGAGCAACCAGAAATTGCGTACCGTTATTGCCACCTAAAACATGATGTTCATGTGCGCCATAATTCAGCATTTCCGGCTCATAGTCAATTTCCAAAAAGTCGCAGATTTGGTGAGCGATCGCCTCAGCCCTAGTCGCTAATTCCTCATAGCTTATCTTCAGCTTCTTGTGGGGAAACGCATCAAACAAAGCGCTCGTAAGCTGAATTTGTTCAGACCAATCTGCAATTAAATCCTTCACATTCTTTTTGGGATATTTGCGAATGCGCGAATTAATCACCGCACGGCCATCTCGTCCCAGAAAAATCAGGTAGGACTGAGTGCTAGTAGCTTCGATTGACTGTACCTGCTGTTTAATCCAATCCACATTTTTAGAAGAATCAATTATCAGCGGTTTGTTAACCTTGAGTGCAACTTGTTCATAGAGATCAAGGTTTTCAGAAACGTGAAAATCGCCCCAAATTCGACAGTCTTCGCCACAGAGTTTGCATACTCTTTTAATCAGCTTTTTACTGTCATCTTGCAAATAGCGCGTCTTGGCAGCTTCGCCACAGTAGAATCCTTGAGAATGACTACCGAGGATGAAGCCTAACAGCGTTGAGCCAGAATGTCCAGCCCCAGCAATAAGACAAACTTTCCTACTGATTCGAGAAGTGTTTTGCATGAAATAATTTCGATGTTCAAGCCAAACAATACACGGCTGGAGGCAAACCGTCCGTGAATCGCCTTGCCCTAAAGTGCCCAGCCGGATCAATAGATGTAACAAGCAAAAGGGCGAAGTTTTATGAAATTTTGACCCGCTACAGCCTTAACTACACAAATATTTTCGCGCTTCCGCAGTTTAACCTCAACTCGATCGCAAACCTAGTCAGTCGTACTGCCAACCTCGATCTGTTCAATTAGTTTGGACAATTGAAACATAAATACAACAATCGATAGCAGAGCCTATAATTTCTCTGTGTGATAAAAATCACATATAATGGCTGCGTGCGATCGCTTCAGCCTAAGTGCTCAACTTGGTATTTTGATAAAGCCGCTGCTCTGAATCTAACGAACTGCGAATCGTCTCCTACGCTACGCTGCTGAATGAGTGTCACCGCCTGATTTGAACCCGAACATGATGAAAACTTCGCCGCTTGTCGTTGCCCAGCTTTCTGATACTCATTTGTTTGCCGATCGCAATCAGACGCTTTTGGGGTTGTCCACTGCGCGATCGCTCGAAGGCGTGTTGCAGCAGATCAAGCAATTGCAGCCGCAACCGGATCTGCTGCTGCTGACCGGAGATTTATCGCAAGATGAAACGCCGACCTCCTATGAGCGATTAAGAAAACTGGTTGCCCCGCTTGGACTGCCGACCTATTGGCTGGCGGGCAATCACGACCAGCTTGCGCTCGTGCAGTGGATACCGGATTTGGCGATCGCTCCGTTTTCTGCCGACAAGCAGTTTTTTCAAGGCGATTGGAACTTCTTGCTGCTCAATTCTGCCGCGCTCAACTGCGTACACGGCGAACTGAGCAACGAATCGATCGACTGGCTGGAAACACAGCTTGAAGCAAATCCACACCCGACCCTGATTGCGCTACACCATCCGCCACTGCCGATCGCCTCAGAGTGGATGGACAACATCAATCTGAAAAATGCCGCTGCCCTGATTGATGCGATCGATCGGCATCCACAGGTAAAAGTGGTGCTGTTCGGCCACATTCACCAAGAATTTGACCAGCAGCGGCGCAATGCTCGCTATCTCGGAGCGCCCTCAACTTGCGTACAGTTCAAGCCCCGAAGCCGCGATTTTACGGTGGACGAACTCAAGCCAGGATTCCGCTTGCTCTCGCTGTATCCTGATGGTTCGATCGCCACACAAGTGCAACGCATTCAAGACTGTCCGCCGCTAGATTTGACCGCAACCGGATACTGAACTGGCAAATCACTGGACAAGCAAAAGGGGCGAGATAAGTACGCCCCTTCTCTGTCAATTGTTCTGTGATTTGCCCTTTCGCGAATCTCTACTCGCCTTTCTTCTCAGGCATCATGCACTTGTCACTGTCGCAGCCCGCAGGTCCTTCGACAACCGTTTCACCCGAATCGTAGCGGGCTAGAGCCGCATAGAAATTATGGGTCTGCTGGCGCGATCGCACCTCATTTTGCAATCGAACGAAAGTCGCTCGATCGATTTTCTCAAACGGCAAACGTGGAAACGGCGCATCAAATCGAGCCAGCAATGCTGCACTGATGTAGCCTTCATCCTGCTCGATCGCTCGATAAATTCGCTCGGCCAGCGCCTCGATTTCGTCTTCGCGCAGTTCGATTGTGGCGCTTGTATTGTGCGTGGTGTAGTGCCGCTGCACCTGCATGTAGAAGTCCATCTGAGCAAGGGCAGAGAACTGTTCGATCGCAATCTCGTCAGCTCCCGGCAAATTCGCCCAAGGCACTTCAACCGGAATCTCAACCAGCCACTCGGTACAGCGCGGATCAAACGGATCGTTCAGTAAGTTGCCCTGCTCGTCTTTATCCGACTGCGAAGGCACGATCGAATAGCCGTAATCGAGGCAGGCCAAAGCAACCGGATCATTTTTGCGGAACGTGATGCGGCGAATGAAGCGCTGCGCTTTGGGCGGATGCCAGCCCGCCGATGCGCCTGTAAGCAGCGACTTGGTTCCGGCGGGCTGAACCGTTGTGCAGCGGTTGGGGCGCTTAAGATGATTGCGATCGCAATACTCCCACACCGTCTGATGGACGGTATCTCGCCAAAAACTGAGGTATTCCTGCTCTTTTTGCTTAAATTCCAAGCCCTGCATCGTATCCGGTCGGCCTTGCTCCCACCAGCGCAGCCACTCGACCCCAAACGCCTGAACAAAGAAGTCAAACAGTCCGGTGAACGAAACGCCGACGATCGGGTCTAGCTCCCGCGAATACTGATAGCGCGGCTCCTGAAAGCGGTGATGCAGCAGCACAGCAACCGACAAAGCTCCGGCGCGGAAGGCATCGATTTGGGATTGGCGATCGATCGGATCAAGCTGGTTAAGATGAACCTCCGCTAAATTGCAGTGAAAGTCAGTGCCGATAATTTCCAATATATTTTGTTACCCTAGAGGCTTTTTATCCCCTAGCTCTAATGCTTCCGAATTCGCATTAGTTCCGCGTACATTTTCTACGTAAGTTCTTAGAAAGAAAAGGAGATTTTTTCGACTACAAGGTTTTCCAACTACGGTTTGACAGACTGTACGGATGTCGATGATGCCGTACTGCTGGGCGATCGAGTTGTAAAGCGGTTCAAATAAGGGCTTTAGCCTGTTGAGCTTGACGCTGAATATCTTTTCCGAATGGCTAACCGCAAAAGCAAGAACTTGTTCACGAATTTCTCGATCGGTTGTCACGGTTTTTCCGTGTTGGGCGTTGACAGAACAGGTATAGGAGTAAAACTGCTTTCCTTTTCTTCGCGCCATTCCTGGCGTTACCGAAAATTCTGTTCCACAAAACTTACAAACGAGAGAAACCCGTTCAACTAAAGGACCTGTTTTAATTCCTTTTCGAGACTCGTGATATTGTCGCTTGCGATCGCTGTTTATGAACTTTGCTCGAAAGACGGGATCTTGAAATCTGGCTTTCGCCTTTGCTGCAATTTTCGCTCTGGTGCTTTCTGACTGAGTAACGCCATACATCGGGTTTCTCTGCCCGGAAGTGTCCATTCCACGAACTTTTGCTTGAGATTTCCATTCTCGCCTAAGCTGTTCAAACACAAACGGAGTTGACTTGATCAAGCATCTGAGGTCTTTTTCCTGAATCACGATGACTTCTGCTTTGAATTCGGCTTTGAATTGCTGAATCTTGGGCAGGTCGTGTGCATAGTTGAAAACGCCTTTGATTTCAACATATTCACCAGTTTCGAGTAGAAAATCTGGTTTATACCTGACGCCATTGGATAGCGTATAGGTTGCACTTTCGTAAGTCCAGGTAATCTCTTTGTAGTCCAAATACCTCGCGTAGATGTATTCCAGACTTGACCTCAAACAATAGCCCTTATAGAACCCTGAGTAGCCGTAAAAGGTACTCGCCATACGTAGCTCCGCACTCTTGGAGAGATTATATTCTGATTAAGTACAAATGTACAAATTTTAGGTTCACTCTCTACGCTGTACGGTGGCAGAAGCGCTTTAGTTCTTCTACTTACCTCGGTATTAGCGATCGCAGCCTTCACCGATTTTGCGGAGTTTTTAACGTGAGGCAAAATTACCTACCACACGGATTTAGGCCATAGCGAGACAGCCGATGTTCTAGCTCTTGTTCGATCGCGTTCATGTCAATTGCAGTCATTTGATTCCTCCTTGTTTAAACTTTGGACTTTTGCTCGATCAGCAGCGTTCTCAGGAAATCTTTCGCTTGCTCGCGTGACTCCTGATACAGGGAAACGAATGTTTCTTTCTTTTCCGGGGTGTCGAGCAAATCTGCATTGGAGCGGGCGATCGCTTCTCCTGCCCACTGAATCGCGCCCTCGCCAGAGTAATACTGCTTGCGAACCGCCTCAGTGCATTCCTCCAAGGTTGGCCTGCGGTGAAAGACGCGAGTGTGATTTGCCATTCGCAACGAGTCGCGATCGGGATCAATCCGCCAGTTTCCTTCAGCGTCTTGCTGCCACAGATTTTCTTTTGCTCCTGCAAAGGCAGCATCCTCGCTCGATCCCTGCCTCATACCCGCAGATCTGCGGATATTGCCTGCAACAATGGTTACAGCCGCTTCATCGATCAGCAAGCAGCATTCGACTGAAGTAAGCTGACGCCCGATCGCCCGATTCAAAATCTTTGCACATCGCTCATATAGTCCCGGTAGCCGGACGGGATTGGCAACGCCCCCGAAGCCGGACAGGGTTTCACCTGCGGGTCGCACGTCCGAGAGATCGATCGCCACTTGCACAGTATCGGTGAAGCGATCGTCGCTCGATAATTCCAGCAAGGTTTGATAGGACGACACCCAGCCTTGGCGACTGTCACCGACGAAGATTTCAACTTGATTACCACAGATGTTGACAGTGGTGCGATCGCGCCTTTGCTCTTTCGGAGTCGTGCCAATTTCGCCGCGCAGAGTGACTTCGAGGCGATTGCGGATGGCGGGAAGTTGAGAAATGTATTTCGGTTCAAGCACTGCGCCCGTGCCGCTGCCCATCATGGCGAGATCCATCATTAGGCCGAACGATCGCCAGTCGGTGACGTTGGTGCTGGTGCAGTTGTAAGCACCCGAATAATTTTCCGGCTTGCGAATCCAGTTTGTGCCGCCGACCCACAGCCAGCGACCCGACGTTAAGCTTTTGAGTTCGCGCTGCATCCGCTCGATCAAGCTAACTTCTTCGGGCGTGAGCTTGCCAAGTTCAATTAAGCCCTCCAGGACGCGATCGCTGACTTCGCCCCAGGTTTCGCGCAGATTTTTGTCCTTAAGACCTCTGCGGCTGTAGGTGCGGTAGAAGACAGAATTTGCGGCAGGAGCCGAAGTTGGAAACGGACTGGTCGATCGAGTACGTTCAAGGTCGCGAACCATAGGTCAAAATCTCACTGGCTGAAAAACAGATTTAGCGTTACGTCGTTTTGTTTGAACACTATATACGTTAAAACACAGAAAATCTAGCTTTTAATCTGGCAGCGGTTAGATTCCTCTCAGGCAGCACAATAGAAGTAGTTTTACCTCAAATTCAATGTCTCTTGCTCCTTGGCGATCGAGCCTTGCCCGCGCCCTGCACCGCAATCGATCGCTCGTTTACGCCCGCTACTTGCAGCTCGCCACCGTCCGACCGGATGGACGACCCGCCAATCGCACGATCGTCTTTCGCGGCTTTTTGGAGGACAGCGATCAGCTTGAATTTATTACGGACGATCGCAGCGAGAAAATTGTTCAAATTCAGCACCAGCCCTGCGGCGAAATTTGCTGGTACTTTCCCATCACGCGAGAGCAATTTCGGATCGCTGGACTGCTGAGCCTGATTGCCGCTGATGAACCGAATGAAACGCTACGCAAGGCACGTCAAACGATGTGGCAAAATCTTTCGGATGCAGCGCGGCTTCAGTTTGTTTGGCCGCCTTCGGGGGAGGTGCGATCGCCCAACGCCAACTTTTCGCCGAATCCGCCGGATGCGATCGAGCCTCCGTGCAACTTCTGCCTGCTGCTGCTTGATCCCACACAGGTCGATCATCTAGAACTGCGCGGCGATCCTCAAAATCGCTACAAATATGACAAAGCCGAAGATGGCGAGTGGCACAAGATCGAAGTGAACCCATGAAAAAGGACAGGAGGCGTTTGCCCCTTGTCCTCACAGATTTTGCTCGTTAAATTAAGCTTTTGCCGTTGTCAGCGGACGCTGCTGTGCCAGTTCCATCAGGCGACGAATTCGATCGGCGGTCGGCGGATGCGTGCGAAACAGGGTTTGCAAGCCTTCTGCCGAAAGCGGATTGATGATCAGCAGCGGCGACATGGCCGGATTGCCGTTCATCGGGATTTGCTGACCGATCGCCTCTAGCTTCTCCAGCGCACTCGCCAGCGCCAAAGGATTTCCGGTGATTTCTGCGGAACCTTGATCGGCAGCAAATTCGCGAGTGCGGGAAATTGCAAACTGAATCAGCGCGGCAGACAAAGGAGCCAGCACGATCAGGAAAATCAAACCGATCGGATTGGTTCCCCGACGGCCATTTGTCGTCACGGGGCCGTACAGCGCTCCAAAAGTGAGAATGCGTCCCAAATAGGTGATCGCTCCGGCCAGCGTTCCGGCGACGGCTTGCGTGAGCGTATCGCGATTTTTCACGTGGGTCAGTTCATGCGCGAGGACGCCTTCGAGTTCTTGCGGCGTCAGCAGTTCCATAATTCCCTCCGTAACCGCAACCGCAGCGTGTTCGGGGTCGCGTCCGGTCGCAAAAGCGTTCGGCGATTTTGTGGGAACCACGAAGACCTTTGGCATCGGCAGTTCAGCCCGATCGCACAGCCGCGCCACCATATCGTAAATTTCTGGAGCCTGAGCGCGATCGATCGGCTGCGCTCGGTAAGCCGCCAGTGCTGCTTTGTCCGAGTAGTACCACGAGCCGATGCTCGACAGCGCAGCAAACACAAAGCCGAGAATCAAGCCGGACTCATCGCCAACTTAAGTAGTAGCTTACTAATACAATTAGGCCGCTGAGCAAGCCGAGCAGCGCAGCCGTTTTAATTTGATTTCCTAGCATCATTGCACTCGCGATCGAATGTTGAATCAACTTTAAAGGACGTTTGAGAAGTCAGTAATGTTGTAAGAAAGCTCTCCAGATAATGAACTGTGAGCGTGAGCAGTCGATATCACTATTGCTTGCATCATACTTTGATGCGTGTGGAATGAAATATCCTATTCGGCTGATTCTAGATGCAGAACTAGAGGCCAACCACTTCCAAACTGCCATGCGTCCGGTGCCGACAGATTGTGCAGAAACTTCAGGCGAGTTAATCAGCGAGGCAGATGCGATCGAGTCGGGATTTGAGGTAAGCGCCTATAGACTAGGGCGGCGTCTCAAGACAAGTTGAAACGCCGCCCCTTGTTTTCTGGCTTCCACTCGCGTTCAGGATTTCCGCAGGTTTGCGTCGCCTTAACCTGTGATCACTTAATGAGCGTGGAAGTTACGCTGAAAAACCCTTGTAGCCCTTTGCGCTGAAACTATTTGAGGTCGAAGCGATCGAGGTTCATCACCTTGTCCCACGCCGCCACGAAGTCACGTACAAACTTCTGCTGCGAGTCCACGCATCCGTAGACTTCTGCGAGAGCGCGGAGCTGAGAATTTGAGCCGAAGATGAGGTCAACACGGGTCGCCGTCCACTTGGGTTCGCCCGTTTTGCGATCGCTGCCCTCGAACTCATATTCATCTTCAGAAGTTGCCTTCCAGCCTGTGCCCAGGTCGAGCAGGTTGACAAAGAAGTCATTGGTCAACGTTTCGGGGCGATCGGTAAAGACACCGTGTTGCGAGTCTCCAACGTTCGCACCCAGGACGCGCAAGCCGCCGACTAAAACGGTCATCTCAGGGGCTGACAGAGTGAGCAGTTGCGCTCGATCGATCAGCAGTTCCTCAGGCGATTCGCTGTGTCTGCCGTGCATGTAGTTGCGGAACCCGTCTGCCTTTGGTTCCAGGGGCGCAAAAGACTCGACATCCGTTTTCTCTTGCGAGGCATCCATCCGTCCCGGCGTGAAGGGAACCTTGACATCCTGTCCCGCGTTCTTCGCCGCTTGCTCGACGCCCGCGCATCCGCCCAGAACGATCAGGTCAGCAAGCGAAACCTGCTTCCCGCCCGACTGCGAGCGATTGAACTCCTGCTGGATTCCCTCCAGGGTTTGCAGGACGGTTGCCAGTTGGGTCGGCTGATTGACTTCCCAATCCTTTTGAGGTGCAAGGCGAATGCGTGCCCCGTTCGCTCCACCGCGCATGTCAGAGCCACGATACGTTGACGCCGATGCCCAGGCAGTCGAAACCAGTTGGGAAACCGACAGTCCCGACGCGAGGATCTTGTCTTTGAGGGCGGCGATGTCCTGCTCATCAATCAATTCATGGTTGACTGCGGGGATCGGATCTTGCCACAGGAACTCTTCTTGCGGAACCTCTTTACCCAAATAGCGAACGCGCGGACCCATATCGCGATGCGTCAGCTTGAACCACGCCTTAGCAAACGCATCAGCGAATTCATCCGGGTTGTCGCGGTAATGCCGTGCGATCGGCTCGTAGATGGGATCCATCCGCATCGCCATATCCGCTGTCGTCATCATCGGAGCGTGCCGTTTTGACGGATCGTGGGCATCGGGAACGGTACCCGCACCCCCATCGCCCTGAGGCTTCCACTGCCACGCGCCAGCCGGACTCTTGGTTAGCTCCCAGTCATATTTGAACAGGGTTTCGAGATAGCTGTTGTCCCACTGCGTCGGTGTCGGCGTCCACGCGCCTTCGATGCCGCTGGTGATCGCATCGACGCCGACCCCCGTGTTGAAGGTGTTCTTCCAGCCAAGACCTTGATCGACGATCGTGGCACCTCCCGGATCAGCCCCGACGTGCGACGATTCGCCCGCTCCGTGACATTTGCCAAAGGTATGTCCACCCGCAGTCAGCGCGACTGTTTCTTCATCGTTCATCGCCATCCGCCCAAAGGTTTCGCGAATGTCGCGCCCTTCACCAACCGGATCAGGCTCGCCGTTTGGTCCTTCCGGGTTGACGTAGATTAAACCCATCTGCACGGCGGCGAGGGGATTCAGCAGCACCTGATCGTCGTCATAGCGTTCGCGACCGAGCCAGGCTTTCTCAGATCCCCAATAGATGTCTTGCTCTGGCTCCCAGACATCCTCGCGCCCGCCCGCAAAGCCGATCGTCTTGAAGCCCATCGACTCCAGCGCACAGTTGCCCGCGAAGATCATCAGATCAGCCCAAGAAATCTTCTTGCCGTATTTCTGCTTGATCGGCCAAAGCAACATCCGCGCCTTGTCGAGGTTGGCATTGTCGGGCCAACTGTTGAGCGGCTCAAACCGCTGGCTACCCGCGCCCGCACCGCCGCGCCCGTCGCCAATTCGATATGTGCCTGCGCTGTGCCACGCCATCCGAATGAAGAGCGGGCCATAGTGTCCATAGTCGGCAGGCCACCATTCCTGAGAAGTGACCATCAGGTTGTAGATGTCTCTCCTGACGGCATCTAAGTCAAGCGTCTTGAACTCTTCAGCGTAGTTAAACGCCTCACCCATCGGATTAGATTGGGGTGAATGCTGGTGGAGGATGCTCAGATTCAAATAGTTCGGCCACCAGTCTCGGTTCGACGGCTTGTGACGAGGTGTAGGTTTTTGACCTCTGCCCGTAAAGGGGCATCCACTTTCGCTGCTCATAATATCTCCTATCGAGATGTATCTCCTGTCGAGTGATGTAGTGTGGATTTTTTATGTATTTGCAGGTACTGCAAACAAGTAGCACATTGATAACTATGGTAGTTATTGGATAATCGATGAGAAATATAATCTAGGAGAAATATAAACAACGTTATGATTTGAAACAATCAGTTATATCAACAGCCCAAAAGTGAACTCGTCCAAGCATACAAATTTATAAAATGCTAAGATTGAAGTGCAAGCTAGCATTGAAGAATAGCTTGTTACCTAGAACTTCTCAGCTATCAAAAGCTAGTGGCGATCGCTGTAAAAGATTCTAAAGTTATTTGTTCTCTCCATTAGCAAAGCGCTAATCCCCAGTGTCACCGTTAAAAGCAGATAAAATTCCTATTTAGCCGTTACTGAACCAACTCTAGTTTCAGAGGGTATCGTCATCCTAATTTGAAATTAGGGTAGCTTTGACGAGTTCTAGGATGAGGCCGATCTGCTTCTGATTCATTTCAGCCTAAACTTCAAAGTCGGCAGCATTAATGTTGCTGTCGCGATCGACTACGCAATCAGCGTTCAGATGCAGCGATCGATCGCGTGCTGAAGCATAGAATTGCTCAAACTTCTCTAAAACTTATCTTAAGATTGATAAAAAGTTTGAACATTGCTGTAGTGGATACAGAATGTTGCAATTCCCCTGTATCTCATCTCTATTCAACTTTACTCGGTCTTCATATTTGCAGTATTTCGATAAATTTCCTGTAAATTACTCGTAAATTTACGGAAGTTTCACAGCACATCATTCTAAATTCAACGGAAATTCACCTGCGGCTAAGTATTACCACACAATTGTAATGAATGCCCTTTCAAGCAAAACAAGCGTAGGTTGCCAAACGTTATTTACCTGCATCCTCGCGATTTTGCGGTGGATTGTCCTCGAATCAAGCTATCGGCACTGCGACGCTTTCGCACCTATCACGGGATTACTTCAACACAGTTCAAGCTTGAGTTTCTGCTGCGCGAATTTCAATGGGCTTGCTGTGCCGCAGTGCTCAATTTAGTTCCTGCTGCGATCTCAACTTGCCAAGCTGAACCGCAAGCTGCATAGTGTTAATTTTCTAACAGCAATCAAAGTTAAGTTTGGCTGAAAATTGCAGATCTCCACCGCTTAAAGCAGTAAAAAAACATCAAATACCAATCACAATGTTTTCATCATTACAATCAGGTAGCGTCCCACAGCAAACAAGCATCCATTCTGTTCGCCTGTACAATACTTCTCTTGCCGCGATCGATGAGCTTCAGTGTGTTGATCTCATCGTTGATGCGATCGAGTCGGGAATTGGCGGCTGGTGTGTAACGGTCAACCTGGAAAATCTGCGTAAAGCCGTTGCAGACCCGAAAGTGCATCAGCTTGTGGAAAGCAGCACGCTTCGAGTTGCCGATGGCATTACGCTTGTTTGGGCGAGTTGGCTGCGAGGAACACCATTGCCAGAGCGGGTGTGTGGTTCTAATTTGATTCACAGCCTCACTCGTGCGATCGCTGCTCAGGGTCGATCGATTTTTCTGTTAGGCGGAAATCCAGGCACTGCCGATAAAGCGGCTCATCGACTTCAGCAAGACAATCCTGGTCTTCAAATTGCTGGAACCTACTGTCCTCCGCTCGGTTTTGAGCGAAATCCAAGTCAAGTTGAGGCAATCAAAAATATGCTTCAGGCTGCTCAGCCTGACGTGATTTACGTAGCCCTAGGTTTTCCGAAATCAGAACAGTTAATTACACAGCTTCGTCACCTTTGTCCAAATGCCTGGTGGATCGGCGTTGGTATTAGTTTCAGCTATGTGGTTGGAGATATTAAACGCCCGCCACGTTGGGCGCAAAATCTTGGCGTTGAAACGCTTTATCGGCTGATTCAAGAACCTCGTCGCCTCGCCAGACGCTATCTGCTGGATGGTCCGATTTTTGTAGTTCAGCTATTCGCTGTATCGCTGATTCAACGCTTTAAGCCATAGCGCATTTGATTAAGGGAAACGACTTAATTTATCAGAAACAAAAGCAATGCCGTTCAACTCATAAACAGCATGAGCTACAATCTGCATCAAGAAATTTCTACGCTTTACATTTGGTTAATTCTATCTGCGCTTTTCCTGTTACTGCTGTTTCCAAATTAGCGCTCAACGTAATACTTGAGTTCTCGCGCCATTCGATCGATGCCTTGCTGTTCATCCCGTCGCAAAAACGGCAGAAATAAGCCGCTCAAGCGTCCTGAAAACGTTTGACGGTAGGTGAACTTGATGCGCTGCCAGCCGACATCTTGCAGTTCAAGCGTGTGTTCATTGCGGTAGCCCGGAGCGATCGACCGCCACTGCAAACAAACGTTCGGTTGCAAAACCGTGACGATCGCCTCAAACACCGTATCTGGTTCGCCTTTGAGCCGCTGAACTGCTAAAATCACTGATCGATTCTGTTGAAACTCTCGATCGGGACTGCGATCGAACAGAAATGAATTCCACTCGCGCCAGCGCTCTTTGTGAATCAAAGCCTCCCAGGCGCGATCGCGACTTCCATTGATTTCAATTTCAGCATAAAGGCTAGGCATTATTTCATCATAAACACAGGCTGGGTGCTGAATTTAGATCAACAATTCTCTTTCTTTCTGCCTGTGCGAGTGAGCAGAAAATGTGGCGCAATTTGCAAAAGCTGGGCAACAAAAGAGTGACGCAATGGGTCAGCGTTCTGGTGACCGATACCTGGGGATGAACTGGGGTGAAACCGCACTGATTAACAATTAGGTCACACGCCTAAAATGTTCACAGAAGTTAACTTTGCGGCATAACGCCGCTCATTCACAAATGACAACATCAAAGCGGGTGAGGGGAATCGAACCCCTATCATTAGCTTGGAAGGCTAAGGTTTTACCACTAAACTACACCCGCAAAGGCGATCGAACTCTCGACCTGTACTAAGATAGCACATCTTGACCGTGCTATCCGGGATTAATCTGCATCGTGACGATCACCTCGCTCGAAGGAGCTTCGTTCTCGGCAGCCGCCTCCGTATCGGGTGGGCGAAATTCCCATTCACGAACGAGGCAATCCGCGAGGGCGTCGTACTCATTGTTGCCGCTTCTTTGTAAGGTTGTTACGCCATCTGAACCGACACGTCCAATATCCGGATTGTTAGAACTGCGATCGACACGGACGCGAAACTGAACGGGCGTTCCCCAAGCAGCAATAACGCCAGGAGTTGCACTGCAAGCGGTTTCAGAACCATCGTTAAGAAAATCTCGACGCGCTACGATCGGTTGAGCAATTTGCTGGGGAATATCAGTCGAGGGCGGACTGACGCTGATAACGCTTGCCGTAAAGCTCGGCGGCGCTTCGTATTCTGGTACAGGCGGCAAACCTTCAAGGATGCCGCCTTGCGATTCGCCCGTTCCAGGTTCGCTGCTGCCGTCCTGCTCTGGCTGGCCGGATGGTTCAGATTCGTTGGATGGAGCAGACGGTGATTCGCCAGATTGGGCAGGGGGTGGCGCTACTGTTTCCGGTGTGGTGGGTGTGGGGCGAGCAGGCTCGGTAGGCGTTGATTCTGGCGTTGGAGGAGCAGACGGAACAGAAGGTGGCGTTGGAGAAAGTGTGGGCGAAGGAAGCGGAGCGGGAGGCGGGGAAGGCGAAGGAGTGGGCAGAGGAGAAGGTGTTACCTCACCAGGGATCGGAGCGGGTTGGAGCGGAGGTGCAACGGGCGATGGTTCTGGAATGAAAGGGGGTGCGACAGCAATTTCTGGGACAGGCGGCGCAGGCGGCGCAGCGGATGGGGCGGGCGCAGACGGTGCAACAGGTTGATCCGGTGGGGGCAGGGGGGCAGCACTTTCATCGGCAGGCGCAATGGCTTCGCCGACTTCGGGTGCTGGAGCCAGTTCAACCAGTTCGATCGATGTGGGATCGGCAGTGGCGGTGGCAACGGTGGCGCGAAAATTCATCCAGCGCAAGCCCAGCAGCAGAACAAGATGCAGCGCGATCGATCCGCCACCCAAGATCAGCCAAAATCGTCGTGATTCGGTTGGCTGCTGACGAAAGGGCGCGATCGCCGATTGCTTCGTGTCCTTTAAAGAAGTCATGCCCACAGTAATAAACCTTCATGATTCTAGCGATGGGCGGCGGATCGTGATCTGGGCCGACTTGCAGACGGATGGATCAGCCAGTCCACGATCGGCACTAGAAGATAATGAGTGATGCTGAGGCAAGCCGCCAGCAATACGGCCAGCAGTCCGAAAAACAATAGGCACGGCCAAAATGTCCAATTGTCTAAGGTGGCGGTTGTCACCATTTGCCACAGGCTAAACGTGGCAGAGGAATGGGCTGCCAAAATTGCGATGCAGGGAGGAATGGCGACGATCGCGGCGATCGATCGCAGTAGCGCATAGCGCGTCATGCCCAACCCCAGCACAAGCAGCGGAGGCGCGATCGCGGCAAACATGGTTAATCCTGCTGTTGCCCCTTCTGGCTGAACACGGTGCAAACTGAACCAGCCGATCGAATAGGCCAAAGCCCCGATCGCGCCTGACCAAATGCGCCTGCGCTGTCCGAGTCCGCCTGCTGCCGTCAAGCCCCAAGCCGTACCCCATCCGGCAAGCGCAAAAATCAGCAGATCGACTCCGATCGCTATTTCAAAGCTGGGCGAGCGATCGCTCAACTGTTGCGACAGCCAAGCGATCAGATTCGTTCCCCAATCGGTGTAGAACGCCATGCCATAGGCAATGGTTGTTCCTACGATCGCTCCGATCGCCGCTAGGACGGTACTCCACAGCGTTGCAAAAACTGCCGTGACCATCCACCAGATTGACCGCAGCATCCAGAGAACACTGCGTCCTAAATTTGGCAGCTTGATCGATCGCCGCTGTTTGATCGCAACTGCTGCCGTCGCACCTGTGCGGGTGTAGGAATCGAGGATGGGCAAAAGGCGCGATCGAATCGCTTCGGCAGATGGAGGACGACGACGCGGATCAGGGTGCGTCATGTCGTCGAGCAGCGAGGCGAGTCGCGGTGACACTTGGGCGTAGGAGTGCCAGTGAAGTGTGCCAGTGCGCGGATCTTCGATCGCGGCGGGAGATTGTCCGGTCAACAACTGGATCAGCGTTCGTCCCAAAGCAAAAAAGTCTGCCGTGCCATTCACGCTTGCCCCTGCGGACTGTTCGGGCGGACTGTAGCCCGGAGAAAACAGGCGCGTCGAACTAGTTGGCGCAAAACTGTGGAGTTGCTTGACACCACCAAAATCGATCATCACCAGTTGACCGCTGCCCTGCCTCAGCATCAAATTACTCGGCTTGATGTCGCGGTGAATAATCTGCTGCTGGTGGAGCAGTTGCAGAATGTCGATCGCCTGCCTCAGCCAGTCCACAATCCACTCTGGCGGACAGCCCTGCGGATACTGCTCGGTCAAATCTTGCAGCGTTTGCCCGTTGATTTTTTCCATCACCAAACAGGGCAGGCGGCGCTGCGGACTGGCGACCTGAAAATAGCTGTCTGGTTCAACTTGCGGAATGCCCGGATGCCGCAGCCGTGCCAGCACTTGCGCTTCTTGCTCAAACAGTTCGATCGCCTTGGGCGCGGTTTCGGTCAGCATCTTGAGGACGCGATCGCGCTGCAACTGAAAATCCCACACGGCAAACGTCATCGCAAAGCCGCCGCTGCCCAATTTTTGCCGCACGAGGTAGCGATTTCGCAGCAGCAACGGTGTCCCGCAAGCCTGACAATACTTATTGCCTGCGTTCTGGTGGGGCTGGCGACAGTCCGAATTAATGCAGTAGAGCTGTGCAGGCTGAAGCACGAATTGCAAACCAAGAGACGACATTACCTTAGCGCAGATTGAGGTACTTGCTCGACGAGGGCGGACACTTGAAAGGCGAAAATCGTTGAGCTACGTCTTAGCTGCTCTGGTAAGATTCACCCAAACGTGCAAAGAGCGATCGATATGGCAGACTGGCAGGAAATTCCGGGTGGCGTCACGGCTCCAAAAGGCTATCGGGCGGCGGGCATTGCCGCCGGGCTAAAACCTTCGGGTGCGCCGGACTTAGCGCTGATCGTTTCGGATGTGGAAGCGATCGCGGCAGGCGTGTTCACCACGAGTCAAGTCCGAGCCGCCCCGGTTGATTACTGCCGTCAGCGACTCGAAGCCAAACCGAACGCTCGCGCCATTTTGTGCAATGCAGGTCAGGCAAACGCCGCAACAGGTGAACAGGGCTGGCAAGATTCGATCGAATCTGCCCGATTGATCGGCGAAGCGTTGGGCGTTGATTCAACTGCTGTCCTTGTCGCTTCAACAGGCGTCATTGGTCAGCGCATTCGGATGGAAAATCTGGCGGCGAACGTGCCCAACCTGATTGCTGCTTTGTCCGACACCGGATCAGAGGCGGCATCCAAGGCGATTGTGACTACCGATCTCGTAACGAAATCGATCGCGCTCGAAACTTCGATCGACAATCGCCCTGTCCGCATCGGCGGCATCTGCAAAGGATCGGGCATGATTCATCCCAACATGGCAACACTGCTAGCGTTCGTCACTTGCGATGCTGCCGTTTCGCCTCCCCTGTGGCAGGAAATGCTCAGCCGCGCTGCCGACAAAAGCTTTAATCAAATCACTGTCGATGGCGACACCAGCACAAACGATTCGCTGATCGCTTTGGCAAACGGTCAATCGCGCACTCCGGCCATTACGCAAATGGACGCAAACGCTGAGAAATTAGAGGCGATGCTGACGGCGGTTTGCATTCGGCTGGCAAAATCGATCGCCCGCGACGGTGAAGGCGCTACCTGTCTGATCGAAGTGCAGGTGACGGGCGCACCGGATGACGAGTCGGCGCGGCAGGTTGCTCGGACGATCGCCGGATCAGCCTTGTTCAAATCCGCCATCTTTGGCCGCGATCCAAACTGGGGACGAATTGCCGCTGCTGCCGGACGAGCGGGAATTCCATTCGAGCAAAATCAGTTGCGCGTCCAGATGGGCAACTTTTTGCTGATGGAACACGGTCAGCCCTTGCCGTTCGATCGCGCCGGAGCCAGCGCCTACCTGAAGCGGCAGGCCGATTTGAGTACCGTAACGCCGCAACCTGTCTTGACGGCAACGGAAGCGGGGAATGATGTCGTCAGTGCAGATACACACCAGCCGATCGATCGGTTGGCAAACACGCAGTCGATCGATCATCCGGTTGTGATTGCGATCGATTTGGGCAATAGCTGTAATGGCGTTGGCACGGCTTGGGGCTGCGACTTGAGCTATGACTACGTGAAAATCAACGCCGAATACACTACCTAATCGAAACTTGGAATTCTTTTAGTCCGTTGAAACGGACTAAAGCTTTTAGCCTTGAACTTTTGTTCAAAGCACTCCAGATCAACAAAACCGCTGCGCCCGTTCTTTTACTTCACCATCAGCAATGGATCTACAGTCGATCGCGCAAGGCGCAACCACCTACCCGATTACCACCGTGCGGCAAGACCGCCGACTGGTGCAGACCATTCAAGCCTCGCTCAACCGCATGGGCTTTGCCGCTGGCAGCGTCGATGGCGTTTGGGACAGCGATACGATCGATGCCTACGAACGCTTCACTCGCGAATACGGCTTTCGATCGGATGGGCTGTCGCCGCGCATCGCTCGATTTCTCGTTTCTTCAGTCGGCGTGATTGAAATTCCCGCCCCCACGCCCACCCCTGCACCGATTCCGATTCCGGTTCCACAACCGACGCCGCGCCCTGCACCTGCGCCCGCCGTGCAAGCAGATTTTTTTGATGAAGCACTGCGGTTTTCATTGCGCTGGGAAGGCGGCTACGTCAACCATCCAAACGATCCCGGTGGTGAAACAAACAAAGGTGTGACGGCAAATACCTATGCGGCCTATCGCAGACGAAAAGGTTTAGCGCCGCGCAGCGTCCGGAATATCACGGATGCAGAAGTCAACGAAATCTATCGCGACATGTACTGGCAACCTGCCCAGTGTGGTGCGAAAGCTCGACCTCTGGCGATCGTCCATTTCGATACTGCCGTGAATTTCGGCGTCGGTGGTTCCACGCTCTTTCTGCAAGAAGCGCTTGGCATTGCTGCCGATGGCGTTTATGGATCTGCCACTCGTGCCGCACTTGCTCGTGCGAACGCTTCACAAACGGCACAACGCTACTGCCAAGCCCGCATCGACTATCGCTACCGCCGGGTTCAGCAAAGTCCGAGCCAGCGGGTATTTCTCGCCGGATGGCTCAATCGCGATAACGATTTGCGTCGCTATATTAGTACACTGCGCTGATGATCGGTTCGATCGCCTGCTGCCGACAGCCAGACAAACCGATACTCGGATTTTCTCGATAGGCGCGATCGGGAACCCAAACCTGGACGGTATGATTGGATACCGTGTCAATCCAGTATAAATACTCAACATCTGGGTGATAGCTTGTACCCACGCGCAGATTGGAAAAGTCGTCTTCGCACATTTCAAAGCCAAAGCGCACCACAATTTGGGCAACAAGGCACTCTGGCGTATCAGAAGATTCACCACTCGCTTCTCTTTCTTGCCAAAATTTTTCTAAGAAACGAGTCAAGACGGGCAGGATTTTTGCAGGTGAACCGTTGCGGCTGGCGTAAATCAAGGCGGGGTTGCCTTCGACCAGGATGTGACAGGGCTGGGACATTGCCGTTCCTTCTAACGAACTGCTCGACCTCCACGCTATCGTGTGGGGCACGCGCATAACGTGATTCACACTACACAATCTTTGCCTGTTCTGCACACAATGCCCAAACTTGAGCGAGTGAACCCAACGGAGGAAAAGGATCGGTGAATGCGGCTGAACGAGCGACCAACGTGGAACTTGCCAGCAAAATTGCGGCGATCGTCAACCTGATCAAGAGTGAACTGCCGGATATCCGCGCTGACCTGAAACCCTGGACGAACGATCGCGACACGCGCGAACTGATTGACCCCGAATCGATCGACTTGGGGTTTCACTTTCCGGGGCGATCGCGGCTTTGGCAGTGCCAAAGTATTTTGCTGCAAATTCGCTTTCACGATGATCCGCTGGTTGGTTCGCACCGTGCGATCGGTGTAGAGGCAGCAGGATTTGACTATCGCGGTCGGCAGTGGCAGTTTTCAACGATCGAGCAGTGGCGCTTTTCTGGAAACGCCTGTCCGCAGTCGGAAAGGGCTGAACAGTTCAAGGCGTTTTGCGTACAAATTCTGGAACTGTTCAACGGTTCGCCAAAGTCCTAAGCAATCGCCTCGAATTGCCAAAAAAATTGTAAAGTTTTGTTAAGATTTTAGTAAAGTTTCTGGAATTGCGCGATCGACCTGAAAACCGCTTTTGGTCTCGGTTTTGTTACAAAATAGCTCATCCAAGTTTCCACAAAGTTACTGCTCGTCTTCGTGGATCCCTGATCCCCGATCGGAAATCTTCGTGATAGGGTGATCGAGGTCTGAAGCCCGAAAAGTGAATATGTAACGAGTCCGAGTTGAGGCAAACCGGGGTGTGCCACCGAGCAACCCACTTTTTTCACTTCCTCCTAACTCGCACTCGCTTTGTCCTTCACGTTGGATTGTATGAATCAACAACTTTGGAGCGGTTTAGCCACGACTGCTTTTTTGCTTGCCAGCTTGAGTGTTCCCTCTGCTAGCAGCGCACAGCAGTCTCAATCTCAAGACGACATCCCTGACGCAAATGTTTCGCTCGAAAGCGAAATTCCTGAACTGAACCAGCCAGTTTCTTCCGCCGATCGCTTGACTGCCGACAGCGCATCTTCCACCGAAGCAGATGCGGTCAAAGTCGGAGAATACCAATCCCAAGACGAACCCGAAGCGGCTGCCGAAACGATCGCCCAGATCCAGCCACACGAGATGCAGGGACGCTCTGCCGCTACCGTTTACGTCCGCGATATTCCCGTTCTCACCTTTTTGGGCACTTCTTCCAACGAGATTGCTTCTGCCGATCCGGAAGTGAAGGTTGCCACTCCCGATGAACCAGCAGGCGGCGTTGTACCGACCGCCGCTCCAACGCCCGCAGCCCAAAGCAACGACCCGACCTGGCGAGCCACGACGATCGCCGCTCGCCTCAATCAGCTTCACCACGATCGCGTTGATGCCTCTGCCATTACCGTGAACTGGAATGGCGATCGCCAGAACTACGTGATCCAAGTCAACAACGAAGAACTGGTCGAAATCAACGCCGACACAATTTTGCCAGACACAACTCGCGATCCGGCCAATGATGCATTGCAAGCCGCCAATCGACTGCGGCGACTGTTGGGCAATGCGCCGCCCCTAGAAGAAATCATTGGTCGGCCACAGCCGCAGCTTGAACCTGAATCGCCAAACATCGTGCAGCGCACGATTCGCGGCATTGCCTCGTGGTATGGCCCTGGCTTCAATGGTCGTCGCAGCGCCAGCGGAGAAATTTTCAACCAAAACGCTTTGACTGCGGCGCATCGCAGTTTGCCGTTTGGAACGCAAGTGCGCGTGACAAATTTGCGGACGGGACAATCGGTGGTTGTGCGAATCAACGATCGCGGCCCGTTCAGCGGTAGACGCATTATCGATTTGTCGGCTGCTGCCGCGCGTGCGGTGGGTCTGATGCAATCGGGTGTGGCTCCGGTCAGCATTGATGTGCTAGACACGCCAGTCGTGAATCGCCGCTCTCGCTAGGAAGCTGTGTCGCACTGCCGCGATCGCTCCAGGTGCGATCGCGGCGTTCTCGCTAGAATGGCAGCGTGGTATTCCTCAAGCCCCAATGGATCAGTACTACAAGCCCGAACACCTCGCCCAATTCGCCCAGATCAGCGAGGGTCAGCCAGAACTTGCCAAAAAATTTTTTGATTACTATGGAGCCGTGTTTGCCGAAGGTGCGCTTTCGGCTCGCGAAAAAGCGCTGATCGCGCTTGCGGTAGCCCACACGGTTCAGTGTCCCTACTGCATTGACGCCTACACAAAAGAATCGCTTCAGCAAGGATCTGATTTGGAGCAGATGACCGAGGCGATCCACGTTGCAACGGCAATTCGCGGCGGGTCGTCACTCGTACACGGAATGCAAATGCTCGATCAGGTTCGGCAGTTGGGCATGTAGTCATGACAAATACCGACATCAAGCCGCAACCCGATTCCGGCAGCACTGCGCGACCCGATTCCGGCAGCGCTGCGCGATCGATCCGCGCCACGACTTCGCTTTCTCAGCAGCGATCGTCGCTTGCCGATCCGCAAACGCAACTGGCGACGCTCAATCAGCTTGATTTACCCGACGGCAATTTTGGCAAGGCGATCGCACAGCATGGCTGGAACCGTTTGACACCCAGCGCGATCGAAATCTTTCAAATCAACGTTGGCAAACTGTGCAACATGGCTTGTCGCCACTGCCACGTTGATGCCGGTCCCGATCGCACTCGCGAAAACATGGATCGCGACACGATCGACGCCTGCCTCCGTGCCCTCGACCAAACTGAAGCGCACACCGTTGACATCACAGGTGGCGCACCCGAACTGAATCCGCACTTTCGCTATCTTGTGGAGGAATGCGTTCAGCGCGGCAAACACGTGATCGATCGCTGCAATCTCACGGTTCTGCTGCTGCCCGGACGCCAAGATTTACCGCAGTGGCTTGGCGATCGCGGCGTTGAAGTCGTCTGCTCGCTACCACATTATCGCCAGCGCAATACCGATGCACAGCGCGGCGACGGCACATTTGAGCAATCGATCGAAGCCCTGCGCCGCCTCAATGCTGCCGGATATGGACAGGGCAATCCCCAGCGACAGCTTACGTTGATGTCAAATCCGGTCGGGGCGTTTTTGTCCTCCGGTCAGGCAAAGCTAGAGCAAGAGTGGAAAGTTGGGCTACAGCGCAATCATGAGGTTACGTTCGATCGCTTGATCACGCTTAACAACATGCCGATCTCGCGCTATCTAGAATGGCTAGAGCGATCGGGCAATTTGCAGCAGTACATGGAACTGCTTGTGAATGCGTTTAATCCGGGGACGATCGCAGGCTTGATGTGTCGCAACACAATTTCGATTTCCTGGGATGGGCGACTCTTCGACTGCGACTTTAATCAAATGCTGGATCTCGAAGTGCAGCCTGTTGACGGCCAGCGTCCAAACATTCGCGATTTCGATCTGCAACGGCTCGCCCAGCGGCAAATCGTCACTGGACGACACTGCTTCGGCTGTACGGCAGGGGCAGGAAGTTCCTGCGGCGGTGCGATCGCGTAGGGCGATCGAAATTGCTTTCAATCTCATTCTTATCTAAGCGCTGCTCCACTTCATGCCTCAGCACAAACCACCACTCGATCGCGTTTAACTTTAGTGAGCAGGGCGGCGGATACTACAGATCACAACCCTTACTCGGTGAAGTGGCAGAAAGAGAAATAGTTTTACCTTAAACGTGGCCTATGCGTTCTCAGGCTTGCGTTTGCCGAGCATGTAGCGAGTCGCAGCTAATGCTTCAGGAATTGCCAGCGCAAACGAGACGATCGAACACAAAGTCGCCACCTGACAATAAGCACAGAAAGCTTGATTTTCGTCCCACTCTTCGCGAGCCAGCCAAAGGGCAAGCGCGGAATCAAAGAATGTTTTGATCGCAAGGGCGATCGGCAGAATTGGATTTTGCGTAGCGCGATTCATGCCGCCTGCCGCTGCAATTAAAGCCGTGATCGAATAGTTCGTCACCATCATGAAGCCGTCGGGCGTATCGAAGCGTTTGTAGGCATAATTTGAGGCATCCACTTTGCTCGAATCGATCAGCGGAATTGGCGGATCAGGCAGTTCTTTAATCATGCCAACCTGATATAGCGAAACGGCTTCGCCCATCAGTGCCCCGACCCCCGATAGACCAATAATTAAACGGCGACGAGAAAGATCGGGATTTTTGCCTTCTCGCAATTCTCGGCTCAGTTGGCTCGGCTCCATGATGAACACTCCGCAATGATTTTCTTCATTTTGGAGAGCGGTTCGGTCAGCAACACCTAACGCAAGACGTACACCGATCGAGAGATTTATTGTGTCGAGAAAAAGTTCAAATTCGATCGCTCTGACCTGCCTCACAAAGCGATCGATGCTTGCTTATCGCGCCATCCACTCGCGATCGTGCTTATTCCAGTAGCGCGAAAAACGTCGAGAAACAGTTGCTTCTTTGCCCGGATAAATTTCATCGTAAACGACGAGTTTGGCAAACTTGCTCACTTCGCGCTGGTGCGATCGAATGATGTGATTTGGCGTTTCGCTGGTCACAATTTCTCGCGTCTGGTGCTGAGCGATGAGCTGCTGCAAAATCGCGACCGTTTCGCCTTTGTAGATTTGGATGTCAGGAATCTCAAGCAGCGACTCGTAGATGAATTGAATTCGATGCTTGCTGATATTCCACTGCTGGAGATAGGACAGATCGAAAACATAAATTCTCGGTGCATCGACATAATCTTTAATCATTTCGTGATCAGGATTAATGCCGTCTTCGTTCAACCAGATTAAAGCTGTCATGTCAAATCAAGATTAACGATATTTTCCGGTACTGCGAGCAGGTTGAGAAACGAAGCTGCCACCAAATAAGCGTTCTTCTAACTCTTCATAGGAGTAGTTGAACGGATCGTTTCGGCGCGGATCTCCAGGTAGAACTGAGCCACCATAGCGCTCTAGATTTTCACGATTGAAGATGTATGGTTTATTAGAAAAAGTCGAGGCGACCCACTGCCAAGAGAGATGATTGCTGCCCATATCACCATCAATCAGCAGGCTATACATCCAGTCGGCTCCGACACGCCAAGAAACCTTACGAAAATGCACAATGTAGCTAGCAAGATAAAGGCGAGCGTGATTATGCAAATAGCCTTCATCTTTGAGCAGTTGAATTAGGGTATCCATTGAAGGAATTCCTGTTTCTGCATTTGCAATATCGTCAGGCAGCGTGGTTCGATGTTCGCGCATGGAAACCTTTGGCTGTTCAATATCTTGGAGAATGCGATCGCCCTCTTCTAGATAAATCAAGCGAAAGAAAGCTCGCCACGCCAATTCCGAAATGAACTTTTCAAGCGCGTTGTATTTCGATCGATTCAGCGCCCACTGCCGCACTTCTTCCAGTTCCAAACAGCCGCGACTGATATATGGCGATAACACACTGACTGTGCCGTCGAGAAAATTGCGCTGCTTGGCATATTTCTCAACCGGAAAATGCTCTAGCCGCTGGAGTCCTTTCGATCGCCCGCCTTCATGGGGCGACAAAACGCCTGGATCTTCAAGAAAATTAAATTCCTCTAGGAGATAGTCTGCGATCGCTTGGCGATCCGTGAGATCAGTACGAAGCTGCTGCATTGTAAAGATTTATATCTAATGTATTGACGATTCTAGCTTAGTCAGAACGATGCGAACCGACCTGAAGCGCGATTCTCCTAGCTAAACGGCGATCGCTCAGCGGTTCATCTAGCCCAGTGAGGATGGACGGAGCGATCGCTAGCTGCACACTGACGACATCCGGCACTAAACACCCGATCCCCACGCACAGATGCCAAAATGAAGAGTAATCGCCATGCGAAGCGCGAGACGCGATGAATCTGAAATTGCGTTAATATTATTTAACAATAAGATTCATTTGTCTCGCACAGAACAACATTAGGAGGACTACCCTCGGTGAATAAGCGGTGGAGAAATGCGGGGCTGTATGCGCTTTTGGTCGTCGTGGTGGTGTTTCTAGCAACGGCCTTGCTAGATAACCCCTCCGAGAGCCGCGACACCTGGCGCTATAGTCAGTTCGTTCAAGAAGTCGAGCAAAATCGCGTTGATAAGGTCAGCATCAGTGCCGATCGCACTCGTGCCCTCGTCACGGCGCAAGACGGTCGCAAGATTCTCGTCAACCTGCCCAACGATCCCGGTCTGGTGAACATCCTGATCGACAACGGTGTGGATATTTCCGTCACGCCGCAAACCGACGATAACGTTTGGGTGCGCGTGGCTAGCACCTTGCTGATTCCGTTCCTGCTGCTGGTTGTGCTGTTCTTCGTATTGCGACGGGCACAAAGCGGTCCCGGTTCGCAGGCGATGAACTTCGGCAAATCCAAGGCCAGAGTGCAGATGGAGCCGCAAACGCAAGTCACGTTTGGCGATGTGGCAGGTATCGAGCAGGCCAAGCTGGAACTCAGTGAAGTGGTGGACTTCTTAAAGAACGCCGATCGCTTCACCGCAGTCGGAGCCAAAATTCCCAAAGGCGTTCTTCTAGTAGGACCTCCCGGAACAGGCAAAACCCTTCTTGCCAAAGCGGTTGCAGGCGAAGCAGGCGTTCCCTTCTTCAGCATCTCCGGTTCTGAATTCGTCGAAATGTTTGTCGGTGTCGGTGCGTCCCGCGTCCGCGATCTATTCGAGCAGGCCAAAGCGAACGCACCCTGCATCGTGTTCATCGATGAAATTGATGCGGTCGGTCGTCAGCGTGGCGCAGGTCTGGGCGGCGGCAACGACGAACGCGAACAAACCTTGAACCAACTGCTGACCGAAATGGATGGCTTCGAGGGCAACACAGGCATCATCATCATTGCGGCAACCAACCGCCCGGATGTGCTGGATGCCGCTCTCATGCGTCCGGGTCGCTTTGACCGTCAAGTGGTGGTCGATCGCCCCGATTACGCTGGACGGCTGGAAGTCCTCAACGTCCACGCCAGAGGCAAAACCCTGTCGAAAGACGTGGATCTCGAAAAGATCGCTCGTCGGACTCCCGGCTTTACGGGTGCGGACTTGGCAAACCTGCTAAATGAAGCCGCCATTCTTGCTGCTCGTCGTAACCTGACGGAAATCTCGATGGACGAAGTGAACGATGCGATCGATCGCGTCCTCGCAGGTCCCGAAAAGAAAGACCGCGTGATGAGCGAAAAGCGCAAGAGCCTAGTTGCCTACCACGAAGCAGGCCATGCCCTCGTCGGTGCGCTGATGCCCGATTACGATCCGGTTCAGAAAATCAGCATCATTCCGCGTGGTCGCGCTGGCGGTTTGACCTGGTTCACGCCGTCGGAAGACCGCATGGATTCGGGTCTGTACTCTCGCGCTTATCTGCAAAATCAGATGGCGGTTGCCTTGGGCGGACGCATTGCTGAAGAAATCATCTTCGGTGAAGAAGAAGTCACAACCGGAGCCTCGAACGATTTGCAGCAGGTGGCTCGTGTGGCTCGGCAGATGGTGACGCGCTTTGGCATGAGCGATCGCCTCGGTCCCGTTGCCCTCGGTCGTCAGCAAGGCAACATGTTCTTGGGACGCGACATTGCTTCGGAGCGCGATTTCTCTGAAGAAACCGCCGCCACGATCGATGATGAAGTTCGCAATTTAGTCGAGCAAGCTTACCGTCGCGCCAAAGCCGTCTTGACTGAAAACAAATCGGTTCTCGACCAGTTGGCCGACATGCTGATCGATCGCGAAACGGTCGATGCCGAAGAACTGCAAGATTTGCTTGCCAGCAACGATGTGAAGATTGCGGCGATCGCGTAGCTTCCATTCTGCTGAGACGAAAAAACCGGAGTCAATTGACTCCGGTTTTTTCATGCCAAAATTCGATCGATTCTACTGGCGCGATCGCGAGATCCAGTTTTGGTAGCGAAAAGCATCGCTGCTCGGCAGGCTGATATCGATGCGCGTCGGCTGGTCGTGTGAGGTTTGGGCGGCGAGTTCGGCCAAGGCTCGATGTGCGGCTTCGATCGAGCTAAAGCTGACCGTCACCATTGAGGACGCAGGTTGCGAAGTCAGATTGCCAATCGAACCGTTGCTGACTTCGCCGTTGCTCAGTTCCACTCCGCTGATTTCGCCTTGGGACAAATCGATCGAGGCGAGTTGCTTGTTTTGGGCGCCGACCTGCTCGACAATCAGGCGTTCTCGACGGACGGGAACCTGCACCATGTAGGTTTCGACTTCCTTGCGGACGATCACCTCGCCGACTTTGCGCTTGCTGCGATCGACCACGACGCGCTCTTCCAGCAGTTGCAGCACTTCTTCGCGCATATCGGTTTGCACATCAGCAGATTGCAGCGGATCGATCGAGCTGGCAAACGGTTCAGGATTGCCAGTGGGACGAAGGTGCGGGTTGTTTTGCAAGTTTTGATCGGAGTTCATTGGTTGTAAATCTCAGGATGATGAGTTGCGATCGAATCAGTTGAATCAGACGAAAAGCCTTCTGCCTGCACGTCAAGCTGTTCGCTGCGAATTTGGCCTTCAAGCTGCGCGACTTCCTGCTGAACTTCCTTGCGGATTTTCACCTGTTCGCGGACGACAGGCTGCTTGCGGACATTTGCCGTTTCTTCGTACAGTTCAAACCGCAGCACCTCGCCCGCCTGAAACGCACTGCTTCCCGGCGTGACGACTGGATTGCTGACTGTGCCTTTGTAGAAGACGATTCGCTCGCGATCGAGCGGAATCAAAACGCGCGCCTGACGAGTTTCAACATGCTTGCCAACGACAACCTCGCCCGCTTTAACGCGCTGTTTGTGCGCTACCAAGCGTTCTTGGTACAGCTTGAAGGTTGAATTGTCCTCTTCCTTCATGGCGTACAAATCCGGCTCTTGCTCGTAGCTGTATTCAGGTGCGGCAGGAGTGGGAATTTCTTCGATCGCCTTCACGTCCGGCTCCAAGGACTTAGTGACTTCGATCGGGGCAGCAGGCGGCACTTCTGCATGAGCAGAGGCACTGCCAAGCGGCACACTGGAAATCATGCCCGATGCTTCGAGCGGAACCGCAGACTCTAGCGGAGCCATGCGATAGACTTGCCGCACTTGCTCTTCGTAGCCGTAATCGATCGGTTTGGTGGCATCAAAGGCGGGCAGCGCTTCAACCTGCTGTTTGGTCAAGTCAACGTAGATACGATGCTCGCCAGAAGCACTACGAAACCGTCCAACGGGCAGCAGAACTTCTTTGCCAAACACCCAAAATCCCGTTTCCAAAATTAGATAGCGAAAGCGCCCTGCTTCGTCTACCAAAATATCGTTGACCTTGCCAATTTTCTGCTGATCGCGGGTGTAAACACTAAAGCCTTTAATCTGTTCACCCCCCAACTGAGCATCTTGATAATCGGTTTCTGAGATGCGATAAAGCACCATTTGTTTTGCTCCAAGCGAAACGATTTTATTAACAGTTTGTGAATAAAACTTGTGCATAAAATCGAGCGAACAGGCAAAGTATGGTGGCTTTACCTGCATCGCTCGATCGATTACCTAACCGACTTTAGGAACGAAAGCCGCTGTTAGAGTTGGTCGCGGTTGATGACGGGATTGCCTTGCGTGTCGATGTCGAGTTCTTCACGACGCAGGGTTTCTTCGGCTTCTACCGTTTCGCGATCGACTTCCTTGCGGACGCGCACTTCTTCGCGCACAAAGGCTTCTTTGTGAATGTCGGCGGCTTCTTCGTACACTTCGACGCGAGCCACTTCACCTTCGTTGAAATCAACCGTTCCAGGGGCAACGGCTTCGGTCGTTCCGGGCGTGACGCGCTCGATCACGACGCGCTCTTTCTCAACGGGAACCGCAACGCGCTGAGTTTCGGTTTCGACATGCTTGCCGACCGCAACTTCACCTGCTTTGCGGCGAGTTTTGTTTGCCAGCAAACGCTCTTGGTAGAGCTTGAGCGTGGCATCTTCGTGGCCGAACAAAGCCGGATCGCGATCGTATTGGTAGGTGTCGCGATCGTAGTCGCGATTGCCTGTCAGCTTATCGCCTACGTTGGCAGCGGCATTCTTGATTTTGTCGCCCAAGTTTGGACGGTCGGCATCAACGCGATCGGTGCGATCATAGTCGTAGCTGCCCGACACCGGAGCCGTGTTCATCGTGCCAGCATCCAAGGGGTCGCGATCGATCAGCGCACCCGTCGAGGTGGCATCAACGGCGGGCGAAGTCGAATAGAGGGGGTCGATCGTCGAAGCGCCCATGCGCATTGTGGAAGCACCTGTCACACCCGGACGATACACGTCGCGCACGTTTTCTTCGTAGTCGTAGTCGATCTTGAGATCGTCAGTGAATTCGGGCAGCGACTCGGCTTGCTGCTTGCTCAGCTTGGCGTAAACGCGCTTGTTTGGATACTCCATGCGGGCTTGGCCGATCGGCAACAGCACTTTCTTCCCAAACACCCAGAATCCCATGTCGAGAATCAGATAGCGGAACGTGCCGTCTTCATCGACCAGCACATCGTAGACCTTACCGAGTTTTTCATCGCCCATGTCGGTGTAAACATCAAAGCCTTTGATGTCATCGCCTTCGAGGGTGTCGGTGTAGCTAGGATCAAAATCGTGAAGTTTGTAGAGTGCCATGTTATTTACTGTCCTCTTAACGGTTCAATCAAACTCTTCATATAAAGTAGAAAATTCAATCCACTATCCTCCTCACTCTATTGACTGAGTTTGCATCAAATACTGCGATCGAAAGAGCATTTGCTGCTATTGATAAATCTAAATCATGTGCTTCTCTATCAAAAGACAGACCGCTCGATCGAAGCGAGATTTGAAACGGTAACACTGTTCTACAAATCGCTGCAAAATGCTAGCCACTGTCGCAACCTTGATAGGCTGAAATAGTTTCGCTTACATTATCAGATGGTTAAAGAAATATTCTTGATTCGACAATCCTGGCAAAAGCAACTGCAAAAAGTCAGATCGATCGCAGTCATCCGGGCTGATACTTTGGATCAAGGTTTGGCAATGGCAAAAGCGGTGGCAGCCGGAGGCATGTCGCTAATTGAAATTACCTGGAATAGCGATCGCGCTCTTGAACTCGTGAACCGTCTGCGGCAGGAGTTGCCCGACTGCACGATCGGTATGGGCACGATCGTTTCTACGGTGGCAGTGGGTGAGGCGATCGCAGCGGGAGCCGAATTTTTGTTTTCGCCGCACACGGATTTTCGGTTGATTCATGACGCGATCGATCGCGGTGTGCCGCTGATTCCCGGAGCCTTAACGCCGACTGAAATTCTGACGGCATGGCAAGCTGGAGCCGCCAGCGTCAAGGTTTTTCCGATCCAAGCAGTCGGTGGAGCTAGCTATATTCGGGCGATCAAAGCGCCGCTGGGCGACATTCCTTTGATTCCAACTGGGGGCGTCACGCCCGACAATGCGGTGAGTTTTTTGGCCGCAGGTGCGATCGCCGTCGGACTGTCCGGCCAGCTTTTTCCTCAAGAAGCGATCGCCAGCAGCAACTGGGCGGAAATTACTCGTCGCGCAGAAGGCTTGATCGAGCGCGTGAAATCGTTTCAATCTGATGATTTGCATTAAGTGCGATCGCCCAATTTGCTTTCGCCATTAGCGGCGCAATAAACAGTTGCGGATGCAGCGATCGCCAAAAGTACAAGACAAATTCCTTGATTTCCGCTGCGCTCATTCCGGCTTTTCCTTGCGCTTTCATCTGCTGCTCGGCCTGCTGCCGCCAAGTCAGACTGAGGCGAAAATCAATGGGAGCCAAAACAATCAGCGCGTCGAGCAAATTCCACAGCGGCAAATAGGCGTGGAGGCGATCGTTACAGTCGCGGGCAAAAGCGCGATCGCTCTCAGTTTCGATCGGCCAAGGCGCATCCTCGAACGCTTGCGGATCGATCGGACGCGCTCCGACAAACCAGCCTTCAAACAAAATCACGTCCGCCCGTTCAACCCATTCAGGATCGATGCGATCGCCTGCTCCCTGATGCAGCGATTTGTCGAAGCGCGGTAGCCCCGCCGATTCGCCGCGCCGCAGTCGTTCGATCGCTTCCAGCCCTAACTCGACATCGTGCGTTCCGGGAGGACCGCGCCAGCGCAAACGCGGATCTTGCTGCTGAAGAATTTGGCGATCGCGATAGGTTTTGTACAAATCATCGATCGACAATCGCGCCACCGACAGCCCAAACTGTTGCAGAATCCGACTGACCATCAGCGCCAGCGTCGTTTTTCCGGTTCCCTGTCCGCCCAAAATGCCCTGCACGATCGGTCGCCTAATTCGATCGCGCTCCTGCATGAGTTCGATCGCCAGCGGTAGCCACAACTGCCAAGCCAGATCGAGTGGAACCTCTGTCCAACCGATCGATCGGCAAAGCGTTTGCAGTGCGGGCTGAACATGCCGTAAGCGCTGGAGGCGATCGATCACGGTTGCTTCCGCTGCTTTGGATAGGGAAATTAGCGTTTCAATTTGCGATTCTGGCTGTGAAAGCGCAATTTCCAAAGATTGCCGCAGTTCGTCATTCATCAGCTACCGAGCTTAAACGATTCGACAAATAGACCGTAGATTAAACCGATCTTGAGCGCGTTGAGCAGATTAAAGGGCAACGGGCGATCGTTCACGCGCCCCACTCGGTACACCAGCCAGCTACTCAGTTCAGTGAACCCCGCAAGAACAGCAGCAATCAAAATATCCAGATCGGCCTGCTGTCCTGTCGTGGTCGAAATCGCCGTCGCGAGAAAATTGCCAAACAGCACGCTCATCAGCAGCAGCGACGTTCGCCGCCAAGGATTTTGCAGCCAGCGTCCGAGCGAATCGATCGAGCCATTCACCAAGCGCGTCAGGCGCGTATCTTGCATGGAAATCTCCTGATCAAATCGATCGATTTCGATCGAAGCCTGGGAACAATCAGTGATTCAGTTTTGCACTTGCTTGATCAAACTGCAAGCCGCACTAGGGCGATCGAAATCACATCACTTCCGGTCAAATTGATTTATGAAATTTCGCAAATTTCGATCGAGCGAAATCTCTTGCCCCAAGATGGTTCTTGCTGCCTAGAGTAGAGATAGGCGATCGCAAAGGGTGGGAAATGAAGGACATTCGGCACAAGCTTTATCCGGCAATTATCGCCATGCTGATGGTCGCGCTGGGAGCAAGCCTGCTGAGCCGCTGGCAAATCTCGATCGAAACTGAACCCGCCGCCACTCCTTCGCCCGAAGGCAGTGAAGCCATCGCGCCCAGTCCGACACCCATACAATCACCGACTCCTTCACCAACTGCCGTCGAGCCGTCGCCTAGTTCTAGCCCCAGTCCGCCTGGAGGCGAAGCGATCGCCCCCACGTCCTCCAGTCGAATTGGCAGTTTGCGCGTCAGCAATCGCACCGCGCAGCCGCTTCGAGTTGCCCTACTGCCTGCCGTCGGAGGGCAGTATCGAGAGCCTGTGCAGTGGGATTTTGCGCCGGAGGAAGGCAGCGATCGTGGCTTGAAGCTTTCTCTACCCGAAGGTGATTTGCAGGTGCGCGATGGCGATGTTCTCGTTGCTTTTGCCCAAGACGGATCGCGCCGCTACTGGGGGCCGTATGTGCTGGGAAAAACCAATTTGCCGCGCTGGGTGTCGGCTTCGCGAGAATGGCAGCTTGTCTTGCAGCCGGAATAGGATTGCAAAAAAAACGATCGCCCCCAACCAGGACGATCGCTTCAACAAGTTACAGGTGAATGATGGCTTAGTCGAGATAGCCCATTAGACCAGCGCTATCTTCGTCAATGTCGTTGGAGGCGATCGGACGACCACCCGGCAGCATACTTGACTCCATCAGGTGCGGATCGCTCGCGACGATCGGGCGATGTCCGGGCAGCGTGTCGGTGTCGAGGACTTGCAGTGCGCTCGCGAAAATTGGACGGTGGCCGGGAATCGTGTCAGAGTCCAAAACTTTCAGGTGGCTCGCTTCGATCGGGCGGTTGTTGAGAATCGTGCCGTAGACTTCGAGGTGGCTGGCTGCGATCGGGCGTTCGCCGGACACCATCATGCTTTCGACGATTTCGATGCCGCTGGTGTCAACCGGACGGGTGGCAAGTCCACCAAGCGAGGGAGCAGGTAAATTTGTTTCTGATTGAGGCATGGCTGTAAATTCCTTTGATTCTTTGGCTGACTCTTTCGCAGATTCTTTGGCAGCAGATTCGGTTGTTGCTGCTTGTTCTTTTTTGCTTTCCGCTTGTTCCACCGTCGTCTCCTTCGTGGTTCGCCTCCGCCCGTTGCGCGTACCCGTATCTGCGTCTGATGTTGCCATATCGCCTCAAATCAGCATTTTGCGGTTCTTTGTATACGCAAAATTATAAGGCGAAAGCGGACTAGCGCAGATAAAGCCTTGGGGTGGAAATCTATCGGAATTATTTAACAATCCAATGAATAAATGCAAACTGCGCGGCGGCAACTGCAATTCAAGTTTACAGAAATTCGTGTCCCTTTAGAAAGTCTCGTTGCAAGATTGCGATTTTTTCCGGCCAGTCAATTTTCGGCAATGTGGGCGATCGCGCCTTGCTCGAATGGTAGAATCAGCACTCAAGCTAGGGGTGTCTGAGCTATCTCAGGCTGAGAAAGACCCTAAGAACCTGAGACTGGGTAATACCAGCGGAGGGAAGCTGTTTATTTGAGGAACCGAACATGCGTCAAACCTGGGTCGCTCAGCGACAGGGACACAGCAACGTGTCTCAAATGCACTATGCGCGTCAAGGCGTTGTCACGGAAGAAATGCATTATGTGGCTCGCCGCGAAAATCTGCCCGTTGATCTGATTCGCGAAGAAGTGGCGCGAGGCCGGATGATCATTCCTGCCAACATTAACCACACAAATTTGGAACCGATGGCGATCGGCATTGCGTCCAAGTGCAAAGTCAACGCCAACATCGGCGCGTCGCCCAACTCTTCCAACATTGAAGAAGAACTCGACAAACTGCGGCTAGCCGTGAAATACGGAGCCGATACGGTCATGGATCTATCGACCGGAGGCGGCAACCTCGACGAAATTCGCAGCGCGATTATTCAAGCGTCGCCCGTGCCGATCGGAACCGTGCCGATCTATCAAGCCTTGGAAAGTGTGCATGGGGCGATCGAAAAGCTCACGCCCGATGATTTTCTCCACATCATCGAGAAACACGCGCAGCAGGGCGTCGATTACATGACGATTCACGCCGGAATTTTGATCGAGCATTTGCCCTTGGTGCGCGATCGCATCACCGGAATCGTCTCTCGTGGCGGCGGCATTCTCGCCCGCTGGATGCTGCATCACCACAAGCAAAATCCGCTCTACACGCACTTTGCAGACATTATTGAGATCTTCAAGCGCTACGACGTTTCGTTCAGCTTGGGCGATTCCCTCCGTCCCGGTTGTCAGCATGACGCCTCCGATGCCGCTCAGCTTGCGGAACTCAAAACACTGGGACAGCTAACTCGCCGCGCTTGGGAAGATGACATTCAGGTGATGGTCGAAGGTCCCGGTCACGTGCCAATGGATCAAATTGAGTTCAACGTCCGCAAGCAGATGGAAGAGTGTTCCGAAGCGCCGTTCTACGTTTTGGGGCCATTGGTGACGGATATTGCTCCGGGCTATGACCACATTACGAGCGCGATCGGAGCGGCGATGGCCGGATGGTACGGAACCGCCATGCTGTGCTACGTCACACCCAAAGAACACCTGGGTTTGCCGAATGCCGAAGATGTCCGCACTGGGTTGATCGCGTACAAAATTGCGGCTCATGCAGCGGACATTGCGCGGCATCGTCCTGGAGCACGCGATCGCGACGACGAGCTATCCCACGCTCGCTATAACTTCGACTGGAATCGCCAGTTTGAACTGTCGCTCGATCCCGATCGCGCCCGCGAATATCACGACGAAACTCTGCCCGCCGACATCTACAAAACAGCGGAATTCTGCTCGATGTGCGGCCCCAAGTTCTGCCCGATGCAGACGAAAGTCGATGCGGATGCACTGACGGAATTGGAGAAGTTCTTGGCGCAAACTCCAGTCGGCTAACGGTTCTCAAATAATTAAACGGGGTGCAGGTCGATCGACTTTGCATCCCGTTTTTTATGTACTCATTTTTTCTATTATGGGTTAGCTAGAAGCTGTATCGAAACTGAGCGATCAACAGAAGAATGCTGAACCGTATCTGAAATTAGTATTAATAATATTCATTTCTGTCAGAGGGTGTGATGATTTGGTTTTGGAAGGTAAAGGCTTTTTTTTGATTGGACTGCCGATAAAATCAGCCCAAAACAGTTCAAGGCTATTATGAATTCGCAATCATCGCTCATTTTCGCGTTAGGACGATTATTGAACTGGTTGGAAATCAACGCACCTGCGATCGCTCAATCGCTCCAGCCCGGTCTCACTCGTGAGCAAATTGAAACCCAGCTTCAAGCCTTGCCATTCCGTCCGCCTGAAGAAGTTTATCAGTTTTATCAGTGGCGCAACGGTAGCTCGATCGAAGTAACAGTAGAAGGAAAATCCCATCAAACCTCGATCGAACTATTGCCGATTCATCGATTACTGTCGCTCGAAGAAGCGATCGATGAATATACAACCTTCTGCGAAATCTACAGCGATCGAGCAGATAGTAATCATTACCTTCCGCTATTGGCAGATTCGGCAAACTATTACTTAGCAAAAGGCGACAATCGATCGACAACTGCGACAATATTTAGTTCTAATGTTTATTCAGATGAATTCTGTTTTGAATTCGACAGCCTTGCGGATTTCATTCAAGCGATCGCAGAATGCTTTGAAACAGGCGCTTATTATCTTGAATTGAACGATACTTGGTTCAATTGGAACAATGCGAAAGAAAAGCAAATTTGGTTGAAGTATCAGCCTCATCATGCTGTGAATGTCGATCGACTGCTGCAAAATCAAATTCAAGATTTATCAGAACAAGAATTGCAGCGAGCCTGCTTTGATCTCGCGATCAGTCAGCATCCGCAAGCGCTACCGTTCTTTGTTCAGAAGCATAAAGAAGCTCAAGCAGAATATGAGCATCTTCGCGCCATTAGTGAGGTAAATCAAACTGAACTAACTTTGTCTGAAAAGCTGGAGGCGATCGAATCTCCTCCTCAAATTCCGAGCCTAAAATTCAGGCCGCTTGATTCAATTAGAAGAATTGATTCGATCGAGGCCATTCGTTATCTATTCGACCTGTTCAAATCGAGTGATCTACAAGGCCAACAGAAAATTATTAGGCAGTTAAATCAAAATATTGGCGATCGAGATGTTGTTTACGAAGCAGGACAGCAAGATTTGGAGATGATCGATCGCCTGCGACAAATGCTACAGCAATTTCCGGGAAATCAAGATATGGAAACGCTGCTACAACGACTTGAAAATAAATTAGTTTAAGGTCGATCGACAAACCCATAAACGAAAGTGGTAGGACTCAAACCTACATCATTCTGCTTAGAAGGCAGATGCTTTATTCGATTAAGCTACACTCTCACAAGTTGCGGACAAAAGAAGGCTTCTGCCCGCAAATATTTAACCCTTGACGCAGACAACCTGCTTGAGTGTTGCCACGACTTCGACCAGATCAGACTGGTTCGCCATCACCTGATCGATCGACTTGTAGGCTGCTGGAATTTCATCCAAAACGCCTTCATCCTTTCGGCATTCCACTCCCTTTGTCTGAGCGATCAAGTCATCAAGCGTAAAGGCGTTTTTTGCCTTATTTCTTGACATCAATCGTCCCGCACCATGCGAGCAAGAGCAATAGCTTTCCAGATTTCCCTTGCCCTTCACAATGAAGGATTTTGCGCCCATTGAACCGGGAATAATGCCATAGTCGTTTTCCTGCGCCCGGACTGCACCCTTGCGCGTCACGACTACTTCTTCGCCGTAGTGGACTTCCTTTTCAGCGTAGTTGTGGTGGCAGTTGACTTGCAGCAACGGCTTGGTTGGCTTGCCGCCTGCCAAGTGCTTTTCCACCACTTTTTGGAAGCGCGACATCATCACTTCGCGATTCATGCGGGCGTAGTCTTGCGCCCACTGTAGATCGCGCCAGTATGCATCAAATTCTGGCGATCGTGCCACAAAGTAGGCCAAGTCTGGATCGGGCAAACGAGTATCCGTCATCTTCGCCAGATGCTTTGCCGTGCTGATGTGATTTTGAGCGAGCATATTGCCAATGTTGCGCGAGCCAGAGTGCAGCATCAGCCAAACTTGATCTTCGGTATCCAGACATACTTCCAAGAAGTGATTGCCGCCGCCGAGCGATCCCATTTGCCGCATGGCTTTCGTCTGCAAATTTTGCACACCGGAATGCAAATTCTTGAAATCATTCCAGCCTTGCCAGTTGGAAACCGTTTTGTCTGCGTCTTTGTTTTCGTTGAAGCCAACCGGAATTTCAGCTTCAATATCCAGCCGGATTTTCTTCAGCTTGCCTTCCAATTGTTCCGCTTTGAACGGCGTTTTCACCGCACACATTCCGCAGCCAATATCAACACCAACCGCAGCCGGAACGATCGCATCTTTGGTTGCCACAACTGAGCCAACCAGCGCACCTTTACCCAGGTGAACATCCGGCATCAAAGCCACATGTTTGAAGATGAATGGCAGCGAAGCAACGTTCTTTGCCATCTTGATTTCTTCGGAGCCTAAGTCGTGGTTTGCCCAGGACAAAACAGGCTTTTCAGTGGAAAAATTAACCGCTTCGTAAGGCATAGAATCGTGTCCTTATCGTGAAATGGTCGAGATGGAAACAAGCAATCATTGAATTGGCTTGTCATACTACTTATACTACAAATATACTACACGATCGTCAAGCCCATTCCAAAGATTAGTTCGCACCCGACACCCGATCGCCATTCGATCGAACTTGCGGTAGGATGACAAGCAACTTTTACCCGCCTCCCCCTGTGAATCTGCGCCGCCTGCTGTGGTTTGCTTCTGATAAAGACTGGGCGATCGAAGCGCGTCTCTTGCGCTGGCTGACGTTCCTGTGGATTTTTGTCGGTCTGGCAATTTTGTTTTCCGCCTCCTATGCCGTTGCCGATGTCGAAACGGGCGACGGGCTGTTCTACTTCAAGCGGCAGATTGGGGCGATCGCGATCGCGCTGATCGGCTTTAACATCATTGTCTATTCTCCCCTGCGCTACGTTTTGGGGATCGCGGACTGGTTCGTGATTTTGCTGCTGGGCGTAATCGCCTCGACGCTGCTGCCCGGACTGGGAACGACCGTCAACGGGGCGACGCGCTGGCTGGCGATCGGCTCGTTCCTGGTTCAACCCTCAGAACTGATTAAGCCGTTTTTGGTGCTGCAAAGCGCTCGCATCTTCGGCCAGTGGGAACGGCTGAAATGGTCAACGCGCCTGATTTGGATCTCCATTTTTGCGCTAACGCTGGCGGCGATTTTGCTTCAGCCGAACCTGAGTACGGCGGCACTGTGCGGCATGATGATCTGGCTGATTGCGCTGGCGGCGGGGTTGCCTTGGCTATATCTGAGTGGCGCAGCGGGCAGCGGACTGATGTTGGCCGTGATCAGCGTCAGCTTCAAGGAATATCAGCGCCGACGGTTGATGTCGTTTCTCAATCCCTGGAGCGATCCGGCGGGAGACGGGTATCAGCTAATTCAGAGTTTGCTGGCGATCGGGTCGGGCGGCTTTTGGGGCGCAGGCTACGGCATGTCTCAGCAAAAGCTGTTTTATCTGCCGATTCAATACACCGACTTCATCTTTGCCGTCTTTGCCGAAGAGTTTGGCTTGGTCGGCAGTTTGCTCTTGCTGCTGCTGCTCGGTGCTTATGCGACTGTTGGCTTGCGCGTCGCGATTCGTGCCAAAAATAGTGTTCATCAACTGGTGGCGATCGGTGTCGTCGTCCTCTTGGTCGGTCAATCGCTCCTCAACATCGGCGTGGTGACGGGAACACTGCCCACAACCGGACTACCGTTTCCCTTGCTCAGCTATGGCGGCAACTCGGTTATTTCCAGCTTGCTGGCGGCGGGCATTCTGATTCGCGTGGCGCGAGAAAGCAGCGAGGCAGAAGTGCTGTCGCTCGATAAACGCCGATCGCAGCGCAATCGCTCCTCTCAGTCCGCCTTCCCCACTTCGGTAGAATAAGGGTAGCGCACTCCTTTTCGCCTCCATGCTCGAATTTGTTCAGCAGCAGCTTTATTTTCTTCAACAGTTCGCCAATTCGATCGTTGCCACGCAGCTAACCCATCTGACGCTCTTCAGCGTCGGCGCAATTTTCCTCGCCGGACTGCTGACCAGCCTCACACCCTGTATGCTGTCGATGCTGCCGATTACATTAGGCTACATTGGCGGCTATGAAGCTCGATCGCGCCTCCAAGCGGCTACACAATCACTTTGGTTTTCCCTTGGTCTAGCAACGACGCTGGCGATTTTAGGAATTTTGGCCGCTGTCCTGGGTGGCGTTTACGGTCAAGTGGGCACAGGATTGCCGATCGCCGTCAGCATCATCGCGATTTTGATGGGGCTGAATTTGCTGGAAGCCCTACCGCTGCAACTCCCCGCTTGGGGATCGATCGAATGGGTTTCAAAAGAACTGCCGGAAGGGTTGCGATCGTACCTGATCGGCCTAACCTTTGGCGTGGTCGCGTCACCTTGCAGCACTCCGGTTCTTGCGACGCTGCTCGCTTGGATTTCCACCACGCACGATCCAATCTTGGGCAGCGTTCTCCTGCTAGCTTACACGGCGGGCTATGTCGCCCCGCTGATTTTGGCCGGAACCTTCACCGCTTCGATCAAAAAGCTGCTAGAACTGCGTCGCTGGTCAAGCTGGATTACGCCTGCGAGTGGGGCGCTATTGGTCGGCTTTGGCGTGTTTTCCCTGCTGTTTCGCTTTTTTCCCGCTGGCGCGTACTAATTTGTTATGAGTGATTCTTCATTTTTCGATCGCGCCAAACTCGCCATTCGCTATTACTTTCGTCGCGAACTGTTGCCCCTGCTTTCTGATTTGCGGTTGGCGATCGTGCTGCTGCTGGCGATCGCCGCTTTCAGCATTCTCGGAACAGTTATCGAGCAGGGACAATCGCTTTCTTTCTATCAGGAAAACTACCCGGAAGATCCGGCTCTGTTTGGCTTTTTGTCTTGGAAAGTATTGCTGACGATCGGACTCGATCACGTCTATCGAACCTGGTGGTTTTTGTCGCTGCTGATCTTCTTTGGAGCCAGCTTAACCGCCTGCACGTTCACGCGCCAAATTCCCGCGCTGCGCTGGTTTTCGCGGACGTGGAATTTCTACAAATCGCCGCGCCAGTTTCAAAAGCTTGCCCTGAGTGCCGAAGTGAATCATGCGATCGCAGATCTTGAACCAATCTTGCAGCAAAAAGGCTACCGGATTTTTCGCCAGGATGATGCGATCTACGCGCACAAAGGCTTGATCGGTCGGATTGGTCCCATTGTCGTTCATGCCAGTATGCTGCTGATTTTGGTCGGCGCGATCGTCGGCGCAATGACCGGATTTTTCGCCCAAGAAATTGTGCCGAGCGGCCAAATTTTTCAGGTTCATAATATTTTTGATGCGGGTCCTTGGTCGGCGTCGCAGATTCCCACTGATTGGGGCGTGAAGGTGAATCGCTTTTGGATCGACTACACGCCCGAAGGCGCGATCGACCAGTTCTACTCGGATTTGTCCGTCCTCGACTCGGAAGGCCAAGAAGTCAAGCGCAAAACGATCCACGTCAACGAACCGCTTCGCTATCGGGGCGTGACGATGTATCAGGCAGACTGGGGAATCGCCGCCGTTCGCTTTCATCTCAACGCCAGTCCAACGCTTGAACTGCCGATGCAGCAGCTTAACGTTCCGGGCGGACGACTTTGGGGAACTTGGTTGCCGACGAAGCCGGATGCAAGTGAAGGCGTTTCGATCGTCGCCAAAGATCTACAGGGAACGCTGCTGATTTACGACCAAACCGGACGCTTGATCTCGACCGTCCGCCAAGGCATGTCAACCACTGTGAACGGCGTCAATTTGGCGATCGTCGAAGTGGTGGGCAGTACCGGACTGCAAATTAAAGCCGATCCGGGCATTCCGATCGTCTATGCCGGATTCGGGCTGCTGATGGCGGGCGTGATGATGAGCTACATTTCGCATTCGCAAATTTGGGCGCTTCAGCAAGACGGCAAACTCTACATCGGCGGCAAAACCAATCGCGCTCAGGTGACGTTTGAGCGCGAACTGCTGGCATTGCTCGATCGCCTTGATGCGGCTCCGGCTGAATCGACGGTGGGCGATCGCGTCACCGCCTGATCCTCCCCAACCCTCCTTGGAAAGGAGGGAGCCGAACCACCCCTCAAAGTCCCCCTTCTCAAGGGGGATTTGGGGGATCGATCGCACACCATTCACTCCTTTCCTTCTAGAGCTTTGAAAACACACTCTAACGGGCAAACTCCAGCACTTGATTCAATTTGCCGCTGCGGAAGCCTTCCAGATCCAGCGTCACAAACCGAAAGCCGTAGGTTTGAAAGGCGGAAACCAGCGTTTCGAGGTCAGTAGTTAGGACAAAGGTTTTGATTTCTGCGGGCGGCAGCTCGATTCGTGCCGTGTCGCCTTCCGATCGCACCCGCAAATTCTTCAGTCCCATCTGCCTGAGATAGCGCTCTGCCCGTCCAACCCGCTGAAGCTTGGCGATCGTAATTTCCTCGCCATACGGAAAGCGCGAACTGAGGCAGGGCTGCGCGGGCTTGTCCCACCAGGGTAAACCGAGATGCTTGGCGAGTTCGCGTACTTCCAGCTTGGTGATACCGACCTCGGCCAGAGGCGATCGCGCTCCCCGCTCTTTTGCCGCCTGAATGCCCGGACGATAATCGGACAAATCATCGGCGTTGACTCCATCGACGACGTAGGGATAGCCGCGATCGATCGCGATCGGCTTCAAGGTATCGTGCAGTTCGCTTTTGCAGAAATAACAGCGGTTGATCGGATTGGCGCTGTAGTTGGGATTGTCAATTTCGTGCGTTTCAACCACTTCGTGGGCAATGCCAATTTCTGCCGCTTGAATGCGGGCATCTTCGAGATCTTCCGGCAGCAGTGAAGCGGAATTCGCCGTCACCGCCAAGGCGCGATCGCCCAGCACGTCATATGCAATTTTGGCGACCAAAGTACTGTCAATGCCGCCCGAATAGGCAATCAGAGCGCGATCCATTTCAGCAAACAGCGATCGCAACTGTTCCAGCGTTCCTAACAGCGTCATTGCTTCAACTCCAATCGAAAATTCTGGATTCGCTTGCGGCAAACCCAGTCCTTACCGATCTAGCGTAGCAACTACGCGAGCTGGAGATGACGAACGATCGCTTGGAGACCGAGGAGATAGCTATTCACGCCGAAGCCGCTGATCTGACCGATCGCGACCGGAGCGATAAACGAATGATGGCGAAACGACTCACGCTGATAGACGTTGCTGAGATGGACTTCGACAGTCGGGATTTTTACACCTGCGATCGCATCACGAATGGCGACGCTCGTGTGCGTGTACGCGCCCGGATTGATCACGATGCCGTCCTGCTGATCGATCGCGCCATGAATCGCATCAATGATTGCGCCCTCATGGTTCGATTGCAGCGTCGCCAGTTTCACCTGAAGGCGATCGGCTTCTCGCTCAAGCAGCGCATTGACATCGCTGAGCGTGGCATTACCATACACGCCCGGTTCACGCTGACCTAGCAGGTTAAGGTTGGGGCCGTGTAGAACGAGAATGCGAAGCAACGATCGTTATCTGCGACGTTGGCGATCGTTCACCGGAATGGGAATCGGTTCGGGTTCCGGTTGCGATTCGGGGCCGAGCAGCGCGTCGATGATGCGCTGTGCCCATTCTTTTAGCTTTTCCAGTACCTTTTCGATGTAATCCATCAATCAGCTAGCTCCTTTTTTATAGACTAGACCAGCAGCGTGACCAAGATCTCAATCAGATTTCAACGGTGCTGAAGCGCCTAGCCTAAAAACGTCAACAACTGTCGTTTATCTGATCATAACCAATCATCGAAAATGATCAAGGCAACTTCATCTTCCGCGAGTTCTAGACGGTGAATTCCGAAGGTAGAAGCTGGCGACGCAGCAGATCGAGGGCGGTGCAAACGCTGAGGCGGCGGATAAGGGCGCGATCGTGATGTGAACTGAACTGGCAGCGCACACTGGTTACAGCATTCCCACCTGCCAGCCCAATGTAAACTAGTCCGACGGGTTTCGCTGCCGTTCCGCCATCTGGTCCCGCGATTCCGGTAATGCCAACGCCCCAGGTTGTACCGAGTCGATCGCGCACTCCTGCTGCCATCTGCTGCGCCACGATGTCGCTGACGGCTCCATGCTGCGTCAGTGCCTCAGTAGTCACACCGAGAAGCGACTGCTTGACCTCGTTGCTATAGGAAATTACGCCGCCTGCAAAGTAGCTGGAACTGCCTGCGATCGCCGTCAGCGCTTCGCCCAAACCGCCGCCTGTGCAGGATTCCGCCACGCTCACGGTTTCCTGTCGCTGTTTGAGTAGCGCGGCTACGACGCTGGCTAGGGTATCGTCATCTGAGCCAAAGTAGTCGGCTCCAGCGATTTGGATCAGTTGGGCGGCGATCGGGTCAATTACCTTTTTAGCCTCCTCAACCGTTGCCGCTTTTGCCGTGACGCGCAACCGCACTTCACCTTGAGCCGCATAGGGCGCGACGGTCGGATTGGCAAGATTAAGAAATTCTGTAACTTTGTCAGCAAGGCCAGATTCAGAGATTCCCCAAAACCTCAGGGTGCGGCTGAGAATCACTGTTTGTCCCCAGCCTTGCTGCTTGAGGAATGGAACTGCGTCCTGCCACATTCGCCGCATTTCGCTGGGAACACCTGGAAAGGTCAATAGTGTGAGGTTCGATCGCGGTTCCCAGATTAAGCCGGGAGCCGTGCCGCTAGGATTGGGCAGGATGGTTGCGCCTTCGGGCAAAAGGGCTTGTTTGCGATTGCTGGCCGTGAGTTCGCGGCCACGTTGAGCGTATTTGCGATCGAGATCTTCAATTACTTCCGATCGCTCAATCAGCCGTGTCTGAAAGAAAGTGGCGATCGCCTCGGTCGTCAAATCGTCGGGCGTTGGACCTAGGCCACCTGTAAAAATCAGGAGTGTGGATCGATCGCAGGCAGTGGCGATTGCCTGATGGATGCGATCGAGATTGTCACCAACGACCGTTTGAAAAAAGTGAGGAATACCCAATTCGGCAAGCTGCTGGGCGAGAAATTGCGCGTTGCTGTTGAGAATTTCGCCCAAGAGCAATTCGGTTCCGACGCAGATGATTTCGGCGCTAGGAGCGGGCATGACGCATGACTTTCCAACTGGTGTAGCTCAAAAGCGCGGTGGCGGCGATCGCATACACCAGCCCGCTGGGAATTCCTGAAAAGGCGAGAGCCAGCGTTCCCACCCAGAGCGTTAGCGAGTAGATGAACAGAACCGTGAGGCGATGCGAGAGTCCCGCTTGCAGAAGGCGATGGTGGAGGTGTCGCTTATCCGCGACAAAGGGAGATTTGCCGTTGCGGAGGCGATCGAGAATGACGGCAGACATATCGAGAATTGGAACCGCCAAAATCAAGTACGGCAGCAAAACGGCGACGGTCGTGACGCTTTTAACCAGTCCGACTACGCCAACTCCCGCCAGCGTAAAGCCCATGAAGTACGCGCCGCCGTCGCCCATGAAAATTTGAGCCGGATTGAAGTTATAGCGCAAAAATCCTAATGCTCCTCCGGCAAGCGCGGCGGCGATCAAAGCGGCGGCGGGCTGATCCATAAATAGGCAGACGATCAGCATGACGACAGCGGCAATTCCCGATACGCCTGCGGCGAGTCCATCGAGTCCGTCGATCCAGTTGATCGCGTTTGCCATGCCGACCAGCCAAATGATCGTGACAGGCAAGCTGACCCAAACAGGCAGTTGCATCAGGCCATGAAACGGCACGGTGAGAAAGTTGATTTGCACACCGACCCACCACGCTCCTGCTGCCACTGCGGATTGCAGCAGGAGGCGGGCGATCGCAGGCAGACTAACCAAATCATCAGCCAAGCCAATCAGAAAAAACGCGAGACCACCGATCGTCACGCCCCAAATTTGATATTCCTTTTCCGGTGGCAAAACGCCGAAGCCACCGAGATTCCAAACTACCAGCAGGGCAGTCAGCGTTCCTAGAAAAATCGAGACGCCGCCCAATCGCACCATCGGACGCTGGTGCATTTTGCGAGCATTGGGCAGATCAACTCGTCCGCTTTTAAGGCCAATTTCTTTAATCGTGGGGGTGCTGACGAGAACGACGATCGCCGCAACGGAAAACGCAGCCAGGTGATAGAGCTGGTAAGGCATCAGAACTCAAGTGGCAAGGTGGATTAGTTTCAGCCAAAGTCTACCTGAATGATTGCACTAACGCTAGAGCTTCACGAAATTTAATTCTTATCTTTAGAGTCAGAATTGCTCGATCGCTGCCAGCCCAGGCTGCTCTCATTTGATATAGTGCTTGCTTCGATCCGAAATCACACTGATCCGGAGAACGATCTGACTCATTCTGCAACAAAAAATCCGATCGACCCGTGAGAATCGATCGGATTTTTTCAGAAACTAAATTGCACTACACCAGTGCAGGCGTTCCGACGCTCAAATGGGGATAGAGCGGGAAGCGATCGCACAAGTTGGCAACGCGCTGGCGGCACTGCTGCGCGATCGACTCATCGTCGGGATTGAGCAGGCGATCGGCAATAATGTTGCCAATTTCGCGAAACTCGGTTGTGCCCATGCCACGAGTCGTCATTGCAGGCGAACCCAAGCGCAGACCGCTGGTGACAAACGGCGATTCAGGATCGAAGGGAACCGTGTTTTTATTGGCGGTGATGTTGACTGCACTGACAAGCTGATCGGCTTGCTTTCCGGTCATCGGGATCGATCGCAAATCCACCAGCATCACGTGGTTATCGGTTCCGCCCGACACGATTTTGAGATCGCGCTCTTGAAGCTGAGCGGCGAGGGCTTGGGCGTTCTTCACGACTTGCCCGGAATAAGTTTTGAATTCCGGCTGAAGCGCTTCACCGAAAGCAACGGCTTTGGCAGCGATCACGTGTTCCAAGGGGCCACCTTGCGTACCGGGAAAGACGGCTTTGTCGAGCTTTTTGCCCAGTTCTGCATCGCGAGTCAAGATCAGCCCACCTCTGGGACCGCGCAGGGTTTTGTGCGTCGTGGTCGTGACGACATCGCAGTAGGGAATCGGGCTGGGGTGATGTCCGGTTGCCACAAGTCCGGCAATGTGAGCGATGTCGGCCATCAGAATAGCTCCGCACTCGTCCGCGATCGCCCGAAACTGGTCAAACCGAATCACCCGCGAATAAGCCGAGTAGCCGCAGATCATCAGCTTGGGGCGCACCTGGAGGGCGAGATCGCGAATTTGGTCGTAGTCAAGCTGCTCGGTTTCCTGGCTGACTCCGTAGTGGCTAACCTCAAACCATTTGCCTGACAGATTCACAGGCGAACCGTGCGTCAGGTGGCCGCCATGCGACAAATCCATGCCCATAATTTTGTCGCCCGGTTGCAGCAGAGCTAGGAAGACAGCGGCGTTCGCCTGTGCGCCCGAATGCGGCTGCACGTTGGCATGGGCTGCACCGAAGAGTTCTTTGGCACGATCGATCGCAATTTGCTCGACGCGATCGACAAATTCACAGCCGCCATAGTAGCGCTTTTGCGGCAAGCCCTCTGCGTATTTGTTCGTTAGCACGGAACCTTGAGCGGCCAGCACCGCAGGCGACGTAAAGTTTTCGCTAGCGATCAGTTCGAGGTGATCGCGCTGCCTTTGAAGCTCTTGATCGATCAAGGCTGCGATCGCCGGATCACGTTTCGCCAAAATTTCTGAATTGGTTTCGCTCACAAGTCATCCTCAAGAAAATCACGATTTCGACGGGCACTCAATAACGCTACAAAACAGCCTCGCCGCACAAACAGCCTTCCAGATTATCGATCATAGCGCTGATCCACTCCAGGATAATTTGGCAATCGCAGCTAGCGGCGGCTGAGACTCGATCGCTCCTGCAACCAAAAATTGGCGATCCGGTTTCGTTTGGATAGAATCTTGTGGCGAGAATTTTCTGAGGCAGCGGCAATCGTGCGATCGCCCTGCGTCACAAATCACGCTGATTAATTCCCATACTTCATTCTTGGAGGACAACAATGGACGGTGGAAATACATTTCGACAAGCCAAATTTCTGGGCACGGCTGTACTTGGAAACGGCAATTCACCCTCAGTTCAGATAGGAGACACGATCGAAGGCAGAGAGCGAGCAGAGTGGTATCGGTTTCGGATTCGGGGCAGTTCATCCTTACCAACGACACCACTTCTTATATTTGCAGGAGGCGAGTTTGTGCCGCGAATGGAAGTGTTTCAAGCCGCCGGAAATCGACCCGGAAAACGAATTGCTCGCTTGGATACCGTGAATAGCTCGGTGCGGCGATCGCTTCCCCAAGGAACTTTCTTTATCAAAATTTCGGGAACGCCTGCCCCTGCAAATTCCGGTCAATTTGCAACTTTTGCCGCTTCGATTAGCTTGTTTGGCTAGGGCGTTGGTCAGTTGAATCCTGTACGGCGATCGCGCCACACTCCACAACAAGCTCAAGATTGCAATGTAGCTACTTCAAAGATGAGGAGAGCAAGGTAGGCAACCGCAAAACTACCCCGCTCTCTTTCTTTGTTTTTAAGGAAACAACAGCAGAAAAGCGATCGCGCCAAAGCTAGATTCCATGAAGTAGAACTACCTAGCCAAAAAGTGATCGCAGACAGATTTAATAATGAATTCGATAGACGGTTGGCAGAATTCATTAAGAGTGCTGTCGAGGTTACAGCAAGGTAGAGGGAGAGCCGTTAAACTGAGAGTACAAAAGGCTTCAGAGCATTCTAGCAGCGTGAAGTGAATCGATCGCGGGAGGTGCTTTATGCTGGTGATTTTGATGGAAAATCAAATATTACAGCCTAAACAAGTTTGTCAAAGCTGTTTGATGGCAGATCCGAGCGGACAGCCGCGCTGGACAGAAGGCCAATTGCGCTGTGGTCGTGCACTTGTCAAGCTGGGCGATCGCCTGCCCGATCAGTTTGAGTGTCAGATGGGCTTTCGGATCGCCAACATCGAGTGAGAGTCGCCCGCTTGAGCAATTACGCTATCCTAGAAACTTGGTGGCGATCGCTGCCTGGACTAGCTCAAAGCAGGAGATTTGGAAATGACTTGGCGCGGTTCTTCGACTCCGCTCGATCGAGTTTACGCTTCGCTGCCCTATTTGCTGCCGCTGCTCGATGGCATTCCATTTGGGCAAGTGCTGTTCGCTCAGTTTCCCGTTTTGAATGCGCTCTTGCTGCCGATCACACCGCTGCTGGCGATCTATCACGGCTTTCCCTTTGCCAGCTTGATTATCTTTTTCGCCGTATTTCTGCTGGTTGTTCGCAACGACAACATTCCTTACTTCATTCGCTTTAATGCGATGCAGGCAATTTTGCTCAGCATTATTCTGGCGCTGTGTGGCATTGTGCTGAATTTGGCGCTGGCTCCGATTTTGGGAGGTGGCCTACTGATGCAAACGCTGTACAACGTGATTTTTCTGGGAACGATCGCTGCTGTCGTTTACTCAATCGCTCAGACGGCGATGGGTCGCTTTGCCGAAATTCCGACGCTTTCGGATGCGGTTTACATGCAGTTGCCTAGATAGGCACGGGGGTTTGGCGCGGCACAACCAAGTTTTCTAGTGAGCCGATTCCTTCAATCTCGATGCGGACGCGATCGCCCGTCTGCATTGCCCCCACGCCTTCCGGTGTCCCCGTCAGCACTACATCTCCAGGCAGCAGCGTGATCGCCTGGCTGATGTAAGAAACCAGGACATCTGGCGGAAAATTCATCTCGCTGATTAGCGCAGACTGAACGAGATTGTTGTTCAAAAAGGTTTGCAGCTTTGCGCCCGGATTGAGTTCGCGCACAATCCAAGGTCCCAGGGGGCAAAAGGTGTCGAAGCCTTTGGCGCGTGTCCACTGCCCATCGGACTTTTGCAGATCGCGGGCGGTGACATCGTTGGCGATCGTATAGCCCCAAATTTTGCTTTGTGCCTGTTCGGGCGTACAGTCCACACAGCGATCGCCAATGACTAACGCCAATTCGCCTTCATAGTCAACTCGCTGCGACTGTGGCGGATAGTGAATTTGAGCATTCGGGGCAATCACAGCCGTCGAAGGCTTCATGAACAGCAGCGGTTCTTTGGGCACTTCGCCGCCCATTTCGATCGCGTGTTTCAAATAGTTTTTGCCAATCGCAATAATTTTGGACGGGGCACAGGGTGCAAGCAGGTGATAGTCGTCGGGCGCGATCGTTTGCTCGGTGGGTTGTCCGGCCAGCCAAGGTGGAGCATCGAGAATCTGCACTTGGCGATCGAGCAGCAGCAAGCCATAGAAAAGCTGACCTGACGTAGTTTGAATGCGGACGTAGCGCTGTGCCATAAGCCGATTGTCCTGAACCTGGTATATGATTGTAGTTCCTTGTCTTTTCCGTGCGATCGACCTTTCGGCTTCAAGTTAGAGCGAGTCCGTGAGGCGATCGTGCCATGAAAGACCATTTTGTCCACAAGGAGATTTTTGTCATGGCTTTTGTTTACGAAACGATGTACATCCTGCGTACCGATTTGGGCGAAGAACAAACCGATGCGGCGATCGCCAAGTATCAAAACATCTTGGCTGAACAAGGTGCGTCAGATATTGAAACGCAGCATCGCGGCAAGCGTCGCCTCGCTTACGAAATTAAGCGGCAGCGCGAAGGTGTTTACATTCAGATGAACTACAAAGCGCCGGGAACTGCCGTAGCCGTTCTGGAGCGGGCAATGCGTCTGAGCGAAGAGGTGCTTCGCTATTTGACCGTTAAGCAGGAAGTAGAAGCGACAGAAGCAGTTGAAGCATAGCGCGATCGCAAAACCGATTGCTTCGATCGCAAGATCCGATATCGAAAATCTACTGACGTAGCGTTAGGCTGGAGGTAATTGCACTTCCAGCTTTTGTCATTTTTCTGAAGGGAACGAGCTTTATGAAACTCTCTAGGAAGAATCTCGATCAGCGGCTTGATCATCTGTATGACGTGATCATTGTTGGAGGCGGCATGGGCGGCTTGTCGGCAGCGATCTATCTTCAGCGCTATCGCTTGTCGTGTTTGGTGATTGAAAAAGGAAAGGGGCGATCGTTTTGGATGCAAGATGTCCGCAACTTCCTCGGCCAAACGCCGGAAACTCCCGGTCGTGACGTTCTCAATCAGGGGCAAGAGCATTTCCTCTCGCTGGGAGGCGATCATCTGCGCGGCTTTGTAGAGAGTGTTGAGGAAGCCGAAGATGACACCTTTGCTGTGAATGTGAAAGTCGGTAAGCAAGATGCTACAGGCGTGACGTTTCGATCGAAATATCTAATCGCCGCCAGCGGCATCATCGACAATTTGCCGCAGCTTGAGGACATGCAGAACGTCTTTGACTACGCAGGCTATAACCTGCATGTCTGCATGATCTGTGACGGCTACGAAATGGCCGATCTCAAGTGCGGCCTGTTTGTCAACACGGAAAACGCGATTAATACGGCCTTCGTTCTCAACTGGTTCACGCCATACATCACCGTGTTCACGCATGGACTTTGCGAAGTCGGTGACGAGATGCGGCAAAAGCTGAAAGAATATGGCTTCCCCTTAGTTGAAACGCCAATCCAGCGCTTTTTGGGTGAAAAGCACACGATGACGGGCGTGGAACTCATTGACGGCAAGCAGATTGAACTGGAAACCGGACTGGTTTCGATGGGGTCGCAGTACCACAACGGCTATCTCAAGAACCTCGATTTGACCTGGAAAGGCGAGAATCTTGTCACCGATTCGATGTGTCGAACTTCGCATCCGCGCATTTTTGCAGTCGGAGATTTAAAAGAAGGGATAAATCAGGTGTCAATTGCCGTTGCAGATGGTACATTAGCTGCTACCGCTATTTGGCGCGAAATTCGTCGGGCTTCTCCGCCGCGCCGCTGGCAAGAAAACATCGTTGAGCCGATCGGAGCCTTATCGTGAATCAGCCTGTCCCCAATCTGCCAGAACTACAAACCGAAGTGACGCGCCTGCATGACGAACTGGAAATGCGCGACCAGCTTGTGCAGCAGCTTTCGCAAGAACTGTTTCGCCTCGTCAAGGGCAATACAGGCTTTATGCCCAGCCCGGAAGTGTCGGAACGCCACATGAGCGAAATGCGATCGCTGCGTGAACAGCTTCAGGGCGTCGAGCAGCAGGTGATGTTCTATCAAGAGCAAATCGCCGCCCGCGACGGTGAAATTTATCAGCTTCGCCAATCGGTGCAGGAGTTGACCGATCGATCCAGAATGCTCGAACAGGTCGTGCAGGAACTTCCGCAGATCTATAAGAAGAAATTCACCGAACGACTCGCCCCGGTGAAAGAAAAAATGGCGCTGATCCAGCGAGAAAATCGTCAGCTTCAGGCCGAACTGCAAAGCGTCAGCTATCGACTGGCGGTTCGCACCCGTCGCACCACACATATCGACCTGCCCAGCTTTCCCCGCATGGGATCGCCTGCCATTCCCACCTTTGGCGACATCTAAGTGAAATCGGTTCTTGTCCTCACCCGCGCCGAAGCTTGGCAGCAAACGGCGATCGAAGCTTTGCGTCAAGCAGTTGAAGCGGACGGCGGCTCGATCGCGACTGCCGTTCCTGCCGATCTGATCTGTCCGCTCACCTTTAATCTGCCGGATGTTGAGTTTCCCGGTCAAGCGGTCTTTCAAGCCTGTTGTGACTTCGATGGAATGCGCGATCGCGTCCGCAAATTCGACTATGGCATCGGCTCCGGGTCGCACTGGCTCCCGATCGTCCACACCGCCAAAGGCACTTTATACGGCGAAGTCATTACAACTGTTGCAGACGCCTACCAGCAGCCTTTGCATCTGAGCGATCGCCTCCGCCAGCCGCTCTACGCTCTGGGGCAAATCCTGATGCGTGAACTGGCTGCGCCTCCATCCGTTTATCTGCTTCAGTTTGGCCTTGCTGATCACGCAGTCGTGTTCGATCGACTGTGGCCGTTTCCCGCTGCACCCGCGATCGCCAGCATTGGCGTTCAGCTTCCGAACTTGTATGAATGTCATTGGAAGTGTTTATCGCATCAGGCGATCGTAGATTTGGCGATCGCAGGCTCAGCAGACTACAAAACGGTTTCCTAATTTGGTGCAAACACAAGAACAAAATTCGCTTCCGGTTCAATTCGCCGTAAGACGCTGAGATATCCGTCGGCGTTGCTGCGGTGGTGGAAGCGGGCGATCGTAATTCGCTGCATATTTGGCAACTGCCGAACGATGCACCAAGGATAGAGTTTGGAATTGCGTTGGAAGCTTGATATCATAGGGCAATCCTTCCCGCGTTTGCGGGGTTGAGGAACAGCGATCGATCTCTCGTTTTCCAGGCAAGGCGATCGATCGCTCTTGTTTGTTTAGATCCACCGCTGATGCAATTGCATCAATTCAGTGTAAATTTATCATCGATGCAATTGCATCAAAAGTCAACACCTGAAAATGGGGCTGGTTAGGCTGCGGATTAAAGAACTTTCGGAAGAACGAGGCTGGACATACAAGCAAGTTGCCGATCGCTCTGGTGTTGCTTACAGCACAATTAGAAGTTACGTTCGTCGCGACAAGATGGCAATGATTGACTATGCGGCAGTTCAGAAAATTGCTCGTGCTTTTGATGTGGCGATCGAGGATTTAGTGGAAGTCTTGGAAGAGTAGATTGCCTTGTGACAGCCCCCTAAATCCCCCATTCTGGGGGACTTTGAGGATTTTTAGCTGCGGAGGTAGCTTGCGCCGTTGATATCTACGATCGCGCCTGTCAGAAATTCCGCCTGTTCTGAGGCCAAAAACAAAACCGTATGGGCGATCTCTTCTGGACGGGCAACTCGATTGAAGCCGCTTTGAGCACGGATTGCCTCGCCTTGAGGACTTTCGAGCGTCGATCGCGACATTTCCGTTTCTACCCATCCCGGTGCGATCGCACTAACGCTAATTCCATACGGCGCAAGGTGTTGAGCGATTGACTGGCTAAACGCATTCAACCCCGCCTTACTTGCTGCATAAGCAGGCGCAGTCGGCTCACCCCGAAACGCCCCGCGAGACGTGATGTTGATAATTCGGCCTTGGCGACGCGGAATCATGTGCTGCGCCACAGCGTAAGCCGTATGCACGCTGCCGAGTAGATTCACGGCGATCGTCTTCTGCCAAACGGCCTGCCACTCATCAAACTTCGTCGCGTCAAGCGGATGCGTCTGATAAATTCCAGCGTTGTTGACGAGAATATCGATTTGCCCAAAAGCCGCGATCGCCTCGTTCACCATTCGATCGATCGCCGCAACATCCGCCAAATCTGCCTGCACGGTGATGTGCCCGCTTCCGGTTAACTGCGATTGCACCTGCTCGATCGCGTCCTGCTGCGAGTGGAAGTGCAGGGCAACCCGCGCTCCTGCTGCGGCAAACTGAACCGCAACCGCTCGACCGATGCCGCGATCGCTGCCCGTCACCAGCACCGTTTTATTTGCAAAGCTCAACATTTTGACTTGTCCAAAGCGATTTTTTCTTAACAGTAATTTATTTGAATCGCGCGATCGCACATTTGCTGGCGACAGATTCTTACTATCCAAAGTTTTTTGCAACTGATCGCTTGAACACACAGCTTCTTCGGTGAAGATAATTAGCCAAAACAATGCTGAATCGAATTTACTTCATCAGCAGCAAGGCAAAATCCTTCTAAATTCCTATTAGGAATAATTCTCATTCTGCTGAATGATATTTGCAGTGGACAGGATGCCTTTAACCCGGATTTTTGCTACACTTCAGGCGCAGCGATCGCAGCAAGCCGCAGAACTTGAACCACAACAGATCATTTCTGCAATTCGATCGCCGCCCGATCAAGGCATAGGATAATTACAGTTAATAATTCGGTCAAAAGAATGATGAGCGCGACAGGGAAGCGTCCTAAAACCTCGATTGTTTCTCAAAAATCAGTGGAACAGGCAGGCGCTTTCTTAGCAGAACTGCCAGAGAAACCGAAAGAGAAGCTATCGCTGCGGGAAGCCATTACACAAATACAAGACCAAATAAAAGCCGCCTTAGCAAAAGGCTATAGTTACGAGGATATTGCGAAAATTTTGGGCGATCGCGGCATTGATATTAGCGCTTCCACGTTGAAAAACTATGTGCCCGCTGGCAAACGGCAAGCCACTAAAGAACGCACGGCAAGAAAGCGCAACGCTAAAGTGCCAGAAGAAGTTGACGAGTAGTGTTATTCAATCATGGAAGGGACGGCAGCGATCGCGTCCCCGCAAACTCAATCTAAAGGTTAAGCGCTCAGCTAGGCAGGTGAATATCCAGCCTGCACGATCGCCTGCTTCACCGTTGTTTCATCGGCAATGGTGTCAATCTGCACCTGTTTGGTTTTGGTGTCGGCAGAAACTTTAGCAGCAGGGTCGATCGCGTTGACCGCTTGGCTAATGGTGGTGGCACAAGCAGAGCAGGCCATATCGGGAACCGTAAATTGAAGCGTCATGGTAGAAATTGGGAATTATTAACAGTTGATTGCTCAAAGCTATTTGCTTTCATTTTGAAGCCTCCAGTCGAGTAGAAGGTCAAGCCGAAGATTCGGTTTTCCGCCAACGTTTGAGCGATCGGCATGAGTGAGAATAGGAAGTGCAATGTTCTTGGTGTGATACCTTGAGTGCGCCTTCTCGTTCGTCTGATTCTGCGATCGTTCCCGCTCGTTCCCAAGAGGGACATTTCGATCGTGCCCGTACCAGTTTGCGCCAAACGCTCAATCGCTATCGGCAAGCGCTGCGCGTTCCCGCCCGGCAACCGCAAGGCGTGGAACTGCAAGCCAGCCTGAAAGCCGATCTCGATCAGATCTCCAGTGCGCTTGACAAGCTCAACAGCGGCATTTTTCGCATTGCCGTGTTTGGGCTTGTCAGTCGCGGCAAATCTGCCGTCCTCAATGCGCTGCTGGGGCAAAAGATTTTGCAAACCGGACCGCTGCATGGCGTGACGCAGTATCCGCGATCGATCTACTGGCCGCCCGACACTTCTGGCCTCAACGTCAACGTTGAACTGATTGACACGCCCGGACTTGATGAAGTCGGCGGACAACTGCGCGAAGCAATGGCGCGAGAAGTGATTGAACAGGCCGATCTGATTTTGTTTGTAATTGCGGGAGACATCACGCGGACGGAATATCGCGCCCTAGCCGAACTGCAAGACGCGCACAAGCCGCTGCTTTTGGTGTTCAACAAAACCGATTTGTATCCCGATCAAGACCGACAGACGATCTACCTCAAGCTGAAGCAGCAGTTTTCTGGTGAACGGCTACGGATTGCGCCCGAAGATATTGTGTTTGTCGCTGCCGAGCCTGCGCCGATCGAAGTGCGCGTTGAATATCCGGACGGACGCATCGTTCACGAATGGGAAGCGCCACCCACACAAATCGATCCGCTGAGGAGCAAACTGATCGAAATTGTCGGACGCGAAGGTAAATCGCTGCTTGCCCTCACCGCTTTGCGACAAGCCCGCCGCAGCGAAAATTCGATCGCCCAAACGAGCCTCAGACTGCACAAAGCCGAAGCGGATGACTTGATCTGGCAGTTCGCCAAATGGAAATCGATCGCCGTCGGCCTCAACCCGATCGCCGTCCTTGACTTGATAGGCGGAGCCGTTACCGATTTGGTGATGATTCGATCGCTTGCCCGACTCTATGGTCTACCCATGACCCGCTACGAAGCCAGCAAACTTTGGAACACCATCCTGCTTAGTTCTGGCGGCCTGCTGCTTGGCGAGATTGGCAGCGGCCTTTTGCTCGGTGCTGGCAAAAGCGCCTCAGCCGTCGCCACCGCCTTCGACGGCGCATCGGGCATTGCCGCCTATGGTGGAGCCGCGATCGCTCAGGCTACCTTGGCTGGATACGGAACCTACCGAGTCGGCAAAGCCGCCCAAGTCTACCTGGAACAAGGCTGCTCTTGGGGACAAGAAGGAGCCAGCACCGTCATTCAAGAAATTCTGTCACAGGTTGAACCAGATTCGATCGTGCAGCGCTTGCGCCGCGAATTAACCGGAGAGTGATCGAGCGTTTACCGCCAGACTCGCTCACCGTCTCAAACACGCCCTAACCCGTTCAAATGGAGAGTTAAGCTGGAAATTTATTTCCTGGCTTTTCTCACGCTATTTCAGCGCATAATCGGCTTGATATTCGACTAATTCAATTTCGTTACCGTCGGGATCATTCACGTAAATGCGATGCTTGGTCTCCGGCGAATCGTAAGTGTAATATTCAATTCCGGCGCGATCGAGCAGCGCTTTCATTTTGTCGCCATCGTCGATCACAAAGCCGACATGATTCACGCCGATCGATTCATAAGCGTGATGATCGCGTTTGGCGTGAGGCGCATGATTGAGCGCGAGATAGAACTGGCGATCGCCAAAGTGCATCCAGCGACTCACTGAAGTTTCGCCTTCTGCTCGCACCATCCAGTCAGGAAATAGCGTTTGATAAAACTGGTGGCTGGCTTCGAGATCGTGACACGAAAGATTGACATGCTCAAAACGGTGGAACATGGTTGCCTCCTGGCAGTGCCCGCTGGGATGCTCTAATCATACTCATAATGACTATGAGTTAGCCACTGTAGAAATGCTCAATCTCAAGTTGCGCGAGTCGATCGCAGCGCTAAGATGAGAAAGATTTTCATGCCCTGCAAACGATGAAGTCACAGTTTTTGGGATTGACGATCGCGGCTGGCCTGACGTTGGTGTCGCAAAAGGCGATCGCGCATGGTGTCGAAGTGCAGTATCAGCCGCGCCAAGGGTTTGAGGTGTCCGCCGCTTACGATTCTGGCGAACCAATGGCGAACGCGCAGGTGATCATCTTCTCACCCGACAATTCCTCGACTCCTTGGCAAACCGTCCAGACCGACGCTGAAGGCCGCTTCACCTTCGTTCCGACTCGATCGGGCAACTGGCAAGTCAAGATTCAGCAGGCCGGACACGGCGCAGCGTTGACGATTCCCGTTGCCGCTGCCACCACTGCGCCAACTGCGTCTGTCACCACTGCTGCCGCTGATCAGCCTGCTCATGCAGATGCGCCCATTCTTGATCAGCCTGCTTCCGTTCCGATGACGGCGGCAACGGCTTCGCCCCTGCAAAAGGGTGTCATGATCGGTTCAGTGATTTGGGGCTGTATTGGCACGGCGCTGTTTTTCTCGCGAAATTCTAAGCGTCAGCAGCCGCAAAATTAGCACGTTATCAGAGGCGATCGATGCACCTTCCTGACGGTTTAGTTTCGGCTCCGATTTGCGCGGCAGGTTTTGGCCTGACCGGATTGGCGACTTGGCTTTCGCTGCGATCGATTCACCGTCAGCCCAACCCCACAGCCGGAGTTCCCAAAGCCGCCCTGCTGACAGCCGCCTTTTTCGTCGCCTCTTCAATTCACATTCCGCTGCCGCCCACCAGCCTGCATTTGATCCTCAACGGCTTGCTGGGTGCGGTTTTGGGTGCTTATGCGTTTCCGGCGGTTTTGGTCGGCTTATTCCTGCAAGCCGTCATGTTCGGACATGGTGGACTGACGACGCTCGGCCTGAATGCGCTCGTGATGGGACTGCCAGCGATCGCTGCTGCTCAACTGTTCAAGCTGCACTCGCGATTCTCGAAACATCGGTGGGCGATTCTTCTGTTTGCATTTCTGGCAGGTGCGATCGGCGTTGGCCTGTCCACGCTGCTGTTTGCGACGCTGACGATCGCTTTTCTGCCCGCAGGTCTGGATGTGGCAACGGAACGAGCCGCAATCTTGGGATTGCTTGTCACCAACCTGCCGCTGATGCTGATTGAAGGCATCTTCACCGCCTTGCTAATCGGATTTTTGCAGCGCGTCAAGCCGGAACTGGTTCCCGCGATCGATTCGCGATCGTGACGATGCACCTGGAAAACGATGCAGCCTGAAATTGACCAATTCGCCCGCCTGAAATCCCCGATTCACCAGTGGGAGCCGCGCTGTAAGCTGATTGGTTTGCTGTCGATCGCCTTTGCCTTCGCAACCGTCAAAACGCTGTGGCTCGTTCCCTGGATGCTGAGCGTCACGCTGCTGCTGTACGTCGTTTCCCGCTTGCCGATCGACTTTTGGACGAGCCGGATTCGCTATCCGGGCGGAATGCTGCTGGCGATCGTGCTGCTGCTGCCGTTCATTTCCGGCGAAACGATTGTGTGGCAGTGGGGAATTTTGAGTCTGCGTCAAGAAGGCATGATGGCGATGCTGCTGATTGTCGGGCGATTTTTGGCGATCGTCACGATCAGCTTGATCTGGCTGGGCACTGCGCCGTTTCTGGTGACGGTGCGATCGATGCGGGCGATCGGACTGCCGCTGATTCTCACCGATTTACTGCTGCTTTCCTACCGCTATGTGTTTGAACTGAGCGCCAGCTTAGCGCAGATGCAGCAGGCGATGCGGCTACGGGGATTTACGCTTAAGCGTCCGCGTCGCGACTGGCCGCGCATCGCCGCCTTAATTGGAACTTTGCTGATTCGCAGCTATGAACAGGCCGATCGCGTCTATCAGGCGATGCGACTGCGCGGCTACGGTCAGCCTGTGCGATCGAGTCTGCCTGCGATCGATTTTGCCAGCCGTCTCAAGCTGGCGATTGCCCTGACGATCGCAATTGGCTTTGTCGTGGCGGATGCTTTATGGTGAGAAACGTTGCCTGAAGTTGCCGCATGGATGCGATCGCCGTCTCGAATTTGTCCTTTGCCTATCCAAATCAAGATCCGGTTTTGAAATCGGTGAATTTGACGATTCATAAGGGCGATCGCGTCGGCCTGATCGGACATAATGGCTGCGGCAAAACCACATTATTTCTGTTAATTTGCGGTGTTTTGATTCCACAATCTGGCGAGATTTTCGTCTTTGAAAAACAGGTGCAGCCCGGAGCCTTTTGCCCGGATATCGGTCTGGTGCTGCAAAATCCCAACGATCAGCTATTTTGCACGTCCGTTTGGGACGATATTGCGTTTGCGCCGCAGAATTTGGGCTTGTCAGCAGCCGAAATCGATCGCCGTGTTGGTGAGGCGATGCGCTGTACCGGAGTGGAAGCTTTGGCGCAGCGTCCGCCGCATCATCTTTCCGGGGGTGAAAAGCGAATGGTGGCGATCGCAGGCATTCTCGCCATGCAGCCGCAGGTGATCCTCTACGATGAACCCAGTGCGAATCTTGACCTCCGCGCCCGTCGTCGCCTGATTGAATTCCTCAAAACCGCGCCTCAAACGACCGTCATTACTTCTCACGATTTCGAGTTTTTGCTGGAAGTTTGCGATCGCATTATTCTCATGTCAAACGGTCAGGTAATCGCAGATGGAACGCCACAGGAAATTATGGGCGATCGCGCTTTGATGACCGCTTATGAATTGGAAGTTCCCGCTTCGATCGCGGCTGAATAACGCAGTTTGTCGGTAGATTCACCCTTGCCAATTCGGATATTCTCCCGCTGGGGAAAGAGGAGCGCAGTATTCTAGAAGTAGATCGATCGCCCCTTTTGCACCCGTGACGACATCCCCTAAGCCGCTAACGCTCGTCAAAGACCCCGATCGCCTCAAGGCGCGGCTCAAAGAGATTCCCCAAGAACCGGGAGTCTACTTTATGCGCGATGCCAGCGACAATATTTTGTATATCGGCAAGTCGAAAAGTTTGCGATCGCGGGTGCGATCGTATTTTCGCGAAGACCACGATCGCAATCCGCGCATTGCCCTGATGGTGATGCAGATTGTTGAGATTGAATTTATCGTCACCGACACCGAAGCAGAAGCGCTCGCCCTCGAAGCGAACTTGATTAAGCAGCATCAGCCCCACTTCAACGTGCTGCTGAAAGACGACAAGAAATATCCGTATCTTTGCATCACCTGGAGCGAGGAATATCCGCGCATTTTCATTACGCGCAATCGACGCGCAGGCAAAGAAAAAGATCGGTACTATGGCCCCTACGTGGATGTGTATGCGCTGCGGAGTACGTTGCGGCTGGTCAAGCGGATTTTTCCGCTCAAGCAGCGATCGCAACCGCTGTTCAAAGACCGCGCCTGCCTCAACTACGACATTGGCCGCTGCATGGGCGTCTGTCAGGGACTCGTTTCGGTGGAAGAATATCGAAAGATGATGCAGCGCGTGGCGATGATCTTCCAGGGACGCACGAAAGAGCTTGAGGACATCCTTCAGGTGCAGATGGAAAAAGCGGCTGAAGAATTGAACTTTGAGTATGCTGCCCGACTGCGCGATCAAATTCGTGGCTTGCAGTCGCTTAGTGCCGATCAGAAAGTTGCCCTGCCGGATGATACGGTTTCGCGAGATGCGATCGCCCTTGCCGCTGACGAGCAGCACGCCTGCATTCAGCTTTTCCAAATTCGCGCAGGTCGCTTGGTCGGACGCTTGGGCTTTGTCGCCGATGCTCAGTCGGGCACAGCGGGCGCGATTTTGCAGCGCGTCCTAGAAGAACACTATCAGATGGTCGATCCGGTCGAGATTCCTGCCGAAATTCTCGTGCAGCACGCCATTCCGCAGCAGGAATTTTTGAGCGAATTCTTGAGCGATCGCAAAGGCCGCAAGGTGTCGATTTTTGAGCCGCAGCGCCAAACCAAAGCGGAACTGATCGAAATGGTCGAGCGCAACGCCGAGTATGAACTGGCGCGGACGCGCAAATTTAGCGATCGCAACAACGCCGCCATGCTCGATCTGGCGCAGATTCTCGATCTGCCCGATTTGCCGCACCGCATCGAAGGCTACGACATTTCGCACGTGCAAGGCTCGGATGCGGTCGCTTCGCAGGTCGTGTTCATCGACGGACTTCCGGGCAAGCAGCACTATCGGCACTACAAAATCAAAAATCCGACTGTGCGATCGGGTCACTCCGACGACTTCGCGAGCATGGCCGAAGTGATCAGCCGCCGCTTCCGTCGCTATGCCCAAGATCCAAATTTGCAGCGCGTCGGCAATCCCGACTTTCCCGATCTGGTCATGATCGATGGCGGCAAAGGCCAGCTTTCCGCTGTTGTGGAAGTGCTGCGCGAGATGAACCTGATGGAGGACGTGAAAGTCGTCAGCCTTGCCAAACAGCGCGAAGAAATTTTTCTCCCCGGTGAATCGCTGCCCTTAACCACCGAGGCCGAACAGCCCGGAGTGCAATTGTTGCGCCGTTTACGTGACGAGGCACACCGCTTCGCCGTCAGCTTCCACCGTCAGCAGCGCAGCGCCCGCATGAGTCGATCGCGCCTCGAAGAAATTCCCGGACTCGGCCACCATCGCCAAAAATTACTTCTGGCGCATTTTCGATCGATCGATTATCTGCGCGAAGCCAGTCCCAAGCAGATTGCCGAAGTTCCCGGCATCGGCCCCAAAATGGCACAGCAAATCTACGAATATTTCCATCCGCAAACGCCCGCCGAAGAAACCTCCGTTTCTTGATGATTGCTGTGGCAATTTGCTTCCTCCCCATTCGCAAAAAAAACCCCTGACGGCGAACCGCCAGGGGAATGAATCAGGGTGCATCTACCATTCCCTTCTTCCCTAAGTGCCTGTAGCAATCCGGAAGAAATCGGAGAAATTTTTGCCGTATTTTTGCGGGGCGCGATCGAATGTCGTCAAAAGGCGATCCGTTCCGGATCAGCTTTGCTGGCCGCGAAGCGCTGTCCGTAGGAATCGATCCCTACAGCGTTGCCTGGAGCTGATTCAGCAACCCTTCCACATAATTCAAGGCATTCCGAATCGTAGTGGGATCTTCGATATCCACGCCAACATACTGCCGCAACGCCGCTACCTGATCCTGACTACCACCTGAAGCCAACAGCTCCAAATATCCTGGAATAAACTCTTTGCCCACTTCGCGATATTTTTGATAGCAAGCCAGGCTGACAATATTGGAGGCCGTGTACTGATAGCAATAGAACGGCTTGAAGTAAATATGACCAATTCTCGCCCAGTCATATTGATGTTCTGGCAGCAGTTCAACCGCATCGCCACACAAATTTTGATACAGCGACATCCACTGCTCATTCACAAATTCGTGATTGAAACTGCCTTGCTGAGCGCGATCGTGAATCGCCAATTCCAACCGACTGATTGTGCTTTGTCGAAACAGCAAATTAAGCTGATCCTCAAGCTGGCGCGTGATCAGCGTTTTGCTCAACGTCTTGTTATCTTTTGCCTGAGCAAGCAAATAATCGAGCAGCAGCAATTCGTTGAACGTTGAAGCAATTTCGGCCAGCACCATCGGCGGATTGCTGTTGAAATAAGATTGGCGATCGCCAATCCAAGCAAAGTGCAGTCCGTGCCCCATTTCGTGCGCCAGCGTGAATAGCGAGTTGTAATCTTCGGTGTAGGACATCAGCAAATAGCTGTGCTTTCCGTAGGTATAAGCGCAAAATGCACCGCCGCGCTTGCCCGGACGCACTTTCGCATCCACCCAATTTTTGACAAAAAATTCTTCTGCCCGCCGCGCATAATTCACGTCAAATTGCTCCAGCGCAGACAGCAATGTTTCGACACCAGACTGATAGGAAATCGGTTCCGGTGCAGCATCTGACCAGGGTGCATAGATGTCACAAATGCGAATCGACTGTCCGATCGCCTGACTTTTCAAACGGTAGTAGCGCTGAAATAGCTCAAATCGATCGCCCGTTCCCTGCATAATCGCTCGAAACACAGGCTCCGACACCTGATCGGCCAAAAGCTGCTTGTGCAACGTCGATTCATGCTGCCGAATTTGGCTTTCAATTCGGTGGTCTTGTGCAACCGTATTCAGGATGAAGCCATAAAGGGAATTGTGCTGGCGCATCACTTGCCGCACAGACTGATAAGCCGCCAAGCGCACATCCGGTGACGGATGGAAGAGCAGCGCACCCAATTCTGCCTCAGAACTAGCGGTTTTGCCTTCCGGCGTTTCGACAGGGGTGTATTCTTGTTCACCCAAATGAACCGATCGCAAATTGATAAACGCCTGCCGTCCGGTCAAGCTGTCTTGATTGCGCGTTTGCTCGACGGCTTCGGGCAGTTTGTGCGGACGATATGCGGCAATGCGATCGAGATAGTGCTGATAGTTTGCTAAAGCGGAATCAGCTTGCAGCGTGGTGAAGCGATCGGCGGGAATTTCTTGCAGTTCCAAGTCGAAAAACAGCAGTTGATTTTCAACTTCGGTCAAGGCTTCCATCACCTTGTCAAGAAACTGCTTGGCTTCGGTATTGCGCGTGTCAGCAGAAAAAACCAGCGAGGGAAAAGCATAGAGATAGCCGGATTTTTCGGCGATCGCTTCCAGTTCCCTCAGTGCCGCCGTCAGTGCCGTCGCATCCAGTTCACCGACCTTGCCGCGATGCTGGTCGCGAAAGGCGATCGCACTGTGCCGCAAATTGTCAAGATCTGCTGTGAATTGTGGATCGTCAAAACCTTGATAGAGATCGCTCAAGTTCCATTCTTGAGGGGCATCAAGCTGAGTGGCAGATGTGAGAGAGTCAACCAAAATAGGCTCCTTTGTCGTTTTCTTCATGGTAGCGATACCGTTCCGGGAGCGCTGACGCGATCGTGTTTCAATTGAGCCGTTCCTCGCACTGATCCAGCCGTTCTTGTATCCAAAGATTGAAAACTTTTTGACCCCTCGGACAGATGTACTTTGGTGGGAGTTTAACCGAAACTACGAACCTATTCTCGGCCTGATCGATTGACGCCAACTCCTAGGATCTTCGCTTGTGATTTCGCCTCATTTTGCTCGTGTCGCCAATCTAGTGACAGGGAGAGTTTCCGAACTGCTGTTCGCTCCAGTCTGCGTCACCAACGATCGCGGCATCGTGATCACCAGCAGCGATCGCGATCAGATTGGTTCAACTTCTGATCAGGTCAGTCAGTTTTTGCGCGTGCCGTTTCGCTTGCAGGCGCAGACGGGCGAAGTGATCGTCGGGGAACCCAGCGGCGATGAAGCCATTTCACCCCGACTGGCGCAAGTGCTGGTGGAACTGGTCATCCATCAAACTACGGGACAGGCGCGATCGATTTACTCGCCAGAAGTCAAGCATCAGTTTTTGGCGGATCTGCTGCACGGGCGATTGAGCGACGAGGTAGCGATCGATCAGGCCAAACCGCTCGGTATCGATTTGTCGCCGCCCAGAGCCGTTATTTTGATTGATGCGGCGAATTTCGTCTTAGCAGGCGGCAACAGCGAAACCGAACGCCGCCGTGCTCAGCTTGTGATTGGCAGCGTCGTCAGCTTTTTTCATTTGCCCAGCGACACGATCTGCGCTGACTTGGGAGAAGGCAAAGTTGCCGTCCTCAAAGCCAGCGACAGCAAAAACCTAGAGCTATGGGCAGACTGTCCGCCCAGCGGCGAATGCACTTCATCCTGGACAAACCTGACGGCGTTGCGACGAGCGGCGGATGCACTGCTGCTGCGACTGCGTAACGACACGCGAGCCGCAATCAGCGTCGGCATTGGCCGCTATCATCCGGGGGTGCGGGGTTTGGCGCGATCGTATCAAGACGCGCAGGCCGCTTTATCCTTGGGCAGTCGCTTTCAAGGCTGCAATCAAGTCTACTGCCTCGGTCGCTTGGGGATCGCCGCCTTTGTCGGGATTGCCGACGAGCGCACGAAAATCGAACTGGCGCGATATCTGCTCAGCCCGCTCGACCACGAGCCGGATTTGCTCACCACACTCAACGCCTTTTTCACCGAGGACTGCTGCCCCTCGACAACCGCCAAACGCCTTTCGATTCATCGCAACACTCTAAGCTACCGCCTGGAGAAAATCACCTCATTGACCGGACTGGAGCCGCGCCGCTTTGACGATGCTGTGCAGATGCGCTTGGCTTTGGTGCTGCGATCGCTTGCCGAAGTTCAGCCCGTAAGTTCGCTCTAATGATTAGATCGCACTGATGTTACTAATTTCGACTGCCTATTGTAGTAATGCAAGCAATATACATAATGCTCCGATCAAGCAAATCGAGACATGCAGTGTAGACCAAAGATATAAAGTCGGCACTTTGCTAAAAAACAAGCTCTGCTGTGCGCTTTCATCTAATGCTTTATGCTCGATTTCTCGTAGCTGTGCTTCTGGGCAAAGCTGAGAAATACGATTTCTAATTGACCTAGCTACCCTATCATTTTTTATGTAATGCTGCGAATACTTCGCTGACATAAATAGACCAAACAAACCAAGCAAGATTGTTAAAAAACTGATAATAATCGTTTTTCTTGAGAACCCTTGTTGTGAAATGAAAGCGAACATGACAGCGGCAATTGTAATTAAGAAATTACTCATTGTCGCTCTTTGATCTTCAGCTTGTTTAGCCAGCATGTATCTGGTTTCGTACATTTTCAACAGCACTTCAACCGCAAGCTGTTTATCTGGTTCAGGAGTCTCCTGCATACTGAAACCTTATTGACTGGTTGCTTTAATCTATCTAGATAAATCGATTACCGCAGCGGCTGAAACAATCTGCCGTCGCGAAGCTGCACGACATGATGGCGATGCAGACGCACCAGATTCTCATCGTGCGTGGTGATAATTACGGTGATGCCAATGCCGTTGAGCTTTTTGAGAATCTGCACGACCTGCGCGGCGTTGTCCATGTCAAGATTTCCGGTTGGCTCATCGGCCAACAGTAAGGGGGGCGTACTGACGATCGCACGAGCAATGCTGACGCGCTGCTGTTCGCCGCCCGAAAGCTGATCGGGAAATCGATCGCCTTTATCTTGCAGGCCGACCATTCGCAGCGTGGGCAAGAGACGGCGCTGAATTTCTTTGCGCGTGAAGCCCTGCGACCACAAGACAAACGCAACATTTTCGGCGACTGTGCGGCGGGGAATCAGCTTGTAGTCTTGAAAGACGACACCGATGCGACGGCGTAAGAGCGCGAGTTGGTGCGATCGAATCCGCATCAGGTCACAATCTTGCACCTGCACATCGCCCTGCGTCGCGCGTTCAGCTCCATACAAGAGTTTGAGCAGCGTGGATTTGCCTGATCCCGATGGCCCCGTGATGAAAATAAAATCGCCTTGATGCACGCGCAGATTTACGTCGATCAGACCGCGAGCACCGTTCGGGTAAACCTTTGTTACCTGTTGCAGTCGCACGATCGGGGCGGTGGTTTCGGTGCGATCAGGAGATTGAGTCGGTGTTGCAAACGGCATAGCCAATCTAGAAACTTTGGCAGGTCATTGTAGCGGCAAGCTGGAACTTAGGGAAGCGATCGCAGCGAAACGATCGATTTCCAGGCAAATTTCGGCAGAGCCAGCATTCGCCGCCAGCGCCAAGGCTCCTGATAAAGTCGGTACGTCCATTCGAGATGATTGTCGCGCAGCCAGCCTGGAGCGCGATCTTTCGTGCCCGCCCAAATGTCAAAGCTGCCGCCAACGCCAATCCAAATTGCCTTGGGACAAATCGATCGATGCTCCGCGATCCAAAGCTCTTGGCGCGGCACGCCCAAGCCCACCAAAATCACGCTCGGCTGAAGCGTCCGCAGTTGGTTCAAAAGCTGGGCTTGTTCTTCGCTCGATAAAAAGCCGTGTGCGGTTCCCGCGATCGTCAAATTGGGATCGCGACGCTGCCACTCGATCGCCGCCTGCTCGGTCACTCCGGGCGCACCGCCATAAAAGAAAACCGTTGCATCCGCAGGCAACCGCCGCAAAACTGTCTCCGCCAGTTCAATCCCCGGACAGCGCTGCACTTTGTGCCCGCGCATCCACAGATACAGCACGACACCCGACCCATCGGGAATTACGAGTTCAGCGCGATCGATCACCTGCGCCAAAGCGGAATTTTGCTCGGCCTGCATTGCCATTTCTGCATTCAATGTCACGACATGCACGCCCTGATGGTGGACTCGATCGAGCAGCCACTGTGGATAGTCATTGAGCAAATGAATTGGGGAACCCAGCACTGTTGCTTGGGACGACTCAGCGTTCGCCTGCGATCGCGATACTTCCATCTACACTCCTCACAAAAGCGATCGATACAGCAGGGATTTTAGCTTGTCTGGTTCCAGAAAAGTCAATCATTAAATCTCTCGCTTGAAATGGACAAGGAGACCACCGCCAAGATGATTAACCGTCACCAGTTCCCAGCCGTCACGCGCCGATGTATTCAAATAGTCCACCCAGCGCCTACCTTTCCATTCCGGCTGCTCTTGTCCATTGATTCGCAGGATGCGAATTTCCTCACTTACGCCAATTCCATGAAAGACACAAACAACGCTGCGATATTCCAACATCTCGATCGTTCCGCCTGATACGTTGAAAGCCGCCGATTTTAGATTTCAGCGGCTTCTTCGATCATAGTCAGCAGCGATTAAGAGCCTACGCCAATTTGCACTTGATCTTCAACAATGCGGACTAAATAGATGGGAAGGCTGATTGATTCATCGTCGAAACATTGCCCTGTGCTGAGGCAAAAGTTTTGCTTGTAGATTGGAGAAGCCACTTTCGGTTGACCGTTGCGATCGCCCACAATTCCCCGCGACAAAACAAACGCTTTGCTAAACGGATCGTAGTTAGAAATGGCATACAAGCTATCATCAACGCGAAAGATGGCGACCTGTTCACCATTCACCAAAGCGCAAACTCCGGTATTGGGAAGAACGCGATCGATCGAACAAACCGTAATCCATTGAGTCTCGGTAATCGAAGGTGCAAAAACCATAACTTTGTCCACTCTCAAAATAATTAGCTGGAGAGACGTGAACCACGCCTCTCCAAAATTCAGTCAATCGCCTAGTTCATTGCCATCAGGCGTTCATGCTCGTATGCAGGGCGTTTTTGTCCGCGTTCTTCCACCTGCATCAAACTGGGATCAGGCGACTCGATGTTGACAAAATGCGCGAAGCGTTGAAGGGCTTGCGGATTTTCGATCGTTGTCTTCCATTCGCAAGCATAAGTATTCACCTGGTGCTGCATTTCGGCTTCAAGTTCAGCGCAGATGCCGATCGAATCTTGCACAACAACCTGCTTCAAATAGTCCACTCCGCCTTCCAATTTGTTCAGCCAAGTTGCAGTCCGTTCAAGCCGATTGGCGGTGCGGATATAGAACATCAAGAAGCGATCGATCAAACGAATCAAAGTTTCCTTATCCAAATCTTCTGCTAACAGTTGCGCGTGCTGCGGTTTCATGCCGCCGTTGCCGCAAACATACAGATTCCAGCCTTTTTCCGTTGCAATAACGCCGAAATCTTTGCTTTGGGCTTCGGCACATTCGCGGGTGCAGCCCGACACAGCAGACTTGATTTTGTGAGGAGCGCGGAGGCCGCGATAGCGCAGTTCCAGTTCGATCGCCAAACTGGTCGAATCCTGTACGCCAAACCGACACCAAGTGCTGCCAACGCAGGATTTCACCGTCCGCAGTGCTTTCCCGTAGGCGTGACCCGACTCAAATCCAGCATCCACCAGTCGCCGCCAAATGTGCGGAAGCTGATCGACTCTTGCGCCCAGTAAATCAACCCGCTGACCTCCGGTAATTTTCGTGTAGAGGCCAAATTCTTTCGCCACTTCGCCCAAAGCAATTAGCTGATCGGGCGTCAGTTCACCACCGGGAACGCGAGGAATAACCGAGTACGTGCCGTCGCGCTGAATGTTGGCGAGAAATGCGTCGTTCGTATCTTGCAGTCCGACATGTGGCGCGTTGAGAACGTAGTCGTTCCAAGCGGACGCAAGAATCGAAGCAACAGTGGGCTTACAGATTTCGCAGCCGCGTCCGGTTCCATGTGACTGTAGCAGTTCGTCAAAGGTGCGGATTTGGTTCGATCGCACAATGTGATAAAGCTCCTGCCGCGAGTAGGCGAAATGCTCGCACAGGTGATTCTTCACTTCGATCCCCGCCTTTTTCATCTCTGCCTTCAGCAGATCGGTGACGAGCGGAACGCAGCCACCGCAGCCAGTTCCCGCTTTGGTGCAGGCTTTGACGCTGCCGACATCCGTAAAGCCGTTCGCCTGAATTGCCGTACAGATGTCGCCCTTCGTCACGTTGTTGCACGAGCAGATTTGAGCGGCATCGGGAAAACTCTCAACGCCCATCGCAACAGGCGCTCCCGTCCGAGGTGGTAACAGCAAATCTTCGGGATGCGGTGGGAGGGCGATCGCATTTTGCACGAGTTGCAGCAGATTTCCGTAGGCCGAAGCGTCGCCGATCAAAATGCCGCCGAGCAAGCGATCGCCCGCCTCGTTCATCACCAGCTTTTTGTAGGTTCCCTGCCGCGCATCGGTAATCGCAAACTCAGTTGCGCCCGCTGTTTTAGCAAATGCATCACCAAAGCTGGCAACATCGACACCCAGCAGCTTCAGCTTGGTGGACATATCCGCTCCGGTGAAGCTGGCCGCGCGTCCGCAAATGTGATCGGCGGCGACGCTTGCCATCGTGTAGCCCGGAGCAACCAGGCCGTAAATGCGATTTTGGTAGAGGGCACATTCCCCGATCGCATACACATTTTCATCCGAAGTTTGGCAGGCTTCATTAATCACAATACCGCCGCGTTCACCGATCGCCAAACCGCAATTTCTGGCGAGTTCATCACGGGGACGAATGCCAGCCGAAAACACGATCATCTCAGTTGCTAGTTCGCTCCCGTCCGCGAATTTCATCTTGCTAACGCGACCCGCTTCGCTAACAATTTCAGTCGTCGATTTGCTCGTATGAACCTGAACACCCAGCGCTTCAATTTTCTGCTTGAGTATTGAACCGCCGACATCATCAATTTGCACAGGCATCAAGCGCGGTGCAAACTCAACAACGTGAGTTTCTAAACCCAAGTTTTTCAAGGCATTGGCACATTCTAGACCTAATAATCCGCCACCAATCACAACACCAACGCGACAGTCTTTCGCGTAGGCAGACATTGCTTCTAAATCATCGATCGTGCGATAGACAAACGTTCCTTGCGCTTCTTTACCTTGAATCGGCGGCACAAACGGATAGGAACCTGTTGCTAGAACAAGCTTATCGTAATGAACCACTTTGCCATTTTGCGATCGCACCGTTTGCGATTCGCGATCGATTTCCACAGCTTTGTCATTCAGATAAACCTGCACATCTTGATAGGAATCGGGCACAACCAGCGATAAATCTTCTGCCGTTTTTCCTGAGAAGAAGCCGCTGAGATTGACGCGATCGTAGGCTAGTCGCGATTCTTCGCAAAAGGTAATCAAGTTCCATTCTTGGGTCGCGCCCTGAGCGATCATGCGCTCGATGAAGCGGTGGCCGACCATGCCATTCCCAATCACAACCAGATTTTTTCGGGACATCGTGAACTCTCGTGTAGTGCCATTCGCTTGCTAAGCCTATCGAGAGTTTCTAAAAGTTGCGAGCGGCATTTTGTAGCTTTCGATACGGAATCGGGTCGATCGATTCACGTTCTGCATCAGGTCAATTCTGTTCTTGCATCAGTCGAAGTTTTAATGCCACAAAGCTCAATTTGTAACAGCTTTGAAATAATTAAGTTGCCGAAAAGCGGCTGCAAAGCATAGGAAAACTATTAAAGGATTAGGCGGTAATTCAAAATTGTGTTTTTTCTGCTTTACCCACACACTGCCGCGAATCGAGTAGCGAGATCGATGATGTCATCGCGGCGAGCGATCGCCTCTATCCAATCTTTTGGAATCGCCTCAAAGCCATAATAAATTCCGGCCAAGCCGCCCGTTACCGCAGCCGTTGTATCTGTATCGTCTCCTAAATTCACCGCTGTTAAAACCGTTTCTGCGTAGGTCTTGCCATTCAGCAAACACCACAAAGCAGCTTCGATCGTATCAATCACGTAGCCTGACGATCCGATCGAATCGATCGATTGCTGGTGAATTTCGTCCTGAAAAAGGCGATCGAAATGCTTCAATTCTGGTTGAAAAAACGGCAATTTATACAGCGGTGAAATCCGATTGCATCCTTTTTGATAGGCCGTGTGTGGATCGTCACCTTGCAGCAAAGCGATCGCAATCGACACGTAAATCCCGCAGGCCATTTGCGATCGTGGATGCGCGTGTGTGATGCAGGAAACTTGATGGACGCGATCGATCAAATCAGGAAAATTCAGCTTTGAATGCAGAAACGCCATCGGTAAAATTCGCATCAGTGAGCCGTTGCCGTTGCTTCGTTCACTTGTTCCACCTGCTTCCAATGGCGGCACACCTTGAAGCATTCGATTGATGGCTTGTGCAGTTGTGTCACCCACATCAAATGTTTCATTTCTCGCCGTCCAGTAGCTTTGTTGATACCAACGACAAAAGCGATCGCCAATATCTGCGAGATTAAATCCTTGACACAAGCTTTCCGCAAGGCAAAAAGTTAGCGAACTGTCATCCGACCAAGTGCCTGGTGGCTGATTCCAAGTTCCATAGCCTTGCATTGTGGTGACAGGCTGAATTTGACGTTGCGATCGACTCGTAAACTCGACCGGAACGCCAAGTGCATCTCCCACACACAGCCCCATCAATCCTGCAAGTATCGACATAATTTCAGCTTCGATCGCGCTGCCAAGCATCATAGCAGGCGGCGATCGAATTTTCGGTCAAACTGACACTAACTGCCTGTCAGTGCCGTAGCTCTTGCCTGAAATCCTGCCTGAAGCAAAGCATTCACGGCAGACTGTTGTTCTAACACACGAAATTGAGCACCTAGCCGCACAAATTGCCGATGTTCCTTTGCAGAGATGACCGCAACAACCGGAACTTTTGCCTTGTCACCTTCGCCACGCTGATTGAGTAAAACAGTACGAAGCTGATGCTGTTTAGTAATATCGCTGGCTGTTCGCGGCTCCAATTCAACTAACACCATCTGCACCGTTTCAATTGGTTCTGCATCTTCAATAATCAACTGCACTCGATCGTCACGAGTATCAACTTTTCCCCAAATCATCAGCCGCGCATCAATCTCAATTACTGAATTGATTCGATCGAATGCCTTGGGAAAAATAACCGCCTCGCAATGTCCGGTGAGATCTTCAATTTGCACGATCGCCATCCGTTCGCCTTTTTTAGTCGTTACAGGCTTGATGCTTGACACCATAACGATCGCACTCAACATTGAGCTATCCGCTTGATGACTTAGCTCACTCAGGCTAATTGGCGCAAGAATTTTTGCAGCTTCATGAATCGTCCGCAAGGGATGATCAGAAATGTAAAAGCCTAACAGTTCTTTTTCTAGCTTCAGCTTTTCCTGCGGCGGAAAATCAGGAACAGATGCAGCTTTTGGTGCGGCTTCAAAACTGGTAGATGATTCATTAGAACTGCCAAATAGATCGAATAGATTGCCTTGTCCAATTGCTCGATCTTTTGCTCGCGACTGTGCCCAGTCCAACACAAGATCTAGATCATGCATGAGTTGATTGCGATTTGGATCAAGACAGTCAAACGCGCCCGACTGAATCAATGCTTCCAGAGCGCGGCGGTTGACGGTGCGTGAATCAATTCGACTGCACAAATCACTCAATGATTGAAACAAGCCTTCTTCGCGAGCAGATAGAAGATGTTCGATCGCCCCTAAGCCAACATTCTTAACAGCAGACAAACCGAATAAAATGCTGTCTTGCAAAGGCGTAAAATCAATGCCCGATCGATTGATATCCGGCAGCTCTACCTGAATGCCCATGTTCATGCAGGTGGCAATGTATTTTTGCACCTTGTCTTGGTCGCCGCTGTTTGCGGTCAGCAACGCCGCCATGTATTCAACCGGATAGTTGGCTTTTAGGAACGCCGTTTGATAGGTGACGTAGCCGTAAGCGGTTGAGTGCGATTTGTTGAAGCAGTTGGAGGCGATCGCACCATTCTCCAGCAGGAAATTGTGATCTTCGATCACGCCAATATCAAAAACAGGTTGAACGCCTAAAGATTCACGGCTGACAATTTTCATCGATCGCTCCTCACAGCTAGATATTGGCAAAAATCGGCTTTAAATCTAATACGAATTCAAATAAAACATCTTCGCCAGATAGTGATTCTGGGTTTTGAAGAATTTGTGGAGGTTGGTTCGCTCGATAAACTTCAACCTGTCGATTTTTTGGGTCAATTAGCCAACCTAATCGCACACCGCTATCGATGTACTCCTGCATCTTTTTTCTAAGTTGCATCATTGAATCAGTTTCTGAGCGCAATTCAACCACAAAATCCGGCGCAAGCGGTGGAAATTTGCGTCGCTGCTCTGGCGTTAAAGCATTCCACTTTTCCCGCTGTACCCAGCTTGCATCCGGTGAATAATTCGCCCCGTTTGGCAGTTTAAATTCAGTTGAGGAATCAAAGGTAAGTCCGAGATTCGTCCGCTGATTCCAGCTTTCTAGCTGAAAGGCGATTTTCATGTTTCGGTTTCCAGTTTCTCCGCCTGTTGGTGGCATGATGATCAGCTTTCCCTGTGCTGTTCGCTCAATTTTGAGATCGCGATTTACTTGACAAAGATCGAAGTACTGATCGTCGGTCAGCTTCACAATGGGTTGGAGGTCAATTTCGATCGCAGACATACTCGATTCCTCAACTCAATTTATGCAAATTCTAGAGGCTGGGAAGGCAGAATATACATTAAATTTGCTCCTTCCGGTTGGGGTTCTGCGGGTTCAAGCTTGAGCCATTCATGAAAGCTGATCCCAAGCTGCGCGATCGCCTGCACTTCAACCTGATACGCTTCAAATCGCTGCTGCGTTTCGATCATTGATTCCATCATTTCCATTGCTTGCGGAAGCCGTTTCATTGTTTCCTGTTTGGTTTCTTCTCGATTACCAAACATGCTGCCTTTCACTTCGTTTTGGGTAATAATTGCTGCTGGCAAAGACTCAACCCACTTGTAGCCTCTCCTAGCATTTTGCTCATCCATCAAGTTAAACAAATTGTCGCGCTGTAGCTCAAAAACAGCGTTTTCATTCATTGCTGGATCGAGCCACTGATAAACCTTTGTGAGCCGCTTGAGATCGATTTTTTCCTTGAAATCAGGATGCAGATAAGCCGCAGGATTTGAAGTCAGAAGCATTTGAACGTACTTTTGCAGGCAAGCTCGAATTTTTTCTGCGCCAGTCTGTAGGCGTTGAGGCACAATGTCAAATTCTTCCAATTCGAGATAGCAACGCGCCTCAGCGATGTAAGCTAGCGCTAAGGTGAGCAAATATTCGTCAATGATTGGGCTTTTTTGTTCTAGTTCCTGCTGCACCAAGCCCAAGTAGATATGCTCAGCTTTGAGGAAACGGTTGATTGCTGAGAGAGCGCTGCTTCTGCGGTTTTCGGGCTTGCTCATGGTGAAGGCATTCATTGCCAAATCCAGCGCGGCTCGAAACTCTGCATAGAAGCTCAAGTCGATTTTCCGATCGATCTTGCTCAACAGTTCTTGAGACTTCTGCAAACGTTCCTCAAGCTCGCCCAACCGCTGCAAAATGACAGTGAATCCAACAACTGAAACACCCAAATTCAAAATGCTGGCCGCAGATGTCACCTGCAAAACGCCCTGCATATTCTGCATCGTGTTTTCGATCGCGCTCAACTGTTGCTCAATGCCATCAAGCCGCCCGTTCACTTTTGAAAAACCGTGAACAGAAACACCAGTATTGACTGCTGAAACTGCGAAATTAGCGACACCTACAGCAGGGTTCACGGGGAGCGATTGCAGTGCTTTTGCTAGGTCAATGAGCCACCCGCCGTTAGAACCTGTTGCACAACCATTCTTGCCCACTTCCCTGAGCCAAACCACAACTTGTTTAGTTACAGCATCACGCACCACGCCGCCAACACGCTCATAGCTGCCATTCATCAAACCCTCAGCGATCGCTTGAGGCAAAACAAAGGTTGTCGTCAGTGTATTCACGATCGTTGACCCCATCAGCAGAAATTACCTTTGCAGTGTGCCCAGCGTGCTTCCGGTTGTAACGGGCGGCCAGCAAAGCTGATCCCTTAGGGATCGTACCTCCACACGCTTCAGTTCTAATCCTTGACGATAGATTCGATCGATCGCTACCATTTCGCCTTTTGTTGTCATGAATTCGTGGTCTTTCGTGGCGCGAATTTTGGTGTTGTCTTCGAGGCAATATTCAAACACCTCTTGCAGGCCGCGATCGTGCCACTGAGCAATTTTTTGAGCGTAGATGCAGCCGTTTTGATTGATGCTGTAGACAGTGCAGGGAAAGCGATCTTTAACAATTTTGCCGATTGGAAGTGAGCCATGTTCGATCGTTAAAATTTCAGTATCGTAGCTCAAGCAATATTCGGCAAACTTCACCATTTGGTCAAAAAGCTCGGCAGCAACTTTGGGTTTTACGCCGTTCTTTGATGCCCCACCAACAAAGATTTCCTGATGCTTTTCCATCTCGGATTTCTTTTTTTTGCCCATTGCTCGACGGAGCAGATCGGCTTGTCCCAACGAATAGCCACCCATGTCCTGCGCGATCTTCATGATTTGCTCTTGGTAGACCATGATTCCGTAGGTTTCGTTGAGAATCGTTTCTAGGATTGGGTGATCGTATTCAATCTTTTCGCGTCCGTGTTTGCGATTGATGAATCGTGGAATGAGGCCAGCGTCAAGTGGACCAGGACGATAGAGTGCAAGAACCGAGGAAATGTCCTCAAGCCCATCCGGTTTGAGTTCGCGAACGATTTGTCGCATTCCTGATGATTCAAGCTGAAAGATGCCTTCTAGCTCGCCTCTTGCAAGTAGCTGATAGGCTTTGGGATCGTTAAGCGGTAAGTTGTCAAGGTCGATCGATTCTTTACGATGCTGGACGATCAGATCGATCGCCTTCTGGATCATTGTCAGATTTTTTAATCCTAAAAAGTCCATTTTCAGCAGTCCCAGCGCTTCAATGTCCTCCATGAAATATTGTGTGAAAACGTTGCCGTCGGCGTTGCGCTGAAGCGGCACAATTTCATCGAGTGGCTGAGCAGAAATAACGACACCTGCGGCATGAATGCCAACACTTTTGTTTGTGCCTTCGATGCGAATTGCCATGTCGAGCCAGTGGCGAACTTTCTCATCTTTTTCGTATTTTTCTTTAAATTCCGGCGCAGGTGTTTCGTCAGAAATCATCACTTTAAGCTTGGTCGGTTTGCCGCGCACAACCGGAATCAGTTTTGCCATGCGATCGGCTTCTCCATAAGGAATATCTAGCACTCGCGCCACATCTTTTAACACCGCTTTGGATGTCATGCGGTTATAGGTAATGATTTGGGCGACGCGCTCGGCTCCATATTTTTCGGTGACATATTGAATGACTTCATCGCGGCGATCGATACAAAAATCGGTGTCAATGTCCGGCATCGATTTTCGTTCAGGATTCAAGAATCGCTCGAACAGTAAGCCATGATGAACCGGATCAATGTTCGTAATTCCCAATGCGTAAGCAACCAGCGATCCAGCAGCAGAACCGCGACCGGGGCCAACGGGAATATTGTTGTCGCGAGCATATTTGATGTAGTCCCACACGACTAAAAAGTAAGTGGAAAAGCCCATCTGCTGCATCATTTGCAGTTCGTAGTTGAGGCGATCGCAATAAGTCGAATCGATCTGGTCACGCCTCGTTACTTTGCGTCGTTCGAGCAGTCCCTCCCAGGTCACTTTCTCCAGATAGCTTTCAGCGGTGTAGCCTGCGGGAACGGGATAATCGGGAATGCGCGGTTCGCCTAAAATTTCGTAGGGTTCAACTTTTGCGGCAACTTCGAGCGTGTTGGCGATCGCTTCTTCAATGACATCTTCCGTCAGATGATCGCGAAACAGCAAGCGCATTTCTTCAGGAGATTTTAGATATTCTGTGCCGCTATATCGCAAGCGTTTATCTTCAGAAATGAGCTTTCCGGTTTGAATGCAAAGTAGTGCGTCGTGCGCTTCCACGTCATAGCAAGAAATGTAGTGAGAATCGTTGGTTGCAATTAGCTTGACGCCATATTCGCGAGCCAAATTGACCAGTTGAACGTTAACAATTCGGTCTTCTTGCGAGCCATGATCTTGAATTTCGAGATAGAAATTGTCCTCGAATCGGTCTTGATACCATATGACGCGATCGCGAGCAATATCCATCCGGCCTTGCATGATCGCTTGGGGAATTTCTCCGCCCAGACAAGCGCTCGTGACGATCAAGCCTTCGCGGTATTCTTCTAATAAATCTTTGTTGATGCAGGGACGTGAGAAAATGCCTTTTCCCTGAACGCCTTGCAGGTGCGAAATGGTAGTGAGCTTGACGAGGTTTTTGTAGCCTTGCGTATTTTTAGCGAGAACGACTTGGTGATAGCGCGGACGGCGTTCTTGCTTGGTGATGTCGCCGTTGATGACGTACATTTCATTGCCGACGATCGGCTTGACGTTGCGAGCCATGCACACCTTGAGCAGTTCGATCGCGCCGTACATGACGCCGTGATCGGTGAGGGCGATCGCAGGCATTTCGAGTTCAACGGCGCGATCGACCAGATCGGGAAGTTGACTCGCGCCATCGAGTAAGCTGTAGTCGCTGTGAATATGCAAGCCGACGAAGGAAGACATCACACCAAGCCCGGAATTCAGAATTTAGCTAAGCGTAACACTATACCTGGAGTTTTTCGCCTGATTTTGCGGATCTTGCCTCTACATCTGGAACTAGAGTTTTGAGACAGGCAAGCCCTGCACAGGCGACAATATTGCTCCTGCGAATGCACCGTGTTCTTAATATTTGTTTAATTTCTTGATACTAATGTACCAGAAAAACGCTGGAAAAACTCTAAACTTTTAGCAAATTCTCAACAAAGTTTTTGCGCCGCCATCCGCCGCTGTTTTTCCTGTTGCAGCGATCGAACTGGCACAGGCGGAACCGCGATTTTCGGAAACCGTCGAGCCGTTCAGTGAAATTACTGCCGTTGAATTTACAGAAAGCTTTATGAAAGCAAAACATGACTTGAAGCGATCGCTCCGCCGACTGATCCTGCTGGCCTTGATGCCTGTCGCGACTGCTACCAGCATTTTCATCGCGCCATACTCGGCGTTGGCAAACTGCGCGGGCGAACCGCCAGATGAAGTCGTTGTGCCGCTGGTGCAGCAGCGCTGGCAGGAATTGCAGCGGATGCAGACTTATCCTTGGGGAACAGCGCGAGTGTATGACCGCTTGGATGTCGATCGCCGTCAGGTTTGGTTCAATGCCAACTTCAACCAGCTTCGCGGAACGCAAAAGCAGCAGGCGATCGAAATGCTTCAGCTTGGCAGTTCTCCCTTCCGAGCTTACGCCAGCGATGGCCGCTTGCTCTCTGCCCGATATGACGGCTGTACGCGCTTCGACACGCTCACCGAACGAGCACGCTACGGCTACTACTTCAACGAAATTGGGCGATCGCTCCCCTCCAACACGCCCCGCGATCAGTTGCGAAATGTTGGGCGTCCGGCTTGGCGGCAGGTGCGCTATCCAATCACAGCCGCGACCGAGCGATCGGTGCGGACACTGTTCTGGAATCGGATGGGCTACGCACAGGCAAACAGCGGCATGTGGATCGCTTGGGTTCCCGAACAGGGCTACTTTGAAATCAATGTGCCCAATGGCTACAACGTGCAGCAGCTAAGCCGTTTCTGGGGCGCGGCTCCGCGTCAATATCGCTACATCGTCGTGCAAACGGATGGAACAACAGTGTTTGACGCGAATTTTGATTAAGACGATCGATGCTGTCGTCGCCAGTCCCAAGGCATGACGGGATTGCGCTGCGCCCAAAAGCCGCGTCGGGCACGGCGGGCGGTTTGTTCAGCTTGCAGGTAAGCGGCTCGATCGTCACGGCAACCGCTGAGATATTGCGAATAGACAACGGCCTGCCCTTCCGTCACCAGTTGCAGATTGACCGATCGCCCATTGACATAAATTTCGCCGACTGTGCGCCCATAGCGATCGGTCTCGACCGTCCGCAGTTGCACACGGCGTCCGGCAGGAAGCAGTTGACGGAGGCGATCGCTGGCCGCTTGTCCTCCGGGTTGGCGGCGTTCGGGCGCGTCAATGCAGGCAAGTCGAACGGTGACATCTTGGCCGTTTTGCCGCACGTGCAGCGTGTCACCGTCGCCCGTTGAGATGACGCTGGTTCCTAGAAATGCTTGGGCGATCGAGCATCCGGCTAGGAAAACACACAGCAGCCCTATCAAAATCAATCGTTTCATGCCGACTAATCTACCCAAAATTGCAGCAATCTAATCGTCTCCAAACAGATCTTCTTCATAACCATCTTCGCTGCCCGGTGCGGAGGCGATCGCCGGACGCGACAGGCGCACTGATTCGACGCGAGGACTGGAAACAGAAGCCGCTTGGGGAAAGGCAGACTCGGCGGGCACTGAAGTTGAAATTCCGGCGATCGCTGCGAGATATTGAATTTGTTCGCGCAGCCGCAAAATTGCGTCGTGAGCAAGGCGCTGAACTTCTTCGCAAGAAGCATCCGACTGTTCATAGGCTAATGGAAGCCAGCACATCCGCAGCGCAGCCAGCACCATTTCTTTTTCCAAATAGGTTGGATGCGACTCGGCTTTGAGATATTCGAGCAGCACGCGATCGGAACTGTCGGCGGGGACTTGCAGGCGGAGACGATAGTCAAACGGAGTTTTGCTGTCGGTCATGATCAAACGAGGATGAGTTTCGGCCTACCTTCGATCTTGCACTGGGACATTCTCAAATTCTAAAATCCGTACATTTCAGACTGGCTGAAGCGATCGCAGCGAGATGAGAGCAGTAATTTTAAGTTTAGTTAAATTTGGACAAATTCTTGAGTTGAGCGGGTCGATCGATCGCATTTTGGGCAGTTCAGGTCGATCGAAATGCGATCAAAGTTAAGCCAGGGTATTAATTGTTCGCAGAACTTTATGTCAGCTCACAATTGCGAGTGATACGCTTTAAGCTACCAAAAGATTTTCGCTTCGCTTTGTTTGATTGCGGTTTAATTCTTGTCAGTTTGGTTTCGCTTGTTTGAGCCGTTTACCAATATAAATTAGGAGATTCAGATGTCCAGCAAAGATGTTTATGCCTTTGGAGTTCAGTCGGGTACGCGCAATCATAAGGGCGCTTTTGTTCGACACACGGTTTACAAACTGGTCGAAATTAATGATGCAGGCTGGGCGTTAATTTGCCAGGATGATGCTACTTGTCACTATGTTGACCCGGACTGTCTGCGTGAAATGCGTCATCCCAACGGAACAACCGATCCGCATTAAGCAGCCTACTTTAAATGCAATTGTGGTTTAGCTCTCTGGAGATTGCTGGAGAGCTAAATTTTTCTGAGATCGATCGCCAGAAAAGCGCATCGGCAAAGCAGCGATCGGCACCAGATGAGATATAACTGGTAGAAGTGCTGCGAACAACGCAATCCTTTTGCAATGATTCTGCTTTTGCGGGAATCCTAGCTTGAGAAGGCACAATAGAAAAGGCGGTTTTTGCTGCCGCTGTCTGGATGGGTCGATCGCCAAACAGTCGATCGCCAAACACTGGAAACGCCCATCATCACACATCTAGCGTCACAGGAAGTTATGTCAAAAGGTCAAGGATTCGGCGGCTTCGGCATGGGCAAAATGAAGGAACTTGCCGATGCCTTCAAAAAAGCGCAGCAGGTGCAAGAAGGCGCGAAAAAGCTGCAAGAAGAATTAGAAAACATGGAGATTCAGGGCGAGGCTGGCGGCGGCTTGGTCAAGGTTGTGCTGAGCGGCAACCAGGAACCGCGTCGCGTGGAAGTGTCGCCGGATGTGCTGGGCGAAGGCGCAGAAGTGCTTTCTGATCTCGTGTTGGCCGCGATGAAAGATGCCTACAACAAATCGACGGCCACGATGCGCGAACGGATGGAAGAACTCACGGGCGGCCTGAATCTGCCGGGAATGTAGGTTTTTCTCACCGGACTGGTTTTCTTTCCGGACTGCACAGAATCGATCGCAAGGCGTCTCCATACGATTGCGATCGATTTTTGCGCGAAAGGGCGATCGCGTTGCCGGGTGAGAAATGCGGCATGATCGAGTGAATTGAGGCTGGAGCGATCGAAATGAGTGTGCTAAGTGTCCCGCTGGTGCTGAATCTCGATGGCGTTCATCTCACGGATGAGCAGTTTTATCAGCTTTGTGTGAGTAATCCTGAAATTCCCTTTGAGCGCAATTCGCAAGGAGCCTTGATTGTCATGTCGCCTGTGGGTGGAGGCAGCGGGAATCGGGAACTGGAGTTTGGAATTGATTTAGGCAATTGGAATCGACAGACGCAGCTTGGGAAGGTGTTTAGTTCTTCGACGCTGTTCAAGCTGCCGGGTGGAGGCGATCGATCTCCGGATGCGGCGTGGGTGGAGCTTTCACGCTGGCAGGCACTCACGCCGACTCAGCGGCAGAAATTTCCGCCGATCGCGCCAGATTTTGTTATGGAGCTACGATCGCGCACCGATAGTTTGGAGATGCTGCAACAGAAGATGCAGGAGTATCTTGATAGCGGTGTGCGACTGGGCTGGCTGTTTAATCCGCAAGATCAGCAGGTCGAGATTTATCGGCAGGGTGAAGCAAAGGAAGTGCGGCCACTGCCGACTGAGCTTTCAGGTGAGTTGGTCTTACCCGGATTTCGCTTAGTGATCGATCGCTTTGACGACGACTAGCTTCTAGCAGCTTCTAAGTAAAGATCTGATTACTCTTGCCGGACGGCCAAAAATCGATCGCAGGGTGTCTCCGACATCGATTGCGATCGATTTTTGCGTGAAAGGGCAATTCACGCCAGCGGATCGGGGCGGGGTCGATCGAAGGCGATCGCAAATTCCCCGTCGCGCATGATCCGCCGCAGCACCTTCAAATGTTCTTCAGCTTCGTTGCGACTGCGACACCGAGCGACAATCGCATTCTGCATATTGGGCAGGCAGCGCACGACGCACCAAGGATATAGCTGCTGACGATAAGACATGAAAACTCCTGACGGCTTTGCGCCGCCTGACGGTAGATAAATTGAAACGAATGGAAAATTTACCAGTCGAGTTGACTGGCAGACCGAGTTTAGAAGGCTGGTTGGTGAGACACTAAAAGGAGAGCAGGTCAAAGCTTTTAGCCGCCTGCTTCTTCTGCTGTGTGACTTTACTATAAGGCGCTTATAACTCTGTAGTCAAGCGGCTTGTACAAGAATCTTATAGTTTTGCTGGAATGTCTGAACAAGAATCGCCTCTCAAGAAGCGCAGAGAAGAATTAGGTTTGACTCAAAGAGATGTTGCTGTCGCAGTCGATATCTCCGTTCAAACTGTTAGTAATTGGGAAACAGGTCGCTATCAAGAGGCGAAGTTGACGCTCACACAAATTAAAGCTTTGTGTCGTTTGCTGAACTGGACGCTAGAAGATTTGCCGGATGATTTTAGACCTTCGAGTTCGATCGACTAGATAAAAACCCCACCACTCGCGCCCAAACTCGATCGATCAACTCCGAATCATTAGAATCAAACCACTCGATCGAATCATCTGCCCGAAACCAAGTCCGCTGCCGTTTGGCGAATTGGCGCGTGTGAATGGTGGTTAGCTCGATCGCATCTTCCAGCGAAATTTTTCCGGCTAAATACTGTTTCATCTCTGCATAGCCCAGCGTATTGAGCAGCGGCAAATCTGCGCCGTATTTGTGGCAAAGTCGATCGACCTCTTCAACAAATCCCACTGCAACCATGTTTTTCGTGCGCTGGTGGATGCGATTTTCTAAATCCTCACAGTCCAAGCCAATTTGTAAAATCGGATAGGTCGGCGGATCTTCGCCCTGCTGCGTCGAGATCGGTTTGCCCGTGACGTAAAAAACTTCGAGTGCCCGCAAGGTTCTGACCTGATCGTTCGCGTGGATCTTTGCTGCGGCGATCGCGTCCACCTGTTGCAGCATCGCGTAACATTGCGCCTGACCGATCGATTCAAGCTGGAATCGCAACTCAGCCTGCGGCGGCACACGCGGTATTTTCAAGCCTCGGACGATCGATCGAATATAGAGACCTGTTCCACCGACAAGAAACAGGGGGAGCGATCCTGACTTCCGAATAATCGATCGCGCCCGCTCCTGATAATCCGCTACTGTCAGCGTTTCAGTTGGGTCGCAGATATCAATGAGTTCGTGCGGGACAAGCTGGCGTTCTTCAGGCGTGGGTTTTGCCGTGCCGATGTCAAATTCGCGATACACTTGGCGCGAATCAGCGTTGAGGATGCGCGTCGGCGTGCAAAGACGTTGGGCGATCGCGATCGCCAGAGCCGTTTTTCCGGTTGCCGTTGCGCCGCAAATGACGATTAGAATAGGAGAAGGATTGAGTAGTACAGATGTATGGAGGGTGAAAGATTCGGTACCGTTCCGGGAGCGCTTTGCGATCGAATCCATTGGGCGATGAAGTAGACAGGGTTTGAGTAGCGATCCATCCCGGCTGAAAACTGCGGCTGAAATTGGGCAAAAATCGCCTCCAAGCCAGATGTGCTATAATTTTGATAGATTTTGGTGTTTCGGAGTGAAAGCGAGCTTCGTACCACTTATAGGGAGTGTTTCATGACAACAAATTATGGCGCCGAACAGATTCAAGTTCTAGAAGGACTAGAACCTGTCCGCAAGCGCCCCGGCATGTATATCGGCAGCACAGGGCCGCGTGGATTGCACCACCTAGTATATGAGGTCGTAGACAACTCGGTAGACGAAGCACTCGCAGGCTACTGTAAGCATATCCAAGTTGACCTGAATGCAGACGGGTCGGTGACGGTGACAGACGACGGACGCGGCATCCCTACAGGCATTCATCCGCGAACCGGAAAATCTGCTCTCGAAACGGTGATGACCGTGCTGCACGCAGGCGGCAAATTTGGCGACGGTGGATACAAGGTATCTGGCGGTCTGCATGGCGTCGGCATCTCGGTCGTCAACGCGCTCTCAGAATATGTGGAAGTGACGGTTTGGCGCGAAAAGAAAATCCACAAGCAGCGGTTTGAGCGGGGCATTCCCGTGACCGGATTGGAAGCAAAACCGCACAGTGGAGACCGAACGGGAACCTCGGTCACTTTCCTTCCCGACGCGCAGATCTTCACCACCGAAACGCAGTTCGACTATGCAACACTAGCCGGACGACTGCGCGAGCTAGCCTACCTGAATGCAGGCGTTCAAATCACTTTTACCGATCGCCGCCTCGATGTCATCAAAGCTGATGAACCGCACGTTGAAACCTACCACTATGCGGGAGGCATTCGCGAGTACATCGAATACATGAACAAAGACAAGCAGCCTTTGCACGAAGAAATCATCTTTATGCAGGGCGAGCGCAACAATGTTCAGGTCGAAGTTGCGCTGCAATGGTGCGTCGATGCCTACACCGATAACCTGCTGGGCTTTGCCAACAACATTCGCACGATCGACGGCGGAACGCACTTGGACGGACTCAAAGCCGTGCTGACGCGAACGATGAACTCGATCGCCCGCAAGCGCAAGAAAATTAAGGAAGGTGACAACAACCTTGCGGGTGAAAATATCCGCGAAGGCCTGACGGGCGTGATCTCGGTCAAAGTGCCTGACCCGGAGTTTGAAGGCCAAACGAAAACGAAGCTGGGCAATCCGGAAGTGCGCGGAATTGTCGATTCGATCGTCGCAGAAGCCTTGACCGAATATCTGGAATTTCGGCCTGCCGTTGCGGATGCTGTTCTCGACAAAGCGATTCAAGCCTTCAACGCCGCAGAAGCCGCTCGCCGCGCTCGCGAACTCGTCCGCCGCAAGTCGGTTCTTGAATCTTCGACGCTTCCGGGCAAGCTGGCTGACTGTAGTTCTCGCGATCCGTCTGAGTCCGAGATCTTCATTGTGGAAGGCGACTCGGCAGGTGGTTCAGCCAAGCAGGGACGCGATCGCCGCTTCCAAGCGATCTTGCCGTTGCGCGGCAAAATTCTCAACATCGAGAAAACCGACGATGCCAAGATCTACAAGAATACGGAAATTCAAGCGCTGATTACCGCCCTTGGATTGGGCATCAAAGGCGAAGAATTTGACGCTTCGCAACTGCGCTATCACCGCATTGTGATTATGACAGACGCAGACGTAGACGGCGCACACATTCGCACGTTGCTGTTGACCTTCTTCTATCGCTATCAGCGCGAAATGGTCGATCAAGGCTATGTTTACATCGCCTGCCCGCCGCTCTACAAAGTTGAGCGCGGTCGCAACCACTACTATTGCTACAGCGATCGCGAACGCGACCAGATTACATCAGGATTTCCGCCGAACGCCAAATATGAAATTCAGCGGTTCAAAGGTCTGGGTGAAATGATGCCGCAGCAGCTTTGGGACACGACGATGAATCCGGAAACCCGGACGCTCAAGCGAGTCGAAATTGAAGATGCGGCAGAAGCCGATCGCATTTTCACCGTCCTGATGGGCGATCGCGTCGCTCCTCGTCGCGAGTTCATCGAAACCTATGGCTCAAGATTAGATTTGGCCGATCTCGATATCTAGTCCAGGCCGTTTTGCCACAGCACGGGTTGGGCGTCGATCGCCTGCCCGTGTTTTTTTGTCGCCCTATGCTTCCCCATCTAAACGCTGCGATCGATTTAGAAAATAGGGAAGTTCTGCATCGCGACGCGGATAGTTTTTGAAGATAAATCGCAGCAAAAACGGAGCGCTCATCGCGATCAGCACCAAGCCCACCCACCAGTTTTGCTGAAGCCATGCCAAATCGGTGACGCTGGCGGAATCTTCAGTTTCAGGAGCAAAAAGCGAGACTGCCGCCAGCGCATTGTTCAAGGCATGACAGACGATCGGGACGGCCAGCGATCGCGTTTTCAGATACAGCAACCCCATCACCAAACCGAAGATCGACAGACCGACAAAGTTGGCGTGCAAAATGCCAAACACGATCGAAGAAGCAATCAAAGCCGGACGAATTCCCCACTTGGTTGCCCAGCGCTGAAGGATGATGCCGCGAAACAAAAATTCTTCGGTAATCGGCGCAAATCCCACCAGCACGATCGGTCCCAGAATGGTGTCGAGCAGCGGAAAAGCAGTTTCTGTTGTGCTGCTGCTGTTGATCTGCTCTAAAAGCGCGTCCACCAGTGAGGGTGCAGCCAGCGACAGCAGATAAAACGACACCAAAAACCAGCCCAGCGACGACAGCAAAACAGCCACCACCAAACCCGTCAACCTAAGCCAGTTGGCGCGGCGCCACTGTCCAACGACATCTTCAAGCTGCACCTGCAAGCGATCGAACTGCTGCAAGACGAGCAGACACAGCGACACCATCAAACCGATGTATATAATCCAAGTCCAAATCGCATCGGTTGGTTCAATTTGCAGCGCACTCGACAAAATTCCCTGTGCAATGCCCAGCAGCAGCGAAATCAAAAGCAGCCACAGCACCAAACGCCGCACCTTAAGATGAACAAACGGATTCTCCGCAGGATTGATCTGACCAGAATTCATCAGTTTGTGGTGATGAGAAATTGTCCTTACTTTAACTCGATCGCACCACATGCCTACAGCCGTTTGTCGGGGCAGGATATCTCGCGTTTCGACAGGGCGATTCATCCTGACCGCTGAAAATCGCTAATCCGAATTGCGATCGCGAAAAGCGTCTTGATCTGTGTCTATCACTTCGGTTTCCGCTGCTGCCGCTGCAAGCCACTCCTGCATGGCCGGAAGCTGCCAGAGCGCATCAACGTAAGCTTGTGCAATAGGCGGCAGCGGCACGGCATAGGTGACAAAGCGCGTCGCAACCGGAGCATACATGGCATCGGCGATCGAAAAACTGCTAAACAAAAAGTCACCTGTGCCGCCAAAATTCTGCCGACAGGTTTGCCACAGATTGCAGATGCGATCGATATCGCGCTGAACGGCAGGAGTTGCAGTCTGGGGACGACGGGCGCGACAGTCCACAGGCATTTGCGATCGCAAGCTGCTAAAGCCCGAATGCATTTCAGCACTGACCGCACGCGCAACCGCACGGGCCGCCGCCTCCGCAGGCCAAAGGTGGCGATCGGGTGCAAGTTCAGCAATGTATTCGCAAATTGCCAGCGATTCCCACAAAGTTAAACCGTCATGTTGCAGGGCAGGCACGCGACCAGAAGGCGAATATGCCGAAATCTGCTCGGTCGTGTCTGGCAGATCGAGCGGAATGCGAACTTCTTCAAACTCCAAACCAGACTGCTTGAGGACGAGCCAAGGCCGCAGCGACCAGGATGAATAATTTTTATTGCCAATGATGAGGATGAGAGCCATCGATCGAGGGATGAAGCGGGAACAAAATAATCCGAATGATCGACTAAGAAGCGATCGCCCTATCCTAGCAAAAAGAAATTGCTAGATATTCATTAATTCATCAACCCTCGCAAGAGTGATTGATCAGAAATTGTCTAGAATAAGTTTCGATGCGACGGTTGGCAATTTGAACACCATGCGGAAAACATACCAACGATCGCTAGCAGCGGTGGCGATCGCTTCCCTCTGCTGGGGCAGTGCGACTCAGTTAATGCCGCAGAGGGCAATGGCGCAGTCGGCTCCGCAGCCGATCGACGATCCGGTGATTGATGTCGGCGTGGTGCAGCGATTTGGCGCTGAGCCAACTCAAACACTGACGATTCAGCCGCCCGCTGGTCAAAACATGACCTTGAAGTTTGAAACGAGCGGACGCGAACAAACGATTACAACTGCCAATCCGGTCGAGTTTGAAATTGGCATGTTGGCGTTGCCGCAGCCGCAGTCGATCGAGCGGGTCGTGCTCAGTTCGCACCGCAGCTTTGAAAGCGCCGAATACAGTGCGAACCGCTGGCGAGAAAGAGGTGTCGAGGTCGAAATCGCGCAGCCGCGCGGCTGGCAGGTGTGGGCAAAGCGCGACACCTACAGTACGCCCCTGCTCAGACGCCTGCTGCTGCAAAACTTGCAGGCGAACGGCTCACGCACTGCCATCATCGATTCGCAAACCGTCACGGCCATTCCCAAAGCGGCCTTTGTTTTGAATGGCTTTCGCTATCAGCGCGATCGCGTCGAAATCACGATTCCCAGCCAGCGCTTATTTGTGACGCGCGATCAAGAGCGCAATCGCCGTTTGTATGCAGGCAGTCTGCGGCTTCAGCCCAACGCCTACGGAACCTACACGCTGGTCAATCCTGTGCCGATCGAAGCGTATCTGCGCGGCGTCGTTCCGCACGAAATTGGCACGGGTGCGCCGCAGCCTGCGATCGAAGCGCAGGCAATTTTGGCTCGCACCTATGCTTTGCGGAATCTGCGGCGATTTGCGATCGATGGCTATCAGCTTTGTGCGGATACGCAGTGTCAGGTGTATGAGGGCATTGGCGGTGCGGCTCCGAATACCGATCGCGCCATTGCCAGCACACGCGGCTTGGTGCTGACCCACAATAATGAACTGGTCGATGCACTTTATTCCTCGACCACAGGCGGCATCACTGCGCCGTTTAGCGATGTGTGGAACGGCGCGGATCGCCCGTATCTGCAAGCCGTTGTGGATTCACCGCAGCCGATTTGGGATCTTGCCCGCTTCCCCTTGTCGGACGAAAATAACTTCCGGCAGTTCATTGCTCGATCGCCAGATGGCTTCAACGAAAACGGCTGGGCGCAATTCCGCTGGCGACGCGAAACCACCTTGGCAGAAATCGCTGCCGGACTGCGACAGTATTTGCAAAACACGCAGCAGCCTTTGGCAAATTTGACGCAGGTGCGAGAACTGCGGATTCTGGAGCGATCGCCTGCTGGACGAGTGCAGCGAATCGCGATCGCCACTGACGTAGGCACAGTGGAACTGCAAAAAGACGAAATTCTGCGGGCGCTGTTTCCACCGACTAGCACGCTGTTTTACCTCGATCCGGTTTATGAGCCGCTTCCAGCAAACGCGCCGACTCCTGCTCCCGATGCGCCACCCCCGCAACGAACACTGAAAGGCTATGCCTTTGTGGGCGGAGGTTTAGGACACGGAGTAGGCATGAGTCAGGCGGGGTCTTACCATCTGGGCGAAATTGGCTGGACGAACGCCCAAATTCTCAATTTCTACTATCCAGGAACGCAACTTCAGCGGCTCAACACTGCGATCGTATTTTGGCCGGAAGGCGAATCATAAAAGTATCAGTTGAAGCGCACTCGATTGGTTAATGCGCTCAACTCTTCGCTTTTTGGATCCAATAAAAGTATAAATTGAAATAGAGTTCGATCGAGCATTTGCGTAAAAGCTCGCACTTATCTCTGCGAATTTCATTGGAGTAAAAGCAATTGTTTAAAAAGTTGGTGAGCAGTGAAATCTGCCTCATCGACTTTAATCGTTTCAATTTCTCAAGTGTTGTTCGGTCTCAAAACTCAAATCCAATCTTTACTGAATGAGTGAGAAGTTAAATCGGTATCCGAAAGTTGGCCTGACGTAGAATCTACGGGACATCAACCGTCAGCTTTATGGGGTCGAAGCGATCGAAGCGGCGACGAGTTTCCAAAACGCGATCGAAGCGTGAACTAAATTTACAAATGGATTTTTGCGAATGAATGGAATATTTTGACGCAGTTTAGGCATAATCGACCTTATATTTCTGGAGATTTTATTTCGAGAAATAAGCTGCGGACGACGGGTGCTCGGTTTGCAGCTCGCCAAGCTGTGATTTTCCGGTGTTTGAGAGAGTAAATTATGTCATCTTCCTTTGTTTTCGTTGATCAGGCGATCGACCAGTATCAGTTTCTCGCGAACGGCATTGACCCGACTGCAACGGTCGTCGTTCTCGATTCGCAACAGGACGGCGTTGCCCAAATCAGCGCAGTTCTCGCTGCCCAAGCGTCGATCGAGGCGGTTCATCTCTTTTCACACGGCGCACCCGGCACGCTTCAGCTTGGCGCAACGACCCTCACCCTCGACTCACTCGCCGCCTACGACCTCGCACCTTGGCAGCAAGCCCTGCGCCACGCCAACCTGCTCATCTACGGCTGTCGCGTTGCCTCAGGCGCGGTGGGCGATCGCTTCTTGCAGGAATTACATCAGCGCACCGGAGCAAACATTGCCGCAACTGTCACGCCAACGGGAAGTGCAGCGCAGGGCGGCGATTGGAATTTGGAGTGGCGCATCGGGGCGATCGAACCCGTGCCCATTCTGCATCCGGACGTGATGGCGCAGTATGATTCAACGCTGGAATTTGTGATTCCAAATTTGCTGTTTGCCCCAGCCACGACAGACGAAGGCAACGTTGCACAACCTTCACAATTGCGCGTGGTTGACTTAGAAACGGGAGATTCCCAAATCATTGCACCGCTCGCGTTTCAAACGTTTGCCCTGGCTCGGCAAGCTGGAACAGGCCGCCTCTACTACGTGGAAACTGGGGAAAACGGTCGGGTTGCCTATTACGATACGAGAACCGGACAAAACGTGACGCTGCTGAACCGCACAGGCGTCTTTGACGATGCCGGAGCAGGAGCGCCACCGTCCCAGTTTGTCAAGCTGGCGCAGCAGGCGGGCAGCGGCATCATCTACGCGATGAACAGTTCGACGCCGAATTTGTTCTCGATCGCGGTTGAAGGAGACACTGCCGGAATTGCAACAAATCTGGGGGCAATCACCCTAGCCAACGGTGATCCGCTGCCGTTTGGTGGCGGTGATATTGCTTTTGACCCCGAAAATCCAAACCGTTTGTTTGTGACGGTGACGCGGCCTGACAGCAGTACCAATGTTTTTCAACTCTACACGGTTGATGTTAGTGCTCCAGGTCTGCCTGCAACCTTTGTGGGCGATGTACGCTTGCCAAATGGAATTGTTCTCAGTGATGCCGGATCGGGGTCGCTTGCGTTTGGGCAAGATGGCTTTCTCTACCTCACATCAGATATCGGTGAAATAACGGCTAGTAGTCGTTTGTTTCAAGTTGATCCGGACACTGGAATCGTTGTCGATGCCGATCGCGTTCGTCCGATCGCTCGTCTGAATGACTTTGCCACGCTGCCGACTGTCACGCCGCAAGTTGACTTGGTGCTGACCAAAACAGACGGGCTAGACTCGATTCAACCAGGCGAAGAAATTGTCTACACCATCACCGTCACCAACACATCTCCCACTGGCAGTTTGGCAGACATTCGCCTCACCGATTTCATCACCGGAGTCAACGGTGTCACCTGGTCAGGTGTATTTACAGGTGGAATTCCTGGTGATCTCAACAGCTTCTTCCCTGGCGCAGAAATTGGTACGGGCGACATCGACGTGCGATTTAACCTGGCAGCGCAGGCCACGCTGACCTACACGGTGCGCGGCACGGTTGACCCCGATGCGCTGATTGGCACCACGCTCGAAAATACGGCTCAAGTGATTGTTCCACCGGGTGTGATTGATCCCAATCCAGAGGACAACACTGATAGCGACCAAACAGATATTGGTTGCGTTCGCGGCATCAATCGGCGCGGCAGAAACAATCGCGATAACCGCTTGCTGGGCGACAACGACATCAACCGCTTGACCGGAGGTGGTCGCAGAGATGTCCTGCGCGGCTTTGGCTGTCCCGATACGCTAATTGGCAATCGCGGGCGCGACCTGCTGCGCGGCGGCAACGCCAGAGACAACCTGCAAGGCAACCAGAACAACGATCGACTCAATGGCGGTGAAGGACGCGATCGACTCAATGGCGGTTTGGGCAACGACACCCTGCTGGGCAGCATTGGCAACGATTCGCTGCGCGGTGGCAGCGGGCGCGATCGCCTGTTGGGTGGAGCCGGAGCCGATCGCATGGTGGGCAACAACGGCGATGACGTGATGCGCGGCAACCGCGAAAACGACGTGATGTTCGGGCGGCTTGACAACGATCGGCTCAACGGCAATCGCGGCAACGACAGGCTGCGCGGCAATTTAGGACGCGATCGCTTGGGCGGCGGTGCAGGCAGCGACCTGGTAGAGGGCGGGCGCGGCAATGATGTTCTGTTTGGCGGCAATGGCAACGACAGGCTGAATGGCGACTTAGGCCTGGATGTGCTTGTGGCGGGTAATGGCGATGACAGCTTGCTGGGGCGGGCACAAGCCGATCGCCTGTTTGGTGGAGCCGGACGCGATCAGATCATTGCGGGTGGCGGTGCAGACCGCGTGGAAGGCGGCGCGCAAGCGGATGTGCTCAACGGCGGATTGGGCATCGATCGCATCATTGGCGGTGGCGGTGCAGACCGACTAATTGGTGGACGACGCACCGATGCGCTCAGAGGAGGTGGCGGACGCGATCGCTTTGAATATCGCAATACGGATGAAGGCGGCGATCGCGTTTTGGACTTTGCTAGTGCAGCCGACCAAATTGATTTAAGCCGCATCTTTGCCCGCAGCGGCTACGGTGGCGAGCGTCCGTTCCGTCAATATGTCCGCCTTCAGCAGTCCGGCTCAGACACGCTCGTTTTGCTCGATGTGAATGGCGATCGCAGCAGCGGCTTCGAGACCTTCATCACGCTGGCTGGCGTCAACCGCAGCAGCATGTCGGCTCGCAACTTCATCGTCTAGCTTGGTGGAAAAGGGGGCGGGTCAAGCCGCCGCGATCGTGTCGCAATCCGCTTGTCTACCGTCATAATGGACAGGCTGATTGTGACCAAAATCGATCGACGGCGATCGACAGAAGTTCATCGCTCACACTCGATCCCCGACAGCCCCATCACCTGCTCGCCGCATGGAGTTAATCTGCTGCCACATCAACGCCGATTTTGATACGCTTGGTGCTGCCGTCGGCCTCAGTCGGCTGCGTCCCGGTGCCCGAATTGTGCTGACGGGCGGCTGCGACCCGATCGTGCGCGAATTTTTGGCATTGCATCGCGACGAATACGCTTTGATCGATCGCCGTTCTGTCAACGTAGACGAGATTCAGTCGATCGCCTTGGTGGATACGCAGTGGCGCGATCGCGTTGGGGTGGCGGCAGAATGGCTGGATTTGCCCAACGTTAAAATCAGCATCTACGATCATCACCTGGCCTCAGCAGGCGACATTCCCACTGCCTGCCTGCATCAAGAGCCAGTCGGGGCGATCACCACCTTTATTGCCGAGCAGCTTCAGGCTGCCGAAATTGCGCTCACCGTCAGCGAAGCAACCGTGATGGCCTTGGGCATTCATGCCGACACCGGATCGCTCACCTTCGATCAAACCACTGTCCGCGATGCGGCGGCGCTCACCTGGCTGATGGCGCAAGGTGCAAGCATCAGCGCGATCGCGCAGTACGCCCAACCCGGCCTTTCTCCACAACTGCAAGAGGTGCTGGCCTGTGCGATCGAACAGCTTCAAACCGAAACGCAATTCGGCCTCAGCCTCGCCTCCGTCCTGCTGCATCTGCCCACCTTGCCGATCGGACTGTCGAGCGTGACGGAACGCCTGATGCGCCTGACGGAAGCGGACGTGCTGCTGTTTGCTGCTGCCAGCGATCGCACCGAGGCAGAGTGCCGCATGACGATCGTGGGTCGTGCCCGCGCAGACGTAAATCTCGCGGCACTGCTGAAACCATTCGGCGGCGGCGGTCATGCAAAAGCGGCTTCGGCTTCTTTGCGAACAGAAGATCCTGAAGCGGTGATGGCGCAACTGCGGCAAGATTTGCGCGATCGCCTGCCGCACCCTTTGACCGCTCGCGAGATCATGTCTTCTCCAGTGCGGACGATTCGCCCTGACACGACGATCGCTGAGGCGCAGCGAATTTTGCTGCGCTATGGACATGCTGGCCTGTCGGTTGTGGATGCGAGCGATCGACTAGTTGGCGTGATTTCGCGACGCGATCTCGATATCGCCCTGCATCACGGCTTTAGCCACGCGCCCGTCAAAGGCTACATGAGTACGAATCTCAAAACGATCGCGCCCGACAGTACGCTGCCGGAAATCGAAGCGCTGATGGTGACGTATGACATTGGCCGTTTGCCCGTTCTTGACCAAGACCAGCTTGTGGGAATTGTGACGCGCACTGATGTGTTGCGGCAGTTGCATCAGGGCAGGACGATCGATCGCCCGACTGCCCGACTTGTTGTCCCGCCACCTGCCGCGATCGCGCAACTGCTGAAGCGGCTTTCACCAGAACTGCAAGCCGTCCTCAAAATGGCCGCCAATCAAGCCGAACAGCGCGGCTGGCAGCTTTACCTGGTGGGCGGCGCAGTGCGCGATTTGCTGCTGAGCGATCCCGCTTCGGGAGCGCTGCAACTGGTCGATATCGATTTGGTTGTGGATGGCTTTCATCGATCGGCAGATGCCGCAGCAGGCGTAGAACTGGCTCGCGCCCTTCAGCAAACCTTTCCCGACACGCGACTTCAGGTACACGGCAAATTTCAGACGGCAGCATTGCTGTGGCCGCATCGCTCCGCCGATTCACAGAAAAATCTTGCCCTCGACATTGCCACCGCCCGCACCGAGTTTTATCCGTATCCCGCTGCCAATCCGGAAGTCGAAGCCAGTTCGATTCGCCAAGATTTATACCGCCGCGATTTCACCATTAACGCGCTGGCAATTCGCCTGACGGCTCCCCGCACCAGTGAACTGCTCGACTTTTTTGGCGGCCTGCTCGACTTGCAGGCCAAGCGCATTCGCGTTCTGCACAGCAACAGCTTCATTGAAGACCCGACGCGCATCTACCGCGCCGTTCGTTTTGCCACCCGCTTACACTTCACGATCGATCCGCAAACCGAAGGCTATATCCGCCACGCGATCGCCAGCGGCGTGTTCGATCGCATCCAGGCCGAGATGGAAAAAACGCCTGCCCTGCAAACTCGACTGCGGCGCGAACTTAAATATTTGCTCGAAGCGGCCTACTGGCAGCCTGCACTCAGCTTGCTCTCGGATTTGGGTGGACTGCGCTGTTTGCATCCCGACCTGGAAATGACGCCTGAGTTGCATCTGCAACTTCGCCGTGCCGATCGCTGGCTCAAACGCTTCGATCGCGCTCAATCGCTGGAACACTGGCTCGTTCTGCTCGAAGTGCTGCTCGCTCAGCTTTCGCCGCCCGACCGCCCCCCAGTTGCCAAAAATCTTCAGCTTCCCGCTGAGACGATCGATCGCCTGACTCAGCTTGACGCGATCGAAGCACGCTTGCAGGCCGAATTGCCCGCAGGATATCGTCCCAGCCAAATTGTGCAGCAGCTACAGGCGTTGTCGATCGCGACGCTCGTTCTCGTTGCCGTCCGCAGTTCGCGATCGATCCGCCGAGCGATCTGGCAATATCTCACCGTTTGGTCAACCATCAAGCCACCGCTCGACGGAAACGATTTGCGAAAGCTTGGCTACCGTCCGGGTCAACAGTTCAAATTCATGTTGAGTGAACTGCAAGCCGCCACGCTGGATGGTGAGGTGAGCGATCGCGCTTCAGCCGAAGCGTTTTTGGCAGAACGGTTTCCGCTTTGAGGGCGCAAGGGGAACGGTCAATCCCCGATAGTTGACGCTCAATCTCCAAGCCCCATAAGGTAGAATCGGCAGAGCCATTTCACAAAATTTCTGTATGAGCTTGACGGCTGGCGCAACGCTGCAAAACGGCAAATACTTGATTCACAAGCTGCTGCATCAAACCGATGCCACCGTCAGCTATCAGGCGACCCACACTAGCTTGAATCATCCCGTCGTGATTCACACGCTCAATCCGAGCTTGCAGCAGTCGTTCCGATTTGATGCGCTGCGGCAGCAATTTCTCGCCACTGTGAAGCAGGGCAAACTCAAAGCTGCGATCGTGCGGGACTGCTTTGAAGAAAACAACCTGCCCTACGTTGTCCTGGAACCCGCTTCAACTCCCATCAAGCTCACAGACTGGATGCCGTTTTTGACGCCTGCCGTCTTGGGTGCGCCTGCCGAAAGTGGCAATACCGCCCCTTCGATCGCGGTTCCAGCGATCGCTCCGCCTGCTCCTGCTCCCGCTCCTGTCGCCGCTGCGCCTCAGCTTCCCTCACTGCCCGCTCAGGCGATCGCGCCACTGCCGCCACCGCCACCCGTTGTTCCCGCACCTTCGACTTCTCGCTTTTCGCGCTGGCTGCCGATCGCCCTGCTGCTCACCGCAGGTTTCGCAGGCTTGAGCGGAGCTGCGATCGGCTGGAAGCTCCGCAACGGTGCGGCATCGGCAAGCGCACCTGCTTTGTTTAGTCGCGAACAGTCTTTTCCTGAGAAAACTGACTGGCTCGGCGAAGATCCATATGCCGACAGCGACAGCGGAGACGATTCCTTTGATTCAGCAAGTCCAGCGATCGAGCGGCGCAGCACCACGCGGCAGCGACGAGCGATCGAACCGGAACCCGAATATTATGAGCCGCGCCCGCGATCGCGTTCTCGCCAAGTCGAGCGGTCTGAACCAGAGCGATCGCGATCGCGAGTCGAAGATCAGCCACAGGTCGAATCCAAGCCAGAGATCGAAGCGCCAAAGGTCGAAAGCTTGCCCGATCCAGTTCCACAGCCGGAAGCACCTCTGCCCGATCCGACTCCGGTTGCGCCCGAACCGCCCGCGCCCGATCCTGTCGAAGTTCCCAGTCCCAAAGTTCAGCTTGCACCACCTGCCGAACCCATTTCGCAGTAGACGGCCTATGGCGCTAAACAAAGTGATAGGGTGGCAACCCGTTTCCCAGACTCAACTGCCACAGGAAAGCGTCAGCTTGCCACTGCTGAAACTGCTGCTGAAGCTGTGCATCGATCGATTGATCCACCAGCAAATACAATCGCTCCACGCCATCTTGCACCTCACCGATCGTGACCGGATAGGATTGCGCGATCGTGGCCTGAAGCGATCGCAACTGCGATTGCTGCATTTGCTGCCGCTGCGTTTCCTGCAAAAAACCAGCGCTTTTTGCCAGAGAGTAATCTTTGCCCTTCAGGTCAGGCTCGATCGCCCGGTCTGAGGCTGCAAGCGGCGAGCATTTCAGGCTGTATTCCACTTGATTGGTCAGCGCGGCGAGCTTGTTCAGATAGGCTTGCTGGTGCGTGTGCAAATGCTCAACTAGTCCGGCTTCTGAGACAAAGCAAGTACCGAACCGTAAAGGCAGCAGCGTTGTTTGCTCAAATAGTTCGCGAATGACGCGATCGTGATTCAAAACGGCCTGCATCAGTTGCTCGTCGCTGCGCTGAAGCATTTCCAAATCTAATTCGGGTTCAACAACGGCGACCAATTCAGCCGCAGAAACGATCGCCAAATTCCCCGCAAATCCGGCTGGCAACGTCAGAATCGATCGGGTGGAACTCGCCAAAAAGGTGTAGGCATATATCACTCGATTCGCACCGTTAGTGATGATGAAACGCGATCAAACGTGCCGATTTTGCCTGGTCAGCAGGTGAAATCGGCACGTTTGATTACTCATCGTAAAACAGGATTTCTACTGTGCAAATGGCGCTAGCGCAGACCTGTCGATCGATGTTTCGCTGCTAGCGTTTGGCCGCATGAACGGCTGACTTGCTGTGTTCAACCTTGCCTTTGCCGTTGGGATGACGAGGTTGAATTACGCCATATCCGCCGTGATTGCGCTCATAGATCACGTTGATTTCGTGCGTTTCGGCATTGAGGAACATATAAAAATCATGATCCACCAGTTCAAGCTGTTCTAGAGCTTGCTCAACGGTCATGGGTGGCATCGCAAAATACTTGGTTCGCACGACTTGGGAAGGCAGACTGGGGGCGCGATCGCTCACCAAATCACCAACGGCTGATTCGTCCAGCACTTCAACGGTTTTCACGGGTGCTTGAATTTGCTCTTGGCGCTTTTCTTTGTATTTGCGGAGTTGGCGACAAATCTTGTTGGCAACCATGTCAATGCTGGCGTAAAGATTTTCGCTGCTTTCTTCAGCCCGGACGACTGCACCGTTAGCATAGATCGTCACTTCTGCGGTTTGGCGAGGATTGATTCGAGGATTGCGGGCAACAGAAAGGTGAACGTCAACTTCTGTGGTTAAATTTTGAAAATGGTTGACGGCCTTTTCGATTTTCTGATGGACGTATTCGCGGATTGCATCAGTAATTTCGATATTCTTGCCCTGAATCACAAGCTTCATAAAGCTGCCTCCCTAGAGGATGGGGGTGATACTTTTACCCTAACACTTTGTATTCTGTAGAACAGACCACTTTAGAATCATTTGCATCTGTTCACTATTCTTGATTTGTTGCTCAGCGCTTGAACCGAAAATTGTGTTAAATCCCGCTTGAAATTTTACTGAATGGTGCTAAAAAACACGTCTTCTCCGCACGAACTGATTCGATCGCAACTGCGCTGCCAACTTTACCAGGTCGGATTGATGGACTATGAAACCGCTTGGCAGTGGCAGCGATCGCTTGTCGAGCAGCGGCGATCGAATCCTGACCTTGAAGATTTACTCATTTTGCTGGAGCATCCGCCCGTCTACACGCTCGGTCAAGGCGCAAGCTGGGAGTTTGTCAAATTTGATGCCACGCGGTCGGCGGCAAAAGTGTGTCGAGTCGAGCGCGGCGGCGAAGTGACCTATCACTGTCCGGGGCAGCTTGTCGGCTATCCGATCTTGAATTTGCGTCGCTATCAGCCGGACTTGCACTGGTATTTGCGTCAGCTTGAAGAAGTCGTGATTCGATCGATCGCCCCGTTTGGTTTGGTGGGTGAGCGCATTTCTGGACTAACAGGCGTTTGGGTAGAAGGCTACAAGGTGGCGGCGATCGGCATCAAGGTCAGCCGCTGGATTACGATGCACGGTTTCGCCATCAACGTGTGTCCAGATTTAATTGGATTTGGCGCGATCGTTCCGTGCGGCATTGACGATCGACCCGTCGGCAGCCTAGCGCAGTTTGGCGCGATCGAGTTTGCTGCCGTTCAGCAGCAGGTCGCTCGTGCTTTTAGCGAAGTGTTTGAAGTGCAGCTTGTTGAATCGCCGTTTGAGACAAAGCGCTGGTAAAGGTATTGCTGCGTTCTTTGTCAAGAATCCGTTCCAGATGCAGCAGTGGCTCAAAGCGATCGAGAGTGTCCTGATCGATCGAGGGGTCTCGATCGCTACTGGGGAATGCGGACTTCGACAATGGTGGCGTTGAAGCGGTAGGTTTGACCTTCGAGTTCGATCGGTGTGCCAATTTTGATTTTGTTGTTTCCCAAAACCGGACCATCGTCCGTAATATTTGCGTTGCCACCCAAAGTCATTAACATGTCGGTGCTGTAGGCCATTTCAGGACGTGGATCGGGCAAAGCTCTCACGCTGCCGTCCGGTTGTGAAACCGTGACGGTGCGCGGTAGTGGCTTGACATCCTTGACGTTGATTTGGCCGTAGGGCTGGTTGCGGATGATGATATTTGTTTTTTGGGCTGTTTTGATGTCGGTCATAAGCTGCTGGGGTTGCGCCACCGACAAACCGCGCACGACGGCATCCACTTCGATCGCTTTGGTTTGAGCGCCCACTTGCGCCACTGAGCCAGCCGTGCCAGGGTAGAAGAACACGCCAAAAATGACCAGCAAAATCACGAGTGCCGCGCCAATATCGAGCAGGCTAACTTTGCCGAATAGTCGTCCTTGAGAATCGAGAATTGCCATACCGCTTTACCAAAACATGCATCTCCAGAAGGCACTCTAGCAGCTTTGCTCCGCAGAGCGCACAAATTTTGTGAAATTTGACAGGCAACAAAATCGCGATCGCGATCGTCGCCCTGCTTATCGTTTCCCCTGTTCAACTTTCAGCCAACAGTCTATGATGCTTCAAACTCTGCTTGGATCGATCGATCGACTGCGCCGCCGCTGGCTGTACGGCTTGGTCTCGGCTTTAGTAGCGCTGAGCTTGATTTTGTCAACGGCTCAGCCGAGTCCAGCAATTCCTTGGCTAGACTTGATTTTGCGCGGCGTCCAGGTGATTCAGCTTTCCAACTTGGGCGATCGCCAAGAAGTCGAACTTGGTCGCCGCATCAACGACCAGCTCACCAGCCAAGAATTTCGCCTTGTCCGCGACTCCAACATTCGCGACTACGTCGATCAAATCGGCCAGCGACTCGCACCGTCCAGCAGCCGCCCGAACATTCCCTATGTTTTTCAAGCCGTTGAAAGCGAGCAGGTGAATGCGTTCGCCACGATGGGCGGCTATGTTTACGTCACCACAGGCTTGATGCGTCTAGCTGACAACGAAGCGGAACTTGCCAGCGTCATCGGCCACGAAATCGGCCACATTGCCGCTCGTCATGCAGTCGAACAAATGCGCGAAGCGGCGATCGCTTCTGGCCTAGTCACTGCGGCGGGACTCGATCGCAACACTGCGGTCAACTTGGGTGTCGAACTGGCAATCCGTCGTCCCCACAGTCGTCAAGCGGAACTGGAAGCTGACCAGCTCGGCTTGGCAAACATCACCAGTGCTGGATATGCACCGGGGGCAATGGTTGATTTCATGCAAAAGCTGGTCGGTCAAGGTTCTGTGCCCACATTTTTGAGTACGCATCCGGCGACGAGCGATCGCATCGCTGCCCTCCAGCGCCAAATCAATCCGGCTACTGCCGATCAAGGCATCGGTCAGGATGATGCCGCCTATCGATCGCGCATTCAGGCACTCCGGTAAGCTTTAGCAAAACAAGATCGCTCCTTCACGCTTGCGATCGCACCACAGGCTGATTCTACAGAGGGTGCGATTCAATACGAAATTCTCCGCAGGAAAGAGCGATCGCGCTTCGGGTTCCTGTCTCTAGAAGGAATCGAGGAGCGATCGAAACAGGGTAGTTTATGGCTATCAACTCAAGCAGAGTTGTTTAACAGCAAATTGATACACAGGAAGTTTAACTATGGCAAATGAAGCAGATATGACCGGAAAAGAAATGCAGGATGTTCGCCTTGGCGACCCGACTGAAGCTGAACCCGGACGTGGCGCACCTGGCGACCAATTTGGTGTGCAAACGGCTCAGCCGACCGATGTGAATGCGCCGGATGCAATTATTCCCAACAATGTGGATGTTGAGAAAAACATCAAAAACATTAAAGCTGAAGACGCTCAAGAAGAAGCTGAAGATCCCGAACCGATTCACACGACGCATGGCTACGTGATTGATGAAGGCGGTTTGATCAACAATTTCGCCGTTGAACCGCAAATTTATGTCAACGAACCTGGCGATTTAGGCGATCAGCACTAATGCTGAAGCGGCAGGAGTTGATGCTGCCGCAGTTTGCTTCTCTTATATTTTCACCCATTAATCAGAGAGTATTCTCTGCACAAACACATTAACTTCAAACACTTATGAATCGGGAACCAGATGTTAGCAATTCGACTGACCCGATCGCATCCCAGCCGCCCAAGGCCGAGTCGGAATCGATCGTATCCTTGGGCGCGAAGCTGGGTGAAACAGTTGGCAGCACTGCCTTGAGCATGGGGAAAGCTGCGGTTGAAACAGCGGCGGGACTCGGTACGGCCATGACCGCAACCGCGCAGCAAACGGGCAAAACTGTTGTCGAAACCGCTGCCGGACTGGGCGAAATTTTAGGCCACACGACCGCTCAGACGAGCAAAAGCGCGATCGACACTGCTGCCGCCATCGGTTCGATCGTCGGCAAAACCTCGACGCATGTCGGCCAAACGGCGATCGATTTTGCAACTTGGGCGAGCGATCTCGTGGTTTGGATGGGCGAGGCTACGGTCAAGCAAGGCTATCAGTGGGTTGACCAAGCGACCAAGGGTACAGGGTACGCCGTTACCGCACTTGGCAACAACAGCTTGGTGCGCCGACTGTCGGGCTTGCTGAGAATCGACTGGCTGGTAGGCATCAGCGATCGCATTGACCTGCAAAAGGCGCAAGCGGTTGTCGAACAACTGCAAGCGAAATATCCGGACGAGTCATCCCGCGAAATCGCGCATCGCATCATGGTTGAGAAGGCAATGTATGCGGCAGGAACAGGTGTGGTCAGCAGCTTGGTTCCCGGTGCGGCTTTGGCACTTTTGGCGATCGATCTGGCGGCGACGACTGCACTGCAAACCGAAATGGTTTATCAAATTGCTGCTGCTTATGGCCTGGATTTGAAAGATCCAGGCCGTAAAGGTGAAGTTCTGGCGATTTTTGGGCTGGCTCTGGGCGGCAGCAAAGCGCTTCAGGCAGGGCTGGGTTTTCTACGCAATGTGCCGCTGGCCGGAGCGATGATCGGGGCGGGAACGAATGCGACGATGATGTATACATTGGGCTATGCGGCCTGTCGGTTCTATGAAGCGAAGCAGAGCGGAGAATTGATCGAAGCGAACCTGGCAAATTTGCAGCAGGAAAGCGATCGCTATTTGCAAAAGGCGATCGAGCAGCAGCAGATTACTGACCAAGTTTTGGCCCGAATGCTGTTAGCGAGCTATCCCAACAAAACCTGGCGAGAAATTCAGCCGGAACTCGATCGCTTGCAGCTTAGCGATCGATCGATTCAGCAGATTTCTGATAGTTTGCGTTCTCCTCAACCGCTCGATCAACTGCTTGACCAGCTTGATCCAGAATTTGCTGCGCCGCTCTATGTTCAGTGCCAACGAGTGATGCAGATGGATCGCGAGATCAATGCCGCAGAAGCAGAAATTTTGAGCGCGATCGAGCAGCGCTTTGATCTGCCGCAGCAGATTTAGAAGCGGCGGTTAAACTCTAGGACGACTCGCGATTCCCCAGAGAAATTCGTTGAGCTACGCAGCAGAAATTCATCGCTGAGGCGATAGCGCAAACCGACCTGAGTGGGTTCGGGCGTGGTGAGAAATTGCAGCACGGAGGCGGATAGATTGGGCGTGATGTCTACGCCAATTTCGGCAGCGAGGCCAAAGTTGGCTTGGCCTTCGTCGTTGGTGATTGACGTGGGGAACAAGCGGAATTCGCTGAGGCCAAGCGTGTTGCCGATGAAGTTTTGGACGCGCGTAAGCAGCGCTGATCCGGCGAGGTTGGCAAGTGCCAAGGTCGTGTCGCCTCGACCCAACGTATCGACGAAACTGCCGCCGATCAAGGCGAGGATTTCGTTTTGCGATCGCCCCGGACTGCTGCTTAGCTCCAAGTTGCGGCCAAGCTGACTGGCGCGGCCTGTAACTCTTGCCTGCACGCGCACCGTTTGCAGTGAGCCAAATTCGCTAGCGGGAATCGCGCTAACTTCCGACGAGGCAAACGGCGTGAAAGACGTGATCTGTGTGGGCGTACTGGTAACTTCGGGAACAGAGGTGACGAGGGTGATGTTGAGTTCTGGATCGAGGCCTTGATTCGGGGTAAAAGTGGCGGTTTGGGGAAAGCGGCGATCGAGGTTGAACTGCGTTGTGAACAAATTCACCTGCCCGCCGCGCAGTTCGATCGTGCCGTTGGCTTCGAGGTCGCGGAAGTTGTCGAGCGAGCCGTTGACAAGCAGATCGCCTCTGGCTAGAAAATTTAGAACGGGCTGACGCGTAATCAGCAGCGCATCGCCCAAGGTGATTTGCAGATTGTTGAGCGCGGGAGCCGTAAAGAGCGGGGCGTTGGCTTCAGCAGTTGGGGTTTCTGTCGTGGCGGGGGCGGCAGTATCCGGCAGGGAAACGCGCCCCTGACTGAGGGTGATGTTGCCGCCGATCAGCGGAGCAAGCGCGGCTCCAGCAATGTTGACTTCTCCGCTGACGTTGCCGTTGTAGAGTCCTTTGTAGTTGAGTGTGAGGTCGTTTAGCTTAACAATAAGCGGCGAAACGGTATCGGAAGTAGGAGCGTCGTTGGGATCGAAGATGGGCAAAACACCGATCGCGGTAACAAAGCCGCTGCCAATGTCACCGCGAAAGGCTTCCACCTGAATGCGGCTGCGGTTGAACTGGATGCGCCCAGAAGCGTTGGTGAGCGGTTCGGGTAAGGCTTGAGCCGTGAAGGTGGCGTTCTCGAAGCGGGCAGTTCCCTCCGCGATCGGATTCAATGCCGTGCCGCGCACTTGCAGATTAACGCTGCCTTCGCCGCCTTCCCAGGCCACCTGATTTTGGAAGAGGTTGAGCAGCGCGAGTCCTTCATCCTGCACGTTCACATCGAGGCTGATCGCGTCGCTGTCGGGAAACACGGTCATGAACGGAAAGCGGTAGGGAAGGCTGCCTGCGATCGTCAAGGGCTGCGGTTCCTCGACAACCACGCGCCCCTCAAAGTTCAATCGCGCATCGTTGTAGCTAAAGAAGCTGGTGGCTTCTTGGACAGGCGTACCGTTGAGGCTGCCCTCCGCCAAGCTAAATTCTCCGGTTGCCTGCGGATTGCGGAAGCTGCCTGAAACGGTTGCAGTTGCATTGATCTGACCGTCAACATCCAGCGGCGTGTCAAAGAAGTCGCGCACTAAAGCGGCGGGAACCTGCTGCGCCTGAAGCTGTCCGGACTGCGCTTCGCCGCCGACGCTGCCCGAAAAGCTGAGGAACGAATCGGGATTTTCAACGCGATCGCCCGCCTCCAGATAGCTAAAGCCCTGCAAGCGCAACGGCAACACGGTCAACTCGCCGTTTTCAAACGTGCCGTCTGCCAGGATGACGCGATCGACTCCATATTCGCCGTAGCGCCAGTCTTGACCTTCCAGGTTGAAGCTGGCTATAATGCCCGATCGGGCTGAAGCGGCGATGTCAATTTCGCCTGTGAATGCACCGTTCAACGTTGCCAGATCTGGCAGGATTTGCGCGTCTTCTTGCTGTTGTCGCTGCGCTCGCAGAACGTCGATTTCTGCCAAGCGGCGCAGTTGGGTAATCAGCGCGGCGCCGGGTGAACCGACTGGAACAAGGTCAAGCGCATCGGCGGAATCGTAGGTGGGCAGTTCCAGTCCGCGTCCAAAATCTTCGTAGTCAAAAAATTGCAGGGCAGTGAGAATATCTTCAATTCGTCCTTGGTCGGCAGTGATTTTGCCTTGAAACTGTGGATCATTGCCGCCAGAAAAGTTTCCGGCCAGCAAATAGCGGCTGTTGTTGAAGCGCAGTTCTCCGTTGGAAATGACGCCCGCGCCGTTGGCGTAGCGAAATTCGGCCACTAAGCTGTCCGGTGTAGATTCCTCTTGAATCGCGTTGAGATAGCCCAAGCGCGGCTGTGCGATCGCCACCCGGCCTTCTGCCGCAAACGTGTTGAGGTTGACATTGAAGTCGCCGTTGAGCGTGCCGCCAATTGTGCCCAACGTTGCAACAGGACGCAAATTCAGCACGTCCAGCGGAAAGTTTGCGACCGAGGCAATCAGCCGATCGCCCACTGTGCGCCCCTGCGCGATCGTCGTGTCTTGCTGAATCAGAAATTCGATCGGGCGGTTGCGTGAATCAAGCTGGGCATAGATGCGATCGCGATCGCCGCGCAAATCGACCACTGAAGTTTGTCCGCCATAGCGGACGCTGCCCGCCAATCGATCTTCAAAGGCAAGGCTGTTGTTGACGACGAGATTTTGCAAAGCCAACTGACCAATGGCGGCAGGTGCGCTAGGTGTGCCGCTGATCCGGCCTTGGAAATCAGCGAGTCCCGCAACCTGAACGTTGTTGGGCAGGGTGACAGGTAGATCGGCCAGGTTGTAATCTTGCAGGCCGAGATTGATGTCAAAGCGAGAAATGGCGGGCGTTTGGGTTGCCACAAAGACAACGCCATTGGCTCTGAGGCCGGGAGCGGTGGCGGAATCGATTTGCAGCCGATCGCCCAGCCAGCGAATTGAAGCGGTGAGCGGACGATCAATCTGTGCCAAGCCTTGCGACAGTTGCACCTGACCCGCCGCCCGAATCGTTGCGAGAGACGGATTTGCGAGTGTGCCGCTGACACGTAGATTGCTACCAAGTTCGCCGCGCAGATTGGGAGAGAAAGCAGCAAGGGCGACGTTGCTCGCTTGTACGGTCGCGTTCCAGAGGCCACTTGCGATCGCCACATTGCCCGCTACGCGCCCGCCTGCCAAGTTCGCAATTTGATATTGGCCTTGCGCCTGAATTGCGTTGGGCGAAAAGTCGCTCAGCCGTCCAGCGACGCGAAAATTGCCGCCGAGTGAGCCAGAAGCAAGGCTTGGATTAAAGCGATTGAGGGCAACTTGGCTGGCAGAGGCAACGGCATTCCAGCGGCCATTGGCGATCGTGCCCTGCCCGACGATGCGTCCGCCTGCGAAGTTGTCAATGCGAAAGTTGCTGCTGCCGCGAATCGTGTCGGGGCTGAAGTTGGTGAGCGTTCCGGCAAGCTGAAAGTCGCCATTGAGTGCGCCAGAGAGGTTCGATCGAAATTGATTCAGCGGCACTTGGGCAATTTGGCCGTTGGCATTCCAGCGACCATTGGCAACTTCGCCTTCGCCCAAGATGCGCCCGCCCGCCACGCGAATTTCGGTATTGCGAAAGCGGACGTTGCTGCCGCGAATTTGCGCTTCGCCCGTTGTCGGGTAGGTGGCCTGCAACGCCTGAAAGCGCACGTTCGTTTGAAAATTGCTGAACGTGCCCTCAACGCTGGCTGTGGCGGCGATCGCGCCTAATCTTACATTTGGATTGTTGAAGCCGTAGCTGCGGGCGATCGCATCTCCGGGCGCGTTGGTCGTGTTGAAGCGAAAGGCAACCGTTTCGTCGCGAAAGCCGATCGTGCCACTGCCCTGCACCACGCCGCCGCCGCTGGGAACCGCCGTAATTTGATCGAACGTTAGCGCTTGTGGCGTGACGCGAAAGTTGGTGGTGAGGCGATCGAAGCGGAGGCGATCGGCCTGAGCTGAACGAATCGATCGCGCTGTTCCGGTCAGCAGCGGGCGATCAATTTCTCCCGTGATGCGGACATCGCCTTGAAACACACCGGAAAGGGCGATCGGCGTTTTCAAGTTAAAGGTGCGAAGCAGGTTGGGAACCGTCACCGATGCCGCTTGCGCCCTCAGGTCATAGCCTTCCTCAAAGTCAAGGCTACCGCTGAGTTCAGCCGGAATTTCGCCATACAGCCCGCTCAGTTCTTCAAAGAAAATTCGCTGATCGACAAATCGCAAGCGGCCTGCCACCTGCCGAAATTCGTTCGGCACTTCGGCAATTTTGGCCGACACGCCTTGTCCCTGCACCGTGCCGTTGACGGCGATCGGATTGTCGGGCTGATAGTCGATCGTCAAGTTGCCGCCAACCTGTCCGGCCTGCAAGCGAATCGGCAGGGGCAATAAGGCGCTGACATCGGCGGCCTGCAAGTTTTCTCCCTGGATGGAGACGCGAGTGCGATCGATCGTGCGATCGGTTTCGCCCTTCAGGGTTAAGCTGCCACCCGTCGCGATCGCGCCGTTCGCTTCAAAGAAAATTTTTTGATTTTGGTTTTGCAGATTGGCGCTGCCGTTGACGTTTTGCAGCGTGATGGTGCGAGCGGTTGCTCCCGGTTCATTCGCCTCGGCACTCACGGCAGGCGACGGTTCAAGCGTCAAGGTGGCCTGACGAAATCGAATCGTGTCGAGTTCGGTTTTGATGATGCCGCGTGAATCTTGAGTTGTCACCTGCGTACTGATCCAGCGACCGTCCGGCGTTTGATCGACAAAAATATCGGGGCGCAGCAGCGTGATGTCCAGACCGAGGCGGCGCGTCCAGATTACATCCCACAGATTAAAGCTGACCTCAACCGCATCGACAGTGACGCGATCGCGGTCATTCGCTGTTGGCGGCAGAATTGATTCGCCAAACCGCAATCCGGTCAGCGTTACCTGCTCCACTTCTCCGAGATCCAGCGGACGATTGAGGGTTTGCGACAGATTGGTTTCGACCAGCGGAGCGAGGCGCTCTTGAATAAACGTCCATGCCCACCACGCGCCGATCGCGCCCGCAGCTAGCGTTACACCTCCAGAAATCAGGGCGGCTCGCAGCAGCATCAGCCGCCAGCGATGGAAATGGGGTTGTGGCTCTTGGTCAGGCGGTGAAGAATGCGGCATGCGGTTGGGACATCAACAGAAGACGATCGGGCATCCGGGGAACGAAACACTAAATCTACTTCGATTGAGTGATGAATCGATTCGCTTAAAAATTTAACCTAGAACGCCGCGTTGCATGTGGATTCTGCAACTTAGTGAAATTTACCTGTTTGAAGAATTCTGGCAGTCGAGCAAGCGTTTTTTCTTGCAAAATCTTTCCTAAGGGTCATCGATCGCTCTATCGCTATCGAGGCGTAGACTGATACAATCTGGGGATCAACGCTCTAAACGTCGGAGATTGCATGGAACCAGGCGATTCTGTACCGTCAGAAGTTGTGCAGCAAGTAGCTGAATATTTCAGCGTTCTGAGTGAACCGATGCGACTGCGGCTGCTCAATCTGCTTCGAGACGGCGAGAAATGCGTTCAGGATTTAGTTGAAGCGACCGCGACCAGTCAGGCAAACGTTTCCAAGCATCTCAAAGTCATGCTGCAAGCGGGGATTCTCACACGGCGCAGCGAAGGCACATCTGCCTATTACCGAGTAGAAGACGATTTGATTTTTGAGCTTTGCAACCTGGTGTGCGATCGCATTGCCACCCGCATCGAAGAGCAAGCCCGCTATTTCCGCGCCTTTACGCTCAGCCGCAACCAGTAAGCGATCGCGTTTCGTTCCCCAAAGCAGCAAGCGTCTCTCGCAAAGGTGAGGCGCGATCGTTCCGGCTGCAATTCAATCAATTCATGAGAGGTTGAGCCTTGCACGCTTGATCTCCGCCTGTGGGCGTTCGTAATTTTGCTGCCACAGCATGATTCTAACTATTGATAGATTCAATGCGTTTAGTATTTACTGAACGAAATGAACATCGCTAGAATAGAAACATCACAAATTATAAAGATTTTTAACGTGAAGCCTGTAGAGCTATCGTCTGTTGCACCCGCCTCGATCGAGCCGCCACCCGAACGATCGCCGCAAGCGCAGTTCGTGGAAGATGTCGGCGTCATGTTTGAAGCCGTTGGACTGCCGCGCATGGCCGGACGAATTTTGGGCTGGCTGCTGGTTTCAGTTCCCGCTCAGCAGTCGCTCAGCGAAATTGCCGAAGTATTGCAGGCGAGCAAAGGCTCGATCAGCATGATGACGCGCTTGCTCATTCAAGTGGGTCTGATCGAGCGGATTAGTCTACCCGGCGATCGCCGCGATTATTTTCAGATTAAACCGCACGCCTGGACACAGATGTCGCAGCAGCGGATGACGCAAATTACCGCTTTTCGAGAACTGGCCGATCGCGGACTCGCTCTGCTGGCCGACCAAGGCCCACATCAGCAAATGCGACTCCAAGAAATGCGCGACATTCATGCGTTCTGGGAGCGCGAACTGCCGCTTCTGCACGATCGCTGGCTGCGCGAGCAAACTTCCGACTCTCAATAATTCCCTACCTCACACGGCTCATGCAACTCTCTATGTTTGACAAAAAACGTCGCCCGACTCCTTGGCTGGCGGGTCTGCTGGCGATCGGTCTGATTGGCAGTGCCGCCACTGGCGCGATCGTGATTCGCAACCGCAACGCCACCCCAGACATTGCTGCGCTCACTGAGTCCGTGCAGTCGCAGCCCTTAACCGTGCGAATTACGGCCAGCGGCGACGTGAAACCCATCCAAACCGTCAACCTCAGTCCCAAAAGCGCCGGAATTCTCGCTGAGCTTTATGTGCAGCAGGGCGATCGCGTTTCCCAAGGGCAAATCATTGCCCGCATGGAAAACGCAGACATCGTCGCTGAAATTGAGCAGGCCAGAGCCAGAGTTGCCCAAGCCCAAGCGCGACTCAGTCAGGTGCGATCGGGCAATCGACCCGAAGAAATTTCCAGAGGCCAAGCCGCCGTTGCCCAAGCCGAAGCGAGAGTCCGAGAAGCGCAATCGCGACTGGCGCTGGCCGAAGATCGCGTTGAGCGGAATCGATCGCTTGCTGACGCCGGAGCCATCTCGCAAGACACGCTCAACCAGGTGATCAGCGAAGCCGAAACCGCCCGCGCCACCGTCACCCAACTGCAAGCCGGAGTCCGCGAATCGCGCGAAAGCCTGCAACTGTTGCAAAGCGGCAGCCGCGCTGAGGAAATCCAAGAAGCCCAAGCGCAACTGCAAGAAGCGATCGCCAACCTGCGAACCGTCGAAGTCCGCCAATCGGACACGGTGATTCGCGCTCCCTTTGGGGGAATTATTACCCAGCGCTATGCCAGCGAAGGCGCATTCGTTTCGCCCGCCACGTCTGCTTCTGCCGAACAGTCCGGAACTTCAACCGCGATCGTCGCCCTTGCCCAGGGGCTTGAAGTCGTTGCAGAAGTCCCCGAAGTTGACATTCAGCAGCTTCGACCCAATCAGCCCGTCGAAATCGTCGCGGATGCTTTTCCCGATGATGTCTTTCGCGGTCGCGTCCGCCTGATTGCCCCCGAAGCCGTCGTTCGCCAAAACGTCACCTCCTTTGAAGTGCGCGTTTCCCTCGAAACCGGACAAGACAAACTGCTCTCCGGCATGAACGTCGATCTCACCTTCCTAGGCGAAGAAGTCGATAACGCGATTACTGTTCCGATCGGCGCGATCGTCACCGCCCAAGGTCAAACCGGAGTCCTCGTCCCCGACGAAAACAACGAAGCCACCTTTCGCCCCGTCACCCTCGGCACGGCAGTCGGAGACCAAACCCAAATCCTCGAAGGACTGCAACCGGGCGATCGCATCTTCACCGCCCCGCCGCCCGGATGGAGCATTGAGGATATCGATCCGGCGAAGGTGGAAGAGTAGGGGTGTGGGTGTGGGGTGTGGGCGTAAAGGCAGACTGACCAACAGGCAACGGTTCGGAAAACCCAGGTCGCGGTCGGCACAGCCAATGCGAAGCGCCACATTGCCACCCACGAGTAGCCCCTTGCGTAGGGTGCATGGGAGGACTCTCCCTGCCGGGGTTGGAGGTGTGGAGGAGGGGTGGCCCTAGCCTCCACTGGCTCGGAAACCAAAAGCAATCCAACCTCGAAAAATTTGTTATCTGAAGTTTGAAACCCTGGAAAGCCCCCTAAATCCCCCATGAATGGGGGACTTTGAACTTGAGATTTGTTTGATTGCAGGAAGAAATTGATTGAACGTGAATTCTTAAAAGTCGCCACACTATGGACATCCTCGAAAGCATGAAAATGGCTGTCAAAACCTTGACCGCCAATCGCGTCCGCAGCAGCCTCACCATGTTGGGCATCATCATCGGCAACGCCTCCGTGATCACAATGGTCGGAGTTGGACAAGGCGCACAGCGCTACGCAGCCGGACAATTTGAATCTTTGGGACCAAACGTCCTGTTCGTCATTCCCGGCAGCGACGAAGACGATGTTCGATCGAACGACGAAATTCGATCGCTCACCCTTGAAGACGCGAACGCGATCGCCGCCCAAGTTCCCACCGTCAGCGCTGTCGCCCCGCAGCTTCAATCGCAACAGCAGCTTAGCTTCCGCAACAGAACCACCAGTTCGATCATTACCGGAACCGTTCCCGACTTCTCGATCGTCCGCAGCTTTGAAGTCGATCGCGGTCGTTTCCTGAGCGATCTCGATGTCCAGCGCAGCAATCGCGTCGTCGCCCTCGGTTCAGACCTCGCCCGCAACTTGTTTGGCAGCACCAATCCGATCGGAGAGCAAATCCGCATCAAAAACATCAGCTTTGAAGTCGTCGGCGTGATGGCCTCGAAAGGCGCATTTTTGGGAGACAACCAGGATGATGTTGCCTTCATTCCGATCACGACGATGACCAGCCGAATTACCGGAAACACGTCGCCCTACGGAACCGCCGTCACCTTCATTTCGGCCACCGCCCGCGACGAACAATCAATGGAAGCCGCACAGTTTCAAATCGAAAATTTGCTGCGCCTGCGTCACCAAATCGTGAATGAAGATGACTTCACCGTGCGATCGCAACAAGACGCGCTCGAAATTGTCGGCAACGTCACCAACGCCTTGACGCTAATGCTGGCCGCGATCGCCGCCATTTCCCTGCTCGTCGGCGGCATCGGCATCATGAACATCATGCTGGTTTCCGTGCGCGAACGGACGCAGGAGATCGGTCTGCGAAAGGCGATCGGTGCCTCCCAGCAAGACATTCTGGTGCAGTTCATGATTGAAGCCGTGATTCTCTCCGCCTTGGGCGGCTTGGTCGGAACTGCGATCGGCGTTGGTGGCGTCACCTTGGTTGGCATGTTCACCCCGCTTGAAGCAGGCGTTTCCCCGATCGCCGTTGCCTTGGCAGTCGGCGTTTCTGGCGGCATCGGCTTATTCTTTGGCGTTGTGCCCGCCCGCCAAGCCGCAAAACTTGACCCGATCGTTGCCCTTCGCAGTGCCTAAGCCTTCTAAGCAAACAGCCATGCAAAAAATCATTCAGCTTGAACATATTTCCAAAATCTACGGTGCAGGCAATACCGAAGTCCGCGCCCTGCTAGACGTAAATTTAATCGTCGAATCCGGCGAATACTGCGCGATCATGGGGCCATCCGGTTCAGGAAAATCAACCGCGATGAACGTGATTGGCTGTCTCGATCGCCCCACCGACGGCCAGTATTACCTCGACGGCGAAGATGTTGCCCAGCTTGAAGACGACCAGCTTGCCCATATTCGCAACCGCAAAATCGGCTTTGTGTTTCAGCAATTTCATTTGCTGCCGCAGCTTAGCGCGATCGAAAACGTGATGCTGCCGATGGTGTATGCCGGAGTTCCCACGCAGGAACGGCGCGATCGAGCCGCCGAAGCCTTAACCCGTGTGGGATTGGCAAATCGGCTGAACAATCGACCCAATCAGCTATCGGGCGGACAGCAGCAGCGGGTCGCGATTGCACGAGCGATCGTCAATCGTCCGGTTTTGCTGCTGGCGGATGAACCAACGGGCGCACTCGATTCGCACACGACGCAAGAAGTGATGAACATTTTTGCCGAACTCAACGCCAGCGGCATGACGGTCGTGATGGTGACGCACGAACCGGAAGTCGCTCGCCTGACGCATCGCGTCGTCTGGTTCCGTGATGGTCAAGTGATTCACTCGCATCTCGCGCCGACGGAACTGGCGCAGGTTGCAGCAGTTTAAGGTCAAAATTGCTATAGTGAATTCCTCGATCGCGCCGTGCCCTACTATCGTCAGCGAGCCAACGTTCTTCCACCCGAATATCTGCACAGGTTGCAGGGCGAAATTTTGGCCTGTCCGTACTTGGCGGTCAACAATTTGAATCGCGATTTTGTGGAAACCCAAGGCTTCTCGATCGTGTTCAGGCGATCGCACCTCGCCACCGTCACCGAACAATTTCCCTTTTTCGCGGACTATCTCAACCTCGCCCTAGAGCCAGAGTGCAACGCTTTTTACCTGAATCCGCTGCTGCTGAGGCAAGGGTCGCGAGTTGATCCACACATCGATCGATCCTTGCGCTCCTACTGCAAAACGGTTGAGCCGCCCGCGATCGTCAGCGTTTTGTACGTTCAGGTTCCCACTGGACTGCAAGGCGGCGAACTAATGTTGAAAAATCGTAAGCAGGCGATCGCACAGATCAAGCCGCAAACGAACTTGCTGATTCACTTTCAGGGCGATTTAACTCATTCGGTGAATGCTGTGAACAGCATTGGAACGCGCTTGAGTTTGGTGTGTGAGCAGTACAGCCTCAGTGCGGAGGAACTGCGGCAAATTCCCAGCTTTGCGATCGAATCGAGAGCCGTGAAGCGATCGAACAACAAGAAGCTGGTGAACGGGCGGCGCTCCTAACCATGAACTTCAAGCCATGAAAAAGACGCGCCGCAGCACGTCTGAAGTGGACAGTTTGCCCAATTGCATTTAATGTCTTTTTGCTGTGAAGCTGAGATTTTAGCAGCAAACCTGGATCATTCTTCACTCAGGTTGAACGGCAAATCCGGATTATTCTTCGCTCAGGTAAAGTTCATAGCGGTATGTGCCCGATCGATCGCCGACAAAATCGCCAACCCAGATCTGATAGGTTCCCGCAGGCCAAAAGCCAGACACTTCCGGCATCAAGCCGTTCGCATCGTCTGAGCAGTAGCGACCATCTGGTCCGGTAATCAGCAGCGTCACGTCGCCTTCTGCTTCGACGCTGGCACGCAAAAACTGAAACGGGCGAGTCAGCGTCACCACATGATCAGGCGCATTGGCAGCATCCACATAGCCGCAGTCGTTTGTGGCGCGGCTACCCCCCGAAAGTCCCGTTCCCACAGCGGGATCAGGCATAAATCCAGGTGCAAGGTTGAAGCTTTGATAGTCAGCGCGAGCCGCTTGCGGCATGGCAACAACGGCACTTGCTCCAAACGCGCAAGCAGCGAAAACGGTAGCGGAAGTTTTGAAAATATTCATCTGTCTTGAGAACGTATAGACTACAGGTGAAGCTTCATTACTAGCATTGTGCTTGTGAAGAAGGTGTCAATTACTACAGCTTCTTGATATTGGTTCCATAAAGTGATTGATAATTTTGTTTGCGATCGCCTCCGTACTCCGGACTCGATCGCTTGTTCGCAAGGCTGAATTGATAACGCTGATGATGACGCTAAAAAATCCACACCTGGAATTGACCGTTCGTCCCGATCTCGGTGGCCGGATCGATCGCCTCCACTCTCTGAAATCTCAACAAGACTGGCTGTGGCATCCAGCAAATTACGAGGAGGCGACGCGCTCGCTTGCAGTTGGGGCATCGTTTGACGCTAACTGGACGGGCGGCTGGGACGAAATCTTTCCTAACGATGCAGCGGGAGAATTTCAAGGTCGCCAACTGGTCGATCACGGCGAACTCTGGTCGCAAGCGTGGGAGGTGGCGGATGCTTCTGAAACGCAAATTACGCTGGTGCGCGACTGCCAAACCGTCCCGGTGACGGTGACAAAATCGATCGCCCTTCATCCAACCGAACCGCAGTTTCGCATCGACTACGATCTGCAAAATCACAGCGACGAGACGATTCCGTTTCTACTCAAACAGCACTGTGCGATCGCGATCGAAGCAGGCGACGAAATCTTGCTTCCAGACTGCACGATCGAACCTGTTGCACTGGGCTTTAGCAAAATTATCGGGCAGGAAGGAAAAACGCGATTTCCCAAGGCGATCGGCGCGGACGGGCAGGAAGTGGATTTGCGGTTTGCGCCGAGTCGATCGTCTGGGCTGCAAGAGTTTTACTACAGTTTTGACTTGGCAAAAGGCGAATGCGGCATTCGTCGCGCCCGGACGGGATCAACGCTGCGAATGCGATTTGAGCGATCGGATTTTCCCTATGTTTGGGTATTTCAGAGCTACGGCGGCTGGCAAGACCACTATGTTTTGGTGATGGAACCTTGTACGACAATGCCGTATGACCTGGAAATTGCCAGCCAGAATGGAACGATCGCCCAGCTTGCTCCAAACGCGACTCGACACCTTGCGCTGACGGTTGAATTGAGCGAATTTAACTGCGAAAATGCTGCTGGGCGCTGAGTGCAACTTGCTCGATCGCCTGCAAATTTGGCGGTTCTGTTCCCGTTTCGCTCAGCCACAGCAGATACTCAATATTTCCCGCAGGCCCAACCAGCGGCGACCAAGTTAATCCCCGGTAGCGCCAGCCTTGAGCGATCGCCGCTTTCAACACCGAATCGATCGCATCCGCATGATCGCGGGGATCGCGGACAACGCCTTTTTTGCCGACGCGATCGCGCCCGACTTCAAACTGCGGTTTGACCAGCAAAATGACTTCACGAGGCGATCGCAGCAAATTCCACAAAGCCGGAAGAATTTTGGTGAGCGAAATGAAGGAAACATCGGCCACGCCCAAGTCGGCGATCGGTTCCCCGACTGGATAAAGCTGATCGGGCTGCAAGTGCCGCAAATTTGTTCGTTCGCGCAAAATCACCCGCGCATCTTGACGAATTTCCCACGCAACTTGCCCATAGCCGACATCCACGCCGTAAACTCGCGCTGCGCCTGCCTGCAACAAACAATCGGTGAAGCCGCCCGTTGAAATTCCGGCATCGAGGCAGATGCGATCGACTGCCGCAATGTCAAATTCCGCTAGCGCTTTGGCTAACTTTTCGCCACCTCTGGACACGAAGGGCGATCGCGTTTTCAGCTCGATTTCAGCTTCGGGCGCAACTTCCGTTCCGGGTTTATCAACAAGTTGCTGATTGACGCGCACCTCGCCCGCCCGAATCAAGCGCTGCGCCTGTTGGCGAGACGTGCAAAGCTGGCGATCGACCAAAAGCGTATCCAGTCGGACTTTAACCACAAGCGGCCACAAAATCATGCAGCTTGATCTTACGCATTCTTGTCAGCGTTGTGTTTGAGCGCAAAGCGGTTAGGGAATTTCGAGGAGGATGTTGCCGATCGCTCGTCCGCTCTCCATCAGTTCATGCGCTTGGGCAATTTCCGCTAGGGGAAAACGCTGAGCGATCGAATGCTTCAGCGCTCCCTCGGTCAGTGCGGCAGTAATATCGCGGGCAGCAGCGGCGTGAGCGGCTGAGTTCATCGTGTAGACCAAGACGGTGTGGACGCGCAAATTTTTGTAGGCCAAGTCGTAAAAGGAAATTTGCGGCTGTGGATTTGAGTCGGAGGCGTAGGAGGCGATCGCTCCATTGCGCTTGAGAATTTGCAAATTCACAGCGAGATTTGCAGCAAAATCCACATCCACGACGCGATCGACGCCTTTGGGAAACTCGTTTTTAACAGCAGCGGCGACATCTTCGGTTTTGTAGTTGAAGATGCGATCGGCTCCCGCAGCTTTCGCGACTTCGGCTTTTTCTGGTGAACTCACGGTTGTAATCACGGTTGCGCCGCCCCATTTGGCAAGCTGAATCGCGTAGTTGCCAACTGCGCCTGCGCCGCCCGTCACCAAAATCGTTTGTCCGCTCACCACCCCATCGCAAAAAACGCTGTAGTGCGCGGTCATTGCGGGAACACCAAGGCAAGCCCCAGCCGCAAAATCAGTGTTGTCGGGCAGCGGAACGGCTTGATGGGCGGGAACGGTGACAAATTCGGCGGCTGTGCCTTGACCGCTGCGTAAAGTCGCCTCGTAGATCCAGACGCGCTGATGCAGACGATCGATCGACACACCTTCGCCGACCGCTTCGATAATCCCCGCGCCGTCGTTGTGGGGAATGACGCGATCGAAGCGCATCGTCAAGCCGCCCCAACCGCTTCTTTGCTTGACATCCGAGGGATTAATCCCCGATGCGCGAATTCGCACTCGCACCTCGCCCGCATTCACCAAAGGCAAATTTGTTTCACCAACGGTGAGAACATCTGAAGCGGAACCAAGCTGCGTGTACCAAGCGGCTTGCATCGCTAGGAATCCTCAGCCTGACTGACGCGATGCAGGCTGATCACGTCGCTCATTTTGCGAATTTGGCTGAAGGTGCGATCGAGCTGCTGATGATCCTGTACGTCGATCCCCAAGTGAATCATCGCGGTTTGGCCGGGAACCGTTTTTACCTGAGCGCTGCGGACGTTGATGTTGTAGTCGCTTAAGCGCATCAAGATATCTTTGAGAACGCCGACGCGATCGAGAACTTCAATATGAATCTGCACCGGATAAGTTTGGCTGCGTCCCTGGCAGGATTCGTTGGGATTCCAACTCACGGGGATCAAGCGATCGCCCGGAATGCTGTCGGTATTGCTACAGCCTTGACGATGAATCGAGATGCCGCGACTGCTGAGCGTGACAACACCGATGATTGCTTCACCGGGAACCGGATTGCAGCAGCCCGCCAGATGATACAGCAAGCCCTCGACGCCCAAAATTGGAGAATCGCTGATGCGCGGAGTCGATCGCGGCGCAGACGGCGGCGGCAGCAGCGTTGCGATGTCCTTGTCTTTATCTTTGTCGGGGGCAGGGGCGATCGTCTGCTTGGCTTTGATCGTTTCGCGCAAACGGTTGATCACCAGATTCAGCGTCATTTCGCCGTAGCCCAAAGCAGCAAGCAGATCCTCAACGCTGTGGTAGTTACATCGCAGCGCGACCGTTTGCATCGGGTCAGATTTCAACAGCGCTTCAAAGCCTTTTTTGCCGAGTTCTTTTTCAAGCAGTTCCCGTCCGCGCAGCACATTCTCGTCACGGCGCGATCGCTTGTACCACTGGCGAATCCGATTTTTTGCTCCGGTTGTGACGGCAAAGTTGAGCCAGTCAAGGCTGGGATGCGAATTTTTCTGCGTGATGATTTCGACAATATCGCCATTGTGCAGCGTTGTGTCCAGCGTCACCATCCGCCCGTTCACTTTTGCGCCAGCGCAGTGATTGCCGACTTCGGTGTGAATGCGGTAGGCAAAATCGATCGTTGTAGCGCCGCGACTGAGCGAGACGACATCGCCCTGCGGCGTAAACACATACACATCGTCATCGAACAAGTTGTCTTTGACGTTTTCGAGATATTCCTGCGCGTCTTTGAATTCGCTTTGCCAGTCCAGGAGCTGCCGTAGCCAGGTAAACTTGTCGTCGGTGGCGGTCATGCGGCTGGTGCTGCCGCCGGATTCTTTATACTTCCAGTGTGCCGCGATTCCGTATTCGGCGACGTGGTGCATCTCAAGCGTGCGGATTTGGACTTCGATCGGGCGTCCGCTCGTGCCGATCACAACCGTGTGAAGCGACTGATAGCGATTCGGCTTCGGCAGGCCAATGTAGTCTTTGAAGCGACCGGGGATCGGGCGATAGGCATCATGGACGACGGCGAGAGCGCGATAGCATTCGTCATTGCTGTTGACGATGACGCGAATGGCGGCGATGTCAAAAATTTCGTGAAACTCTTTTTGCTGCCGCTGCATCTTTTCGTAGATGCCGTAAAGATGCTTGGGGCGTCCGCTGATGTCCAAACATTCGATCCCCAACTGTTCGAGGCGATAGCGTAAGGTGGCGGTGACATTGCTCAGGCGGGATTCGCGATCGCCCCGTTTATCACTCACTAGCCGCTGCATCTGCCGATATGCTTCGGGTTCGAGATACTTAAACGCCAGATCTTCCAGTTCCCATTTGAATCGCCCGATCCCCAAGCGGTTTGCCAGCGGTGCAAAGATTTCTTTTGTCTCCTGAGCGATGCGCTTTTGCTTGTCGGGCGGCAGATGCTCTAGGGTTCGCATATTGTGGAGGCGATCGGCCAGCTTGACGACGATGACGCGAATATCCGTCGCCATCGCCAAAAACATGCGGCGAAAGTTTTCGGCCTGTCGTTCGGTTTTGCTCGAAAAATTGAACTTTGAAAGCTTGGTAACGCCTTCGACCAGACGACGAACTTCGATCCCGAAGCGTTCTTCAATCTCGTCGGCTGTCACGTCGGTATCTTCCACCACGTCATGCAAAAAGCCTGCCGCGATCATTGCGCCGCTGCCGCCTAAATCGCGCAGCAGTCCGGCGACTGCGACAGGATGAGCAATGTAGGGTTCGCCCGATGCGCGAGTTTGACCTTTGTGGAGGCAGTAGGCAAACTCAAAGGCTTGACAGACCAGGGTGGAATCGACTTCGCTGGAATCGATTTCGCAGGCGATCGGGGAACGCTGCGAGATCAAGCAGTCCTGAAGCCATTCAGGAAGCATTACATCAGTCGGAAGCGTGGAAGCCGTTACGTTCATGCTGGTCTTGCCTTTGTTCAAGAGGGCTTCAAGTAGATGTGTTGCTGATTTTACGGTATTTAAAGTGATTCAGGATACGGCTTTGATAAAATCTGCGTCTGTCGAAAGACAGAGATGCAAAAAACAGCACGTCGCGCGATCGCTTGTGCTCAAACCCTGAAATCGATTGAGAATCGACGCCGAAAGCGCTGATTATCGGACAATTGAAAATTGAGAAATTTCTGATTGATTTCAGTATAGACAATGTTTCTCAGGTTAATTCTTCAGCAAGTTAGAGATTGACAACCTTTCGATCGAGTGACTCTACCCATGTCGATAGACGCTTTTCGGCAGTCCTACGCCGCGTTGCACCAGCAGCTAGAGCAGTTTCAGGCGATTGCGGTGCAGGACGATCCCCAGTGGATGCGAACCAGCTTCGCCCGTATTCAGCAAGACTTTCAGCAAATCGTACAGCAGTTTGACGCGATCGATCTGCCGCATCCGATCCCCGCCTGCCAAACCGAGATCAGCAAACAGTTACGACTGCTCGGCATGGACGTGATGTATTTGCAGGCCGCCAGATTGTCAACAACTGCTGACAATCGCCGATCGCAACTGCTCGATCGCGTGGAAATGCTGAAAGGTTTTTGTGAAACGGTGCTGTCCGCAATTTCCGCTGAGCCGACTTGACTGTTGTTTCTGGTTCTGTCAACTTACTCAATCCGAATGCTGTCCTTGATCCCAAACCAGTTGTAGCGCTGCACGCCGAACGGCAAAACGACCAGCAAGATGAGGAAGACGGCAGCGATCGCCAGTCCCACAGTCAAATTGACGGTGAAACTTGCGCCCATGTAAGCAAGAAAAAAGACACAGGGAATTGTGCCGAGCAGCGTTGCGATCGCATAGATTCCAAATGACAATCCGGCCATTCCTGCCGCATAGCTGATCAGGTCAAAGGGCGCGATCGGCAAGAGATGCGTGATGAAAACCACCCAGCCGAGGTAAAGTTCGCCGCGATGCGTCGAGAGGTGCAGCATTTTTCCCGTTAGCGATCGAATCACCGATCGTCCCAATGTCCGCCCCAAAAAGTAAGCCATCAAGCAGCCGACAAAAATGCCGATCGTGCCGTAAATTGCCGCTGTCAACGGTTGCCAAACTGCGCCCGCCGCCACAACGATTGGCGTTCCGGGAATCGGGCTAAAGACGATCGCCAGCATCAAAATTCCGACATAGGCCAGCTTGCCAGCAAAACCCAGCGCGGCGATCGATCGAATCCAGTCGATCGGATTGCGGTTCTGCACCAGTCGCCAGCTTGTCAGCAAACACAAGGCCAGAACCAGCAGGGCAAGGCTGTTGAGATGCGTCAGGAGGCGCAGAAGTTTCGGTCGCATAAGTAGAATTGCTCGATCGCCGTCTTCACTCTATCTTGTCCGCCGTCTGCTCTTTCTTTGGTTAAAAATGGTTTCAAGTTGCGATCGACAACTTGACAGGTAATCCCTTCATTGGTATTCGGCTTTACTTTCGGTAGAGGGCGAACAGCATATCCTGTTGCTACTGTGAATAGACATGCAACAAAAGTTTGCATTCGGGCCTTCCCCAAGTGCGGCGTGAGGAGTCCGGCAGTCCGTTACTGAAATGGCGATCGTGACATGATGCAAAACCAGCTCGCAGAAATCCCCCTTTCTATCACCAAAATCCGCAACAACATTTGGACGATCGGCATTCCTTCTTGGCTGTTTGGGCTGGGCGATCGCACCGTTGCCGCTTTTGCCGATGGCTATCTGACGGCGATCGAGCTTGCTCAATTGCTGATGGCCTCGTTCTTCTTCATTAGCTGGCTGTATCTCAAGCCCGAAGCGAGCTTCAGCAGTGGCAGTAGTGAGCTGCTGGCCGCTTGTGAATCTGACGCGCTTCTGCCTCAGCACGATGTTTATTTGCGGCGGGCACAGCAGCGGATGACCGAGTTGCAAGAACATCACCTGATTACGCAGGAATACATTCTGCCGATTCCTTACATCTGCCAGATCTATCACTTGCTGAACCTGAAACACCTCGAAACCGTGCATGGCTTCAGCCTCAACAATTTGAAAGTTGTCAAGATTGTGAATTCTGAGCCGACCGCACTGGGCGGCAAGGTGCGATTTCAGACGGTTCTGGAGTCGCCATACAACGTTTTGCGAATCTGGCGACAACCGATCGTTGAGGTCGAGCTAACGCTGCTTACGCCCTATACGGTCGAACTCAACATTCCGGTCTACAACGACAAGCGTATTGTCGTCATCTTTAATGCGATTCCGCTCAACAACAACGAACACAAATTCTTCATCGACATTTACAGTAATTTGGGCTGGCCGAAGCTGCTGATTCAGCCGATTTTGCACTTTGCCGCCTGCTTAACGCTGTTTGAAGATCTGCCATACATGCAAAAGCTGGCCGAGCGCAATTTGGAGCGCGTCGTCAAGCAGGGCAAAGTGTCCAACCACGAAAGCATGTGGCTGTTCAAGCGATTTGCTGATCTTTATGGCAATCGACTTGGGAATGCTCAAAGAGCGCTGCCGAGTGCAGAAGCTGCCTAAGGTTTGAATTGCGATCGCTCATAAAAATCCGCGTGGTGTCAACCCATCACGCGGATTTCTGGACATTGGCGACCTGGCGCTCTGCATCAACTCATCGCCAACATGCGCTGAATCGGCTTGAGTGCGGCTTGCTGAATGGATTCGGGCAGCGTGATTTCCGGCGATCGATCGCGCATTGCCAGATACAGCTTTTCGATCGTGTTTAGGCGCATGTGCGGACATTCGTTGCAGGCGCAGTTGTTGAGCGCAGGCGCGGGAATGAAACGTTTGTGCGGTGCGGCTTTCTGCATTTGGTGAATAATGCCCGGTTCGGTGGCAACGATGAATGTGCCGCGATCGCAAGTCTGCGCGTATTTCAGCAGCGCGGTTGTGGAACCGATGTAGTCCGCATGACGCAGCAGTGCGGCTTCGCATTCGGGATGGGCGATCACAGCAGCGTCGGGATGCTCAGTTCGCAGTTGGATCAGGCTTTTTTCGGAAAAGGTTTCGTGGACGATGCAGCTTCCCTGCCACAGCACCATGTCGCGTCCGGTTTGCTGCATGACATAGCGCCCAAGGTTGCGATCGGGCGCAAAGATAATCGGCTGGTCGGCAGGAATCTGATTGACGATCGACACGGCGTTAGAACTGGTGCAGATGATGTCGCTCATCGCTTTGATTTCTGCTGTGCAATTTATGTAAGAAATCACCAAATGATCGGGATGCGCGGCTTTGAATTGAGCGAATTCCACTGGCGGGCAACTGTCGGCCAGCGAGCATCCAGCGTTGCGATCGGGCAGCAGCACGAGCTTGTCGGGGTTGAGAATTTTTGCCGTTTCTGCCATGAAATGCACTCCGGCAAACACAATCACATCAGCATCCGTACTCGCGGCCTGCTGAGACAAACCAAGCGAATCGCCCAGATAGTCGGCAATATCTTGAATATCCGGGTCTTGATAGTAGTGCGCCAGGACGACCGCATTCAGTTCGCGCTTGAGGTCGGCAATGGCAGCAAATAAATCGGTGGGCAGGCGATCGATCGGGGCACGAGCCGGAGCGGTAATCAGCACGACGGTTAAGTTTGAGTGAAAAGAACTAGGATTCCAAGTTCAAATTATAGTTCTTTTCACCAAAAATGAAACGAGCGATCGAGCAGGAACACTCTGCCCGATTGGATGTTCCACAATCAGAGGGCATCAGGCGCAGGTTTGTCGGAAGTAGGAGAATTCACCTCCGCATCACCCTCAAAATTCTGTTCAGATGACTAGCGGAGTTGCGATCGCCCTTCCAAGTCGATCGAACTTATTGAAGCGGTTGAGCAAACAACGGAAATCAACCTTTTTCCCCTTCTGGAAAGCCAAACTGATTTGGAAGTTCGCATTAAAAATTGCCAAAATTACGGCCATCACCAGGAATTTACAAAAGTCATTCCTGCAATCTCCGATTCTCACAGCGTCACGGGCGGCAGCTTTGGTGGCGGTGGCCGATCTTGGAGCTAAGAACAGCGATCGGCACTTGCCCGAATCACCGACTGCAAATTTCCGCTAAATTCGAGGCGATAGCGGAATGGAGATGAGCCTGTACACTGCATTGGCTGGCGATCGATCCGGCGTGGTGCAAACCAAGAGTCGGCTTCGACCACGAGGCGATACCGTTCCGGGAGCGCTTCGCGATCGCCCCGCAAGTTCAGCGCTGTCACTTGAATCGAATTTGTACGGCCTGAAGTCAGGACGCTGGAGAGAAACGTGGCGGCTGTGACGTTGCCCGTTGCAGGATTGATGCGAGCAAGGACGGCAGCTTTTGCGCCGCCGCCGTTGCCGTAGCTCGTCAGCCATCCACGTGTGGCAAAACGGCGAAAATCCTGGCTAGGTGTACCTTGTGTGCCTGTTGAAGAAAAGACGGCATACAGCACACCCTGTCCGTTCCACACCAGGCCGTAGCCGCGACTGTCATCATTGCTGGTTTCATAAGTGGTTTGACACCAGGTGCGCCGTCCGTTGTCAAAGCGTATCAGGATGGGGTTTTGGTTGTTGGCGTTGACCTGCTGGTAGCCAATGTAGAAGCGGGTTTGTCCGACTGCGACCACTGCGCCACCCTTACGGCGAATTGCGGCTTCGGAATCGCGACAGGAGAAGGTGACGGCCTCGCGGACTGAAGTTTGAACGGCTGTTTGAGCGGTTGCGGATGTGGGCATCAAGCTGGCGCACGCGATCGCAACCGCGATTCCAGCGATCTTTAAGCGATTCAACATTGAAAAAATCTCCTGGGTGCAATTCTTTTTCTCAGTTCGGTAGAACAGCAGCCCTTAGACGTAATCTAGCCGAAGCGATCGCCCTGCTAGTTCAGTAGATGTCCCTAAAATTTTTGTGAAATGCACGGTTCAAACCGCACAACCAGCGTAAATTGCCAATAACGATTTCTTTTGCTGTATGAAAACTTTCGTCTGTTTGCTGAGCGGCTTGCTGCTGATTCCGCTGCCTGCGATCGCCCAAAGCCAAACGCTTCCTCAAATCGTGCCTTCAGCACCCGCGCCGCCACCACTGCTGAACGTGACCCCGGTGAACGCTCGCATTTCGATTCGGATGATCAATGAAACCGGAGCGGCGATCGACTACGAAGTGATTGGTGACACGCAGTATCGAACGCTGGGCGGCAATCAGGCAATTACGCTGCAAAGCCTCGCCACGCCGACCACGCTTACCTTTCGCCGACAAGACGGCGGCTTGCTTCAGGCCAGTCTGCGATCGCTGACGACGGGATTAGAACTCCGCCTCAGCGCCACAACGGATTTTGGTCGCGATCGCACAGCGCTGACGATCGACGAACAGGGTGGCGTGTTTCTTAACTAGCGCAAGCCTAAACTGGCCTGCCGACTAACCAGCAAGCCTTCCTGCTGACGGTCTTCAAGGTAGCGGGCGATCGCAATGGCCGCCTGAAAATATAGCGTGGCCTGAGCGCGATCGCCCTGCTGGACAAAAAATTCGGCCAGCAAGCGAGCGGTGTTAAGCTGCTGCTGCGAATTGGCCTGTGCCAAGTTGAGGCGATCGCGCAAAAGATCGAGCGCGGTTTGCGGTTGTCCGAGTGTGCTGTAGACGGCAATCAGGCCATCGATCGCTCGAAACTGGCTGGCGCGATCGTCGATCGATTCTGACAAATCCAGCGCAATTAAATAGTTTCGCAGAGCGTCCTGCGGCTGATTGGCCGTGCGATACGCATCGCCCAGAACGTTGCGAGCGCGGATGGCAACGGCAGCTTCACGGGTGCGGCGGAGAAAGTCGATCGCCACTTCAAGCTGTTTAATCGCTTCTTCGGTTTGACCCAGTTGCAGCGAAATCGCGCCCAAGTTGCTGAGCGCAAAACCTTGACCCGCCGGATCGCCAATCTGCTGCGCGATTCGGTTTGCCTCCAGGGAAAGAATTTGCGCCGCACCGGGATTTCCCCGCACCAGCAGAATCGCAGCAAGCCGATTGAGCGCAAAGATTTGGCCGAGTTCATCTTCGGTGTCGCGAGCAATCGCCAATCGCCGACGCAGCACATCTTCCGCTTCGAGCGATCGCCCAAGCTGCGTGTAGAGCGTCGCCAAATTTTCGTAAACGCTGCCCAGCGCGGAAGCATCTTGAAGCTGCTCATAGTCCAGCGCGGCCTGCTGCCAAGCGGCGATCGCTTCGTCAAACCGTCCCACTGCGGCTTCTTCGCGACCGTACTGGAAATTTTGATCCGCGATCGATCGCAGCACAACCGAGATTTCATCGGTCTGAGGCTGCCGATTCAACTGCTCGGTCAGCGTTTCCCTCGGTGGTGCAAACTGCTCGGTGAGGCTTTGCGCCTGAGCGGGAACGGCAATTGCGATCGAACTCAGGGCGATCAGCAAACGGTAATTCATGAGACGGAAACAGATTGATCGCTGAGGCTGCGGTTTTCGAGGTAGATGGCGCGAATGTCTTCGGGAAGAGCGGCCTCAAGCTGCTCGTAGCTCGATCGCAACTGCTCGCGCACCTGCTTAGGCGAAATCACTTCGCCTTCTGCCTGCAAGTAAGCGGCAATGCGGGTTTCACTCCAGCGGAAAGTCTGCGCCATCACGACAATTAAGCGCTGGGTCGGCGGCAGTTGGTCAAGCGCCTGCTCAACGTAGCACCACAGGGGCGGCGGAGCGGCTTGCAGCGAATAGTGGATTTCCTCGACAGGCGGCAGCTCAGCGCGATTGATGCAGACAGCGGTAAGGTTGATAATCCAGCTTTGCAGCGTCATTTCGGTTTGCTTGGACGCCTGCCGCAAATCGAGTCCGCCCAGTTCGTGATGAATGTGCCGCCAAGTAATTGCGAACAAATAGTCCGCTTGAACGGGCGATTTGGCGGAGTGGCGAATCAGCGTGTAGACGATCGAACTGTAGCGGCAAAAGATCGCCGTAAAATACTGTCCGGTTTCCGGATGCCGCTGAAACTGCGTCAAAAGCTCTTGATCGCTATAGTGCGCCAGCGAGGAAATCAGCGGATGGCTGCACTCTGGGAAAGTTGGAATTTGCACAGGCGACGATTCCACGCGAAAAGAATAGCTCTCAATATACAGACTGTCGCGCGGACTGCACAGATCTTAAAGAAAAATTTTTGGAGGGGCAATTCGCGAACCGCCCCTAGGTTCAGCAGAAGGTTAAACGTCTACAATTTCGCCATCTTCTGCCACGATCGATTCTTCAGCAGTCGGATTTTGCGGCAGCAGCCAACTGAGCAAAATCGCCGTTAGGCCGCCTGTCGAGGTCGCCGAGGCAAACATGTTTTTGATCAGCGCAGGCTGATTGTTAAATAGTTCGGGGACAAAGACGACGCCCAGACCCAAACCCAGCGAAACTGCAATAATAATCGTGGCGCGGCGATCGAGATTTTCGGTTGCTAGGATTTTAATTCCGGCAACCGCGATCGAGCCAAACATCACCGTTGTCGCGCCGCCTAGAACAGGCTGCGGAATCGATTGAAATGCACCGCCAACGATCGGCAACAGTCCCAACAGTGCCAGAATTCCAGCTACAAAAAATCCAACATAGCGACTGCCTACACCTGTCATTTGAATGACTCCGGTGTTTTGGCTAAATGTGGTAATTGGAAAGGTATTCAGCAACGCAGCCAGCGAAGAATTGAGACCATCGGCTAATACGCCCGCTTTGATTCTGCGAAAGTAAACTGGGCCTGTAATCGGCTCTTTGGACACTACTGAAGTGGCAGTCATATCGCCAACCGATTCGATCGCCGTCAGCGGATAGAGAATCAAAAAGGGAATCAGGGCGGCAAAATCAAAACTCATGCCGTAGCGAAACGGAACGGGCAGGCTGATAATTGGAAGTCGGCTAAAAATACTAAAATCCACTAAGCCCATAAACGCAGAAGCAATGTAGCCCACCAACAAACCGATCGCGATCGCTCCCATACGAATGTACTGATTTTTTGCCAGCGTTAGCACAATCACAATCAGAAAAACGCCGCCGCCGAGCGCAATGTTTTGGGCACTCGCGAACGTGTTGTTCTGCAACGCTGCTGTGCCGCCTGCCATGCTGGTAATGCCCGTTTTCAGCAAGCTTAATCCGATCAGCATCACGAGCGTTCCGGATACGATCGGCGTCACAATTTTGCTGAGCAAATGCAAAAAGCGGCTGAGAATGACATTCGCAAATGCGCCGAAAAAGCAAACGCCAAAAATCAGCGCCAACGCCTGCTCTGGCGTTCTGCCGCCTTGAATTGCCGTGCCGCCCACGCCCAAAATTGCGCCCAAAAACGCAAAACTTGTGCCCTGCAAGCTCAACAAGCCTGATCCAACAGGACCAAAGGTTTTGCACTGAATGAAGGTGCAAATGCCCGAAGCAAGCAGCGACATACTGATAATGAAGCTGGTGTTGGTTGGATCGAGTCCCAGACTGGTGCTGATAATTAGCGGCGGTGTGACGATGCCAACAAATGCAGCGAGCACATGCTGAATCGCCACAAAAATTGATTCTGCGACGGGTGGCTTATCGTACAGTCCATAGATAAGTTCTGAGCCTGTTTTTAGCTCTGGAAATCCTTGCGCTTCGGGTAGATCATGCGCTTGTGATACGTCAATTTTGTTACGCTGCGTCATATTGGGCGATCGCCTCCTCGATAGCTGCGAATAATGAGTTGCAAAAGCTTGTCAAAAATGAATCTTTGCATTGTAAAGGTGAGCAAAGACTCGAAAAGTAACTCAAGCTACACAACAAACTCGGTACTCGTCAGTTTTCCAGAGCGATCGCTTTGGGCAGTACCTAACTAGCAGGTATTAAAATTCTCAACTTTGCTAGCTGTTGACAAAAATAGCAGCCGTGAATGCGGGCAAATCGATCGTTAAACGCTCGCCTTCTAACTTCACTTCATGATTCGATCGCCAAACTTTCCAGACTGTATTTGCAAAGAAGTTTGGACATTGATACCGCTTCAACTCCTGGTTAGAGAAGTTGACGACGATCGCCACCTGCGAACCGCTATCATCCCAGCGACGATAGGCTAAAACGTTGTTATCAACATCTTCGTGAAAGAAGTCAATATTGTCGGTTCGCAAGGCTGGAGTTTGCTTGCGTAGCTCGATGATTTGTTTATAGAACTCGAATAGATCGCGGTTCAATTCTTGCTCTAGCAAATGCCATTTGAGTGGATTTGGATTTGTGACGTTCTCAGCTTTGCGCGTATCTTGTCCAAACTCATCGCCCATCCAAATCATCGGCACACCCACAGCCGTCATTTGCAGGACAACACCTAATTTAGCGCGATCGAATGCTTCTTTTCCGGTGATTTGGCGATCGCTCAGCTCCACCAAGGGATGTTCGCGATCGTGGCTGGCAATGTAGTTAATTACATTCGCCGCCGTTTTGTAGCCTTGCTGCGGCGGATTCATTGATTCTTTCAGTTTGTCAAAATTGACTACGTTGCTAATCGCATCGATCGCGAAAATCCGAAAGCTTTCATGCCAGCAAGCTTCTAGTGGCCCATCTTGTGCTGTCGTGATTGCTGGACTGTCAGGAATATGTTCAGCAATGTTGTAAAACGGTTTTTCACCTGCGGCATTCGTGGCTTCTTGGGCAATCCACTTGAGGAAATTATTGTTCGCAAGCTGCCGCACCGCATCAAAGCGAATACCGTCGAGATGGTAGTTGCTTACCCAAAATCGCACCACATCGCCAACGTATTTCCAGGCGGGTTTAATATCAAGCTGCTCATCATAATTGTCGTAGTTAAATTCTGGCCCCCAATAGTTGTTTGGATCATCCGGATAATGCATTTCGTGATAGAACCAGTAGTCGCGATCGATCTGCACCAGCGGATTATTTTCATCGCTGTGATTATAAATTCCGTCCATCAAGACGCGAATGCCGCGACCGTGACATTCATCCACAAACTGCTTGAATTCCTGTGGCGTTCCATAGCTCGATTCCAAAGCAAAATAATCACGCACCAAATAGCCCCAGCGGTAATCTCCGGCATACTCGGTAACGGGCATCAACTCGATCGCATTCACGCCCAATTCTGCTAAATAATCAAGTCGGTCAGTCGCATGTTGCAGTCGCGTTTTGTGCGTTCCCAAATCTTTGCCGCAAAAGTCCGCCAGATGCATTTCATAGATGATTAAATCTTTGTTGGCAGCAAGTTCGCGATCGTCATATTGCCAGGTGTAGGTATCGCTAAATCGCTTGCCAGATTTCACCAAAACGGTGCCGTTTTGCGTTTCGCGATCGATCGCTGTGACGTAGGGATCGTTGACCTCAACGGTTCGGCCTGCGGGTTCGGTGAGTGACTGGACGCGAAATTTGTAGTGATGAACGCCGTCTTCCAGCTTTATGGTTGTCCGAAAGGTGCCGTCTTCGCCTTTCTGCATCGGAATTTCTTCCCAGTTGGAAAATGAACCGATAAGTTTCACTTCAGACAAACGCGGTGCAAAAAGCTGAAATTCAATTCCGTCCGCCATTAACCCAATCCTTTGCTGTAAATGTTGCTGAAAAACCCTTCAAACAATTTGCTTGAAGGGCTAAAAACAATCTATTCGAGTTCGCCAACGGCTTTATTTACATCCGTTGGTGTTTCAAATTCTTCGTCAGGCAACTGCTCTAAAATCGACTTCATGTCTTTGTCTGCACCGTTCTTTTCTGCGTGATTAATCACGTCTTCTTTGCTTGCAGGATAGTCAAGACCTTTCAAGTGCTTTTGCAGTTCGATCGGGTTCACCTTTGCCATATTTGCCTCTTAAAAACAATTGAATACATTACTGAAACTGAACAGTAGAAATGTAAACGCTAATATGTTTAAGAAGCTTCATTCTCAGGCATTGTTTGCAGTTTGAAGCAGGTCTATCTCGATGCAGATGCTAGAAAAATCAAATTCTGATTTCAGTCGCGATCTCTCTCGATCGACTGAGGCTGGTCAGTTCACCATTTCTTAAAACGAAAAGGTGGATTATTAAACTTTGTTGCGATCGATGCAGAATCTTTCTTTTGAGCTTGGGATGCGGCGGACGGCAACGGTTCTTGCTGTCATCGTCCTGACGTTGACATTGGTAGCGGGCGTGACAGGCGTATTGCTGGCGTTTTACTATGAGCCTGCCGCAGGTCGAGCCTACACCTCGCTGCAAGAAATTGTGAATGATGTGCAAAATGGTCAGCTCATCTTGGGTTTGCACAACTATGCGGGGCATGGGCTAATTGGTGTAGCTTTGATCGAAATCATCTTAATGTTTCTCGGTCGCCGCTTTACAAGAAGCTGGCTGACCACTTGGATTAGCGGCATTTTGCTGACGCTGACGGCGATCGGCCTGGGCTGGACTGCGATGATTTTGGGCTGGGATCAGCTTGGCTACTGGCGATTCCGCATTGAACTGGGCACGATCGAAGCGATTCCGGTCATTGGCGGGACGCTGCGCGACATCCTCGTCGGCGGTGGCAGCGTCAACACGACAACAGTTGAACATCTCTACACCATTCACAGCTACCTGCTGTCGGCAGGCGCAGTGCTGCTGGCGATCGTTCACCTTGCTGCATCGATTCTGGCTGCTCGTCCGGTTGCCCAAGAACAAGCCTCTCCTGTGCAGGAAGACGCACCTGTGCCGACTGGCGTGGGCAGCTAGGAGCGGACTTCTTCAACGGGAGGCAGCAGACTGGCAACCGGAATTTCTTCGATCGCTGGAAGTTTTTCGACGGTCAGTGGCGCTTGGCTGACGCCGCCTGCCAATCTGCGGAGCAGCAGCGGTTTCGGGTCATGCAGCAGATAGATGAGGCGATCGCCCGCCTGCCACTCTTCGATCGGAGGCACAAGCTGTAGGTATCCGTCGCGATCGATTAGCAGGGGCAGGAGTTCGCCCGATCGAATTAAAGCTTCCAAGTGAACCTGCTGAAAGTCAAAGCCAATTTCCCGCAGTACGGTTTCGCCCAGCTTGACGGTGCGATCGCGCAGATATTGATTCCAAATCTTCAGCGGCATCTGTGGCAAAAAGGCGGGCTGAATTTTGCTGGAGGGTGCAGCCTCGGCAGGCATCAAGGCAAAAACGCGAGGCGGTTTGAATTCTTCGGCGGCTCGCTGGGCGAGGACGAGATTGACTTCGGCATTGCTCGTCATGCTTAAAAAAGTGCCGACTGTGGCAAGTCCGGCGGATTCAAGAACTTCGGTGTCGAGGGCAGAGGCGGCGATCGCCTTGAGATTTTCTGCTTCTGCCTCGGCACAAGCTTCCGCATCGGTATCGATCAAGACAACCGAGTCACCCCGCTCTTGAAACAATCGGGCTAACAAGCGACTGAGCGGATTGCAGCCGACGATCACCGCGCCTGTGGCTTCAGACGACGTGATACGCAATAGTTTCGCCACCCATCGCGCTGTCACGCCTTGCAGCAGTACGGTGGAAATGATGGTGAGGAAGACGATCGCCTTGATCGCCGCGCCGCCGCTGATTCCGCGCTCGGTCAGCAAAATCGCGAACAGCGAAGCTACCGAAGCCGCCACAATGCCGCGAGGCGCAACCCAGCACAGGAAAAGTTTTTGTCGCCAGTTGAGGTCGCTATTCCAAGTACAAATCCAGATGTTGAGGGGTCGTACCAGAAACATCAGAACGGCAACCGTCAGCAGTGCGCCGCCGCCCAAAGCGAAGAGGCTGGCGATCGACAAATCTGCTGCCAGCAGCACAAACAGCACCGACACGGCCAAAATCGTCAACTGGCTTTTAAATCTCAGCAATAAGCGCTGTTCCGGCAGCGATGACGCCCGCATCACAATTCCGGCCAGAACGGTTGTCATCAGTCCGGCTTCGCTGCGAATCGACTGCGCCAAGCCAAACAACCCCCAGACGCCTGCCAAAACGACAAGATTTTTCAGCTCTTCTGCTAAAAAACTGGCGCGTTTGAGAAACAAGCTGAGCAGCCAGCCGCCGATCGCCCCGATGCTTGCGCCGATTCCCAGGCGCACCAACAGCCCGCCAATGACAAGCTGAAAATCAGCATCGCCGTTTAGGAGCACATCCAGAACGACAACCGCCAAAATTGCACCGATCGGGTCGATCAAAACGCTTTCGCCTTCTAGCAGCGCGGCGACTTGGCGATCGACCTTCACCTGTTTCAGAAGCGGGCTGATCACGGTGGGGCCAGTGACAACAACGAGTGCAGCATAAAGGAAGGCGATTCCCCAGGGGAATTCACCGAGCCAGTGTGCTGCCACGCCGCCGCCCAACAGCGTGATCAGCGTTCCGATCGTCACTAGATTTCGCAGACTGCCGGACACGCGACCGAGATCGCGCAGTTCCAAATTCAAGCCGCCCTCAAACAAAATGAGGGCAACAGCAAGTCCGACGATGACTTCTAAACCGTCGCCCAGCATTTGCGGATGCAGCAAATTCAAGCCGTCTGAACCTAGCAGAATGCCGAACAGCAGCAGAAAAACAATGCTGGGAATTTTTAGAAAATCCCCAACCACTTGCGCCGCAATGCCGACGAGAACGGTGAAAACGATTTGCAGAGTTAGTTCAAGCGTTGCATCCATCGGCAATCTGCGTCAGGGTGAGCGGAGCGATTTTGTACCGCAAGCGAGAGCGATACCGTTCCGAGAGCGCTAAAGCAATACCGTTCCGGGAGCGCTGAAGCGATCGAGCCTCATTGTACTTCGCTTTTTCAATCCTCTGAAAGCCTCATTCCCTCAGCAGCAGGTAATAAAGCTGTCCGGGTGCGTTGATTAGGCCAGCGCGATCGCCCGCCAATTCGCCGCTGCCCATAAAAATATCGACTCGTCCGGCTCCACGAATTGCGCCGCCTGTGTCTTGATCGAGGACATAGCGGCTGACGGATTCGAGTTGAAGTTGCGTGTTAGGGATCTGGGTTCGGATGAGGGCAAGTGCGCCCGGAGGCATCAGCGATCGATCGGTAGCGATCGATCTTTCTGGCGTGACAGGGACGTTGAGGCTTCCTGTTGCGGGTGCGCCTTGTGTGGAGCGGAAGAAGACGAAGCGATCGTTTCTGGGCAAATACTGGCTTAACTCTTCGGGATGCTGTTGGAAGTAGGCGACCACGTTTTGCAGCGTCAAGCCTTCCGCTGATAGCTTGCCGTCGCGCACGAGTTCTCGCCCGATCCCCGTATAGGGATAGTTGGTGTGTCCGGCATAGCCGACTGTCATGATGCTGTCGTCGGTGAGTTGTAGTCTTGCTGAGCCTTGCACCTGGATTAGGAAGGCGTCGAGGCGATCGCGTAGCCAAACCAGTTCCAATCCGCGCAGTCGCCCTTGCGATCCCTGCAAGCCGTCTACGCCTTCTAGTTGAATGCGTGTCGGATGTGGCTGCGGCCAACTGGCAAGATCCGGCGGTTCGCGATAGATCGGATAGCGAAATTCCGCTGTTGGGGTGCGGCTGGCCGCGAAAACGGGTTCAAAATAGCCTGTGAAATCGACGGTTCCTTGTCCGTCGCGCCCGATCGATTGATGAAACTCGAATTCGCGCTGCACAGCGGCTTGCAGGTCAGCAGGAGAGCGGGTTGTTTGCAGCAGTTGCCGAAAGCGAATCAGGCTGCGCTGGACACGATCGCGAGTGATCCCCGGTATTGCCAACGCTTGATAGTCGGTTTGGGCGTTTGCTGTCCGCAGGTAGGTGAGGGAGTGGTCGATCGATCGCATCAGGGCTGGACGGCTCGATCGATCGATGAGTGATGTGTCTTGCGCGATGGCAGGCGTTGCAGGTTGCAGAACGAGCAGGGCTTGCGATCGAACGGGGATCGCCAGCAGCAGGACGGCAATCAGACCAAGCGTGAACAGCGCGAATCGGTTGAGCATTCCGGTTTTTTAGTAGCGATCGACGCTGCCGGAGAAGATCGGTTCCACGCGAATGCTGATGACGCGGGAGGGGCGCACGACCATGTATTCGCCTTGGATGTTGCGGATGGGGACGCTGATGAATTCGTCGGAGCTGGATTTGGGTACGAGCTGGCCGCTGTACCATTTTTGGAAGTCTTCGATTGTGGGAAAGCGGACTTCTTCGCGGTGGCCGCCTTCCATCATGATGTAGACGGCGATTTCGCTGGGGGTTCTGGGCATGGTTGCCTCCGGTATGGCACTGGAGTCAATATTCCCAGAGGTGGGGAAAAAAATGAAGGGATTGTTTTTTTGGTGATGGATTGCTTTAAGTTGAGGGATCGATCGCCTTTTGACTTGCCTTCGATTTTCCGAACCCTTGGAGGCTAGGGCCACCCCCACACAAACCTCCAACCCCGACCAAAGGCCACCCTCTGGACTCCCAAAGGTCATATCTATGAGTGTCAATGTGGCGCTACGCATCTGCTTACCCGCCGCGACCCTCGTGCGATCTGCTTTCCCAACGGTCATTGCATCCAGCAAACCATCCTCAAAGTTCTCCACCAGTGGGGGATTTAGGGGGCTTTTCCCGATCGCTTCACCTGCAAAATTGCGATCGCCAACCCTCCCGCCACCAATCCCCAAAAGGCTGATCCAATGCCAAAGAGCGTGACGCCGGAAGCTGTGACGAGGAACGTGATCAGGGCGGGTTCGCGTTCTTTTTCGTGGGTGAGTGCGGTGGCGAGGCCGTTGCCGATCGTGCCCAGAAGGGCGAGGCCGGCGATCGCTAATACAAGCTCTTTGGGAAAGGCGGCGAAAACTTCGGTGACGGTTGCGCCAAACAGTCCGACCAGCAGGTAGAAAAGTCCGGCGAAAATGGCGGCGACGTAGCGTTTATTTGGGTCTTCGTGAGCTTCGCGACTAAGGCAGATTGCCGCTGTGATCGCAGCAAGATTGAGGGCGAATGCGCCGAAGGGGGCGAGGGCGATCGTGGCGGCACCCGTCCAGCCAATTAGCGGTGAAATCGGGACGGAGTAGCCGGATGCTCGAATTACCGCAACGCCAGGAACGTTTTGCGAAGCCATCGTGACGACAAATAAGGGGAGGGCAATGCCGATCAGTCCCTGAAAGGAAAATTGCGGCAGCGTCAAAATCGGCTGGGCGAACTGTAAGCGGATATTTTCAAGGTGTAGGAGTCCTTGCAGGGCAGCGATCGCGATCCCCAGTGCCAGCGCGGACACAACGGCATAGCGCGGTAGACGACGGCGCATCACCAAATACACGCAAAACATCGCGAACACCATTACAAACTGCGTTTTCATTGCGGTGAACACATCCAGCCCGAAGCGCAGGAGGACACCTGCCAGCATTCCGGATGCGATCGAAATCGGAATGCGATCGATCGCCCGCTCAAACCAGCCTGTGAAGCCACTGATTGTGATCAGGAGGCCACAGATCAAGAATGCACCGATCGCTTCCGTCAGAGGAATGCCTGCCGCCGCCGTGATCAGCATCGCCGCACCCGGAGTAGACCAAGCCGTCACGACGGGAATGCGATAGCGTAGCGACAGCACGATGCAGGTGAGTCCCATACCCAAGCCGAGCGCAAACATCCAGGAGCCAATTTCGGCAGGAGAAGCACCCAACGCTTGAGCCGCCTGAAAGACGATCACGGCGGAACTCGTGAAGCCGACGAGGACGGTGACGAAGCCTGCGATCGCTGCCGATGCTGAAAAATCTTTGAGGAAAGCCATGTCTTTCGATCGAGCAAATGAAAGTTAGTCTAGGCAGACCGAGCGCGATCGGATTGAACAAAATTGCTGTCTTTTGCCGCTTTTCGTGGGTGAACCGTACCGCAGCTTGCGCCCAATTCGCCCGAATTTTCGATACTCTTGACTAGATACGCGATCGCCTCCGATTCATGACCCAAACCACCAGCTTCCTCAGTCATCTCAATCCTTCTCAGCGGCAAGCGGTCGAGCATTTTTGCGGCCCCCTGCTTGTTGTGGCGGGCGCAGGGTCGGGCAAAACGCGAGCGCTCACCTATCGAATTGCCAATCTCGTTTTGACGCATCGCGTTGATCCCGAAAATATTTTGGCGGTGACGTTTACGAACAAAGCTGCCCGCGAAATGAAAGAGCGGATTGAAAAGCTATTTGCTGATCGAGAAGCTTTTTCCAAACACGGCAAACGGCTGGAAGAATTGCCGATGTTGGAGCAGACGAGATTGCGATCGCAAGTCTATAAATCGATTACAAAAGAATTGTGGATTGGTACGTTCCACGCACTTTGCTCTCGAATTTTGCGCTTTGACATTGAGAAATATCAGGACGCCCAAGGCCGCAAATGGAACCGCAGCTTTTCGATTTTTGACGAATCGGATGCACAAAGTCTGGTGAAAGATATTGTGCAAAATCAGCTTAATTTGGACGATAAAAAGTTTGACCCGCGATCGGTTCGCTATGCCATTAGCAACGCCAAAAACCAAGGCTGGACACCCAGCGATCTAGAGCGCGAGCAGCCTAACTATCGCGGTCGTGTTATCGCCAACGTTTACTCAGAATATCAAGCTGCACTTGCTGCCAATAATGCGCTGGATTTTGATGATTTAATTCTTATTCCCGTTCAGCTATTTCGCCAGAACGAACAGGTTTTAGGCTACTGGCATCGCCGTTTTCGCCATATTTTGGTAGATGAATATCAAGATACCAATCGCACGCAGTACGATCTAATTCGTCTGTTGGTGACGAATGGCGAAGACTCGAAAAACTTTCATGATTGGAATAATCGATCGATCTTTGTCGTTGGCGATGCGGATCAGTCAATCTACTCGTTCAGAATGGCCGACTTCCGCATTCTGATGGATTTTCAAGATGACTTTGGCGACGGCTTGCCTGATGACGATACGCGGACGATGGTGAAGCTGGAGGAGAACTATCGATCGACCGAAAATATTCTGCAAGTTGCCAATCACCTAATTGAAAATAACACCGAACGCATCGATAAGATTCTGCGTCCAACTCGCGACCAAGGCGAATCGGTCTACTGTTATCGTGCTGACGATGAAATTGCTGAAGCCAATTACGTTGTCAGTCAAATTCGTCAGCTTGAACTCACCAATCGCAACCTCAATTGGGGCAGCTTTGCCATTTTATATCGCACCAATGCTCAATCTCGCGCCTTTGAAGAAGTGCTGGTGAGTTATGCAGTTCCTTATACGGTAGTTGGCGGATTGCGCTTTTACGATCGCAAAGAAATCAAAGACGTGCTTGCTTACCTCAGAGCGATCGCCAATCCCTCCGATACGCTCAGCCTGAAGCGAATTATCAATACGCCTCGTCGTGGAATTGGTAAGTCAACGATCGATCGTTTGGAAACTGCCGCTCGTGAACTGAACGTTTCGCTGTGGGAAATTATTTCGGATGAAACTTCGGTACAGTCTTTAGCGGGGCGATCGGCCAAGCCTGTGATAGCCTTTGCTCGTATGATCGCACGACTGCAAGAACAGGTGGAAAATACTTCAGCTTCTCAAATTGTGCAGGAGGTTTTAGAGGATTCGGGCTATCTCAAAGATCTGCGGATGCAAGATACCGATGAAGCTGCCGATCGCATTCAAAACGTGCAGGAACTTTACAATGCTGTTTTGCAGTTTGAAGAGGAAAATGAAGAAACTAATTTGGCATTATTCCTTGCGAATGCTTCACTAGCTTCTGAGCTTGACAACCTGAAAGAATCGAAAGAACAAGTGTCTTTGATGACGCTGCATTCCTCAAAAGGACTGGAATTTCCGGTTGTATTTTTGGTGGGAATGGAACAGGGTTTGTTTCCAAACTTTCGATCGCTTGAAGACCCGATCGCGATCGAAGAAGAACGCCGTCTTGCCTATGTGGGCATCACTCGTGCTCAAGAACGGCTCTTCCTCACATATGCTCGCGAACGTCGTTTGTATGGAAATCGCGAACCTGCTAGCCCGTCTTTGTTCTTAGGTGAACTGCCTAGAGATTTGCTGCTAAGTAATACGGCAACCGCAATTCCAACCCGCTTTACAAAACCGATTCGTGAGATTCGAGAGCAGGCGAAAGACTTGCCAAATACGCATGAAGATGATTGGACGGTGGGCGATCGCATCATTCACAAAGCGTTTGGTGCAGGTCAAGTCACGCATATTTTTGGAGCCGGAAACAAGATTTGCCTGGCGGTCAAGTTCCCTGGCATTGGACAAAAAATTGTTGACCCGAAGCTGACACCGTTGCAGCGAGTTGAGTGAAGCGATTTTATGTCTCGGTCGATCTGCGCCTGTGGCGAAAAATGCCCGTCATGTTGATTCCCGTAATTAATAAGGCGACTAGTCCGACGCCAATCAGCAGCACGTAAACGACCCGCAGGAACGAACCGAGGTAAGCTCCCTGATGAATTCCTAAAAAGATCGCGGCCTGCTGTGGAGACAAGCCAAACCAGTCTTGACCGAGTTCATAAATGATGCCCGTGACGGCAGAAATTGCCAGCGGTAAAAACAAAATTGGCGTGAGCCAACGGTGAATTTTGCGGCCTGTCAGCTTTTGCGAAGTGCCGCGCCGCCAGCGAATCATCGTCAGACCCGTCGCGATCATGGCAATCAGACTCAGGCCAACGATCGCCACATAAAACGGAACCAGCGGATCGCCCAAAAACTCGCCTGTGTGAATTGAAATCACCACTCCAGCGATCGATCTGGGCAAGCCAAACCAGCTTCTCCCGACTCGATAAACAACGCCTGTTAGCGCCGTCGCCAGCAAAGGCAAAAAGACGATCGGCGCGATTTTGCGATGAAACTGCCGAAAATTGCGCTTGGTATCCTGCATTGTTTTTTAAGTTCGAGACGAGGTTAGGGAAGCGAAGTGCCCGCCTGTGCAAGCAACGAGCCTAATTCTGCAAGCTTGGCCGCCAAATCGCCGCTGGCATTTCCCGCCGCGCTCGTCGTTTGTGCGCCCAACTCGCTCAAAATTTCCGCGAGCGCCCGTCGATTACTCGACCCGTTCAACGTCGCTTTCAATTCTTCCAGCAACTTACCAATTTCAGTGCCCTGCAACTGCTGCTGCCAATCGTCAATCATGCCAAACGCCGCATCCGGTGCAAGCGAGGTAACGCCATTTTTCAGAGTGGCGATCGTTGTATCTAGATCAATATTTTCCATCAAAATCAAATGCCGCAACGTCAATCAACCTATTGCTCCAGACTACTGCGCTTTTCCAAGTTCAGGTATTAATTTTGGAGGTGTGTGTGGGGCAACGCCCCTAGCCTCCACTGGCTCGGAAAATCGAAAGGAGTTCAAAGAACAATCAATTCCTTACAGAACCACAATCCAATTTCAAAATCACGTGCAGAAAGTTCCTTTTTCTGCTAAAAATACTGGTTAATGACGCCCAAGCTAGTATATTTGTATTAAAGCGTCCCACTGCCCCGCTCCCAGAGGCTTTTGTGTACGTCAAGCGCGTCGAACTCTCCCACTTCAAATCCTTCGGCGGCACGACCCAAGTTCCCTTGCTGCCCGGATTCACCGTGATTTCCGGCCCCAACGGTTCCGGCAAATCCAACATTCTTGACGCGCTCCTATTCGCCCTCGGCCTGTCAAGCTCTAAGGGAATGCGAGCCGATCGCCTCCCCGATCTGGTCAACCAAAACCAATCCAGTCGAGGCCGCACCGTCGAAGCCAGCGTCACCGTCACCTTCTCCCTCGACGAAGATTTTCTGGAGGCAGATGAGGAAGAAGCAATCGAAAACGGCAATGGAAACGGCAACGGCAACGGCAACGGACACTCGATCGCCGATCCCCAACTCCTTGAATGGAGTGTCACCCGCAAACTGCGCGTCACCCAGCAGGGAACCTACACCTCCAACTACTACATCAACGGCGAACCCTGCACCCTTACCGACCTGCACGAGCAGCTTCACCGCCTCCACATCTACCCGGAAGGCTACAACGTCGTGCTGCAAGGCGATGTCACCAGCATCATCTCGATGAATCCGCGAGAACGGCGCGAAATTATTGACGAACTAGCAGGCGTTGGCGCATTCGATCGCAAAATCAATCAGGCCAAAGACAAGCTCGATGCCGTCAAAGAACACGAAGAAAAATTCCGCATCGTCGAAAAAGAACTGATCGTGCAGCGCGATCGCCTCGCCCAAGACCGCCTCAAAGCCGAAAAATATCAGCGCTTGCGTCAAGAACTCCAAGACAAATCGCAGTGGGAAAGCGTTCTGATTTGGCGGATGCAGCAGCAGCAGCGCGATCGCATCACAACGGGCATCAACCAAGACCTGTCCGCCATCACGCAAATCAACCAGGAACTCGACACGCTCAACTTACAGATTGCTCAATCGACCACGACTCTTGACGAACTGAATCGGCGCGTCAAAGCTTTGGGTGAAGAAGAACAGTTAGCCCTGCAATCCACGCTGGCAACCAGAGAAGCCGAACTGCGATCGCTCCAGCGCCAAGCCCAAGACCTCGACTGGACAGCGCAAGAGACGACGACGCAAATCGATCGCACTCAGCGCGAACTGCACGAACATCAGCAGCAAATCAATCAGTTCGCCTCAACCCGCCAGCAAGCACAACTCGAACTCGGCGCACGTCAGGCCGAATGCAAAGCCGCGCAGGAACAACTCGATCGCCGCCGTGCCGATGCCGATGCGATCGCGTCTGCCTCCGATGAATCGGTGCAAGAACAAGCCGCCGTCCGCAAGCAAATCGAATCGCTCCTGAAGTCGATCGAACCTCAGCGGACAGAGCAAGCCCGACTTCAAGAGCGATCGAGCCAGCTTCAGCAAAATATCCAGACGCAATCGGCCAGCTTAACCGAAGTGGTGCAGGCGTTGGCGGAAAAGCAGGCGGAAGGCGATCGCGTGAATGCAGGAGAGGCGATCGCGCAAGTCCAAACGCTTGCCGCCAGCCTCGCCCAAGCCGAACAGGAATTGCAGATTCAGCAGGAAACCCAAACCCGACTCCTACAAGAACAGCGCGACAAACAGCGCCAGCTTGACAAGCTCGAAGCCCAGCGGCAAGCGATGCAGGAAGCTCAAGGTACAGGCGCAACTCAAGTCTTGATCGATGCCGGAATTCCGGGAATTTGCGGACTCGTCGCCCAATTGGGTCGCGTCGATTCACAGTATCAGCTTGCTCTCGAAATTGCAGCAGGTGGACGATTAGGCTTTCTGGTTGTCGAGGATGACGGGATCGCGGCGGCAGCGATCGAACTGCTCAAACGCAAACGCGCCGGACGCGCCACCTTCCTGCCGCTCAACAAAATCCGCGCCCCGCAGTTCAACCCTGTCTCCAAGTGGAACCGCCCGCAAGGATTCATCGACTACGCCGCCAATTTAATCGACTGCGACGATCGCTACCGCGACATTTTCGCCTACGTCTTCGGCAACACGGTCGTCTTTGCCAACATGGAAGCCGCCCGCCGCCAGATGGGACAATACCGCATCGTGACGATGGACGGTGAACTGTTGGAGACCAGTGGCGCAATGACCGGAGGTAGCGTATCGGGGCGATCGGGATCGCTGAGATTTGGTACGGTCGCGCCTGCGGAATCGGCTGAGGCCATGCAGCTAAGAGATCGATTACAGGAGATCGATCGCATCTTGGGACGCTGTGAAGGCGCGATTGCCAAAGCCAGCGTTGCGGTTAAAACTCACTCGCAAGCCCTCAACGAAACTCGTCAGCAGCAGCGCGAAATTCAGCTTCGCAGCGAACAAATTCAGCAGCAAATCCGCCAGCTTGTCACACAAGAAGCGCAGTTGCGAACTCAACTCGGTCAGCAAAATCAAGAACTCGCGACGGCACAAGATCGACTCAATGAGCTAAATCGATCGCTCCCCAACCTCGAAACCGACCTTCAGCAGCAGCGACAAATTCTCGCAGAACTCGAACAGTCTCAAGCGCACAGCGAATGGCAGCAGATTCAGGCGAACCTGCGGCGATTGGAAGGGGAACTGAGCGATCGCCAACTTGCCCTCCGCAACGTCGAATCGTGTCTGCAAGATCTGGATCTTCAGCAGCAGCGCATCGGGGAGAAGATTCAGACGGCTCAGCAGAAAGTGCAGGAATTGCGATCGCAGCAAACCCATCAGCACAACCAGCAAGCCGCCTTCGCGCAGCAACAGTCCGAGATCAGCGCTCAGATTGCTCAGGTGAAAACGCAGATTGCCAACCTTGAGCAAACGTTGGCGGCAGAGAAACAAGAGCGCGATCGAGCCGAACGGCAGTTGCGCGATCAGCAAACCCAGCAGCAACAGCAGCAATGGCAGCGGCAAAAACTCCAGGAAAGTTTGCAAGCTCGTCGCGAACAGCTAGCAGAACTTGAAGAACAACTGGCACAAAAGCAAGCGGAACTGCCCGATCCCCTGCCCGATGTGCCGCCGGATTTGGGATTGGAGCAGCTACAGCAAGAATTGCGATCGCTGCAAAAGCGGCTTCAGGCGATGGAGCCTGTAAATATGCTCGCCCTTGAGGAGTACGATCGCACTCAAGCTCGACTGGACGAACTCAGCCAAAAGCTCGGCACATTGGAAGAAGAACGCACCGAACTTTTGCTGCGAATCGAAAACTTTACAACTTTGCGGCAAATTGCCTTCAAAGAAGCGTTTGATGCCGTCAACGAAAACTTTCAGGCGATCTTTGCTGAACTGTCAGACGGCGATGGACACTTGCAGCTTGATGATCCTCAAGATCCATTTGCCAGCGGCCTAAACCTCGTCGCCCATCCGAAGGGTAAGCCTGTTCGCCGCCTCGCTTCGATGTCGGGGGGCGAAAAATCTTTGACCGCCCTGAGCTTCATCTTTGCGCTCCAGCGCTATCGCCCCTCGCCCTTCTACGCCTTCGATGAAGTCGATATGTTCCTGGACGGGGCAAACGTCGAGCGATTGGCTAAAATGATCAGACACCAAGCGCAGCAGGCACAGTTCATCGTCGTCAGTCTGCGTCGTCCGATGATCGAATCTGCCGATCGCACGATCGGCGTCACGCAAGCTCGCGGCGCATACACCCAGGTTTTGGGAATCAATCTGCGCTCGCCAGCGTCAGTATGAATTCATGAATATCTATTAATATTGGTATCGATGGGGTATCAATATTGTAAAGATCGGATACCTCAGCCCGCTTCGAGATTAGGACTCGAAAATGACATCTGAACAACTTCGTCAACGCTCGGAATTTTTGGGAACCCAGGTCATCACCCGCACAGGGGGCAGACGGCTGGGTGTGATTAGTCAGCTTTGGGTGGATATCGATCGCCGCGAAGTCGTCGCCCTGGGTCTGCGCGAAAGTATGCTCTCTGGCGTTCTCTCCAACACGCAGCAAATGATGTTGCTCAGCAGCATCCGGCAGATTGGCGATGTAGTTCTCGTCGATGACAGTGAGGCGATCGAAGAAGATCTCGATGTTGAAGCCTACAGCACCCTAATCAACTGCGAAGTGATCACCGAAACGGGCGAACTGTTAGGCAAAGTCCGAGGCTTCCGCTTCAACGCCAACAACGGCAAACTCGTTTCGCTCGTCATCGCCTCGCTCGGCATTCCCTTGATCCCCGATCAGGTCGTCAGCACCTATGAGCTTTCGATCGATGAAGTCGTCAGCAGCGGCCCCGATCGCCTGATTGTCTTTGAAGGGTCAGAAGAAAAACTTCAGCAGCTTACAGTCGGCCTGCTCGAACGTCTGGGCATCGGTCGGCCACCTTGGGATCGCGACGGCGAAGACGACTACTATGTCATGCCCGCCTCGCCCGCCAACCAGCTTGGCACAGGTCAGCGCGTTGAGCCGAAGCCGTTCCAAGCGGTTGCGCCTGTGCGAGAGCGCGAACTGGAAACTTGGGACGACGACACCTACGAAGACGAACGCCGCCCGATCCGTGAACCGCTGCGCCAGCGGATGCCAGAGCCGGAGCCAGCCTACTATGACGATCGCGAAGAAGAAAACTGGGGCGAAGCTGAAGCTGACTATCAGTACATGCAGGCTCCTTTGACGACACCGGAAGACGACGTGGAAGAAGTTCCCTATGTGGAATATCAGCAGGCCGAGGTCGAACCGGAAGCGAGCAACGACGATCCTTGGCAAGATGACGAAAACCCGAAGCCCTATCAAGCTCCGGAAATCAATCTGCCTGAACGCAAAAAAGTAGTCGAATACGAAGAAGAAACCGACTACTAAATTGGATTTCTAGCGGGCGATGTTCGATCGAACATCGCCCATTTTGCTGTGGAGATATTTATCAGAATTTCTTGATTTTTCTCAGGCCGTTCTCGTGACACAATCGAGAGATAATTTCTGATAGACAGAATGTATCTTGTGCTACTTAATCTAGAGCGGCAGCGGTGCTAGAAACATTCATGCGACAAATCAGCAGAATTGATGATGGTAAGGAGTGAGGACAGTTTATGAAAAAGGTTGAAGCAATTATTCGTCCCTTTAAGCTCGATGAAGTCAAAATCGCTCTTGTCAATGCGGGCATCGTGGGCATGACCGTTTCAGAAGTGCGTGGTTTTGGCCGTCAAAAAGGGCAGACCGAGCGCTATCGCGGCTCAGAATTCACAGTTGAATTTCTGCAAAAGCTCAAGGTGGAAATCGTGGTCGAAGATGACCAGGTGGATATGGTGGTTGACAAAATTGTGGTGGCTGCCCGCACCGGCGAAATTGGCGACGGCAAAATCTTCATCTCGCCCGTTGAGCAGATTATCCGCATCCGCACAGGCGAGAAGAATCTCGAAGCGATCTAACGCTGAATGTAAATTCCGCAAACCGCTTGCCTGGGGCACACAACTGTGTGCCCTTTTTGCTTTTTGGCTTTAACTGCGTCCAATTTCTTCGTGCAGCGATCGCAACTGCGGCAGCAAGACAGCAAAAGCTAATCCACGATGGCTGACTTGATGCTTGAGGTCGGGCGGCATTTCGGCAAAGGTCATCTGATACTCTGGCACATAAAGAATCGGGTCATATCCGAAACCGCCACTGCCGCGAGGAGCCGTCAGCACTTCACCTTCACACACCCCCTCCGCCTGAAGCACGATCGCCCCAGTCGGATCGGCCACTGCCAGCGCACAGATAAACTTGGCGTGGCGGTTGGTCTCGTTTTCCATTTCGCGCAGAACACGCTCGATCGCTTCTTTTGGCGTCGGCGCATAGCGAGCCGAATACAGTCCAGGTGCGCCATTCAAGGCTTCAACCGCCATTCCTGAATCATCTGCGATCGACCACTGCCCCGTTGCTGCTGCCACCTGACTGGCTTTAAGCTGCGCGTTTGCCATAAAGGTCGTCCCGGTTTCTTCAACCTCGATCGAGTCCGGCTTCAGCACAGGTTCCCAGTGGGTATCAATCAGGTAGGCTTGCATTTCGCGTACCTTGTTGGGGTTGCCAGTGGCGACGACAAGGGTAGTCATGGGAGTATCAGGTGTCAGGTGTTGAACGTCGGCAAACCGCCAGCGAAAAGCAGGCTGAACCGCAATTCAACGCTACATCCACAACGGCAATCCTGCAAATCCACTTCATCCAACACCTGATCCCTGTTGCCCTAAATCGCGTTCGCCCAAGCTTCTGCCCAAGCGAGATTTTGCTGCACCTGCTCGATCGAAGGCGCTTCGCTGTACAGGCGCAAAACAGGTTCCGTTCCGCTAAAGCGAATCAGCAGCCAGCTAGCGTTTGCCAGTTGAAATTTGAAGCCGTCGATCGCGTTTACGTCCGTCACGGCTGCGCCTGCAACTTCCGCTGGCGGATTGGTTTGAAGCTGTGCGATCAGGCGCGATCGCACGTCCATGCTGGCAAGCGGTAAGTCGATGCGGTCATACGCTGAGAAAAATCCGGTTTGTTCCTGAAGCTGACGGTAGCGATCGGACAAATCTTGGCCGGACTGCACGATCGCCTCCAGCACATACAGGGCAGACAGCAGCGCATCGCGTTCGGGAATATGGTTGCCGTAGCCGATGCCGCCAGATTCTTCGCCGCCAATTAGGACGGAAGCGCTCAACATTCGATCGGCAATGTATTTGTAGCCGATCGGCGTTTCGTAAACAGAGCGATCGTGCAGCTTGGCAACAGCCGGAATCAAATTCGAGCCGCTAATCGTTTTGATCACTTCGCCCTGCATTCGAGCCGCCAAGTGGTCGATCAAAATCGGAATCAAAATTTGCGAACTGAGAAAATTTCCGGCTCCATCCACTGCCGCAATGCGATCGCTGTCACCATCAAACACAAGTCCGACTTTTAGGCCGTTTGTCGTGTGCGATCGAATCTCCTCACAGAGTTCGCCCAAATAGCGCGGCAAGGGTTCGGGTGCGCCGCCGCCAAACAGCGGGTCGGCATTGCTGTGCAGTTCGCGAATCGGAACGCCCAACAACTGTTCGAGTCCTGTCGCGGCTGCACCGTGCATTACGTCTGCAAAAACGGTGAGCTTGCCCGCTGCGATCGCCTCGCGCAGTCGATCGATTTCCACCTTGCTGCGGAGTTCTTGGCAATAGCTCGTCCAGGGATTGAACGTGCCGATCGTTCCGGCCTCGCCGCTGATTTGTTCGCCGGACTTCAGCATCGCCTCAATCCGTTCGGTGACAGCAGGCGAAACCGAACCGCCAAAGCTCCCTTTCACTTTTAGCCCAGAATAAATACCGGGATTGTGGCTCGCGGTAATCACGATCGCTCCTAGCGCCCCTTGCGCTTTGGCCGCCCAGCTAAACGCCGGAGTCGGCGCATAGCCTTCTGAGAGCAGCACATCAAAGCCTGCCGATCGCACCGCCTCGGCAGCGGCTTGAGCAAATTCTGGCGACAAAAAGCGGCGATCGTATCCGACGATGATTAGGCCGTTTTCGACGCCAGCTTGTTCGGCCAAGGCTTGTGCTGCAAGTGGCGCAACTTGGCGGACGCGATCGAACGTAAAGTCAGCGGCGATGATGCCGCGCCAGCCGTCGGTGCCAAAGGCGATCGGTTTGGTGGCGAGCAGCGCAGGAGAAAGAGGAACTGCCATAGGGTGTTGAATTTTAGGTGTTGGGTATCAGGTGTTGGACATCGGGTGGCGGCAACAGCTTGGGCGATCGCATCAGATCGACTGCTTGAGCAAATTCGGGCGATCTGCGCTGTTCTGCCGATTCCGATTTCGACGCCCCTTCAGGCATAGCCGCTTGAATTTTAACAAGGTTGCCCCAACGCCTCCACGCGATCGCGTCCGGCTCGTTTTGCTAGGTAGAGGGCGCGATCGGCACGTTGCAGCACGTCCCAAGCAGTGCGATCGCCAAGCGAATCTTGCTGGGCAACGCCAAAGCTAGCCGTCACGCGGATTGAGCCTACACTGGTTGAGATTGGCGTTGTGCAGATTGCCTGCCGCAAGCGTTCTGCGACATCGATCGCCTTTTCCAAGGTTGCTTCGGTCAAAATCACAACAAATTCTTCGCCGCCATAGCGGTAGGCTTGCGTTTCGCGGCGGAGTTGTTTTTGCAGTCGCGCCGCAACGCTGTGTAGCACCTGATCGCCGATCGGATGGCCGTGCGTATCGTTGACGAGTTTGAAATAGTCGATATCGCAAACGATGATGCTAAAGGCGGGCTGCACCGTCCAAACGGCGCGAGCGCTCAGTTGAGACAGTTCGCGCTCTAGCGATCGCCGATTCAGCAGGTGCGTCAGTTGATCGCGAATCACTTCTTGCTGAAGCGAATTGTTTTGCAGCCTCAGCGCTTCTTGCTTGAACCACAAGCTTTGATAGTGCTGAGCGTTTGTCAGGGCGATCGCCGCTTGATCGGCAACTTGGCGGATCGTTTGCAGTTCGTCAATTTGATAGGTGCGCGTTTGCCCATACTCCAGCAAGGCAACCGCGCCAAAAAATTCCGACTGCGTAAACAGCGGAATCAACAGAACTGAAGCGGCTTGAATGTCGCGCAGCCAGTCTTGCAGCGGGTCAGGCTCGCTGTCGAGATCAAAAGCGAGAAACGAAGCGCCCGCCTGCAAAAACATCTCGATCACTTCTTGCCACACCGATCGATCGATCTGCCGCGACTCCAGCGGTTCGATCGCCGAGTCGCCGTCCCAAACTGCCAACACGCTGACCGGATCATGCCGCAAATCGATCAGAACGCAGCGATCGCAGTGCAGCCCTTGTCCCAGTTCCGCAACAATGCGCTCCACAATTTCATCCGGGTTGAGGCTGGAGTTGAGCAACCGAGCAATCCGCCCGACCAGTGCCGCCTGTGCTCTTGACTGTTCTAGCCGATCGCGCCAAAATAACGCGCTGTAGGCCATCTCAAGCTGGCTGCACACAATTTCGATCGATTCAAGCTCCGGCTTGCTCCAGCCTGGGCTGACCGCACGGCGAATTTGCAGCACAAAGCGAAGCGGCTCGCCGCTCGATTCTTGGGGAATGGGCACGAGCAAATCGCCTTCAGCGGTTTCGTGGAGCTGCGAATGCTGAGTGAGCCAAGCGGGAATGGTTTGCGTTTCATACAGCCGCACATCGCTGGCTGAATCGATCGCGCCCAGAGGCGAAGCTATCGCGTTCTGCTCCAGGGCAGCCCACCAGCCCTGCGAGGCATACAGGCGCGGCGTTGCTTCTAGAACTGTCCACAGCAGGCAGTCGGCACGATAGGCCAGTGCGATCGAGCGAACGGTTTGCCGCAGAAGTGAATCGATCGAATCAAGGTCAACGACCGCCGCTTTGATGCCGGAATATATCGATTTCCAGGTAGATTTCATGGAGAAAGTGAACAGCGCCGACGGTAAAACTCAAACTTTACCGCACGCTGATAAAGAAGAATGCTGCGATCGACTGGCGATCGCACAATCCGAACACAATGGAAGACACGCCCTAAGACCCAATAAGTTTCCGCTCACGATTCATAGTGTTACGGTTGGCACAAACTGCGACGCAACTGCACTGCCAAAACCAATTCCGAGGCAAGCTTGCTGGCACGATCGCTTATGAGAACAACGGTCATGAAGACAACCCAGCGACCCGCCAAAGCGCTAGCAAGACTCAACACTTTGCTGTAGCGATATTACAAATCATACAGGTAAATTCCACAATCGTCTGTTACTACAACGGTGCTATCGAATGTGTTGTCGAGCCAACCGCTGACTCATTTTGCTTTGTGGAACGAGAGCGCATCGATCGCAGTCAATCAGCTTGCTAAATCAAAAGATAGAAATTTCGGCTTTGCTCACTTGAAACTGCCTGAATTGCCCTCAAATTTCACGAACCTGTCAGCCAAGAGCGCTAGATTAAGAAAGATAAACTGGATGAACCGCGATCGCGCTGCATCCGAGACTTCAATCAATTCAATCGATTAACAATGCTTGATATCAAAAAAGCTAGCTGAAATCGGCGGGTCAGCGAGCGGGCAACTTTAGCAAAATTGCATCGCTCGCGTAACAGCCAACGCATCCTAAGAAGCACTGGAAAGCATTGATTTGAGCTTCCACCGTCTGAGAAACGACCTGCGAATTGCTAGCAGTTTTTGATGGAGTGTTCATGACCAGCCCCGCCTCAACATCACAGCGCATTGCGTGGATCGAGGGAATTCGCATTCTCGCCGCGATCGCGTTCGTGCCCTACCACGCTCAGCTTCTCTTCACCAACTATGCTTTTACGCCGCAGCCGACCGGAATTGTCAGCAATCTTACATCGCTCAGTGAAGCGAGCAGTCGCCTAGGAGCGCTGAGTGGATTGAGCATTCCGCTGTGGTTTGGCTATCAGTTTGTGGATGTGTTTGTGCTAATTAGCGGCTTTAGCTTGGTGCTGTCGCTCCGGAGTCGATCGATCGATCCGCTGCTATTTATCCGCCACCGCTTTTTCCGTATCCTGTGGCCGTTTTGGACGGTTGCGTGGCTCTCGTATCCGGTTTTGTGGGCGATCGGCACGGCAACGAACAGCTACATTCCCGATCGCTGGCACATCTTTGCGGGAGCTAGCTTTCCTCTCCTGTTCGACTACGCCAGCGATTTGCTGCTGCCGACTAGCGGTCCCTGGTGGTCGATTCCGCTGATTTTGAGCTTTGCGATCGTCTTTCCGTTTCTCTGTTACTTGCAGGCGCGCTGGGGCGATCGCAATTTGCTGATCATGAGCGTAATTGTGACGATCGTGTATCGCCTGCTGGGAGTGTTTGCCTTTGGTGGTCATCCGACCTATGTGGCGCTCGATACGCCCTCAAGCTGGCTGCCGTTCGTGTCATTCATGGCAAAGCTCAGCACGTTTGTTGTTGGCATGGTGGTCGCTCGTGCCTATCAAGCGAGACGCGGTCCCATCTTTTGGTCGGCAGGTCGCGCTCTGCGCTACGGAATCGGCTTCTATGTTGTTGGATTCATCTGTCAGTTCTACTGGACAGGGTGGATCATTGCAGATTTGCTGCTTCCGATCGGGCTATTGCTTTGTGCGATGGTGATCTTTCGATTTCTCGCGCAAAATCGCAAACTGGCGACGGCAATGATCTGGCTGGGGGCGCACAGCTACAGCTACTTTTTGATTCACAACTTCGTGGTCGATCGCACGATTCATCTCATCGTCGGCGTCAACGTCTTACGCTTTTGGCTGCTGCTGCCCGCGATGATGGCAGGAACGTTGGTGTTGGCTGTGCTGGCCGATGCCATTACGCCGTTGCTCAAGCGAGTGATGGCGGCAATCGGGCGTGACCTGGATTATGTCTTGAGCAAAACCAAGCCGCGATCGCGCATTTGGCAGCCCAAGGTGGGCGATCGCGTTCGCTATCGGGGTGAATCTGGCTGGGCAATCATCAAAGTGGAACAGCTATTAGATGATCACGCCTGCTACCTATGTCAAATCTGGGATGGGCATAGGACAATGTGGCAGAGCGAAGACGAGCTTGTGCTTGACCCCGACGTTTTTCCCGAAGACGATCGCTCTCCGGCTCGATCGAATCGTGCTCCTAACCCCTTCGACCCAACGTATCCATCTGAATCTGGAGAATAATACAAGTGAGGAAGTGGACGGCTGAACTTTACAAGCTGATTTTCACGCATATTGTGCTGATCGGCATTCCGACAATTTTCTTTTACTGTCTCAGGCGCGGCGGCTGGAGCTTAACAGGCATCCACATGTCGATCGCCACTTTTTATGTGATCAGCTCGATCGTGCTGATTGTGGAAGCGACCGTATCGAGCTTTCGCCGCTACGCCACACGTGAAGCCGTTCCAAAGTCCAGTTGGGAAAAAGGATTCGATCGCCTCAAGCAAAAGCTGGGTGTGGGCGGAGCGCGGCTGCCAGAGCCGTCTGTTCCTGTCCCGAAATGCTCATTTCTTGTGGCTGCCTATTTGCCAAACGAGCAAGACATTATTCTTGATACGCTCAAACATCTGCTAGAGCAAGTTGAAATTCCCGCAGGCGGGCTGGAAGTGATTTTGGCGTACAACACGCCGATCGATTTGCCCGTTGAAGATGACCTCGAACGCTTGGCCGAACGTCAGCCGAATTTGAAGCTATTGCGCGTTGAAGGCAGTCGATCGAAAGCGGAAAACCTCAACGCTGCCCTGGATGAAGTGACCGGAGAAATTGTTTGCGTCCTTGATGCCGATCATCATCCGGCTGCCGACTGCTTTCGACGGGCGTGGCGCTGGCTCGATCGCGGCTACGACGTGGTGCAAGGCCGCAATATTATTCGCAATCATCGCCAGAATTTGCTGACTGAAAATATTGCGATCGAGTTTGAAATGATCTACGGCGTGTGTCATCCGGCCAAATCATTTCTGACCGATACGAGTATTTTTGGTGGCTCCAATGGCTACTGGCGCACCTCGGTTTTGAAGCGAATTCGCTTTAATCCGACGATGCTGACCGAAGATATTGATGCATCGATGCGAACCTTGCTGAACGGCTATCGGATTTTGCACGATCGCAGCATTGTCACAACCGAACTGGCTCCGGCAGATTTGCGATCGTTTTGGTTTCAGCGCAAACGCTGGGCGCAAGGCTGGCTAGAAGTCAGTTTGAAATATCAGCGACGCATTTGGAAATCCAGTCAATTCACGTTTCTACAAAAAGCCTACTGGACATATTTGCTGTATTTTGCCGAGCTTTATACGCTGGTTGCCATTCAAATTATTCCAATTTCGCTGAGTGAATTGCTGTTTCACGGCTTCATCCCCCAGTCACACAATCATTACCTATGGTTTAGCAGCGTGATTGCGATTTTTAGCGGCCTTTATCAAACGGTCATCGCCGCCAAAATCGCTTCCCGACGCTATCCGCTTTACTATTTTCTTCAGCACGCCGCTTTGATTTACCTGTTCGTTGCGCTGAAGAATTCGATCGCGATCGTCGGCTTCTACGACCACATCAAAGGCAATACCTCCTGGCTGATTACGCCCCGCAGTCGCCAAACTGGGCGATCGAAGCTGCGCGATCGAGAAGCCGCGCTCACCACAGGCGGACGCCATTAACGGATCTAGGCGATCGACTCGACAGAGGATAGGCTGGAAGAAGTTTGGCTTTTAGCGCTCTAAGAAGCAAAGGCAAGGGCAATGGTGTGGCACAACGATTGGCGACGAGTAGGCGCACAAAGCGCCGTCTTGATGCTGCTGTGGGGCGGAACAGCCGCCGCAAGTTTAGCGCAAGACACGTTTCCGCCGAATCCCTTAGAGATGAGCGAGCCTGATCCGCTGTTGCCCCGCCTGCTGGTCGATCGCCCGCTCAGTCCGCAAGAGCTGAGTACGCTGACGGCGGCTGTTGATGAACTCGATCGCCAAGCTCAGCTTGAATTCGATGCGGGCAATCCAGCAGGCGCGTTTGAACTGTGGCTGCGCGTGCTGCGGCTGCGGCGCGTGTTGGGAACTGAGCAGGAAGTTGAGTCGCTCAGCCGCGTGGGAGCGATCGCATGGCGCGAAAATCAAACGACCGAGGTGCGATTGATCACGCAGCGGCTTCAGCAGATCGAAGTTGATTTGCGGGCGCAAACACCCTTAAATTACGATTTGCTGCTGACGATCGCCCAAGCCTATCAGTCCATGCGGGCGATCGATCCGGCTTTGGCCGCCTACCAAGATATTTTGGTGCGGGCACAGCAAGAGCAAAATCGCGATCGCGAACTGCAAACCCTAGAAGCAATGGCGCAGCTACATCTGGCCTGGTTTGACTATGCCAATGCTGCCAACGTCTATCAGCAGCTACTCGCCCTTGTTTCCAACGATCCCCTTCGTCAAACGCAGTACTTGCAGCAGCTTGCCTACAGCTATCAGCAGGGCAATCAGCCGCAGCAGGCGATCGACGCACAGCAGCAGCTTGTGACAGTCTATGAACAGCAAGAGCAGTACGTTGAAATTCCGCCATTGAAGCTGGCGATCGGCGATAGCTACATCGCGCTGAATCGCCCGGATCTCGCTGCACCCAGCTATCAAGAAGCGTTTGCCGTGTCGCGATCGACTCAGCAGTACGCCTACGCTGCCGATGCGCTGCAACGACTGGCAAATCTGTATCAATCGATCGATCGCCCCAACGATGCGCTAACGGTGTATCAGCTACTTCTAGACGTGCATCAGCAGTCCTACAACACCTACGGACTGATGGACACCTATGACCAAATCGGCCAGCTTTATCGATCGCAGGGCGACACTGCACAGGCGATCGCGGCTTTCCAGCGCGGCCTCAGCCTAGCGCAGGAGCTAAACTACCGCACCGCCTATTTCGCCACGCAGATTCAGCAGATCAATTCGCCGCCGACCAATTTACCGCAGTGAGGGGAGCTAGGGCTGAGCGGGCGGAACGGATAGATCAGTTTCGCTGAGCGGAACATCAGCAAGATCGCCCAGATCAACGGATTCAAGCAGCGATCGCCAAGCTGTTTCAGCAGACGAATCAAACGGCGATGGCTGACGACGCTGAGCGGCGATCGCAAAGAGGGCGTCGTACCAAAAGCCGTTGGCGGCGGCGCTTTCTGGTGAAACTTCATCTGTGTCGGACGCCAGTTCTTCGAGCAATGCCGGACTGAGTGCGACAGAGCGAATCCAGCCCTCGGTGAAGATGTCTTGCGCTCGATCGTCCGGGTTGCAAACGATCGAAAAATACCACTGGTACTCGGCATCGGCGGCGATCGAAACCGCTTCGGGCAGCGTGAAGCTGACAATTTGTGCTTCAGCAGGCAGCGACAGCGTTGTTTCATACACTGGATTGCCCGCTGCATCGAGCAAGGAAAATTCTGCTGTCGTCACGCTCGTCTCAGGCTTGTACCAAAACCAAGTCGGACTCTCGCCAATTTTCAGTCCGTAGCTGTTTTCTGGCTGCAAGGCGGTCAGGGGAATGTCGCCTGTGACACAACTGGGAGCGCGAGTTCCCGCTGCGCGGCGGCGTCCGGGAATGCCCACGTTTGGGGGCGGCACATACTCCTGCGCCAGCGCGATCGATTCCCAGCTAAAGCTGGCTGCCAGCGCGATCGCCAAACCGAGTGCGATCGGTTTGATCGGAGGCCGCTTGTGATCAGAAGAGTTTGGCGTTGAGGTGTGCTGCACTTGTAGAATCCTCCCATGCAATAACTTATGCTACAAGCTCAAGGGGTGACGATTTCGCAAGCGCAATTCTGCGTGAGGATGCAGCACCGCGCTGTTGATCGAATCGACGGCAATCCGCTTGATCGTCAAGAGTCGATCAGAACCCGAAAGCCGCAACTTTGTTCCCGCTCCATTAGATAGGGCTGCGTACCAAAATCACCGTGCAGTTGCTCTGTCTAGCGATCGCCTCCGGGATATTGCCGTTGATCGCTTGCTGAAGCAGTCCTTCCCGACTTGCACCCAGCATAATAATGTCGCAGCCGTCCTGCTTAGCAAGATCCACGATCGCATCCGCCACCGAGATCGACCGGAGCGGGCGCGGCATGACCGGACAGTTGATTTGCGGCGCGATCGTTTGAGTCGCCTGCCGCAGCAAGTTCAAATCCAGCGCGGTCAGCAGCGGATCGAACACCTGCGCCAAACGAACGATCGGCGTTTTGCTAATCTGCGTTAGAGCGGGCAGCAGTTGCAGCGCGAATTGCGAATTGGGACCACCTGCGATCGGCACCAGCCAGCGATCGTACCCGATTCGATCGCCCAACTTCACCAGCAAAACTTCACAGCTTGCCTGCCGCACGATCGTATCCACCGCGCTGCCAAACACGCGCCCCGGTGTGGTTGTGCTGCCCTTCCAGCCCATCAAAATCAAGTTGATGTGTCGATCGCCAATCGCTTCCAGCATCGCCTGTGCCGCATCATGCGCGACGCGAATTTGCGTGTGAATCGGGATTTCCCACTCGCGGGCGATCGATTCCGCCTGCCGCAACAGCCGCCGACTGTGGGTCGTTCTGACTGAAGCTTCAGCCGGAGAACTGCTGCGCGGCACAATCATTACCTGAAGGCACTCCAGTTCATAGTTTCGATCGTGGGCGATCGCTGCCGCCAGCTTCAGCAGCATCGGCGCAGTTTGCGGATTGCTCAGTGGCACAAGCAGGCGACCTTTTCCCGTTGCGGGCGATCGCGTTTGATAAACCACATACGACGGTTCGGCTTTGGGACCTAGTTTTTGCCCGGACTGATTGAGGTGATCGGATTCGGCACGAATAATGTCAGCACGGGTAATGATGCCGACCAGCTTTTGCCCCTCGGTGACGGGAAGACGGCTGAGCTTAAAGTGATTGAGCAAAAACAGAACGTGACTGAGCGGATCGCGCGGGCTGACCGTGACGGGCTGCGGCGTCATCAAGTCGGCCAGCGTGGTCGCTTCGCCGCTCAAGTAGCGCGATCGATCGGCCAAATCGCTTTGCGTCACAATGCCCACGAGTCGATCGCCCTGCATGACCGGAAAGCCGCGATGGTGCGATCGGGCAAACGCCTCCACAACTTCATTCACCTGCAACGTACTCGATAGCGTTTCAACGCGCGGCTGCATCAAAGCGGCGGCAGTAAGTTCCTGCCAGGGATCGCGTCTTGCTGCGGGTTCCAGCTTGATGCCGTTCCAGGCGAGCAGTCGCGTGTAGATTGATCCTTCGTGGCGATGCCCGATCCGATCGGCCACCAGCGAGGCAACCACTGACCCGATCATCAGCGGCAGCACCAAGTTAAAATCTGTCGTAATCTCAAACACAATCACGATCGCCGTGATCGGTACTCTGGTGACACCGCTGAAGAATGCGCCCATTCCGGCCAGCGCGTAGGTGGTGGACGAACCGACGCCCGGAGGCAAACCGATCGCCGCGCCCACCGACTGTTCGATCGCCCCCGCCGAAAGGCCGACCAGATAGCCCAAGGCCGAACCGAGAATCAGCGCAGGCGCAAACAAGCCACCCGGCGCACCCGACCCAAAGGCCACGATCGTCAGCAAAAACTTGACGCCAAACGTCAGCAGCGTCACCTGCCAGCCTGCTTCTCCGGTAATCACCGCATCTTGAAGGCTGGTGTTGTCGCGAAAGGCGGCAGGCAGCAGCATCGCGATTGTGCCCGACACCAATCCGGCCAATCCCATTTTCAGCGGCAGGCTCAGACGCGATCGCCGATAGATCGCCAAGCTCCAAAAAATCCCTTCGCTCAGCAGCGCTCCCAAGCCACCTGCCAGCAAGCCCAACAGCAGAAAAAACGGAACATCTTGCAGCGACGCTCCGGCCTGAAAGCTGGTCACTTCGGAATTGAGGCTGAGTCCTTGTCCGCCCAGCACTCGCGAGACAACGGCTCCCACAAAAGAAGCTAAGATCGCCGTTCCCAAGGCCAAGCCGGAAAAATCTTGCAGAAACTCCTCAACCACAAACAGCACTCCGGCGATCGGTGCATTAAATCCGGCTGCCAAGCCTGCCGCTGCGCCTGCCGCGATCAGTTGTCGTCGATATTCGGGCGAGGTAGGAATCCAGCGGCTAAGCTGGGCAGCAAGAGCCGCCCCGACCTGCACCGTTGGCCCCTGCCGTCCCAAATTGAAGCCGGAACCCAGCGTCAGCATTACGCTGGCGAGCTTCACCAGGGCAACGCGCAAATTCAAAGCGATCGGCACGTTCGCCAAGGCTGCTTTCACCTGCGGAATGCCGCTGCCTGCCGCTTCAGGAGCGAATCGCTCAACCAGCACTCCAGCGATCGCGCCGCCGCCGAACCCGATCGCAGGCAGGGCGATCGCGATTGAAAACGCATAGGACGCCTGCACCCGAAAGCCGCCAATCCAGCCGACGCCGTTTTTCAGCAGCACAGCCGCTAAGCCGGAAACGATGCCGATGACGATCGCCTCAAAAATTGCCAGTCGGCGTGATCCGAGTAGCAGTTGCCGCAGTTGATTTGGAAGTTGCCGAGAAAAGGCCGTCAGCTTCATACGCACCGATGCGAAATTCGATCGATCGAGCAATTCCACATCGCAAATTCTAGATGCTCCGTTCCTCTTCACGGTAAAGCAGCATCTTTACTGAGGCAAGGTTGTCACTTCGCACACCTGCGCTCGAAGACGCGAGAAGCCTTCCACTCAATTCTTCCGCTCAAGTGCGAAAAACTGGCAGCGTGAAGTTAAAGCAGCTTCCTTGATTGGGTGTGGAATCCACCCAAATATGCCCATAGTGAGCACGAATAATGCGGCGACACAAGGCCAATCCGAGGCCATAGCCTTCCTTGTCGGTATCGCGCTCTAGGCGATAGTGGTCTTCAAAGATGCGATCGCAGTCGGCTTCGGGAATGCCGGGACCTGTATCACAAATGCTCACCTGCACTTTTTGCGTGGTGCGGTGCAGCGTGGAAAGATGAATCTTGCCGTGTTCGGGCGTGTATTTGATTGCGTTGTCTAGCAGATTCATCAGCACCTGACGGACGCGAGCCGAATCTGCCAGCACCGACGGCAACCCGCTAGGCAGATCCGTGTGGATTTGCAGCGATTTGGTCTGGAAATGCTCGTGCAGGTGAGCCACAACTTCCAGGCAGAGCGATCGCAAATCTACCTTTTGCGGCTGAATCTGCAAATTGCCTTCTGCGCCCTGCGCCGCCTGCAAAATTTCGGTGATCATGCGATCGATCGCTTTGGTCTGCGTGCGGGCGTGCTTGAGCAGTTGAGCGCTCATCGTTGGCGTGAGCCGCGCGGTTCCATCCGGCTTTAGCTCGATGCCCATCGCCATCGTTTCCAGCGCGATCGACACGGCAGTCAGGGGATTACGCAGATCATGCGCCAAAATCGCGATCAGGCGGTCTTTGAACTGCACCTGCGCCTGGAGTTCTTCTTTTTCCTGCTGGAGTCGAAAAATTTCGTCCGAAAGCCGCATCAGTTCGCTCGACAGCGCGATCGACTGAATTGGCTGCATCGCCTCGGCTTGCTGCGCCGTGAATTCTTCTGCCGATCGCTGCCAGCGCGTCCAGCAGGTTTCAAGCTGGGCAACTAGGTTGCTGCCTGCCAGGGTTTGACGCGGTTCCGGATGAACTTTGATCAAGGTTGGCGTTGCGATTAGCCTGTAATGTTCGGCCAGATGCGGCTGTTCGCTAACATCAACGATCTGCAAATCGAACGGATAGCCTGCTCGCAGTTCATCCAGATAGGCACGAATGCGGCGAATTTTTTCGCTCGACGTTGGCCGCTTGTCCACAAACAGCAACAGTTGCAAAGGCGCATCCGAATCAGAACCCAATTTGAGCGAAGCCTCCATGCACAGTTTCTCTAACAGGACGCAACGGCAAAAAACTACAGCCAACAGTTATCCCGCAAGATTTGAGGATTGCGCGAGACAGCGTGCGAATTTCTGCCACGCTTTGCGGTTTGGCATCCAAAGCATCCGCTCGATCGCCCAGCGGCATCGCGCTTCGATCGAAAAACTTCAGCTTTTCTTCACCATCTATAGCCTATCGCGATCGGGCAGTTTGCGAAAAGGGAATCAAGATTGACTCAGTGCTGTGGCGATCGAGTGGCGGTTTGCAGTGCTATAATCGGAGCAATGGCGAGCGTAGCCAAGTGGTTAAGGCAGCGGGTTGTGGTCCCGCCACTCGTGGGTTCGAGTCCCATCGTTCGCCCTCTAAATGGTTCTTAAGCCAATGGTTCCTAAGAGCCAACTGCTCTCTATTAGGCTCTATTAGGTAGGAATAGGCTGGAATCCATTCATCCACTCGCTGGAGAAGGGGGCGCGATCGATCCGTTAGCTGGATAGAACACAGAATCGATCGCAACAAAAGCGCTGACTTTCGATCGAACTGGCTGCCCACCGCTCAATTCTTTCTAATTAAAGTTAATCAAGGTCGATTCGGAGCGGCCAAATTTCGGAAGCGCGTAAACTGCGGTTCAAACAACAGTTTAATTGTGCCAACTGGCCCATTTCGATGTTTCGTGATGATGATTTCTGCAATACCGCGATCGGGCGTATCTGGGTTATAATATTCGTCGCGATACAGCATCATCACGAGATCCGCATCCTGCTCGATCGAACCGCTTTCACGAAGATCCGACATCATCGGACGTTTATTGGTGCGCGATTCAACACCGCGACTCAGTTGCGAAAGCGCAATAATTGGAACGTTCAGTTCGCGAGCCAGTCCTTTGAGCGATCGTGTCACGCGCGACAGTTCCTGCACTCGGTTTTCGCTGCCCGTACCTTCCATCAATTGCAGATAATCGATCAAAATTAAACCCAACGTACCGCCTTGTTCTGCTTGAAGGCGACGGGCTTTCGATCGCATTTCACTAACTGAAATATTTGGCGTATCGTCAATAAAAATTGGAAGCTGAGATAGAGTTCCGATCGCGTGCGTCAAAGGTTCCCATTCGGTTTGAGAGATGCGACCCGATCGCAATCTACCGCTTTCAATTTGCACTTCGCTTGACAACAAACGATACACCAGTTGCTCTTTCGACATTTCCAAACTAAAAACTGCGACCGGAAGCTGATGGGCAATGTTGCGAGCCATTCCCAAACAGAATGCTGTTTTGCCCATTGAGGGTCTTCCTGCCGCAATAACCAAGTCCGATCGCTGGAAGCCCTGCGTCAGCGCGTCGAGGTCGTAAAATCCGCAGGCAATGCCGGGGATCGCCATGCCGAGCGATCGACTTTCGATATCCATGAAGGTCGAAGTCAAAATATCGGCAGTGGCAACTAAGCTTTGATTCGGGCGAGCCTGCGTGATTCCAAAGATTTTTTGCTCGGACTGATCGAGGATTTTTTCCAGCGGCGTATTCGTTTCGTAGCCCAAATGCGCGACTTCGTTGCCCGCTTTAATCAAATTGCGGCGCAGAAACTTGTCCATCACCAGTTGGGCGTACTGGTCAATGTTAACGGCGCTGATCGTGCGATCGACCAGTTGTGCCAGTCGTGCCTGTCCGCCGACGCGATCGAGCAATTTCTGATCGTGCAGCCACGTGGTCATGCTCATCAGGTCGGTCGGTCGGCCTGCCTGATTGAGGGCGATCGCCGCCTTGAAAATTTCCTGATGGGTACTGATGTAGAAAGCTTCGGGGCGCAGAATTTCCAAAACGCGCCCGATCGCTTCAGGGTCAAGCAAAATGCCGCCCAGAATCGCTTCTTCAGCGTCGATGTTTTGCGGCGGCAGTCGATCGCTAGCAGCTTGAAAATTAAGTTCTTGCACCATAACAAGCGCGATTCCGGGAGCGAGTTGACAAGGGGTTTCGCTAGCTTAGTTGGGAACCACCTGAATTTCAACCGTAGCCGTCACTTCAGGATGCAGCTTAATCTCCACCTTGTAGGAGCCGAGCTTGTGAACTTCGGGAACGGTGATGCCGCGTCGATCGATCTCCTGCCCAACGGCGGATTGAATCAGTTCGGCCACTTCGCGATCGGTGACGGTTCCAAAAATTGCATCGTTTTCACCAACCTGCTTGGAGATCGAGAAGCGCGGCGATTTTTCCAGCGTGGCCTTAATTTTCTCGGCTTCGCCTTTCAGTTCCGCTAAGCGCTGCCGCTCGATTTCGCGCCGCCGTTCCACCTGCTTGAGGACGCCCGGAGTCGTGCGGACAGCAAGACCTTTGGGCAACAGGAAGTTGCGGGCATAGCCGGGTGCGACTTCGACGAGATCGCCTGCCTGACCCAGCTTGTAGACATATTCGTTTAAGACCAGTTGAACGCGCTTTGCCATTGTTCTAATCGATGAGGGCAAGATTTACACAAAAGAAATGACTGCTCAGCCATTCTGTTAAACAGCCAATGACTGATCAGCAATTCGGGGGATTTAACCCCCATTCGACCTTGAGAAAAGGCAGACACACTATCCTAGCGAAATTCGGGACGCAAAGGCAAGCGCGATCGAGTTCGGGGGTAGGGCAAACGCAGCTAAATTTACCAAACCCCATAAATAGTAATTGCTCTAGTCACTTCGGCTGTGGCTGGAGAATAACGGTTTACTACATCGTTTTACCTCGCGTGCGTAGCTTTCCAGAGCCTACCAAGGCTAAACCATGTAAACTTTGGACATGGCTGATAAAGCGCTGAACGATCTCCTGACATTGTGGGTAACAATCGAACCGATTGGAACGGTTGTTCTTTTTGCTGCATTGTCTGCACATCTACCCCAAACGCAGCGTCGTAGAGTCGCGTTTAAGGCTGTTTTTTACTCCACAATCATTCTATTAGGATCTATTGTGGTAGGACAAGCAATTCTGTCAGCAATGCAAATTCGGTTGATTTCTTTGCAAGTTGCAGGCGGTTTGATCTTGTTCTTGTTTGCCTTACAAATGATTTTTGATTTCTCACACGAACGACCAACAACCCCTGAAAAGGGACACGATATTGCAGTTTTTCCGCTGGCAGTGCCGTCTATTGCAGGAGCAGAAGCAATTATGGCTGTAGTTCTGCTAACGGACAATCAAATTTATTCAATTTCATCACAGATAGTAACAGCTTGTGTTGTTGTCTGCATTATGTCTATTACTTACGGATTGATGCTGCTGGCTGAACCAATTTTACGGATCATCGGCAACAATGGTGCTGCAATCTTAGAGCGTGTTACAGGCATGATTTTAGCTGCACTGGCTATCGAACTCATTATGGAGGCGATCGGTGTTCAACAATGGCTCAATTAAGGAATAAAGTTGGAAAGATTATATGCCGATTCCTAACACCTAAAGCTTATGTAGAGTACTAAAGCGCTTTCAAGCATTGTTCAATCTTCTCCAGTGCTGACATTAGAGCAGGTTTACGGATCGCCCTCTGTCTTGTCAATCGTGCCGCGATCGATGCTTATTCATCAGCCGAAGCAGCCGCTTCTGATGCAATGGCGTAGCTTTTACAAACGACTCATCCAGATTCGTACAACAGACTCAAGCGTAATTGTTATTTTTAGAAGCGATCGATCGAATTGCGAAGCAGCCGCTTTAAGGCTGGTTAGGCAGACTCCAAGAGGTTCTTGAGTTCCTGTTCGCGATGCTGGAGACGTTCGGCCAGCAAATTGACGATGAATCGATGAATATTGGAGGCTAAAAGCGGGTCGGTTGCTTCAATTTTTTCAAACGTTTCTGTTGAGAGAAAATACAGCGTGCTGGGTTTATCGGCAACGACTGAAGCCATGCGAAGCGTTCTGCGATAGAGTCCCATTTCACCGATCGTATTGCCGATCGTGTAGGTGCGAATCCGCTTTGTCGTATGGTCGCCCAGCTTCAGCACGACGCTAACTTGCCCAGAAGCAACAAAGTAAAGTCCATCAAACGGATCGCCTTGATGAAACAAATATTCTTCTGCTTCAAGGTGATGAATTTCGAGGTAGGAAAGGAGGCGATCGACCTGTTTAGGATCAGAGAAATCCGTTTTTAACTGTTCAGCTAAAGCGGCTGCGGGCGAGTCAAACTGTGGCTGCTCTTCAGGCTGGTAGTACTGCTGCAAAATTTGCTGTTCATACCACTCTAAGCCTCGATCTAGGTCGGCAAAAATGTGGCAGTAGGGATCATCTTCCTCGATGCAATCTCCTTGCTTAAGCCGCTGCATTGCCTCAGCGGACAAGTTTGTGTAGAGCAGATGAACTTGCTTTTGGGTTGCAACCTGCTTGAGTTTGGCAAAACTTAAAACCGCAGAAGCGTCGAGTCCGCTGACCAATCGAAAATCTAAAACAACGCAGCGAACAGGTTTTGCATCGGCGTGATTGATGCGATCGCGCACTTGATTTAGCAGCTTGTTGGCAGTTCCAAAAAAAATTAGTCCTTGCAGTTCAACAATGTAGGCTTGGTCGCCTTCTGCTTCAAGAATTTCTATTTCTTCGGAAGTTCTTAAAACGTTACTGTGATGATAGGTTCCAGTGCTAATGCGCCGAACGACGGTTAAGCGGCTGTAGTTAATCACAAATAAAACGATCGCGGCCAGTAGGCCAACGCTAATCGCTTGCAGAAAGCCAACCGTTGCCGTCACCAGCACAATTAAAACGATAATTGCATAGTCCGAACGTGAGAATTTGAACCAGGCTTCGTAAAGCCATTCGTTGAAAAACTCCAGCGTCACCAACAGTGGCATTCCAATCAAAATAAATTTGGGAAATAGGGACAGAATCGGTGCGCCGCCTAGCACCATTGCTAAACAAATGGCAGCAACGATCCATCCGGTCAACCGTCCGGTTGTTCCCAACTGTTTTGCTAATGCGTTTTCACCCGCGCTAGCAAATCCACCCACGCCACCACCTACACCCGAAAGCAGCCACGCCAAGCTAGCTACTTTGAGTTCACGATTAAAATTCAGGTCGCGAGTAGCGACGAGTTCAACGCCGTTTCCATGCAGCAAAAGCGCGATCGTCGCTACGAGCCAAAGTGCTGCCAGTGTGGGAATTTGCTGAATCACAACGTTCCAGTCCGCCTGGGCGATCGCGCTGAAGGTCGCGAATTGGTACAGCCCTCCAGAAGGAACGCTACCCAGCAGCAAACCTTGGGCATTTGCCTCAGCGATCGGCGTTCCCGTGAGCGCGAGTCCAATGTAAAAAAGGGCAACCGCAACCGCCAAGATGCTCGGATAAACAGCCACATGCGTGATTCGCTGAGGCACTAAGAACATGACCGCAGCAAAGATTAAGCCCGGAACCCATTGCAGCAGGGCATTTAGTTGGAAAAAAGCCGCGATCGAGGATGAGTTGAGTTCTGAAACAGATTGGAAGGCTGCGATTAATAAAAGCACTCCGGTTCCTGCTAGAAAACCGCCAACAACCGGATAGGGAATGAAACGAACAAAACTGCCAAGCTTGAAAAAGCCTAACGCGAAAAAAATAGCACTAACAATCAAGCTATTGAGCGCGATCGTCGCGACAACCGTGAGCAGTTTCTGTTCAATCGGAGCGTCCGGCATCAGCTCAACAATCTGCCGCGCAACCAGGCTAAAGATTGGCACGGTTGATTCAGCAATGGTGGCGACGATCGCCGGATAAGAACTAAAGGAAGTAATGACCGCGCTAATCACAACCGAGCTAAACAGCAGCAACCCGATTCCAAAGGGCAGCGCAGGTGCTAAATCGCCTGAGAAGATCACCGTACCAAACGATACAGCACTGGTGACAGTCAACAGCCCCATGATGCCGCCTGAAATCAGATCAGAGACGACAGGATTCGCAGTAGGCTTAGGGTATACGATGTGAGCCACTTCTAGCTTGAATAAAATTGCAAAAATTGCAGCCTTATTCTACAAAACTTTGTAGGAATTTACTTCGCTCAACCTCAAACTTCTGACTTTCGAGATAGATGAAGGCGATCGAGAAGTCAAAAACTGCTCTGTTTCCAGTTTGAACCTTAGGAAGATGCATAAAAAAATCAATTTCGCTACTGTAACAAGATAGAAGAGCGATCGCATTACTGCTGTTCCTATTAGCTCTATTTCAAGCGATGCTGTTGCTGCTATTTCGGCTTGGTGAAAATCGATATGCGATCGATACGGCGGATATTGCTGAAATTGTGCCGATGGTACTGCTGACAAAAATTCCGGCTGCGCCTGCTCACATTGCCGGAGTTTTCAACTACCACAGCAGCATCGTTCCGGTAATTGATTTGTGTCAACTTATTCGAGGAACTGCCTGCCAAGCTTGTTACAGTACCCGCGTTGTGATTGTGAATTCGATTGCAGGAGCAGCGGAAGTAGAACCAACAAGAAAAGGCGATCGCCAATTCGCTACTCGCCTGCTCGGACTGATGGCAGAACGAGTTACGGAGACATTGAAAATCAGTGAGGATTATCTTGGAAACGCTCAACAAATTAGCACAGTTCCTTACTTGAGCGAGCCATTTCTTGATGAGCAAGGTATGATTCAACAGGTGCATTGGCAGTATCTTGTGTCAGAAGCTCATCAAGCTGCATTGTTGACAGAAGGCGGAAATCAGGCGAATGGTGCAGGACGCAATTGAGGAAATTCTGCGTCAGCAGTTAGGACTTGATCCGAACAGCATTGGGTCGCGAATTATCGATCGCGCTGTTAAGCAGCGACAGGCCGCTTGCCACCTAAGCGATCGCGCTTCCTACCTCAAACTTCTACAATCTTCTCCACAAGAATTCAACTGTTTAATTGAGGCAGTCGTTGTTCCTGAAACCTGGTTCTTTCGAGACAAAGAACCGTTTGCTTATCTGCGTCAGTATGTTCATGAATGGCGATCGCTCGCTTCTAGCAAGCTACATATCCTCAGCGCTCCTTGTTCAACAGGTGAAGAACCTTATTCGATCGCGATGACGCTGCTCGATGCTGGACTCTCGCCTCGTCAGTTTCACATTGATGCGGTAGATATTAGCCAGGTTGCCCTATCAAAAGCGAAGCAAGCCGTTTATAGCAAAACATCTTTTCGAGGTGTTGAGGCGCAAACTATTCAGCGTTATTTTCGGGAAGTAGGGGCAGGATATGAGGTGCAATCGATCGTGCGAGAATCGGTAGATTTCATGCGAGGAAATGTTCTAGAACCTCGGTTCTTGACACAGAAGAAATATCAAATTATCTTTTGCCGCAATCTATTCATCTACCTTGACCAAGTAGCTCGCGATCGCCTCATCCAGTCACTAGATACTGCCTTGATGGATAACGGAATTCTATTTTTAGGAGCAGTAGAAACATCGCAGCTTAGGGGTAAACCCTATACACCAATTGACCATCCCTTTGCGTTTGCCTTTCGCAAAGAACGACCTGCTACGCCTATTCCGGCGAGCAAAAAAGTAGCGATCGCTCCATCCAAAGCGATTCGTCCTTTACCGCAGCTTCCAGCACCACCAGTAATCGATTCTCCGCCTGAACTTTCATCCTTGGAAACCGCAAAACAGCTTGCCGATCGCGGACAGCTTCGCGATGCTGTTCAATTGTGTGAAGCGGTTCTGAGAACGAATCCAACCCAGGCAAATGCCTATTTGCTGTTGGGTGAAGTTTATCAAGGTCTCAATCAGCCTAAACAGGCAGAGCAGAATTTTCAAAAAGCAATTTATCTTAATCCTGAAGCGTATGAAGCACTCATTCATCTGGCATTATTAAAAGAGCAGCAGGGCGATCGATCGGCAGCACAGCGATTGAAACAGCGGGCACAGCGGCTTGTTAACTCTCAAAAATAGGTTGAATTGGGCGGTATTATGGCTCGATCGATTTTGAATAGCGTCACGAATCGCATTCTGTTAGGTTACTCTATTCCGCTGTTGGCGCTATTAGGATTAAGCGCTTTTGTTTACAGTTCTACGACTCGCGCTTTTCAACAAGAGCAGATCAGCAATCAAACCGAACAGTACATCCGCAATACAAATTTGATGGTGGATGGACTCAATCGTATGATTGGAAGCGCCCGTGCCTATTTGCTGTTCCCAGGAGAGCAAAATTATGTCAGAACCTACAATGAAGCGCAAGAAGATTTCACTGAAAGCATTAACGAGATTTCAACCGTTGCCGATCCTGAAACGCGAGAACTTGTGAACGATTTGAATCAGCTTGGCGAGGAATACGAGCGAATACTGCAAAATGTATTTCGTTTAGTTGACCAAAATCAAATTTCTCAAGCGCGAGAAGAAGTAACGAGACCAAGAATTGCTGAAGTCATCGCCCAGCGCGATCGCCTGCTCAGTGAACTGCAAGATGAACTCGATCAAAACAATCAAGCCGTCCGCAATTCGCAGCAAGCCTTACTGCGTTTAATTATTATTGGCACTGGATTAACCATTCTAATTACGCTGCTAACCGGACTATTTTCAACATTGGCACTGCGGCGACAGCTTCCCAGAGTAGTGGACGCAGCAACAGCGATCGCAAACGGAGATTTAACGCAATCGATCGAAGCGGGCAAAGATTCAACTGAAGTTGGACGGCTCTTAAATGCATTTCAAGAAATGGTGAAAAGTTTGAACAGCCTAATTACGCAGGCGCAGCGATCGGGCATTCAAATTAGCACTTCAGCCACGCAAATTGCGGCAGCAGGGCGACAGCTTGAAGCAACCGTGAACGAACAGGCAGCATCAATGCATGAAGTTAAAGCGACTTCTCGACAAATTGCTTCGACTGCGGGCGAACTGGCGCAGGCAATGGATGAAGTTACCGAAACCGCGCAAGCTACTGCACTCGCTGCTTCTAACAGTCAAACGAATCTGGATAAGATTCAGTCAGCAATGCAAAATTTGGTATTGGCGACCAGTTCTATCTCATCCAAGTTGAAGGCAATGGATGAGAAGGCAAATAACATTAACAACGTTGTGACAACGATTACTAAAGTTGCAGATCAAACAAATTTATTATCATTAAATGCGGCGATCGAAGCTGAAAAAGCCGGAGAATATGGAGCCGGATTCGCCGTTGTTGCGAGAGAAATTCGGCGTTTAGCTGACCAATCTGCGGTTTCCACATTGGAAATTGAACAGATGGTGAAAGGAATGCAAACATCGGTTTCAACAGGCGTTATGGAAATGGATAAGTTCAGCCGAGAAGTTGCAAAATATGTGGAAGAAGTGGGTGGAATTAGTCAGCAGATTGCCAGTTTCATTCAGGATGTTCAAGGACTGTCACCCCGCTTTGAAACTGTTAGTCAGCGTATGGATGAGCAGTATCGCGGAGCCGAACAAATTAGCACGGCGATCGCCCAACTCAGTGATGCTTCCTATCAAACTATGCAGTCTTTGCAGGAAACGAATACGGCTTTGACGCAGTTAGATGATGCGGCACAAGGATTGCAGCGAGAAATTTCTCAATTCAAGGTTTGAGATGAAGACGGAGGCTTGCTGGGATGAAATTGGCGTGAATGGCGATCGATCGTGCGATCGCCTCGAAACCGCTTTGCACTGCTTCAATTGCCCCGTCTATATCTGTGCCGGGCGCAGTTTACTAGATCGTGAAATTCCGATCGATTACCTTCAGGAAACCACGCAGGCATTAGCCACTGAAACGAGCGCGATCGCCACAGCAATTCAGCAAGATTCGCTTAAGATTGGACAAAATCAGGACACGCTCTCCGTGATGATTTTTCGCTTGGGAAACGAGCGATTTGCCCTGCCTGTTTCTGTTCTACAAGAAATTACTCGTCCGGCTGAGATTCACGTTTTGCCGCACCGTAGCAATGAGTTGTTTTTAGGATTGGTAAACATTCGCGGTGAAATTTTGCCTTGTGCTTCTTTGAGTCAGATTTTGAGTGTAGAGATGCCGATCGATCCGACCTACAGCCGAATTAATCTTCGGTGCATGATCGTCGTTGGACAAGCAAGCCGTTGGGTGTTTCCGGTTGATGAAGTGCATCGTGTTCATCGATTTCATGTCAGCGAACTGCAAGCCGTGCCCGTTGTAATTGCCAAGGCGTCACAAGCTTATACCCAAGGCATCATTGACTGGCAGCAAGAAAAAGTCAATTATCTAGATGCGACCCGTTTGCTTGACGCGATCGATCGCCGCCTGCTTTAGCAAAAGCTGCCATGTCCAACTACTCGATGCTGGATTTATTTCGTCAAGAAGTAGAGATTCAAGTTGCCAACTTGAAGCAGCAATTGGCGATGCTGAAACAGCAACCGGAAGCGATCGATCGCCAAAATGCTCTGCAAGCGCTTCACGCCATTCAGGGAATTGCTCAAATGGTGGAAGTCGAAGCAGCAGTTACTTTAACTGAGGCGATGCAGTCTAAACTGGCAGAAGGACAATTGTTAGATGAAATGGCGATCGATCAACTGCTACAAGCAAGTGATTGGCTAATTGAAATTAGTCAGTTAAACGCGGCTGAGCAAGAGCGCTGGCTGTTCTCGCACGTGTCAGAAATCGATGTGATTCAAGAGCGGCGCTTCGATCGCGATAAGCAGCTTGCAACTGAAGTTTCAGAAGCCAATTTAATCAAAGAAGTTGCTGCGCCGCTGCCAATTGTTGATGCTCAAATTATGGATTTGTTTCGCTTGGAAGTGGAGGAGCAAGCGAAAATTTTGAACGAGGGTTTGTTGGTGCTGGAAACGACCCCGAATGCGACACAATCTTTGGAAGCGCTGATGCGAGCAGCCCACTCGATCAAGGGAGCCGCTCGCATTGTTGGACTGGATACGGCTGTCAATTTGGCGCACGAGATGGAAGATTGCTTTGTCGCCGCTCAAAATCACACGCTGACGCTCAGCCCTGACCTGATTGACGGACTGCTACGCGGAGTTGATTTGCTGCAAAGTTTGAGTCAGGTGAGCGATCGCGACCTCCCCGACTGGCTGTCCACACACAATCTTGACCTAAATTCAGTGCGATCGCTGATTGACGCGCGGCGCCATCCTGCTTCAGCACCGCCATCCGAACCGACCGCCGTTCATGCAAATGGTGCAACTCCGCCCGCTCCTCCAGCGATTGCGTTGCCTCCGCCGGAAGATGCGCCCGCGATCGCACCTGCTGCCCGCGATCGCGTCGTGCGGGTCAGTGCGGACAACCTGAATCGGATGATGGGACTGGCCGGAGAATCGCTGATTGAGGCGAATGCTCTGCCTGCGCTGGCCGATGCCTTGATGCAGGTGCGATCGCAGCAAATCAAACTGGCGCAAAGTCTGGAAACGCTGGAGCAACAGACGCTCGGTAATTCCACGATCGATCGATCGCTGGTTGAATCAATTCGCCGTCAGGAACAGCACTGCCGCAATCTGCTGAGCGATCGTGTCGCGGAACTGGAAGAATTTATTCGCCGGACAATTAATTTATCCGATCGGCTGTATCGCGAGGTGATTGCTTCGCACATGCGTCCGTTTGAGGAAGGAGTGCAAAGTTTTTCGCGGATGGTGCGCGATTTAGCTCGCAGTTTGGATAAGCAGGCGAGACTAGAAATTATCGGTAAAACAACCGAGGTCGATCGCGATATTCTCATGAAGTTGGAAGCTCCGATTACGCATATTCTTCGCAATGCGATCGATCACGGAATTGAATCGCCTGCCGATCGTCTCGCAGCCGGAAAGCCTGCCCAAGGCCGCATTCGCCTGGAAGCTGTTCATCGCGGTGGCATGCTGGCAATTACGATCGCGGATGATGGTAAGGGAATTGATGTGCAAAAACTGCGGCAGCGAATCATTCAAAAACAACTTGTTCCTCCAAATTTAGCGGCAAAATTAACCGATTCTGAACTGCTGGAATTTCTCTTTTTACCCGGATTTTCTTTGTCGAATCAGGTGACAGAACTTTCGGGGCGCGGCGTTGGGTTAGACATTGCGAAAAGCATGGCGCAAGAAGTCGGCGGCACGGTGCGTGTTACATCACGACCTGGAAAAGGTACGACTTTCTATTTTCAACTGCCGCTAACTTTATCGGTGTTGCGGACGCTTTTAGTCGAAGTTGCCGGAGAAGCGTATGCCTTTCCGTTGTCGCGAATCGATCGAATTGCTACGGTTCAATCAAGCGATCTTTCAGTTGTTGAAAATCGTCAATATCTCACGCTCGATCACGAAAACATCGGCTTAATTCCGCTGTATCAAGTTCTCGATTTACCCGCTCCCAATTCACCATCTGAATCGCTTTGGGTCGTCATTCTTAGCGATCAAACCAGCACCTATGGACTAATCGTCGATCGTTGTTTAGGCGAACGCGAACTCGTTGTGCGACCGCTCGATCCACGCTTAGGAAAAGTTCAAGATATCTCAGCCGCTGCTTTAATGCCCAACGGCTCGCTGGTGCTGATTTTAGATGTTTCAGATTTAATGCGATCGCTCAACAGTTTACTGGGAGAAGAACGCATCGCAAAAATAACTGAAGCGCGATCGCCCAAGGCCGAAAATGCCAAGCGCGTTTTGGTAGTGGATGATTCGATTACGGTGCGAGAAATGGAGCGCAAGCTATTACAAAATCGTGGCTACTTGGTGGATGTGGCGGTGGACGGGATGGAAGGCTGGAATGCGGTTCGTTCCTACCCGTATGATTTAGTGATTAGCGATATTGATATGCCGCGCATGAACGGCATTGAACTGATTCAAGAAATGAAGCGACATTCGCGCTTCCAGTCGATTCCGGTAATTGTTGTCTCATATCGCGATCGAGAAGACGATCGAATTCAGGGATTAGAAGCAGGGGCAGATTACTATTTAACGAAAAATAGTTTTCATGATGACACGCTTATTCGCGCTGTTGTCGATTTGATTGGTGAATAATATGCGAATTGCAATTGTCAACGATTCGATCATCGCCACTGAAGCAATGCGAAGGGTGCTGCTCACCGTTGCAGAATATCGAGTCGTTTGGATGGCAAAAAATGGCGCGGAAGCGGTGACAAAATGCAGCCATGATTTGCCTGATTTAGTGTTAATGGATTTGCTTATGCCCGTGATGGACGGTGTTGAAGCCACTCGTCAGATTATGAAGCGATCGCCCTGCGCCATCCTCATCGTGACAGTAGACGTGAAGCAAAACGCCGCCAAAGTTTACGAAGCGATGAGCTATGGTGCTTTGGATGCCGTTAACACTCCGGTTTTAGGCAGCTACGGCAGTCCCGAAGTGACGCAAACGCTATTGCGAAAAATCGCCACGATCGAAAAGCTAATCCGCAAACCTACTCGACTTCCATCGACTTCTCCACCTCTGCTGGCTGCCGCTCCAATTTCTACGCTTTTGCCGCCATTAATTGCGATCGGATCTTCTACAGGTGGCCCCAAAGCGCTCGCGACAATTCTTGCACCGTTGCCCCAAGATTTCCGCGCTGCGATCGTCATTATTCAGCATGTAGACGCACAGTTTGCCCCTGGATTAATTGACTGGCTCGATCATCAAACCGCCTTGAAAGTGAAGAAAGCAGAAGTGGGCGATCGTCCTGAAAAAAGCTTGGTTCTGGTTGCTGCAACTGACGATCATCTAACTTTGAAATTCGATCGCACTTTAACTTATGTAAAAGAGCCAATTCACTATCCTTATCGACCCTCGATCGATGTTTTCTTCAAAAGCATTGCTCAATATTGGAGTGCTAAAGGAACGGCAATTTTGCTAACCGGAATGGGGCGAGACGGCGCAGAAGGACTCAGCTTATTGCGACAGCGTGGCTGGCGGACGATCGCCCAAGATCAAGCAAGCTGCGTCGTTTACGGAATGCCAAAAGCCGCAGCGGAACTGAATGCTGCCTCTCAAGTGATGAACCCCGAAGCGATCGCTTCCACCCTGCTCCACGATACCGCTCTGAAGCATTAATTCGCTATGAATGATCCAATTACTGTTTTACTGATTGACGATCAAACGATTATTGCAGAAGCTGTGCAGCAGATGCTTTCAACTGAAACAGATATCGCTTTTCACTACTGCGATGATCCGCTGCAAGCTCTAAAAGTAGCGAAGTTTTGTCAGCCAACAGTGATTTTACAAGATTTAATCATGCCGCAAATGGCCGGATTATTACTCGTGCGATTGCTGCGATCGATCGATGCACCGACGCATCAAATCCCGTTAATCGTTTTATCCAGTAAAGAAGACCCAGTAATTAAGGCACAAGCCTTTGAATATGGCGCAAATGACTACTTGGTGAAACTGCCCGATCGCGTTGAATTACTAGCGCGAATTCGCTATCACTCCAGAGCCTATACGAACTCGCAAAAAAGACAGGAAGCTGAAGTACAACTGCGAAATGAAAATGAGCGACAGGCGCTGTATATCGAACAAGTTGGCAAACTCACTGATGCGGCATTTGCGGTCGAGCAAAATACGTTTGAACCTGCAAAGTTAGATGGCATGAGCGATCGCGATGATGAATTAGGTCAGTTAGCGCGAGTGTTTACCCAGATGGTGAAAACGGTGAAGGTGCGCGAAGCTGAATTGGAACGACTAAAAGATTCTTTGGCTCGATTTTTTCCAGATGAATATCTCAGATTTTTGCGAAAAGATAGCGTAACTGAAGTTCAGCTTGGCGATTACGTCAGCAAAATTATGGCGGTGATGTTTAGCGATATTCGATCATTTACAACCATTTCTGAAAGTATGTCGCCCCGTGAAAACTTCGACTTTATTAATGCCTATTTAAAGCGCGTCAGCCCCGAAATTCGCAATCACTATGGCATCATTGTTAAATTTTTGGGCGATGGCATGATGGCCGTTTTTCCAGATGGCGCAGATGATGCACTCGCGGCGGGAATTGCGAAACATCAGCGTGTTCAAGAATATAATCAACAGCGATTAGCGAGGGGCGATCGACCCATCCAAATTGGCATCGGCATTCACGTTGGTTCGATGATGCTAGGAATGGTGGGCGAAAGCAATCGAATTCAAGGCGATGCTTTCTCAGACAATGTAAACTTAACGTCGAGACTAGAAGGACTAACAAAAATTTATGGCAGTTCGATGTTAGTGACAGGTCAAACATTGGAGCATTTGAGCCGTCCTGAAGCCTGCAAGGTTCGCTTTTTAGCCCATACGATCGTCAAAGGTCGCACAGAACCAATCGCCGTTTACGAAGTACTCAACACCGAACCCGACATCAGCCGCGATCGAAAACTGCAAACATTACCGCAATTTGAACAGGGCATTCAATGCTACTGCGATCGGAATTTCACTGAAGCGAAAGCCTGTTTTGAACAAGTGATAGCCGTTCATGCTGAAGATAAAACAGCACGACTTTATTTCGATCGAATTGAATTATTACTTTCCCAAGGTGTTCCCCAAAATTGGAGTTCAGCCTGGTCATTTTGACTTGTATTGCTGTCAGTACCAAATTGGCGATCGTGGTTTCGCGACGTGGTATCGTATCAATGAAATGCTGTTCTATAGTTAGACGCAGGCTCAAAACAAACCTCGTCTCTTTAACTGAAATAGAGCATCTTCGGCAGCTTGCTTTTCTGCTTCTTTTTTTCCACGTCCTTGACCTTCACCATAGAGTTCATTGCCCACATAAACTTTGGAAGCGAATTTTGGTGCGTGATCCATTCCGCCAACTCTCTCATTGATATAAGTTGGAATAGCTCCAAAATTTGCTTGTGCCCATTCCTGAAATCGATTTTTAGAATCGATATTGGAACGAGATACAACAATGTCTTGAGGCACAGAATCAAATAGCTCCTCCACTAAAGGTCGAAGCACATCAACATTTTGATTGTTGTCCAGATAGTATGCTCCGATTACCGCCTCGAAGGTGCTGCTGAGAAGATTTGGATTTTGAAACCCTCCTTCGCGAATTGCACCTTGCCCCAATCGCATTCTGAAGTCTAATCCAACTTCAGTCGCAAACTTTGCCAGTTGCTTTTCGTCCACTAGTGCCGATCGCCGTCGCGTCATTTCATCTTCTTCCATTTCCGAATAATGTTGATACAGATACTCGCCACTCAAAAAATTGAGGATTGCATCACCCAAGAATTCCAGTCGTTCGTTATGAGCTTCGCCAGGGTTCTCGTTAACATAAGAACGATGAGTCAACGCCTGTCGTAAAAGCTTTTCGTTTTGGAAATTTAGCAGTTTGTGCATTTTTGACTTCCGTTAAGGTAGCTGATTCAAACGATAGGCTTTGCTGGCTAGCTGGACAAGTTTTCGATTGGCCTTCTCCAAGCATTGCGCAATCACAATCACTTCTTTCCCAGCCTGTTTAAGTTTGCGAACAAGCGTTTTGAAGTCGCCATCTTCAGACACTAAAATTACCGTTTTGATGCTTGGATCATTCACAATAAATTGTTCGCAGTCAGCAATGAGTTTTCGATCGGCGTTGTTTTTGTTGCTTTTTGAAGCGGGAGCATTCGAGCAACGGAAACTCAAATTATCGAAAAGTTCTTCCCATTTAGCTTTTTCGCATCGCCAATGTGCATACACATTTTTGTAGCTGACTGTTCCAATTGTTTGAGCAAAGCTGATGAGTTTTTCAATTTGCTCTTTCGCACTTGCACGAACGTTCTGCCAATCCCAAAGAATTGCCACATTCGACTTAATCATGATTCACCTCAGTAAATTTGAGGCAGCATCAGAAATCAACTTGTATCAACAAAGCAAGCGCTCCAAAACGCTTGAAAGTTTGCTCTGAAGAGCGTTGATTGTCGTCTCAAACTCGCAATACCATTAAGCCTCAAACCACCATAGAGTTGCTAACTTGACCTAATATTCATGCTCTGAAAAAACTTCAAGCAGTCAAAACTGGTTCACTGCTTCAGAATTTGACCAAGCTAAATGTTAGACCAAGGTAAAAACTTTATGGTGAGTCAAGGTTCAGTGGTGCTGCTCATGAGACGAAAATCCAAGCATTACGCTTGACTTTAATCTCTGCTAGCTGCATTGAGCAAAAATTTAGCACTGCCGTTCTGCTCTTGTCAAGGTCTCAACTGCGATCGCCTCAGCCTTCGAGCAACGGGAAGCCCCGAAAATGCGCTAAAATTGTAGGAGCGAATGGCGGTATTTGGCAAGTATTTCGAGGTTGAATCGGAGCGATCGCTCAGCCTCGTCCGCTAGCGAAACAAAGAGCGCAACGTTTGGAGTTTTTACCCGTATGACTTTTTCCCAGGAGCCGACGCAAGAGCGGATTATTCCAACTGATCTGCGGGGTGAAATGTCCCGGTCTTACCTGGAATACGCGATGAGCGTCATCGTCGGTCGAGCGCTGCCCGATGCCAGAGATGGCCTCAAGCCCGTTCACCGTCGCATCCTCTACGCCATGCACGAACTTGGCTTGAGCGCCGATCGCCCCTTCCGAAAGTGCGCCCGTGTGGTTGGGGAAGTGCTGGGTAAATATCACCCGCACGGCGACACCGCTGTTTACGACGCTTTGGTGCGGATGGCGCAAGATTTTTCGATGCGAGCGCCGCTGATTAACGGACACGGCAACTTTGGCTCGATCGACAACGACCCGCCCGCCGCGATGCGATACACCGAATGTCGCTTGCAGGCGTTGACTTCCAATGCTTTATTGCGCGACATCGAAGCCGACACGGTGGATTTTGGCGACAACTTTGACGGGTCGCAGCAGGAACCGCTGGTCATGCCCGCCCGGATTCCGCAGTTGTTGCTGAACGGATCGTCGGGGATCGCGGTCGGCATGGCGACAAACATTCCACCGCACAACTTAAATGAACTGATCGACGGCGTGATCGCGCTGATTCAAAACCCAGAGATCACCGATCTGGAGTTGATGCAGCACATTCCTGGCCCCGACTTTCCGACTGGCGCTCAGATTTTAGGAACCAGCGGCATTCGCGAAGCCTACACGACCGGACGCGGATCGATCACGATGCGCGGCGTGGCGACGATCGAAACGATCGAACAGCGCGGCAGACCCGATCGCGAAGCGATTATCATCACCGAATTGCCGTTCCAGACGAACAAAGCCGCGATGATCGAGCGGATCGCCGAAATGGTGAATGAGCGCCGACTGGAAGGGATTCGCGATATTCGCGACGAGAGCGATCGCGACGGAATGCGAATTGTGATCGAACTGCGCCAAGACGCTTACGCTCGCGTCGTCCTGAACAACCTCTATAAGCAAACGCCGCTGCAAGCCAACTTCGGCGTGAATATGCTGGCGCTCGTCAATGGCGAACCGCAGCTTTTGACGCTGAAGCATTTCCTGCAAGTCTTCCTCGACTTCCGCATCGAAACGATCGAGCGTCGCACCCGCTACGAACTCCGGAAAGCCGAAGAACGCGATCATCTCTTGCAAGGCTTGCTGATCGCATTAGAAAATCTCGATGCAATTATCGATCTGATTCGTCATGCCGCCGATGCACCCACTGCTCGCGTCGAACTGATCGAAACTTACGGACTCTCGGAAGCTCAAGCGGATGCGATCTTGCAGATGCAGCTACGCCGTTTAACTGCGCTGGAAGCGGAGAAGATTCAGCAAGAACACGAAGAATTGCAGCGTCGGATCGCGGATTTGCAAGACATTCTCGATCGCCGCGAGCGTGTTTTGGAAATTATCCAAACCGAAATTAGCGAACTGCGATCGATGCACGGAACGCCGCGCCGCACCGTGATCGAACACACGGACGGCGAACTGGGCGACATCGATTTGATCGCCAACGACCAAGCCTTGATCCTTGTGACCGAGCAGGGCTACGTCAAGCGAATGCCCGTCAGCGAATTTGAAGCGCAAAGCCGAGCCACACGCGGCAAGGCCGGAGCGAAGATGAAGGAAGACGACAACATCGAACACTTCTTCACCTGCAACGACCACGACAGCGTGTTGTTCTTCAGCGATCGCGGCGTCGTCTACAGCCTGCGAGCCTACCAAATTCCGATCGCGTCTCGAACTGCGCGAGGTGTGCCGATCGTGCAAATGCTGCCGATCCCGCATGTTGAGAAAATTACCTCGATCGTGCCTGTGAGCGAATTCACGGACGACGAATATCTCGTCATGCTGACGCAAAACGGCTACATCAAGAAAACGGAACTCTCGGCCTTCAGCAACATCCGTGCCAACGGTCTGATCGCCATTTCGCTCGAAGAAGGCGATCAGCTACGCTGGGTGCGTCGCGCTCGTTCCGAAGACAGCGTGATTATCGGATCGCGCAAAGGCATGACCATCCACTTCCGCGCTAACCAAGAGCAACTGCGGCCTCTGGGCAGACCGACGAGGGGTGTCCGCGCCATGTCTCTGCGCGAAGGGGACGAACTGATCAGCATGGACATTCTGCCGAGTCAAGTGGCCGATATGGTCGCCAGTGCCGCCGATGCTGAAGTCGAGTCGGAAGCTGAAGACCTCGATCTCGCCGCACCGAGCAATCAAGGCCCTTGGGCACTGGTGATCACGATGGGCGGCTTGGGCAAGCGCGTTCCGGTTTCGCAGTTCCGCCTGCAAAATCGGGCGGGCATGGGTCTACGCGCCATCAAGTTCCGCAAAGCCGCTGACCAACTTGCTGCCCTGCTAATCGTCAATGACGAAGACGAAATCATGATGGTGTCGAGCCGAGGCATCATCATCCGCCAAGCCGTCAACGCGATCTCCTGTCAGTCTCGCGCCGCAACAGGTGTCCGCGTCCAGCGCTTAGACGAAGACGACGCGATCGCCGCCGTTGCGATCGTGCCTCCCTCGCAAGAAGGTGAAGAGGAAGAGGGCTAATCGGGTGGGGGGGTCTGCCGCGATCGCCCTCGCCAGTGGCATCGCAATGGGGCTGACCGTTGCGCCCGTCAATGCCTGGTTTTTGGGCTGGATTGCCCTCGCTCCGCTGTGGTTTTTGTTGCAGCAAGATCGATCAATTCGATCGCGTCTTTTGCTGGCTGGACTCTGGGGCATGGGCTATCACGGGACTGCGATCGTCTGGATTCTCGGCCTCCATCCGCTCACCTGGATGGGCGTTCCCTGGCTGGCAAGTGTGGCGATCGCCCTGTTCTGCTGGGTATTCATTGCCTGCTGGGGGGCGCTGCTGGTGATGAGTTGGGCGATCGCGCTCCACTTTCTGACTCGAAAATCTGGCTCGATCGAGCGTGTTTTGATCGGGACAGCCTTATGGTGTGCGCTCGAAGCAATTTGGTCGTCGGGCGCGTTGTGGTGGACATCGCTTTCGCTGACGCAAAGCCCGCATGACCTGGTGATTTTGCATCTGGGACAGATTTCGGGACCAACGGCAGTCGTGGCGGCGATCGTTGCCGTGAATGGCCTGCTGGCAGAAGGCGCAATTGCAATACCGCAACTCGATCGCGCCCGCAAATATTTCGCTACTGCTTTAGTGCTCCTTGTCGGATTGCATCTGATCGGCTTTGCGCTGTATAGCCGTCCGATCGCCCGACTTCCCGAAGCGGCAATCAATATCGGCATCGTGCAGGGGAACATTCCGACCCGCGAAAAGCTGTTTGACAACGGCATCCGCCGCGCTCTGACGGCTTACACCGAAGGCTATCGCAGTCTGACAAAAGTGAAAAATCCGGTGGATGCAGTTTTGACGCCAGAAGGGGCATTGCCTTGGCTGTGGATCGATTCCCCTCAGCAAAACTTGCTGTATCAGGCGATTCTCGATCGCAACATTCCCGCCTGGATTGGCACAGCCGGAAGCGTTCCGGATGGCTTAACCTGGAGCTTGTTCACCGTTTTGGGCAACGGTGAAATTGCGGGACGCTACGACAAGGTGAAGCTGGTTCCTTTAGGTGAATATATTCCGTTTCGATCGATTCTCGGCGGCTTCATCAATCGTCTTTCACCGCTCGAAGCGTCGATGATTCACGGAGCGCCAAATCAACAGTTTGCAACGCCGTTTGGACGGGCGATCGGCGGAATTTGCTTTGATTCTGCCTTCGCTTCGCTGTTTCGCAATCAGGCGGCAAATGGCGGCGAATTTATCTTAACTGCGTCAAATAATGATCCCTATAATGACGCGATGAAGTTGCAGCATGAAGCGCAAGATATCATGCGATCGATCGAAACCGATCGATGGGCAGCCCGCGCTACCAATACCGGATTTTCCGGTATCGTCGATCCGCATGGCCGCATCGAGTGGCGATCGCCCTCCAACGTCTACACCGTTCACGCTCACACGATCTATCGCCGTCTGACGCAAACGCTCTACGTCCGCTGGGGAGATTGGCTGCTGATTGTGTTGCTAATTGGCAGTGCGATCGCAATTAGCTACGAAGCGATCGCTTCGCGCAATTCCTGATAGACAAGCTGCAAATCTTTGAGCTGATAGTGAGCATTCAAACCGCTGGGATTGGGCAAAACCCAAATTCTCGTATTGTGCAGCATTTCGGATTGTTCACCCATCTTCGCTTTCGGCTGATTAAATGCCGTTCGATAGGCACTAATTCCCAGAATGGCTAATACTTTTGGCTGAAATCGATCGATCTTCTCCGCTAAATTCACATGACCTTGAATCAGTTCTTCCGGTGCAAGTTCATCGGCTCTGGCAGTGGCGCGATCGACAATATTCGTAATTCCAAATCCGAGTTTTGGCAAGTCGCGATCTTCGCTGGGAGAGAAGAGGCGGTCGGTAAATCCTGCCCCGTGCAGCGTTTTCCAAAAGCGATTGCCCGGACGCGCAAAATGATGTCCGACCACTGCGCTGTAAAGGCTGGGATTAATGCCGCAGAACAGTACCTGTAAATTTGGCGCGATGATATCTGGAACCGTTTGATTAACGGCGGCCTGAATTTCAGCTTTGGTCGGTTTCGGTAGCGACATTTTCGATCGAGTTTGACAGCGGAAAAAGGCGATCGCCTTTCTGCTTGATTGCCGTGAAATCAATTTCACGCCTCAAAGCGAAAACCCGTTCAAACGGGTTGACACAATCGATTCAGTCCGTTTCAACGGACTTCAGCAATTAGCCCGAACTTTAGTTCAGGGCACTCCAGCAGAAATCCGATCGCCTTCTTCCATCATGCCTGACGAGTTTAAACAAGCGAAAGGCAAGGTAAACTCCCGGCTTTTGAAGGAATAGTGCGGCCAACGGCGGTGGCGATCGCTTCCAAACCTTCTGCCAATTCTGCCATCGCATCGAGCGACAAGGCTTGGCGAGCATCCGACACGGATTCTTCGGGAACCGGATGACATTCGACCATGATGCCGTCGGCTCCGCAGGCGATCGCAGCCCGTGCCAAATCTGCGACGAGTTCGCGCTTTCCCGCTGCATGACTGGGATCAGCGATCACGGGCAGATGCGTGATTTGCTTGAGGGCGACGACTGCGCCCAAATCCAGGACGTTGCGCGTGTAGGAATCGAAGCTGCGGATGCCCCGTTCGCACAAAATCACGTTCGGATTGCCGTGACTGAGAATGTATTCCGCCGCCATCACGAATTCTTCGATCGTTGCGGCCAGTCCGCGCTTCAGCACAACGGGCTTATCGACTTCCCCCACTGCCTTGAGCAAATCGAAATTTTGCATGTTGCGGCTGCCAATTTGCAGCACATCGGCATACTGGGAAATCGTTTCAATTTGCGAAATTGCCATGACTTCCGTGATTACCGGGAAGCCGTAGCGATCGCGCACGTTTGCCAAAATCTGGAGTCCTTCCACGCCCAACCCCTGGAAATCATACGGCGAGGTGCGCGGTTTGAAGACGCCACCTCGAAGGGCTTGCACGGGCGCAACGGCTAAACGGCTTGCCACCGCTTCCATCTGCGCTGCATTTTCAACCGAACAGGGACCGCCCACAATCAGAAGATCCTGACCGCCGACCGTGACGCGATCGGACAGGTGCACGATCGATCGGTGGTCGGCATCAATTTTGCGGGCGAGCTTTGCTTTTTGCATGACTTGAAGAATTCCTTTGTGGGTTGGACATTAAAAAACCCGGAAGCCTTGTCGGTTCCGGGTGGCGCGACTTCACAGGACGACCTTTACCCAGAACCGTTTCGGGGCCAAAAAAAGTAAAAGCCGTAAAAAGAAGCGCGTTGCATTGAGACTTGGGATTTCTAGAAAAACAAAAACCGCAGTGTTCGGAACTGCGGTTCACTCAGAGGTTCAATCCAAAACTGGACTCACTCCAAGTGAACCTCTCTAAACCAAAAATAAAAGTAGCGCGGCGAAAATTTCATGAAGTTAGCCGTAGCTTTACTGATTCCTCGACAGTAACAGACGATCGCAAATCCCGTCAAGCGCTCGATCGATAGCAGTACAGCCGTTCATTCCGGTTCACTTTCCGCTTTTTCTGTAAACTATGGGATGGATTCACCGGATGGTTCGTTCACTCCATTCCACTCTAAATCGCCATGACTGACCGTTCTGCTGCTTCGCCGTCTCGTCGTCCCAAAGAAGCAAAACCCCTGCGCCAAACTTGGCTGGATGTGTTGGCGGTTGTAGCTTGGGGATTGGTTTTGCTCCGGTTCTGGCTGGCTGGCAAAATGCCTCTACTGCTGCACCCCAACTATGTCTGGTTGGCAGTGACAGCGGGCATCGCACTTTTGGGGCTGGGCGCTTGGAAGGCGAGGCAGGGCTGGATCATGCAGCGCAGGCGATCGCGATCGGTTCTGCCCAATCCTCAGCACTTCAATCTGCTGCCGCCCCGGTTGAGTAGCCTGCTGCTGCTGGTGGTCGCGCTGGTCGGATTGGGATTCACGCCGCGTCCGTTTGCCAGCGATGTCGCGCTCAATCGCGGCGTGACGGAAACGCTGACGATGACCAGAGCGCAGCCGCAGTCGTTTCGCGCCACTGTGAATCCAGAAGATCGATCGATCATCGACTGGATTCGCACCCTGAGCGTTTACCCGGAACCGGATGCCTACAGCGGTCAAAAAGTGGATGTGAAAGGCTTTGTCATTCATCCGCCCAATTTGCCGGAAGGCTATTTTGTGATTTCGCGGTTTGTAATTACCTGCTGCGCTGCTGATGCATATCCGGTCGGCTTGCCTGTGAAAATTGAAGGAAATCGATCGCAATATCCAGCCGACAGTTGGCAGCAAGTTCGCGGCAATATGATCACCGAAACCCTAGACAATCAGCGGCAGCTTGTGATTCAAGCGAGTGCGATCGAATCGGTTCCTCAACCGCGCAATCCCTACGCTTATTAGGCAAACGAAATCCCAGATTTTCGCTGAAATTCGATCGCTTTTTGCACACAATAAAGCAAGACTTTTAGCTAATTTTATCGGCGATCCAGTAGATGATCGGAGCGATCGCCAGCGCAGGCAAAAACGAACCGATTCGTACCTTTGCCACTTCCAGCAAGTTGAGTCCCAATCCGACAATCATCAGCCCGCCAACGCCCGTCATCAGCAGAACCGGAGCGGAATTTGCCGGATCGGGAATGGCTTGTGCCAAGCTGTTCGCTAGCAGCGACACGCCACCCTGATAAATCAGAACGGGCAGAATTGAGAACCCCACGCCGATGCCGTAGCCGCCCGTCAGCGCAAACGAGGCTAAGCCGTCCATTGTGGATTTAAGCGTCAGTAGCGTATTGTCTCCGGTCAGGCCGTTGTTGAGACTGCCGATCAGGGCAAGGGGGCCAATGCAAAACAGCAAGCTGGCGGCCACAAAGCCTTCGGTAAATTTGCCTTGACCGCGAAATTTGGTTTTTAGCCAGTCGCCGATCGCCTCCAACCGCTTTTCGACCTGCCACCACTCGCCCAGCAAGCCGCCAAACACGATCGCCAGCAGTCCCAAAATTACGCCTGCAATTTGTCCGCCCTTTGCCTGATTGAGGCTTCCGGCCATATCAAAGCCAACAAATAATGTGAGAATTCCGATCGCCTGCGGAATAATTTTTTGCATTTCGAGGGGCAAGCGTCCGCGCAGCAGCAAACCCATTCCCGTTCCAATTAAGACCGTTGCGACATTAATCCAAGTGCCGCTAGTTTTCATCCAAAAATTCAGCATCAGCGCGATCGAGTAGGCAACATGCTCGATCATAGCGAGGTGGCGCGATCGCTCGCGTCGATATCTGGTAGGGGTACGCCGTGCCCCTACCGTTTTCTTACCGCAATGAGCCGACTTTAAATGCCGTAGTAGTCGCGATACCAGCGGACAAATCGATCGATTCCCTGCTGAATTGAAGTGCTGGGCTTAAAGCCAACATCGCGCATCAAATCATCAACATCGGCAAAGGTGGCAGGCACATCTCCGGGCTGCATCGGCAAAAAGTTTTTCTGAGCGGTTTTGCCCATTGCCTGCTCGATCGCTTCGATGAACGTCATCAGTTCAACGGGATTATTATTGCCGATGTTGTAGAGTTTGTAGGGCGCAGATTCAGACTGCGGCGGCTGGTGAGTGACGCGCACCACGCCTTCAATAATGTCGTCAATATAGGTGAAGTCGCGCTGCATTTTGCCGTAGTTGTAGATGTCGATCGATTTGCCGTGAGCGATCGCATCTACGAACTTGAAATAGGCCATATCTGGGCGTCCCCATTCGCCGTAAACCGTAAAAAATCGCAGTCCGGTCGTTGGCAAACGATACAGATGACTGTAGGAATAAGCCATTAGCTCATTGGCTTTCTTCGTGGCAGCGTATAGCGAAATTGGATGATCGACATTATCGCTAATGGCAAACGGAACTTTGGTGTTGGCACCGTAAACAGAACTGGAAGAAGCGTAAACCAGATGCGGAGTATTTTGATGGCGGCAGCCTTCGAGAATGTTCAAAAATCCGACCAGGTTGCTGTCTGCATAAGCATGAGGATTTTGTAGCGAATAGCGAACGCCAGCTTGGGCTGCAAGATGCACTACCGCATCGAAGTGCTGGCCTGCAAACAGTTGAGCCATACCCGATCGATCGCCCAAATCTAAATACTGAAACGTAAAGTTCTTCTGATTGCTAAGCTGCTCCAACCGCGCTTTTTTCAGATTGACATCATAGTAGTCATTAAGATTGTCAATGCCATAAACCTGATGGCCGTCTGTCAGCAGTCGCTTCGCCAAATGATAGCCAACAAAGCCTGCCGCACCAGTCACTAGAATGTTCATTACTTTACTCACTCGACTGATCAGAATCTAGCTGCCTGTTTGGAGTTTCTACCCATTGCTCTTCACCTTCGTCAAATCTTCACCGAATTTGCGTGAATTCAACAGACTTTATTAAAAACATCGATCGATTTGAGCACAAGCGCGATCGCCCACAGTAAATTAAGAAGGCTCAGCGTTTGAGCATTGATGGTGTTCGATCGTAAAGGCTTCATGAATGCGCTGCGGCGGCTCTGTATTGAATGGGATATGGGTGGCTCTCCTCTCCTGCCGCGATCGAATTTTCGTTCGGTAGGGAAAACTGAAACGGCAACGATGCCGAACTGAGTTCCTCTGTCACTGGCGCGATCGGAGTTCCAAAATGCTGCAAAAACTCAAGCTGGGTTCCAAGTTTACCCTTCTGCTCACGCTCGTTTTTCTGGGCGGCATTGTGGTGAGTGGCATCACGCTGTCGAGCGCGATGCAGAACAAAGCCGAAAGCGAAATTACCACGAAAGCTCGCATTCTCACTGAGACGATGAACTCGGTGCGCGACTACACAAGCCAAAATGTCGTGCCCTACCTGAGCGAACAGCTAGCAACCGAAGCGGTTTTTGTGCGCGAGGCTGTGCCCGCCTTTGCCGCTCGTGAAGTGTTTGAGCGATTTCGGCAGCAGGGGAACTATCGCAATTTTCTCTACAAGGAAGCCGCCCTCAATCCGACTAATCCCAGAGACAAAGCAGACGAGTTTGAAACGCAGTTGGTGCAGGAGTTTCGCGCTCAGCCGCATTTGAAAGAAAAGTCGGGTTATCGATCGCTCGACGGCAAAAATTTGTTCTACATTGCTCGCCCGATGACCGTGACCGAAGCAAGCTGCCTGCAATGTCACGGCAGACCGGAAGTTGCGCCCAAAAGCTTAATTGCGATGTATGGCGACCAAGGCGGCTTCAACTGGCCGCTGAATACCGTGATTGCCGCCCAAACGATTTATGTGCCGATCGATACCGTCATTGCTCAGGGACATCAATATCTGCTGCTGACGATGAGCATTTTTGTCGGCATTTTCGCGGGCGTGATTTTGCTGATCAACAGTTTGCTGAAGCGAACGGTGATCAATCCAATCCGTAAGCTAACTGCGATCGCCCGTCGCGTCAGCGAAAGCCGCATGACGATCGAACAGGTCGGCGAATTTGACGCGCCCAGCATGGTGCAGGTGGCTCGTCGTGCTGATGAACCCGGACAGTTAGCTCGCGCCTTTCAGCACATGGCGCACGAAGTCGCAGCGCGTGAGCAAAATTTGGCGCAGGCCGTTGACGAGCGCACTGCCCAGCTTGCCCACAGCATGAAAGCCGCACAGCAAGCCAAGGCCGAAGCCGAGCAAGCAAATCAGGCGAAAAGCCAATTTCTTGCCAATATGAGCCACGAACTGCGAACGCCGCTCAACGCGATCATCGGCTACAGCGAAATGCTGCAAGAAGAAATGGAATTTGAGGCGGCAGATTTAGTTCCTGATGTGCAGAAAATTCACGGCGCAGGAAGACACCTGCTGGAACTGATTAACAACATTTTGGATTTGTCCAAAGTGGAAGCGGGCAAGATGGAGCTTTACCTAGAATCCGTGTCGATCGCTCTTTTGGTCGAAGAAGTTGCCAGCACAATTCGCCCGATCGTCGCCAAAAACGAAAACACTTTGGTTGTCCACTGCCCGTCTGATCTGGGCGGCATGATTGTGGATGTCACGAAGCTCCGTCAAAGCTTGCTGAATCTGCTTTCAAATGCCAGCAAATTTACTCAAAACGGCACGATTACGCTTTCGGTGAAAAAGGTAGAAGCCAAAGCGGAAGCCGAATCCGCGCTGAGTTTGCCTATCACCTTGTGCCTGTTTCAAGTTTCTGATACAGGCATCGGAATGACAGCCGAACAGCAAGCCAAGCTGTTTCAAGCCTTTACCCAGGCCGATGCTTCAACAACGCGCCACTATGGAGGCACTGGGCTGGGACTGGTGATTACGCAGAAATTCACGCAGATGATGGGCGGCAAAATTTCCGTTCGCTCTCAGGCCGGAAAAGGCACGACCTTTACGATCGCCCTGCCCGAACGAGTTCAAGATTCAACGATTTCTGCTGAACCGATCGAACCTGTGTCGATCGACTCCAGACTGTATTTGTCAGATTCCGATTTGCCGATCGTCCTGGTGATCGACGACGATCCTGCCACGCATGACCTGATGCAGCGCAACTTGAGCCGCGAAGGATTCTACGTGGTTGGTGCTGAAAATGGCGCAGCCGGGCTGCAACTGGCTCGCAGCAAACCGCCCAGTGCGATCGTGCTGGATGTGAAGCTTTCCGCTCACGAAGACGGCTGGGCAGTGCTTAGCGCTCTGAAAGCCGATTCTAAGCTGGCAGAAATTCCGGTGATTATGGTGACGATCGTGGATGACAAAAAACTGGGCTATGCGCTGGGCGCAGCGGATTATCTGGTCAAGCCGATCGATTTCGATCGGCTGATCACGCTGTTGCGTCAGCATTGTCGCCCTGCTACTGCCAAGTTGCCACAGGTCTAAGGACAGCAGGAATTTCGCCTTGATCGAGCGGAAATTCCAGCATTGTTTCTTTTAGCCCAAGGTAGCCCGATTCGGTGAACGACATCAGCATTCGCTGTAGGGCGAGCCACACTTCCGATTCATATTCCCAGTCTTTGTAGCGCGAAGCGTGTCCGGCGATCGACTTGAGCGCCCAAAAATAGCTGTTGCGTACGATCGACCCGCCTTTTTTGAATTCGGGCAAATCTTCGTGGTGTAAAAAAATAACATCGTCTTCAATTCTTGCTCGCATAGCGTGTTTGATTAAATTGACACAAACGATCCAACTTTTGATGCAAATTTGCCGTGAATTCCCGCAGTTTTAGTAGATTGTGAAGCCAAATCCTTCTATTCTCATTCTAGAAACTTCAATTCATTTCGCCCCCATGACTGCATCTGCGATCGCGCCTTTCGGCTCCTGGAAATCTCCGATTACTTCTGATTTGATTGTCGCTGGCACAATTAGCCTAGGGCAAATTGCGATCGACCACGAAGACATCTACTGGAGTGAAATGCGTCCCACTGAAGCCGGACGCAATGTAATTGTCCGGCAAAGCACGGATGGGAAAATCACGGACATCACGCCGACGCCGCTCAACGTCCGCACCAGAGTTCACGAATACGGCGGCGGCGCATATGTCGTTGAAGCTGGCGTGGTTTATTTCTCCAATTTTGCCGATCAGCGGCTTTATCGACAGCCGATCGACAAAGAACCCGAAGCCATCACGCCCGAAGCGCCAATGCGCTATGCCGATGCGGTCGTCGATCGATCGCGCCACCGCTTGATCTGCGTTTGCGAAGACCACAGCGGCAAAGGTGAACCCGTCAATTCAATCGCCAGCGTTTCGATCGAGTCGGGTGAAGTTACCGTCCTGGCATCCGGCTTTGACTTCTACGCCGCGCCGCGCTTGAGTCCCGATGGAGCAAAGCTGGCATGGATCTGCTGGAATCATCCGAATATGCCTTGGGACGGCACCGAGCTTTGGCTGGCCGATGTGCAGACAGATGGATCGATCGTGGCTCCGGTGCGAATTGCGGGCGGCATCTCAGAATCGATTTTTCAGCCGGAATGGTCGCCGGATAACGTTCTGTATTTTGTCAGCGATCGCACAGGCTGGTGGAATTTGTATCGCTGGCGGAACGAGTCGAATGCTTCGCAGCCAGGAAGTAGCGAGCCGCTGTGCGAAAAGTCGGCAGAATTTGGCTTGCCACACTGGATTTTTCGCATGTGTACCTATGGTTTTGAATCGGCGCAGAGCTTGATTTGCACCTATGTTGAAAACGGCATTCAGCACATTGCCCGACTTGATACAAAAACGCTTGATCTCACCGAAATTCCCATTCCCTACGCCAGCGTGAGCGGTCTGCGCGTCGGGGCAGGATTCGCTGTGTTTGGAGCCGGATCGCCCACCATGCCCGGCGTCATTACGCGGCTGGATCTTCAGTCGGGCGAAGTCACTGTTCTGCGGCGATCGAGCGGACTGGAAATTGATCCTGGCTATCTGTCGATTCCCGAAGCGATCGAGTTTCCCACCGAAAACGGCTTGAGCGCTTATGGATTCTACTACGCACCAAAAAATCGCGATTTTGCTGCGCCAGCGGGCGATCGACCTCCCTTACTCGTCAAAAGTCACGGTGGCCCCACTGCCGCCACTTCGCCCAACTTCAATCCCAGCATTCAGTATTGGACAAGTCGCGGCTTTGCAATTCTGGATGTCAACTATGGCGGCAGCACCGGATATGGACGCGCCTATCGAGAACGCCTGAAAGATTGCTGGGGTATTGTTGATGTGGATGACTGCGTGAACGGCGCAAAATACCTGGTCGATCGCGGTTTGGTGGATGGCGATCGACTCTGCATCGATGGCGGCAGTGCCGGAGGCTACACAACACTGGCCGCGCTGACGTTCCGCGATTTGTTCAAAGCAGGCGCGAGCTTTTATGGCGTCAGCGACCTGGAAGCACTTGCCACCGACACACACAAATTCGAGTCGCGCTATCTTGACGGCTTGATTGGCGCATATCCAGCGAGAAAAGATTTATATCACCAGCGATCGCCCATTCACGCGGTCGATCGCCTGTCGTGTCCGGTCATTTTCTTTCAGGGCGACGAAGACAAAATCGTGCCGCCCAATCAAGCGGAAATGATGGTCAACGCTTTGCGCCAAAAGGGATTGCCCGTTGCCTACGTGCTATTTGCAGGCGAACAGCATGGCTTTCGTAAAGCTGAAAACATCAAGCGCACGCTTGACGGGGAATTCTATTTTTACTCTAGGGTGTTTGGGTTTGAGCCTGAGGACGCGATCGAGCCTGTGGCGATCGAAAATCTGTGAGGGCGCTGATAGGATGCGAATGGTGGTCGGGGCGGTTCGCAAACCGTTCCCACCGTAAATGCGGCAGGTTTTTATCTGAATTTAGTAAACTAAGGCGAAGGGATTCCAAGCAAAGCGGGAGAAACGGGTGCGGCTGTTCACAACAATCGCAGGCTTGCGCTGCTACTTGCAAATCGAAAAATTTGGGCAGCGGCAGCACTGGGCGACAGCAGCATCCGCGACCGCTTCACCATCGATGATTTCCGTCGCGCTCGTGCCGACAATGGGCGCTTTGCACGCCGGACACCTGAGCTTGATCGATCGCGCCCGTCAGGAAAACGATCGCGTTATTGTTAGCATTTTCGTCAATCCTCTTCAGTTTGCGCCCAACGAAGATTTTCAGCAGTATCCGCGAACACTAGAGGCCGATCGCCAGCTTTGTGAACAGGCAGGCGTGGACGCAATCTTTGCGCCAGATGCGGCTGAGTTATATGGCGTAAATTTTGACGATCGATCCTTGACGGAGGTGATTCCGCCTGCGATGATGATTCGCGGCTTGTGCGGAAAATCGCGTCCCCATCACTTTCAGGGTGTGGCAACCGTCGTCACCAAACTGCTCAACATCGTTCAGCCCGATCGCGCCTATTTCGGTCAGAAAGATGCTCAGCAGTTGGCCGTTTTGCGGCGCGTGGTTGCCGATCTGAATTTGCCCGTCGAGATTGTTCCCTGTCCGATCGTGCGCGAAGCGAACGGTTTGGCTTTGAGTTCGCGCAATCAGTATTTGTCGGCTGAATCGCGATCGCAAGCCGCTGTGATCTACCGCAGCTTACAGCGGGCAAATCAGCTTTTCGCCAAAGGGGAACGCCAAAGCCAACCGTTGATTGCTGCCGTTCGTGCAGAACTCGCGATCGCGTCGGATCTTCAGCCTGAATATGTCGAGCTTGTCCATCCAACCACCATGATGCCGCTAAAGAGAATCGAAGAAACTGGTTTGCTAGCCGTTGCTGCCCGCTTGGAGTCCACCCGTTTAATTGACAATTTGATTTTGCGCGATCGCCGTCCGATCGTGGCGATCGACGGACCGGCGGGAGCCGGAAAATCAACGGTTGTGCGGCAGGTCGCGCAGGAATTGGGACTGCTGCACCTCGACACCGGAGCAATGTATCGAGCCGTAACCTGGCTGGTTTTGCAGTCGGGGATCGCGATCGAAGACGAACCTGCGATCGCAGAATTTGCCAGCCGCTGCGACATTCAGCTTGAGGGTCAGCAGGTTTTAATCAATGGTCAAGATGTGACGCACGACATTCGCAGCCTGGAAGTGACAGCGCAGGTGTCGGCGATCGCGGCTCAGCCCGCCGTCCGGCAGGAACTCGTGAAGCGGCAGCAGCAGTATGGTCGGCGCGGTGGCGTCGTGATGGAAGGGCGCGATATCGGCACGTTCGTTTTTCCCGATGCGGAACTGAAGATTTTTCTCACCGCCTCGGTGCAGGAACGCGCTCGGCGGCGGCAGCAAGATTTGAAAGATCAAGGCCGTCCGGAAGTGAGCCTAGAAGATTTGGAGTGGGCGATTTTGGAGCGCGATCGCAAAGACAGCACGCGCACGATCGCCCCGCTCCGCAAAGCGGCAGACGCGATCGAAATTCAGTCAGACGGACTCAGCATTGAAGCAGTCGTAGCGGAAATTGTGCGGCTGTATCGCGATCGCTGTGAACCGCGATCGGCTGAGTAGCGTTCGTCAACAAGCCGCGATCGCTGCTGTGAATCAGCAAAAGATCCGGCTCAATTTGCAAAAGAGTGGCGTCTTGCAAGGTTTGCTCTGCAAGCAGTTGCGGCGGTTGGCCTCCTGCTCATGAGCGTAGTTTTCCAGGTCGTCAACCGCCAGCAGGCTGGCTGCAAGTTTTGGTTGTCGCTACCGTTGATTGCAGGATTGGTTTGGCGAGTTGGCAATCAAATTACGACCCACGTGAATTACGGCCAACCGGGAATCCACTGAGTTCCGGCTAGCGGCAATCGCGCCATTGCTGCGGCTTCCACTGTAAGGGCGACGAGATCTTCGCGTTCGAGGTGGTGAACGTTTTGTTTGCCGCAGGCGCGGGCGATCGTCGTCATTTCCATATTCAGCGTCTTCAGGTAGTTCTTCACCCGCCGCGCTCCGATTTCTGGCTCCAGTCGCTTTTCCAAAATTGGATCTTGTGTTGTCACGCCAACCGGACATTTCCCCGTGTGGCAGTGATGACAGTAGCCCGGAGCCGTGCCCAAATCGGCGTAATCTTCCGCCGCTGAATGGTGTTCGCCGTCTTGAATGTAGGTGTGACTGTTGCAGCCCAAAGCGACTAAGATACCTTGCCCGATCGATACGGCGTCTGCGCCCATTGCGATCGCTTTCGCCACATCCGCGCCCGTGCGAATGCCACCAGAAACAATCAGTTGCACCTGATCCTTCATGTTCATATCTTCCAGCGCATCCACTGCCTGACGCACAGCCGCCAGCGTAGGAATGCCGACATGCTCAATGAAGACGGTTTGCGTTGCCGCCGTCCCGCCCTGCATTCCATCAACAACGACGACATCGGCTCCGGCATGAACGGCGAGCTTGACATCGTTGAAGGTTCGCGATGCGCCAACTTTGACATACACTGGCTTTTCCCAGTCGGTGAGTTCACGCAGTTCTTGAATTTTGATTGTCAGGTCGTCGGGGCCAGTCCAGTCGGGATGGCGACAGGCCGATCGCTGATCCACGCCTTCTGGCAAAGTCCGCATCTCGGCAACTCTGGGATTAATTTTCTGACCGAGCAGCATTCCGCCGCCTCCGGGTTTTGCGCCCTGCCCGATGACGATTTCGATCGCATCCGCCTTTCGCACATCATCTGGGTTGAATCCGTAGCGCGACGGCAAGCATTGATAAATCAAAGTTTTGGAAGATAATCTTTCTTCGGGCGTCATGCCGCCATCGCCCGTTGTGGTTGAAGTGCCGACTTCCGTAGCTGCTAGTCCGATCGCTTCTTTTACGTTGGCTGAGAGCGATCCGAAGCTCATTCCGGCGATCGTAATTGGCATTTCCAGTTCGATCGGTTTGCTGGCGTAGCGCGTTCCTAAAATCGTTTTCGTCACGCACTTTTCGCGGTAGCCTTCCAGCGGATATCGCGTCAGAGATGCACCCAAAAATACGAGATCATCGAAGTGCGGTAATCTTCGTTTTGCGCCAAGTCCGCGAATTTCGTAGAGTCCGTGTGCGGCGGCATTTTGGATGTAGTTGAGGGTGCGGCGATCGTATCCTGCCGATTCTTCGAGTGATGGTGGATTGTGTGAGGGAAAATTCATGATTTTAGTTCGTTGAAAAGTTTTTTATGAAACGGGTTGAAGTTTGCTGCGTAGAAGATTTAACCCTAGCGCAATGTAAACTCCGCCTGAAATTCGCTCTAGCCAAACGGCAAACTGAGAGTTTCTTCGGATGGTTTGAGTGGTGGATGAGGCGAAGAGGGCGATCGCCAAACACCAAACAGTCGAACCCACTACAAACAAGATGCCAAGCAACAGGAAAGGCAATGCTCCAAAACCTGACCGAGAATCAACAAATTGCGGCAAAAATGCTAAAAAGAAAATTGCAATCTTCGGATTCAAAACGTTTGTGATAATTCCTTGACGATAAATTTGCCAGCGACTCATCAGCTTTACTTCAGGTGTAGCCAAATTAGACTTTTTGAATAAAGCTTGAACGCCCAAATAAATCAAATATGCGGCTCCTGCTAGTTTGACTGCTGTAAATGCCCAAGCTGAAGCGGCCAAAATTGCAGACAGGCCAAATGCTGCAAAGGTTGTGTGAATTAAAATGCCGCTGCCAATGCCGATCGCGGATACTAAACCCGCCTGCCGACCTTGAGAAATACTGCGAGCAATAATGTACATCGTATCGACACCCGGAGTTAGCCAAACCAACAAGCTCGCTAATAGAAACGCCCAAAGATCATGAATTCCAAACATCTTTTTTACCGCAATTAATATTCTTGATTGGCATCGGCGTTCCAGTGGTAAAGCTGTTTGGCCGAAGCGATGCGCTGAAAGTCTTTCGGGTTGTGGGAGAGTCCGGCTTTGGTGAGGAGAGTGGCGATCGCCTCATAATCCCCTTCACCCATCGGTTCAAGCTGAGCATCCGCCCCCAGCGATTTCACCGTTCCGCGCACATAAATGACGGCTTCATAAAGCGAATCACCTAAAGCGTCTCCGGCATTTCCACAGATCACCATTCGTCCCGCCTGTGCCATGAATGCCGAGAAACTACCGACGCTGCCGCCAACCACGATATCCGCGCCTTTCAGGGAAATGCCGCAGCGCAAGCTGGCATCTCCCTCGATTACCAAGAGTCCGCCCTGCGCCGATGCGCCTGCTGAAACCGAGGCGAAGCCTTTGACATGGACGCGACCGGACATCATATTTTCCGCCACGCCCGATCCGGCATTGCCGAAGAGCGTCACGTTCGCCAGCTTGTTCATGCCTGCGGCGTAGTAGCCGACGTGACCGTGAATTTCGACAGTGGCGGGTGCGTCAAGTCCAACTGCGACATTATGCGCCCCGTCCGGATTGAGAATCGTGATTTTCTGACCGCTGATGTCGCCATGCAGATAGCGATTCACCTCACGCAGCGGCGTTTGCGACAGGTCGAACGTCACATCCGTAATTACACTGTCCATACGTACATCTCCTCTGGCGCGGGTTCGTAGAGGCGGGCGTGTTTGACATCGGGGAGGTGGGCGAGAGAGCGGAATTCACTCGCGATCGCCACATAATCATCGGTTTCAGCCACGATCGCAGGCTTGCAGGCAAACGCATCGCGCACTAAGGCCAGCTTGTCTGCCGTGCCCATCAAGAAGGTGTAGAAGCCGTCGAGTTCTTCAAAACCCTTTTGCAGCGCGGTTTCGAGGTCGTCGCCTTCACGCATTCGCCATTCAAGATAGCGGCAGGCGGCCTCGGTATCGTTGTCCGTCTCAAACACAATGCCCAGCGGTTCGAGCTTGCGGCGAATTTCGTAAGGATTTGATAAAGAGCCGTTGTGGACGAGGCAAAAATCTTCGCCCGCCGTGAACGGGTGCGCGTGAGCGGGCGTGACAGCGGACTCGGTTGCCATGCGCGTGTGGCCGACCAGATGCGTTCCTCTCAAAGTTTGGAACTGGTAGCGATCGCTCACCTGCTGCGGCTTCCCGGTATCTTTGTACAGATCGATCGTCCGTCCGGTCGAGAGTACGTGAATCTGCGGATGGTTCACTTTGAGCCACTGCTTGACGCGATCGGGCAGAACGCTCGCTGTCAAAACCGCATGATTTCCCTGAGCGTGGATTTGCGGTGAACTGTCAAACTCAATCTTGAAGTCTTGCCCCAAGTGTGACCAGTCGATCGCCTGACTGCCGGAATACAAGCTGTATTTGCGATCGCCTTCTTCCAAAGTTTCGGTAAATACAGCGAGTCCGGCAGAGTCGGGACCGCGATCGCTCATCCCGATCAGCATCGGAACCATCAGTGCGCCCAACGATTCACGTAGTTCCGGTTTTTTGATTAGCAATCCAATAATTCCGCACATGGTAGATGGTGGTTAGTGTTAGAAGAATTCCAAATATCGATCGACTTCCCACTGCGAAACATGGCGCATATATTCAACCCATTCCATCTGTTTGAGCGAGATAAATTCGTCAGCGAGAACGCCGAGGCCGTTTTTGATCACGGAGTCAGAATCGAGGGCATCAATCGCTTCTTTCAAGTTCTGTGGCAGGGTGCGAATGCCTTTTTCTTCGAGTTGAGCAAGCGTGAGATCATACAGGTTGACGTTAAGCGGTTCACCCGGATCAATTCCGTTCTCAATTCCGTCTAAACCTGCGGCGATTACGGCAGCAGCAGCGAGATACGGATTGCAAGAACCGTCAGCCAAACGCAATTCTAATCGGCCACCAGGAGCGCGAACGAGGCTCGATCGATTGTTGTCGCCGTAGCTGATGAATGCAGGTGCCCAAGTTGCACCGCTGAGCGATCGACCCACGACAAGCCGCTTGTAAGAATTAATTGAAGGCGCACAAATTGCCGTTAAAGCAGGAGCATGAGCAAGCAATCCGCCTAAGAAGTGATAGCCCAGTTTTGACAGGCTCAAATTGCGGCGATCGCTGTCATCTTCAAACAGATTGCTTGTGCCATCGGAGATCGATAAATGCATGTGCATTCCGGTTCCGGTTCGATTCGCGAATGGTTTGGGCATGAATGTTGCAATTAAGCCCATTTCTTTCGCGATTTCCGATGCGGCCATTTTGAAGAAAATGTAGCGATCGGCTGAAGTCAAGCAGTCCGTATAGGTGTAGTTGATTTCAAACTGTCCGTTCGCGTCTTCATGGTCAATTTGATAGACATCAAAGCCTGCTTTTTGCAGACAATCTACCAGCTTTTCGATGAAGGCGCGACTGCGAGACAAGCCTTTGTAGTCGTAGCAAGGCTTTTCTAAAGTGTCAGTTGCATCAGCAGGAAAAATGTGTCCCTGTTCGTCTTTTCGCAGGAGAGAAAATTCTGGTTCAATGCCAACATTGAGCGTCCAACCTTTTTCTTGAAGCCGCTGAAGCTGCTTCATCAAAACGAAACGAGAATCGTAGGGATACGGCTCGCCTTTGACGTTGCCGACGCAGACCATGCGGGCAAATCCAGGCATCCAGGGCACGATCGACAGCGTACTCGGATCGCCAACCGCCATGAAATCCGGGCTGTTGGGCTTCTGCGCCAATCCCCAGACAGCAAATCCAGCAAAGCCTGCGCCCGGATCGAGAATGTCTTCGTAGTGCGAGGCGGGAACGGCTTTTGTCTTCGCGGTGCCGTGAATATCGACAAATTGCGCCAGGATAAATTTTACCTGATTGTCTTCTAAAAATTGCTTGGCTTCTACGGGTGTCATTCAACTCCTCCTGGATTTGCTACTAAAAATTCGACTGAAAAAATCGATCGATTCCAACCACACCGCCGCCCATCTCAGCAGCAATTTCTAACAACGTCTGCCAGAAATAAGCGCCAAACGTGCCGTCGCACCAGATGCGATAAGTTTCTGCACCTGGAATGATTGTGACTGCCACACCAATCATCGATGTGAGAACAACCGGAGTTTCTGCCAACGATAGAGCACCAAAGTTAACGTTACAGGTTTGCCTAAGCAGTTCATCGATCGAATTTCCACAGAGGGCGATTGCCAAATCCTGCCGCAAAACCGGATACACCCTAGCCGGAACAGATTGACAACTCAATCGGGCTGAAACATTGCTCTCTAAGCTGTCCTCAATCAAAAATTCGCTGATCCCCAGACGGGCGATGATGCCGCCTTCCGGTAGTGATAGCCACGAATTGGGGCGATCGGGCACGGGCAAACCTTGATCCCGCAGCCAGTCCGCCGCGCCTGCACCCTTAAAGCCGCAGCGGGTCAGGCAGGATAGATCGGCTATTTCTAAGGCGGGGTAATTTTCCTCAACTCTAGTCAGGCAGGGCATTCCGTTAATTTCGCGCCAGTTTCCTTTCACGGATTGGAGGCGATCGAATATTGGACTGAGGCGAATTGGCGTTTTCATACCTTCACCTCCTCGCGGATTGCGGTTTCCTTCTGGCGCAGATTTTCTGGATCGTAGAACGGCGTTGGGGTGATGGTGGCGGTGACGATCGAACCGTTCGATCTCCGGATTGCGAAGGAACCGCGATCGACTAATTCGGGTTTCACGTAGGCCAAACCGATGAAGCGATCGAGCGTCGGGCTGAAGGCGATGCTAGTGACGCGGCCTGCAATTTCATCGTTGTCAATGACCAAATTGCATTCTTGAGGTGGCGCTTCAGAAGGATCGATCGAGAACCCGACCAGCTTTTGCTTGAGCGGCTTGCGATTCACGATCTGCAAACTGCGCTGGCCGATGAAAAACGGCTTATCCATCTTCACCGCCCATTCCAGCCCAGCCTCGCGTGGTGTCGTCAGTCCGTCCGTATCTTGGCCGATGATGACATGGCCTTTTTCCAATCGCAAAAGCCGTTGCGCCTCGACTCCAAACGGGCGAATTCCCTCAGACTGACCTGCTTCGATCAGCGCATCCCACAAAGCCGGAGCCGATTCCGCTGCGACGTGAATTTCGTAGCCCCATTCGCCCACAAAACCGACACGCATCAGAATCGCGGGAATTCCGGCGATCGTGCCCTCCCGCACTCCCAAATAGGGAAAGGCGGAAAGATCGAGATCGGTGAGTTTGGCGAGAACAGAACGAGCGTGGAAACCTGCGAGATTGAGGCTCGATCGCGCCCCCGTCAAATTCACAATGCCGCAATCTAACTGCCACATCGTATTCAGGCGCGACAATTCTCGATAAATATTTGCCGCTCCCGAAGTCGTGGTTGTGAAGTAGAAATGTTCCGCACCTAATCGCGCAATCACGCCGTCATCGAGAATCACGCCCGACTCGTCCAGCATCAGAGCATAGCGCGACATCCCAACTTTCAAATTGGCATAACGTCCGGTATAGATGCGCTCTAGAAATTCCGCCGCATCTTTGCCGCGCACCTCCAGTTTTCCTAACGTGCCGACATCGATCAGACCGACTTGCTTTCGGACAGTTTCGGCTTCTTGGCGAATGCACTCTTTGCGGCTGAATCCTGATCGCCCATAGTATTCCGGTCGCTGCCACAAGCCCGATCGCATGAATTTCGCGCCTAAAGCGGCGTGGCGATCGTGCAGTGGCGTCCGGCGTTCCGGCGAAAAACCGCGTCCGGCCAAGTGCGAAAGCGGCACGGGATGAAAGAACGGTCGGGCAGTGGTTGTGCCGATTTGTTCGATCGGATTTCCGGTAATTCGCGCCAAAATCCGCAGCGCATTCATGTTCGAGTGCTTACCCTGACTTGGCCCCATGCCCACAGTCGTAAAGCGCTTCAGCAGTTCAATATTGTCAAAGCCTTCTTGCGCGGCGTTGTAGAAATCCTTTAGCTGCAAGTCTTCATCGAAATCGACAAAGTTTTTGCCTTTGGGGTGAGGGGCGATACCGTTCCGCAAGCTCGCGATCGGCCAGGGGTGCGAGGGTGATTCGTTTGGTTGGCTGCGGTTCGGGTTTGGTTTGCCCCCTAAATTCCCCACGAGTGGGGGGTTGGGGGGCTGAGTGGTCTGCTCGGTAGGCGAGGCAAATCCCAAAAACTCCGCCGCTTCGCGTCCGGCTCGATCGCCATCCCGCCACTTTTCCTCAAACCCAAACACGCCATTCACGCGCCCGCAGGCAAACACGCCCGCAGGCAAAACGGCAGGAACAAACTGCTGCAAGCCTTCATCAAAGCGCATCTTCGTTCCCGCCTGATACAGCAGATTTGCCGCAGGCGACCAGCCAACACTCATGATAATTCCATCGCAGGAAATCGATCGCTTCCCTCCAACAGAATTGCCTTCAGAATCGATCTGACAAATCACCGCACTCGCCACGCCATCACCAGCGGGATTCGGTTTCGCCTCATCGATGCAGTGACCGGGAAATACGGAAATGTTTCGCGATCGCGCCTCCTGCACTAAATCAGCAGGCGGATTCTCGCGCAGATCCACGATCGCCTCTACGCTCACGCCATTCGCCGCTAAATCCCACGCCGCCCGATAGCCATCGCGATTTGCCACCAGGCAAACGGCTCTTTGCATCGGCTGAATGGCGTAACGGTAGATTAATCGCTGCGCGGCAGAAGCGAGCATCACGCCCGGAAGGTCATTGTTGCGGAAAACGGCAGGCTGCTCATAGGCTCCGCTAGCAACGATCGTGGCTTTCGATCGCATCTTGATCAGGCGATCGGATTGCACGAGCGGAACCCAGTGATCGGCATAATAGGCGGCGGCTTGCGTTTCGGTATAGAGACGGATGCGTAGATGTTGGGCGATCGCGTTGAGCAGTTCGGTGGTGCGATCGCTCTCTCCGCCTCGCTGATAGCTGCCTGATCCGCCAACCTTGGTATTCTCATCAACAATGACGACATCCGCACCTGCTTCTGCGGCAGCGAGTCCTGCGGCCAATCCCGACACGCCTGCCCCAATCACCAAAACATCACAGAAGTCGTAGCGCTTCGGGGTGCGAATGTGCGGCGTTGAAGCTTCAGCTTCGCCAAGTCCGCTGATCGTGCGAATCAGGCGTTCCCAGAAGGGAAACTGTTTTTTGTTATGAAAGGCTTTGTAATAGAAGCCAACGGGAAGAAAGGGTGAAAGAAAATTGAGAACGCTGGCGCGATCGCCCCTCACACCTCCAAACGTATTCACCGCTTCAAGCTGCATTTCTGCCGCCAATGGTGTTACATCTGCTCTAACATTTAACTGCTCACCAAGCTGCATCAAAGCATTAATATCGTGATTGGCAAAACTGAGAATTCCGCGAGGTCGATGATACTTAAAACTGCGCCCTAAAATATGCTGACCCGATGCCCACAAAGCGCTGCTAATTGTGTCACCTTGGAAGCCTTGAAAGCGTTGACCTTCAAACGTAAAGCCGATCGACTGGGTGCGATCGATCCACTCCCCTTGAATCGGAGGAAGTCGTTTCATACTGCCTCCCTGCTGTACAAATAGGTACGCAAAATTTCGTCGGTTTGCGTGTTGCGATCGACCAGAAACCAAGTATTGCTCGGCATGTGACACCACCATTCTTGTTTGATTCCGGCTGCACCATTGCGATTGAAAACATAATCCGCCCAAGCTGCATCATCCACTGTTTGCAGGTCAGGCATCGATCGATATTCCCCGCCGTAAAAAAACTCTGAAATTGGTCTTGCCCCATTCACAGGACAGGTCATGATTTTCATAATTAATGTCCGACTGAAGCCGCGCCTTTTTCACCCACTAGCGCGTAGTTTGTGAAGCGATCGAGCGAAAAATCTTGGATCAAATCGTGATTGCGATCGTTCGCCACCGTATATGCCATCGTTTTTCCGGCTACCGGAGTCGCCTTAAAGCCCCAAGTGCCCCAGCCCGAATCGAGATAGAAGCCGTCGATCGCCGTTTTGCCCATGATCGGCGCAAAATCCGGGGTCATGTCGGCCATGCCTGCCCACTGGCGCACGACTTTGACGTGAGAGAGGAAGGGGAACAGTTCGAGCATGTGGGCGGCCAAACCTTCGACAAAATCGAGGGTCGATCGCGTCAAGTGCAGTTCATACGGGTCAAGCGATGCGCCCATCACCAGTTCGCCTCGTGCCGTTTGGCTGACATAAACATGCAGACTGCCCGAAACGATGATCGGATCGAGCCATGCCTTCATCGGTTCGCTCACCATTGCTTGCAAGGGATGGACGTAGAGGGGCGATCGCAGTCCAACCATGTCTAAAATGCGCGGCGTTGATCCGGCAACGGCACACAATACTTTGGGTGTGGAGATGTAGCCGCGACTCGTTTGAACTCCGGTAATTTGGTTCGATCGCACCGTGATCCCCAACACTTCAGTTTGCTGATGAATTTCGATGCCGCGCTGATCCGCTCCACGTCCGTAGCCCCACGCGATCGCATCATGGCGGGCAATGCTTCCGGGCGCGTGATAGAGCGCTCCCAGAATCGGGGCGTGACCGCCGCAGCTTAGATCCATATGCGGACAGGCTTTTCGGATTTCTTCAGGTTCAACCAGTTCGCTGTCGATGCCGTAATGCTTGTTGACTTCGGCTCGCCAGCGCATCGTGCGGACGGCGGCATCGGTGTGCGCGAGAGTGAAGTGTCCGCGTGTTGAATAGAACAGATTTAGGTCGAATTCTTGGGATAAATCTTGCCACAGCCGGACGGATTGGTCGTAGAATTTGACGCCTTCGGGTGTGAGGTAGTTCGCTCGAATAATCGTCGTATTCCGCCCGGTATTGCCGCCGCCGATGTAGCCTTTTTCGAGGACGGCAACACTGGTCATACCGTGATCGCGAGCCAGATAGTAAGCTGCGGCCAGCCCGTGACCGCCCGCGCCGATGATCACGGCATCGTAGCTCGCTCGCACAGCGTCGTGCTGCCGAAACATTCGCGATTCCGGGTGCTGGGAGGACAAGCCAAATTTGAGCAGACGCAGCGGCATCAGTTTCCTAGCAGGAATCTTTCGTGAATATCATGCAGCAGATGTTTCATGCTTGTCAACAAAGTTTCTTGATATGATAGGGCAAACGCATCTTATTGAGCTAGAACCTTCGCTAAGTAATCATTGTTCCAGCCAGCCTTCTTGCGCTTGGCCTTGACTCCACCTTTAGCCGTCTGCTCATGACTCAACA
>NZ_JACJPO010000039.1 GCF_014696105.1 Microcoleus sp. FACHB-1515
AAGATTTGGGTCGGTCAAGTTTCTGTTTCAATTAGTCACACATTGTCAAACCTTTGCTTTTGCCAAAGCATTTATGTACGGCTACTGTTCATCTCCTATTTAGGATTGCTGTAATATCTAAAGCTCCATGAATAAACCTTTGCTTGCAGTTGTTACAGGACGGCCAGGATCGGGCAAGACCACGCTAGCGCACACTCTCGCAAGAAAGATAGGATGCCCAGCGATCTGTCGTGATGAAATCAAAGAAGGATTTGTTAATACGATGAAAAGTAGCCATGAATCTCTCGGCGAAGACGTTAACCAAAACATTTACAGCATATTCTTTGAAGCTCTAGGCTTTTTGCTATCCAAGCAAATAACACTGGTAGCTGAAGCAGCATTTCAACATCATCTCTGGGCACAGCCGCTAAAGCAGCTTTCTCAGATATCACAAGTAAAGATAATTGTTTGCACAGTTGACCCGCGTTTAGCGAGATCACGTTTTATTCAACGAGGCTTATCTGATCCAAATCGGCTAAGATTTCACGGCGATCGAGGAGTACGAGCCGCTCAACAAGGTGTCGAATTACCGCTAGAAAATTACGATCCACCGCTTTTGCCCATTCCCACGCTTGAAGTTGATACAAGTGATGGATATCACCCTAACTTGGAAGAGATTGAAACATTTCTGCTAAAGAATTAGAACCTTTCACTTGTGATCCATCTGTCAAACAAAGCTCAGTTTTGGATGCGATCGCCCCCTAAAAACTTCACCCCTTCAACGAGTTGCTAACGCAAGTCTAAAGAGCGCTTCAGCAAATCCAAAAACGCAAAAACCGCAGGCGGCAGCAGCGCATCGGTCAGAACAGCCGCACAGATAACGCGATCGAGCGGTACGGGCAAACTGTAAACCTGAACGCCAGGCGGAACAGGTTCGGCAGCAAGGCGAGGACTGATTGCCGCTCCGATGCCCTGCGCGACCATGTTGACGATCGTGGCATCCGATCGCACCTGATAGGAGGGCTGTAGCTGAACGCCATGCTTGCCGCAGTGGGCATACACCATCGCATCACAGCCATCGCCATCGGGAGCCATAATCAGCGGATAGGCGGTGAGGTCTTCCCAAGTAAGATGCGGGTGCGATCGCTCAAACTCCGGCGGAAACAAAATGACAAACTCATCGCGCATCAGTTCCCAAGTTTCAAATTCTGGACTCGTCGGCAGGTAAGTAATTCCGATGTCGGTGCGCTGTTTGCGGAGTGCCGCATCGACTTCGGGGCGATCGTCATACTCCAAAATGCGAACGGCGATCGCGGGATGTAAACGGCAAAACTGAGCGATCACGTTGGGCAAAATCTGCGTTGCGGCACTGCGAAAAGCCGAAATTCGCACCTGTCCGCCGTGCAGTCCCTTGGCGAGATTGGCCTGCTTCACCATGTCCTGCATCAGATACATCACCTGACGGGCACGATCGACAATCTGTTCGCCAACCGGAGTTAGCTGCGCTCCATATCGTCCCCGCAGGAACAGCACGACGCCGAGATTTTCTTCCAGCGTGGCGATCGCATAGCTCACAGCCGATTGCGTCAAATGCAGTTGCAGGGCGGCTTCGCTGAAGCTGTCGCAGTCAGCAACGGCGATCAAGATTTGCAGTTGTGAAAGCTTCAGCCGTCCAATCTCTTGCATTGCGTAGAACCCACTTTGCCCAAAATTCTGACGGTTTGCGGTAATTTTATCCATCAATGAATTTGATGGATGCGATGAGGTGAATGATTTGTATCCACGAGCGATCGTTCATAAAGTGAAACAAATCGCTTGGAGGTGCAACATGAAACCTGCTCTGCGCTGGTCAGAATATCAGCAGCTTGAACTGATTCCGCCTTCTGTGAGGCAATATCCAACTTGGCGCGATCGCCTCTTGCAGCTTCTCCAACAAGCGATCGCGTTTTTATACCCCGACCCAATCGAGATTTGGCTGACGCACGACGAAGCCGGAGTTTGGTGGAATGCGATCGATCATCGAACGGGGCGATCGATTCACCAAGTCAGCGAAAATGAACTTCGTATCTGGATTGAACAGCGTCATTTGCGTTAATCCTGTGAATTGAACGAATTGCGATCGCTTTTTGTCCCCTAAATCCCCCATGAATGGAGGACTTTGAGGATTGTTGGTTAGGTTTCGATACCGTTCCGCAAGCTCCGCGATCGCGTTGAGGATTTGTTGGAGGACATGCGGTAAATTTGACATGACTTCTTGGTTGCGAAATCGGATGACTCGGTAACCAAGCTGACTGAGTTTTTCGGTGCGGGCGGTATCGTAATCTACCTGCTGGTCATGAATGCCACCATCGAGTTCGATAATCAGTCGATGCTCAGGGCAGTAGAAATTGACAATGAAAGACGCGATCGAATGCTGCGATCGAAACTTCAAGCTGTTCAGTTGGCGATTTTTCAAAGCTTGCCACAACCGCTTTTCAGCAAAGGTAAGGTTTTGTCAAAGCTGCCGAGCAGCAGAAATGATCTCAGGCGAAGTTTCCCGAATGCGACGAGAATCCATAAACCTCAATTAGGGTAACTTCTACTAGCTTGCCCACCTCCATCCACCCACCAACCATCCTCAAAGTCCCCCACTGTGGAGAATTTAGGGGGCTTTTCAAGGGTAAAACCACATCAAACAATCTCATCAAAACCCCATGATTTCTGCTTCAAACCCACATCACAATCGGGGTGTTCTGCTGCTGATTTTCACCACGATCGTTTGGGGAACTTCATTTCCACTGCTCAAACATCTGCTGGTCAGCCTGACGCCCGCGAGCATTTTGATTGTGCGATTTGCCATTGCTGCGATCGCCTTCTCGCCCTTCTTGCGTCGCCTCAATCGCAACGTAATTCGTGATGGTCTGTTGTTGGGCATCGTCTACTTTGTTGAATGTGTGCTTGCCTTAAAGGGAATTGAAACTATTTCGGCCAATCGATCGGCGTTTTTAGTTAGTTTGAATGTAATCTTTGTGCCGCTGATGGCGGTGGGATTGGGGCGAAAGCTGCCGTTGCGCGTGGTGCTGGCAGCAGGCTTGGCGATCGCAGGCATCGGCATTCTCTCTTGGGAAGGCGGCGGAATTGGAGTTGGAGACTGGCTGACGTTGGCTTGTGCGATCGGCTGTGCAATCTACATTCTGCTGCTCGAAAAAGTTTCGCCGCGTCATGCAACGTTGCCGCTGGTGGCAGTGCAGCTTGCGACGATGGCGATTTTGGGCGGAATTTGGGCAACTCCGCAACTGATGGCACAGATGGGCGCGATCGCAGACAACTTCCAGATTTTGCTCTACATGAGCTTGATTGTGACCGCAACGCCGATTTTGACACAGGCGATCGCCCAGCGAGATGTTTCTTCTCATGAGGCCGCGTTGCTCTACACGCTTGAGCCTGTGTTCGCCTCAATTTTTTCGTTCTGGCTGCTGGGCGAACAGTTGGGTGTGCGCGGATTGATTGGAGCCGGATTAATTTTGTTTGCCACCGTTTGGAGTCAACGCAAAATCAATCCACAGGAGCTTTAGCATTGTCTTTGCGGCTCAAAGTCTTTGCGGCTGAAACTAGTGTGTGCGGCTGAAACGGATCTCATAGCAGGGTAAAGCGATTGACGGACGGCTGGCTTTACATCTTTACATCTGCTTTTCGCTGCCTTATGCTACGAATGCTACATTTGTAGTTTTTGCAATGAACCCTTCGGCTCAGTACAACTTGATTCTGCCTGTGGGAACGCAGGTCGTCACCCGCGTAGCAGTCCAAACGCCACACGGAGAAACGACTTGCCTGTGCGGTGCAGTCGGTGAAATTGTGCAGGCTCCCACCGACAACTCGCACACCTACCAAATTCAACTGCCGACGGGCGATCGCGTCTTCCTGCGGCGGCACGAGTTCAGCATTCGCAAACACTTTCAGCAAGCCGACTGGCAGCGCGATGGTGTGCTGACCGACTATAACTTGTTTGACACGGTGATCTACCGCTGTGTCGTCGGGTCAAGAGCGTATGGACTCGATCACGCCCACTCAGATGTCGATCGACGCGGAATTTACCTGCCGCCTGCTGATTTGCACTGGTCGCTCTACGGCATTCCCGAACAGCTAGAAGATAAACCCGCCCAAGAATGCTATTGGGAACTGCAAAAGTTCCTTGTGCTGGCGCTCAAAGCGAATCCAAATGTTCTTGAATGTCTCTATACGCCATTAGTTGAAACGGTGACGCCGATCGCGCAAGAGTTGCTGAATGTGCGATCGATCTTTCTGTCAAAGCTGGTGTATCAAACCTACAACAGCTACGTCTTGTCACAGTTCAAAAAACTAGAGCAAGATCTACGCAGTCGCGGCCATATTCGCTGGAAGCACGCGATGCATTTGATTCGCTTGTTGCTGTCGGGAATCACGATTCTGAAAGAAGGTTTTGTGCCCGTGCAAGTCGAGGCGCATCGATCGCAACTGCTGGCGATTCGCCATCAGCAATTGAGTTGGGACGAGGTGAACCAGTGGCGATTGAGTTTGCATCACCAGTTCGATCGCGCCTTTGCCGAAACAACATTGCCCGATCGCCCTGACTACGAACAGGCCAACGCTTTTCTCCTCCGCGCTCGTCGCTCAATGGTTTAACCTCATGCTGCTTGTTGAACTGCAATCGATCGCCCAAGCGCAACCGTACCCGCTGCTGTTTGCCACCGTCAGCGGCGCACATTTGTATGGTTTTCCTTCACCTGATTCTGACTACGATCTGCGCGGCGTTCATATTTTGCCGCTGCCAGAAGTCGTTGGATTAAATATAGGAGAAGAAACGATCGAGCAATCGCAGCTTGAAGCAAATTTAGAGCTTGATCTGGTGACGCATGATGTGAAGAAGTTCATGAGCTTGATGTTGAAGAAAAATGGCTATGTGCTGGAGCAGCTTTTCTCTCCGCTGATTGTGCAAACCACGCCCGCTCATAACGAGTTGAAAGCGATCGCTCCTCGCTGCATCACGCGCCATCATAGCCATCACTACCTCGGTTTTGCTCAGACACAATGGCGACTGTTTGAGAAAGAGCAACCGCCTAGAGTTAAGCCGTTACTGTATGTGTATCGCGTTCTATTAACGGGAATTCACTTGATGCAAACGGGCGCGATCGAAGCCAATTTGGTGACGCTTAATCAGCAGTTTCATCTATCACAAATTTCTGATCTAATTGAGCGAAAGTTGCAAGGCGGTGAGCGATCGAAACTGACAACAACCGATCGCACATTTCATCAGCAGGAATATCACCGATTGGTGCAGATTTTGGTAGAGGAAAGCGATCGAACCTATCTGCCGGAGGCGGCAACTGCTCAAGCTGAACTGCACGATTTGCTGGTGCGGATTCGCTTAGCCAGCGTGTAATTACAGTTCGCAACAATGAATGAGATAAGCACGAAAACTACAAACGCAGTCATAATTTTAAGGAAAACGAAAGGCGATTTCAAAGAAAAATCTAAACAATCAAGCTGATGAACGACATCGCCACACAACATTTGAGAAATCGAGGCTCTCGCGAATGACGAAAACGTTTTATGCTGTCTTGGCAAACTCGCTTGTAGCTGCGCTGACCAATACTTTTGTTTGGTTTGCGGTCACATTTTGGGTGTATCTGCAAACTCAATCAGTAGCAGCAACCTCGGTAATGGCAGGAATCTACTTGCTCACAACGGCGGTGTCTGGATTCTTTCTAGGATCGCTCGTCGATCGCTACCCTAAGAAAACAGTTTTGCTGCTATCAAGCTTTGGCTCTCTAGGGCTATTCGTCCTTGCCTACATTGTTTTTATTTCAACTGAACCAGCAGTTTTTACAAATGCATCTAGTGTTGCCCTTTGGACATTAATTATTCTGGCGTTGGTCGGAGCGATCGCAGGCAACATCCGCACGATCGCTCTACCAACTCTTGTAACACTCTTGATTCCTGAAGCAAAACGCGATCAAGCAAATGGTTTAGTCGGAACGACAAACGGCGTTTCCTTCTTGATCGCATCGATCTTTAGCGGTCTGGTGATCGGATTTCTGGGAATGGATTGGATGCTAGTGTTAGCGGTTGGATTGACGATTTTAACCATTCTGCATCTGGTAGCGATCGCCATTCCTGAAAGGCAAATTGTTCATGCGGAACATCAAACTAATCATATTGATATTCGCGGCACAATTCGAGCAATTCAGCTTGTGCCTGGACTATTTTCGCTAATTTTCTTCAACTGTTTCAACAACTTCTTGGGCGGCGTTTTCATGTCGCTCATGGATGCCTATGGGTTATCGCTGGTTTCGGTACAAATCTGGGGCATTCTGTGGGGCGTGTTGAGCTTAGGATTTATCGTCGGTGGGTTGATTGTTGCTCAAAAAGGCTTAGGAAAAAATCCACTGCGAACGCTTTTTCTCGCTAATATCGTGATGTGGATTATTGCAGTTTTCTTCACAATTCAAGCTTCGATCGCGCTGCTGTCGATCGGGCTTTTCATCTACCTCTGCCTCATTCCCGTCGTTGAAGCTTCAGAGCAAACTATTATTCAAGCGGTGATTCCGCTCGATCGTCAAGGACGAGTGTTCGGTTTTGCCCAAAGTATTGAACAAGCTGCATCGCCGCTCACCGCTTTTATGATTGGTCCGATCGCTCAATTCATCTTCATCCCGTTCATGACAACGGGATCAGGCGTTAATTTAATCGGTACTTGGTTTGGCACTGGAAGCGATCGCGGCATCGCACTTTTATTTACAGTAACGGGAGTGATTGGGTTGATTGTGACGCTGCTGGCAATGCGATCGCGATCGTATCAACAACTCTCCAAAAACTACAGGCAGCCTAAATAGGATGTGAACAAATGGTAGGCTGAGGGTGTGCCTCAAACTCTACCCTCTCAGACAATGGAAACGCTCGAACAGTTTATTCAAAGTAACCCACATAC
>NZ_JACJPO010000004.1 GCF_014696105.1 Microcoleus sp. FACHB-1515
AGGGCTGAGGTATCGACTTGAGAATCCCCTTCTAAAACTTCTCCGTCTAGCGGAATTTTTTCTCCAGGCTTGACCAGAATCAAATCGCCAACCTTAACGGACTGCGGTGCAACCTGTTTGATTGTGCCGCCAACTTTGAGATTGGCCGAATCTGGACGAACTTCTAGCAGCGCCTTGATCGATCGCCGCGATCGCCCCACCGAATATTCTTGAAACAGTTCGCCAATCCGAAAGAACAGCATCACGGCAACCGCTTCGGGCAGCAGGTGAATCGCGATCGCGCCTAATGTGGCGATCGTCATCAAAAAGTTTTCGTCAAACACCTGCCCGCGCAGAATGTTTCGCCCTGCCGACTTCAGCACCGTCCAACCGCTCAGCAGGTAAGCCGGAATCATCACGGCATATTCACCGATGCTGTAGGGCGTGTTGTGCAAGGTGTCTTCAAACACAAGCCCGATGACAAATAGAACCACCACGATCAGCACCGGAATCAGTTCTGCCTTCAGGTCAAATTCGCCTGAGCCGTGACTGTGACTGTGCCCATGATCATGCCCGTCGTCCTCGCTGTGTCCATGATTATGTCCATCATTGGGGCTGTGTCCGTGATCATGCCCGTCGTTGTCACTGTGTCCGCCATAATCGTGATTGTGTTCTGTGGGAGTGCGAACAGATTGGGGAATGGGTGATCGCCCGGTTGCGATCGTGTAGCCCAGCGCGATGACTCGCTCCTGAATTTGCGCCTCGCTAACTTTCTGTGGGTCATACGAGACAGTGAGCCGCCCAGTGGCAACGACAACCGATGCCTCATTCACACCTTTGAGCCGTTCTAAGCTGCCTTCGATCTTCATTTTGCAGCTCGTGCAGTCCATGCCGCCGACCTGCATTTGTTGAGTTTTAAGGGACGGAGTTTGAGTCATGGCAGTTGCAAGCAAAACATGAAGAACTGCTCTGCACTTTAGCACAATCTAAACAACGTATGAATGAATATTCAGGTGTTAAAATGATTATCATTTTATTGAACTGAAACTGCTTGTCGCTCTTACCAAGATGAACAAATCAACCTCTCCCAAATCAAAATCGCAGCAGACTCCAGCCGAAGATGCGCCCGGTTGCGACGAACATCTGGTTCATCTCGACACGGTACGACAGGTGCAGCCAGAGATGCTGTCGATGCAGAAGGCGCAGCAGATGTCAGAATTTTTTGGCGTTCTGTCTGACCCCAATCGACTGCGGTTGATATCGGCTTTGGCACATCGAGAACTGTGTGTGTGTGATTTAGCTGCCGCCATTAAGCTCACCGAGTCTGCCGTCTCGCATCAACTGCGCGTGTTGCGATCGGCCAGACTGGTGAAATACCGCAAAGAAGGGCGCAACGTCTACTACAGCTTGGCCGATACGCACGTCATCAACCTCTATCAAGAAGTGACAGACCACATGAATGAATTAGGATAAGTATTAGCTTCATTCTCTCAGGAGTTGAACCAGCTAGATTAGCTGCTTGTTAAAAAGAATTGAGGCAATAAATGAATCAGATTTAGTCGTTGTAGAGGAGGAAAAATCAAAATACTTGAACAAAAATTGGTGCTAATCTAACACTATTGGTCAGTAGTTAAAACAATGCGAATTGGCGATTCTCTATATTTTGCACCAGAGCTACCATTCTCTGACTTGAATTTAGACAGTGTTGATTTGGGCGCGATTTGGGAACAACGTATCAGAGGATTCTATCTAGAACCAGCCTCTGTTTTGATATCTGCCAAGCACGCATTCGCTGCTGGATTGCTTGTCATGAGCGCGATCGATGCAATGAGTCGCTATGAAGCTACGCCTCGCCGTGAAGGAGAGAGACTTGTAGGTAAAGAGTTTAAATCTTTTGTGAAACTAGAATTACCAAGCTTTAGTCGCACAAAAGATGCTGAAGATTTGTATGACAAGTACCGGAATGGTCTTGCTCATGAGGCTCGTTTGAAGCGTGGTGCTGAATTCAATTTAGAGCAAGATGAAACTCTTATATGTCTTGGAGTTGTCACAAAGATTAATCCTGCAAAACTCCTTGAAGAGGTTGATCAAGCTCTAACCAAATTTGTTTCTGCTCTTGCTGAAGAAGAAAATCGTAAGCAGTTTGCTGATGCGCTCCGAGATGACTTTTCATTTGATTTAGGTCTTGCACCGACACGACGTACAATTGATTCTCCATAATTCAATCAAATCGCCAGGTTGAGTTTCTGCTAGTGATGACGACCTTCGTGTGGATTGCAATAGCCGATCTCTGTGGTGGGTTGAAACGAGCCAACTAAGATTTGCCGTTCAAACTCTCCGCCCTCTAGCACTTCATCCGCATCGACGACAAAGGTAAATTCCTGAAGGGTACGGAGCCGCCGACCCGCGATCGTCACAGGATATTTGACTACGTAAACGGATGACCAAGGACAGCAGTAAAAGTGTCCAATCTGTCTGCCCGATCGATCGGTGGCATAGGCAATTTCGCCTCGGTTAAACGCCGCATTGATTTCTGCTTGAATTGCCAAGGTTCGATTCGGCTCAGGATCATGCTTCCACATTTCTTCGATCGCTTCGATCGCTTCCGAGTCGCGCTGCCAGCGATCGCGACTAGCGGGATCGGTCAAGCACCAAGGGTCAAATCCGGCTCTTCCCGGCAGCGACAAGTTGCAGTTCATCTGCACGGAGGGCGGGGCACTTTGAGTTGGACGGCGCGGTGTTTTCATCGCCAGCAGTTCGACAAGCTGCGGCATCGCCAGAAGCTGCCCAAGCTGGTAGTAGCGCTCGATCGCGTCTTTGGCGTAGGTTTCAATCTGCTCATGCAGCGGCTCGGAGATGCGATCGCCCCAAAGCTGTTCGGCATAGTCGGCCTTCGTCATGGCTTCCGCCTGCATCTGTCGCAGTCGCGCCACGATCGCTTGCTTGTCAGCGGGCAAGTTGTCTGACTCAAACACGGCCATCGCCGCCTCGGTGTGGTTTCGCATCGCTCGTGCGGCTGCTCGCATTCCATCCAAGTGCGATCGCGGGCAAGGCTCGACTTCACTCCAGCTTGGTAGCTCTGCCGGAATTCGCACATCGAGGCCGTAGTTAGGATTGCTTTGCGCCTGTCGTGCCCGACTGAGCCAGCCTTCAACCTGCGTGTAAAAAGCGAGAATTTGCTCGGCAGTTTTGGGCGGCACATAGCCCACTGTGGCGGGATTGGCCTGATAGTCTGCTTCTAAAAATTCGTTGCCCAAGGTTTGCAGCGCAAACGCATTCCAGGTGCAAAGCAGTTGCGCTTGCAGAGCGGGCGGCACGCTCCAGGGATTTAGTCCTTGAATTTTGCGATCGAGCCGCTGGGCTTCAACCTGATGCAGCAACTCATGAACGCTGTTGCCTGCCCGTCGATAGGCGTCTAACATCTCAGCCGACACTTCGCCTTGAGCGATTGCCAGCAGTTTGCCAAAGAATCCGGGTTGGTTGGTCATAAACAGGTTTGGGAATTTCAATGCTCAACATCGCCTTGCACTTCAGCAGCAAGCGGCGGTTTGACGTAAACCTTGACCGCTCAAAGTCGATTTACTGCGGGTGTTGCGATCGCATTGGTGATGAAGGCCAAAACCTTACTACCGCTTGGAAGACGATGTTTTCGCAGATTTTGATTGAGAAGTTTCCAAGCTTTTCATTTTTTACTGACTCTAAAACCAAAGCAAAGAGGCAGCGTCGAAAGCGATCGACTAAGAAGCAAATCAGTGAGTCGAATGCCCCTCCAGGGGATTGTTTTCACCCATCTCCTATGGTTTACTACAAATGCCTGAACAAGTATTCAGAAATTATTCTACCGCTATCGTCATGTTGACTCCAGGTGTTTTGTTCTCAAGCCTGCTGCGCTGGACACTGCCTTACTTCGCGCTCCACATTCCTGATGGCTATTTGAGCCTGCCAGTGAGTCTGGTCGGCTGGGTGATTGCGATCGCGCTCTTGGCAGTTTCGCTGAAGCGCGTTCAATCTGAGTATGCCGAACGAACAGTTCCCCTGATGGGCGTTTGTGCGGCGTTTGTGTTTGCCGCACAAATGATTAACTTTCCCATTCCCGGTGGAACCTCTGGGCATTTGGTCGGCGGCACACTAGCAGGCATTCTGTTGGGGCCTTGGGCGGGTTCTCTCGTGGTTAGCGTCGTTTTCCTGGTGCAGTCCGTGCTGTTTCAAGATGGTGGACTCACCGTTTTGGGTTCCAACATTTTCATCATGGGATTGATCGGAATGTTTGGCGGCTACTACCTCTACAGAGCCGTTCGATTTGCGATTGGGCGTGATGCTTGGGCAGGAATGGCAGCGGGGACTGTCGTGGCTGCCGGGATGAGCGTCATGCTTGCGGCGATCGTCTGTGCGATTCTGCTGGCGCTATCAGGAACCGTACCGCTCAATGTTGCGATCGGTGCAATGGCCGGATGGCACGCGCTGATTGGCATTGGAGAAGCGTTAATTACCCTGGTAACGGTTAGCTATGTCTGGCGGACGCGCCCCGACCTAATTTACGATCCACCCCGAACAACCCGCACTGCCACGCCTCGATCTTCGACGTTGCGCTAAGCTGTTTTTCTCTCAAAAACAAAGCTGCTTGCGATCAGATTGCACAAGACCCACATGAATTCAGAATTCGTTGCGGCTGACTCATGAGCTACCTGCTGAAATATTTGCCCTACAGTGTGGTTTTAGTGAGCGGGATGCTCATGGGGCTAACGCCTGCCTCCCTGCATCTTTGGGTGCTGGCCTGGGTCGTTCTCGTACCTTTGTGGATCATTGTTGTTGAGAATAAAAACCAGTTTAAGCAATCACTCTTACAAGGGTTGATCTGGGGAGTTGGATATCACGGAGTTGCTTTGTCCTGGATCATGGGAATTCACCCGATGACCTGGATGGGCGTAAACTGGTGGGTGAGTTTAGCGATCGCTTTATTTTGCTGGTTTTTTGTTACAGTTTGGGGTGCTGCTTTAGTTGCACTGTGGGCAGGAACACTCAGACTTGCTACTTGGTTGCAACCCCGCAACGTTGGCCTGTTGGCAACCCTCAAGCGTGTTCTGATCGGCATAGCTTTTTGGTGCATTCTAGAAACGCTCTGGAGTAGGAGTCCGCTGTATTGGAGTTCTCTTACCTATACTCAAAGCCCCTCTAACTTGCTCATCCTACATTTAGGACAACTTTCGGGACCTTCAACTGTTGCAGCAGCAATTATTGCAGTCAATGGTTTTTTCGCTGAGGCGTGGATTCACCGTCGCAGGTTCACTCAACCCATCAACCTTAAGTGGATCTGTTTGAGCTTGGCCGTTGTCCTGTTTATTGTTTTTCACTCGATCGGCTTAGTTTTGTATCGTCAACCCCTAATTCAATCCTCACAAACAGCACTCAAGGTTGGTATTATTCAAGGCAATATTCCGAATGAAATCAAGCTTTACGAGGCAGGATGGAAACAAGCTCTAGAGGGTTACACAAAAGGTTACAGAGCTTTAGCAGCACAGGGCGTCGATGCAGTACTGACTCCTGAGGTTGCTTTGCCTGTTCAGTGGACAACCCAGAATCAAACTAACAATTCTTTTTATCAAGCAGTTTTGAGCAGCAAAGTCGTAGCGTGGCTTGGAGCTTTTGGAAGACAAGAAAACAATTTGACTAATAGTTTGTTTACAATAAATGCCAATGGTCAAACCATCAGCGAGTACAGGAAGGTTAAGCTAGTGCCATTAGGAGAATATGTTCCCTTTGAACAATGGCTAGGTATGCTAATTGGCCGTCTATCGCCGATCGCAGATAGTTTGGCTGCGGGACAACCCAATCAGCGTTTTGATACTCCCTTTGGTCGCGCTATTGTTGGTATCTGCTATGAATCTGCTTTCTCGGAACATTTTCGCGCTCAAGCATTGGCGGGTGGACAATTCATTCTCACCGCCTCAAATAATGCTCACTACAGTCAAGCAATGCCTGCTCAACATCACGCTCAAGACGTAATGCGAGCAATCGAGGTCGATCGCTGGGCTGTGCGGGCTACGAACACTGGCTACTCTGGAATTGTAGATCCGCATGGTAGAACATTGTGGCAATCGAAACTCAACACTTACGCCATCTATGCTGATACAGTTTATCGCCGCCAATCTAGAACTCTTTACGTCCAGTGGGGAGACTGGCTAACGCCTTTTTTAGGACTAATAGGGTTAGCAATTCTGCTACTTAATTTCAAGCAATGTTTTTCGTTTTACTCTTGATAAAGCACCAACTATCGTTGCTCTAAGCTGTAAGTAGTAGAATGAAAAATTACTCCAATATTTCTATTAAACCTCCTTGTAAGTGCTTTCCAACTACCAAATCAAACTGCTCGCCGCCGCGCTGATGGTCATCGATCACATTGGCGCAGTTTTCTTTCCTGAAGTTTTGGAACTGCGGATGTTAGGTCGGCTGAGTTTCCCTTTGTTTTGCTGGTTGCTAGTGCAGGGCGAAGCGCATACCAAAAACTTTCAGCAGTATGCAATTCGACTGTTGATATTGGGAATTGTTTCTCAGCCGATCTATCAGCTTATTTTTCAAGTTCAAAGATTAAATATTTTCCTTACTTTGCTGATTGGGCTAGGATGTCTACGCGCAGCAAGGCAGGCTCCACAATTTCAAGTTTTGAGTTGGGTTGGAGGTGGTCTGTTAGCTGAAGCGAGTAGCGCTGAGTACGGTGCTTATGGAATTGGGGCGATCGCCCTTCTCAAATACTTTCAACCTGACAAGATCTGGTGGTGGGCTGGCTGGATACTGCTCCATTTAATTCTGCTGATTGCTCAACCCAATTTTGGTCAACTTCAACTTTTCGCTGTCGCTGCACCGCTAATTTTGCAAATGGTCAATCATCAGCCTGGTGCAAAAGCAAGGTGGTTTTACTTATTCTATCCGGTTCATCTATTGGTGCTTTACCTCATCAGAATCGGGCTGACGAGAATAAGTGTTTTGGGTTAAGAGCGAACGATGACGGGCGTTCCTTCTCCGACTCGATCGTAGATTTCTTGAATCTCTGCGTCATCGACTCGAACACAGCCGTGAGAAACCGCTTGGCCTAGAAATTGCGGTTCATTTGTACCATGAAATCCAATTTGCCCGTCTGGTGTTTCCGTAAAGCCAATCCAGCGAGAACCCAGCGGATTATCTGGTCCTGACGGAATAATTTCTCCGGTAATCGGATGCTCCCAAGCCGGATTCTTCTCCATTGTCGTGACTTCAAACGTTCCGGTTGGCGTTTCCCAACCAGCTTGCCCGATCGCAACGTCATGAGTCGAGATCAGCTTGCCTTTTTGGTAAAAATTAAGCTGGCGATCGCTCAAATCCACCACTAGCCGAAAGGTTTTAGCGAGTGGATTTGGTGCTGAAGGAGATGCGGTTAAAACAACCGTTCCAGATTCTGCATCCAACGGGGGGTTGGGATCAACTGCAACACTCGAATTTTGCTCTCGCCCCGCTGACAAAAGCAGCAAGAAAGCCGCACCGAAACTCATGAGCATAAAGGTATTCGCGATCGATCTGTCCTTCACATTGACAGAGCGGCGGCGCGGATAGCTAGCTTTCATAAAGTGCTGCTGCAAAATTGATTTAAGCGATCGATCGAGCCTGGAATCGACGATGCCCCAGGAAACCCGCGATCAGTCCCACCACAAAGATAGCAGTGAAGTAAATTAAGGAAATCAATCGGATAGTTAAAGGCGGGGCAATGCCTTCAACCTCGACTTCATGAGCAACCTGAATCGGTGCAAACTGGCGAGAACTGTTGGTCTCAGGTGCGATCGTGGCGCTTACTTGATGAGGAGCACCATTAAAAAACTGCTGCTGCCAAGTAAGCTTGCCGCTTTGATCGGTTACGCCCGCAAAAGTGAATACCCGCTCGTTGTGTTCAAGCGCGATCGCCTGAAGATTCACCGCAGTATTGGCGATTGGCTCTTGGGTGGTTGTATCGGTGACGAGAATTGTTTGCGTGGCAGTCTGCCCGACAGTCGCTTGTCGATCGCCCAATAGTTCGACTCGAATTCCTTGCGCCTGCGCGATGGCTGGATCAGCGGAAGCTGCTGCGCTGTGATGCGGCGATCGCGCCTCGGCAATCTCCGCCGTGATGTTCACCGTCAACAGCACGACGATCGCCAGCAGGGTCGCGGCACTCAGCAGCATTCGCACGGGCTGCGGGGCAATTTCGCCTTCACGTGCCGTCTGATCGCCACCGATCACCCAACCACCCCCAAATCCGGTCAAGAGCAAAATGGTGATTAAAATGCCCACGTTGCGGTACTTCACCGAATTTTCGGACACAGCCAGCGTCAGAATTTGCTCAAACGGCTCGAACGCGCCCGCCGTCTGAGGGGTAACGTTGGCCTCCAAGCGATATGTGCCGCGAATCGGTAGCACCTGCTCAAACTGCAATTTCCCCGCAGGCGCGATCGCACCTAGTTCTAGCAGTGTGGTTCCCTCAACGATCGGAAAATCTGACGTAAACCAGGGCGTCTTGGGCGGAGTCAGCAGGCGAACTTGAATGTTTGCATCAGCGATCGGCTGCTGATTGACATCGATTGCTTGCACCGTCAGTTGGACTGGCTCCGTGTTCGGAACAACTTGACTCAGCGGCGGACTAGTTTGAAGCCGCACGGCGGTTTGTGACGCGGCAGGTAATGAGACCAGCAGCCAGATCAGCGTGAGCGCAAAACCTGCGGCCAGAGAAACCCAAAAATATTTGAACTTCATGATGATTGCTTTGGATTCAAACTTGACTTGACCTAGTGACACGCCACAGCCAGCGTGTGGTGACGAGTTTCGTGAACCGTGTCGTGTGCGGGCGGGTAGGTCGAAAAGTAAAATGTCCAAAGTATCAGCATACACAGACCAATCAGCAGCCCTGCTTGCACGGGAAGCGAAAGTGTGACTTGCTGAGTGCGCCGCCAAATTGAAGATGAGCTAACCATGCTTTCTGTACCTCGCAGAAATGTCGTATGAAAAATCTCGGCGGGCATCCTGACTAAGAATCAAAAGATTCATCACAGTTGCGGGACAGTATCGGACTTACACCGAATTTTCCCCCTTGCCTCTAGTGGCTGAAGCCCCACCAGAACCGAGCGATTGTTTTTGCGCCTCTGAGCCTAGCATTTCTAAGCAGCTTAAACCGATTCTTGAGGGCGATCGGCTCCAACTTTCCTGAGCAGGAACCTCTTTGACAAATTGTTTGAGCTGGTGAAAGCTATCAAAACCAGCTTTTGGCAAAACACAATTGCTCTACTTTAAAGGAGTTTCAACTTCTGAAAACACAATGGATGTTATTCGATCGCTTTTCTTCTTTGTCATATCAGGGCTGTGCGAGCTTGGTGGTGGATATCTCATTTGGATCTGGGTACGAGAAGGCAAAAGCATTTGGCTTGCAGTAAGCGGAGCAATTTTGCTAGCTGCTTACGGATTTGTCACAACGCTTCAGCCTGCAAACTTTGGACGGGTCTATGCAGCCTATGGAGGCGTTTTTGTAATTCTCTCAATTATTTGGGGCTGGAAAATAGATGGGTTTGCACCCGATCGATCCGATTGGATAGGCGCTGGAGTTATTGTTTTCGGTGCAACCATTATGATGTATGCCCGTAGAGGGTGATTCTTTAACCTGCTTTTTTGTGAAATTTGCTTAACTTCGATCGAGCCGCTGCTCAGGCTGCTAGAGTCAATTATGAAAGAATTATGAAAAGCAATGCCTCCCCCCACTCGGCCTAGCCTGCCTGAAGTTCACCGCACGATCGAAGTTCCGCAGCACAAAGGTTTTTGGCGCAAGCTGCTGGCCTATGCTGGGCCAGGATATCTTGTCTCGGTCGGCTACATGGACCCTGGCAACTGGGCTACCGACATCGCAGGCGGGTCGCGCTTTGGCTACACCTTGCTCAGCGTGATTTTGCTCTCGAATCTGATGGCGATTTTGCTGCAATCGCTGTGTGTGCGCTTGGGCGTTGCAACCGGAAAAGATTTGGCGCAGGCTTGCCGAGATTACTTCAGTCCGCGTGTGAGTTTTGTGCTGTGGGTACTGTGCGAAATTGCGATCGCTGCCTGCGATTTAGCCGAACTGCTCGGTAGCGCGATCGCCCTTCAGCTTTTGTTTGGCCTGCCGCTGATCTGGGGCGTTTGCATTACTGCGCTGGACGTATTAGGACTGCTGTATTTGCAGGGCAAAGGCTTTCGCTATGTCGAAGCTTTGGTGATTTCGCTCGTTGCCACAGTGGGCATTTGTTTCGCCGCTGAAATTCTGTTTTCTCGCCCTGACATGGGCGGCATTCTGTCAGGATATGTGCCGAACACTGAGATTTTTCGCAATCCTGAAATGCTCTACATTGCGATCGGAATTTTGGGTGCAACCGTGATGCCGCACAACCTCTATTTGCACTCGTCGATCGTGCAAACTCGCGCTTGGCAGCCGACTTCTGAAAAGCGCTGGGAAGCCATCAAGTTTGGCACGATCGATTCGACGCTCGCCCTGTCGATCGCGCTGTTCATCAACTCGGCCATTTTGATTGTGGCGGCTGCCACTTTTCATGTTTCCGGCTATCAAGATGTCGCTGAAATTCAAGATGCCTACCAGTTGCTCTCACCGCTGCTGGGCGTGAGTGCGGCCAGCGCAATTTTTGGCTTGGCGCTGTTGGCATCGGGGCAAAGCTCGACCCTGACGGCAACATTAGCCGGACAAATTGTGATGGAAGGCTTTTTGCAAATTCGGCTGCGGCCTTGGGTGCGGCGGCTGGGGACACGCCTGATTGCGATCGTTCCCGCTTTGATCGCCATTCTCTTTTTTGGCGAACGCAGCACGGGAGATTTGCTGGTCTTGAGTCAGGTGATCTTGAGCTTGCAGCTTTCGTTTGCCGTTGTGCCGCTTGTGATGTTTACCAGCGATCGCCGCTTGATGGGCGAGTTCGTCAATCCCATCTGGCTCAAGCTGCTGGCTGGAGCCGTCGCCTCCGTGATCGTCGGGCTAAACCTCTGGCTGCTAGTGCAAACCTTTTTAGGCTGGTTGAGGGTAAGTTGAATACATCTTTAGAACTCATTTGAAGCCGAGAAAGGAGGCATTGGGCAAAGCATCACGCTATTTATTTGGCAAACCGGAGGACTCCCGGTTAAAAGTTCAAGGAAGGAGATGCTTTAAGCAGGCTCAACTCACACTCCATCTGTCAGGTGGACTTTAAGCTGTTCACTCATGTCCTTCACAAGAGGTTCCTGAAGCATTCCCACAAAATCCCCCTCGTTTTCGTACACCTTCACCCCAAAAGTTGCCAACTCACCCCATCCCAATTGTGGATCAAAGGTAGCAGTGCTGCTCCAGGGGTAAGCATAATTAGGCATTACCTCCTTTGACTTAAACAGCAGCAGCTTGCCTTTGAATTGGCGGGTTGGAATATAAGCGTTAACTGCGGCGGAACAAATCGAGTACACCGACTTCCTCTGGATGAATTTGGGCGCTTGCTCTGAAGTCGCCAGATAGTATTTGTAGCGCAAATCCTTCAGCTTGCTTTTCAAATTCTCTCGCCAGACTCTCAGCCTGCTGTATCCCGGCTGAGCCTGCTCTTGCGTTTGCTTCTCCTTTATATTGACGGTGTTCATCAACGCCACTAGCGGAACCGAAAAGCCCTGCTGCTGAAGCTGGAGTGCCATTTCAAAGGCGATCGCTCCCCCCGCACAGAATCCGCCCAGCAAATAGGGGCCTTCAGGCTGAATCGATCGAATTTGCTCGATGTAATAAGCAGCCATTTGAGGAATTTGGGTCTGCATCATGGGATAACCGTTGCGGCTAAAGGGTTTGATGCCGTAGACGGAAGTGATTGGCTGTAGTCGTTGAGCCAGATTGCGATACAGCAATACCTCACCGCCGCCCGGATGAATCAGGAAGAGGGGCGGAGTAGGGCTGTTTGAAGTATTGAGCAAAACGACAGAAGATGGATTTCCGGTTTCGGAACAAGCTTCTGAGTCTGAGTCGATGAGCCGAGCAAGTTCTTCGATCGTCGGAGCTTCCAAAAGGCAAGTCAGAGCAAGCCGCCTGCCCAAAAACTGTTCAATCTTGGCAAACAGCTCTACCGCTTGAAGCGAAGTTCCTCCCAGCTCAAAATAGTTGTCTCTGATGCTGATCGGATGCACGTTCAGCACATCAGTCCAGATTGTGCTGAGGTCGTTTTCAGTGGATGTGCGCGGCGCAATGAAAGATTGATCGATCGATAGCTGCTGAGCAGGTTTTTGGTGCTGAATGGCTGCCAGAACTTCCTGAGCCGAACAAAATTCCAGCGCGATTTGTCCCATTTGCTGAGACTTGCTAGCACGGGGTCGAGAAACGATCGCTTTTCCCGCTTTTGCAGGGATTTCCGGTGAAGATTGATCCGGGCGGGCAGTCTGACGGTTCAGATCGTAGGCAACAGCAGCCGCTTCCTGCACGGGTATCTGGAAGGAAGACCCATTTTCGTAAGCTTGCTCATACGCTCCTGTGATCGCTTGCAGGAAGGCAAATGCCGGATAGTTTTTCGGAGTTGGAATGTAGTTTAAGCGAATGTAATCCAGCCCATGATCCTCGGCGTATTTGGCTAAGTGCCGCATCATCTGATGCTCTACGCCTCGTCCCAAAACTCGACAGCTTAATAGAAAGGTGTCCACCCAGAGGGTGTTGTCATCGGTGGAGAACAGCATGACGCCCGTGAGTCCGTGATCTCCAAAGCGATCGCGAACGGTGACGGCATGGCAAACCATCCCGGACGCTTTGCCAGAGTTCATAAACTGCTGAATTTCAGCTTCGGTGCGGCGAATTGTAGTGAAGTTGAACTGATTGGTGCGCTGAGTCAGTTGGGCAACTCTGGAGATCTGGGTCGATGCGGGTTCTGCAATGTCAACGGTCATCTCCAGCCCAGAGAGAAAGTCCTCCAGCGTGAGTGTCTGCTGCTGGAATCGTTGACGCTCTAGGTTCTGCTGATAGAGGGCTGTTCGCTGGGTATCTTCCTCGGTCACGTTGAGGTGATCGAATGCCCAAACGTGCCGAAGGAACTGCTGCACATCCCCCTCACTGGGAAGCTGGAGCGTTAATACTTCTGGACAGTAGGCACTCACTTCAGCGCATTCAACGGGATTGTCATCCATAAAAATGAAGCTGTCCAAGCCCAGGTTCAACTCAGCGGCTAGCGACTTGATATTCTCGGATTTCGGTTGCCAGTTGATTCGCCACGCCACCAGATGATCCAGCTTCAAAGCCATGTCCTGTCGCTGCTCAAAGACCCGCATCACATCGGCTTCATTATTCTTGCTACAGAGACACAAAAGCATTCCTGCCTGCTGCTGCGCCACCATAAATTTCTGGACAAACTGCCAGCTTGCAGATAGGCTAATTCCCTGCACGCCATCCTCCCCAACGACACCCTTCCAAAGGGTATTGTCGCAGTCTAGAACAATGACTTTATGGGGCGGATGTTTGAGAGCATAGATTTTGCGGGCAATGGCGGTTCCCAAAGCGGCGAAAAACTCGTCGGTGAAAGGAATATGCCCCAGGCGATCGCGCTGGGGATCGTAATGTTGAGCAACACAATAGAGCGACTGCACCTCTTGAGCCTGAATCAGGTGCAGCCCACTTAGCCCGCTGAGGCGATCGACAATCCAGGCTTCGATTTGATGAAAAAGTGTCAGTTGCTCAGATGCCGACGACAGCATTGAAGAGGCGGGACAAAGACAAAGAATGTAAGGCGTGGTGGAGCGACTAACTGCTGCTTGCAAAGCCGTAACTAAATCCTGAGCATTGCGTTCGATCGCGGTTGTTACACAGGATTTGCCCCCGACCGGATCAGGCTGATCGAGTTGACACCAGTCTTCTACGCGCAGGCAAATAATATTGATGCCCTGCGAATTAGTGGACAGCAGGCTCGATGAGTCCAGTAATTGCTGAAAAATTTGGTTGTAGGAAGCGAATTCTACAGTTGTCGAAATCGCGAGTTTTTCCATCCAAAAAGAAAGACTCTCGGCGATCGGCTCAGATGTGAAGGTAGAGGCGATCGCAAGGGTAAAGCGTTGGTCTTCCTGGCGGTGGAGTGAAATGGACTGAACTGCTTGCATAATAACTCCTACCTTTGAATGTTCATAGACATTAATTAATATCTTCTTCTGCGTCTATAGCTAAATATAGATGAGCGCGAAGCTCGTTTCTTTTAATTCACATGATCTTAAAAGTGAGTTCACAGAACAATTACAGGACTCACGCAGAAAGCCTAAAATTTAGGGAAAAGGAGAACTCAGCTTCATCGGCATTGACGACTTCAGTTGCTCAATCAGATAGCTTGATAACAATTCGATCTGCAATTGATAGAGCGTCTTGGTACTGGCATAAGCAATCTGTTTAAGGCGTGTTCACACGAGCAAAATAGATAGTACGCATTATCCAGAGCATGATGTTCATACATAATTCGCAGCTAAAACTTTGGTATGAGCGGTATCACAAAAAAGTAATTCATCTGATCTATTCCTTCGACTTAAACTGCAACTGTTATGGTGGGGTAGAAAACTGCGCCAACCCGGAGGTGAGTGAATGAAACTGGTTCACAGCGTTCTAGCAGCAGGTTTGATAGCGGTCACGACTGCATTTTCGGAATTGCCTGCCCAAGCGATCGAAACGGCTGCCCCCAACGCCGCGCAAATACAATATGCTCAGGGAGCCGATCGCCTCAATCAAGGCGATGTTGAAGGCGCGATCGAATCCTTCACTGAGGCGATCGAACTCGATCCGCGATTCGTCGATGCCTACTGCGATCGCGCACTGGCCTACGCGATTACCGGAGACACACCCGCCGCAATCGCGGGATTTGAGCAGGCGATCGAGCTTGATCCCAATCACGCTGATGCCTATGCCCGTTGGGGAACGGCACTGGCAATGCAGAACGATCTTCCAGGCGCGATCGCAAAACTCGACCAAGCCCTAGAAATTGATCCAAACCTCATTGATGCCTATTTCAATCGCGGCCTTGCCCACTACAGCCTAGATGATCACCGAGATGCGATCGCAGACTTCACAGCGGCGATCGATCGCGATGCCTCATTTGCGGAAGCGTTCGGGCGGCGGGGATTAGCGTACTATGCGGCAGGCGATTCGACTCGTGCGATCGCTGATTTGCAACAGGCCGCCGCGCTGTTTCAGCAGCAGGGCGATCAGGTGGGCTATCAGCAATCGCTTGACATCATGCAGGAAATTCGGCAGTAGCGCGATTGTTTCACTGCTTTTCAGCCAGTAAAAAAGGGATGCTGTAAGTTTGCAGCCATCCCCTGCTGGTCATTGCGATCGAGTCAGCAACAGCGGTTAGCCGATCGTGCCCGTGTTCAACTGCACAAATGTTGTCGGCACACCCGCTGCGCTGACTGACGTGTCGCTATTGCTGATTGTAAACGTTAGCCCCGGTGCGGGTGTACTGCTTGTAGTCGTCAAACCGCTGCCCGTTCAGAAGAGCGGACAGATTGCTAAAAACTTTAGATTTGATGAGGCACTCTAACCTATTACTCAGCGGTAAGTTGTAAAAACGAAGTTAGCGATTTATGAATTAGCGCAAGAGCGAGAATGATTTTCAATATTTTGCACAAAGAGCAGCAAGATTGATAATCATTTTAATTTGCTTTGTTTGAATGAAATCAAGTTGAAAAAACGAATTTCATTTTGATTTCATTCTTCTATGAGAAACTAGAGTGCGTTGTAGCGCTACTTGGCCTTGACTCAATAGAAAGACAAGGCTGCTATGGGCTGCGCCCAATTCAGCTTTTGCGATCGCTTAACCCTCGATTAACCTCTTCTGCATGACTTTGATTGATTTTTCCACTCGAACTGCTAATTCGGCTCGCTTCTGCTCGGCTCGTACAGTTGGCAGGCAAAAACAGGCTTTGATGTTTGTTATTTTCATTACATTTACCCTCCTATTGGCGTTAGGTAGTCGCCTTTTCTATTTGCAAATTGGAGAAGGAGAACGCAATCGACAGCTTGCAGATGAAAATCGCATTCGACTGATTCCCAAGCAGGCGGAACGCGGTGAAATTCTCGATCGCAAGGGGCGAATCTTAGCAGGCAGTCGCCTTTCTTATTCGGTTTTCCTGTATCCAATTTCGGTTGAAAAATCAAACTGGACAAACGTTCGTAAGCAGTTAGCACAACTTCTCAATCTTTCAGAAGCGGAGATTCAAAAACGGCTAGACCAAGCTGGAAATAATTCTGCGACTTTAGTTCGGCTGGCACGAGGATTAAATCCAGCGCAAATTACGGCGCTCAAAGAACATAAGAGTGAACTGCCTGGAATTGAAGTTGATATTGAACCGATTCGCTATTACCCCAACGGTGATTTAGCGGCTCATGTTTTGGGCTACACCGGGGAAATTACAGACGAAGCATTTCCCACACTCAAAGATCAAGGCTACAGCTTGGGAGACATCGTTGGGCAAGCTGGAATCGAAGCCGTCTTTGAGGAGCAATTGCGCGGAGAGCGAGGCGGGCAGCAAGTTGAAGTCGATGGTTCTGGTCAAATCGATCGAATTCTCGGTGAAAAGCCTGTTCAAGCGGGTCAAGATGTGCGCTTGACGCTCGACCTCGATTT
>NZ_JACJPO010000040.1 GCF_014696105.1 Microcoleus sp. FACHB-1515
GGAATCACCTCCTTTGAAGACAAGAAAAACTCCGACAATCGGTACAAGCGGGACTCGTAGCCAGTCCACACCTGAACACCCAACACCCGCGATCGAACTTCGATCGCGGGTTTCTTCTTGCCTACTACCTGCAACGCCAGAAGCAGCGATCGCAATCACTTTGGGGTGCTGAGATTTTATGTAACGTGAAAAAGCCCGCGTTTACAGCGGGCGCGTCCTACATCTCAAAATAAGGATAGCAATATGAAACCCTTCAAGCTCGAATCTCTTGGCCGTGTCATTCGGTTGACGATCGCCGCCTATGTTTTCGGTGTTGGTTTAGTTGCGATCATATTTTGGAATCTTCTTTTCCTTTGGATGATTTTCTTCTTCTCTCAACCGATCGGATCACTTCCAATTCTGCTACTCCCGATAGCCGCTTTTGGCTTAGGATTAATCAGTTTTTGGTTTGTCAGAATCATTTACAACCTGCTATTAAAAATATTTTGGTCAGAGCCTCCAAGCTGGCTGAGTGTTGGAGGATTGCGATCGGGATTCAAGACTTACCTTGAGGTTCTTCTTCTCATGCTGCCGATCGCGCTGCTCTGGTTTCTTCACGTAGGTTTTACGGGCGTTTTGGAAGAGCAAACAATGACTGATTATCGAGTTGTTGCGCCGCCAGATTTTATGGGTCGCTGGTTTTGGCTATTCCTGCTGTTTGCTGTTGCCTATTGCCACTTCACGCGAAAACATCAACCAGCAAACCATCGATAGTAATTACAGAAGTCCCTAGCAATTAATATAATTATTTTGTTCTTGAGAACCTTCCTATGAGTTGGCAATCAAACGGATTCTTCCGAAATACCAACATCTTGACTCGCCTCAATGAAGCTAGCGCAACGAACCTCATCGAGGTTTACCAACCGGGAACACTATCGCCTCTCTCAATCTCAGCCAACGTTCGCTACAGCGGATTTGTCACGTCATTGCGGCTGTTTGCCGATATCCAGTCAATTCCGACATTTGATTTCCCGGTTTTTTCAGATGACCAGAGCGACGGAGAACGTAATGCCTCTCTCCGCGATGCCGAAGCCGCCAGCGCAAAGAAGCAGCTCAACTTAATGCTGAGGCGCGATGGTGGGGACGCAATCAAAATCGCTTCGCTGTGGCTCTACAACCGCCGTCCTTACTATTCAGTGGATTTACTGCTCTACTACACGGACGCCGCTGCTTTTGACGTGGCAGCAGATACAGCGTTGCTGGTGCAAGTCGAATCAGTGGGCTTTGGAGTCTTGCAAGATACCGATTCCGTCGTCATTCATGGCTCCGCAGTCGAAGAGGGAGAAAATACTGCGCCAAGCTTGCATATCAATCTACCCAGTCAGCAACCCTAATGCGCCAACTCAACCGCTTTATCGAGCCACAGCCACGCATTCAGCGATCGCGCTGGCATTTTGTCCGGTTGCGTCAGATTGGATTGCTCGATCGCACCGCAAAGCGACGGGCAGAGGTGGGGCCGCTCTACTCGCCTCAAATCGTTCGCTACCAGAAAACCTATGACTAGAGCTGGCCGAGTCGGACGGGAAGCAATCGATCGCGGAGCAGGGCACGGCGATCGCGTGACTCAAGGGCAAGAAATGATCGAGCAACTGGGATTTATGGAGGAATCCCCGATTGCTAATCCGCAAATGGGCTGGAATCTCGACATTCCAAATGAACCCGTCGATCCTTGGGACTGCCGCCGCTGGCCCAATTCCCCATTCTGCGAAAGTGATCCGCCCAGAGCAGCGCTGCCACCGGGTTTATTTCCAGACCCGCCCGCCCGATTGAGGCCCGTTGTGAATCGGTTTGTTTCGGTAGCAGATGCGACGGGCTTTTCGATTTCAAATGCTGGCCTGAATAACTGTGAGGCTTGGGTTTGTATTTCTCCCTCGCTGTTTGGCTGGAGTCTGCCACAGAGCTGTTTAAGCCGTCGATGGGCAGAGACGAACTGCCAGCCGCCAGACCCACCGGAAGCGAGCGAGCCTTCTGCTGCACCGGAGCCAGGCCAGTCCCTTTTCCTTCCCAACCAAAATCGCGAAGGATGGATTCCCGGCTGCCAGTATTTCGTTTTAGTATCAGCTTCTGATAGTGGCCTGGTCAGACCCGGCGCGACCCTTGCACCAGATGCAAGTCGCTGGACAACGCACTTCCGCAACGACGCAGATGGATGGGTTCTACCCTGCTACGGGCCGATCGTCGGGATTGAGCTGCAATCTTGGACGATCGGCACACGCAGAGCTTGGGGTTTCTCAATTCACTGCGGAGGAATGGGCATTTGGACGGAACACGTTGTCCCTCTCAATGTGCAGACTCCCACTCCCTACATCTTGCAGCAATCGCTCAGAACGCCTAATTGGTCAAACGGCGTTGCCAATACTGAGTTTGGCTACCGTCAGCATCGTCCTCAGTCCCTCAGTCCAGCTCCACCACCATATAGAGCAATTTGGCTGCGTGCCTACGGAGAAATTCCAGAAAATCCTGCAACCACTTCCAGCACGCGCTTCCTTTCCCGTCCGGGCGAAATCTTGCGATTTAGCATCTGGAGCCAAATCGTTAGCACTTGGGGACCAAATCCGCCTGGCGTGCCGGGGTTAAGCTTTAAGGTAGTGAGAGCAACTGATATTGCTCCCTGGAATGGCAGCGCTGCTTGGGGACGCAGTTGCGATCCCCGTCCTGAACCACCACCACCTCCCAACACCTTCTCTATGCCGTCTTCTGGATGTTCCTGCGCTGAAATCGAGCGGATTATCGATCGCAAACTGCTGGCCCTGCTGGGATTCAATGAAGCCAGGCGACTGACGTTCAACCCAGAAGACTTTGTGAAAGCAATGGGCAATCAAACCTATGCCAACTTTGACGATCCAAAAGACGTGCAGGTGGGAACGATGCCACAGCTCTTGGCGGCGATCATGGCAACGAACTATTTTCGCAGCGGCTTACAGCGCTTGCCTGCCACTGTGCCAACGCAACTAGCGGAGAGCAATAACAACACCACGAAAATCCAAGACGCAATGAGTTGGAACGAATGGGAAATCAAGCAAATGGATGGCTTGTTAGGAGCCTTCCCACTGCCCATTAAGTACAAAGATTCAAGCGGTGAAACGAAGGAAATCAAACTTCAGAACGTTTCGGAGGCACTGGCCGAAATTGTTGGCATTGCGCTATCGCTGAATGCTGACACGGATGTACTAATCTCGTTAGGATTCAAGGGCGTTTTGGAGGCGATCGGCGCAAGAATTGCCGCTACGACGGCTACGGACTACGCTTCAGCCAATGCCGAGTATCTTGGCTACCGCACCAAGCAAGAGCGCAGAGAGGTTAAGGTTTCGGTCAATACGGGAACCACGAATATGAAGGAAGCGCTAGAGGAAACCATTCGAGTCGTTCCCAAAATCAAGTTTGATGGCAAGACCGACCAGCAAGAGTTATTCGATCGCATTTTGGTGGCCTGCGAAATCATCAAATCGGTGTTTTATCGAGGCTGGAATATGGGCGATCCGCTTCCCGGCGATCGCATCCGCGAAGAGCGCGGGCAAGATGGTAATTCAGAAGTGGATTGGAATTCCTTCAAATCCGCACTTGAGAACCCAGCAGAAGGGCAAGTTGCGCCCAATTTGCCCAAGCCCGACCTGCGAGATATCGCAACACCTCCACCTAATCCTTCTGATGGCAGCAATGGTTAATTAACGACGTGGCACTGATTTCTCTGACTCGAAATGCAATGCAAAGTCAGGTTGTTCGCAACCTGATTGGGGAACGAACGATCGATATTTTTGCTGACCTAACCGCACCTGAAACGGAAGAGCAGGATGAAAATCAAAATCCTATCCGTCGTTGGCTTGTGGGACTGGCAAAGCGACTCCCCGGCTTCATCCTCAGCATCTTCGAGCGGGCTGTTAGCTGGCTGCTCAGCAATGCCTGGTCAATCATTGTCGAGTCTGCTCACACGATCGCCAACTTCGATTGGAACCAGACAGATGTATCGTTGCAGCGCGAAATTCTGAACAACAACGTTCAAATTGCAGGCGCGTTAGGACAAACCCTCGGAACTGGGTCAGTGTGGCTGGCATCCGTCGCGCTGGCAACCGGAGCCACACTAAAGTTTCCTGTTTTAGGCGGGAGAGTCGCGCTGGCCTTGGCGGAGGAAGGCGGAGAAGAAATTCGAGGCCAGGTTGTCAACCTGCTCACGGCAACACGAGGCGCACTAGCTCGTAATGCCGTACTGGGGACAATGCTGACGCTGCGTAGACTGCGGCTATTTGGTCTGGCTCCCATTACCCAGCAGCGGGAACCTTGGACAATCGCGGGCGCGATCGAAGAGCGTATCGAGAGTATTGACAACGAATTGCTCCGCGCATTTGTCGAAAACTTTGTCGAAGGGGCAGCGGATGCCATCATCGAAGTTGGCTACGTGGTTAGCTACGCGATCGATGACTACTACAGCAGCGCTCGATTGGCAAATGAAACCCTGCTGGGAGAGGAACGCGCTGTCAAGCTCATTCCCGATCGCAATAACGAAGAGGAATTCATCACGCTGCGCGGGCCACAAGAGCTACTGAAGCAGAACGTTCAAACCGCAATCACTACACACGCTTGGGTACACAACCGCGATTTGGGGCAGTTGGTAGGCCAGCCTGCGGAGGATTGGGTTCGAGCCGGAATGCAACGCCGCAAACTCACGATCGTCTTCAAATCCAAGCAGCAACCACCCTGGAAAGCAGCTCCCGGCCAGCCGCGCGTCAAGGAATGTACCTACACTATTCCGGACGCTGATCTAGGCTTGACGTGGCAGAGAATAAAGACCGCTGCCAGCCATTACACTTGGGGGCCATTCCTGGCCTATGCCAACCTCGACAACGGGCGGCAGATGGCGGTTTATGGTGCAACCGAGGCAGAGGCAGAACGAAAACTTCGTGAGCTAAAAACGCTGACTAATGCCGAAATCTTGACGCTGTCAGTTTCCCAGGAGAAAGATCGCCATCCTGGACTGAGGAAACAACCAATCGAGATGTATCCGGCATACGCAACCCTGCTCATCCGGCGATCGACAGCGGAGGCAACCGGGACAAATGACCTTTCCGGGAACAACTACGCGCAGGAATTGCGCCGTATGGAGCTGTGGCCGGACAGCGAGCCAGAGGGAACCGAGTCTTTTCAATGACTGAATTAATTCTTTGGCCGCTACTTCAAACGAATTCCCGTCGCGCACTGGTACGCAAGGCAAAGAAGTATGGGCATCCCTACACTTACCGACCCAGAGGCGATCTTGTTACGCGACTCATGGAAGAAACCGGGATGACTTATGAGGAAGTGTTTAATCAACTTCAAAAAGAACGTGTTGAAATGATGCGTGAATACACTTAATTTGTATTTTTTCCATAAAATTTTTTGGGCGATTTTTTGTCATACATACACGATCCCCTAGGGTTCTGTATGTAAATTGGCGGTTTTAAGCTCCACTACCAACAGGATGAATCGGCTGCTAACCTAATAACAACTTATTAAGTTGAACCGCTTTTTTGCAAATAGGAGCAACCGATTTATGCCACGCTCACGCGGAGAACGCGACAAGGTATTCGTTACGCTTGGAACGCTGCAATACGGCTTCCTTGCTAGCAACAACTCCCGTCCTTATCGGGCTGCACTCGGCCACACGGCTTACGACAATCAAACTGGTGTCGTGTTTGGCGCAAACAGTCCGAAACCGAATCGGGCAACCAAAGAAGTGACGGCCAACGATGTCGTTTCATCGTTTTGTGATCCCGGTCAAGAAGCCACTCTGAAAGCAGATGGATGGATCATCAATGGCGGAGGCCGCCGCAGAGGTTTGGCGCGAACGCCACGCAGCCGGACTGTTTTTGTAGACATGGGAACCTACAACTATGGTTGGAACCTAACGACAGGTGAACATCAATACATGGCAGAGTTGGGCATTGAATTTGCATCTGGCTCCACTCCGACCCTTGTTTTTGGCTCCACACCGAAGCCGCCGCGTGCCACGCGGAAAATTAACGGGCGCGTGGTTAGCACCTTCATCGCTCCAATTCCTGCTGTTTTGACTGCCGCAGAAACCGCTGGCTGGTCAATTTCTGATCCGTATGGAGTCTTGCCAGAGGACGCCTAATGTTGCTGCTGCCTGGTGATCCAGAGTTCAATCGCGTCTTGGCAACACCGCCTCCCAACTGGCGTCACTTCGCTCAATCTACACCGGATTTTGCGTTTGTTGCCCGTGCTGGCAGTGGCATCTTAGAGCCAGTGTCAATCGCTGACCTGGAAGACTACTTGGAAGGTGGCGAATACGACGATCGCCTGGAAGAGATTGGAGAAGGCGAAGATGAGTTGGACTTCGATTTCTAGCGAAACCCTCACCCTCGTTAACGCCACTGACGATCGCTTGCCTCACGTCTACACCCTTGCGGGGGTAAACGGTTCACAGCTCGCGATCGTCGCTTCTTCTGCCAGTGCCAAACCAACTTGGAGACTGGCTTGCCAGTTCTACATCTTGGCTGAACTTGCTAACTTTCCCGGTAGTCCGCAGCTCGCTCAAGTTCACCAGCAGCGCATTTTACTGGCCCGAAAAACACTGGTTGAAGTGCCAGAAGGAATTGTTCAACCTTTCCAGCTCCGGTTGGAGATTCCTTACTGGTTCAGAGAAATGTCGATTCAGATTTGGCAGCGCAGCGAGATTGCTGACGAGCACCAAACCCTCACTGTTGGCGCAGCCGGACAAACAGAATTTCAGCTTGTGTTTTCCCCGGCTCTGCCACAAGAGACTGAACTCTACATCAACGGAGTCAAGGCCACCTATGGCCTCGATTATGCAATCGAGGGAAATCGCTTGACGTACCTCGACTCAATGGTTCTTGAGCCTTCAGACAAGATCGAAATCACCTACGATCCATCATGACTATCCGTTCAAAACAGATTGCCGACTTGCCGCGCTTTATGCGCGAAGCTCTAACCCGAAACGAGGAAGGGGAACTCTCACAACTTTCTTTCCTGCCAGCGGATGCTACCAGCGTCAAATTGTTTGTCAATGGCGTTCACTACGACGCGATCGGAGTAAATGCTTCGATTTCTATTAATGAAAAATTGCTTGGTTGGAACGCCCAAAATGCAGGATTTTATCTAGATGAGGGTGATCGGCTGGTTGCTGAGTACGTTACCAACGAACCTATCGCGTGAGGATAAAGCAGCTACAAGGCTACTCTATCCAGCCAACGCCGCCCATCAATCCCCTTGTGGGCGATCGTTGGCTGGAAACAACAGTAAATAGCACACCGCGCTATGCATGGACATGGATGTGGAGCGGCTTGCACTGGCTAAGCCCTGAGCAACATTGGAACGTTTCCGCTTTTAATCAGAGTGCAGACCGAATTGAATATTTGGATATTGGGAATCGTCAAATTCAGGCTTTAGAGTTCCGAAGCAGGACGATCCATTCCGTCTCTCAAAACGACATAAATCATTTTCGATTTGTTCTTTCGGCAACTACTGCAAACAACAGCAAAACTCAAATATCGGAAATTTTGACTGTTGGAATTGAAAGCAATTTAATTGCTGACAAAAACAACAATCTTTCTAGCGTTCACAACCTTGAAGGCGCACTACTAGAAATTGCTTGTTTTGCTGAAAATTCATCAGGGGTCTTTTCTGGATCTGTTAATTTTCGCTATCAGTTTTTCAGGTCATAATGTCTCTTGAAATTCTCGCCACGCTTGGTGGCTTACTATTTGGCTCGGTTGGCACGCTGCTAACCGTCAGAAATCACATTCGCACCATCAATCGCGATTGGGCTGAGCGATGGGAAAAAGAAATGAAAACTAGGACTGAAGTTCAAATCAAAGAGTATGCAGCTCAGCGAGACTTTGAACATTTACGCAGAAATCAAGAACAAATGAAGGAGGCAATTAAGGTTTTACAAGACACTGATGATGAACACAGCAAAGCGCTTATTCAGTTGCAAGTTATAACCAAGGGAATTTCCCATCAAATTACTCAAATTGCTGGCCGTCTTGACTCCAATACAAGTGGACGGGAACGTACACAGTAAATTCGTTTTTTTGATTAGCGTTTAAGAAAGGGAAAAATGCAAGACTTTTTATCTGAATTGGAAACACTTTGTAAGAATCACGGCAAGCGACTTTCCTTTGACCAAGTTGAAGAAATCTTGTTGCAAATGATTGGGGAGGTACGTCGGGCGCGTGCTGCTCAGCTTGAAATTGACAAGGATGTGGACGACGCAGCGAAAAATCAGATTACCTAATTACTTCAATGCTGCTTTCATCTGACTTGTTGAGCCGAATTAATGCTCTTCCAGCCTATGCTGGCAAATTCGACTGGCCGGATCTGCGCTTATACCTGCTGGAGACAGTCCAAATGGGCGATCGCCAGTGGGAAGAAAAACAGCGCTTAACGAAGGAACCAACTGCGCGTTTTAGGCCACAATTTAGGCACGGAGAAAATATGAACGAGTAAAACCTATGATTAATCAGCGTCGCAGCAACCTAAACAGGGGACTCATAAGCCCAAGGTCGCAAGTTCAAATCTCGCCTGAGCCATTTTTTCAGCGTCTACAAAACTCTCGTAACCCAGTTCTAGCAGGGGTTGCGAGAGTTTTTTTACCCGCCCGCTGTTTTTAGCAAAGTTTAAGCAAGTGGATGCGGAAGTGATTGTCTGCTGAACTTGACCCTCTACAAGCTAAAACGCGCTATGACAATCAATTCGGCTTCAGCACAACAGTAGCCTACACAGGGAATCAAGCCAAAAACCAATCTAACGTCAAGGCGATCGATGGCATAAACCAAGAATCAAATCCTACAATCTGCGAAGGCGCACTTCAAACCATCATGCCTTCACCTGACCAACTTTTGATTTTTCTTGACATCGCCACCGAAGCCGCCCTTGCTGCCGGAACCGTTTTGCAAGACCACTGGGGAAAACTGGAGGACATCCGCGAGAAGGGGCGTCCGGGCGATTTAGTGACGGAGGCTGATAAAGCAGCAGAAGCAGCAATTTTGCAGGTGTTGAAGCGGCATGTCCCCGAACACAGCATTTTGGCCGAAGAATCCGGGCAGTTAGGCACAATCGACAACACCTTTCGCTGGGCGATCGATCCGCTCGACGGCACAACGAATTTTGCCCATCAGTTTCCATTTTCCGGCGTGTCGATCGGACTTTTGATTGACGGCGTTCCGCAAGTCGGCGTGATTTTCGATCCGTTTCACCAAGAATTATTCCGAGCTGCAAAAGGATTGGGCGCAACGCGCAACCGTCGATCGATCCGCGTCTCCACCACTGCGGAACTTCAGCGCAGCCTGCTCGTAACGGGATTTGCTTACGATCGCCGCGAAACGCCCGACAACAACTACGCCGAATTTTGCCGCCTGACGCATCTGACCCAAGGAGTACGGCGATCGGGCGCAGCCTCGATCGATCTGGCTTACGTCGCCTGCGGACGGCTCGATGGCTTCTGGGAGCGTGGCCTGTCGCCTTGGGACATGGCGGCAGGCGTCGTTTTAGTCGAAGAAGCGGGCGGCAAAGTGACCGCTTATGACGAAAGCGAATTTGCGATCGAATCGGGTCGCATCCTTGCCACGAACGGATCGATTCACAGCGCTTTGAGTCGGGAACTGCTGGAGGTGAAAAAGATGAGGGAAGAGGAATAGCCAATCCCTAATTGCCCATCAGAATTTCATGAAGCGACCCTGGTAACATCCGCGATCGCATCGAAGCCATTACACTAGAAGGATCGCTTAGGGCTAGAGAGCGCCATAACTTGAGCATGTCTTTCAACATTGAGCAGGGGCTGTTTGGTTTCGATTTGACCGACTACCACGCGATTTTGGGCGTTCCCGTTGATGCGGAAGCCAAAGATATTCGCAAACGCTATTTGACAATTGCTCGGCGGCTCCATCCCGATAGCTGTGCCGCCGAAAGTGAAGTCGATCGCCAGCGTGCCAGCGAATATCTTTCCAAGCTGGTGAATCCCGCTTATGAGCAACTGTCCCAAGAGCGCAATTTCACCGAGCATCAAGTGCTGCTGAAGATGAAAGGGCAGCAGGCGTTGCGGCAGCAAGACACGATCGTGCTGATGAGCGATACGGCGCGGCGATTGGCCGGAACGGGCGATATTGACCAAACCTATCGCGGGGCAATTCGCGAACTGGCCGAACAGCAATATCAATCGCTAGAGCAAACGCTCGATCGCATCGGTCAGATCAGCGAACTCAATTTGGTTTACCTGATGCGAAAGCACGGACAGGCTGACGGCACTGCCGCTCCCCGTCCCACTGCGAATCGTCCGTCTGCATCTGGCAAACCTGCTGCCCGTCCGGGACAGCCCGCCCCACCACCGCCCCCGCCGCCGACGCGAGAATCGATCGTGGCGAGCAATCTGCGCCGTGCCCAAGAATATGAAGCCAAAAACGATTTTGCCAGCGCCATTCGCGAACTGCGTGAAGCCCTTCAGCTTAGCCCGACGAATGCTCAGTGTCACAGTCGGCTCGGCGTGGTGTATATGAAGCTGAAACAAGAGACAATGGCAAAGATTCACTTCAACCAAGCGCTGAAGTTGAATCCGCAAGATGCGATCGCCCTGGAAGGCAAACGCCGCCTTGACATGACCAGCGGCCAAGCCGCTGCACCACCGCAAAAAACGCCGCCCAAAGCGCCGCCCAAAGCTTCCCCCAAAGACGACAAAGGCGGTGGACTGTTTGGCCTATTTGGAAAGAAAAAGTAGCCCTGAAAAGTAACTAGCCCTGAAAAGTAACAATGTATCAACCTCCGGCAGGCGCACGTGACTTGTTTCCGCTCGAAGTCGCGCAAAAACGCTGGATCGAAGAGCGGCTTCAGCAAAAATTTCACCGCTGGGGCTATCACCGCATCATCACCTCGACGCTTGAACACCTGGATACGCTGATGGCAGGTGGCGCAGTCGATCGCGCCTCGGTGATCCAAGTTCAGAACGACGGCAGCGAACCGCTCGGCCTGCGTCCCGAACTGACCGCTTCGATCGCCCGTGCCGCCGTGACCCGCATGGCCGGAGTGCCGCATCCGATTCGGCTTTACTACAACTCGAACGTCTTTTTGCGATCGACAAAAGGGCACGATCGCCAGCAGGAATTTTTTCAGGCCGGAGTCGAACTGCTGGGCGCGGCGGGCATGGCGGCAGATGCCGAAGTGCTGCTCCTCTTGGCGGACGGCCTGCGAAATCTCGATTTGGACTCGTGGCATTTAGTGCTGGGCGAAGCGGGACTAGCGCGATCGCTCCTCACCTCGTTCCCCGAACCGATCCGTCCGATCGTGCGCCAAGCGATCGCCCACCTCGATCGACTGGCGATCGAAAATCTGTCGCTATCGGCAGAACTGCGCGATCGCGCTTTGCTGCTGCTGGATTTGCGCGGTCGGCCTGCGGACGTGCTTCAGCAAGTCTCCAGGTTGGATTTAGACACAGACCAGCGGCAAATCGTCAATCGGCTCAAGTCGATCGTGGAACTGCTGGCCGACAGCGGCACAATTCCCAACCTGACGATCGACCTAAGCCTGATGCGGACGTTCGACTACTACACCGGAATCGTCTTTGAAGTCGTCAGCAGCAGCGGCCAGCGCATCTTGGGACAGGGCGGACGCTACGATCAGCTCCTTAGCCTCTATCACCCGCAAGGCAACACCTATCCCGGTGTCGGCTTTGTCCTCAACATCGAGGAACTGCACCAAACGCTGCTGCCCACAGGCCAACTGCCCAGCCGCACTCCGGCGATCGATTACCTCGTCGTTCCCAAAACCGCACAAGCCTACGCCCGCGCCTTTTCCCACGCCCAAACCCTGCGCGAATCCGCAGTCCGCGTCGAAGTCGAACTCGGCCAGCGTCACCCTGATGAGATTCGCCAATACGCACACGATCGCCGCATCGGGCAAATCGTTTGGGTCGATGAGGCAGGCGACAGCGCGATCGAAGCGCTTTAGGTAGGTATTGGGTGGCGGGTGTCGATCAAAACCCATCAATTCCAGCCATTCAACTGAAACCAACCCGCCCGATTCAACACATCCCAAGAATAATCTTGTCCGGTTGTGAAATGATCGACATCCAAGCCTTGTGCAATCGCATTCTTCACACTCGTTAGACCCGAATTGTAAGCCGCGATCGCCCCCCGCAATAAATCAATTCCCCGCAAATTTGAATTCCGCAAGAGGTGATCATAATTGCGAGCTAAAACCTGATCGATCGCATAGCGAATATTCTCCTGCGGATTGCTCCACAAACCCGAACTAATAAATTCCTTGTGATAGCGATCGTCAATTTGCATCAGGCCGCGCCCATGTCCGCGATCGCCCGTTCCACCAGGACCTTTCGGACTTAACGCCAATCCCCAAGCCGATTCTCGCGACCCAATTCCTGCCACGACTGAGGGCTTCAGCCAAGCATATTTCGCCGTCACCGACTCGATAAACGGCTTGTAGCTCGTTGAAGAATAAGTCGGATTCATCAGTTCATTCAGATGCGGGCGAAAGAAGGGATTGCTGGCAGAAATTGCGGTTTGAAAACGGCCATCGCTGGTATTCGCATCGACATAAAAAGCGGCAATGAAACCTTCTTTAGCCTGACCATTTTCCATAACGCGAACTTTATACCACTGGTCAAAGCGATTGAGATAATAACCGCCCGTTACTTTTTCCAAAATTGTCACAGGCGCATTCAATCCTAGCGTCGTAATTTCTGTGCCTGCAACGGCTTTATCCGCCCGCAGCGAAATGCGATCGCTCGAAGTCAGCAGCACCTTTCGCCCCACAATGCCCGCCCCAATTCCGGTCGAGCCGCCATTGTCGATCGGATTGGTGGGATTGTTCAGCGTACCGCGATCGATCACCGCCGCAGTCGTCCCCACCTGCACAAAGCTGGAATCAGCCGCCACAAAGCCGCGCTGCCCGTCCGACGTAGTGACTTGATACCAGTCGCGATTGCGCGAATCGTCCGGCGACTGCACCGTCCGCTCGATCGAAATCGTCGTGCCCGTCGCCAGCAGCTTGATCGGCGTGTTGCCCAGCGTAGAAGGCTTCGATCGCAAATTCAGGCCAGAACTAGACACAATTTGAGCAGCAGGCGCAAAAGATTCGAGCTTGACATCAACAGTGGCGCGTCCCGTGTTCTCGTAATACTGCACAAAGAAATCGTATTCGCCCGACTGCGCCACATTCACCACCTGATTCCACAGCGGACTGCGCGTGTTGCGATCGCGCCAGTCACCATTCAGCGTGGTCAGCGTCCGACCCGTTTGGGCATCGCGAAAGAAAAAGCGCGTGCCGTCATCCGATCGACTCGACAATCGATAGAACTTGCCAGCCTCAAGCTGCACCCGCGTCCAAGCCTGCATCGCAAAGCGGTCTTTTTGAATCGCGCTATCTGGACTGTTGCGACCAAAGCGGGCGACCAGTTGCGCCACAATGCCGTTTCCGCTGCGCTGCGATCCCAAATCTTTGACGGCGTTGGCGCGGCTAAAGTCGTAGCTGCTGTAGTTGGTCAAATTGCTAGCGGTTCGATTTAGAAAGCTGGCATTCCAGCGATCGAGAATTGGCTTTGCCGATTCAAACTGATACAGCGGTTGTCCGGCCTGTCGCGATCGCAAGCTCGCAGAAGCGGCAGAACTGCGATGCAGCGATCGCGGTTGCGATGCAGTCAGATCAAGTTGAAGCGAACGACTGACTTGGCTGAGCGGCGATTCCAGCGGACGCGAATTGTTCTGCCGCTGCGGGTTAGAAGAAGAAATCATAGGGGCAATCGATCGAGTGTGATGGCTCGGCTGATAGCGGTCATTGCAATCAGCGCAACTTTCTCGACGAAGAATTTGACGAAATGTGCCGCCTGTCTGCGACGCATCATCCCATCGGTGGAAATACTGATGTGCAGCGCTAGTTCAGCAAAAACTTTATAAAACTGCGGACGAGTTCAAAGATTAGACAAACGTCTAGGCTGCTTATTCCGGAATGGCAAAGCTCGCTCCTATAGTTGCAACAGAAAGATAAATCCTATCTGCCCGCGTTGGGAGATTGCGTTTCGTGGTTATTCAGGTGTCTCCCGTGTCTACTGTTATGTCTACCGATTCGGATATGTTGACAGCTTCACAAAACTTTGTCATTCCAGACTTTTCTGTGCATCCTTCTGTCACAAACCGCTTCAAGCGTCTCTTGGACATCGTCGGTGCAGTTGTGGGTCTGACGATGACGGCAGCGATCGCCATTCCGATTGCGATCGCCATCCGGCTCGACAGCCCCGGATCAATCTTCTATCGCCAACTGCGCTGCGGGCTAAACGGTCGTCCCTTCTACATTTGGAAGTTTCGATCGATGGTTGCCAACGCTGACCAATTGAAGTACCTCGTTCAAAACGAAGCGAAAGGCAATATTTTCAAAAACCGCAACGATCCGCGTGTCACTCGCGTCGGCAAATTCCTTCGCCGCACCAGCCTCGACGAACTGCCGCAGTTTTGGAACGTGCTCAAGGGCGAAATGAGCTTGGTGGGAACGCGCCCGCCCACCTTGGCTGAAGTGACGCAATACAAGCGTCATCACTATCAGCGCTTGGCTGTCAAGCCTGGCATTACCGGAGAATGGCAGGCCAACGGTCGCTCTGGTGTCGAAGATTTTGAAGAAATCGTCAAGATGGACATTTCCTATCAGCAGAAGTGGTCAGTCGCTTATGACCTGCATCTGATTGTGAAAACGCTTCAGGCCGTCTTGCAAAAGGATGGTGCTTACTAAAGCCAAAGTTTGGTCAGGGGTAAACGAGCTAGGGCGTACCGGGGGGTGCGCCCTTTTTTTTGCCCGACTACGACATCAGCCCGGATTCGCAAAACTCCAGCAGGATCTTTTGATGCGGTGCGCCCAAAGGTCGAACTTGCTGGGCGCGATCGGAGTAGCGATCGCCCCTCCTCACGTCTTCGAGCGTCAACAATCCCAAATCCCAACCTTCATTCAGTTCCAGCTTCGATAGGGGAACGGTCAACGGCGCATAAAACACATGGCGAATCACCTGCACATCTTCGTAGCGCTCAAACAGTGTCACCTGCGGCGGACGATAGCCAATTTCCTCTTGCAGTTCGCGCAGCATAGCGATTTCTGGCGTTTCACCCGGATCGAGATGTCCGCCGAAAAATGCCCAGTGTGCCGGCCAAAAAATGCCGGGAATGTCGTCGCGAAGCTGCATGAGAAACTGTTGATTTTGATAGAGAATGGCGATCGCAACTTCGGGAAGATTCATTGGGCGTCGGGGATCGGGTGGCGGCTACGAACTGCGATTATCGTAGCCGATCGTCGCACTGGCAACCGAAGGGGGCGATCGCGTCTTCACAAGGTCTGTCGTTTTCACAATGTTTGTCATAGCTGCGACAATCGATCGAGTATGCTTGCATTTCGGAAAACCCATGCAGATCGAGTGGCACAGCGCCAAAACCTACGACGATATCCTCTACCACAAAGCCGACGGCATCGCCAAAATCACAATCAATCGACCGCACAAGCGCAACGCCTTTCGTCCCAAAACCGTCTTTGAACTTTATGATGCGTTTGTCAATGCCAGAGAAGATCCGCGCATCGGCGTGATCTTGCTGACCGGGGCGGGACCGCATACCGACGGCAAATATGCGTTCTGCTCCGGTGGCGATCAAAGTGTGCGTGGTGAAGCAGGCTACATCGACGAATCTGGTGTGCCACGCTTGAACGTGCTGGATTTGCAGCGTCTGATTCGATCGATTCCCAAAGTCGTGATCGCCCTCGTCGCCGGATATGCGATCGGCGGGGGTCACGTGTTGCACGTCATTTGTGATCTAACGATCGCCGCAGACAACGCGATTTTTGGACAAACTGGCCCCAAGGTCGGCAGCTTTGACGGCGGCTTTGGTGCAAGCTATCTGGCGCGAATGGTTGGTCAGAAAAAGGCGCGGGAAATTTGGTACTTGTGCCGTCAGTATGACGCGCAGCAAGCTTTGGAAATGGGCATGGTGAACTGCGTCGTTCCGGTTGAAGAACTGGAAGCAGAAGGCGTGCGCTGGGCACAGGAAATTCTGGAGAAAAGCCCGATCGCGATTCGCTGCCTCAAATCCGCCTTCAACGCCGACTGCGACGGACAAGCCGGAATTCAAGAACTGGCCGGAAATGCAACGCTGCTGTACTACATGACCGAGGAAGGAGCCGAAGGCAAGCGGGCATTTCTGGAGAAGCGATCGCCCGATTTCCGTCAATATCCTTGGTTGCCCTAGCTAGATAAGCCAAGCTCAGCGAACCGAAGTCGATTCAGAGCTGTCGAGGATTTCTTCGGCTGTCGGTAGCTCCAGGCAGTAGCCCGCGCCGTACACGGTTTTGATGTAGCGCGGATGGCGCGGGTCGGGTTCTAGCTTGGTGCGGAGGTGGCGGACATGAACGCGAATCGTTTCGATGTCATCGTTGGGATCATATCCCCAAACTTCCTTGAGGATTTCGCTGGGAGAAACGGTTTGCCCGTGTCGCTGAAGCAAACAATGAATCAGTTCAAATTCAAGATGGGTGAGCTTGACGGTTTGGTCGAACCAGATCGCTTCGAGGCGTTCAGGAACGAGCGTCAAGGGGCCATAGTTGAGAATTTCAGTGTGCTTGGCGGCTTGGGGGATGCGATCGGTTCGCCGCAGCAGTGCCCGGACTCGCGCCAGCATTTCTTCGACTTCAAACGGCTTCGTGAGGTAGTCGTCTGCGCCTGCGTTGAAGCCATCGACTTTATCTTGCGTTTGCCCCATCGCCGTCAACATCAAGACCGGAATGTCTGCGGTGCGATCGTCCCGTCTCAGTCTTTGACAAACCGTGAACCCGTCCACCTTTGGCAGCATCAGATCGAGCAGAATGAGATCGGGGAGAAGCTGCATCGCCAGCGCTTGCCCTTTGATGCCGTCGGCGGCTTGACTGACATCGTAGCCAGCCATCTCTAAGTTGACGGCAACCAGTTCTGAAATTGCGGGGTCATCGTCAATGACGAGTATGCGTGGCATGAGTCGATCGGGTGGCGATGGTGAATGTTTGCTGAGAACCGATTGCAGAATGCGAAGATTCCTGTACAGATTATACGCAAGGATCTTGATTCTTCCTAATAACTGATGCGATCGCAGTCGCTTCTCTTACTTAAGCAGGGTGATTTTGATCACCGGGAATCGAGAGACTGAATTTTTTGTGGTGCTGCCTTGACTCTTTTGATTGCTTTGCTTTTCTCTTTTGGCGGAACGCTGCTGTATGATTTGCGGTTGCGTCAAGCGGTCAAGAATGCTCCGCAGCTTCTGCCCATTTCGCCCGCCGTCCTTCCTGCAACTGCCGTGATTGTTCCGGCTTATAACGAAGCAGAAAACATTGAGCGGTGTTTGATGGCGGCGATCGAAAGCAGTCCCGCCAATTTCAACCTGTGGCTGATCGATGACCAATCGACCGACGAAACGCTGGCGATCGCCCAACTTTTGCAAGAATCACTGCAAGATCCGCGCCTCCACATTCTTGAAAGCCAGCCGCGTCCAGCGGGAGAACGCTGGGTCGGCAAAAATTGGGCTTGCACGCAGGCAGCAGAACAAACGTCAAGCGAGTATTTGCTGTTTATTGATGCGGATGTGCGGCTGAAAGTGGAAGCGATCGAAACGGTCGTCCAAACTGCCGAAGCGGAACAGGCGGATTTGCTGACGCTGGCGTTGGGAATTGAGTGCGGCTGTTTGGCAGAATGGCTTGTGCAACCGCTGATGATTTCGACGCTGCTGTTGGGCTTTGATTTTGCTGCCGTCAACGATCCGCAAAGCGAAACGGCATTTGCGGCAGGTCCGTTCATGCTGTTTCGGCGATCGGCTTATGAGCAGATTGGCGGACATCGGGCAGTGGCCGATCAGGTCGTGGAAGATGTGGAACTATCGCGTCGCATTAAGCGCAGCGGTCACAAGCTCCGCTATTTTCTCGGTGGTCAGCTCGCTTCGGTGCGAATGTATCGATCGTTTGCCGCGCTGTGGGAAGGCTGGACAAAAAATCTTTATCTTGGCTCTGGGCGCAATCTGCGCGGCATGATTCAGTTTATTGTCCTGATGCTGCTGGTCTGTACGCTGCCTTGGCTGGCACTCGTTGGACTGCTGACCAAAGCGCTGTTTGTGCCGCTGAATCTTTGGGACTGGAGCGCGATCGCCCTTTCCACAATCACCGTTCTGATTCACTACGATCTGCGCTGTGTTGGGTCGAAACTCTCGCAAATTCCCACGCGCTACTGGTGGCTGACAAGCGTGGGCGGCATTTTGGTGGCGGCGATCGCTTTAGCCTCAATCATCAAAACGGAAACGGGCATCGGCTGGACATGGCGCGGGCGATCGCTGGCCGATTGAGGCGATCCGTTCCGGATCAGCTAAGCTGACCGCTTTGGCTTGCGACGCCGCTGCAAGGTGCTGATGAATAGACTTCTTGCATGAATCGAGCAGATGAGTCAAAAGTAGAGTAGTGTCACCGAATCGACTCATGCTCTACCACCAGTTACAAGCGCTCAACTCGCCCGTAGGCAGCGAAG
>NZ_JACJPO010000041.1 GCF_014696105.1 Microcoleus sp. FACHB-1515
CAGCAAAAGGCCGCTCCAGCCGATGAAGACGAATCTGTCGCGCTTGAGCCAGTCGTCGAGGGCGTCGAACCACCCGCGACCCGCTGCCGCGCGTCCCATTGCTATGGTCATTTTTGATTCTCCAAAAGAGATAGGGATGGGATAAGGACAACGCTTAGCGATCGACCACAAAACGGTGCAACCGCAAGCGAGGTTTACGTTTCTTTACTTCGTCTCATTATAGACAAACCTTTTCTAATTTTTCCAGCCTCAAAAATTAAAGGAAACGTTAAATTCGATCGCTCAGCCGCCTGATCCCACGCTTCGGCTGACATCTGAGATACTGGAAGGGTGGAATTCGGTCTCGATAAGTTTTATGTTCATCATTGATCTGGCGCTCAAAAACACGCCTTCTTCGCTCTCCGTCCAGCGCAAAACGCTTGAAGACGCCAAAGCCGTGTATCAGCAAGTCTTAGACGCGATTCGCGACGGCAATCCGACTGTGCTGGAAATCACCTGCGAACAGCAGCCGGAAAAAACGATCGGCATTTTGGTCAGCGAAATTTCCGCCGTGCAGATGTCCGAAAAGTCATCGACTGGAGCCGCATCCGGCAGACCTCCAGGTTTCTTTGCGATCGCTCAGTAGCCGCATGACGAATGCGATCGCCGTCGAAGATCTAACGTTTCAGTGGGCAAACGGTTCGACCGTGCTGGAATCTTGCTCGCTGAGTGTTCCGCGCGGCGAATTTTGGATGCTCTTGGGCAGCAACGGCAGCGGCAAATCCACGCTGCTGCGGCTGCTCACGGGCATTTTGCAGCCGCACTCTGGGCGGATTGGCGTGTTGCCTCCGGTTGGCTTTGTGTTTCAAAATCCGGATCACCAGCTTGTCATGCCGACTGTCGGCGCGGACGTAGCGTTTGGACTGGTCGAGGAAAATTTGCCGTTTCCCGAAGTGCGATCGCGTGTCCACGAAGCACTTGCAGCCGTCAACCTGTCTCATCTCCAGCGGCGTCCGATTTATGCGCTCAGCGGTGGTCAAAAGCAGCGAATCGCGATCGCGGGCGCGATCGCGCGTCACTGTGAGGTGCTGCTGCTCGATGAGCCGACTGCCCTGCTTGATCCGGACAGTCAGCGCGAACTGGTAACGCAGGTGCAGCGCTTGGTGAAAAGTCGCGGTCTGACGGCTTTGTGGGTGACGCACCGTTTGAATGAACTGGATTATTGTGATGGCGCATTTTTGCTGGAGCACGGGCGGGTGGTCGATCGCGGCGACCCCGATCGCCTGAAGCGACGATTGATGCAGCAAGACAGAGCCGAATAATTTAACAAATATTCAAGATTTGTTGGCATCATAGAAATAGTCTTGATGCAAATTTCTGATGCCAACCTGAAGCCATGCCATCTGCCCACCCGCAAGCTCTGTTTCTCGTTGACGGCTATAACGTGATTGGCGCGTGGCCGGATTTGCAGCGGTTGCGCGACACAGAAGGCTTGGAATCAGCGCGGCGCGGTTTAGTTGAAGCTTTAGTGGGCTACAGCGCGTTTCACGACTACGACACCCGCATTGTGTTTGACGCGCAGTTTCAGGGCAATCCAGGATGCCGTGAAATCGTGACGCAAAATCTGTCGGTTTGCTACACCGACTATCGCCAAACTGCCGATACTTACATTGAGCGATCATGCGCCCTCTTCCGGCAAGATCTCCGCAAATTTGAGCAGCGCTTAATCGTTGCCACCTCCGATCGCGCCCAGCAGCTTACGGTCGTCGGCTACGGAGCAGAGTGGATTTCTGCTCAGCAGTTGCGGCATGAAGTGGAAACTTCTGTCCACCGCGTCCGCAGCAAGCAGAAACAAAAGCGCAAATCGCAGTCTCGGTTTTTGGCCAATGCGATCGACCCGATCGCCCAGCAGCGCCTCGCTCAAATGCGTTTCGGCATCCGCAGCGACGAATCTCGCTAATTTTCAAAAAGATCGATCGAACCGCTTGTCAAATCGAGTTGATTTTGGTTATTATTGGATTCGCGTTCCTCAGTAGCTCAGTGGTAGAGCGGTCGGCTGTTAACCGATTGGTCGCAAGTTCGAATCTTGCCTGGGGAGTTCAATTAAACCGATAAAAGGCGGCACGGCATCCTCTAAGATTTGAGAGGAGTTTTGGCGCGATCGACATGACCTACTGCCTCGGCATCATCACCCGCGACGGCTTAGTGATGGCCGCTGACTCGCGCACGAATGCAGGCGTAGACAACATCTCGACCTATCAAAAGCTGTTTGACTTTTCGCGGTCAGGCGATCGCGTCCTGCTGCTCTGCACGGCAGGAAATTTGTCAGTGACGCAGGCGGTTCTCAACCTGCTCGATCGCGATTTGCACGTTGCCCAGGAAAACTTACACAGCCTTCCTTCGCTCAACGAAGTTGCCCGCTACATCGGCAGCAAAATTCGGCAGGTGCAAGAGCAAGACCGATCGTGGCTAGAGCGCGATCGCATCGACTTCAAGTGCAGCTTGCTGTTGGGCGGACAGATTCAAGGCGAACCGCCGCAACTGTATTTGATCTACAGTCAGGGCAATTTCATTCAGGCGACGCCGGAAACGCCGTTTTTGCAAATTGGCGAAACCAAATACGGCAAGCCGATTCTCGATCGCACCATTCGCCCGGATACGCCCTTGGGCGATGCTGCCAAATGCGCTTTGATGTCGATCGACTCCACGATGAAGTCTAATATCTCCGTTGGCCCTCCAATTAATCTGGTGGCCTACAAAGCCAACAGCTTTATCATTCAGCATCAGTTGCGGCTCCGGATGGGCGATCCCTATCTGATGAAAATTCGTCAGCACTGGGAAATTTCGCTGCGTCAAGCGTTTGAATCAATGCCGGATATTGCTTGGGATGCACCTGCGGTTGAAGCAGTAGCGATCGATGCTGATTTGTGAATCGATTGAGGATCAAACTTTTGCAACCGTCATGGCGCTGACATCGGCCTGGCGATCGAACAGCACTTTTGGCTTGAGCAACGCGCGAAACAGCAACAGCAGCGATTGCAGTTCGCCCGGAGTGTGGCGACGCTTCCATTGTCCCGGACGGCAAAACAGCATTTCGACCAGTTGGCGCTGTTCGGCAAGTGAAAGCGGCTCGAAAAAGATGCGGACGGTAGGGAATTCGTCGCGGTATCCGGTGCGGATGGCTTGCCCGTGCAAAATCAAGTTAGATTCGAGGATTTCGAGCGTCAGCGGCAGTCGAGCACTTTCCGCCAAATCAGGAAAGCCTGCTTGCGTCAAAGCAACTTCAAGGCCGACTTCTGAAATCATCGTGGTTACGCCCCAGAATGAGCGATCGCCCTCGATCGTCAGGCGTACCGTTCGCCGCAGATCAAACCATTCGTGCGGATGCGGGCGCGGCACATCCAGCAAAATCAGCAGCGCAATTCCGATCATCAGCAGGTTGTAAGCGCTCCAGATCCAGCCCAAACCGATGCCTTTGACTTGCAGCGCGACTTCGGGAGCGACGGTTTGCTGCCATGCGCCTTTGATCATGCACATCCCCAAGTTCACCCAGAGGCTAACGGCAGTCGCAACGAACAGAATCAGCAGCGGCCAAGCCAAACTCCAGTTAAAGGAAAATCGATCGCTCGCCGTGCCTTTCGGCGTAACGCTGAAGCCTTTTGAGAAGGGATTGAGCATCACCTGCACGACCGTTAGCGCGAGGGGAAAGCAGAGAACGAGGGTGTAAATACCGCTAAGGAGGGCAGAGCGCGATCGATAGTTCAGCCAGGAAAATACGGTCAACTGAACCAGGTAGTAAGGCAAAAAGTAGTAAAGCAGTTCGTGGCTGGTCGATCGGAGGGGAATCACGCCCAAAAACGAATAGGCCAGCGGCATCAGCAAAAAGCCGACCTGTGAAATGCTCGTAAACCAGTGCAGCAAGCCCTCGAAGTGCGCCAAACGCTGAAGCGGCTTTAGTCCGGGAATCGTGAGCGGATTGGACTTGATGAAAAAGGCTTGCAGCGTTCCTCTTGCCCAGCGGAGTCGCTGAAGCGCATGAGCGGCAATGTTTTCTGCTGCAAGTCCGGCACTCAGTTTTTCATCGAGATACAGCAAACGATAGCCCTGCGCGGAAAGCCGAATTCCCGTGAAATAATCTTCGCTGAGCGAATCGGTGACAAATCCGCCTGTGGCTTCGAGGGCACTGCGCCGAACAACAAACGAAGTTCCTGAACAGATGACGCTTCCGGCTCCGTCGCGAATTGGCTGAATTTGTCGATAGAACACTTCTTCTTCCGGCGTCAAAACGTCTTCTAAGCCTAAATTGCGAGCGATCGGATCAGAATTATAAAAACTCTGTGGTGTTTGCACCAAGGCAACCGTCGAGTCTTGAAAAAATCCGATCGTGCGCGTCAAAAAATTTTTTGTTGGCACGAAATCAGCATCAAAAACAACAATCAGTTCACCATTGGTTCGCTCGATCGCATAGTTCAAATTGCCCGCTTTTGCATGGCGGTTATCCGGTCTTGTGCGATATTCACAGCCTAATTCTTGCGCTAATGCTTCGACTTCTGGGCGGCGCGTGTCATCCAGCAAATAAACGGTTTTGTGGTTATATTCGATCGCCTGACAGCCGATGATCGTTCGCCGCAAAATAAATGTCGGTTCGTTATAAGTCGGAATAAAAATATCAACGCTTGGCGCATATTTTTGGCAGATGACATCTTCAGATAAAACATCAGCTTGCTCGCGTCGATCGCGGACTCGCAACATCAAAAATAGCTGAAGCGTTCCGCTGACCAGCATCAGCATTTCCAGTCCAAATAAACCCAAGCTGAATACACCATTTAGCGGCGTACTCGTGTTCAGCGTCGCGATCGATCGCCACAAAACATAGCGAACGGTGAGAATCAGCAAAATGCCAATTACGATCGTGCGCGACCACACTTTCGGCTGCGGAGACACTTTTGTAATCGCAAGTACTACGACCATTAGTGCGACTGCCCAAAAAAGCAGATAGCCACCTGTTACCATTGGCACTTCTAACCACAAGGGCGGGTCTTGTTGAATTGCGTTAAGCTGCTGAAAAATCTTGGTAATTGTGCCCTGTCCCGTAAACCAAGCCGTCACGATCGCGCCTGCTCCCAGCACGACGCTCAGCATAATCAAAGTGGTCAGTTGCAGCCGAAACAGCGGCTTGAGTGGTGGAGCGGTAGACTTAAGCTTTTTTGTCGTTGACATAGTTCACCTGGCAAAGGGCACTGACAAAAGGGTGCAGCAAAATTGGCGATCGACTCAAATTTTGAAAGAATTATTACAGGAGTCGGAGTTAGCGATCGTCTTAGCAGAAAATTCTAAACATTCAATCTAAAGACGAATTTCACTACAATTTGTCTGATAGGAAACAAATTTGTCCGATAGGAAACACTCTGCAACAATCCGAAACCGATACAGTATTCTTGCCTTTCAAACTGGAACAGGACGTTTACCCAAGTTCTAATTAACCTTGTTCGTAAAATATTGCTGACTCGAAAAGGTCTCAAAAATGGAAGCGAAAGATCTAGTGACGATTTTGCATCCGGCGATCGCGGTTGTGTTCGTCTTTCCGCTGCTGGGAATCGTCACGCACTACGCTTGGCAAACGCGCCAGCGACGCCTGAGCGACAAGAGCAAAATTCCGGCTGTGGTTGGCAAAGAACACTTGCAGTTTGGCAGATGGCTGACCGGAGCAGTGGTGGGACTCGCCCTGCTCGGTTTGGCACAGGCGATCGGCAAAAAAATGGTAACGGCTCAAACCTGGAACCAAGATTCGATGCGCGTTGGCTTTGTGGTGACGATGTTTGCCTTGTCGATCGCTTCCCTCGTGATGCTCTATCTGGCTCGCACCAAGCTGTGGCGAGCGGTTTTTGCCACGCTGACGAGCATGGGCTTGATTTTGCTGGGCTGCCAGCCGGAAGTATTTCGGCGCGGCTTTGAGTGGCAAGTGTCGCACTACTACTACGGCATCACGGCCTCCGTGCTGATGATTGTGGCCTTGGCGATCGTGCCAGAGATTTATCGATCGAAAACTTGGCGACGCATTCACATTGCTTTGAACGTTGCCGCCCTGCTGCTGTTTGTGGGACAAGGCTTCACAGGCGCACGCGATCTGCTTGAAATCCCGCTAAGCTGGCAAGAGCAACACCTCTACCAGTGCGATTTCACAAATCTCACCTGTCCCCCTCCTGCCCCGCCACCCCAATCATGAAGCGGCTTAGCTGGGCACTAGCGATCGTCATTTTGTTCGGGGCAATTCTGCGTCTGACCAATCTGGACGGCAAACTCTACTGGCACGACGAAGCCTACACCTCGCTGAGAATTTCTGGCTACACGCAAGCTGAGGTCTACCAGCAGATTTTCACAGGCGAAGTGTTGCCGATCGCCGCGCTCGATCGCTACCAGCATCCGAATTCTGAAAAAACCTGGATCGACACCTTCAAAACCTTGGCGATCGACGATCCCCAGCATCCGCCGCTCTACTACGTGATGGTGCGCGGGTGGGTGGATCTGTGGGGGCGCAGCACCTCGTCGATTGTCCGCAGTTTCTCGGCGCTAACAAGTCTACTTGTTCTGCCTGCGATGTACTGGCTGGCGCACGAACTATTTGTTCAAATTGAAGCGGGACGGCAGTATTTAGGATCGGCCAAGCGATCGCACGCTGATCCCAAAGTTCGCCAAACGGCCTGCTGGTTTACAGTCGCCCTCGTTGCCGTTTCACCTTATCACCTGCTCTATGCCCAAGAAGCTCGCGAATATGCGCTTTGGGCGCTGCTGACTGCCATATCAAGCGCCTTACTGCTGCGATCGCTCCGCCTGCGATCTCGTTCAAGCTGGATTGCCTACAGCATTTCGCTGATTTTGGGACTCTACACCTACCTGCTGATGATTCTGGTGGCGATCGGTCACGGCATTTATGTCTTACTGCGCGAACGTCGGCTTAGCCGCAGCCTGATTGCCTTTGGAAGCGCGATCGTCCTCTCAGTGCTGGCCTTTGCGCCCTGGCTGTGGCTTGTTGTTTCCACCTGGTCAAGCACGGGCGCAACCTGGACGGCAACAGGAAGCGATCGCCTGATTCTGCTGAAGCTTTGGGGCTTGAGTCTCGATCGCGCCTTTGTCTTGACGCCGAGCGATTTTGGCTTTGACAGTGCGACCGTCTATTTCAGCTTGCCAGTCGTGCTGCTGCTGAGTGCGATCGCGCTGTATGTCGTCTGCCGCCAAACTGCCTTCGCCACTTGGGGCTTCATTGTCACATTGTTTGCTGCAACCTTTTTGCCGCTGGCGCTGCCCGATTTTCTAATAGGTGGACAGCGATCGGCAGCCAGTCGCTATCTTGTGCCGTGCTATCTTGCCTTGCAGCTTGCGATCGCCTTCCTGCTTGCCCGCTGGTCGCGCCACAACTGGGGACGAGCGATCGCCGCGCTCGTTTTATCCGTGAGTGCGATCGCCTGCGTTCAAGCGACCTTTGCGGACACTGCTTGGAACAAGGTGATCAGCTACAACAATCGCCCTTTAGCGGCCATCATCAGTCAGGAGCCGCGCCCCTTGCTGGTCACAAGTTCCTTTGCAGTCAATTTTGGCAATCTCTTTGCGCTCAGTGATTTGCTCGATCGCGACGTGCATCTGCAACTGATTTTCGACCTCACCAACAGCAAATCTGCTCCGATTCCGACGATCGATCGCAATTTCGATTCAGTATTTTTGCTCAATCTCAATGAGCAACAGCGACAGGCAATTGAACAGCAGCGTCAAACCAGCAGTCAGCAACGATTTCAGGATTTTCACTTATCTTTGTGGCAGTTGCGCTAATGTTGCTGGAACTTTTGCGATCGCCACACGTCTTCCGAACAGAGGTACTTGTTACCTCACAGTGAGGGGCTTGGGGGGCTAAGCCCCTCGACTGCTTTCTGGGAATATCGCTGCATTCCATCTGGCAGTTCGATGAGAAGATATCATCGGCGGAATTTTTGAGTTGACGCTTCACACCGTTGCAATCTAGCGTCTCAAAAAGGCGTTTAACGCTTTGTCCCACCCGCGTCTTTTTGATCAAGTTGAGCGATCGTAGGCACACTGAAAACAGACAGATAAAGTTTGTGTAAAGCTCGGTGGATTTGCTGAGAAAACCTGCATCTTTAGACAAACTGTTATTGGGTAGTTGCGATCGGGAATAGTGATCATAGCGTTCCTGAATTTGGCTTGGGCAACTGTCTCGGTGATTCCAGTGAAGTTGCCTGCTTCAGTTTCATTCAGGTCAGCTAGAGTGGCGGGCAATTTTGCTCTGCATCACTCTTAGGCTGGGTGTATCAACCGAAACCTGCATCTGCCTGAGCAGGTGAGTTTTTGCTGTAATCCTGATTGCAAAAAGCCATCTACGTCATCGATAAGGATAGGAACTTTTATGACTGTCGCTGTTGCGGACATCACCAGCCTGAAACATTGCTCGGCTGATAATTTTCGATCGAACGGCTATCAAGACGACTTCCATCCGTCGCCAGTTTGCCAGTCGCGCTTGCTAGTCGTGATTGATGCGAAGATTGACCAGTTTGAAATGCTGGCAGCGGGAACAATTCACGATGCAGAAGTTCTCATTTTGCGCTCCGATCGCGACGGCATCGAACAAATTACCGAAACGCTCCAGCGATACCCAGAAATTTCAAGCTTGCACTTGGTCGCACATGGCGCTCCGGGCTGTGTCGATCTTGGCAATATGCAACTGAGTCTAGCAACGATCGATGCCTATGCTGCTCAACTGCAAGCTTGGTTCGCTAGCACCTTGCCGCTTGCCCCACGATCGATCCAGATTTATGCCTGCAATGTTGCGGCCAATGATGCCGGAGCCGCCTTCATGCAGCGTCTTCACGAGTTGACCGGAGCCACGATCGCTGCTTCTACTCAAACCGTTGGGCAGGCCGAAAAAGGCGGAACCTGGCGGCTCAATGCGTTTACGCCGATTAATCGCGCCAATGCTTGGAATTCCCCATTCCGGGCAGAGACACTGGCGGCTTATTCGGCAACGCTGGGTTTGCGATCGATCGGCAGTGTCGATACTTGGGTAGCGCTGGGGATCACGGTCGTCGATGGCTATGCATACCTAACGGATGAGGCTGAAGGGATCAAGGTCTTCAACATCAGCAATCCCGCTAGCCCACAGTTGACTGATACCGAGACGCTGCCAAGTGGACAGGAGAATGACGATAACGGCGCTTTTGGCATCGTCGTGGTAGGGAACTTGGCGTATGTTGCACATGGCTTAGAAGGCTTGCGGATTTTTGAAATTACCGAAGTCAATTCTGGAAAGCAGCTTACGCCGATCGGCAACAGCAGCACCGCTGTTGAAACAACAGCGCTCAGTCAAGCATACAGCGTGGCGGTTGCAGGCAATTATGCTTATGTGGCCGCTCATCAGTCTGGCCTGCAAGTTTTTGACATCCGCGATCCGACCAATCCTCAACGGGTCACTACTTTAGACACAACTAGCGCGTTTGGCGTGGCGGTTGCAGGCAACTATGCTTACATTGCCGATGGCACAAACGGCCTGCAAATTGTGAACATCAGCAATCCGCTCGCCCCCACGATCGCAGGCCGCCTCGCTGATCCTGGGTTTGCAACTGGCGTAGCGATCGCAGGCGGTTTTGCCTATGTAACCTCACGCGATCTGCCTCCCGAAGGCGACGGAACAGCAGATGGACTGTACATCATCAACATCAGCAATCCGGAAAGTCCATCGCTGGTAAGCAGATTCAACACAGCGGGTGCATCGATTGGCGTTGCGGTGCAAGGGGACTATGCGTATATTGCCGATGGCAATGCGGGCGTCGAAGTTGTAAACATTCGCGATCGACAAAATCCTCAATCGATCGGCAACTTCAACACACCTGGTATTGCCTATAGCATTGCCGTTCAGGGCAATCAAGTTTTTGTTGCCGATGCCCGTGAAGGAATTCGGATTCTCGGCACCGACGTAACCAACATCAGCGCGACGACTCCAGATGGTGCGTACAACGCTGGAGACACGATCGACATTACCGTCACCTTTGATCAAGCTGTTCGTGTAACAGGTCAACCACAGCTCCGACTGGAAACGGGTACAGTCGATCGCGTTGCCACCTATCTCAGCGGCAACAACAGCAGCACGCTGACCTTCCGCTACACCGTTCAAGTAGGCGACAACAGCCTTGACCTTGACATCGCTTCGAGTGCTGCCCTCGAACTGAATGGCGGCGCGATCGAATACACAACGAGCGGCAATGCGATCGTGGCACTGCCACTTCCGGGCGCACTCGGTTCACTCGCTGCGAACCGAGCGATCGTGGTTGACACGATTGCACCCGATGCGCCGATTGATGAGCCGCTTTTAGCGGCTGAAAGCGACACGGGTGCGTTCAATACGGATCGCCTCACGAATGACCGGACTTTAACCTTTACGGGCACAGGAACAGTTGGCGATCGCGTTGAACTCTATTCCGACACGGACAGCAATTTAGTTGGGGCAGCAACCATTGATGCAAGCGGCAACTGGTCGGTAACAACTTCTGCACTAACTGAAGGCGTTCGCCGCATCTGGTCAACCTTTCGCGACCGGGCAGGCAATCAAAGCACTCGATCGCCCGAAGTCGAAGTGACACTCGACCTGACCACCCCGACTCCTCCTGCTGCCCCAGATTTGATTGCCGACAGCGACACAGGGCGATCGTCAACCGACAACATCACAAACGATGCGACGCCGACGTTTACGGGCACGGGCGGCGCGATCGGCGACACGGTCAAGCTTTACACTGCCGACAGCAGCGGCAATCGTATCGAAATTGGCAGCAGCACAGTAAGCAGCAGTGGCTGGACAGTCACCGCTTCATCGACGCTGACTGAGCGAATCCATCCTATTACGGCCACTTTCATCGATCGAGCGGGTAACGAAAGCAATCTGTCGAACGTCTTCAACTTGGATCTTCGTACAACTGCGCCTGTTGCACCCAGCGTTGCACCGAGCCTGTCAGTGCTCAGCGATCGCGGTATTTCCGATGTGGATGGCATCACCACCGACACCACGCCCACCTTCAGCGGCACGGGTACAGCTAGCAGCACGGTTCAAGTGCTGGCAGATGCTACGGTTCTAGGGCAGGCGATCGTCAACAGTCAAGGCCGCTGGATCTTTACGCCCACAGCGCCTTTGGCTGACGGCAGCTACAGCATTTCTTTTCAGACGCTCGATGTTGCGGGAAATGCCAGTGCCGCTTCGCCCGCAACAGCAATTGTGATTGACACACAAGCGGCGATCGGCACATTCGCCCGTGTCACGCCGAAACTGCGAGACAGCGCTGTAAACGCGATCGAGCTGGAGTTTGACGAAGCGGTCAGCGACTTTGATCTATCCGATCTGGTGCTGACGCGCGATGGTCAAGCTTTGTCTCTAGATGGTGCGAGCCTCAGCACCACAAATCGCAAAACCTGGACGATCGATAATCTGTCTGACGTTACACAGGCGCAAGGCAGCTATCGGCTGAGTCTCAAGCTGGAGCAAAGCAGCGATGTGGCCGGAAATCTGCTGGCTGCAACGCCGATCGAAACTTGGACAACCGCCTACCTCAGCAGAGCGCTTCCTCCAATCAAGTTTGGCAGCGGCAAACCTGGCAAGCAAATTGATGGGCGCGGCTTGGTGGTTGGAGGCCGCGATCGAGATGTGCTGCGCGGGTTTGGTGGGCGCAACGCGCTTTGGGGACGAAACGGCAGCGATGTTCTCATTGGTAGCAGCGGCACCGATATTCTGCGGGGCGGTCGCCGCAACGATCGCCTGCTTGGTCGAGGTGACAACGACACCTTGCGCGGCAATCAAGCCAACGATCTGCTGCTTGGCGGCGACGGCAATGACTTCCTGATTGGCGGACGCGGCAACGATGTCTTAGTCGGTGGTCTTGGTCGAGACACTTTGGTCGGCAATGCAGGTCGAGATACGTTTGTTTACACCAGTTTGCAAGAAGCGGGCGATCGCATTCTCGACTTAAACAGCGAAGACTTAATCGACCTGCGCGGCATCTTCAAGGCAACCGAGTTTGGGGGCAGAACTGATCTCAGCCGCTTCTCAGAGTTTGTTGAACTCAAGCAGGTCGGCACAAAGGTCGAAGTCCGCATCGATCGCGACGGCAACGGCAGCGGCACAGCCTTCACCACGCTGGTGACGATCGACAATGCCACCCTCAGTTCGATCACGACAGGCAACTTCGTCATCGGCTAGACATCGATCGCCCTCTAGCCGTGTAATATCCATTGAATTGACGGTTAGGCAGATCCTTGGATAGGGGCGGTTTGCGAACCGCCCTCACAGCCCATTCATCTCACCAATCTTCCGTTTCGATCAGTATAAGGTGCGCTAGGCTGAGTCCGCTCCAAGAATGCAGGCGAGCAGCGCTTTTTGCGCGTGCAAACGGTTTTCGGCTTCGTCCCAAACGCGAGACTGTGAGCCTTCGAGGACGGCTTCGGTAATTTCTTCACCGCGATGGGCAGGCAAACAGTGCAGCACGATCGCATCAGGATCAGCGATCGTCAACAGTTCGTCGTTAATTTGATAGGGCTGGAAAATCGGAATGCGCGTGGCAGCCAACTCTTCTTGACCCATGCTTGCCCACACATCGGTGTAGAGGACGTGGGCGTTTTTGGCGGCGGCTTGCGGATCAGTGGTGATGACGACTTCTGACTGGTCAGCCGCGATTTGGCGGGCGCGATCGACCACTTCGGCATTCGGCTGATATTCGCTCGGGGAGGCAATCCGGACATTCATGCCGACCAGCGCACAGCCCAGCAGCAGCGAATGCGCCATGTTATTGCCATCTCCCACATAGGTCAACGTCAATCCCGCTAGGTTGCCGAACTGCTCTTGGATGGTCATCAGGTCGGCCAGCACTTGACAGGGATGCTCCAAATCCGTGAGGGCGTTGATGACCGGAATTTTGGCGTAGTGGGCAAAGGTTTCTAGCTCTTGCTGCTCAAAGGTGCGGATCGCCACGATGTCAAGATAGCGATCGAGGACGCGAGCGGTATCGATCGTCGGCTCGCCCCGTCCCACCTGGGTAATGCTGGCGTTGAGATCGAGCACTTGGCCGCCAAGCTGATACATCGCGACCGAGAAGCTAACTCTGGTGCGGGTGGAAGCTTTTTGAAACAGCAAGCCCAGCACTTTTGCACAGCGCAAATTAACGCGCCTTGCTTTCATTTCGCGAGCGAGATGCAGCAAACCTAGCACTTCGTCGCGGTTGAGATCGGCCATGCTCAGCAAATCTCGATCTTTTAACGATGCAATACTCATCGGCAGTGATTCACCCGCAAAACGTTTTTAACCCTAGCAGATCGATCGCACCTTAGCTGGCGATCGCCTTGACAAATTTCGGCTCTAGCAGGCGATCCAGATCCGGTGCTTGTTGAATTTTGCCTTGCGACTGCAAGAACTGCGTCAGGTCGGCCATCGGCTTGAGCAAATAAAGGTCGCTATTGGGATCGCTGAGCATTTCTACATTTTCAGCCAAGTTCGGCAGCTTGATGCTTTTGAGCTGTTCATCAAGTTCGCTGGCGGTTAAGCCTAGCTGTTTTGCGGCGATTTCTAGCCCTTCAGCCCGATTGGAGTTGAGAAATTCCAGCGCTTTGAGATTGCCGCGAATAAAAGCTTCGATCGCTTGAGGATTTTGCTCGATAAATGCTTCATCAAACAAAATCAAATCGCTCAGCGCGGTTGGATATTTCAGCTTGGAACTGTCGTAGATAATTCGCCCGTCTTTTTGTTCGCTGTTGGCCGTAAATAAAAACGGTGCATAGGAAACGGCGATGTCTACCTGTCCAGCTTGGTAGGCAGAAGCGGCAGCATCCGGTGCAAGATTTACCAGCGTCACATCTTGTTCGGTTAAGCCTGCTTCTGTCATTGCTTGCAGCAAGAAAAAGTGGCTAACTGCGCCTTGTTCAACGGCGATTTTTTGGCCTTTGAAAGCGGCAATATCGGTAATTTTGTTGCGAGCTAAAATGCCATCCCCGCCACTGGAGAGATCGACGACATAAACGACACGAAAAGCTTTATCCGTTGCGGCTAACGTCAGCGTTTCCGAAGGAACAAGCGTAATTGCATCGGTGCGCCCAGCTCGAAAAGCAGCGTTCGCCTCGACGTTCGAGCCAAACACCTGCATTTTCAGATCCAAGCCTGCTTCTTTGTAGAAACCTTTTTCCTGCGCGATGTAGAGCGGCGTGTAGCCAATCCAGGTGACGATCGCGAGCGACGCTTCTGTACTAGTTGGCTCCGACGCACCATTGCTGCTGGAGGTCGAGGAATTGCACGAATGCAGGGCAAGGCTGCCGATCGCCCCGGACAGCAAGAAAAGAATTTGTCGTCGCTGCCACTGCTTCCCGTTCATGCGTTATCCTTTCAACCTTGGGTAATTTGATGATGACACCAAGCAAGATAGGTTTTGTATTGAATTGAACAAGAATTTGTAAAAAAAAGGAAAGCCGCGATCGCAACTTCCCCAATCGATTTGCGAAATCGAAATCTGACCCATTTACTCGATCGGAATTTCCCCGACTGGTTCGGCGGATTTAGTCACCTCCTCAGCCTCTTTGCCAAACCAAACTTCGAGCTGTTGCTTGGCGTTGCGCTTGACTTCTGGCGTGATGCACATCGCCACCGTCGTCAGGGCAGCAGCGAGTGCGCCTAAATCATCTGCATATCCGGCGATCGGCGTCAGATCCGGAATTGCGTCAGTCGGCAAAACAAAATAGGCCAAAGCGGAATAAATCACCGTCTTTGCCCAAAGCGGCGTTTCTGGTCGCTGAGCAGCGTAGTAAAGCATCAGCGCTTTTTCTACGACTTCGCGGCCTGCTTGCGCGGCGAACCGACGCAGCTTTTCCCAAAAATTTTGATCGGTGTAATTGTCTGGACTTGCCATGCTTGCTTGTACCCATGCACATTACGGCCAATCTAGCGCGTGGATTGGGCGATCGGGTGTACCTTGTGACGAATTAAATCTAGGGAAGGTAAAAGGCGATCGACTGCACGGTCGATCGCTTCACAAACCAGAAATTAAGCGCTGGTGAGCTGTGTCCAGTACTTGTCAAGCGTCTCGGAGACTTCTGGCGGCACAGGTGCAATGCCTTCGCACTTCGCTAGCAGTTCTTCGGGTGGAAACAAGCTGGGATTGTTGCGTAAATCCGCATCGATCTTGTCAAAGGCGGCACGGATTGGCGTAGCGATCTTAAGCTGGTTGACGACGCGAGCGGCGCTTTCGGGCGAATACATAAAGTTCATCCAGGCATAAGCGGCTTCGGGGTTGGGTGCGCCTTTGGGAATCACCATTGTGTCTGTCCACAGCGAGGAACCGCTGGCCGGAATGACATACTTGACGTCGGGATTCGCGGTCATCACGTCGATCGCATCAACCGAATAGCCCATCGACAAAATCAAATCTCCGGTCACAAGCTGATCGCGCCAGCCGTCAGAGGTGAACGAGGCGATCGCAGGCTTTAGCTCCATCAGTTTGTCGTAAGCCGCTCGAATTTGCGCGGAATCGGTCGAATTGTAAGAGTGTCCGAGCGACTTGAGAACCGCGCCCATGACTTCGCGCACGTCATTGAGCAGCGTCAGGCGCTGGTTGAGCGTGTCCTTGTTGTCCCACAGGTAATCCCAGTCAGTCGGGGCTTCCGTGAGCTTGGTGGAATTGTAAACTAAACCTGTGGTGCCCCAGGCAAACGGCAAGCTGTGCGTATTGTTGGGGTCGTAAACGGGATTTTGCCACTTGTCGAGCAGATTGTTTTCAACGCCCTCGATTCTCGATTTATCTAGTTCATTCAGCAAGTCGAGTTCGACCATTTGCTGCACCATGTAGTCCGACGGGTAAATGATGCTGTAGGCTTTGCCGCCTCCCGCTTGCAGCTTGGCGAGCATCGTCTCATTTGAGTCGTAGATGTCAGCAACCACCTGAATGCCCGTTGCCTTGGTGAACTCATCAATCACCTGGTCGTCAATGTAGGTTGACCAGGAATAAACATGCAGCGTGCTGCCATCGGCTGCCTCTCCGGTTGGAGACGACTGGGCAGCATTGGGATCGCTGATGCCGCGAGCGCAGTTCGACAGCATTGCGCCAGACACGGCAGCGGCAGATGCCTGCAAAAAGCGGCGACGAGTCAGGGCAACTCGTCGAGCAGACGATCGAGCAGTGCGAAAATTCATCGGAGGCATAGTGTTTCTCCAGCGACAGCAAAAAGGAGTGACGGGGGTTGGCAAAGGGCTAGGTGGCGATCGCCAAACAGTCGATCGGATTCCAGTGAATGAAAATCGGTGTGTTCGTTTCCGGCACGGTTTCAAGCTTGGGCTGCATCACGGTGACGCTTTCGCCCGAATCGAGATTCACCACATAGTGGACATGCGTGCCCATGTACATGACGTGCTTGAGGCGGCCTGCAAAACAGTTGGTGGTCAAGTCCGGCGCATTCAGGCTGACGTGAATTTTTTCCGGGCGAACGCTGACAACGACCTGCTGGCCGGGTGAAGCATTGGCACCGAGCGGCTTGGCAAAAATGCCCAATCCGGTTTCGGTCGTGACCTGAAGCAGCGATCGATCGATCGAATCGACCTGCCCCTGAAACAAATTCGTGTCGCCAATGAAGTCCGCCACAAATGCCGTTTGCGGATATTCATAAATCTGGTTGGGTGAGCCGATCTGCTCGATGTTGCCATCGTGCATCACGGCAATGCGATCGCTCAAGCTGAGGGCTTCTTCTTGATCGTGCGTCACCATCACAAACGTCACGCCAAGTTCGCGATGCAGATTGGATAGCTCGACCTGCATTTCTTTTCGCAGCTTCAAGTCCAAAGCGCCCAGCGGCTCGTCGAGCAAAACGACGGTCGGGCGATTGACCAAGGCTCGCGCCAACGCGACGCGCTGCTGCTGGCCGCCGGATAGCTGAGCCGGATAGCGCTTGGCAAAATTTTCCATCTTCACCAGCCGCAAAGCGTCGCGCACTCGATCTTGCACTTGCGCTTTGGTTTGGCCTTTGATGCGTAGCCCGAATGCGATGTTGTCCCAAACGGTCATGTGGCCGAACAGCGCGTAGCTTTGAAAGACCGTGTTGACCGGACGGCGATAGGCGGGAACATGCGTCATCGATCGCCCCCGAATAATTACTTCGCCTGCGGTTGGCTCATCAAATCCGGCAATCAAGCGCAACGTTGTGGTTTTACCGCAGCCGGATGGTCCCAAAATGCTGAAAAATTCGCCCTGACCGATGTTGAGATCGATGCCTCGAACTGCGGGTTCACCATTGAAAACCTTAAAAACCTTGCACAGTTCAACATCAAAGTGGGTGTCGGTTTCAGTCGCGAGGCGGGGTTGTGTCACAGTTTGGGACATGTTGGCGTCCTATCGGTTCCCATGTAATGAAAGTGCAAGTGCGCGAAGACGAACCTCGATCAAGCCAGCGGCTTTACTTTATTCTTCCTTAATCTTTGGCGAGTTGGACAAAACCAACGGTTGCCTTGGATACGAAACGCAGTCAATTTTTGTTCCACAGCATAGCGTATGGTGGCGATCGATTCTGTAAGTGAGTATAGGGATTTTTCGCAGAACTCGGCTGAATCGCAGTTGAAGGCGCACAAATTTAGCTGGCGTTGACAACTCGCGATAAACTAGGGAGATTGACAAACTGCGTGCGATCGCGCAAACTCACCTCGCATCTTGTTTTTTGTTTAGGCTTGGCAAACCGCCGATCGATCGCGTACCTCTATGACGATCACTCAACCCACCCCGACCACTCAAGAACCGCCCGCCCGCACAGTCGGACGGCAGTTGCAGTCGCTCACGGTGATGGTCACGATTACCGCCATCTTGCTCGGTGGCATTGGCAGCAGGCTGGCTTATCTGCAACTCGCACAGGGCGATCGCAATCGCCAACTGGCCGACACCAACCGCATTCGTTTGATTCCCCAGCAGCCAGAGCGCGGCAGAATTCTCGATCGCCAAGGCCGGGTTTTAGCCGGAAGCCGCTTGTCGTATGCCGTTTTCTTGTGGCCGATCGCCAACTCGCAAACCGAGTGGAATCCAATCGTCGATCGAATCGCCGAGATTCTCAAAGTGCCACCCGCAGATATTCACGCTCGGCTCGATCGATCGGGCTACACTTCACCCTACTTGGTGCGGATCGCACGTGGCATTAGTCCGGCTGAAGCAACGGCACTCGCGGAACTCAGCGATGAACTGAGCGGCGTGCAGGTTCAAGCCGAAGCCGTGCGTAACTATCCCTATGGCGATTTGGCCGCGCATGTTTTGGGCTACACAGGCGAAGTCACCGCAGCAGACCTGCAACAGCGCAGCGCAGACGGCTACCGCTTTGGGGATGTGATCGGGCAAATGGGCATTGAAGCGGCATTTGAGCCACAGTTGCGGGGAGTGTGGGGCGGGCAACAGGTGGAAGTCGATGGCGGCGGGCGCGTGCTGCAAGTGCTGGGCGAACGACCCGCGCAAGCTGGACAAGATGTGCGTCTAACGCTGGATTTGGACGTGCAGCGATCGGCAGAAGTCGCGCTGGGCAATCGTCGGGGCGCGATCGTGGCGATCGATCCGCGCAACGGTGCGGTGTTGGCAATGGTCAGCCGTCCCACCTTTGACCCCAACTTCTTCTCGACGCACCTCACCGATACGCAGCGGCAGCAGCTTCAAAATCAATCGCTGCCGTTTGTCAATCGCGCCCTACAAGCCTATTCGCCTGCTAGCCCGTTCAAAATTGTGACCACGACGGCGGCGATCGAGTCCGGCAGTTTCGCACCCGACTCCGTCTTAGCAACACGGCCTTATGTCGCAGTCGGCGGCAATCAGTTTTGGGATTGGAATCGCAAGGGATTTGGCTCGCTCGGATTTGTCAGCGCACTGGCGTTGAACAGCGACACCTTTTTCTATCAAGCGGCGATGCAAATGGGCGATCGCCCATTGATCCAATGGTCGCGCCGCTTCGGATTCGGTCAAAAAACCGGAATCGAACTGGCACAGGAAGAATCACCCGGACTCGTTCCCGATCCGGACTGGAAGCGATCGCAACTGCGCCAAGATTGGCAGATAGGCGACACGCTGAATTTGTCGATCGGGCAGGGCAGCCTAAAAGCGAGTCCGCTTCAGGTGGCCGTCATGTTTTCAGCCGTTGCGAACGGCGGCGATCGCGTTCAGCCGCATCTGCTGATGGACAACGAAGCGGCCAATCAGTGGCGCGAACCGCTCAACATCAGCTCCAGCACAATTGAGGTGTTGCAGCAGGGCTTGCAGCAGGTCGCAACCAGCGACACCGATCCGGCGATCGCAACCGACAATCTACCGGAGATTGCAGCGCAAGGCGGCACAGCGATCGATTCGCCTCACGAAAATCACACCTGGTATGGTGCGTATGCTCCGGCTGAAAATCCAGAAATTGTCGTTGTGGCGGTTGGCGAAAATTCCGGTGGCGAAAGCGACTCGATCGCAGCTCCAATGGTGAAACAAGTCCTCGAAAGCTATTTCAACACCGAACCTGCTGCCGGAGAAGCGATCGAAGTGGTGCAGCCGACTAACTAATAAGAAGTAATTAGCACTTCGGTAATTTTTCCACGCCGCTGAGCGTTAGAGTTGATGGCTCTGGAGGCGGCGATCGTGTGAATTTGAAATCCAGCGTATAGATCGCGAATAAATTCGCAGTCAGAGTTAGAAAGCATCACCTTCACACCGCGATTTGCGAGAGCAGCAAACGTGTCCCGAAGCTGAATTTGCGATTGTTCGGTAAAGGCAAAACGACTATAAGCGGTGAACCGACTGGTTTGACTGATCGGATAGTAAGGCGGGTCAAAATAAACAAAATCTTGGGCGGTGGCGCTATTCAAAACGGCTTCAAACGATTCCACCTGCAACTGTGCAGATTGCAACGCCACTGAAGCCGATCGCAGCACGTCTGGATAGCAGATGCGGGGATTTTTGTAGCGACCGATCGGCACATTAAATTCGCCTTTAGAATTTTCGCGATATAGCCCGTTAAAACAGGTGCGATTTAGATAGATGAAACGAGCAGCTTGCTCGATCGCAGTGTTGCCCGCTGTCGATCGAATTTGATAGTAATGCTCTTTGCTGTGTTGCTGCTGATAGTGCGTCAGCAAATCGATGACGGCTTCGACATCTGACTGAATGCAGCGATAAACATTCACCAAAGCCGGATTGACATCGGTTAAAACAGCGCGGCTCGGTTTGAGGGCAAAAAAGACGGCTCCGCCGCCTAAAAATGCTTCGTAATATGTCGAAAATTCAGTCGGAAAATGCTGCTGATACTGCGCGAGAAGCTGACCTTTGCCGCCTGCCCACTTGAGAAACGGACGTGGCGAATCGATCGATGCAGTCGTGGCAGAAATTGGCATAAGAGGCGATCGCAACTCGTACAGTAACAACTCGTACAATAAGAATGAAAGCTCGCTTCGTACTACTGTACTGCTTTGCGAGCAAATCCGTTCAGATTCATATTTTCACTCGCCATGCAAGACTTTTTGGAGAATGTTTCGCGCTATCCGCGCTATTTGGTGAGCATCACTTTAGGCGTTTTGCTAACCGCATTGAGTCCGCTGGTTCCGCTGTTTCGCCGTCCTTCGACTGCGATCGCCACAATCTGCCTTTTGATTGCCGGATTGATGGCGATCGGCTTTACGCTCCGCGCTATGCTGGGATTTAGTGCCTGATGGCGCGATCGTTTTGGAGGTTGAACGGAGATGGCGACCAGTCGAAGAGTTGAGCGCGTCGCAGAACTGATTAAGCGCGAAGTCAGTCAGCTTTTGCTTTCTGGCATCAAGGACGATCGCGTCGGCGTCGGCATGGTCAGCGTCACGGATGTCGATGTGTCCGGCGACCTTCAGCACGCCAAAATCTTTGTCAGCGTTTATGGCGACGATGAAGCGCGAACCGCAGCAATGGCCGGATTGAAATCGGCTACCGGATTTGTCCGCAGCGAAATCGGCCAGCGCGTCCGCCTGCGTCGCACTCCAGAAATTGTGTTTGTCGAAGATCGATCGATCGAGCGCGGAACGCAGGTGCTTTCGCTCCTCAACCGCCTCAGCCAAGAGCGCGAAGCATCCGGCAAAGATGACTTCGATTCGATCGCCGCAGAGGAATAGATCTTGGTCGCAACTCGAACCGTTTCGCTGCTCGATCCTGCTAGCCTGACGCTGGCTGAACAAATCGCGCAGATGCTGATCGTCCGCGCTTCCGGTCACCTGTTCGACCAGCAAATTCGCTATCCGATCTGGGAACCGCCCGCCTCCAAACTTCAGCACTGGGTTCAAGATTTGAACGTCGGTGGCGTGATTTTGCTCGGTGGCAGTGCGGCAGAAATTGCGCTGCGATCGCAACAGCTTCAAGACTGGGCAACCATCCCGCTCTTAATCTGCGCGGACATTGAAGAAGGCGTCGGCCAGCGATTTTCAGGCGCAACTTGGTTCCCGCCACCGCTGAGTTTGGCGGCGATCGACGATCGCACCCAAGCCCTCAAACTCGCTCAGCAAATGGGCGCAATTACGGCACAAGAAGCTTTGGCGATCGGGCTGAACTGGATTCTCGCCCCGGTCGTCGATGTCAACAACAATCCCGACAATCCGGTAATCAATGTGCGGGCGTTCGGTGAAACAGTCGATGCGGTGAGCGAACTGGCGATCGCCTTCCTGCAAGGAATGCAGCAGCATCCGGTTCTCACCTGCGCCAAACATTTTCCTGGTCACGGCGATACCGCTGTAGATTCACATCTGACCTTGCCGACTTTACCGCACACGATCGATCGGCTTGAGCAAATCGAACTGCCGCCGTTCGTCGCCGCAATTCGATCGAACGTGGATGCCGTGATGAGCGCTCACCTGCAAATCCCCGCGATCGATCCTCAGTATCCGGCTACGTTGTCGCGATCGATTCTCACCGATTTACTGCGGCGACAGCTTGGCTTTGACGGGTTGATTGTTACGGATGCCTTGGTGATGGGCGCGATCGCCAACGAATACGGAGCCAATGAAGTGCCCGTTTTGGCGATCGAAGCGGGAGCCGACATCTTAATGATGCCGCTCGATCCGGAAGGCGCAATTCAAGCAGTTTGTGCAGCAGTTGAATCCGGTCGAATTTCACCAGAGCGAATTGCCGAATCGATCGATCGGATTTGGCAGGCCAAACAAAAAGTTTGTGCGCCTCAACTTTCCGACACTTCTCCCCACGCTTGGGAAACTCTGCCGCCTCCACCAATTCAGCTTGAGCAGTTGGCAACGCCGGACGCGATCGCCACCGCTGCCACAATTTTGCAAGCTTCACAGCGCGTTCATCGTCCTGATGCAATCACACCGGGCGGACGCAATTTAATCGTTGTGGATGACGCGATCGAGTGCGATTTTTTGGGAAGTCACACGCCTGCGATCGCCCTTCCCGCCCAGCACGGCTACACCTATCAGCTTGTCGATTCGCACACTCTGGCGCGACCATCCGACGACGAACCGCCCACACTTTTGCAACTGTTTATTCGCGGCAATCCGTTTCGCGGCAGTGCAGGCTTAACGCAAACCGCTCAAAGTTGGGTTGAGGCGCTGCTGGCGATCGATCGCCTCCAAGCCCTCGTCATCTACGGCAGTCCCTACCTGCTAGAGCATTTGCCCCGCCTGCCCGATCGTGTCCCTTATGTGTTCACGTATGGACAAATGCCGCAGGCGCAGGCGATCGCGCTTGAGGCTTTGTTTGAAGCGAAGAACAGCTAGAAATGCCAATACCGACGATCGATCGCTGATACGATCGACCCTGTGTATGGCAGAGGGCAGTAATTGATGTCTGGTGAAGTTCGGAGAACAATTCGATTTGATGCTGATGTCTATGCGCTGATTGAAGCAGAAATGGCATCAAATGGAGTATCCATGACTGGCTTAGTGAACAAAGCTGTTCGCAACTACTTCAACACCGCTCAAGAGACCGACGAACGATTACGGGCACTTGAAGAGAGACTCAGGGTAGTCGAACAACAATTAGGTATATCGACTTAAAACATTTTTCAAGTCGCTCACGAGATCAAGCAAGCGACGTAAATCCTCTTCCATCACCTCAGGGCGATTCGGATCTAGGGAAATGGCAGTCTCTAGAACGAGCGAAACATCGATTAAAATTCTGGGCTGCATGACTTCATATGGCCTCGCGGGATGTCATTCAGAATAGCGCAACCCTCAAGCGATCGCAAGCGGTTCGCCAAAATTCAGGTAATCACCAGACGGCGATCGCTCCCTATGATCGAAAGAAAGATTTTGAACTTGGAGCCAGCGTTTACGATGCAGCAGCTTCCTTCCTCGCTTTTGGCAACTCCCCCGCTAGGGAATGGCGATCGCCTCGATCGACACGAATTCGAGCGGCGGTATGACAAAATGCCGCATCTCAAAAAAGCTGAATTGATCGAGGGAGTTGTTTTTCTTTCAACCGCTTTGCGCTTCAAACGTCACGGTCAGCCACACGGCTTCATCATGGGATGGCTAGGAACTTATCAAGCATTTACGATGGGTGTTGAAGTGGGCAATAATTCAACCGTGCGTTTGGATTTGAAGAATGAACCTCAGCCCGATGCCGTGTTGAGAATTCGCGAAGAATCAGGTGGTCAATCAGTTTTAAGTGACGATGATTACATTGAAGGTGCGCCCGAATTAATTGTCGAGGTTGCTGCTAGCAGCGTGGCGATCGATCTGCACGACAAAAAGCGAGCCTATCTCCGTAACGGAGTGAAAGAATATCTGGTTTGGCGCGTTTTAGATCAACAGTTTGACTGGTTTTATTTGCAAGATTGCAAATATGTTTTATTGACGGCTGAAGCCGATCGAATCATTCGCAGTCGATCGTTTCCGGGCTTATGGCTAGCTGTTGATGATTTGCTCGCGGGAAAGATGCAGCAGGTTCTCGCTGTTCTTCAACAGGGACTCGCAACGGCTGAACATAATGAATTTGTTCAGCCGTTGGCGATCGAGCCAGAAAAAATCTAAGCTCGATCGGGAATACCGAGACGAGTTTGCGATCGCCCATTCTGTGCAGCCCGTCCAACTTCGGTAAGATGAAAAGAGCTTGCGTTTGGCAGGTGGTTTTGTTGTTTTTGTAAGGAAGAATTTCTGTGACCGTTCGCGTTCGCATCGCCCCCAGCCCGACTGGAAAGCTGCATATTGGCACGGCTCGGACTGCCGTTTTCAACTGGCTGTATGCTCGTCACAAAGGCGGCCAGTTCATTTTGCGCGTGGAAGATACGGATCTGGAGCGATCGCGCCCCGAATTTACGCAAAACATTCTCGACGGCTTGCAGTGGCTCGGCTTGCAGTGGGACGAAGGACCTGTTTTTCAGACCGATCGCATGGATCTGTATCGGCAAAAAATCCAGGAATTGCTCGACAAAGGCTTAGCCTACCGCGCCTACGACACGCCCGCAGAACTTGACGCGATGCGCGAAGCGCAAAAAGCCCGCAACGAAGCGCCCCGCTACGACAATCGCCACCGCGACCTGACGCCCGAACAGCAAGCCCAGTTTGAAGCAGAAGGCCGCAAGCCCGTGATTCGCTTCAAAATCGAGAACGATCGCGAAATCTCCTGGAATGACCTCGTGCGCGGCACGGTGACGTGGAAAGGTCGCGATTTGGGCGGCGACATGGTGATCGCTCGTGCCGCTGAGGGCGAAGCGTTCGGCCAGCCGCTCTATAATTTTGTCGTCGTCGTGGACGATATCGACATGCAAATCAGCCACGTGATTCGCGGCGAAGACCACATCGGCAACACACCCAAGCAGATTTTGCTCTATGAAGCCTTGGGCGCAACCGTGCCGACGTTCGGACACACGCCGCTGATCTTGAATCAGGCGGGTGCAAAGCTGTCGAAGCGCGATGGCGTCACCTCGATCTCGGATTTTCAGCAGATGGGCTACACGGCAGAAGCGATCGCCAACTACATGACGCTGCTCGGCTGGTCACCGCCCGAAGGCATGAACGAAATTTTCTCGCTGGATGAAGCCGCGCAGAAATTTGACTTCGATCGCGTCAACAAAGCCGGAGCCAAATTCGACTGGGACAAACTCAACTGGATCAACAGCCAGTATTTGCACCACATGCCGATCGATCGCTTGACCGATCTGCTGATTCCCGATTGGCAAGAGGCCGGATATGAATTTGATCCGAGCGATCGCGCTTGGCTAGAGCAGTTGACGGCTGTGCTGGCTCCGAGCTTGACGCGCCTGAATGATGCGGTCGAAATGAGCCGCTATCTGTTCGTTCAAGAGGTCGGCTTGACCGAGGCGGCAGTCGCTCAGCTTCAGCAGCCCGGAGCAGTGGCCGCGATGCAGGGCATTCTTGCCGCCATTCCTGCCGATGCGACGTTGAGCGAAGCGGACGCGCAAGGCATTATTCAAACGGTGACGAAAGCTGAGAATCTGAAGAAGGGCGTCGTGATGCGATCGCTCCGTGCCGCTTTGACAGGCGACGTGAACGGTCCCGACCTGATGCAGTCCTGGCTATTGCTCAATCAGCATCGCTGGGATCGATCGCGCCTAGAGCAAGCCTTGCAGCAAATTTCTGTTTGAGCGATCGCTGTTGGAACCGGATCGGCTGATGCTCAGTCATCAGTCGATAGAATTTGCATGATGTTGTGAGATAGATGCGCGATGGCAACTCGGAGTCAGACTGTTTTAAAGCGCGGGCTTGGTGCGATCCCGTTCCGCAAGCTCGCGATCGCGCTGTTGTCGATCGCGTTCACGAGCGCACCCGCCGCCGCCCAAACCACCAAGCAGTTTTCCATTTTTGAAAATCTAACGCTCAGCCCGAATTTCTCACCCAATCCGGCTACGGTGCGCGGCATCAGCGGCGGAGCGCGTCCCGCTGCGGAAATTGCCGGACGTGCAGATACTGCGACGGGACCCTGCGTCGGCTTCGTGGACGAGCAGCCCGACCACACAATGCAGCTAACGCAGTTTTTCAACTACCTCAGCCTGCAAGTCCAAAGCCCTGAAGATACCACGCTGGTGATTCGCGGTCCTGGCGGAAGCTGGTGCAACGATGACTACGAAAACGCCAATCCGGGCATCGCCGGACAGTGGCTTTCCGGCACGTATCAAATCTGGATTGGGTCGTATGAGCGCGATCGCTACACGCCCTACGTGATTCGCGTCACCGATCGGCGCTAGTCGATCGCGCCTAAAAAATTTCGCTGAAGGGACGCTTGCTTCAAGAGAGCCAGCCTGATTTTTTCAGCCAAGTTTCGATTAGTTTTTGGACGATCGCGATCGCCACTGGCAGCAGCGAAGCCGGAACTGCGATCGAAAAACGGCGGAAGTTTTTCGCGTCATACGGCCAAACTGGAAACTCATTCGTCAGTTCATAAAAAGTCCGCAGTTCTTTAATTTTGTCGGCTCCTTGCTTGAGAACTTCTGCATCTCCAGCCAGATTCTCGTGAATTTGTGAATAGTCGGCCTGAAACTGTCGTGCAATTTGATTTAAAAGCTCCTCTTTCGCTTTTTGCATTCCGCTATGTGCCGCCCAAAGCGGACCAAAAAAGCAGATTCCCGCCAGCAAAATTTGCAGCGGAATCACGAGAGAAACATACCAATATTGCTGCCAATTTCCCCGAATAATAAACTGATATTGAATCAGGCCGACGAGTAGACCAAGAACTCCAGCAAGATAAGCGGTTTTTAACGCATAGTTACTCAGCGATCGCAAACCACCACAGCGATCGGGATGCAGCGGATTCACGTTTAATTCTTTGGTCTCAAAGACGCGATGCAAAATCCAAATGTTGGCGATTAGATTTAGAACCAATAAGCTTCCTAAATAGACCACAACAAACGTTGCTACCGTTGCAGCCAAAGTCGGCAAAATGCCAGAACCCGTCCAGCTTTCTTTCAGCCCAAAGCGCGTTTTGAACACAAAAATGCTGAAGAAAATTGCGCTGGCGATCGCCGCAAGTCTCCGCCACTTTTGCCGATAGGCCACTTGTGAAATGCGATTGATTTCTGAAATTTCAATTTCGATCGCGTCAGATTTTTCTAGGTCGATAATCACTTTATCGATCGCCTGAAAGCTCCACAAATAATATCCAATCACAACCGGATTAATAAATAGAATCAGCACCCAAGGAACGGGATCTTCAAATAAACCCGTAAACTCTGTTGGTGGAGACGGCAAGGTGCGACTAATCCAAGCGATGAAAATCGCTGAACTCGCTGTGATTGCGATCGACAGCAGGGCAAGCGATACGGGAGAAATACGAACTTTTTCGAGCAAAAAGCGAGCCACCGGATCAGCGCGATAGAAGCGGTGCGGCTCTAGCGAGGGATGGGTCATTGTCCTGATTCAAATCAATGCTGAAGCTGCCGCAGATGGACAGCGATCGTCACGAAATCTACGAGAGCCAATGTTAGGTTGAAGTATAACTTGCATCAGAAGCCGCCACAATATTCCGTATGAAAGCGCAATCTTTTGGGTTTGGTTTGCTAGCAGTGAGTTTGATTACGGGTGCGGCGAGCCTTGGAATCGTTGCGAAACTGTTTATTCCCGGTGTAGCTGGACAAATTCTGCTGGCTTTTACGCGGATTGGAATGCTGGTTTTGCCGCTGATTTGGGTGCGGTGGATCGATCGCAACGAATACAAAGTTTCACCTCCAACGCGATCGGAACTGCAAACGGGAATCGGATTAGGATTGCTGATGTTTGCTGTGATTCTGATTGCTTACGGATCGATCGGACAACATTTGATTGAAGCCAATCAAATTCGCAGTAAAGCGGAACAAATTGGCATTCGCACACCCAGCATTTATCTGATTGGGGCGTTTTATTTTACCGTTATCAATTCTTTAATTGAAGAATATGTTTGGCGCTGGTTTGTCTATCAAAAATGTGAAATTTTGAATCGCGAGCGGGCTGTTTGGATCGCGGCATTTTGCTTCACGCTGCATCACAGCATTGCACTAATGGCCTACACGCAAAGCGGGCTGGTGACGCTGCTTGGCTCGATCGCAGTGTTTGCCGCTGGTGCAATTTGGTCAAAGTGCTATTTGGCTTATCGATCGCTTTGGTCGGGCTACCTCAGTCATCTGCTGGCAGATTTGGCGATTGCGATCGTTGGCTGGCATCTTTTGTTTGCTTAAAGCGACAAAAATAGCGAGGCTGCAAACCAATTGCCCTCGCTATTTTTGCAAATGTTTCGATCGCGTTTAGTTAGCGACTTCGGACATTTCGATCGTGCGTCCGTCGTAGTCTTTCACCAAAAAGTTCAGCGGTTTCTCGCGGCGGATTTTGTAGCGAACCCCGTAGCTTTGTGCCCGCAGTAAGACAAGTTCAAGGCAGTCATGATCAAAGCAAACATGACGCTGGCGGTTTTTTTCGCCTAGGCTTGCCCCGGAAATAACGTGAAGCTGGGTATTTTTCTTGAGTTGATACCAGAGGCCATCGGGACTGTTCATCGTGGTTGTGGCCGATCGCCCCATGCTGGCCGTCGAAGCATAAAACGGATCGATGCCTGCCGTCCCCAAGGTTTGCTCGTAGTTGTAGTAATAGTGCAAGGGCACATCCGCGACGGGCAAATTCAGCATTCCCTCGTAGAAGTCTCGCGCCACTTCCAAGTCAGACACCATCATCGTGTGAACTTTCGGGGCACTGGTGAGAAACATCCACATGGCTCCGGCATAAGCAGCCAGCAGCATGACCATAATGCCCTGCGTGGACAGGAGGCCATCGAGCGGCAGACCCCACAGCGCCCCAAGCGGAATTGCGATCGACGGATGAACTAGAACCATGAAAGCAGCGATAGATTGGGTGAATATGTGCCTAAAATCTCGCACGATTCGATCGAACCGCGCAGAATGCTTCTAGTGTAGCAAGACCGCCCTGGGGAGAACGGAGGCGGGGGCAATCGCACTGAAAGATTTGATGAAGAATTGAGGGAGCGATCGAATTTGTGAAGTTACGGCTACAATTCGCTAGATTGAGAAAAAACGACACCGTTCAAAACCAGCATGACATCTCAGCTATTGCTCGTTGATGACGAACCCGGACTGCGACAGGCCGTGCAAGCCTACCTCGAAGACAGCGGCTTTGCGGTCGAAACGGCCAGCAACGCCAAAGAAGGCTGGGATCGCTTGCAGCAAATTTCGCCGGATCTGGTAATTTCGGACATTATGATGCCGCAGGTAGACGGCTATCAGTTTCTCAAGCAGATGCGCGAAGATCCGCGCTTTGAGACGATGCCCGTTGTTTTCCTGACGGCCAGAGGAATGACGAGCGATCGCATCCAGGGCTACACAGCCGGAGTCGATGCCTACATCTCCAAGCCGTTTGACCCGGATGAACTCGTCGCCGTTGTCACCAACATTCTTGCTCGTCGTGCCGCCGCCAACAAAGCCGCCAGCGACAGCGAAGCACCGGACATTACCGAGATGGCGCGGCAGATTGCCGAAATTCGAGCGATGCTGTCTCAGCGTGGGGGCGGCATTGTCCAAACGCCTGCACCCGTCAAGCTGGACTTTACGCCCCGCGAACAAAGCGTCTTGGAACTGGTGGCGGAAGGCTTGATGAACAAGGAAATCGCTCGCCGTCTTGAAACGAGTGTGCGGAACGTCGAGAAATACGTGAGCCGTCTGTTTTCCAAAACGGGAACCAATAGCCGCACGGAACTAGTGCGCTATGCGCTAGAGCATGGCTTGACGAAGTAAAGCCCCCTAAATCCCCCATGAATGGGGAACTTTGAGGATGGTTGGTGGGGCGATCGAATCCCAAACTGCCTCGATAAAATTTGAACACTTCATTTTGATCATTTGGCGTGAATACTGAGAATTTGGAAGCGGCGCGATCGCACTATCAAATTGGAAAAAAAGCGTTTGAGCGCGGCGATTATCGTCAGTCCGTTCAGGCGTTAGAGAAGGCTGTGAGTCTGACAGAGCGCAACACGCGATCGGGCGGCGAAATGCAAATCTGGCTGATTACGGCCTACCAAGCTGCCGACCAGCAGCAAGAGGCGATCGCCCTGTGCGAACAGCTAAAGCGCCATCCCGATCTGCAAACGCGCCAGCAGGCCAAGCGACTGCTTTACATTCTGCAAGCGCCGCGCCTGAAAACGCGCCCCGAATGGCTCACGGAAATTCCCGATTTGGGCGCGATCGACGAAGCCGCCCAAGACAACAAAGGCGCATTTCAAGCCACGTCCAAACCGAAGCGATCGCGCCCCCAACCCGAACCGGAACCGATCGATCTCAGCCAGGTCAACACCAAAGACAATCAGTTTATTTGGGTGGCGCTGATTGCGATCGCGCTGACGATCAGCGGCTTGTTTTGGTTCGGTTGATTGAGATCTCGCGCCTGTAGCATGACCCGCCCAGAAATCAATTTCGAGCTAACAGCGCAAGTCAGTTTCAACTGACTGGGAAATCGATCGCGCCAGGGTTGTAACCCGTTTGAATGGGTTTTCGCTTTAAGACCGGAAATTGATTTCAGGGCAGTGGTGCGACGGGTGCAAGATCTCAGTTAAAAAAGCCGACACCCCGCTAAGATCAAATCGATCGATCGCAGGTGCAAGCAATGGGATCACGATTGCGAATTGCAGTTCTCGCGCTGATTGCGAGCTTTTTCCTTTCGGGCTGCGTCAACTACGACGTGGGCGTGAATTTTTCCAGTCAAACAAGCGGCGAAATTGTGCAGCAAATTCGGCTGGGTGAGCAGTTGACCAGCTTTAGCGATGCGGTTGCTCAGGCTTGGCTGCAAAGCATTCAGAAGCGATCGCGCTCACTCGGAGGTCGCACCCGCCGCATCAATCCGCAAGAACTGCTCGTCAAAATTCCGTTCAGCAACGGAGCCGAACTTGCCGAGAAGTTTAATGCTTTCTTTCAGCCCGTGCCGCAGTCTGACGAAGACAAAACGGGAATTCCCGAACTGCGATCGCAACTTCACCTATCGCAAAATAACTTTCTGCTGATCGAGCGCGATCGCCTCCGCCTCGACGTAGATCTGCGCCCCTTAAGCGTGATTTCTGCCAATGGCAACGTTTTAATTAGTCCGGGCGAACTGCTGACCTTGCAGTTTCGGCTGAATACCCCTTGGGGCGCGAAACAGGTAGAGGCGATTGGTGCGGAAGCGCAGCAGCAAGGGAAACAGCTTGTCTGGAAGCTGAAGTCCGGCGCGGAAAATCATCTGGAAGCGGTGTTTTGGGTTCCAAGTTCGCTGGGAATCGGGACGGTGGCGATCGCCTTGCTTGTCCTTGCTGGCTTTTTGCTTCACGCCCAACTGTTTCCTTCAGTCGGGCTGGAGGATTCCGATCGATCGAGTTCGACGGTCTAGGCCGTGTTTTAACACCACACGATCCTCCCCAACCCTCCTTGCTAAGGAGGGAGTCATCCTCAAAGTCCGGGTTCTCAAGGGGACAGGGGGATCTCAGTCGAGCAATCTAACCACCAGGAGGTTTTCAAACACACCCTAGGAGGCAGAAAGCAGCGCTTCACCTTCTGCGTTGCGCTTTACTTCAGCGAATTGCCCACCTGACTGAGCAGATTGCCAAGCTCCAGGATTTTGGGCGAAACATCATCAGCGGTGCGGCTGGCAGCTTCTCGCGATGCGTCACCGCCTGCGGCAAGGAGAATGTCCGCAATCGCACCTCGATCGCCCATGCTGATCGCATGCTTAAGCTGTTCGAGATCACCGACGAGGCGATGGCCTTGAAAGTGCTGTTGCCACTTTTCGATGATGCCAAGCGCGTCGTTGGCTGAAACGGTGGTTAGATCTTGCTCCAACGTTGAAATGGTGAGGTCAAGATCGCTCTGTAAGTCGGGCATGGTTTTCTAAATGAGAATGAGATCGAATGTTCCACTCTTGATCGTGCGAAATTCGATCGCCGCGATCGTCTACCTCAAGAAAGACCGCTCGATCGTCGCCAACTCACTCAGCTAAAAGACCCTAGATCGCAGAGCAGTTTGGAGAATGTGAGAGGCGATCGCGTGAACACTTTGGCCTGAAGGTCTGTCAAAATCGCTATCTTAGTTGGGCAGTTGCATCGCAAAATCTAACATTGACTGACTGATTCGTGCGGCGCATGATTAGAAGCGGAAAATGAAAGGCATCCGGTAATCTGGTATTTCGTGAGCCAATGACCTTATGACCCGCTCAGCTTGCAGCTAAAATTCGCTTCGCCTGCGCCAACCTCCCCCTCAACCCCAACCCCTTCGCTCCTATGAAACTCGTCGCAACTCACTGGAAATACCTCAAATACCTCATTTGGTTTGGGCTGGCGCTGATTGTAGCGGGCATTACGGCGGGCTTGGTGTCCGGAAGTTGGGGCATCGCACCGATCGCTCTGATGATTGCGGGCGGCGTCATCGTCTTGGCGTGGCTGGCAATGTCAGGACAGGCGATCGGCAGCTTTTTGGGACAGCGATCGACGCAGGCTGGAACGAACGCATTCATCGCCACGATCGCGATGCTGGTGATTCTGGGACTGGTGAATTTCCTGGGCGTCCGCTATGACAAGCGGGTGGACTTCACCGAGAATCAGCTTTTTACGCTGTCGCCGCAGTCGATCGAAATTGTCGATCGGCTTCAGCAGCCCGTGAAGCTGTGGATTTTTGAAGCGGGAACGCCAAACGCGCAAGACCGCGAACTGCTGGAAAATTTTCGCCGTCAAAACGAGCAGTTTTCCTACGAATATGTTGACCCGCAGGCACAGCCCGGACTGGCGCAGCGCTTTGGGGTGCAGTCGTTTGGCGAGGTGTATCTGGAATCGGGCGATCGCCGCAAATTTGTCACCACCGTCAATCCGCAGCAGCGACTTTCTGAGCGCAGCTTGACGACCGCTTTGGCACAGTTAAATCTCGATCGCCAGCCGAAAGTCTACTTCCTGCAAGGACACGGCGAAAAAACGCTCGACGGGTCAGGGCAGGAAAGCGCGTCTCAGGCGATCGCGCAACTGGGTGACGAAAACTTTGTGGCAGAACCGCTGAACCTGGCAACCAGCCCGAAAGTTCCCGATGATGCCAACGTCCTCGTGATTGCGGGACCCAAGCGTGAACTGCTGGCTGCTGAAGTTCGCGCCCTGCAAGACTATTTGAAGCGCAAAAGCGGGCTGATGCTGATGCTCGATCCGCTGACCGAAACGGGACTGAACGATTTGCTGGAAAGTTGGGGTGTCGAGTTAAGCAATCTCGTCGTGCTTGATCCAAATGGCGCGGTGGTGGCGGGCAGTCCGACGGTGGCGATCGTCACGCAGTACGGCGATCACCCGATTACGCGCGAGTTTGGCAACGGCATTTCGCTGTTTCCGATCGCCCAACCGCTGCAAATTACCGACACCGAAAACGAAGCAGAAGCGCCGCTGCTGTTCACGAGCGAACAAACGCAGGCGCAAGCGGTTGAAGAAGGCGGTCAAATTCAGTTTGACCCGAACGCGCCGCCCCAAGGCCCAATGGTAATCGGTGCGGCTTTGAGTCGGCCAATTTCTGATAATTCAACAGCCGATGAGAATTCCGCCGATGCCGATCGGCCACCTGCTGAAGCTCGCGTTGTCGTGATCGGCAACTCCAGCTTTATGGCCGATGGCCTGTCTGACCAGCAGCTAAATGGCGATCTATTTCTCAACAGCGTCAACTGGCTCAGTCAAGAAGGCGATCTCACCTTGTCGATTCGTCCCCGAACCGCGATCGATCGCCGGATCACGCTCAACGCTCAGCAGCAGGCGGTTCTCGGCATCGGTTCGGTTTTGGTGCTGCCGCTGATCGGCTTTGGGCTGGCGGCGATCGCGTGGCTGCGGCGGCGTTAGGAGGCGATCGAATGAAACTACACCCGATGACTTGGACTTTAGTTGCAGTCGCCGCACTGCTGGGCGGATTCGTCTATTTCAGCGAAGTCCGCAACGCAGACCAACCGGAGGCCAGCGAAACGCAAGCCGCCTCGCTGTTTGGCTTTGAGGAAAAACAGGTGCAGCGCTTCCGCGTCCAAACGCGCCTGCACAATTTGCTGTTCGAGCGCGATTCCACTGGCAAATGGCAAATGCGCGAGCCAGACCAAACGCCCGCCAGCGATGCCTCCGTTGCCTATCTGCTAAATCTGCTGGCAACGCAAGAGCGCGATCGCGTCCTCACCATCAACCGTGCCAACCAAAAGGACTACGGACTCGACCAGCCGATCGCCACAATTTTTGTCACGCTCGACAACGGCCAAGCTCACAAGCTGGTGATCGGCGGCTACGACTTCAACCGCAGCAACCTTTACGCGCTGGCCGATCCAGCGACCGGAAATCCAAGCGAGTTGCAGGTGGTGACGGTTTCGCCGGATTTTGACAGCGCGGTGAATCGATCGATCCCTGAATGGAAGCAATCGTCACCCTCCCCAACGCCTTCTCCCACCGACCCTCCGACTGAATCTCCGTCTCCAGCAACTTCTCCAACGGCATCACCCTCTCCGACAACTTCTCCAACCCGATCGCCTGCCGCTTCTCCGATGGCTAGCCCTTCTCCGACGAGTTCGCCTTCGCCTACCGCTTCTCCAACTCGATCGCCCGATCGATCGCCTGCGCCGACTGCCTCGCCGTCTCCCACTGCCACGCCATGACCAGCCCGACTGCCACGCTGCTGATTTCCTGTCCCGATCAAAAAGGACTGGTCGCCAAGCTTGCCAACTTCATCTACTCAAACGGCGGCAACATCATCCACGCCGACCAGCACACCGACTTTACGGCGGGCTTGTTTTTGTCCCGAATCGAGTGGCAGCTTGACGGCTTCAATTTGCCGCAAGACGTGATCGCGCCTGCGTTCAACGCGATCGCCCAACCGCTGGGAGCTAGCTGGCAAATTCACTTTAGCGGCCCGCAAAGCGGATCCGGAACGGATCGCCTGCCGCGAATTGCGATTTGGGTCAGCCGTCAGGATCACTGTTTGTTTGATTTGCTATGGCGAGCGCGATCGGGTGAATTTCAAGCGGAAATTGGCGTGATCATGAGCAATCATCCGCAGATGGAAGCGATCGCCCAGCAGTTCGGCATCGACTATCACCACATTCCGATCGCGCCTGAAACCAAAGCCGAACAAGAAGCCAAACAGCTTGAACTGCTGCAAAAATACCGCATCGATCTCGTCGTTTTGGCGAAATACATGCAGATTCTCAGCCCCAGTTTCATCGAGCAGTTTCCCAGCGTCATCAACATTCACCATTCATTTTTGCCCGCCTTTGCCGGAGCAAATCCCTATCAGCGGGCGCACGATCGCGGCGTGAAAATCATCGGCGCAACCGCCCACTACGTCACCCAAGACCTCGACGAAGGCCCAATTATCGAACAGGACGTGGTGCGCGTCAGCCATCGCGATGCCGTAGCCGACCTGATTCGCAAAGGCAAAGACCTAGAGCGCATCGTCCTCGCCAGAGCCGTCCGCCTGCACCTGCAACATCGCGTCTTGGTCTACGGCAATCGCACCGTCGTTTTCGCGTAGGCTGTTTTCACGTAGTATGAGTGTCGGGTGTTGGTCAACTCCTAACCCGTAACCCCTAACCCTTAATCTGTGATCAATGCCTGACCCGATTCGCGTCTGCATCATCCTTGGCACTCGACCGGAAGCGATCAAACTCGCTCCGGTGATTCGGCAATTTCGGCAGTCGCCCCAGTTTGAAACGCAAGTCGTTTTGACCGGACAGCATCGCGAAATGGTGACGCAGGTGATGCAGCTATTTGAACTGGAAAGCGATCGCGACCTCGCCATCATGCAGCCGCGCCAAACGCTCACCGACATTACCTGTCGCAGCCTTCAGGGACTCGAAGCGCTATTTGCCGAACTTCAGCCGCAAATGGTTCTCGTGCAGGGCGACACGACAACCGCTTTTGCTGCCGCGCTTGCCGCCTTTTACCAAAAAATTCCGGTTGGTCATGTGGAGGCGGGACTGCGAACTGATGACCTGTACAATCCCTATCCCGAAGAAGCCAATCGCCGCTTGATTTCGCAGATCACGCAGCTTCACTTTGCGCCGACTCCGGTTGCGGTTGAGCATCTAAAGCGATCGAGCGTCGTCGGCCAAATTCACCAAACCGGAAATACGGTCATCGATGCGCTGTTGACTGTGGCCGCACAAAATCCGCAGTGTGAGATTCCCGGACTGAATTGGGATCAGCATCGCGTCTTGCTGGCAACCGTGCATCGTCGCGAAAACTGGGGCGAACCCTTGGACGAGATTGCCGCTGGATTTCTGCAAGTGCTGGAGCAATTCCCCGATACCGCTTTGCTGTTGCCGCTGCACCGCAATCCGATCGTCCGCGACCCGTTGCAGGCCAAATTGGGCGATCATCCCCGCGTTTTTCTCACCGAACCGCTCGACTACAGCGAACTGGTCGGCGCAATTCAGCGGAGCTACCTGCTGCTGACGGATTCCGGCGGTTTGCAGGAAGAAGCACCCAGCTTGGGTAAGCCCGTTTTGGTGCTGCGCGAAACGACCGAGCGCCCGGAAGCCGTGACAGCGGGAACCGCCAAGCTGATTGGCACACAGGCGAAAGAGATTTTTGCCAATGCCAGCGAACTGCTGAGCGATCGCACTGCTTACGACCAGATGGCAACCGCAATCAATCCGTTTGGTGACGGCAAGGCGGCAGAGCGAATCGTGGCGATCGTGCAGGACTACTTCAATTTGTAAGCGCTATTCGGGCGGCAGTTCCGGCGGTTCCGGCGGGTCGCGATCGAGCAGATTATGCTTAGCATCTCGCAGTTGATGCCACAGATCTTTAATTTGGTTGTAAGCTTCCTGCGGCGAAATTTTTCCGCCCGATTCCAGCCCGCACAGCAGCGCCACGCGGCTGGCAAACTCTTGGAGATTGGCATCAAACACCAAATTTTCCGGTGTGAATTCTCCCCGGTAGCGGCTGCGAGGAGTCAAAAATTCAGACTTGAGAATTTCGTTGCGGTCAGCCTGTGAATCTGGCACGGCGTTAGCACCTGTTGCGATCGCGACTGAAATGACACGCAAGTAGCCGCCTATAACTTCAGTAAGCTAGCTTATTTTGCACCATCCAGTACCCATCTAATGATTGAAATTGCAGCAGGATGAAGCACGGTGCGATCGAAATGCGTGTAGTCTTTCGCATTTCGATCGAACAAATGCCGCTATTGTGGATAGAGCAATGCCGATCGCCTGCTGCCGATGACTCCAGATTCTCAGCCGCCCACGCCCGACTCAACGCAGCCCAAAATTCTCAGCAGCCTGAATGGAGAAGTCGCCTCCGAAGCGGCTCGCTCGAATCCGGCTACCTGGCAAGCGGCTGAAAGCGCGATCGCCCCTCGCACTCCCGCTCCCCTCGCCAAACGGCAGCAACCGCCCCAATCGCTGCTCGTGCTGTTGACGATCGCAATCATGCTGGCGGGCTGGTGGCTAAATCTAAGCTGGGTGGCTTTGGCGGGGGCGATCGTTGCCCTGCTGATTGCGGGTCGAATTGTCTGGACAGCGCTGCGGCCTGTGCTGGCGGAAATTGTTTCAGACCAGCAAGTCACCGTTACGGTCAGCATCGTTGGCGTAATCGTCGCGATCTACAGCGTGCTTCGCTTCACCGGAATTACCCGACGCATCGCAGACTGGTACGGCAGCTTCAACTGGGACGCTTTGGGCGCTTCGGCGGAACTGTTGGGCGCGGTCGGCCAGATTGCGATCGCCGTGCTTGCCGTTTACGTGGCGTGGCGGCAGTACATCATTTCTCGCGATCTCACCATTCAGCAAAACCTGATCACCCAGCAGCAAACGATCGACTCCTACTTCCAGGGCATTTCGGAACTGGTGCTGGACGAAGAAGGCTTGCTCGAAGATGTGCCGCAGGAGCGAGCGATCGCGGAAGGCCGCACAGCCGCGATTTTGAGCAGCGTCGATGGCACAGGCAAAGCAAAGATTCTGCGATTCCTGTCGCGATCGCGCCTCTTGACTCCGCTCAGACGCGATCGCCGCTTGGGACGCGCCATCCTCGACGGGACGGGCGGCTATGCGGAAGACCGCGAATATGGAGTGCGCGTGATCGATTTGGGCGTGATGCTGGCCGTTTCCAACCTGGCCGGAACCGACTTGCGCTGGACGGATCTGAGCGATGCCAATTTGATTCGCGCCAATTTGAGCCGCTGCGATCTCGTCAAAACCAATCTGGCTCGCACGATTTTGTATGAAGCCGATCTATCCGGCTCGGACATGATGGGCACACGCTTGTTCTATGGCCCAGTTGAAACTGCTTCGCCCCGCAGCCGCACCGACCTCCCCGACTACAAAACCGGAGCCTTTACGGGAGCCGTGATTGAAAATGCGGATTTCTCCAACGTCGTCCGCCTCAGTGAAGAACAGCGGCAATATTGCTGCGCTTGGGGCGGCTCGGCCACGCGATCGACCATTCCCGGCGGCTGCGAAGGCATTCCGAATCGGCTGGGAAGGTAGGGTGTCGAGACGCGAGGTCTTGGGGTTGAGACGCGAGATCTCGCGTCTGTACGGGGGGGCAGTTTGCTTCTGCTCCTGCCTTTCTCTGCCTTCTGCTATTGTGGCATCAAGCTTTTTTGGAGGTGGACATGGATGAAAATCATCCGGTGCTGTCGATCGTTGTGCCGATGCATAACGAGCAGGACAACCTCGACTATTTGTTTGAGCGATTGAAAGATGTCCTCGATCGCCTCAATCTCAGCTACGAAATTATCTGCATCGACGATGGCAGCCGCGATCGCACTTTGCCGCTTCTGGTGAAGCATCACTATCTCGATTCGCGCATCAAAATCATCAGCTTTTCGCGCAATTTTGGCAAAGAAATCGCTTTGACAGCGGGAATCGACTACGCCAATGGGGATGCCGTCATTCCGATCGATGCTGACCTGCAAGACCCGCCAGAACTGATCGAAGCGCTGATCGGCAAGTGGCGCGAAGGCTATGACGTGGTGTATGCCACAAGGCGATCGCGTTTGGGAGAAAGCTGGCTCAAACGCTTCACGGCGGGCAGTTTCTACCGCGTCATCGACAAAATTGGCAGCATCACGATTCCTCGCGATACCGGAGATTTTCGCCTGCTCGATCGCCGCGTCGTAGACGTACTCAAGCAACTGCCGGAACGGACGCGCTTTATGAAAGGCTTGTTTGCCTGGGTCGGTTTTCGTCAAACTTCGATTCTGTTCGATCGCCAAGAGCGCTATCAAGGCCGCAGCAGTTGGAACTATTGGCGCTTGTGGAATTTTGCCGTTGATGGCATCACTTCTTTTAGCTTGCTGCCGCTGAAAGTGTGGAGCTATGTCGGCATTTTGTTTTCTTTGCTGGCCTTTGTTTATGGCACATTTTTGATTATTCGCACTTTAATTTTGGGTGCGGATGTGCCGGGTTTTGCTTCAATTATGGTCGCTGTTTTGTTTTTGGGTGGGGTGCAATTAATTACGCTGGGAATTTTAGGTGAATATCTCGGTCGAGTCTATGAAGAAGTGAAAGGAAGACCGCTGTATTTGGTGCGCGATCGCTATGGACTTGACACTCATTCACCGACTCAGCGCTAATCGATCGATACCAGTTCATCTCTAACCAAACCTTCTATGCACCCTCAACTCATCCCTTCCGTTTCCAAAGGTTTGTGCGTTGCCTTGTTTGCCAGTGGAATTTTATTTGCACCCAGCGCGCTCGCTTGTGGTGAAACTCCTTCAGTTCAAGCTACCGCCTATCCGACTATTGACCAAATTCATTTAGGAATGTCAGGAGCAGAGGCGCTTCAACGATTAGGAACGCCCGAAAGTGTCGAGCGAGGTGGAAATCGCTGCGGCTTTAGCTTTGTTATCTTGTTCTATCCTCAATTTCTTGTCGCGATTCAAGTTCCAAGAGAGGCGATTGGTTTGGACGCGATCGATTCTGCTGCACAAGGCGTTGTCATTGATCTTTTGATTAGCCGTCCAGATTTTTCAACGGAAGAAGGTGTATCGATCGGTGCAGGCAGAAGTGAGGTGATTGATATCTATGGCAATCCACAAGAAGCGCAACAAACTCAAGGTGACGTGCTGTTCTTTCCGCGATCCGGCTACTGGCTGATATTGCACTTTAGAGACGATCGAGTTGCTGAAATCAGGTATCTTCTTAATTCATCTATACCCGTCTTAAATCGATCGCTTCGCCCGTTTCTGCCGATCGCATTGCTGCTTCTGCCACCTTCAACGCATACAAACTCGAACTTGGACTGACATATAAAGGTGCGCCTGCTGTCAGGTGATCGAGGACGTTAGCGGTATCTTTGGCGAACAGGCCGCGACGAGTGCCCATGTCCAGCGATCGCTCCCCTTCTGCCGAAATCAAAGTGCCTTTGTCGGTGTCGAGAACCAGAGCGCCGCGATCGCCTTGGATGACGAGCGATCGTTCTGCCTGCCACAAGGCTTCACCTTTGCCGTAGACCACTTCGGCCACCAGTCCGCTGCTAAAGCGCAACAGTGCCGTACAGAGACAGGAGGTGTAGCGATCGGAACTGCCCGAAAAGCGAGCTTGGCAGGCCACCGAATCGATCGTGCCGAATACAGCCGTCAGCCGATGAATGCGCGAAAGCGCTCCGATGAACGGAAAGCCAAACAGGGCAGGCTGATATGTCCACTTGTTGGGCGCGGGGTGCTGCGGATTGATGCTGGCATAGCGGACGTAGAACGGGTTGCCAATTTGCGGCAGTTCGCGCACCAGCGTTTGATGAATGCCGCTGAGCAGTTCAATATGCTCCACGTGCAAGAGCTTTTGCTGAGTTTGCGCCAGTTCAATCAGGTCGGCGGCGGCAGTGGCATTCAGGGCGAGCGGATATTCAACCACCGTGTGTTTTTCGGCAGTCAGGGCGGCACGAGCGATCGCCTCATGGTCGCGATTCACAGTGGCAATCACCACGAGATCGACATCTGAGGCGATCAAGTCCGTCCAGCTTGCATAGGCTTGGGCGTTGTAGCTGTCGGCAAAAGCGATCGCAGCTTCGATCGAATGGCCGCAAACGGCGATGAGTTCAGCGCGATCGTCACTGGAAAAAGCGTCGGCGCGAAGTTTGGCAGCATAGCCTGTTCCAACCAGGCCAACTCGAACAGGCATGAGCAATTTGAGAAAAGTCATCCGCATTATCGCAGGAGAATGGAACGCGATCGCGCCATAGCACAAGAATCCGTGCGGATATAAGTAATTTAAGATAAAAACAATTTTTTACATTACGAATCCCATTCACAGCAGGGGATGCGGTGAAATAGTTTTCCCGTAGTATCTAGAAAGGAGAACGCTGAACCGCAATCAATGCGCTGATTCCAGGGCAGGTTGCGAAAGTGATTCATACTGCCGTTGACACATTGAGAGGACGACATGCCTAGCTTTAAAGTAACGCTAATCAATGAAGCTGAAGGGTTAAACACCACGATTGATGTACCCGATGACGAGTACATTCTCGATGCGGCGGAAGAGCAAGGTCTTGATTTGCCCTACTCTTGCCGTGCGGGTGCTTGCTCGACCTGCGCTGGAAAAATTACTGCTGGAACCGTTGACCAGTCTGACCAATCCTTCCTGGATGATGACCAAATCGAAGCAGGCTATGTGCTGACCTGTGTGGCATACCCGACTTCGGATTGCACGATCATGACGCACCAAGAAGAAGAACTGTACTAAATTTTGACTAATTGCGATCGATCGTGACTCACGGTTTTTCACAAACCCGTTTGAAGCGTTCATCCTGCATTTGGTCTTCGTGTGGTTGCCCCTCACCCTTATTTGAATTGAACTTCAAAGCAGAAGCGATCGCTTCTGCTTTTGTTTTTTGGCGATCGAACAAGCTGTATCAAGATCGAATTCTATTGATGATTTTGATAGGAAAAGATGCGGGTACAGCGCGATCGCTCTACCCAAACTTTTTCTTTCGCGGGGCAATGATAGGCTAGCTTTTGTCTTGATAAGCGATTTTGCTGATGGCTGCTCCTCGTTCGTCTTCGCGCAATCTGCCCGATCGATCGCCTCCGCCGTCTCGTCCACGCCTGGTCAATCCCAGCGGCAGCAAATCTGGAATTGTTCGCGTGGGCGCAAAGCTGGCGCGGTGGCGCGATCCGTACCATCTGCTGCTCACCATGTCTTGGGTGCAGTATTTCATCTTGACGTTTATTTCGTTTGTGGCGGCGAATGCGCTGTTTGCGTTTTTGTATCTGCTGGGCGGTGACGGCATTGCGAATGCTCAGCCCGGTTCGTTTCCCGATGCGTTTTTCTTCAGTGTGCAGACGATGGCCTCGATCGGATATGGGGCAATGTATCCAACGACGACCTGGGCAAACGTGGTGGTGACGATCGAGGCGCTCACAGGTTTACTCGGCTTGGCAATGGCAACTGGATTGATGTTTGCCCGCTTTGCCCGTCCGACTGCTCGCGTGTTGTTCAGCAAAACTGCGGTGATTACCGTGCAAGATGACCTGCCGACGCTGATGCTGCGAGCCGCGAATCAACGGCACAATCAGGTGATCGAGGCGCAGACGCGGATGACGCTAGTGCGAAATGTAACCACGCCCGAAGGCGAATTTATGCGGCGCTTTTACGACATGAAGCTGGTGCGATCGCAAACGCCTGTGTTTGTCTTGACCTGGACGATTATGCACCCGATCGATTCAGACAGTCCGCTGTATGGCATGACGGCAGAAGATTTGGCGGAAGTCGAAGCGGAAGTGGTCGTGACGCTGACCGGACTCGATGAAACTTTTGCCCAAACAATTCACGCTCGCTATTCCTACATCGCCAGTGAAATTCTGTGGAATATGCGCTTTGAGGACATTCTCTCGCGCCTGCCAGATGGTCGTCGCGCAGTGGACTATCGCCGCTTTCACGAAGTTGCACCTGCACGCGAAGCCAAATTGTGAATCGGGTGATCGCAGCTCCAATTCGCTTGTCTACTCTCTTGAGATAGAGAAACAGAAATTATCGATCGATTTGAAAGTCAAGAATTGGATCGAATTATTGAGGATTGTGTAACTCTTGTGTCTTGTTATGTTTTTGACTGATTGAACACGCAGCACTTGGGTATTCTGTAAAAAATAAAGAAAAGCTTAAGGACAACGCCACATGACTCCTCTGCTGCTACACCAACTGTGGACATTGGTTGAAACCACTCAGGCTCAACTGCTGCTGAGCCTGGACGACAACAGCCTTGTCCAGTTTTTGATCGGTCAGCTTCGCGGCCAGCGATCGATCAACCATCAAGAGAGCGACACGGTCACTACCTATCTCTATTCTCGTCTGACCTTGATTCGCGACTTGGCGCAGGAGCGCTAAGCGCTTTGTGCGATCGCTCATCACCCAAAGCGAAAGCGGGCTGCTTCACCATCGATCGCTACTGAAAGATTACGCCGAATTTGCAGCGCTACAAACCGCCATTTCACAGTAAAATGGTCAAAGTGCCTGGCCTGGAGAGGTGGCAGAGCGGTTGAATGCGCTTGACTCGAAATCAAGTTTGGGGCAACTCAACGGGGGTTCGAATCCCCCCCTCTCCGTTTTGAACTGTTTTGTGTGAAGCGATCGCTTGACCCGTGCGATCGATTTTACTTTGCGATCGCTCAAAGGTTTGCGATAGCATAAGAGGCGCACCTTGGAGAGGTGGCAGAGTGGTCGAATGCGCTCGACTTGAAATCGAGTGTTGTGAAAGCAACCGTGGGTTCGAATCCCACCCTCTCCGTTCTCGGCAAATCGCGATCGTCTCTTGTATCCTCAAAGAGATTCCTTCCGAACAAAACCGTTTATGACGCCGCGTCCCGATTCGACGAGCAATTCGCCTCAGCGTTTTGCGATCGCTTCTCGCCTGCCCAAACGCCGCCGCGTGTCGCCCGTCATCGTGAACGACGAAAGCGAAGATTCTTACGTCGATTATTCCTATAGTGCACCGGGAACGCTGCCCGGATCGCTAACGATCGAAGCGGACGCACCACCCCCGACGATCGTGCTGATTGACTACAACGAAACGGACGCGACGCGACTGGAACTGGCGACGCCGGAAGAATGCGAGCCGTATCTCGATTCGGATTCGGTCTCTTGGGTGGATGTGCAGGGGTTGGGCAGCGAAGATGTGTTGCAGCGGTTGGGCAAAGTGTTTGATCTGCATCCGCTGGCGCTAGAAGATGTCGTCAATGTGCCGCAGCGTCCGAAAGTAGAAGAATACGACAACCAAATCGTGATCATTACGCGGATGGTGATGCCCAGAGCAGGCGGCGAAATCTGCACCAAAGAGCAAGTCAGCTTCATTCTGGGAAAACACTATTTGCTGACTGTGCAGGAAGAACCGGAACACGACACGTTTCGATCGGTGCGCGATCGCATCCGGCTCGATCGCGGCCTGTTGCGAAAGCGGGGAGCGGATTATCTGGCGTATGCGCTGCTGGATACGATCGTTGATGGGTTTTTTCCGGTGCTTGAAGCGTATGGCGAACGCATTGAAGATCTTGAGGAAGAAGTTGTGGTGAATCCTACTCGTCGCACATTAGAAAAAATTCATTTCCTCAAGCGCGAGTTGCTGTCACTACGTCGATTAATTTGGCCGCTGCGCGATGCAATCAATGTGCTGATTCGCGATGAAAATGAATTGATCAGTCAGGATGTGCGCGTCTATCTGCGCGATTGTGCTGACCATGCGACGCAGGTGCTTGACATGGTAGAAACCTATCGCGAACTAGCTTCAAGCCTGATGGACATCTACGTTTCATCTGTTGGCAACCGCATGAATGAAGTGATGAAATTGCTAACGGTAATCTCCAGCATTTTCATTCCCTTAACGTTCGTGGCGGGAATTTATGGAATGAATTTCAACACCGATCGATCGCCCTTCAATATGCCAGAACTGAACTGGTACTATGGCTATCCGCTGTGTTTAGGATTGATGGCCGCGATCGCCGGAGGACTCGTTTATTTCTTTTGGAAGCGCGGCTGGTTCGAGAATTTTTCTTCAATCAAAGAAGAGTAGGGGCATGACAGGTCACGCCCCCTTCGTTTTGTTGAGATCGCGGTAGGGCAGTTTGAGTTTAGCGAGTTGAGGGTAACGTGGGCAGGGAAGCAAAGGCAGTCATGCGATCGTACAGCGGTTGCGTTGGCGCGATCCAAACTCGCCCGGTTCCCTGGAAGGTTTGCAGCAGTCCTTCGCCGCTGGTGACGGCTCCCAGCAGCGAGCTAGAAGCCCGCTCGACCGTAAATCTGACGCCTTCAGTCCGCAGGAGGGCAAACGAGCCATCGACCTGAAGCGTTTCGTTTTCCAGCGTCAGCGGCAAGATTTCCTTTTGGGGAACGGGAATGCGAAAAACAACGATGCCCGATCCGCTAACTTTAGTTTGGTAGCGGCCTTCTCCACCTGCGACTCTGGCCGAAAAGCTTTCAACCTTGTGTGCATCGACTTTAACGGCATCTTCACAGCAGCAGAACAAGCCTTGATCGGCGTACAGCGTTTGGTTGTTCAACTGCATCAGCCAGTAGTGGCCGAAGGTGGGTTCGAGATAGATTTCGCCCGTGCCTCGGTAGAGCGGTTTGAAGATCGTTTCTCCCGTCCGGGCAGCAGCGATCGCTCCTTTCACCAAGCCGCCCATGCCACCACCCGCGCCCGTCGAGCTTTCCATGCTGATGTGGCCCTTGAGGAATTGCAGCACGCCGGGTTCCGTCCGCACGGCATCGTTGTTCAGGCGAATCCGGAGCTGGCGCAGATGCACTCCGGCGCGATTGAGCGTGTAAAGCTGTTCGGCAACGGCAACGCTGTCGCTGCCCGACAGCGGCTTGTATTCCAACAGCTCAAACGTGGTTCCGCCACGCGAAACCGTTTGCGTGACTTGAAAAGGCAGGTTCGATTCGGGTGCATTCATGATTGGCGCAGCGAAATGACTGGATAAAGAGACAGAGTATTGAATTCACTGAAGCCGACTCTTTTTCCAGACCTTCGCGCTACTCGCCCAAAGGCGGCGAAGCCATCGCGCCTACTGCGACGGGTGTGCGGCGATCGCTCACTGCATTCGTCGAGGGCGACTGAATTACCAGAACGGCGCAGGGCGCATGATGCAAAACGTAATTGCTGACGCTGCCCAGCAGCGCTTCGGCCAGTCCGCGTCTGCCGCGCCGTCCGACCACGACCAAATCGGCTCGCCAATCTTCTGCCGCTTGACACAAGCCTTGTCCGGCATCGGTGAGGCGCGATTCAAACTCGACGGGCACATTTTTGGCGCGAGCCAGTTCGCAGTAGCGGCGCAGCAGATCGCGCATTTCGCGGCTTTGCTGGTCAATGTGGTGCTGATTGTGCTGAGCAACCGTGACGAACTGCGGCGACAGGCCAAGCTCGCTGGAATAGTGCGGCATTCCTGCCAGCATGTCACAACTCATGCTGTGAAATAATTTCAGAATTGCTCCGTCGCGCTCGGCAATTTCCAATGCCTGATCAAACACAAGCTGGCTGAGCGAAGACGCATCGATCGCGGCCAAAACGCGCTTAAAACACATAGGATCTACTCCACTGGGTCGAGGGCAGGAGGGAACTTACCCCAAAATTACCGCAATTGCCTCAATGTGCGATCGCAACTGTGATACACGCCAATCTTTCTTAATGAAGCTTAACGCTTCGTTGCAGCTAAACGAGGATGCGCTCCAAAGCGTCGAGGTCGGGAATGAACAACGTTTCGCGATCGCGCACGATCAATCCTTTGCGCTCTAGCTTGCTCAACACGCGCGTTACCGTTTCTCGCGCCAATCCGCTGAGGCTGCTGAGTTCTCGATGAGGCAAATTTGGAATTTCGACGCCTTTATCACGCCGCTGCCCTTGGCCTTCTGCCAGAAAGATTAGAATATCCGCCACTCGCGACACGCTGTCTGACTCGCGCAATCTGAGCCGTCGATTCACCTGTCGCAAGCGTCGCGCCATCAATTGCGCCAGACGAATTCCGGCTTGCGCCTCGGTATTGAGCAGATGCACAAAATCTTGAGCGGGCATACTGCCGATCACAGTCGGCGAGAGCGTGATTACGTCAGTCGATCGCGGTACTTCATCCAGCGGAGCCATTTCGCCAAACAGTTCATTCCTGCCCAGAATGTTCAGCGTAACTTCCTTGCCATCAATGTTGTATGTGCGAATTTTTACCCAGCCGCTGAGAATGAAATAGACCGCGCTGCCCCAATCATTTTCCAGCAAAATCACCTGATTGGCAGGATGGGAGCGCGTTACTACCTGCGCGGTTGCCTTATCCACCACAGCTTCCGGCAATCCTTCAAAAAAAGGCGCAGAGCGAATCAGAGCAGAATTTCGAGATTCACGGGGGCTAAATCGGTCTTCCATGAGCGGCATGAGGTAATCACACTCAAAACAGTAAACGATACCAGGAAACTTAAGGCAAACCGCAATTTACCTGTGCGAAGGAAGACCAGCAAGCAAAACACAATAAAGCAAAAGCCTAGCGCTATCTTAGCTCACAGCTTGCCTTGAGTAGAGTTATATATTACAGCGATCGCGTCCCTGATCGATCGTTCTAATTTGAGTGGAAGGAAAGCAAGCCACATTGCCACTGACAGATATGCCCTTTGAGAGTTTTAGGTGAAACCCTTCAGTCGGGGCTAGAGGCGTGTGGGGGGATGGCTCTAAGGTATGTTTTGAGACTGACGATCCTCCCCAGCCCTCCTTGGTAAGGAGGGAGCCGAACCACTCAAAGTCCCGCTTGATAAGGGGACAGGGGGATCGCTTCCTGCGGATAGCGCTGCGCGGCTAGCGTTGCTGATCCATACCGGATCGCATCCGCTCTACTGCTTCTAGAGCTTCTGAAGACACGCCCTAGCCTTCACTGGTTGGGGGATCGGAAGCAAATTAAACCGCGATCGATTCACCTGCATCCCAAAAATCCCAAAGGAATTCAGATGGGATGATGAATCGATCGCGGCCAAAATTTTGATTGAACTCCAAAAATTTTATTGCCAAACGTTTTTTACAGTCCTGCTTCTACAGTTCTGCTTTTACAAGCCTGCGCTTTCCGGCGTCACCATTTGCGGCTGCGCGATCGCCTGCGCGACTGCCCCCCGCTGCACACCGCTAAACCGCACGCCCGGCTTCGTTTGCTGCTCTGGGGCGGGCGGTTCCGGCTCAATTTTCTCTAGCAGTCCCGGCGAAACTGGATGCTGCGTAATCCAAGCCAAACTGCCGACCGCCCCCGCCATTAACGCTGCATAGCCAACATACAGGTGAGCAGGCTGAAGACAACCTTGAGCCGACGAAGGAGCAATCCGCGATCGCGCCCAAGATGGCACAACGGATTTTGCCGCATCCAAGCTCGGCAGCGTATCCGCCAGTTCACAGCCATCAAGTCCTAAGGTATCCCCAACACGACGGATAAAGCCGCGCACAAAAATATCTTCGGGCAAATGCTCTACCTGTCCCGCTTCTAGCGCCTTCAGCTGATGAATCGGCACCCAGGTTTGACTGTGAACCTGCTCGATCGAAAGTCCTTTCGCGTATCGGGCTTCGCGCAGCGTTTCGCCAAGCTGCTGCATTGCAAGCTGCCGCTGCTGCTCAAACGGTGTAATGGGCGGCGGAGCAGGGCGCGTCGTCACTGGCGGCTCAACCAGCGGTGTGATCGGTTCTGGCTCGATCGAAGCTGCCGTATTCAGCAGCGTTGATTCGGTTGCAGGTTCTTCCGATCGCTTTTCGCGCTTTTCGCGCTTTGCAGTCACAGGTTCTACTTTTGGCGCATGACGCAGCATTTGGCGCATTGCCAGCCGAATCGCTTCTCGACCTGCCGCCTTCAGCAACGCCTGCATTCCCTCGCTGCTGCCAGTTTGGTTTTGCACTCCGGCCATTGCCTGACGAAACGCATCGCTGCGGTGAAGCTCTGCTTCGATCTGAAAAAATAAAACGCGCAAACTCTCTTGGGTGGAGCGTGCGCTGTTCAGGTCTGAATGGGTCGTTGCTGTCACGATGGTATTTCTCCGTACTTGCGCCAACTGCTGGTTGTCAAAGACAGCCCGATCGATCAGAAAGCTGGCTGTCGCTATGTCTTGGTATTTCGGCAGTGGCGATCGCTTTCCGGAAACTTTCAGCCTTAAAACAGCAAAAAACGCGAAATTTTAAGCTTTGCTGCAATTCTTGCAGCAAAGCGGTCTTAAACTGACGAGCTTGGACGCAACACCTCAATATTCAAGTTCAGTTTGTCGCCTAGCCACAGCGCATGAGCGGTATGGTCAGCAACGTCGTCTCCCGTGTTGGCATGAACCAGAATATCCAGGTTCGATCGATGCAGCATCAGCCAAGGCACAACTGCGCCGAACTGCTCAACGGCAAACGAAACTTGATACATCGGCTGCGGATGAGGACCAATCGGTCGATCGTGCCAGCGTCCTAGCGCCACATCAAATTCAGCCGCCAGCGCTTCGCGAATTCGGGCAGCGATGTCGCGACTGTCGGCATCGTAGTAAACATGGGCGTGAAAGCTCGTGATGGTTGATTGCATCTTTTTTGATTGCATGGCTATAGCGCTTCAAGATCGAGTGGTTTTGGATTCAAGATTTTGTGGCAGCGTCGCCAGTGCGGAAGCAACTGATTCATGTAGGCTTTGAATCGATCGTTGTGATAGCGCTCTAAAAGATGAACAAGTTCATGCACTAAAACATATTCCACGCATTCGATCGGATACTTGGCAAGCTCTAGATTTAGCCAAATTCGTCGCTGGTGAATGTTGCAGCTTCCCCAGCGAGTTTTCATCTTTTTGATGCCCCAATCAGCAACCTGTTGATTCACTTTTGGTTGCCACAGATCCAACAAATCTGGAATTTCTGCTTTCAGTCGATCGCGATACCACTGATTTAACAGCGCGGCTCGTTTTTCAGCGGAAGTTCCAGGCTGAACGCAAAGCTGAAGCGTGTTGTCATTCCAAATAATTTTGGGGCGACCGGGGCGATCGAGCACTTCTAAACGATAGCGCTTGCCGAAAACAGCATGACTTTCACCCGTCACCAGTTCGTGCTGCAAAAAACGTGGATTTGCCCGAAACGCCGCCTGATGTTTTTTGATCCAGTTCAAGCGAGAAGTGACGATCGAACAAAGCTGATCATCGGTCATCTGCCAGGGAACAGCGACGCGGACATGACCATCCGGCGGGCGAACCGACAAATTCAGATTTTTAATCGACTTCCGCACAATTTGGACGGGGATTCCGCCGATCTCGATTTGAGTTGTGAGGTGGCTGATGCTCACGCTAATTTTTCGATCGTCTTCTCCAGTGTAGAGAAAAGGGGCGATCGGCGTGTGAATCGATCGCCCCTTTCTTCACTGAAACTAACGCTGCATGTGATGTTCCATCAGTTCTTGTGCCCTCGGTTTATAGAGCAGGTGAAACAGCATTTCGACATACCGCAGCATATCTTCACGATTTTCCTTGGATGAATAGTTCCAGAAGCCGTAAATCTTCGCGAGCGACAGCAATTTCGAGGTGTGAATGCGCCAGGTGTAGGTGCTGTAGACGCGATCGATTCCGCGCTGCGATACTTGCTTCCAATAATCAGGATTTTGGTCACACTTGGAAATAAATTCCAAAATGATTTCCGCCATCTCTTCTTGATTGGTCGGGTTGATGTAGAAGCCGTTGTATTTGTCTTGAATAATTTCCAACGGACCACCAAATCGCGTACCAAATGTTGGCAGACCCGAAATCATTGCTTCCAAAATCGTCAAGCCGAATGCTTCAAACAAAGCAGGCTGAACGAAAATGCCTTCATGATCGGCAATGACGCGATAAATTTCACCTGAATCGCTTTTGGGCAAGCGTACACCCAACCAGCGAATTTTGCCGTTCAAATTGTACTGCTCAATAATCTGATAGAGCTTTTCAATTTCACTGATTTCTTCGTGGTCGGTTGAGTCTTCAGTTCGCAGTTTTCCTGCCACCAAAATCAAATTGCAGCGCTCTTGTAAAGCTTGGCTCTTACCAAAGGCTTCGGCTAGACCTGTAAGGTTTTTGATGCGATCGAGCCGCGCCATTGAGAACAGCGGGCGCTTACTGGGATCGTCCAGTTTGCCATAAACAGAACTGGGATCATCCAGTGTGAAAAGCAGTTCTTCCAAACGGGCGCGATCGTCAGGAATGCGGTCTTCAGTGCGGCTGTAGGGGAAATAGGTCACTTCGTTCACGCCCGGCGGCACAACGTTGAATTTTGGGCTGAACAAATCGATGCCCGAAGTGACATGATAAAGCTCTGGCATCGTGAAGCGACGATACGATTCATACTGCCCGACGCTATCTGGCGTTCCGACAATTTCCTGATAGGTGCTGCTGATGATGAAATTTGCAGCATTCATCGCAATCAAGTCTGCCGTAAATTGCAGCGAGAAGTGGTATTTGTCTTCGAGATCTTGCCAGTAAAGGTTACTGAATAGATATTTCGACTTTTCCAAAGCGTGCGCGATGTTGCACTGCGTTACTTTTAGCTTGCGAGCGAGCAAAAACGCAACGAGATTGCCATCGGAATAGTTGCCGATGATCAGATCGGGACGACCTTCAAACTCGGCCAACAGTTCGCGCTCGGCATCGATCGCGTAAGTTTCCAAATACGGCCAAATCTCGAATCGGGAGATCCAGTTTTGCGTTAAAGTCGGGTTGAATTCACGGAACGGAACGCGCAAAATCCAGCCGTTTTGTGTGCTGTAAATCTTCTCAAGTCGCTGGTTGCAAAGCGTCCCGTCGCTGTTTGCAATCAGGCGCGTCAGCACAATCACTTTCGGATGCACTTTCAGCACATCCAAACCTGCCAAGGTGATTTCGCGCTGAAGCTCCTGCTCCAAGCTTTTTACCTGATCGAGAATGTAGACGACTTGTCCGCCTGTGTCAGGCCGACCGAGAACACCTTCTTGCCCAAACCAGCCGTGCGGCGACACCATGACGACGCGAAAGATCATCGGAATGCGCGACAGAAAGGCTTCGAGCGCTTGATGATCGGGTGAGTCAATGAGCTGGTCGAGCATTCCCAGCGTTTCGCGGATGCGATCGGCAGTGTTGCCCCAGCCCGGTTCAAAGCCCATGCTTTGTAAATCAAAGCGGAACTTGTCGTAGGGTTCCTCAGCCGGACGATCGCTCACAAACGCGATCGCTCGCTTAATTTGCTCAGACAACTGCTGCTGCGATTGAATCCGTTCGTTGATTAGAAGCTGGGTGCCGTTGTATTTATGTAGGCTCAAGAATTGAAACAGAGTTCCAAGCCATTCTGTCGGATCTTGAAACAGTTTGCTTGACAGAAAACGGTTGAGAAATTCAACACCCTTGCCGATATTTTTTGGGTCGCGAATTGCAGGAGAATAATCATAAAACGGCTGGAAATCAAGTTCCAAAACATCGCCTTCGTTGGGATGGAAGCGGTTAACGAGGCGATCGCGCAAATCCAACAATTCTTGCGAAGTGAGCGGTGCCACGCTGAGGTCATCGCCAATTCGATAAACTTCCTCACGAGCAATTTGAGGCCGTACAATCACACATAAACTTTCCGGCTCCAAAATGATTTCTTGCACGTAGGCAATCAGCTTGCCAAGGTAGGAATCGTGCGCGTAGTTGTCGGGCTTGCCGTGAGAAGCACAATAATCGTCAAACGCCGCCAGAATGTCGTTTCGCAGCAGATATTTCTGGTCGCGCTGGCGCAGTTCGCGGGTGAACTGGCGCAAATCTTTGGTTTCATCATGCTTCAACACAGCCTGGATGAGTTCAGACATTTCGATTTCCTAAGAGGGGCAGTGTAAATTGGGAGGTCGTCGCCAAACCTTCGATCGTAGATCAGCGACTTGATTTCGCAGCATTCAATTTGCCGCCGCGATCGATTCGGCAAGCTAAACCGCTCAGATCTCGCTCCTTCAGACAATCGAGACAAACATGAGAGCGCGTTTAGGCCGCGATGCGGCGAGTGTTTAACTGTCTGAGGTTGGCGAACTGTGTAGCGGTCGCCCATCCGCTCAGCGAACCGAGCGGCGTGGCAAAGGAAACTGGCAACGCATCGTTCAGCAGCGATCGATTCGTTGCCGCAAGCAATCTGCCACTACAGTTCCACAAACCCGTTTGGAATTGCGTAAAGCCACTGACCAGGATATTGAATTTTTCATGAAGTTTCCAGCGCGATCGCGGGAAACAACCGCTCCCCATTACAAATCATTTCAATTCACGCGATCCCCACTGCAATTCCACTGTCGATCGCGCTTTCGCTCTACCATAGCTATTGCCTTGATGCGCTATCGTTCGGCTATGGCACACGCTTCTTTTTCCTGGCAAAAATTTACCAGTTCCTTGCCTGCGATCGATCGACGAATGCTGCGACGGCTCGATCGATTTCGCGGACCGGGCGGCTGGCTGATGGCGCTCACCCTCATCGCCGCGCTGTGGTTGTGGAATTGGCCGCTGGTGCTGGCAACGCTGATCGGACTCGTCAGCATGGTGCTGGCCTATGGCGTGCAGCAGTATCGCTGGCAAGATTGGCAGAGCGAGGTTTGGCAGAAGCTTTGGAGTCGATCGAATCGTCAGTTGACGATCAGTGTGCTGCTCGGTGGAATTGCCACGATCGCCACCTACATTGCCGCAATGGTTTGGCTGGCGGCAGACAACGGCTGGCTGGCAGCGGGAACCATTTTGCAAGGATTGGGAACGCTGGCCGCTGTGCTGCTGCTGCTGCGGCAAACTTGGGGGCAATCCGAGGGGCAGCCGACAGATGAAGTGCAGATGCTTTCGCGGTTGAGTACCGCAGATGCGCTCGATCGCCTAATCGCCATTCGTCAAGTGACGCTCTGGGCAAAAGCTGAGAGTCCAACGCTGCAAGCGCAGGTGGCCGATTGTTTCCAGCTGCTGCTGCAACGCGAAAGCGAACCGATTTTGCAAACGGCGTTGATGGACGGACTGCAAGCCTTGATGCCCGATCGCCTCGGCACAGGTGAATCGTCGCCTGTTGCCATCCCGATTGCTTTGCAGGTGGATGTGAAAGAATCGGCGTAAAAAAATTTGAGAATTTGTGCGATCGCGCTCCAAGCCGACTATCCTAGAAACCCTGTTGCGTTCAGGCTTACTTTGATGGATCGCTTTACTGTTGCCGTTATCTCGCAAACTCCCAATCCGCAGCAGACGATTTACGCTGCAATGCACCAAGATTATGCCGAAGGATTCGTGGCGGACGATCGCGACGCTTTTCCGTCCGAAGAGCGCTCAGGCGAAATCATCGTCAAGCAACTGCTGGCGGGAAATCGCGGGCATTATGGCCCCCTGGAGCATCCGCAAATCGTTCTCAATTGCGGCTGGTTTCCCCACAGCACGATGCAGCAGATTCGGACGCATCGTGTCGGAATCTCGTTTGATGTTCAGTCCGGACGATATACCGGACAGCGAATCTTGGACGTGGTTTCGGGCAAACGAGAGGTTGAGGAAGTATTTTATCTGCGTCCGATCGGCGCGTATAGCGATCGCCAAGGCAAACGCTATGACTACACCGAAGCGCAGCGGCAAGAAGATATTGAATGGTGTCTAAAAGCTTGTCATCGCTATCACGAACGCATCGAGCAAGGCTTTTCCGAAGAACACGCTCGCGGCTTGATTCCCTTTGATGTGCGCCAGCATTGGGTGATGTCGGCAAATGTGCGATCGATCCTTCATCTGGTCGATCTGCGCTGGAAGGCCGATGCTCAGCTTGAAGCGCAAAAGCTGTGTGAACTGATTTGGCCGCACATCGAAGCGTGGGTTCCCGCGATCGCTCAGTGGTATGAAGCCAATCGTCTCAAAAAAGCACGGCTGGCTCCGTAATCTAAGGTAGGCGAGATTGCCGTTGAGTCGCTTATGCTCAGGAGGAAGTCAGCAGCGAACCTATCTTGGGACTGATGAAGCTTCCAGCTAGCATGGAACTGTTTGAGGGATCGATCGGTCGTTGCAGAAAAGATGCGGTCTCAAGCCCAACCGCCGTGCCAATCACCTGCTATGAATCATGAATTTTTTCGCCGCTCGGCTGCACTTGCCCTTGTTGCGGCTTCGCTGCTTGCTCCAGCTCAAATGACCGCAGCGCAAACGGCTTCGGCTGAATCAGACGCCGTCTTGATGGCTCAAAGTGATCCGAATCGCGGCCACTTCAGTTTGGCAATTATGCAGGCACAGCCGAGCTATCCCAACTTGATTGCTCGCGTCTCGCTGTTGACCAAGCGTCCCGACGCTTTTTTGCAAGAGCGCTTCATCGGCGATTTTCGCTATCGGATGAATCAGCAAGCGCAGTTTATTCGCGGTCTCAATCCGGGCGATCGCGTGGTCATTCGTTTGTTTACGCCGCAAAATCAACTAATCGGCTACACCGAAGCTGAACTTTTGCCGAATTTTGCCAGCATCAATCTTGTCCTGCCCACGCCTGCCGATTCGTCGCGCACGATTCGCACGGTTTACGGCAGCGACACAGACCAAAACGGCGCGATCGATGCGGGCAGCGTGATCTACGACTACTTCACGCGAGTCACGGGCGACCAGCTTGCCACCAGTCGCGCTACGTTCTTGAGCGAGCATTCGCAGCCGAGCAGTTTTCAGATGCGAAATTTGCCCGCCCCCACCGCGCAAGCTCGCTATCCCGATTCGTTCGCGACTGGAAATTTCTCGCTGGCAGGCCGCACGATCGCCGTTTTTGATTCGAATCTTGCGCCCGCGCTCGTTGCTGTTCCCGGTGCGATGGTGCAGCCAACCACGCTCAGCAACGGCACGTCAGTTTATGAAGCCAGTCGGCTGATTTTGGCTTATCGATCGATCGGCGTGTCGCAAGGTCGGCTGACCGAAACGATCGACGCACCGCCGGAAGGCAATTAGGAGCGAGCGCGACCAACCAGCATGATCAGGACGCGATCGCCCGCTGCAATTTGGGTTTGGCCGATAGGGACGATCGCCAGTCCGTTTGTCGCCGCTAGATTAATCAGATTGCCGGAACTGTGCGAACCGCCTGCAAGCTGAAATTGATATTCTCCCTCAACAAGACAAACTTGTCCCCACAGGTACGATTCGCGCTTGCCATCCGATCGCAACGCCTGCATGGTGCGTCCCTGCACAAAGACGGGTCGCCAGCCTTCCGGCAATCCTGACAGCTTCCGCAAAGCAGGCTCAACAAATCGCCAAAAGCTCACCAGAGCAGAAACCGGATTTCCCGGCAGTCCGAAATAGAGGACGGAGCGATTGGCAAAAGTCGCAACCGTCAGCGGCTTTCCAGGCTTCACGGCCACCGATCGCACGTGCAGCTTCGCCCCCAGTTCGTCTAGGATGCGATCGACATAATCGTAATCGCCAACCGAAACGCCACCAGAGGAAATCACCAGATCCGCTTGAGAAATCGCCTGTTCGATCGCGGCTTTGAGCGCTTCGGGGCGATCGGGCACGATGCCAAGATCGATCGGTTCGGCTCCTGCTGCGGCAACGAGCGCGGCCAGTGCGTACTGATTGGAATCGACAATTTGTCCGGGGGCAAGCGGCTGATTCGGCTGAACGAGTTCATCGCCTGTCGAAAAGATGGCAACACGAGGACGACGATAAACGGTGATTTCGGTGCATTGTGCGGCAGCGAGGACGGCGATCGCCTGTGCCCCAATTTGCAATCCGGCTGGCAACAGCGGCGCTCCGGCCTGATAAAATTCCGCTTTCGATCGCACAAACGCTTTCGGTTTTGGCGCTTCAAGAATCGTGACGCGATCGCCTTGTCGCTGGGTGACTTCTTGAATCACGATCGTATCCGCTCCATCTGGCAGCATTCCTCCGGTGAAAATGCGGGCGGCTTGTCCGGGTGCGATCGATTTTTGGGGCGCATAGCCTGCCGGAATTTCTTCAACGATTTGCAGGGCGATCGGATTTTCTGTGCTGGCCTGCTGCACATCCGCAAAGCGCACCGCATAGCCATCCATCGCGGAATTATCCCAGTGCGGAAAATCCAGCTTACTCATCACGGGCGCGGCGAGAATTCGCCCTGCAACTTTTTCGAGCGGCAGCACTTCCACGTCCGTTAGCGGCAGGGTGCGATCGAGAATTAAAGCTTCAGCTTCAGCGGCAGACAGCATCGGTATTCCTAGCTAAAAGGATGGGCGTACAGATAGCGTACCTCCGTTAGAATCTTGTTAAGCGTATGCTTGCTTGCGGAGATGATAAATGAACCCTGATGAGGCCAAAAATCTTTTTCGAGAGGCAAGTGAGATATGTCGATCTGCAACAGAGCAAACGATGAACGTCACGCTTCAATATGACGAGTCCAGCCTTTTGTGTGTGGACGAGCTAATCGATCGAAATTGGCCGGACGGCGTTACCGGAAATATGGATCAGCTTGTTCTAATTTGGGGCAGCTTCATTGGTGAATGCCTGCGGACAATTTTGAACGGCGAGTGGGTCATGACCGATGCAGGTTGGGGCGTTCGCTGTAATGATATTGTTGCTCACCCCTTCAACAAGGTTGAGAAGCGATTCCGCAACGGGACTGGTGATTCTATTAGTTTTTTCTACCAAGCCTTAGTCGGCACACTAAATCCGTCTGAACAGTAGCGACCTTGAGCAAGACGAGTTTTTCTATGACAGCCACCACTTCAAACCATGCGTGATGACCAGCTAGTGAGGGATGACCAGCCGATCGAATATCGCCGTGTTCCGCTGTGGCGGCGGGGCTGTGCGCTGCTGATTGATTTTGTGGCAGTCGGCTTTGTCAGTTTGCTCGTCAGCAGTGGCGCAGTGGCGATCGTCTTCATCTTCGTGCTGGGCTGGCTGGGAATGCGGGTGGCCTTGGTCGATCGCAATCACGGTCAAAGTTTGGGACGGTGGGCACTCGATATGCGCGTTCTGGATTTGGAGCGGGGCGGCACACCAGATCTGGTGACGCTGGCAAAGCGCGAAGGCGGTTTGGGGCTGGCGCTGGGCTTATTTTTGGTGGGATTTCTCAGTTTGGGGACGGGCGGGCTTTGGGCGATTTTGCTGGTTGCACCGATCGCCATTGACCTGATTCCCGCTTGGCTCAATCCGGAAAATCAGCAGGCGTTGCATGACCAGTTGACGGATACGCACATTGCTGAATCGCGGCGCGGCTATTCGATCGACATCAAATTAAGAAAATGGATTGTCGAAGCCCGCGCCCGTATGAAATAATGAACGTTTGTGGCTTTTCAAATTTGAGCTTGACTTATGGCTAAGGGCGTTCGTCTGATTATCACGCTGGAATGTACCGAGTGTCGCACCAATCCCGACAAGCGATCGAACGGTGTATCTCGCTACACGACCGAAAAAAATCGCCGGAACACAACGGCACGACTCGAACTTAAAAAGTTCTGCACCCACTGCAACCGTCACACCGTCCACAAAGAAATCAAGTAATCTTTCAACTTCACTGAAATCCCATGAGCTACTATCGCCGTCGCGTTTCGCCTATTAATCCGAAAGATTCGATCGACTACAAAGATGTCGATTTGCTGCGGAAATACATCACCGAGCGCGGCAAAATTCTTCCCCGCCGCATCACAGGCTTGACCTCCAAGCAGCAACACGCCCTCACCACCGCGATCAAACGTGCCCGGATTCTTGCTTTGCTGCCGTTTGTCAACGCAGAAGGCTAATTCGGAATTCGGTGTCGGAAATTCGGTTTTGCCCGACTTCCGACTTTCGACTTTCGATTTCCGACTCTCGACCCCCGACACCCAAAATGGAAAAAGGCACGCTCGTCGAATTTCGGCTGCAAGGCGATAGCGCCGCGGAAGGATCGATCGCGGATCGCATCCGGCAGCGACGACTGGCCGTACTCGATCGACCCGAAGGCAAAAAGCACTGGGTCGCGATCGACGGGCGCAATCAGCCGCACATTCTGCATCCGCGCCAAATTACCTATCAGGTGACGGGCGAAACTTATCAGCCTGCGGACATTGCCAAGTTTGTCCAAGAAATTGAGCCGTATCTCGATCCGTCGAGTCTGGAAGTGGCGTGGGAACTGCTGAGCGAAGACGGGGAAACCACCGATCCGGCTGGACTGGCGCAGATTTTGTTTTCCGATACGAGTCCGCCTTTGTGCTATGCGGCGTACTGCCTGCTCTCAGAAGACAAGCTGTATTTCAAGCAGAAGGGCGATCGCTACGAGCCGCGATCGAAAGCGCAAATTGCCGAAATTCAGCATCAGCAATCGGTCGCAGCGGCAAAACAAGAAGAGTGGCAGCAGTATTTGCAGCGAATCGAACAGGCACTGGCGGGGAAATCGATAGAATGGCAGGAGGGCGATCGTCCGCGTTTGGAGGCGATCGAGCGTTTTGCGACTTTTGCCGAAGAAGCAACGCACCGCGCTCCGGCACTGGAAACGCTGGCCGCGCTCAAACGTCCTGAAACGCCCGAAGCTGCATTTCAACTTTTGGTGGATCTCTCGCTGTGGAGTCCCCACGAAAATCTTCATCTGCGGCGCAGTCAACTTCCCACTACTTTCCCCAGTCGGGTGATCGACATGGCTCACCGCTGCCTGCAAACTCCGCCGCCCGATCCGGACACGAATCGGCTGGATCTGACGCATCTCAAGGTCTATACGATCGACGATGAAAGCACCAAAGAAATCGACGACGGCTTAAGCCTGGAAACTTTACCCGACGGAATTCATCGGCTGTGGATTCACATTGCCGATCCGACACGCTATGTTCTCCCCGGAGACGAACTGGATCTTGAAGCCCGCCGCCGCTGCACAACGGTTTATCTGCCGACCGGAATGATTCCGATGTTTCCGCCGGAGTTGGCAACGGGGCCAATGAGCTTGGTGCAGGGACGGCTTTGTACTGCCCTCAGCTTTGGCGTGATTCTCGATGAGTCGGGCGCGATCGCAGACTTTGAAATTCACCCCAGCTTGATCAAGCCAACCTACCGCTTGACCTACGAAGATGTCGATGAAATGCTCGATTTGGGCGTGGAGGCGGAAGCGGAACTCGAAACGATCGCTCAGTTCGCCAAGCTGCGGCATCAGTGGCGACATCAACAGGGCGCAATCAGTATTCACATGCCGGAATCGTCGATTAAGGTGCAGGACGACGAAATTACGATCGAAGTGCTGGACGATTCGATCGCGCGTCGCTTGGTCGCGGAAATGATGATTCTGGCGGGGGAAACTGCGGGACGCTACGGCCAAGAACACAGCCTGCCGCTGCCCTATCGCGGACAAGCGCAGCCGGAACTGCCGCCGGAAGAAGAATTGATGCTGCTGCCGTCTGGTCCCGTTCGCGCCAGTGCAATTCGCCGCTGTATGCCGCGCAGCGAAATGAATATCGCGCCTGTCCGTCACGCTAGCCTCGGACTGGATACCTATACGCAGGTAACATCGCCGATTCGTCGCTACACCGATTTGCTGACGCACTTCCAAATTAAGGCGCATCTGCGCGGTGAAGACTTGCCGTTTGACGGCGAAACGCTGAAAGAACTTGTGCAGGCAGTTAGCTCGACCGCTTATGAATCTGTGCTGGTAGAGCGGCAGACGAATCGCTATTGGGGCTTGGAATATCTGCGGCGCAACTCGGATGAAGTTTGGAACGGGCTGCTGCTGCGCTGGCTGCGCGAACATGAAAACTTGGGACTCGTCCTGCTGGAAGATTTGGCGATCGAACTGGCAATGCGCTTTACGCGATCGATCAACGTGGGCGATCGACTGGAACTGAAAGTTACTTTCGTTGATCCCCGGCAAGATGTCGTGCAGTTCAGCGAATGTAAGCCAGAAATTCAGCCTGCGGCGTCCTGAGCAGGCAAACTTTGCTTTAAAACCTCACGATCCTCTCCACCCCATAACAAGGAGGGAGCCGAACCGCTCAAAGTTCCCCTTACTAAGGGGATTTAGGGGGATCGCCCAACCACCCTGCCATCACGAAAGGCTGTTAAAACACGCCCTAGCGTTCCGAATGTAGTACACTCAACGCCAAATTGGATGTAAGGAGGAAGAATGCAACCTTTTCGCGTTGGCATTGCGGGACCTGTGGGGTCGGGAAAAACAGCTTTGGTTGATGCGCTGTGTAAAGTAATGCGCGATCGCTTCAGCATTGGCGTCGTCACCAATGACATTTACACGCAGGAAGACGCCCAGTTTTTAGTTCGCAGTCAAGCCTTGGAGCGCGATCGCATCATTGGCGTCGAAACAGGCGGCTGTCCACACACGGCCATTCGCGAAGATGCCTCAATTAATCTGGTGGCGATCGAGCAGCTTGAGCAGCAATTTTCGCTAGATTTGGTGTTTGTCGAGAGCGGCGGCGACAATTTGGCGGCAACCTTCAGCCCGGAACTCGTGGACTTGACGATCTACGTGATCGATGTGGCGGCAGGTGACAAAATTCCGCGCAAAGGTGGGCCGGGAATTACGCGATCGGATTTGCTGGTGATTAACAAAATTGACCTTGCCCCTCTAGTCGGTGCAAGTTTAGACGTGATGGATCGCGATGCGCGGAAAATGCGGGGTGAGCGCCCCTTTGTCTTCACAAATCTTAAAGCGCAGGATGGACTGGACGCGATCGTCGATTTTATCCGACTGCACATGGGTGAAACTACTGGAAATCCTGCTGTGGTGGGATGACGGGAAACCTTAAAACAATCTGATTTGGTAGTACACGATACGATCGCAGATCTGAGCCGCTCGTAATATCACTGCTATTCAAACCACTTCACCGATGATTCAGCTTCGATCGAAGCTGCGAAAGACTCATGACTAGCCAATTTGGGCGACGCAAATTTTTGGTTTACGGTTCGGCGGCACTGGGTACCAGCTTACTGATGAAGGCTTGTGCGGCTCCTCCGGCAGAAGAAGCAGCGGAATCGCCCGCAGCAGGTTCATCTCCAGCCGCCACGACTGCCGCCGCCAGCGGTGACACGATCAAAGTTGGCATCCTTCACTCGCTCAGCGGCACGATGGCGATCTCGGAAAAGAGCGTGGTCGATGCTGAGCAGCTTGCAATCAAGGAAATCAATGCCGCTGGTGGGGTTCTCGGCAAGCAGATCCAGGCCGTTGTGGAAGACGGCAACTCAGACTGGCCGACCTTTGCCGAAAAAGCGGCAAAGCTGATCGACGAAGACCAAGTTTCTGTGGTCTTTGGCTGCTGGACTTCGGCTAGCCGTAAAGCGGTTCTGCCCGTGTTTGAATCGAAGCAGCACATGCTTTGGTATCCGGTTCAGTACGAAGGCCAAGAATGTTCACAAAATATTTTCTACACGGGAGCCGCACCCAACCAGCAGATTGAACCCTCGGTCGATTGGCTGCTGGAAAATAAAGGCAAAGATTTCTTCCTGGTCGGCTCGGACTACGTGTTTCCCCGCACCGCGAACACAATCATCAAGGCGCAGCTTGAGGCCAAAGGTGGCCGCACGGTCGGAGAAGACTATCTGCCGCTGGGCAATACCGAGGTGACGCCGATCATCGCCAAGATTCGGCAGGCGTTGCCAAACGGCGGCGTGATCTACAACACGCTGAACGGCGACAGCAACGTGGCCTTCTTCAAGCAAATGCAGGGCGCAGGCTTGACCGTTGACAAATATCCGGTCATGTCCGTGAGCATTGCCGAGGAAGAAGTGCAGGCGATCGGCAAGGAATATTTGCTCGGTCAGTTTGCCGCCTGGAACTATTTCATGACGGTGGAAACTCCGGCCAACACCCAGTTTGTCGAAGCGTTCAAGGCCGAATATGGCGACAGCCGCGTCACCAACGACCCAATGGAAGCGGCCTACATCGCCGTTTATCTGTGGAAGCAGGCGGTTGAAAAAGCGGGATCGACCGACATTCCTGCGGTTCGCACGGCGGCCTATGGTCAAACCCTGGATGCGCCGGAAGGCAAAGTGACGATGAACCCCAACCATCACCTGTCAAAAGTGGTGCGAATCGGGGAAGTGCGCGACGACGGCTTGTTCAACATCACCTTTGAAACCGATGCCGCCGTTGCTCCGGTTCCCTGGAATCAGTTTGTCCCTGAAACGAAAGGCTTTAGCTGCGACTGGACGAAGACGGGCGTAGACGATCCGGGCAAATTTAGGCTCTAGCCCCCTAAATCCCCCATTCATGGGGGACTTTGAGGTTGGTTGGTAGTTTCGGAAAGCACACAGGAGATAGCGATCGCGAATTTGCTATCTCCTTGCCAATTTTTGGGAAGAGAATCGTGATTACCATCCTGGACGGTTTATTTAACGGCATTAGCATCGGCTCAATTTTGCTGCTGGCGGCATTGGGACTGGCGATCGTCTTTGGCTTGATGGGCGTGATCAACATGGCGCACGGCGAACTAATGATGCTGGGAGCCTACACGACCTATCTAGTGCAAAATGGCTTTCGCGCCTTGGGCGACGGCTGGTTTGAAGCCTACATTTTGGCGGCGCTGCCGATGGCCTTTCTGGTTGCTGCGCTGGCCGGAATTGTGCTAGAGCGCGGCGTGATTCGCTATCTCTATGGGCGACCGCTGGAAACGCTGCTGGCAACTTGGGGCGTCAGCTTGATTTTGCAGCAGTTCGTTCGCAGCGTGAACTGGGTGATTGTGATCGGCTTGGTGCTGTTTTGCCTCTTGTTTTTCGGCGGCATGTGGCTGTTGCGCCGTCGGGCAGATTTTGAGCGCATCCGCCCGATCGCTCTGGCGATTTTGCTGCCGCTCTCACTGGCGATCGCCGGAATCGTCGGCAATTCGATCGGTCAGGCTCGCGGGCTGGCCGTGACGCAACCCTGGTTTGGAGCGCAAAACGTCGATGTGACGGCTCCGGCTTGGCTGCGCGGTGGCATTCCGATCGGAGCCTATCAGCTTTCCTCAGTGCGAATTTTCATTTTGCTGCTGACCGCTTTGTGCGTGGCGGGCGTCTACTTCTTTTTGCAAAAAACGCCTTGGGGCTTGCGGATTCGATCGGTGACGCAAAACCGTAGCATGAGCGCTTGCCTTGGCATTCCCACGCAAAAAGTAGACGCGCTGACGTTTGCCCTCGGCTCAGGACTAGCCGGAATCGCCGGATGTGCCGTCAGCCTGCTGGGATCGGTGGGTCCCAATACCGGACAAAACTACATCGTGAATACGTTCATGGTCGTGGTCGTTGGTGGCGTTGGCAAGCTGGTCGGCACGATCGTCGGGGCGATGGCGATCGGCATTGCGGAATATTTGATTGGGTCGGCCACCCTCGCGCTCGTCTTCGCGCCGTTGAAGCCTTTGGCCGATTTCTTCACCACCTTTGGCACGACCAGCATGGCAAAAGTGCTGGTGTTTGCTTTGATCGTTGCATTTCTCCAGTTCCGACCGGGCGGCTTGTTCCCCCAGAAAGGACGTACTGTGGATGCTTAACTTATGACTGTTCAACCTGCGATCGGCTCTCGTGCCGTCAACTGGACAAAATACAAGCCGCTGCTTGTGGAAGCCGCGATCGTGCTGGCGATCGTCCTCTTTCTGATTTTCGTGATTCCGCTGGTGATTTCGGGCTTTCGGCTGAATTTGCTGGGGCGATTTTTGGCGCTGGCGATCGTCGCTTTGGGCATTGATTTGATCTGGGGCTATACGGGACTGTTGAGCTTGGGGCACGGCGTATTCTTTGCGCTGGGCGGCTACGCGCTGGCGATGCACCTGAAGCTGCAATTTCCCCCGGATGCCACCAGCCAGCTACCCGAATTTATGTCGCTGTATGGCGTCACGGAACTGCCCTGGTTTTGGAAGCCGTTTTTCTCGTTTCCGTTTACGGCTGTGGCACTGCTGGCAATTCCGGCGATCGCAGCCGGACTGCTGGGCTACTTGGTTTTTCGCAACCGAATTCGCGGCGTTTACTTCTCGATCTTGACGCAGGCGATGACGATTATCTTCTTCAATCTGTTCAACGGCCAGCAGAAATTAATTAACGGCACGAACGGCCTGACCGACTTCAAGATGTTCTTTGGCGGCATGGTCGGCAGTGCGCGATCGCAATACTTCTTCTACATCTACACCGTTCTGTTTCTGGCGGTGGCCTATGTCGTCTGTCGCTGGCTAACGAGTGGACGGTTTGGCCGCTTGCTGATGGCAATTCGCGATGACGAAAGCCGCGTCCGCTTTACGGGATACGACCCAACCGGATTCAAAGTTCTCGTGTTTGCCGTGTCGGGCGCACTGGCGGGACTCGCCGGAGCCTTGTTCACGCTGCAAACCGGAATCATTTCCCCGAAAGCGATGGATATTGCCTTCTCGATCGAAATGGTGATCTGGGTGGCAGTCGGCGGACGCGCTTCTCTTGTGGGAGCCGTGCTAGGTGCGCTGGCCGTCAACCTGGCAAAAAGCCGACTGAGCGAGCAATTTCCGGATATTTGGCTGTTTTTCCAGGGCGCTTTGTTTCTGATTGTGGTGCTGGTGCTGCCGAACGGCATTGTCGGCTTGGTGCGATCGCAAGGCCGCGAACTGTGGCGATCGATTCGAGGTCGCCGCCGTGTAACGACTTATCCCGGACTTGAAGATCCAGAGGTGGAATATGAGCAAAATTCTAGAGATTGAAGATGTCACAGTCAGCTTCGACGGCTTCAAAGCGCTGAACCATCTCACCTTCAGCGTCGAAACAGGCGAATTGCGCGTGATCATTGGCCCCAACGGAGCCGGAAAAACCACGTTCCTCGACGTGATTACAGGAAAGGTGAAGCCGACCGAGGGCAAAGTGCGATTTCAAGGCCGCGATTTGCGATCGCTCCCGGAACACAAACGCGCTCGACTCGGCATCGGTCGCAAATTCCAAACGCCGAGAGTTTACCTGAATCTGACGCCACGTGAAAATTTGGAACTGGCAGGCAATCGCACCAAAGACGTTTTTCCGACGCTGTTTCGTCCGACGCCTTCTGACGAAAAGCGATCGGTGAAAAGCCTGCTGGAGACGATCGATCTGACCATCAAAGCCGACATTCCTGCCGCCCTCTTGTCGCACGGCGAAAAGCAACGCCTCGAAATCGGAATGCTCGTTGCCCAATCGCCGGATCTGCTGCTGGTCGATGAACCTGTCGCCGGACTGACCGACGAAGAAACCGAAAAGGTCGGAGATCTGTTGCTGGCACTCGCTGAAAGTCACACGATCGTCGTGATCGAACACGACATGGAGTTCGTTCGCCAGATTGCCAACAAAGTCACCGTCCTGCATCAGGGATCGGTGCTGTGTGAAGGCTCGATGGACGAGGTGCAGTCTGATCCCCGCGTCATCGAAGTTTATTTGGGAACGCCAGAAGAAGACCACGATCCGACACCTACCAGCGTTCATGAGCCTGTGATCTGAAGCGATCGCAGCCAGCAACAGAATCTAGCCCTGAAGAAAAATGACTCAAACCCAAGCCGCCCCTCTCGAAGCGCGATCGACCCAGCCGATGCTGCAAGTATCCGGGCTGAACGTCTTCTACGGTGAAAGCCACATCTTACGCAACGTCGATCTGACCGTGCCGCAAGGCCAAATGGTCTGTCTGATTGGGCGCAACGGCGTCGGCAAAACCACGCTGCTCAAAACGATCATGGGTCTGCTCAACCCCCGCAGCGGCAGCATCGTCTTTGCCGGACAGTCGGTTTTGGGTCGATCGCCCGATCGCCGCGCCCGCATGGGAATCGGCTATGTCCCCCAAGGTCGCGAAGTGATCCCGCGCCTGACCGTGAAGGAAAATTTGCTGCTCGGACTCGAAGCCCGCACTCAAAGGACGCGATCGCAAGACATCCCGGAGGAAATCTTCGATCTGTTCCCTGTCCTCAAATCAATGCTGTGGCGGATGGGCGGCGATCTTTCCGGCGGACAGCAGCAGCAGTTGGCGATCGCCCGTGCCCTGATGGGTCAGCCTCAACTTCTCGTCTTAGACGAACCGACTGAAGGCATTCAGCCCTCGATTATTCTGGACATCGAGGCCGCTGTGCGCCGCATCGTCGCCACAACCGGAATTTCCGTGCTGCTAGTCGAGCAGCATTTGCACTTTGTCCGGCAGGCCGATCGCTACTACGCGATGCAAAAAGGCGGCATTGTGGCATCCGGTTCCACCAGCGAACTCAGCAACGAAGTGATTCAAAGGTTCTTGGCAGTCTAGCGGGAAAACAGGCGGAAGTAGAGCGATCGCAGCACTTCCTTAACCGGAAAGAAAATATAAGTGAGCGGATTAATCGTCACAATAATGTCGCGAAAATCTCGTTTGGCTAAAGCGACGATCGCCCAAGCCACCCAGTCGGCTGACATCACACCGACCGGATTCAAATTACTTTTGAACGGACCTAAAATCAGCTTGCGAATGGTGAAAGGTGCATCGAGTCGGCGTAGCGTGATCAAATCACCGAGCGTTCGTTTTGACAATTCATAGAGCGGACTCAAAGCTGGACTCACTTCTGCTTCCGAGGTGTTAATCCACAGTTCTTTGAGGGCGCGATCGCTCGACTTTTGCACGGTACTTAGAAACAGTTCAGCGAATCGCCAAGCGGAAAAAGTATTAATCTCAAACGATCGCGCAATCGCTTCGGGTGTGCGATCGCCATGAACATTAATGCCGTGATTGATAATCAAAATATCGACTTTTTGGAGGCGATCGCGCAGTTTGGTTTCGGCTCCCGATTGCCAAACGATCACTTCAGCCGGAACGTCGAATTGGGCATCGGTTGCCGTTGTAATGGCGATCAGCTTTGCGCCTTGTTTTGCCAATTCAGACATGAGCGATCGCCCCATTGTGCCGGATGCGCCCGTGATGGCGATCGTTTTGCCTTTCAGCGATAAACTGGTTCCCAGCATTTTGTCTAGAAAAGTGTAGTGTCCGCAGAAATAAGCGTTTCCCTGGTCGAAATGATGCCGCCAATGATAGGTGCGATTGACTGTCCAAACTGAAGGAATTTCAGTTAAGTCTCCGGGCTTGTGCGTCAAATCTGTTTCTAACAAAAAGCCTTGCGATCGCGCAATTGCCGTTGCCAGAAATCCGGCGGAATATAAGCAGCCGAACCACAATCCAGGTTGAGCAAATGCAAACGCGATCGCGCCTGTGAGTAACAGCATAGCAGTGGCTTCCGGCGTGTCGTTGTGCCACTGCGCTTTGCGATAGGCTTCTAAACTGACAATGGATAGATCGCGGCGATAGGCTTTGTGATGCAGCGTATGCGCCGCTTGTAAGGGCGACCAATAATGTCCGGCAACGTGATAAAGATCGCGGATTAACTCAGCGATTACGGTTGCTAAAACTGCCAGTAAGATTTGAATAAGAATTTGCTTAGAATCCATCTTTTAAACTGAATGCACCGAGGTTTTATCTAGAGCATTGAAATCGATCGCAATTTCTTCAATGCAATGCTTTACTTTTTGTAACCATCTGATAGTGTAATCGCTCCAGTCGGCAAAAGGAAGTCTTCACAGCAAGTTCAACCGCAAAGCGCCACTGTTAGGATGAACGGAACTGGCGATCGCAACTGATTTTCTCAACATGACCGACTCGAACTCGACTTTTACCCCGCGCAAATCCAGCACGACAGAGCATGTTCTGACGCTGCCGAACCAGCAACTTCGCTATCGAGCGATCGCCAGTTGGCAAACGCTGTATGAGCGCGAAAAGCCTGCTGCCGAAATGTTTCACGTCGCATATCTGGCCGAGTCGAGCGAGGTGCGTCCCCTGACGGTTGTGGTGAATGGCGGCCCCGGTGCGGCTTCAGCCTATCTGCACATGGGCGCGATCGGCCCCCAGCGCATTCAGTTTGGCGAACAAGGTCGCCTGCCCAAGCCACCCGTGCGCCTGACGGACAATGCGGAAAGCTGGCTGAGCTTCAGCGATTTGGTGTTCATCGATCCGATCGGGACGGGCTTTAGCCGCAGCGTTCCGACCGAAAAAGCTGCTGAGAAATCCGGCGAGAAACCTGAAGGCGACACGGACGAACCAAAGGAAATTAAATTTTGGGAAGTGGAGCGCGATTTGAATTCGATCGGAGAATTCATCCAGCGATTTCTGTCGCAGCACAAGCGCTGGCTGTCTCCGATTTTCATTGCGGGTGAAAGCTACGGCGGCTTTCGCGTCGCTCGGCTAGCTCGCAAACTGCAACAGGAATTTGGCGTTGGACTGTCCGGCTCAATCTTGATTTCGCCCGCCCTGGAATTTAGCCTGCTGGCAGGCAGCGACTACAACGTCACGACTTGGGCGACGCTGTTGCCTTCGCTGGCGGCCTCAGCCGCACATCACGATCGCGCAACTTGGGCAGGCCAACCGGGAGACTTGCAGGCGCACCTCCAAGCCGCTGAACAGTTCGCCCACAAAACGCTGATTCCCCTGCTGGCGATCGGTGCGGCGTATCCCGAAGCCGATCGCCAGTTAGCTTACGAGCAGCTAGCGGGCTTAATTGGTTTGCCGTTGAGCGTGGTCAAACAGCAAGGCGGACGCATCAGCTTTGAGACATTTGCCAGAGAACTCTTGCGCGATCGCCAGCGAATTGTTGGCCTTTACGATGCGTCGATTATCGGAATCGATCCGTTTCCCGATCGACCTTTGTATGAAGGCAGCGATCCGACTTTGGACGGACTCGATCGCTTATTTACCGGAGCAATTAACAGTCATCTGCGCGATACGTTGGGCGTGGAAACCGATTTGACCTACCATCTTTTGAATTTTGAAGTGTTCAAAGCCTGGAAGTTTGATATTAAAGGCGACTTCAAACAAGGCTTCGTTGGAGCGATCGATGATCTGCGCGTCGGCATGACCTTAAATCCCTTCATGCAGGTCTACATCACGCACGGATTTTTTGATTTGGTCACACCTTATTTTTCCTCCAACTATTTAGCAAATCTAATGAAGCTCGATCCGGAAATTCGATCGAATCTCACTTTGAAACATTACCAAGGTGGTCACATGTTTTACGCTTGGGATGCATCGCGTCAAGAATGGTTTGGCGAAATGCAAAAGTTTTATCAAGGGGCGATCACCTAAGTTTGATTTCGTCATTTCACTGAGGAACAAAAATCATGCGCCTTTTCAATCGATCGCTTTTATTCGCATCGGTTTTGAGTGTATGGACAGTTTGGGATGGCGGAGCAGTTGCTCAAACGCCCACCGCTTCGGAGCAAGATTTGCAGCGCGAATTGCTTTTGCGAATGGTTGGAACGGATTCTGAAGTTGTGCTGGGGCGGTTGCCGTCTGATCTGCCGATCGATTTGCCGCTTCCAGATCAGGCTCGGATTATCGGCAGTATTGTTTCGACTGAAAGTCAAGAAAATTTTTCACTCTATGATTATCTAATTTATTTAGATGTGCCGCGATCGCCTCAGCAAGCAAGAGATTTTTATCAAGAACAACTCAGCCGCGCTGGATGGAGAGAAGGCGAAGACTTCACTAGTCCGGGATTTGTCTCGACGGAAATTGACGGATTTCCTTTCGGCATTCCTTCTACTTTCTGCAAAGACGATCAACTCATTCTTGTCTCGGTTAGAGCTTTGTCAAATAATCAGGCGGCAACAGTGAGTTTGCAACTGAAAAATACAGCGAATGAACCGTATTCCCCTTGCGATCGCCCCGAAGAAGTGACTATGCGAGATCCAGCAGCATCCATTCCGCTGCCAGAGTTGACCGCTCCACCCAACACTCAAGTTCGGGCAGCAGGCGGCGGCGGATCAGAGGACAATTGGAGTTCGACTGCCAACATCGAAAGTTCGCTGACCGATCAAGCACTGGTGGCTCACTATGTTTCGCAGCTTGAGCAGGCAGGTTGGACGCAGCAAGCTAGCGACACCGCCGATGCAAGCGTTTGGAGTTTCTTGACGCTGCGAGATGACGAAGGACAGCCCTGGCAAGCATTTCTTTCGATCGCTCCTGCCAACGAACCCAATACCTACACTGCCTCAATTATCGTCCTTGCGACCAACCCGACGCGCTCTGCTTTCTTCTAGGAGCGTTGGTCGGAACGCGATCGCCCCACTTTCGCAAACGAGCGATCGCCCAATCCTGATTACAATTGGAAAGGACGCTGAGATTGCGATCGCCCTGTCTTGTCGGAGGAAAGTTCTGTGAACGTTTTTGGAATTGGCTTGCCGGAAATGGCGCTGATTATGATCGTCGCGCTGCTTGTCTTTGGGCCAAAGAAGCTGCCCGAAATTGGTCGTAGCATGGGCAAAGCGATCAAAGGCTTCCAAGACGCCTCCAAAGAATTTGAAACCGAGTTCAAGCGCGAAGCCGAACGAATCGAAAAGCCGACCACGACGACGATGCAGGCCAAGCTCGAAGAACCAGAACCAAAAGCGATCGCCTCTGGCGAATCGGCAGAATCAGAAACGCAAGACGCCGAAATCGTCGAAGAACCCTCGCAACAGCCCAGCTAGTCATGACGGAATCTGCGGCGATCGTCATTCCGCAACTGATCGTTGGTTTAGGCAATCCGGGCGCAAAATACGATCGCACTCGCCACAACATCGGCTTTGAGGCGATCGATCGGTTGGCGCGTACCTGGCAAATTTCGCTGAGCGAAAACCGCAAATTTCAAGGACTGTTTGGCGAAGGACACTTCGGAGCACAAAAAATTCGCCTGCTCAAGCCCACAACCTACATGAACCTGTCCGGCCAATCGATCCGCGCCGTCCTCGACTGGTACAAACTCCCACCCGAATCCGTCCTCGTCATCTACGACGACATGGATTTGCCCGTCGGCAGACTGCGCCTGCGACTCTCCGGCTCAGCAGGCGGACAAAACGGCATGAAATCCGCCATTTCCCACCTCGGAACCCAAAACTTTCCCCGCCTCCGCATCGGCATCGGCAGCGCCGGACAAAAAGATGCTGTCGGCCACGTCCTCGGCCACTTCTCCCCCACCGAAGCCAAAATCATCACCGAAGTCCTCAATCTCACCGTCAGCGCGATCGAACTCAGCCTCAAACAAGGCGTTTCCAAAGCGATGAGTTTGTACAACAATCGATCGATCGAGCTTCCGTCAACAGGTTAGGTCAGAAGGCAGGAGGTTCAGAAACGAGGGACGCGGCGGGTAAGCAGATGCGTAGCGCCACATTGACACCCACAGACATGCCCTTGCGTAGGGTGCAGGGAAATGCAATCTCCCTGCCGGGGTTGGAGGTGTGGAGGAGGGGCAGCGCCCCTAGCCTCCACTGGCTCGGAAACCAAAAGCCATCAAAAAGGCAAAAAATCCGTTTGCCTCCCAAAAGTCCAACCTAGTGACAGCGTTTTTCCTGCTTCGGCAGCGGCGGCACATCCAACGCTGGATTCGCATCAAAAAAGCTGACAGGCTTGAGCATAAACCCCGAATAAGCCGTCGGCATCACAGGCCAATCCTCCGGACGCGGAATGTGATGATGCCCAAACGTGTACCAAACCACCAGATCGGTGTTGGCGATCGATCGATCCGCCTGCGTCCACAGAGGCAACCCCTCACCCCCCGGATGCTGATTCGGATAATCCCCCGCCGAATAGCGCTCATTCACAGCATACGGCGTCACCCAAAGATGCTTCGTCATAAACCCCGCCCGCTTCAAAATCGGTGAATCCGGATGCGCGAACGGCAAGACATTTTCGCCCGGAACAATCTTGTAGCCTACTGCCTGACCCAACCGATTCTTCACATTCGGATTCACCACCTTCCAATAGCGAGCCGTCAGCGGATCGATCAGCCGTTGCGCCGCCTGCTCCGTTTCCAGCAGCGTCGGAACCGCATAAAACGCATTGCCATACGGATTTTCTGCCCCCATTGGTTCCGCTTCCGTATTCACTTCATAAACCGAATTTTCGCAGCCGTCCAAATCAAAATCCAGCCGCAAACTGAAGAAATGCTGATGATTAATTGCATTCACTTCCGGTGCAACCACCGTGCCGTATTTCGGCTGATCGGCCAGCGCACCAACCAGCAGAATTCCAGTCAGCTTGACTTCATATTGAATCGTGCCGTCCTGGTAGAAATACCAGAAGAAAGCGTATTCATAATTATCGACAGTCGCGATGAAGGAAAGGGCGAGACGACGCGATCGCCTCACTTCAACAGCATCCCGCCGCCAATCCGTGTGCTTCCACAACATGCCGAAATCTTCTTCATGCAGACAAACCGCATTTTTAATCGTAGAAACTTCGCCGCGACTGTTCGTCAAATGCGCGTCAAAATAGCGAATCTCACCCACACAATCGCAGCCATATTCCAGCGAATTCGCCAGCATTCCCACGCCATGCTCACCCACATCAAACGCATTTTTGCGATAGTGCTGCGGACGCGGATCGCCATACGGCACAACCATTTCAGCGAGCGAAACGCGATAGAGAATCGATCGCAGCCGTCCTTGATCCTCATAGCCAACCTGATAGAGAACCAGTCCTTCTCGCGGCGTAAACCCAATTCGCATTCGCCATTTTTGCCAGCGAATTTCGTGACCATCGATCGAAAAGCTCACTCCTTCCGGCTGCGTAATTTGCAAAGGCTTGATATCCGATCGCAAACTTGGCTGAAACTGCGGTTCATACTCTCCAGTTTCCGGCGGAACCGGAACAATCCCCAAATCTTCAATTTGCACAACCTCCATTTTGTTGAGGTCAACCACTGGAATTAAACCATCGATCGGACGTGCATAAAAATTGCTTTCCGGCGTCGATCGGACATAACACAAACAGCGCGACAATCGCACACCTTCTTCATCTTCGATGCCAAAATGCCCGATCGCCCAAGGATCAACCACGACCGATTCAAGCGTCAAATTACGCTTGGCAATGGCGGCTTGAAAATCCGGATGCGCCTTTACCGCCGCTTCGCATTCGGATAGCTCATCCGCCATAATATTCGGCTGAATATCAGGAACATGCTTCCAATCAATGACTGTTTGCTGAGTGAGCGACACGATCGCTTCAAAGGCTTCCCCGGTTTGATTGTTCAGCAAAATTAAGAAAGCTTGGCGATCGAATTGATCGCCAGATTGAAAGTTCAAAACGAACTCTTTCGGCGGTTCATGCAGCGTCACACAGGGGAAGCGAAACGTTTCACCCACATTCTGAGCCGTCCGAACGATCGCCACTGCCGCCGCCACTTCTTCGGATCCCAACGGCTCCAGCGGATGCTTCACTTCGGGCAGGTTCACCAGCTTCGTCGAAAAATTTTGTGTGACTGTCATACAAAATAAATGGAACAGATAAATTGAAGAGATTTGCTGTGTTCAGCGATCGCGCCTCTTTCTTCACAAGGCGGATTCTTTCACGCTACAGCCAGCAGGCAATTTTCGGCAAATGGGCAAGCGCCCGCTTCCACTTAGCAGTGCGACAATCACTAAATCTTGATTGTTATCATTCACTAAATCTTGATTGTTATCATTCACTGCGGAGTCAAGCCTATGACTAGCTGGCTGCAACCGCCTCGGCTGCGGGTTGGCGAAGAAGCCCCCCGTCATGCGACCTGGCTAGAACTGTTTTATGACTTAGTGTTTGTCGTGGCCGTGTCGCAACTGGCGCACAACCTCAGCGACGACACGTCGATAGTGGGATTTGTCGGATTTGTTGCGCTATTTCTGCCCGTCTGGTGGACGTGGATTGGCGCAACGTTTTACGCCAATCGCTTCGACAGCGATGATATCAGCCGTCGTCTGCTGATGGGCATTCAGATGTTGACGATCGCCGCGCTTGCTGTCAACGTGCATCATGGACTCAGCGATACTTCCGTCGGGTTTGCCCTGTCATATGTGGCGGCTCGCATCGTGCTGATTGGCGAATATCTGCGGGCGGGTCGATCGATTCCCAGTGCTCGCGGCCTGACGACGCACTTCGCGATCGGGTTTTCGATCGCCGCCGCTTTGTGGGTGATTTCCATTTTTGTGCCGATCCCAATTCGGTTTGGCCTGTGGGCGATCGCGCTGCTGATTGATTTTGCCACGCCGATCACCGCAGCCAGATATCAGCGAAATTTGCTGCCGGATTTGGAACATTTGCCGGAGCGATTTGGCCTGTTCACGATCATTGTGCTGGGCGAAGCGATCATCGCCGTTGTGAATGGCGTTTCAGAAATGGAGTGGGACGGCTGGAGCGAAATTACGGCAGCGTTGGGATTTGTCTGCGCGTTTTGCTTGTGGTGGATCTACTTTGAAAATGTTGGCAGTGCGGCACTGCGAGCAGCAGGTGAAACCGGACGCCTTCGCGTCTTTCAAGTGTGGCTCTTCGGCCATTTGCCGCTTGTCATCGGACTGGCAGCGGCGGGAGTCGGCGTTGAGCATTTGATTTTGGCCGAGTCCAATGCACCGCTGTCCACGCTCGATCGCTGGCTGGTGTGCGGCTCACTCGCTTTGTGCTTCTTATCGCTAGCGCTGCTGCACCGTACAGGCGTGATTTTCTTTTGCAAATCGAGAACGCGCCATCGAATTGCGGCGGCGATCGTCCTGCTGGTTCTTGCCATTGCTGCTGTCAACTGGTCGCCAGTCGCGATCGCGCTGACGGTGGCGATCGTCTGCATCAGTCAAGTCGGACTCGATCTCTATCAAGGTCATCCCGCTGGCTGGCAAAAAGACGAATCACCGCTGGCCTAACTTTGTGTTTGAAACTGCCGCCGTTCGCCCTGCACCAACGGCGGCTTTTGTGAGGTTCGATACCGTTTCGGGACGGCACGATCGCACCAATCCGATCAGCGCGAACTCACATCGTCCGACTGAAGCGGAATGCGCTTGGTCAACATCCGCATGAACTCACCGGGATTTGGCGTCGGGATCAACGGTGTCCATTCGGCAGAGTGCGCGATGCTGGCGCAATGCAGCAGATGCACAAATCGATCCACGACGGGACGCGACCCGACTGCCAACACGCGCAGCACTTCCGGGTCATTCACGGGCGGCAAAAACACGGGGCGCGGCGGTTCGGGTTCGATCGGCAAGAACGGTTCCGGTAGCTCAAACGGTTCGATCGCGTCGTAGTCTCTGTAGTTTTCGTAAGTCATTCGATCGTCTCTACTAATGGGCACGTGAGAAACGCAGCGGCGGATCGCACCCATCCGCTGCACCCTGCCTCCATGCACAACGAAGCCGCCTCACTGCGTACAGCAAGACGGCTAGCAGATACAATCGAAGCTAGCCTTCAAGCTGGCGAGATCAGTTTTGAGGGTTAGTTCCTTGGGTGTGTTGGTAGCACTCCCTTGGAACGCTTCGGCGCATCGGAAAAAGCGATAACTGAGGCTACAACGTCTGGAGGATTTTTGCAAGAGGGGGCGATCGGGAACGGAGCAGCTTTGCTGGCCGCGCAGCTTGCAAAACGGTATCGAACTGGGTCAAAGACAATTAAGAAAAGACGAACATTTCGACCTAATCACCTCAAGCAGCATATTGTGCGGAAAGGTTCGGCCTAAACGCCAAACACGGATGTTATGCAGAATGATTCGGCCTAATCACCCGCTACGGGATGTTGTGTGGAAGCTTTCCACCTAATAATTGTTAGCTAGAAACCCAGGCTTTAGTTCTTCAACTTTCTTTATTAAACATGAAACCTGAAATAATAATCTCTGAAGATGAGCAAAAGTTACTTGAAGAATCACCTGAGGAACTTCTTGAAGATATTCGCAATGTTGTTAATACTTACACAAAAAACCGCCAGGATCGACTTCCCAAAATTACATCACTTGTTCAGCGTGAGTTAAAACTTCTTGACTTTGCATTTGCAAATGTCTTGACACTCTGGATAATCTTCCATTCAAGGCAAAATGATGATATTCCTATGCTCTGGTTCAATGACAATAAGTTGACATCACTATGCTTTACAAGCTTGCTCCAAAATATAGCTGATTCAATCAGTATTATTCGGAATTTAAGTGGTGCTGGGAATCATTCACGTTTGGTATTTAGATATTTGGTAGAGACGTTTGATCTCACTATTGCTTGTGCTGGTGATGAAGCTACTCTTATGGATTTTATAAAGTCATTTGATGCTAAAGAAGACACCTTGAAACACTGGCGGAAAAACCTTTCACCTGGACGAATACGAAAGACTCTTAGCAATATTGAGATGAACATGATCGGTGCTGAGCCTGAAATCGTCGCGCATCTACATGAGATGAGAAAAGATACTTATTCATGGCTGTCAAGGGCTGGACATGTCGATTTCATCGCGTACATCGGGGATTCAGTTACAGATAGCTACGTGGAGATGGCGACTGCAACCCTTCGCTCTTTGCTTCAATATTTAGCTTGTTCTCAAACATTTTTTGCTACTCTTCTAATAGGCAAACATCGGTGGTTTTCTGAGCTAGAAAACGATAATTACACTCCTGATGATGTGGAACGACAGCTTCTTGAGAAAAAATGTTTGATAAGAATAAAGCGTTTTGCAGATGACTACACCATATACAGACGTGAACAAGAAGACGTATTTTAAGAGCGTATTGAAGGGCAATCGGCGTGCCTCTCAGCTAACAACGCTGTTGCAGCGGATTGTTGGGTTCTGCTTGTAGGGGAGCAAGGTTGATCTGTAACCGTTGAACAGCAACGTTAGGTTTCCATTGATGAATGCCGAAATTTGCTGAGATATTCTTTTTTGTCATGTTTGATTAAAGTTCAGTTCCGCTACTGTGGCTGAAACTGTCCAAACAACAAAAATCGCTCGACCATCGTAAAGACGATCGAGCGAAACAAAACGAATTCAACTTCAAACCTACTCGATCGTATTCAGATAAGCTTCGATCGCTTTAGACGAAATTTCGCTCATGTGAACGCCTTTTTCTGTGGCGTGTTTCTTGAGGCGATCGTACACCTCATCGCGAATGCCGACCCGATATTTGCCGCGCACTTTGGCGGGTGTGGGCTGATAGGCAGCGGCATAGCGACGCAGGGCATCAAAGCCGACGCGATCGCAAAAATCACCGAAGCTTTCCGGCTCGACGCGCTCTTGCTTTTCCTGCTTGAAGTAGACAAACAGCGGCTCTAGGGCAGCTTCAAGATTGTCGATGTGCAGATTGTCGAGATACGGCTGAGCGAGGCGGGTTTGGTGCGGGTCGGCTCCCAGCCAGATCTGGTAGCTGCTGGGCGACTGACCGACAAAGCCAAGTTCTGCAAGATACGGACGAGCGCATCCGTTCGGGCATCCGGTCATGCGGGTGACGAAATGTTCTTGCTCCAGTCCGACCTTGTCGAGCAGGGCGCGGATGCGATCGAGAATTCCCGGCATCGCCCGCTCCGATTCGGTGACGGCAAGGCCGCAGGTCGGCAGGGCGGGGCAGGCCATCGAATAGCGGACGAGGGGATCGATCGCCGTTTCCATTTTGATGCCGCAGCGATCGAGAATCGCCTGAATGTCCGGCTGAAGTTCCGGATCGATATCGTAGAAAACCAGGTTGTGATTGGCAGTCAGGCGAATCGGCAGCGCATATTCTTCTTCGATTTCGCGCAGAGCGGTTTTCAGCTTCAGCGTTTCTGTATCGTGGATGCGACCGTTTTCGATCGAAATGCCCAGAAACAGTTGACCATCGCCTTGATCGTGCCAGCCCAAGAAATCTTTGTACTTCCAGTCGGGTAAGGGATGGAACGGCTGAAACGATTTGCCCCAAAAGCTTTCGACAACGCTGCGGAATTTTTCGACGCCCCAATCGTTGATCAGATATTTCATGCGGGCGTGGCGGCGGTTGACGCGATCGCCATAGTCGCGCTGCGTGGCAACGATCGCCTTCATCACGTCGTAGATGTCATCTTTTTCGACGTAGCCAATTTCGTCGGCAATTCGCGCAAAGGTTTCTTCTTTGTTGTGCGTCCGTCCCAAGCCGCCGCCTGCGTAGACGTTGAAGCCTTGCAGTTCGCCTTGGTCGTTGGTGATCACGACGAGCGAGACATCTTGCGAGAACAGATCGATCGAGTTGTCGCCCGGAACCGTGATGGCGCACTTGAATTTGCGCGGCATGTAGTACGTGCCGTAGATCGGCTCTTCGCCTTCGTGGAAGACTGTGCCGTTGCCGTTGCGACTCAGCGCGGCTTGAATTTCAGGATTGGGTTCTCCGGTAATTGCCCGTTCGCCGTCCAGCCAAATTTCGTAGTAGGCTCCGGTGCGAGGCATCAACAGATCCGCGATGTTGTCCGCATATTCACGGGCGATCACGTATTCGGGCTTGTCTTTGTACGGTGCGGGCGGAGCCATGACGTTGCGGTTGAGGTCGCCACATGCGCCCAAAGTCGAACCCATGTTGCGAACGATCGTGGCGATCGCTGCCTTCAGATTCTTCTTCAAAATGCCGTGAATTTGAAAGCCCTGACGAGTCGTGACGCGCAAGGTGTGATTGCCAAACGAATCGCTCATCTCGTCCATCGCCAGATAAAGCTGCGGCGGAATGAAGCCGCCTGCGTTGCGCGTCCGCAGCATGAACTGGTAGTCTTTCTCCTGCCCCTTGATGCGGTTGTCGCGGTTGTCTTGCTGGTAGGAGCCGTGAAACTTGAGGATCTGAATGCCTTCTTCGGTGAAGTGCGTGGTGTCTTGCAGAATTTCGGTAGCGACAGGTTCGCGCAAGGCGTGACTACGCTCTTTGATGCCTTCCATTTTGGAAGACTTTTGCACGGGCGAAACGGGAGTGGGAGTGTTGACCATTGCGGCGATAAAGCGAATTCAAAGGCGAGATTACTACAATAATCCGATCGACATTAGGGAGAATTGTCAGTATCGATCTTAGCATCGCATCGATCGACTCGTGAGCAAGCAAATATCACGAAAGATTTCAGATCTTCACAAGTTCAATTGCCAAAGATTTCCAGCTTGCGACTGATGCGACCGCCTGCTGTTTTCGCGTTCGATCGCACTACGTTCCGTTCTTTTCATCGCTTTACGGTTATGAACCGCTCTGCAAAACTGGCTGGATTTGTCGGCGCGATCGGCCTACTCGGATTTTTGCCGTTCATCGTTCTTTCGCAAACGTCATTTTTGCGGCCTCAAGAACCTCAAGCAAATACTCCGGTCATCACGCCAGAGGAGCATACTGAACTCAAACAGCAGATCGCCCAATCGACTGAACTGAATTTGCGTGTCAGCTTGAGTCAGCGCGAAGTCGGACTCTATCGCGGCGATCGCTTGATGAAAACTTATCCGATTGCGATCGGTCAACAGGGCTGGGAAACACCAACCGGAACATTTGAAGTGATGCAGATGATTCAAAACCCCATTTGGATTCACCCCATGACCGATGAACAAATCGGCGCAGACGATCCAAATAACCCACTCGGGGATCACTGGATCGGCTTTTGGACAGACGGCAGAAATTCGATCGGCTTTCACGGCACATCAAACCCAGATTCAGTCGGGGCGGCAACTTCGCACGGCTGTTTGCGTATGTTCAATCCAGATATTGAAGAACTGTTTGCAATCGTTCAACCCGGAATGAAGGTGACGGTGACGCGATAGTTTTCATACAGATGGGAGAGCACACCTCTACCTGCTAAATCGATCGATCTCGCACTCCAGGCAGATAAACGATCGCAGAAATACTTATTACAGTGCATAGATAGTCGCTGTGCAACGACATCAGCGTGAGTCATAAGATTCTAAGTTTATCTTTCGCTTTATTTCTTAATTTTCTAGCTCGTATTCAACGCATGGAGGGAACGAAATGAACACGAATCGTCAATCAAACAAGCGCTGGATGATCGCGATCGGCGCATCCGGAATTGCCGGATTTTTATGCGCTCCGCTGGCGCTTTATCTAGCCGCCAATCCTAATGCAATTAGCGAACAATTCGTCGATCGGGCAGAAGCTCAATCCACAGGCGGGTCGGTGGGCGGTTCGTCCAGTGGCTCAGCGGGTGGAACCACAAGCGGCGCAACGGGCGGAACCACAGGTAGCACAACAAGTGGAACTACAGGTGGAACCACGAGCGGAACCACAACCGGAACCACAGGTGCAACGACAACGGGCGGTTCCGTTGGCGGGCAAACCACAGGCGGCAGCACTACAGGCACCGGAAACACAGGGACAACGAACGGCACAACGACGACAGGCGGCAGTCAACCGTTGCAGCAGCCCAATCAGCCCGTCGGCGGCACAATCAACAGTGCGCCTCCGCTGTTGAACAGCCCCAGCACTACGGGAAATCCCGGAACGCAAACGAATACACCGGGCAGTACAACAGGCACAACTGGCACAACTGGCACAACTGGAAGTACAGGCACCACCAATAATCCAATTTCTCCGGCTGGAACCTCTAACTTCAACAACGGCACCAGCAACAACAGCTCGAACATTGGTACACCTCGCACAGGCGCAACCGGAAGCACAAGCACCCCCAACAACAGCGTCGTCAACGGTCGAGTTGTGAACGGACAAACCACCGGACAAACAGGCACACAGGGCACGCTGTCGAATAACCTTGGCGTTGCAGGCGGTGGCGGAAACGCAGGTCGCGCTGCAACTCCCACTGTTGTCAGTCCTGGAGTTGCTGGCTCGCGCACAACCGCTCAAGCAGCCGGAACAGGTGCAGGCATTGCTCAAGCTCCCGCCACCACTGCCACAGGCACAACCGGAGGCACAGCCGGAACGGGCGTCACTGGAACGACGACAGGCACAACTGGTGGAACAACTGGCGGGACAACTGGTGGTGCAACCGGAACTACCACATTCCCCACACCTGCTAACACCACTGGACAAACAGGCGGCACAACCTTCGACCAGACCACAACCACCACAAGCGTTCAAAACGGGCAGGCGGTTCGGGCACTCTGGTAGCGATCGAGGATCAGGGGTTAAGGCGTTGGAGGTGCTTTACCGAACTTCCCACCCCTGATTCCTCATTCTGAGTTACAGGTTTACTGGTAGGATGCAAGGCGTAGTGTAATCCACCCGACCTTCGCCTGCCGTGCCTAGAACTGTTATTGCCGGGAACTGGAAAATGTATAAAACTCAGGCGGAAACGCTGACGTTTCTGCATGGGTTAATGCCGCTGGTTGAGAAAATTCCAGAAGACCGGGAGCTTGTGATCTGTCCGACATTTACTTCGATCGCTGCGCTGTCAAAATCTTTACACGGCAGTCGCATTCGTGTCGGCGCACAAAATATCCACTGGGAAGCCGCAGGCGCATACACAGGTGAAATTTCCGGCGACATGCTGCTGGAGTTGGGCGTGCGCTACGTCATCGTCGGCCACAGTGAACGCCGCGAATATTTTGGCGAAACAGATGCGAGCGTCAATCTGCGGCTGAAGGCCGCCCAGAAATACGGTATCACCCCAATCCTTTGCGTTGGGGAAAATCGCCAGCAGCGCGTGAATGGCGAAACCGAAGCCATTATCTTTAAGCAGCTTGAGCAGGATTTGCAGGATGTCAATCAGCGCGATCTCGTGATTGCGTATGAACCAATTTGGGCGATCGGCACGGGCGACACCTGCGAATCGATCGAGGCCAATCGCGTCATCGGCTTGATCCGCAGCCGCCTCGACAATCTGGATGTTCCAATTCAGTACGGCGGTTCCGTCAAGCCCAACAACATCGATGAAATTATGGCGCAGCCGGAGATCAACGGCGCACTGGTCGGTGGAGCCAGCCTGGTTCCAGAAGATTTCGCTCGAATTGCGGCGTTTAAGTAGGTTGGCGATCGCGTCTGCTCAAGTTGAAGTTTCAATCAGCGTTGAGCGATTGCACTGATGCAGTCGTCACACTTCCCGTTGCAGTGGCTATAAAGTATGGGAAGACCGCTCGCAATCGATCCGCTATGCAACCAGAATTCGATCGCCGCCGCGCCCAACTGATGGCAAAAATCGGCAAAGGTACGGCCATTTTTCGCAGCGCACCGCAAGCCGTGATGCACAACGATGTCGAATACAACTTTCGGCAAGACAGCGACTTTTTTTACCTGACTGGATTTAATGAGCCGGAAGCCGTTGCCGTGCTTGCCCCGCATCACGAAGAACATCGATTTATTCTCTTCGTGCAGCCAAAAGATCCCGATCGCGAAACCTGGACGGGCTATCGCGTCGGCGTCGAAGCGGCCAAAGAGCAGTTCGGCGCAGATGTCGTCTATTCGATCGCGGAACTGGACGAAAAACTGCCGCAGTATCTGGAAAAATCCGATCGCATCTACTACCGTTTGGGACGCGATCGAACGTTCAACGACAAAGTTCTCAAACACTGGCAGCAGTTAATTCGCACCTATCCCAAACGGGGAACCGGGCCAGTGGCGATCGAAGATCCGGCAACGACGCTGCATCCGCTGCGGCTGATCAAAAGCGATGCGGAAATCGAATTGATGCGAAAAGCCGCGACCATTTCGGCAGAAGCGCACAATCGCGCTCGCGAGTTTGCTCGTCCGGGCTGCTTCGAGTATCAGGTGCAGGCCGAGATCGAGCATGTGTTTCGGATGCGTGGCGCGATCGGCGTAGCTTATCCGTCGATCGTTGCGTCGGGTGGCAATGCCTGCGTCCTGCACTACACCGAAAATACGCGCCAGATGCAGGACGGCGACTTGCTGCTAATCGATGCAGGTTGCTCTTACAACTATTACAACGGCGACATTACGCGCACGTTTCCGATTAACGGTCAGTTTTCGCCAGAGCAAAAAGCGCTGTATGAAATTGTCCTGGAGGCACAGCTACAGGCGATCGCGCAAGTTCATCCCGGCAATCCCTATAGTCAAATTCACGAAACGGCGGTGCGCGTGATTGTCGAGGGTTTGCTGGATTTGGGGTTGTTGCAGGGCGATCGCGACGAAATCATCAAAGAAGAAAAATACAAGCCGTTCTACATGCACAAAACCGGACACTGGCTCGGCCTGGACGTGCATGATGTCGGCGTCTATCAGCATGGCGAAACGTCGCACACGCTGGAACCCGGACAGGTGACGACCGTAGAACCGGGGATTTACATTGCCCCGACGATCAAGCCTGTGGAAGGCCAGCCCGAAGTTGATCCGCGCTGGCATGGCATCGGCATTCGGATCGAGGACGATGTGCTGGTGACGGCGGCAGGCCACGAGATTCTAACCTCGGACGTGCCAAAGTCTGTTGCTGAACTAGAGCGCTAAGCGTGATTCGAGGAGGCTGCAAATGATTCAAACACCCACGCTGACGATCGAGGAATTTCTCACCAGGCCGGAAACCAAACCTGCCAGCGAATACATCGACGGTCAAATTGTTCAAAAGCCAATGCCGCAGGGAAAACACAGCGCGATTCAAACGGAATTAGCAGCGGCAATTAATGCCGCTCTTAGGCGACAGCAAACGGCTCGCGCTTTCTCAGAGCTTCGCTGTACGTTTGGTGGGCGATCGATCGTCCCTGACATCTCAGTTTTTACCTGGAATCGCATTTTTCGAGACGAAGATGGCAGCGTTGCAAATGCTTTTTCGATCGCACCCGACTGGTCGATCGAAATTCTCTCGCCCGATCAAAGCCAAACCAAAGTGACGAAAAACATTCTGCACTGCTTGAAGCATCAAACTCAAATGGGCTGGCTGATTGATCCCGTTGAGCAGTCAGTTTTTGTTTATCGAAGCGATCGAGCAACGGAGGTTTTCGATCAGCCTGAAGCCCAATTACCCACACCCGAATTTGCCAAAGATTTCAGCCTGACTGTAGAAGCGTTGTTCGGCTGGCTACAAGACTGAAGAATTAGCCTAAAGGCGGCGCGGCTATCGATAGCCTGCGGCTTGCAGCGAGAACAGACGGGCATAGCGTCCTTCGGCTTTGAGCAGTTGTTCGTGCGTGCCCTGTTCGATCGATTCGCCGTTCGCCAAAACCATAATTTGGTCGGCCATGCGGACGGTCGAAAAGCGGTGCGAAATGAGGATCGCCATTTGATTTTGCGTCACGGCGCGGAACTGCTCAAAGATTTGCACTTCCGCTTCGGCATCAACGGCAGAAGTCGGCTCATCGAGAATCAAAATGTCGGCACTCGATCGCATAAACGCCCGTGAAAGCGCGATTTTTTGCCACTGTCCGCCCGACAGTTCGCGGCCTTTTTGGAACCAGCGGCCAAGCTGCGTGTGATAGCCTTCCGGCAGTTCTTCGATGAACGATCGCGCCGTGCCTTTGATCGCGGCATCCTGCCAGCGGTTTTCGTCGTCAATGTGGCGGACATCCCCGATGCCGACATTTTCCCCGACGATGAACTGATAGCGAGCGAAGTTTTGAAAGATCACGCCGATGCGTCGTTGCAGCGTGTCGAGATCCCACTCCTCTAAGTTGCGTCCGTCCAGCAGAATCCGTCCCGAATCTGGACTGTAAAGGCGCGTCAGCAGCTTGATCAGCGTCGTTTTTCCCGATCCGTTTTCGCCCACGATCGCCAGTTTTTCACCCGGACGCAGATGCAGCGACACGTTTTTCAAGGCGGGTCGATCGCTGCCCGGATAGGTGAAGCTGACCGACTCAAACCGCAGGCCATCGCTCGGATCGTGTCCCCATTTGGCGTATCCGGTTGGTTCAGGGACTTCCTGTTCTAGATATTCGTACAGCGTTGAAAGGTAAAGGCTATCTTCATACATGCCGCCGATCGACGTGAGCAAACCGGAAAACGTCGATTGTCCCTGCCGAAACACAACCAGATACATCGTCAAATCGCCCAGCGTAATGCGTCCCGCGATCGCTTCGACCACAATCCAAACATATGCGCCGTAAAAGGCGATCGTGCTGAGCAGACCGAGGCCATAGCTCCAGATTGTGCGGCGGATGGCGAGGTTGCGGTCTTCTGAATAGAGGCGATTGAAAATGTTGCGGTAGCGATCGAGCAGCATCGAGCCAAGCTGATACAGCTTCACTTCCATGACAGAATTTTCGTTGCCCAGCAGCCATTCGAGATACTGCTGCTGCCGCGCTTCTGGCGCTCTCCAGCGAAACAAACGGAACGCTTCGCCCGCAAATTTCGTTTCGGCCACAAATGCGGGAATCGCCGCAATCACCAGAATCAGCACTGCCCAAACGGAAAAATTCAGCAGCAAGCCGCCGAATGTAATCAGCGATAGCGTACTTTGAACGAGGCCAAAGGTGCGAGTCACCAAGCTCAGCGGTCGGCTGGATGCTTCCCGTCTGGCTCTGGTCATTTTGTCGTAGAATTCCGAGTCTTCAAAGAAAGCCAAACTCAGCGTTAAGGCTTTCGCCAAAATCAAAACATTCACCTTGTAGCCCAGCAGCATTCGCAGCATCGACTGACCCAAAGACAAGCCTTGATTTGCGCCGGACTGCAAGGCCACCAGTACCCCTTCGATCGCCAAATATCCCAACGCAGACCAGCGATCGCTCACCGTTCCCGACTGCGCCGCCACAACGACGCCATCGACAATCAGCTTGCCGACATACGCGATCGCCGCAGGCAGCAAGCCGCCGATTAGCGTGAGAACGGCAATCAAAACGGTGAGCAGGCGATCGGTTTCCCACACGAGGGCGATCGCTCGACCGCAATATTGAAAAATTGAAAGAAATTGTTGAAGTTTACGAGGCTGAGAAGCTTGAGCAGAATCGATCGTCATATGTCTACAATAGCGTGCCAATTGATGCCCGGAATGCGATCGAACCTGTCGAAAAAGCTGAGATCAAACGGCGATTGGAAAGTTGAAAAATCAGGCGATCGCTGCAATTGATTTCAGCTTCAAATCAAAATTCTCCGCATCATTTACTTTCTGCGTCTCTTGACAGACCGGATGTAATTTCAAGCTCGTCCTTCTTGAAGAGGTGCAAGTAAAACCGCGACGGTTACTATCGAAGCAAATGTTTGGGAAGGAGCAAGTTAACAATGAGCGAAGAAAACAAAGAAAAAGGCTTTGGATTTACTGACCCGACCGATTCCAATCCCGACCCGATTACGGGTGAACCGGGCGCACATCCGGTTGGAACAGGCATTGGGGCAGCAGGCGCAGGCGCAGCAGGCGCGGCGATCGGCGGCGTGGTCGGTGGCCCGATTGGAGCAGTGGTCGGTGCAGCGATCGGCAGCGTGGTCGGCGGTTTGGTCGGCAAAGGCGCGGCTGAAGCCGTAAACCCCACGCAGGAAGATGAATATTGGCGATCGAACCATACGAGCCGCAGCTACGTCGAGAAAGACCGCACCTATGACGATTACGCTCCAGCCTACAAAGCGGGCTACGAAGGCTTTGGACGCTATGGCGACAGCGAAAAAACTTTTGAAGAAGTTGAGCCAGATCTCAAGCGCGACTACGAAGCCACGCACGCCACAGCGGGAACCGCAATGCCCTGGGAAAAAGCTCGCGAAGCCAGCCGTGATGCTTACATGCGCTTGTATGAAGAGCGGATTGTTGCCAACAAAACTCGCCAAAAAGCAGGTGAAGTGGCGATCGGCAAGCATGTCGAAACTGAAACGGCACATGTCGCAGTTCCCGTTGAGAAAGAGCGCGTTGTGATTGAGCGCGTGCAGCCGACTGAGACGCGCGTTGCGGCTGATGCCGACTTTGGAACCAACCAAGTCGCTCGTGTCGAAGTGTATGAAGAAGCGGCTGATATTCAGAAGGAAGCGTTTGTGCGCGAAGAAGTGCGCGTCCGCAAAGAAGTCGATCGCGAAACGGTCGAAGCCGAAGAAACGATTCGTCGCGAAGAACTCGACATCGACACGCAGGGCAATCCGGTTGTCAACCGCACGATCGACGGACAAACCGATCGCATCTAGCGTCTAGCACTCGTTTACTTCTCAAGGTGGTCTGCACAACAGGCCGCCTTTTTGCGTTTCTATGGTTGATTTGCGATCGCCCTTTAGAATGAGGACAATAGCAGAAATTTACCTGAATCTTCTCGATCGCGCCTGTGGACGAACTCTTAAACCCTGTCGCTTGCCAGCTCGATCGCTCAATCTTGGCTGTTCCAAAAACTGCAATGGTCATGCAGCGGGCGGACGGCTCGATCGAAGCGTGTAACGCTAGTGCCGAGACGATTTTGGGCTGGACGCTAAAGCAAATGCAGGGCTGGAGTTCGATCGATTTTTCCACACAGGCCATTCATCCCAATGGAGCGCCCTTTCCCGGTGAAACGCATCCGGCAATGGAAACGCTGCGGACGGGCTTGCCCTGTCAAAATGTGATGATGGGGCTGTATCGACCAGACGGTGGCTTGGTCTGGCTGCTGATCGATTCGCAACCGCTGTTTCAACGGACAGCCCGGACTCGCCCGGATGCCGTAATCGTCACGTTTGCCGATGTGACTCAGCAGATTCAGGCAAATGCAGCCCAACTCGTCACGATGCAAGGAAACCAGCCGATGCTCGAATCGCTGCGGCAAAATCAGCAGTTCACCGACCATCTGATCAATACGATTCCCGGTGTTTTGCATTTGATTGATGTGATGACGGGGCAAACGCTGTATGTCAGCGAGCAGGCGAGAAATTTGCTCGGCTATGCACCCGAACAAGTAATGGAGCCGGGTTTTATGGCGCGGGTGATGCACCCAGATGATCGCGCTCGTTTACCTCAGCATTTCGATCGCCTTCAGGCTGCGCCGGATAATCTGCTGGTGTCGATCGAATATCGAATGCGGCACGCGAATGGCGAATGGCGGTGGTTTTCCAGCCAAGATCGCGTGTTTACTCGCACGCCAGATGGAAAAGTGCAGCAGGTGTTGGGGATCTCGCAGGATATTAGCGATCGAAAACAATCTGAATTCGATTTGCAGCGCAGTGAAATTACTGCACAACAGCAGCTTGCCGAACTGGAATTTATTTATGCAACTGCACCGATCGGCTTGTGCTTTCTCGACACGAATTTTCGCTTTGTACGCATCAACGATCATCTCGCGGAAATCAACGGTCTGCCTGCGGCTGAGCATATTGGACGGACAATCCGCGAGATCATTCCCGAAATGGCCGACCAGCTTGAACCGCTGTATCGTCAGGTGCTGGAAACGGGCAAACCGATTCTCAATCTGGAAGTGAGCGGCACCAATCGCGCTCAGCCCGGCGTGCTGCGCGACTGGCTGGTGAGCTACTATCCAATGCAGCAAGGCGATCGCGCCATTGGCATCAACGTGATGGTGCAGGAAATTACCGATCGCCGCCGCAATCAAGAAGCGTTGCGTCAGCGCGAACAGCGGCTCAGCATCGCCACTAGCGCGGCAGGACTGGGCATTTTTGATTGGGACATGGTCAATGACATCGTGGTTTGGGAAAACCAGCGGATGTATGAAATTTTCGGTCAGCCGCCGGACGATCTCGCGCCGAGCAAAGCAGAATTTTTCAGCAGAATTATTCACCCGGACGATCGCGCCACCTTCGAGCAGGATATCGCCGCTGGCTTGCAATCTGGCACTGGCTTTCATACGGTCTATCGCATTTGCCGTCCAGATGGAGAATGGCGCTGGATCGAGGCGAACGGCCAGTTTACGCTGGCTCCAGACCAAACGCCCGTCCGAATGCTTGGCGTGGTGCGCGACATTACGCATCGCAAGCAGGCCGAAATCGCGCTGCAAGAAAGCGAACGCCGCTTTCGGGTGCTGGCTGACAGCGCCCCCACTTTAATCTGGGTGAACAACACAGGCGGTGGCTGCGAATATGTTAACCGCCAATATCTAGAGTTTTTTGACAAAACGCTGGCAGAAGTTCAAGGATTTGGCTGGACGCTGAATTTGCATCCAGACGATGAGGAAGCGTATGTGTCGGCTTATCTGGCTGCCCTGCGCGATCGATTGCCGTTTCAAGCGCAAACGCGAGTCAAACGTGCTGACGGGCAATATCGCTGGATCGAATCTTACGCCTTGCCGCGCTTTGATGAATCTGGCGAATTTTTAGGCTATTCCGGCATCAGCTTTGACATTAGCGATCGCAAACAAATCGAAATTGCGCTGCACCAAAGCAACGCCATTCTCAACACGATTAACGAGTCCACCACAACGCTGATCTATGTCAAAGATTGCGACGGGCGAATGCTGCTGGCAAACTCTGCCGCGATCGCGGCGATCGGCAAGCCGGAAGCAGACGTGATCGGCAAAACCGCGCTGGAGTTTTGCCAGCCTCGCGAAGCTGCCGAGCAAATCATGGCAAACGATCGCTTGATAATAGACAGCGGCGAAACCCTTCAGTTTGAGGAAATTCTGGAAATGTCCGATCGCCGCACCGTCTATCTCTCGGTGAAATCGCCGTATCGCGACGAGCAGGGCAATGTGATCGGGCTGATTGGCATTTCGACGGATATTAGCGATCGCAAACAGGCCGAAGCGGATTTACGCAATAGCGAAGCTCGCTACCGAATTTTGGCCGAAGCGATTCCGCAATTTGTGTTTGTGACGACGCCCGACGGTCAAAACGAATATGTCAACCAGCAGTTTTGCCGCTATACCGGACTGGATCAGGAACAACTATTGGGATCGGGCTGGCTGGCGATCGTCCATCCCGACGACCTCGAAACGGCGTACAAGCGCTGGTTCACTGCTGTACAAACGGGCAGCTTCTACGAAGTGGAATATCGCTTTCGCAGCGCCGAGGGGCAATATCGCTGGTTTCTTGGACAGGGCATTCCGCTCAAAGATGACCAAGGCTGCGTTGTCAAGTGGTTTGGAACCTGCACGGACATTCACGAGCAAAAGCAAATTGAAGTGGAGCGATCGCGCCTGCTTGCCCAAGAGCAAGCCGCTCGTGAACAAGCCGAGACCGCCAACCGCATCAAAGACGAATTTCTTGCCATTCTGTCACACGAGCTTCGCACGCCGCTCAACCCGATTTTGGGCTGGTCAAAGCTGCTGCAAACGCGCTCCTTTGCGCCAGACAAGCGCAACGCCGCCCTCGCCACGATCGAGCGCAACGCGCAGCTTCAGGTGCAGCTCATCGACGATTTGCTGGATGTTTCGCGAATAATTCGCGGCAAGCTGACGCTAAATCTCGATTCGGTTTCTTTGACCGAAGTCATTCAGTCGGCGCTCGAAACCGTCCGCCTCGCCGCCGAAGCGAAGGCGATCGCGATCGACACCGATTTCGATCCGCAGGTCGGCACTGTCCTGGGTGATGCTGGCCGACTTCAGCAAATTGTCTGGAACCTACTGTCCAACGCGATTAAGTTCACGCCCAACGGCGGACGAGTGCAAGTGCAATTGGAAGTGGTGGCGATCGAAAAATCCGATTCGGCACACGCTGCACCGACCGCCCGCCTCACCATCTCCGACACTGGCAAAGGCATCTCGCCTAACTTCTTGCCTTATATCTTCGAGGCATTTCGGCAGCAGGACGGCTCGACAACGCGCAAGTTTGGCGGGTTGGGGCTGGGGTTGGCGATCGTGCGGCAGCTAGTGGAACTGCACGGCGGCACGATTACGGCGGAAAGTGCAGGCGAGGGGCAGGGCGCGACCTTTACCGTTGAGTTGCCCCTGATGCCGATCGCGCAGCCGATCGTGCCGCTGCTGGAAAATGCGATCGCAGATTTGCAGGGAATTCGCGTTCTGGCGGTTGATGATGAACTCGATTCGCTCGAAATTCTCACGGTTTTGCTGGAGCAGGAAGGCGCGATTGTAACCGCAGTGGATTCGACAGCGCAGGCGATCGAAGCGTTGCAGCACGATCGATTTGATCTGCTGGTGAGCGATATTGGTATGCCTGAAGCAGATGGCTATGTGTTGATCGCGCAAGTTCGCGCCTTGCAGTCTGAGGCGGCAAAGATTCCGGCGATCGCGCTGACGGCTTATGCCAGCGAGGGCGATCAGCAGCAGATGTTGGCAGCAGGCTATCAGCGACATTTGGCAAAGCCGATCGATCCGGATTTGCTGACCGGGGCGATCGCGCAGTTGGTGGGATGAATTGTCGAGACACTGCACCCGCGATCGCCGCTAGCAGAACTACTCGATCGCCAAATAGCGAATCAGCGTCGAGATCACATCACCCGGAGCAGGCGCAACCTTAAACGGTTCACCCAGCGGCAGCGGTAGCGCCCAGTCGCGCAGGTCGGCATAGCGCAAAATCTCTAGCGTTTGCTGCGTGATCTGGACGGCTTCCGGTGAACCGATCAGGAGATGCTTGATCGGGTGGCGACGGTCATCTCGAAACCGCACCGCAGACGGAATTTGGATCAGCGGTCGGCTGTCACGTCGATCGCGACGCGACAAATTGTCGTTATTCATGAGGTTTTCCTTGAATTTGGGTAGGAAAGCCCTCAGCCCAGCCGCCCCAAAATGTCAAAACAGAACAATCGGGGCGGCCAGGAGGGTAAAATCTCCATAGCCTGCTCAGACTGGGGTAATCAGTTTGACGGGTTAGCGGCTTGAAGTCTGTTCGTACCAGCTTCAAGTCGCGACGGCTAGGCCGTAGGCGTTTTCGGACTTGAACTGCTGCGAATTGCAGCATTAGGGAACGACATTACAGCATTTGCAAAGCGCAGTCAAGAGGCGATCGCTTAAGCACTCGTTTTGACCGCTTCTTGCGGCGATCGCTTCTCGCGAATTGCACTTCTCACTTCGCTCGCAAGCTGATTCGCGACTTCCGTATGCGAATGCCAGTTTTGTGAAGGCATCGTTTGCCGGAAAGACTGATAGTATTCTTTGCGCGATTCTTCAAACAAAAAGCGCAGTTCCGCGATCGGTTCGTTGTGGTGATCCACCCGCAAATCAAGGTGCGGATAAATGTCGTGATGCATCACGTAAAGCGCAGCAGATTGACGACCGCGCTTGTCGCCGCCAGCCGCTTCTCCGGCTTCCAGCGATCGCAACAGTCGCTCACAAAACTCGACGCCTTCATGTTCCTGATAGGCATCCGCCATCGCAACTAAAACTTGTTCGCCCACGAGCATATTGCCCGCCACTGAGAAGCCAGAAAAGGTGAGATGTCCCGCCCAGCCGACGCAGTTTTGTCCTGTCCAAGCAGCGGTGTGGCCGTGATGATCGACGAGGTGAAGCTGGCGATCGTGTCGCTGCGGATCATCTCTGAGCAGCAGGTGAATGATGTCTTCAACTGAAAGCTCGTCGATCGTGCCCTCGTCGATCGATCGCTGTTCCAATAGCTGCAAACCGTGAATTCCCAGCAGCGGATTGGTTTGCCCCTGCGTGGCGATCGCGCCGAATCCGGCTTTCGCGTGGGGAACCATTGCACCCACTGCAAGATGCTTGGTGGAAACAGCAATTCCGGTTTTTTGGGTTTCGGCATCCCAGGCGACGATCGAGAAAGTCATAATCTTTCCTGCAATTTCTTAATATTTCGTACCAATAGCACCAGACGGCGATCGCAAAATGTGTAGCCCTTGACGCTTTGCCATCTTTTTCGGCGCAGCGGCTCAATTGTCTTCCTTGCGACAAATGCAACAGAACCGTAGATCTACGATTCTGGTTTACTATTCCTTAACCATTTCCAAAACTCTATGTGCGGTATTGCTGGCGTCATGAATCACGACCCCTCACGTCCAGTCGATCCTGAAGTGCTGCTGGCGATGGCGGCGATTCAGTCGCACCGGGGGCCAGATGGCTGCGGCATGAAGGTGATGGACGATCGCGGAGTTGGATTTGGTCATGCCCGCCTCGCAATTATCGACCTCAACCCCGAACGCGGACGCCAGCCGTTTCTGTCTGCCGATCGCCAAGTGATGATCGCCCACAACGGCGAATTCTATGACTACCAGCGCATCCGCGCCGACCTCACTTCACGCGGCTACCGCTTCCAAACGAAAAGCGACACCGAACTGCTGATCCACCTGAGCGATCGATTTGGCTTAGAAGGCGCAATGCCGCATCTGCGCGGCGATTTTGCCTTCGCGATGTACGAGCGGTCGAGCGATCGGATGACCTTGGTGCGCGATCGATTTGGCGTCAAGCCGCTGTTCTGGACGATGACGCCGGAAGGCTTGGTGTTCGGGTCGGAAATCAAAGTGCTGTTCGCTCATCCTGCCGTCCAGCGACGCATTTCATCCGAGGGACTGTATCACCAGCTAATGCAGCTCATGGTTCCCGGAACGACGGCATTTGAAGGAATTCACGCGGTTTTGCCCGGACAGATGGTGATCGTCGATCGCCGCGATGGACGCCTTCACGTCCGCACGCAGATGTATTGGGATCTCAACTTTCCTCGACTGGAGGAGCGCGAAACGCTCGAAGACGAATACTACATCGAAGAACTGCGCCGCTACTTCATCAACGCGATTCAACTGAAGTTGGAAGCGGATGTTCCGGTCGCCTGCTATTTGTCCGGCGGGATTGATTCCTGCTCAATTTTGGGGATCGCGGCGGCTTGTCGGCAAGCTCCGATTAAGACTTTTACGATCGGATTTGACGACCAAGATTATGACGAAACGGCGATCGCTCGCGAAATGGCGGAGGCGGTTGGAGCCGATCAGGACGTGATTTCGATTCGCGGCGGCCAGCTTTATGAGCAGTTTGCCCGCACGATTTGGCACACCGAACGCAGCATCTACAACACCTTCACCATCTCAAAGCTTTTACTCAGCGAGCATGTCCACAAAGCCGGATTCCGCGTCGTCCTTACAGGCGAAGGCTCAGACGAACTGTTCGCCGGATATCCGCAACTGCGGCTCGACATGATTCGGCACGGCATGAAAGACGCCACGCCCGAAGAACGCGCCGACCTCGAAGCATGGCTGCAAGCAAGCAACCGCATCTTTCAAGGCAACCTGCTCGCCGCCAATCCGATCGATGATCCCGCCCTCGCGGATGTCGTTGGCTTCACGCCCAGCAGTTTGCAATCTTGGCTGACCGCTGCCGCCTCCGTCCCCCCGCTGCTGCATCCCGACCATCGCGCTAAGACGCAAAACTATTCGCCCGGAAGTGCCGTTGCCGCGACGCTCGATCGCGCCCAACTCGAAGGTCGTCACGCCCTCGATAAGGCGCAATATGTCTGGATCAAAACGCAGTTTGAGTCGCAAGTCCTCGGCTGGGCGGGCGATCGCGTCGATATGGCAAACTCGATGGAAGCCCGTCCCCCCTTCCTCGATCACCATCTGGCCGAATTTGCCGTGACGCTGCCGCCCTTAATGCGCTTTCGCAACCGTCGCGATAAGTACGTTCTGCGTGAAGCGATGCGCGGCGTTCTACCCGAAACGCTCTACAACCGCCAAAAATTCGCATTCATGGCTCCCCCCGCCCACACCGATCGCCTCAAGCAAGCCGCCATGCTCAATCTTGCCAACGAGTATCTGTCGGAAAGTGCGATCGCATCTGCCGGACTGCTCGACGCCCAAGCCGTTGCCCAAATCCTCCAGCAGCACAGCGACAGCAACACGTCGAATAGCGATCGCACCCGCCTCGATGCGATCATCAACCATCTGCTCAGTGTTCAGATGATGCACCAGCAGTTTGTCGCGGCTGATTTACCGAAACTGGGGCGCGATCGAGCGAGGGAATTGGGGTGGAAGGCTGAGCCTGTGTTGGTGAGTGTGTGAGGGTGGGGGGCGATCGTAAGTATTTAGCTATATTTCACATTCCATCTCTTTGATGCTCTACTGTATTCACTAGGCTGCTGCAACGTTTTTAATAACTGACCAAATCCAGCTTCTCATGATGCGAAGTTGAGTGTCTAAAGCAATTTCTTGAAATGAATAGTTTGTGTGTCCTGTCTGCTTAAAGACTCGGTTGCACTGGTCAATCTCAGCAAGGGAAGCTTGGCCTAGAGCAGGGCAAACTGCCAAAGGCATTTCTGAGACTCCAACATATTTTGGCTGAAATCGATGCGTTACAAAAGCAAGTGAATTGTCAGCATAAGAATCACTTAAGCTCGTGCGTTCAGGGATATCTAGCTCAAAAAAACCTGGAGACAGAGCTTTCTTGGAAAGTCCAGTTGGGTCTTGAGAAAGTAACGGAATCCAATTTGGTGTTGTAGCGGTAACCTGATTGGCAACTTTGTTTACCCAGCTCACATTAGAAGCGCTGCTTACATAAAAAAATAATCCTGGACTAATACAATGAGCAGAATGCAAAGAGAAATAGGCATCAACTCGATCGAACTGCTCAATCCACCGCCGAATTGCTACACACTCAGGGTAGGTATCTGTTGTGAAATGTCCCTCTAAATCGCGTTGATGATTAAGATTCAGTAGCTCTTGTAAATTTACAGTTTCAGATAATTGACTGACGTTCCGAAACAGAAAATCTGGATCGGCTACAGGAACAATACGAAATCGAACTGTTGACGGCAAATTACGAACAAGCGTTTGAAGAATTGATAGGGCAGTTAGTGACCCAATCATTTCATCGGCGTGAAGCCCAGCCACAATCACCACTGTACGATTTGCCTGTTCACTTCCTGCTGTGACTCCATAAATCGATCGACCCTCACCCGATATACCAATCTCCTCAACAGAAGCTCTTAAAGTTTTCGTCGCTTGAATTAATGTATCAATTTGTTTTAGATCAATCCAATTCATGATACCAACTCATAAATTCTTCCCTTTTGCGTTATAACAAACACTTTGTAGAAATGCAAAAAAAGAGGGGCACGATCGCCCCCCTCCAAAACGCATTTTCAACTCAATTAACGAGCGACGTTGTAATACGACTGAACGGCCAACAGCACGATCGTCAGCGTTCCGATTACAATTCCGGCGATATAGAGAACCGAGGGCTTTTTGGGCGTTGGGGTTTCGCTGTCGCGCTGCACTCCGGTCGGGACGAGATTTTCAGAATCTTTGGTTTCTGCCATGATATTTTCCTCAAATTGAAATTGCTTTATTGGCTATGATGCGCTGTCGAGTTCGATCGAAACATCTAGCTTGTGAAGTAGGCGTGAATCGAGAAAAGGTTAACTTTAGCCTGAATCCCCAACCCCTGCTGTACCCTAGAAGGGTTGAGCCGGAAAGTGGAATGGTGGATGCGACGATCGCGCAAGCTCACAGCCTGAAGCAAGCGCTGCTCGATTTTGTGATGGATGCCGAAGACGACTTGGCACAAGCCCTTGAAACTTATGCTGCCGATCGCACCCGTGCCCAAAAAAGCACGATTCCCCAAGCTTTGATTGTCGATGCGTTTTTGACGGAGGGGCGCGTCGGTGGGCAAACGCCGATCGATTTGTTTTTGGCAGCGCATCCAGATTTGTCCCAGAGCGATCGCACCTTGGTCGAAAGCTGGAAGCGCAGCTTCACCGGACTGTTTGCCGTTGAGGAGATTTTGCCGGACGGCTTTGAGTGGGTGAACTGGCTCACCAACAAGCACTACATCGTGAAGCCTGCCAGCGACAAAGACGCCAGCGATCTCGCACGGCTGAAGCCCGGAGAAATTGTGTTAACTCGGATTGCACCCGTCGGGAACGAGTGGATGCTGTCGGCTCCCGTCACCTTCCTAGGCAAGTTGGGCAAGCCCAAGCTGGCAGTGGCGATCGGCAACTTCCGCGACGCGCACAAAGCTTCGCTCTACAGCGATGCGCCCGAACTGCTGGAGCAGGCGTGGCAGTCGGTGGTGAAGTATCACGATGCGTTTTTGGAGTTTTTTGGCAGCGATCGAGTCGCGATGTCCGGTTACGAACTGAATAAGAAAATGACGGAGTTCAGCAGTTTGCTTTCAAAGCGGCAACTCGCGGAAGCGGGAATCGATGAGTCAAAATCGATCGCTGACCTGGTGGCCGAAACTGACATGAGCGAGGAAGAACTGGCCGAAGCTGCGAAAGAAGCCGGAGTCGATGCTGCTGTCATGAAGCAAGCCCTCAAAAATCCCCAAGCTGCTGCGAAAATGATGGCTCCGCAAGTGCAACTTCCCGACGCGATCAAAAAGGCGGAATCCGTCACGGTGTTGGCCGATCCGCGCTGGGGACAAATGCTGCTACCGCTGCACGATCGCTTCAAAGCCGTTCTGCAAGCGGACGACTGGCGCAGCGTTGAGGGATCGGAGAAGCTGGTGCGCCACTACCTCACCGATCCCAGCATCAACTATTTTGTTTGGCAGCAGTTAGCTCAGGAATATCCGCAGGCGATCGAGCGCGTTCTGCAAGATTTCCTCAACCGTCCCGACTTTCAGATTGCCGACCTCGCAGCGGTTTTGGCGGAACAGGGCAAAGCGATCGAGCCAGAACTGCCAGAGATCGCCAGCGTCCCGATTCATCTGCACACTTTGTTTGAGGACGCGATCGCAGAAGTCAACAAGTCAAAACCAAAGGCAAAGAAGGCGCAAAAAACCGGATTTGGTCGCTAGTTCACGCGATCGAACTACTGTCTATACCACGCTTGTCGCCACTGCTTCATCTGATCGATTTCGCGCTGCTGGCTGTCGATAATCGATTGCGAAAGCGTTTTGATTTCAGGGCGATCGCTATTTTGCAGAGCTTGATTTGCCATGTCGATCGCCCCTTCGTGATGTGGAATCATCGCGTTAATAAACCGCAAATCAAACTGATCGTCGGCAGCACCGAGATCGACATCCATCATCATGTTCGATCGCATTTCTTCTGACATTGGCATGTCGTGATTCATCTGTTCGTGATACATCACTGGCTCAGCAGGGGCATCGGGATACCACGATTGTCGCCAGGATTTGAGTTCAGAAATTTCGCGTTCTTGCGCGTCAATAATTTGTTGAGCTAGCTGCTTGATTTCCGATCGATTCGATTTTTGCAGTGCTTCTTGCGCCATCACCACTGCGCCTTCATGATGGGGAATCATGCCGTCAATAAAACGCAGATCAAACGTTTCATTTTTCGGTCCCAAATTCATGTTCATCGAATGATCCACGCCGTGCATCGCACCGTGATCCATTTCTGGCGTTGAATTTTGGGCAGTCTCAGCAGTTGGGGAATGAGCGGATTGATGAGAACAAGCGGCCAGCGCCAGTGTTCCCGTCAGAAGAATTGCCAGTAAAGGATTTTTCAGCTTCATGGTTTTTGTCTGCTGTGCTACTTTATTCAATGCTAAATGCTCTAGTAGACTGGAGAGTCAAGCTTGTTGAACTGTACCAGTCGGGAATTCGGAATTGGGGAAGCGATCGTTTCTAGGGTTTGATCGATCGCTGAAATTGAGAGAATTAGGATTATCTTTCACGCGAAAGCAGAATGCAACCTTACCTTGAAGTGAGCAAGATAATTGATTGGCAAAATCCAACGATTTTGGAACTGGCTCGATCGATCGCTAGCCCGCATCAAAATTTATTGGCGATCGCGAAAGCTTGCTTTGAATGGGTGAGAGATGAAATTCGCCACAGCTACGACGATTCGCTGAATCCAGTCACTTGTGCCGCTTCTGACGTGCTGAAGCACAAAACCGGATTTTGCTATGCCAAAAGTCATTTGCTGGCGGCATTGCTCAGAGCGAATCAAATTCCCGCTGGCTTTTGCTATCAGCGGTTGTGGGCGGATGAAACGGGTACAAAGTTTTGCCTGCACGGTTTTAACGCGATCTATTTGAATGAATTTGGCTGGTATCGCGTCGATGCGAGAGGCAATCGCGCCGACCTCCACACGCACTTTTCGCCGCCCCATGAGCAGCTTGCCTACCGCGCCGACCAGCCTGGAGAAGTTGACTTTCCTGAAATTTTTGCTCAACCGCTGGCGATCGTCGTGAACGCTTTGCAAATGCATCAAACTCTAGAAGCGATTTTGCAGAACTTACCCGATCGATCGCCAGCGAATTGCTAAATCCGAGCCAGCGTTACGGCTTGCGGCTGATCTTGATATTTGCCAGCGCGATCGGCGTAGGTGATTTGGCAGGGTTCGCCTTCCAGGAAAAGTAGCTGCACGACGCCTTCGTTAGCATAGATGCGGCAGTCGGCGCTCGATGCGTTGCTGAATTCCAGGGTGATGTAGCCTTCCCAACTCGATTCGATCGGCGTGATGTTGGCGATGATGCCACAGCGAGCCAGCGTCGATTTGCCTAAGCAAATGGCGGTGACGTTGCTGGGCATGGCGACGCGCTCGCGGCTGACACCGAGTCCGTAGGCGTTGGCGGGAATGACGAAATATCTGGAGCCGTCTTCGTCAATGTGCAGATCGGCTTTTTCGAGGTTCTTGGGGTTGAAGCGCTTCGGGTCTACGATCGTGCCGGGAATGTGCCGAAACACGCGAAAATCCAGTTCGCTCAAAGACAAATCGTAGCCGTATGAACTGAGGCCGTAGCTAATCACGCGGCGATCGTCAATTTGGCGAATCAGCGATCGCTCAAACGGCACGATCATGCCGCGTTCGGCCTGTTCAATAATCCATCGATCGTTTTTGAGCATAACATCCTCTTAGCTATCTAGCGTCGCGAAAGTTCAGGAGAATACTTTAACCGCTACCCGTAGAAAGATCTAGTCAAAGATCCTCTTTCCATTAAAGCAAACTCGCCAGATGCAGTCTGAGTCAGTCAGGATACCAAATCGCCTCGATCGCCTCCGCCTGCTCGATCGCCTGCGCTCGATCGCCACTGCCGAGCAAAACCGTGACGTGACCGAGTTTGCGACCGGGGCGCGATTCCTTGCCGTACCAGTGGACGAAGGTTTGCGGACGTTCGGCAAGTCGATCGCGCACATCTGCGTAGTTCGATCGCGACGACTCGTAACCGAGCAAATTCACCATCACGGCTCCGGCGGATTTCATCGCAGTTGAACCGAGCGGCAGACCGCAAACCGCTCTTAGCTGCTGCTCAAACTGCGAAGTTTCGCAAGCTTCGATCGAAAAGTGGCCGGAATTGTGCGTGCGCGGCGCGACTTCGTTGACCAAAACCTGATGATCGGAAGTCAGAAATAGCTCGATGCCAAAAATTCCGACCGCTTGCAGGGACGTGACGAACTGACGGGCGATCGCTTCTACGGCTTGCTGAATTTCGATCGACAAATCATTCGTCACCAAAACGCGCCGACACACTTGATCGTGCTGCTGCGTTTCGACAACCGGATAGGTGACGATTTCGCCTTGTTGCGATCGCGCCACCATCACGGCCAACTCGCGCTCAAACGGCACAAATTCTTCCAGAAGCGGCTGCTTGAGATTTGGGAATGCGGCGTCGGGCGATCGCAAAATAAACGTTCCCTGTCCGTCGTAGCCGTGTCGTCTCGCTTTGAGAACCACCGGAAAGCCAAATTGACTCAGTGCGGCTGAATCAGTCAATTCGATCGCCGCAAATCTGGGAACGGGTGAGCCAATAGTTTGAAAAAACTGTCGCTGATCGTATTTGTCGAGGAGCGGTTCAAGAACGCTTAGCTGGGGAAAGAATTGAACGCCTGTTTGCGCGATCGATCGCAGCCCTTCCAAATCAACAAATTCGTTTTCAAACGTGATCACGTCACAGCGATCGCTGAGTGCTGCCGTTGCTTGGGCATCGTCGATCGCCGCCAAAATCACGTCGTCCGCGATGCCGACAGCCGGATCGTCGGGCTTAGGCGTTTGCACGATCAGTTGGAGGTGGAGCGATCGCGCTGCCGTCGCCATCATCCAGGCCAATTGTCCGCCACCAATCACACCGACGCGCATCAGCGACAGCCCAACGATTCGCGAGTGTCTACTTGCGTTTTGGCGTTTGTGCCGTCTGCTCTGGCACAGAGTTCTTTCACCTGAGCGCTATCGAGAATTGCCTCAGTGAAGTCGGCTCCGGTGATGTTGGTGTCCACGAAGGTCGATCGCAGCAAAATCGCTTCGGTGAAGTTGGCATCGCTGAGATCGGAACCGTCAAACTTGGCTTGGTCGGCCAGCGCGTTCGTGAAATCTGCACCGTGTAGATCGGCCAGCGTCAAAACGGAGGCGCTAAAAACCGCGCCGCGCACATCGGCATCGCGAAAGTTTGCTCCTTCCAGATTGGCGTTGGAAAATTCTGAGCCTTGCAGTTCTTGCCCGGAAAAATCGTGGCCTTTGAGTTCCGCATTGCTAAACGACATTGGCATTGTCCAGTCTGCCAAGGCAGGCAAACTCCAGCAGGTGATGCACAGCAGCAAAATCGTAGCCAACCAGCGAATGATCATGACAAGATGCGGGCGTGTTTTTTCTATCTTGACAGGATCAGGGCATTTCGTTGACCCGATCGGCTCGATCGCCCTTCGATTCGCTTGAAAAAAATTGCTTTTTCTGACTCGACAAAACGGCTCTAATGCCCGAATTTAATACATTCTAGAAGCTTTCCCCCCCCCTCAAAATTTTGGGATTGGGAGGATTGCGGATGCTGGAGAAGCATCTGCTGAAGCTGCCGATAGCGAGCTTGAAGCATGATGAATTGTGCGCCAAGATCGATAAATTTCGATCGATCACACTGCGGTTTCTGGCTGCTCGGTTTAAAGCCTGAATGGGTCAAATCGGGTTTGGCAGAGTGGCGATCGATTTCTCTAAGCAAAATCGCGAGCACTCGACTACTCAGGCTTTTAAGCAGTTGCAAGTCTTGGGCAAGCTGCTTGGCTTCAGGCAGAGCAAGCAGGTGAGGATCAGCCAGGACATCTGCAATCCGCTGAAACAAAAGAGAGGTTGGGTCTTGAGCAAGCGGCGATTTGGCGCTTGCTAGCAGTTCTTGGTTGAGTAGATTAAGTTCTTGGTTGGCGATGGCTAATTCTTGCTCAAATGCTTGCAGTTCAAGGTCTTTGGCGGCAAGCTCTGCGGAAAGCATGGCAATTTGTTCGCACAGCAGAGCGTTCTCGTCTTGCAGCCGGATGCTCGCCTGAAGGTTTGGGCTGGATGCAGCTTGGCTCAATCTGTCTCGTGGCTCGCTTGCCATGATTTTGGCCTTGATTTTTAGTTCTTTTCGGCACAGTTTGGCACATCTTAGATTCGCTCGCCTCTATCTCCAGTCGATCGATCACAGCCCCTAAAAAATGTTGCCCCCGCTGGATCATTCCAGCGAAGGCAAAGGCTGCTTTTGGCGCGGCGATCGGTTGAGCAATCCCCTAGCGCATTACTTGATACTGGCTGCGGCGAATTCTCGGCATTTTCGGCTGATCGAACTCGGTGTGGCCGTAGTGACGCTGTTCAAGCCAGGTGAGCACGTCAGATTCGCTCAGGTGGTGAACCGATCGACCCGATGTCGGATCATAACCGTTCCACCAGGTTTGGCCGCTGGCATCGATCGACTGCCACAAGCGCGGTTCGGTTGAGCCTTTCAGGTCAGCAACCACCGCCTGCCAAAATTCCTGAATTTTCTGCTTTAGGCTTTTTCTTGGCGGCGTAATCAGTTCGAGTTCCTGATATTCCTTCCAATTCATTGAAGATTTCATATGCGTTTCCTCAGCCAATTTGTCATTTTTAATACATTTTTATTCTATTTTCTCTGTTAAAGAAAAACCAGCTTAAACTTGAATCGCTGACATGAGGAACATCGATAGATCAATCGATCGGAATCTGCCTGAAGCGAGAGACAAATTTTGTGTCAGTCAGAGCAAAACGGTTGACAATAGACTTTTATTGCTATCAAGAGAACTGTGAGCCGCGCTAGCGACAGCCTGCGAACCAATCGCCAACTGAAGCTTTCTCAACTCCGCATTTTGGTGGCGGTGGCAAATGCGGGCAACTTCAGCGAAGCCGCCCTCAATCTGCAAATGTCGCAGTCTGCCGTCAGTCACGCGATCGCCACGCTGGAAGATCAGCTTGGCGTGATTTTGCTGTCGCGCGGACGGTATGGAGCGCGGTTGACTCCCACTGGCGATCGCATCGTCACCCATGCTCGCGAAATCGTGCAGCGGATCGAGTCAATTCAGTATGAGGCCGATCTTGCGAAAGGACTCGAAGGCGGACAGGTACGAATCTGCACGTTTCGCAGCGTGGCGGCGCGGTTGATGCCGCAGGTGATCGCTCGGTTTCATCAGCGGTTTCCCTCGATCGCGGTCAGCCTCAGCGAACGCGAAGACTATCCGCATGTCGAGCAGGCGTTGCGCGAAGGTCAGGCGGACATCGGCTTCACGTATCTGCCTGCGAGTGAGGAATTCACCACCTGGGAACTGCTGCGCGATGAGTTTGTTGCTCTGCTGCCGCCGAACTTTCGGCCTGCCAAACCGCAGCTAAGCTGGGCGGAACTGGCTGCCCAATCGTTCATTTTGCCGCCGGACGACGTGATGATGATGAGCGTCCGGCAGCACTGCCTCGCACATGGCTATCCGCTGAAGGTGGCGTATGAAATGGATACGGATGCCACGATCGTCAGCCTTGTCGCTCAAGGGTTGGGCGCAACCATTTTGCCGCGCTTGGCGGCGGCTCCAATTCCCGCCAACCTACAGGTTTTTAGCTTGCCAAAACCGCTATTTCGCGTGATTGGCATCGCAGTTTTAGCGGATGCGCTGCATGTTCCGGCTGTGTTTGCGTTTTTGGATGTGCTGAAGGAAGAAGCCCGATCGCTCTCGAAATCGCTCTGATTACAGTCGCTCAGGCTTGGCCGTAAGCCAATTCACCCAGAATGTAGGTGGCGTGAACGGCGCGATCGTCTCCCATGATCATCAGGCTAAAGATTCGGTCAGCCAGTTCTTCGATCGAATCTGGCAAAGTTTCAGGGTTTCGTAAGGCCATGATGGGAGTCGATCGCAAATTCAGCACCACAAAATCCGCTTCTTTTCCTACATCAAAATTGCCGATCTTATCTTCTAATCGCAGCGCTTTTGCCCCGCCCAATGTTATCAGAAATAATGCTTGAAATGGCGACAATTTCTGTCGTCGAAGCTGCACAACTTTATAAGCTTCATTCAGCGTTTGCAGCATCGAGAAACTTGTGCCGCCGCCGACATCGGTTCCCATGCCAACTTTGACCGGAGAATGAATGGATTTTGCTCGTTCCAGGTTGAATAAACCGCTTCCCAAAAATAAATTGGAAGTGGGGCAAAAGGCGATCGCGCTCTCTGCTTCTGACAAGCGCTGAAATTCCGTTTCGGTTAAGTGAATGCCGTGCGCGAAGATCGAGCGATTGGTGACGAGATGAGCGCGATCGTAAGCATCTAAATATCCATCAGCCTGCGGAAACAGTTCTTTTACCCAGGCGATTTCATTGACATCTTCGGAAAGATGAGTGTGCAGATAAACATCGGGATATTCTGACAGCAATTTTCCGGCAAGCTGCAATTGTTCATCGGTTGAAGTTGGCGCAAATCTTGGAGTAACGGCATAGCGCAGTCGATTTTTGTGATGCCATTTTTCGATCAGTTGCTTGCTTTCTTGATAAGACGATTCGGCGGTGTCTGTGAGGAAGTCGGGCGCGTTGCGATCCATCATCACTTTGCCTGCAATCATGCACAGATTGAGGCGATCGGCTTCTTCAAAAAAAGCATCGACCGATTCTGGAAATACCGCTGCAAACACCAAAGCTGTTGTTGTTCCATTCCGCAAAAGCTCTTGCAAAAATATTGAGGCAACTTTTTTTGCATAGGCTTTGTCTTGAAATTTGCGCTCGGTTGGAAAAGTGAATTTGTTCAACCATTCCAAAAGCTGTTTGCCGTAGGCGGCGATCATTTCGGTTTGCGGAAAGTGGATATGCGTGTCGATAAACCCTGGCAGGATCAGCAGGCCAGTGTAGTCGGTTGTTGGAATATTTGGGTATTTCGATCGCAACTTCTCATAATTTCCCAACTCCTTAACTTTGCCCGCTTCAATGACTAACAACCCATCTGCAAAATAGCGGACGCTTTGCGCTTCGTCGGTAAAAAATGGATCGTCCGTGAAGTCGAGAAATGCAGCGCGGAATGCTTTGGCTGAGGAAGACGGCATAAGTTGGCAGTTCGATCGATCGCTCACAATTTTAAGCAGATCTGGCGCGATCGATTCTGTTCATTCAGGGCGAAAGTGGTGGGGGAAATTGGATTAGGTCGATCGCGGTTCCGTGTCCGATCGGCAAGGCGACTTCGAGGTTTTCGTTGGGGCGGGCGATGATGTGATGAGATAGGATTTCGCCGCCGTTAACCGTCGTGATGGCGTTGAGTCCCGCTGCGATCGCAGTTTGGACTTCGGCAACGTTGCCGCGAATGATTACAGTGATGCGCCCCAGGTCGGTGTTTTCGTAGCCGACGAGGGTGACTTGGGCAGCTTTGCACATGGCGTCGCCTGCTTCGATCGCGGCGGGAATGCCTGCGGTTTCAATCATGCCAATTGCGATCGCCATACTGTCTGTCTCCAATAGCTTTTCGGACGGTTGATTACTTGCTATTTTCGATCCGCCGACCCTTGGAGACAGGGGTTTCACCCCTTCTCCAAACCTCTAACCCCACCAAAGGGTTCCACCCTCTGGACTCCCAAAGGTCATATCTGTAGGCTGCAATGTGGCGCTACGCATCGGTATGCCGACCGCGACCCTCGTGTTGCCCGCTCCCCTTTCATTCCTCATCCTTAATCCTTCATCCCTTCACAAGCAAAATTCCCCAAATTGCCATCGCCCTTAGATAGTGGCTCGCCCGAAACGTTCCGGCTGCGGTGATCGCTTCGGGGGTGCGGAACTGGAGGCCGTTTTCGTAGATTTGGTGGACGACGGCTGAGGTGAGGCGCATGGCTTCCTCATGCATGTCCATCTGGTGGAGGAAGGCAGCAAGACCGAAGTTGATGCCTGTCCAGACTTCGAGCGGGTGGGTGTCGTTGGGGTTGAGCGGGGTTCCGTCGGGGCGGAGGCCGTTGGCTGCGCCGAATTTGCCGTCGTGGAAGTTGAGGAAGCAGGCTTCGTAAATGGTTTTGAGGCTCGATCGCGCCTGTTCTGGAGGCACAATGTCCCCTAGTCCCAGCAGTCGCGCATAAAATTGGCCGCAAAGCTGGTCGGCCATGACGACATCGGAACCGCTGCCCGTGTCGAGTCGGTAGTATTGACCGTTCCACAAGGTTGCGTAGACAAGTTGAGATTGGGCGAGCCAAGCTTGGTAGGTGGCGATCGCTTCCCGCAAATATTCAAGCGATGCTTTGTACTGAGACGGAACTGCGGAAAAATTCGCCAGCAGAATTTTTCCGATCGCGATCGCCGCTTCCAGCGCTGCCAGCCACAAGCCGCCGCAGTAGGCGCTCACGCCTTGCAGTCGCCAGTCGTCAAAGGTTTGGTCGGGTGCGCCGGAATTCTCTGGGATGCCGTCGTTGTCGTAGTCAAAGGTTTTGAGATAGGCAAGCGTTCGGGCGATCGCTTCCCAGCATTCCGCCAAAAATTCGATGTCCGTTCCGCCCGTCAACACAAAATCGCGATACACCTGCAAAACAAAATCGCTGCCCAAGTCTTTCCACTGGTTGCAGTCCTGGTAGCTGGTGTAGTTGGTTTGCTCCCAGGGATGTTCGTTCGGTGCGCCCAAGTCGTGCGGCGTGGCGTCTTTTGCTTTTCGCAGCGCGTGCGGACTTTCCATTTTCTGCACGAAGTAGTAGCCAATGACGCGAGTGCGATCGTCCGACTGCGGAATGGCGCGGGCAAACGATCGCAATACGGCTTTGTCGAGTTCCGGCCACAGCATCAGCAGCGCAAACGACCCATACAGCCGCACATCCAGGCTTTCATACCAGCGGTAGTCAATGCACTCTAGCACGGCAAACTGCCCGAACCGATCGCGATCGCTGGCCGCACTCCACAAGGTTCCGCCCTGCGTCAGGTCATAAAGCTCGTTGAACAAGGCCATCTTGAACCAGTCGGGCAAGTCAGCGCGATCGCAAATTGGCTGCTGCCAATCGCAAATCTGCTGCCGCCAGTTTTGATAGTGGTCGAGTCCAGCTTGCGCGATCGCCCAGGCATTTTTGCCGCTGCGTCCAAAAAAATCGGTGTAGCGCCGGAAATACTCAACGCCTGCGGCAAATTCAGTGACGGGAAAATCCCACGCCAGCACAAACGGAATCGATCGCACTTCACCCGGAGTTAAGGTGATGCGGACGGCGATCGCCGCTCCAATCTGTTCTCCTTGCGCCGCCGCCGTTTCATCGGCATGGTTCGCCAGCGCTCCATCTTGCGCGAAAGTTTGCCACAAATCGCTGCCGTCCCCTGCCGGATTCCAGCGCGTGTGATAGAAAAGCTCGGCATTTGCAGCTTGAGCGGCGATCGCCCACTGTCCATCGCCTTCCGCCGCAGTTTCAAAGCTGCCATCGAGAACGCAGCCAATGCGATCGCCCGCTTTCAACAATCGATTCAAGTTCCCCGCACTTTCGCGGATGCGCGGCTGATATTCATAAACCGGACTGCCATCATCCCGCATCTTCACGTCGGGCGACTTGAGCGTGTTGGTGAACCAGCCAACCATGTTTTGCCAGGAAAGCAAGATGCTCAGCGTGATCGGGCGATCGCTTGGATTTTCAATTGTCCAGTTGAAGAGGGCGATCGGATAGCTTGCCTCTTGATAGTTGTGCGCCCAAATTGGCGAAAACTGCTCGCAAATTAAATTCGCCGCCAATCCATTTTTATAGACAAACCAGCTACGCGGATACAAAGCGTGATAGCTGCCGCTGTCGGCTGTCCCGACTGCCGAATCCCACTGCCACGCGCCCAAACTGCCATCTGTCGCAGGCTCCGTACACAAGGCAAATGCTCGCCCCGTTTCACCTTCCACCTGCTCAAACACGCTGAACTGGCAGGCAGGCATCGACTCGAACCAGTGTTCGCCGCCGTCGATGTGCCACAGATTAAAGTCGCCTCGGTGCGATCGCCCAACACAGCCCGCCCCAAAGCCGCCCAAGGGCATTCCGTGCCAGGGGCCATCGTCGAGATTGCTGGCATAGCGAACGGTGTAGGGCTTTTCCCAGCCTTGGCCGATCGATCGCGTCCAGGCAGCAGCAGGAATTTCCGGGCGGGCAGAATTTTTCATCTCCCGATTCTACAGCGTGGCGATCGATTTGCTGCGATGACTGTTTGTCAACGGCAAAAACACTGAGCATTATTTGCGACAAGGGGTTTTACCCCTCAGTTTGGTGCTTTAGTGCTTTGATTAATCGTCAGTAGAGGACGCGATCGAGCAGGTTGAAGTAGTGAAACTACTGAATAGTAATTATACAGGTTGACAAATTTAATTTTTTTCGCAGGCTCAATTTTATGAAGCGTTGATTAAGAACCACCGGAAGAGCGATTTTTTATATGAGGATTTACTGAGCGTTTCACTTTTCTCCCGGAAATTTTTTATGCTTCTTTTCAGTGAAATCCCGCGATCGTTGATGCTTTCGGTTTGTTTCTGATAGTCGATTCACAATTTTTGGTGCGTGGAGGCACTGAAGCTATGTCATCTACACTCGTTTTGATTGACGCCGCGATTGATCAGGTCGCCCTGCTTGCCAGTAGCGTTAGTCGTGATGCAACGATCGTCGTTCTCGATTCGCAACAGGACGGTGTTGCCCAAATCAGCGCAGTTCTCGCTGCCCAAGCGTCGATCGAGGCGGTTCATCTGTTTTCACACGGCGCACCCGGCACGCTTCAGCTTGGCGCCACCACGCTCAACCTTGACTCACTCGCCGCCTACGACCTCGCGCCTTGGCAGCAAGCCCTGCGCCACGCCAACCTGCTCATCTACGGCTGTCGCGTTGCCTCAGGCGCGGTAGGCGATCGCTTCTTGCAGGAATTACATCAGCGCACCAGAGCAAACATTGCCGCAACTGCCACGACAACGGGAAGTGCAGCGCAGGGCGGCGATTGGAATTTGGAATGGCGCATCGGGGCGATCGAACCCGTGCCCATTCTGCATCCGGACGTGATGGCGCAGTACGATTCAACGCTGCAAATTCGCTCCAACCTGCTTTACGGCGTTTCGGAAGGCGAACTCTACGAAATCACCTTAGCCACCGGCAATGTGCGCGTTGTCAGCGATCTAAGCTTCCAAACCTTTGCGATCGCTCGCGATTCGCGCACAGGCAACCTGTACTACATCGAAAATGGCGTTGGCACAGGCAGCGGCACACCGATCGCCTTTTTTAATCCCACTACCGAGGAAAACACGGTAACTCCCAACACAACAGGCGTTTCCGAACAGTTCGTCAAGCTGGCGCAGCAGGCGGGCAGCGGCACGCTCTTTGCAATGACGAGTTCAACCGCCAATCTCTACCAGATCACCCTGAATGGCGACATTCCCAGCGGAGCAGTTGATTTGGGGCAGGTTCGTCTCGCAGATGGCAGCATTTTGCCGTTTGGCGGTGGTGATGTTGCCTTTGACCCCGACAATGCCAATCGACTGTTTGCGATCGTCACTCGACCTGACGACCTGGAAAATCGCTATGAGCTATACACGATCGACGTAACAACCCTGACGGCCACACTGGTTGGAAACGTGCGGGATCAAAACGGCACAACGTTGAGCGATGTTGGATCGGGTTCGCTTGCTTTTGGACAAGATGGCGACCTCTATCTAACTTCCCAGTCCGATGCAAACGGCAACGCCTCGTCAAGTAACCGTTTGTTTCGCGTCAACCAAAATACGGGCGTTGTGATCAGCAGCACTCCGATTCAAGCCAACATTCAATTCAACGATTTCGCCACGCTGCCCATCACCCTCGACCCCGAAATTGAAGATCCCGATGATCCCGACGCGGAGGGGTGCGTTCCCGGTATCAATCGGCGTGGCAACAACCGCAACAACCGCTTGCTGGGTGACAACAACATCAACCGCCTGTTTGGGCGCGACGGAAACGACTTGCTGCGCGGCTTTGACTGTCCTGACCTGCTCAGCGGCGGACGTGGACGCGACCTGATTCGCGGCGGTAACGCGGGTGATCAGCTTCAGGGCAACCAGGACAACGATCGACTCAACGGCGGACGCGGCAACGATCGACTCAACGGCGGCTTGGGCAACGATACAATGCTGGGCGGCAGAGGAACAGATTCACTGCGCGGCGGCAACGGCAACGATCGCATGTTTGGCGGCACAGGCAACGATCGTATGCTGGGCAATCAGGGCGACGACTTCATGGAAGGCGGCGCAGAAGATGATGTCCTAATTGGTCGACTCAATCGCGATACGCTGCGTGGTCAGGGCGGCAACGATCGACTGCGCGGCAACCTGGGCGACGATCGACTCAGCGGCGGCGCGGGCGATGACTTGCTCGATGGCGGACGCGGCGAAGACATCATGGAAGGCGGCAGCGGCGACGATCAGTTGTTTGGCAGGCTGAACAATGATGTGATGAGCGGCGGCGACGGCAACGATTTTCTCAACGGTCAGGCCAACAGCGACGAAGTGCGCGGCGGAGCCGGGCGCGATCGCTTGATCGGCAGAGGCGGCGCAGATCTGCTCGTCGGCGGCGCTCAAGCAGACGTACTCAACGGCGGCCAAGGGTTTGATCGCATGTTTGGCGGCGCAGGCAACGATCGCATCATTGGCGGACGACGTGCCGATCGCATTAGCACAGGACGCGGCAGCGATATTGTGGAATATCGCGCCATCGGAGATGGCGGCGATCGCATCTTCGACTTTTCCACCGCTGTCGATCAAATCGACCTCAGCCGCATCTTTGCAGGCAGCGGCTACGGCAGCAATCGCCCGTTCCGCCAATATGTCAGCATCGAGCAAACCGGACTCGATACGACCATTTCGATCGACACCAATGGCGATCAACGCGGTGGCTTTGAGTCATTCATCACGCTCTCTGGCATTCGTGCCAATACGGTCGTGCGCCGCAATTTCGTGGTGTAGTATCTGTCGGGCGATCGCGTCAATTCTCAGCAAGCGGCAGGCGTTCCGCTACGATGATGAAGTTGAATCGATCGCCCATTCCCATTCATGTCTGCCAACGCTCCTTTTTCCCCGCAAGAAATCGCCGCCGAAGGCATCAAGCCCGACGAATACGAAGAGATTGTGCAGCGGCTCGGACGCCACCCCAACCAAGCTGAATTGGGCATGTTTGGCGTCATGTGGTCGGAACACTGCTGCTACAAGAATTCGCGTCCTTTGCTGAAGCAGTTTCCCACAGAGGGCGATCGCATTCTCGTTGGCCCCGGTGAAAATGCGGGCGTAGTGGACATGGGGGACGGACTGCAACTCGCCTTCAAAATCGAATCGCACAATCACCCTTCTGCCGTCGAACCGTTTCAAGGAGCAGCCACCGGAGTAGGCGGCATTCTGCGTGACATTTTCACAATGGGCGCAAGGCCGATCGCCATCCTCAACTCGCTCCGCTTTGGCAATCTCGACGATGCCCGCACCAAGCGATTGTTTTCCGGCGTCGTTTCAGGCATCAGTCACTATGGCAATTGCGTTGGCGTTCCAACAGTCGGCGGCGAAGTATATTTCGATCGCGCCTACGCCGGAAATCCGCTCGTGAACGCAATGGCGATCGGGCTGATGGAAACACCAGAAATCGTCAAATCGGGCGCATCTGGCATCGGCAATCCGGTTCTTTACGTTGGCTCCACAACCGGACGCGACGGGATGGGCGGCGCAAGTTTTGCCAGCGCAGAATTAAGTGATGCTTCACTGGACGATCGCCCCGCTGTCCAAGTTGGCGATCCGTTCCTGGAAAAATCCTTGATCGAAGCTTGCCTTGAAGCCTTCAAAACCGGAGCAGTCGTTGCCGCTCAGGATATGGGCGCAGCCGGAATTACCTGCTCTACTTCTGAAATGGCGGCAAAAGGCAATGTGGGAATTGAACTCGATCTCGATCGCATTCCCGTTCGCGAAAGCGGCATGGTTCCCTATGAATACTTGCTGTCGGAATCGCAAGAGCGGATGCTGTTTGTGGCCGAAAAAGGACGGGAATCAGAACTGATCGAAATCTTTGAGCGTTGGGGACTTCATGCCGTTGTTGCGGGTGAAGTTATTCCAGAATCGATCGTGAGAATCTTATTTAAGGGTGTAATTGCTGCTGAAATTCCCGCAACTGCACTGGCTGACAACACACCGATTTATCACCGCGAATTGCTTCAAGAACCACCTGAGTATGCTCGTCAGGCTTGGCAGTGGACAGAAGCCGACTTGCCCGACTGTGACCTAACAGGCATTCGATCGAAATCTTGGACAGATGTTCTGTTGACCCTGCTGGATTTGCCCTCGATCGCTTCAAAACGCTGGGTCTACCGACAGTACGATCATCAAGTTCAAAACAACACAATTTTGCTTCCGGGTGGTGCGGATGCCGCGATCGTGCGGTTGCGACCCGTGAATGCAAATCCGGCTGATTCCATCAGAGGCGTTGCGGCAACGGTTGATTGCAACTCGCGCTATGTCTATCTCAATCCGTATGAAGGGGCAAAAGCTGCGGTGGCGGAAGCTGCCCGTAACCTGTCCTGTGTCGGAGCGGAACCGCTAGCCGTAACGGACAACCTCAACTTTGGCAGTCCCGAAAAGGCGATCGGCTATTGGCAGCTAGCCGAAGCTTGTCGTGGATTGGCTGAAGCCTGCCGCGAGTTCGCTACGCCTGTCACAGGCGGAAATGTCTCGCTTTATAACGAAACGCTTGATTCCGCAGGCAATCCGCAGCCGATCTATCCAACTCCGGTGGTCGGCATGGTCGGGCTGGTGGCAGATATTCGGCAGGCCTGCGGTCAAGGCTGGCAGTCTGAATCCGACTTGATCTATCTGCTCGGTCAAAATACAGCGACGCTGGGTGCGTCTGAGTATCTAGCTGCAATACACGACACGATCGCCGGACAGCCCCCGACCGTCAATTTTGAGGCAGAACGGCGTGTTCAGTCTGCCTGTCGAGTTGGCATTCAGCGCGGCTGGGTGCGATCGGCTCACGATTGTGCGGAAGGCGGCTTGGCCGTTGCTCTAGCGGAAGCTTGCATCAGCGGCAATCTGGGAGCCGAAATTCAAATTCCGCTTTCAGGTCGCGCCGATACCGTTTTGTTTGGCGAAGGTGGAGCGCGAATTTTGGTTTCGATCGCTTCCTCCCATCAAGTCGATTGGGAAACCTTCTTGCGCGAGCAGTTGGACCAGAACTGGCAGCAGCTTGGACGGGTGAGCAGTTCGGTTTTGCGCGTTGCCACAGATGATGCAGATTTGTTAATCGACGCTAGCCTAGAGGTAATGCAATGCTGGCAGGTTGCGATCGATCGGCGGATGAGCGCCGAGCCGAATCCGGTTTGATTTTTCTGCGCTGCTTCGAGCCGTTCAAGATAAGATCATTACGAAAGCTTAATCTGTTCTTACAAAACATTAAGTCCCAGGGTCGGTTTGTTGCTGCCCCGCTCACTCATTTCTTCTCTCCTTGATCCCAAGTCGCATGATGCCTAACCACCTCGATCGCTCTGGTGACGCTGTTCGGCCTGCTGGTGACATCGCAAGACCCGACAAACCCGAAGAAGCCTGCGGCGTCTTTGGCATTTATGCTCCGGGCGAAGATGTTGCCAAGCTCACCTATTTTGGACTCTACGCGCTTCAGCATCGCGGTCAGGAATCCGCAGGCATCGCAACGTTTGAGGGAAACACCGTCCACCTGCACAAAAACATGGGCTTGGTGTCGCAAGTGTTTGACGAAACGATTCTCAGTGAGCTTGTCGGCAATCAGGCTGTCGGCCACACGCGCTACTCGACAACCGGATCAAGCCGCGTCGTCAATGCACAGCCTGCGGTCGTTGAAACGCGATTGGGATCGATCGCCCTTGCCCACAACGGCAACCTCGTCAACACAGGCATTCTGCACGAGGAACTGCTGCGATCGAACGTGCAGCTTGTCACCACGACTGATTCTGAGATGATTGCGTATGCCGTCGCTGAAGCCATCAACGCCGGAGAAGACTGGCTCAGCGGTGCAATCACTGCCTTCAAACGCTGCGAAGGTGCATTCAGCCTCGTAATCGGCACGCCCGACGGCATCATGGGAACTCGCGACCCAAACGGCATTCGTCCCTTGGTGATCGGCACGCTGGAAGCAACCGAAACCACGCCGATTCGCTACGTCCTCGCCTCAGAAACCTGTGCGCTTGACATCATTGGCGCGGACTATCTGCGCGACGTGCAGCCCGGAGAACTCGTTTGGATCACCGAAGAAGGCATCGCGTCCTATCACTGGGCAACGCAGGCCAAGCGCAAACTTTGCGTGTTCGAGATGATCTACTTTGCTCGACCCGACAGCGTCATGAACGAGGAAAGCTTGTATAGCTATCGGATGCGGATCGGACGGACGCTGGCGATCGAATCTCCTGCCGATGTTGATTTGGTGATGGGCGTTCCCGATTCCGGAATTCCCGCCGCGATCGGCTTTTCGCAGCAGTCGGGCATTTCCTACGCCGAAGGCTTAATCAAAAATCGCTACGTTGGCCGCACGTTCATTCAGCCCACGCAGCACATGCGCGAAGCGGGAATTCGCATGAAGCTCAATCCGCTCAAAGATGTCCTAGTGGGCAAGCGGATTTTAATTGTGGATGATTCGATCGTGCGCGGAACGACCAGCCGCAAGATCGTCAAAGCCTTGCGCGATGCCGGAGCGACAGAGGTTCACATGCGGATTTCCTCCCCGCCCGTCACGCATCCCTGCTTCTACGGCATCGACACGGACAGCCAAGACCAACTGATTGCGGCGACCAAATCGGTTGAGGAAATTGCCGCTCAAATCGGCGTCGATTCGCTGGCCTACCTCAGTTGGGATGGAATGCTGGAAGCGACCGGAGAAGCCAAAGACACCTTCTGTTCTGCCTGCTTTACGGGAAACTACCCGGTTCCGGTTCCCGAACAGGTGAAGCGATCGAAGCTCCTGCTGGAAAAATCCACGCCCGTCAGCGTCTAGTCAATTTTCAAAAGCTGCCTGTCGCATTCCGGATGGGCAGCTTTTGGGACAATCAGCGCGGATTCGATTCGCTCGGCACGATCGCCAAGCTCAACTTCTCGCTCGATCGCAGCACAGTCAACTCGGTTCGCACACCGACTTTCTCATCGGTCAAGGCTTTGTGCAAATCATCGATGCTGGCGATCGCTTGATTCCCAAAGCCAACGATCACGTCGCGCTCTTGCAGTCCGGCAAGCTGGGCAGGGCTTCCGGGTTCGATCGAGATCACCAAAATGCCGCTGGCAACCGGAAGGCTGTAAAAGTTTTGCACTCGTTTTGGCAGCGGAACCGTTTGCCCGCCAATGCCAACAAAGCTGCGCCGCACCCGCCCATCTCGCAGTAAGGCGCTAATCACAAACTTGGCCGTGTTAATCGGAATCGCGAAGCAAATGCCTTGCGCGGACAGAATCACAGCGGTATTCACGCCGATCACTTCACCCCGCGAGGACACCAAGGGGCCACCCGAATTTCCGGGATTTAAGGCCGCATCGGTTTGAATGATGCTGTCGATCAAGCGGCCAGACTTGGCGCGAAACGATCGCCCCACCGCGCTGATCACGCCTGCCGTCACGGTTGCCTGAAAGCCGTAGGGATTGCCGATCGCGATCGCCATTTGTCCGGCTTTGAGCGCGTCAGAATCGCCGAGCTTTGCCACCGTTAAGTCGGCTGCCTGAATCCGAATCACAGCCAAATCTGTATCGGGATCATCACCGATCAGTTGTGCCTGCACGCGCCGCCCGTCCGAAAGCGTCACCTCGATTTGGCTGGCGTTGTGGACAACGTGGCTGTTGGTGAGAATGTAGCCGTCTGGCGTGAAGATGAAGCCCGACCCGTTACCGCCGACTTCTTGCGAACCGCGCGATGTCCGGCGCGTTTGCTTGACATCAATGTTGACGACAGCGGCTCCAACGCGATCGACCGCTTGCGTGACTGCCTGCGAATATGCATCAAGCAGCAGTTTATCGTTGGGAACAGCCGCATCATTGGGAACAGGTTGAAGCGAGCGTCCGACTTTTGGCAGGCTGTTGTCTGAAACAAGTTGAAGTTGCACCATGACGCTGCTCCTGAAGGCTAGTTTCTGTATGATGGCGCAGCGCAAATCGAATCGACAACTTAAGCCTATCGGTCGAATTTTTTCACTAAAAATTTTTCTAAGCTAATGAACAATTGCAGCTTGATTTAATCAGCAAAAGGAGAAAATTCATGAGCAGCGGTCACGCCAGCCACAAAGGAAAATCGGTGAAGCCCAACACTAACATGAACGGTGAAATTGACGCCGATCCCAACATTCCCCAGGACATTCCGACCGAAGAAGGCTATCCGTTTGACGATCGCGGTGATGCCAAGCCAGAAGCGGTTGAACGTCCCAGCAATCCTTCTGCTTCTCAGCACGACGATCGCTAAATTGTAATGGCAGGATTAGGAAGAATCCTTTTCCTGCCGTTTCAAAACATAAGGAAGTGAAGTGCCAAAACAAGCCGCCGCAATCACCAAAAAAACAACACCCGGAAAAAACGGCACCACAATTCCGACAGCACCCAGCACCAGACAAATCATTCCCGCAACAATGCGGGCGGCATAGCGAGTTGAAAGCATCGAATTGAAGTTAGAAAATTTCAAGAAAATTCCAGATCGTTGCGATCGACTCGCGCAATTATTTCTCGATCGATCCACTTTCGACTGCCAAATCTTTTGGTACAGGCTGATAGAAACTGGCAATTAAAGCGACCATCAGCCACCAGAGCGTGCTGACTTGCGGACGATACCAAACCGTATCCACCAATCCGTGCGCCAGCATTCCAACCATCGTGGCGATCGCGGCCATCAGCCAAAAGCCCGCTGCATTTCTCGCGGTTCGCAAGCGCTGAAGCTGCACCCAGCCTTGATTAAACGTCACCAGCAGCAGCCACAGGAAACAGGTGAAGCCGATGATCCCGGTTTCCACCAAGACTTCCAGCAAGATCGAGTAGGCACTGAGGGCGCTAAATCCGGTGCGCTGATAGCGCGGATAGACTCGGTTGAACGCGCTGTTGCCCGGACCAATGCCGATAATTGGGCGATCGCGAATCATCTTGACCACGCCTGACCAAACGTTGATGCGATAGTTGTTGCTGCTGTCTTCCCGTCCGACAAAGATGCTGGCAACGCGATCGCGCAGCGGTTCCACCGTCGCCACCGCCAGTACGACAACAGCAGCCGACATACCTAATACGATCGGCAGTGCCAGCCTGCGCCACAATCGCGGCAGATACACGCTGAACCAGTGAACCAGCAGCATCATTCCCACAAAGCTTGCCACCACAAAGCCAATCCAGCCGCCGCGACTAAATGTGAGAACCAGACAGGCTGCATTCGTCACGGTCAGCAGCAAGGCCATTGCTTTTGCCGTCCAGCGTCTCCAGGCAAAAATCGCCGCTCCGCTGAAGACAACGGCAGGCAGCAAATAAGCAGCTAGCAAATTGGGATTGCCCAAAAAGCTGTAAACGCGAGTTGTGCCTGCCAGCGTCGATTCGGCATCCACCCAGGTTGCCAGCGCATCTGCGCCAAAAAACCACTGCCGCAGTCCAAACACGCTGACAAAAACCGCCACCAGCAAATAGACAAGGATGAGGATCGATCGCAACCGGGGCGATCGCAACACCCGCACCGCCAACGCAAACATCAGCAAATACAGCGTCAGCCTGCCGCAGCCGATCAGCGCCGCCGATTTCACCGGAGAAAGCGCAGTCGCAGCAATGGAGATGCCCCAATACAGCAAGACAACTAGGTGAATCGGCGTGAAGCCGATGCGCTTGTCGTCGCTGAGGGTCAAGAGCAGCCAGTAGCCGCCGCAGGCAATTAGCAGTACACCAATCAGCGCAGTGGAAACAAACGGCGCGAACGCAAACACCAAGATCAGCAAAATGCCGCCGATCGCGTCCGCTCGCTGCATCAGCCAGCTCGATCGTCGCCACGATTGCAGCAGTCCGATCCATGCTTGCACGTAGCTCGCCTTGCTCCACTGGGAAAGCGGCAGGTTCATCAGGGTGATCTGTTGCCAGGGATTCATACACAGACTCGATCTTCTCCGCCATTATCCTTAAAAACCGACCAGAAAGTCGGATTAGGTAAATCGATCGCTCAGTTCAGAGCAGGAGAATTTGACAGCTATTTAACGATTTCTAAAGAAAAATCAAAAAGTTTGAAAAATTTAAGATTTTCTTTGGGATCATTAGTTCTGTCAGTAAGGTTACGCAATGTTGCGTAATTGTTGCCGATCGCTAAAGGCAGTTGCTGGATGCGAGATTATTGATTCTTCCTGCTATTTTTCTCTAGCAGCGCCGAAATTCGCGGCAGAACGAGTGAGATAGTAACCTGATGGGGCAAACCCATCTTGACAACCATAGATCTACGGATAGATTTTGCTAAGTTGTAGGGTTCTGGCTTTTTTTGAGTAGATCCACTAGGATCTCTGCCAGTCACTCGCTTTTGTTGCCATTCAGGTTGCTCACAATGGGACTTGTCTATCGATTTGCCACACTGCTAATTTTTCCGCTGCTGATTGGTTCAACGGTTTGGACTGCTCCATCCGCAGCCTCACAACCTTCAACTGTGTCCGATGCGAACAGAACTGCAAACCAACCGTATCAGCCGCCAGACAACGGCGGGCCAGATGGCACGATTGGCTCAGGAACCCGATAGCACACTCGCCTTTGGCGATCGAATTCACCCAGCTTCAATCGATGAATCAGCGTCCGCAGAATCCCGATAAAAATGTTGAGAAGAACACGATCAAAGTGGAGGCTGGAACGCTCACGGCGATCGTATTTTTTCTGCTGCTGCTGCCGCTGCTGCTAGCTGGATTCTTTTTCCAATAGCGGTGCGTCGTTCTTTTTCACGTTGTCCGGCGCTTTGGGCAGCACGCCAGATCAAAAACTGTCAGGGCGCGATCGAACAATTGAAAGCGACTTCTGTACTGTAGAAGGCATCGGCTTCCCTGGTGATTTCTATGCCTACCGAAAAGTTTCGTCGCCAGTTGCGGCAAGAATCCGAGCAGTGGTGGAAAGACGGCTTCATTGACGCCGCACTCTACGAAAAACTGGCGCAGCGCTATCAGTTCGATCGCCTTGAACAAGACGCCAGCCACCGCTTCATTGCGATTCTGATGGGCTTGGGCGCAATTTTGTTAGGACTCGGTGCAATTACGTTCGTCGCAGCCAACTGGACAGCTTGGCCGCGATCGACCCGCGTTGCTCTCTTGCTGGCCTGCTTTGTCGGCGTCAATGCCGCTGGCTTTTACCTGTGGCGACGACCTGCCACAGAGCGATTAGGACACGGACTGCTGCTGTGTGGTGCGCTGCTGCTCGGCGCAAACATGGGTTTGATGTCGCAGATGTTCAACCAGAACGGCGAACTGTATGAACTGCTGTTGATCTGGGGCTTGGGCGTGGCGGCAATGGCCTTTAGTTTGCGGCTCACGTCGCTGGGCGTGCTGTCGCTAATCTTGGTGGGGCAGGGTTATTGGAGCGGGTGGATCACCGGGTCAACCTGGCGAGAATTTGGCTTCACCGATTTGATTGTGCAGCATCTGCCGATCGTCCTGGCCGTCGTTTTTGTCCCGCTGGCCTACTGGTGTCGATCGCGCATTCTGTTTGGCCTCACCGCCACAATTTGGGCAGTGGCGATCGTGTTTAATCTCAAGCCGTTTTCGGGATGGAGCAGCAGTTTACCTTCGGCAGGCTGGATGGCGGCGATCGCTTTTGTCCTGCCGCCTGCCTTGCTGTGGAGCTACTACGACTTTCGCAAGCCTGCGCCCAATCGTCCGCATCCGTCCGCGTTCACCTTGCTGGCTCGCGGCTTGGCGATCGTGTTTCTGGCCGTTTGCTTCTATTGCTTCTCGTTCAAGTTTCTTTGGGATTCGCCCACCTGGATGCAAGATCCGACTCGCATCTGGAACTGGACACCGCTAATCGACGCCGTATTGTTCAGCATCATTGCAGGATTAGGCTGGATTCAGATGCGGCCTCGCTGGTCGCAGTGGCGATCGCAAATCCGCTCGATCAACAGCGTCACCATTGCGATTATGCTGCTTGCAACTGCGCTGATGCTGATTGCCTATCACTCGATCGATCTGGTCGGCGCGATCGGATTCAACGTTTTGCTGTTTGGCTTGTCGATCGCGCTGGTGCGAGACGGCTTAGCGCTGGGCGATCGGCAAACCTTTTGGGGCGGAATGGTGCTGCTGGTCTTGGGCATCACGACGCGAATGCTCGAATACAATACCGGACTTTTGCTGAAGTCGATCGTGTTCATCCTTTGCGGAATTGGCGTCATTGCTGCCGGATTGTGGTTTGAGCGATCGACCAAATCCACAGCGCGATCGCTTCACTCTGCACAGGAGAACTTGTCATGACACATTCCTTCCAGCCCGACGTTGCTCAAACCGAATCGCCGCAGCTTCAGCCGATCGCGCCAGCTAAGCGGCTTCCGGGTTGGCGACTGTGGGTTCCGCTGCTGATTCAGGTCGGCCTGATTGCCTTTGTGCCTGCCCAAGATGCCTACACCTACGCCACAGGCAGACTGATCACGCTCCAAACCATGCCTGTCGATCCTTACGATCCGCTGCGCGGCTATTCGCAAACGTTGGGCTACGAAATTAGCGACATCAATCGGCTACGCAAACTTCCAGGCGGCGATCGATTTGATCGTGCGATCGAAGGCGCATTCTACATCGTTCTGCAACAGCCCACCGCGAACACGACACCGCCCGCCCCCTGGCAACCCGTCCGCCTGACGAGCGATCGCCCCACCGATTTGAATTCGACGCAAATCGCGTTGCGGGGTCGCTACGATCGCGGCCAAATCACCTACGGCGTAGAGCGTTTCTACATGCCCGAAGACCAGCGCAACCAAATCAATGAAGGCTTTACGCGCGGAGGTCAAACGGTCACACAAGCCAAGGTGGACGATCGCGGCAATGCAGTTTTAGTGAATTTGTGGCTGGGCGATCGTGCCTTGCAGTTTTGATCGCGAGTCGGGACAGTGCTGCGCTGCCCCGACTTCAGGGATGGGTGCTGTTACGCTCGCAGTTCGCTGCCGACTGGGGAGACGATCGCGCCTTCTTCGGGATGCGTTTGACAGGGAATGCCCAAAACGGGGCAGGGCAACGAAGCAAGCTGACTGACCAGCGGATGCCGAGCCGAATTGCAGCCGAGCAGCAGCAAGTCAGCGTCCTCCGCTGCAATCACCTGACGCAGTTGTTCAGCCGGATCGCCAAATCGCAAATGAGCTTCTAGCGAACCGCGCCATTCTTCCGCCATGCAGCGAGCCTGCCAGAGGACGTAATCCGCATGGTCAAACGGGTCGATCGCCTGAAAATTCGGAATCACGCAGTCCGATTCGACAAAGCGCGGCAGGCAAGCGGTTAGATCGGAAGCGGCAGTCGATCGACCACTGAGGCTGGGAAACGTCGAGCGGCTGGGGCGATCGAGGACATAGACGACATGCACCGTGACTTGCTTTTGGGTTGCCAAGCGAGTTTGATGCGCGATCCACAGCGTCATGTCGAGCGCGGTTTGGCTGTTGCAAGAGCCGTTGTAGCCGACGACAAAGCTGACGGTTTTGCGCGATTTTGTTGATTTGGAGCGCGGTTCCGGGACAAGAACCATCTGCTCAATCAGGTCTTGGCGACCGATCGCGCTTTGCAGGCGAGCCAAAATCGGTTTAATCTGCACGGCTTTTTTCCTCTCTAAGCGGGGAGTCGAACGAAGTTGAAATGGGGTAAGGGCACAACGCTTTGAGCGGACTGCAACAATCGGACTGCAACAATCGCAAAGCGGAAATACTAGTACCAATCAGGAGACTTCAGCGTGCAAACTGCGGACGCTTAGGAGGCTCCTTCCATTGCCGACGGAGTTAGCTGACGGGCGAAGACTGGAAGGTGTCTTTCTCAGTCGAGATTAGCCCCAAAACGTGGTTCCTCCGCTTCATCAAGTCAAGAAGTGACTGAATGTGAATTAGGCTTACCCGTGAATGAATCACATTCGCTATCATCGCCTAGATTTCTAGCAGATGTAATCTATCTCGCTAAAGATTCATAAATGAAATCAATCTTCACGATCGAAGTGTTGCTCCAGAAAGTCGAGCGCATGATTTCGCAATTCGTAATATTCGGAAGATTCCCGTAGCCGATGGCGATCGCGCGGATGCTCAAACGGAATCGTCATGATTTCTCCAATTTGGGCGGCAGGCCCATTCGTCATCAGAACGATGCGATCGCTCATAAAAATTGCTTCGTCCACATCATGGGTAATCATCATCACCGCCTGACGTTGACTTTCCCAAATTTTCAACACTTGCTCTTGCAGCATTCCTCTGGTTAGCGCATCGAGTGCGCCAAACGGCTCATCCATCAGTAGCATTTTGGGACGAGTTGCAAGGGCGCGAGCAATGCCAACGCGCTGCTTCATGCCGCCAGAAATTTCATCGGGATATTTATCAGCAGCGGGAATCAAATTCACCATGCTCAGATGTTCATTGACGATGCGCTTCTTTTGCTGAACAGACGCATCTTTGAGCACCTCATCAACTGCAAGTCGGACATTTTCACGCACGGTCAGCCAAGGCAATAGTGAATAGTGCTGAAACACCATCATTCGATCGGCTCCGGGTTTGCGAATTTCGCGCCCTTCAAGCTGAACGGTTCCACTTGTTGCTTTTTCCAGTCCGGCTACAATCTTCAACAGCGTTGATTTGCCGCAGCCAGAGTGACCAATGACCGAGATAAATTCATTTTCTGCGATCGATAAATCAATGCCATCTAGCACAACAAATTCGCTGCCATCTGGTCGCTTATAGGATTTCCGCAGGTTTTCAATCTTCAGAAATTCAGCGCGATCGATCGAAGATTGATCCGGCGATTGAATGGGTTTAATCATGGATTGCTTCTCCAAACTAAGATAAACAAATTTGAGTGGGGGCGTTGGCGCGAATCGCAAATCGATTCAGGTAGCCGATCGGATCGCTAGGGTCGAATGGTTGGCGATCGATGAACGCCTCGGCAGGTTCAACTTTGTAATCTTCAGCCGGACATGCAATTCCCATTTCGCCTGCAATGTCGCGATATAAATCAGTTTTCCAAGCTTGTCTAGCAAGTTCTTCGGCATTCGTTGGAAGTTCGGAAATTTGTCCCCAGCGCGTTGCTTGCGTCATTAGCCAAAGGCTGTGCGACTGCCACAAAAAGGTGGAATGATTGCCAGAAATTCGCCGCAAATCTTCTGGTAAGTCAAAAAACAAAGTCGTTTCTTCGGACTTCACAAGGCGCGGCTGATTGTCGAAGCCACCATAATTGTAGTTGCCGACGATCGCCGCTTCAGTCAATTTTGGTTTTGCTCCGGTGTACGATCGCGCTGAGATAATTTCGGCGACTTCTTGACGGTTTTCGGGTTTGCTGCAATACTGACACGCTTCGATCATTGCCTTGACGAGCGATCGATAGGTTTTGGGATTTTCATCAATGAAAGATTGCATCACTCCAAGCAGGCGATCGGGGTGTCCGTGCCAAATTTCGTGGCCTTGAGCAAAGGTAAATCCCACCCCTTCATTACCGGAAATCGCCCTGGTATTCCAAGGTTCGGCCACCATGTAAGCCTGCATTGCGCCAATGCGAATATTCACCAACATCTGCGGCGGCGGAATAATAATGACGCGGAATTCTTCAAACGGATTCACGCCCGCTGCTGCCGATAGATTGCGAACAAAGTATTCATAAATGGCGGAACTCAGGACAACTGCCCAAACTCGCTGATCGGAAGGAATGTTCTCAAAATAGTTGCGAAAATCACGGCCAAATGCTTCGAGATCGCCGTTATATTCGCGCCAAGGCCGCAAGCCCGATTCCCACATGGCGCGATTCATCGTGATCGCGTTGCCGTGTCGGTGAATGGTCATTGCGGCACACAGCGGCGCGTGTCTGGCTCCTTCCGCGCCGATGCGGGCGTTTGTCACCGCTCCTGAGACGACCGGAGAAGCATCGAGCCGTCCAAAAATAATGCCGTCGCGAGAATTTGCCCAGCTTGCTTCACGACTGAGGCGGACGTTGAGGCCGTATTTGCGAAAGAAGCCTTTTTCCCAGGCGATCGCAAACGGCGCACAGTCGTTCACGGGCACATAGCCGATCGTCAAGTTCGGCTTTTCCAAACTGGCCGGATTCACGATCGGCTCAGTGTCCTGTGCGGTTTCAGATAGCGTTTTCGGGGCGCGGCTGGCATCGATCGCGCATCCGGCCAGCGAAAAGCCAGCGGCAGCGGTTCCGGCGCGATGCAGAAATTGGCGTCGGTTAATAAACATGGCGATCGCAAATCCTTGATGAATTTGAAGAAGATTTTCAGGTCGATTTGACTGGACGGCGGGTGACAAGTCGCTGGATTTGACCGATCGCAAAATCCAGCACCAGTCCAGTAATTCCAATAATCAGCACGGCCAGCATCACCGAACTAAGATTCAAGCGGCTCCATTCATCCCAAACAAAAAAGCCGATGCCCACGCCGCCCGTCAGCATTTCGACCGCGACGATCACCAGCCACGCGATCCCCAGACTGATTCGCAGCCCGGTGAAGATGTAGGGCAGGCTGGCAGGCCAAATGATTTTGGTAATCTGTCTCCAGCGCGGCATTTCCAGCACTCGCGCCACGTCGAGATAGTCTTGCGAGACGCTGGAGACGCCCAAGGCGGTATTGATGATCGTCGGCCACAAAGACGTGATGAAGATGACAAAGATCGCGGATGGGTCAGCCAGGTTGAAGATCGACAGGGCGATCGGCAACCAGGCTAGGGGCGAAACCGGACGAAAAATTTGAATAATCGGATTGAGGGCGAGCATCGCCTGCCGCGACATGCCGATCAAAAATCCGAGCGGAATCGCCACGAGTGCGCCCAGTCCAAAGCCGATCAAAACGCGCCGCAAACTTGCCATCAGCAGCCAGCCGAGTCCGAAATCTCCGGGGCCACGTCGATAGAACGGATGCAGAATGTAGTCAAGATTCGCCTGCAACGCTTCGATCGGCGTCGGCAGCAGTTGGCTGTTGAACGTGGCGACAAACCACCACAGCAGCAAAATTCCGACAAACCCCAGCAAGGGCAGCAAAATCGTGTCTCGTATCAAAACTGGACTAACTCGTTTCCAAGTCGCCTGTGCCGCAACTGCGATCGCGGCAATATTCAACTGAACCATACGCTTTGTGTCCCAGAATCTAGTCAAGTAGGCATCAGCAAATCGAACTCACACCAACCGAAGAGGCTGCCGAGTCCAGGACATTCAAAATGCTGGCTCTTACAGTCTTCTTCCAATGCCGACGAAGTTAGCTGACGGGCTAGAGTTGAAAGATCCTCTCCGCTTTCGTTTCGATCTCGAAAGGGTTAGCCCCCAAAATGGTTCCTCCGCTTTAGCTTTGCCAAGAAAAGCTAAATTAGGCTGACAGACGATCGATTTTTCATTGCCGATAATTTAACATCGAGTTTCACCGTAAGCAACTCCACTGGTAGATAGAAATTCTTTGATTCATTCCCCCAAAAACGATCGATGATGCGATTCTTCCTGCTCGATCGCTGCAATTAACCGAAGAAACTGCGATCGCAATGCTTGAATTTGTGGCGCGATCGTCTGCGGACAAGTTTGACTGAGTTCTTCAATTTGCTGCTGAAGCATTACAATCTGCTGATTTTTCTGAGCGATGCGATCGCGCTGTTCTGCCACTTCGATCGCGTGCAGCGCCGCCCGAATCAAGCGATCGTAATGCGGCAAACTCAGATCGACAATTTGTGCAGATTCGATCGTTTTACCCAGTCGTCCTTGCTTTTGCTGCGGCGCGATCATCAGCCAAAATCCGTCGCTGTTGCGGATGCGGAGTTCTTTTCCCTTAGCAGTGGTGGCGATCGTGCAGGCGTAGGTGCGCTGACTGAAGGAGAATTCGATCGCGGGCGAGTCGGGCAGCGGGCTGGAGTGGGCGGCGGAATTCAGCTTGACGGCTGGCGGTTCACCTTCCGACGCTTGACTTCCGACTGGCAAATCTGCTTCCCGCAGGCCAACAAGTTCAAGCTCGATCGACTTCTGGCCGTTCCACTCGTTCAGGCGCAGCTTGTAGGCAACATCGACGCGATCGGGCAGGGGCATGAATTCCGCCCAGCGCCATGCGATCGCTTTAAGCGAAGTGTTTCCCTGCCGCAGCGTCACTTTCAGGTGATTGCGTCCGACCGTTTGCTGATCGACCACTTGCAGATTGGGTGTCCAGAAAATCGGATCGGGGTTATCGATGCCGCAGGGGTGAAGCGCGTCGATTTGCTGATGCAGGGCGATCGACAAGTCAGACAGATTGGCCTGCGTGTCGATCGTGATCAGCGGCTTGAGGTGCTGCGGCAAAAGCTGCTGATGGGCGAACAGTTGCAGTCTAGCTCGCAGTTCGTCCAAATGTTCCGCCGCAAGAGTAAAGCCGCCCGCCGCGCGATGTCCGCCAAACTTTTCGAGAATGTCGCCGCAGAACTGAAGCGCTTCAAACACATTGAATTCGGGAATGCTGCGGACTGAGCCGCGCACCTGCGTTTTTGCTTCATCTTCATACGTGCCGATGAAGACCGGAACGCCGTAGCGCTCGACCAGCCTGGAGGCGACGATGCCGATGACGCCGTGATGCCAGTTCGGTTGCACAACGACGATGAAGCGATCGCGCAGCACATCGATTTTGCTCGATTCGCACCACGCGATCGCTTCTTGCTCAATCAGTTCACACAAGCGCTGGCGGTGCTGGTTAATTTCTTCGCACTTCATCGCCAGTTCCAGCGCGTCACCGGGGCGATCGGTCGTCAGCAGTTCAATCACAATTTGCGGATCGGCAATGCGTCCCACCGCGTTGATGCGGGGGCCAAGCCGAAAGCCGATCGCTTCGGGCTTCAGTGCTTTTTCGCTGCCCAGTCCCGCCACTTGAATCAAGGCTTGCACTCCGGCCAGCTTCGACTGCGGTAAGAGTTTGAGGCCGCGTCGCACCCAGCGGCGGTTTACTCCAGTCAAAGGAGCGAGGTCAGCGATCGTTCCCAACGTGAAAAGCTCGATCAGCGGGGCGGTCAGGTCTTGCGTTTGCTTGAGGCACTGAGCGAGACAAACCGCGAGAATGTAAGCCACGCCGACTCCGGCCACGCCACGATAGGGGGAATCTTCGGCAATCAGCTTCGGGTTGAGAATGGCGTTCGCACGCGGCAGCGTAGGTGGAACATCGTGGTGATCGGTGACGATGACGACAAGACCGAGTTCGCGGGCACGATCGATCGGATCGTGTGCTGCAATGCCGTTATCGACCGTGAGAATAATTTTGACGCCTTCGTTGTGAAAATCTTCGACAATGCGGCGATTGAGTCCGTAGCCTTCCTGCATTCGACTGGGGATCGCGTAATCGACGATCGCCCCCATCGCCCTGAGCGCCCGCAGCAGCAAAGCGGTACTTGTCATACCGTCTGCATCGTAATCGCCACAAATCGCGATCGGTTCGTGCAGGGCGATCGCTCGCATCAACAGTTCCAGAGCAAGTGTGAGGTCGGGAAATTCATCGATCGGCGAAGGCAAAAGCTGCGATTCGGGCTGAAGAAACGTTTGGGCAGCTTCCGCCGTATTCACGCCGCGATTGATCATGACTTGCGCCAAAAGCGGTGAAAGTCCGGTTGTTTGGGCGAGCCATTCAGCCTGATCAAGTTGGGCAGGCGCAATCTGCCAGCGCTGGTTTGGCAAACGCCGCTTCGATCGCCCTGCGGATTTTGCTGACCGTGAGGAAGAATCTGCCATCTCAACTAGAACACCGTGACGCGACCGTCGTTTTGAATATATACGGATCGATCGCCTGGCGACTGACCCGGATAAATTTCGATTCGCAAAGTTTGCGGCTGCGGCTGCGACACGACAGCCCGCACCGAAAGTGATGTCGTGTCCCAAAAGGCTACTGAGGTATTTGGTTCTGTGCCAAAGTTGCGATCGATTTGCAGCGTTTGTCCGGGCGAAAGGGCGATCGGATTGGTGCGATTAATCTGCTCCACCTCCACTGTTTGCGGTGTGCGGTTGACCATTTCAAGCTGCACAGGCTGACCGGGAACAAATTGAATGGGACGCGCTCCGCAGTTCGACGCGCAGGTTTGCGCCAAGGTGGAAGCCGGAACCAGCAGTGCCGCAGCAAGCGCAGCAGACATAACTTTCATGGCGATCGATCGAACAAAGTACCAATGTTCTACACTATTTTGACTCCGCTGCATAGCCACAGCCACTTTAAATCCTGATCAGCGATCGCGTTTTTCTCGACTGGCGATCGCTATTTCAATTTGCCCTGCACGGATTTATCTCTTTTATCAGAAGCATTCTTTAAGCTGGTTAGTCAGTAACAATTGTTACTGCTAGCTGATTGATTAGCACGTGCAAAGGATGCATCTTTAGCAAAGGAATGGAACTCTATCCTAAGAGACTACTCGCAATTGAAGAAATTTTCTAGGCTGATATCTGTTGACATAAACCAAATGACAAAAATACAATGACAGCTAACACTTCATCGAGCTTGAACAAACCAGAAAATAAATCACTTTGGACAGGGATTCTTTTGATTGGTTTTGGCGTTGCCGCGATCGCCTTGCCGATCTTTTCCACCCTGGTTGCAGAAACCTGGATTGCTTTAATTCTCATTTCAGCGGGTTCAGCCAAGCTGTTCTACGCCTTTCAAACACGCGACCAAGGCGGCTTTGTTTGGAAGCTGCTGCTGAGCATTCTCTACATCGGCGCTGGAATCATGCTGTTTACCCAACCGCTGCAAGGCATTTTGACCTTGACGCTGCTTTTGGGTAGCTTTCTGCTGACAGAAGGCGTATTTGAGTTGATCTTGGCCTTCCGCTTGCGCCCACAGCAAAACTGGACTTCCGTGCTGGTGAACGGAATTATTACGCTGTTTTTGGGCGCAATCATCTGGTTTCAGTGGCCGTCCAATGCGCCTTGGCTGCTGGGAACCGCGATCGGGGCAAGCATCATCTCAACCGGGGTTTCTCGCGTTCTGCTATCGCTAAATGGCAGCGCAGCAACGGTCAGTTCCAATCCAAATTCTTCTGATCAGGTCACTTCTGCCTAGAAGATTTAGACATCTGAGTAATCATTGGGATGGGGGAAATCAATTTCCGCCATCCTATTTTTATGGCTTTAAATGTTTGAAACACAACACAGAGTTGATGATAGTCCGATCGATCGCCCCAAACGTTTTAAGTTGGTTTTGCTTAAAGCCGCGTCACTGCAACATTTTTAAACCTAAATTAATTTGCGGGTAGTCGTGTAGAAGTAATGATGCTAGGTTAGCAACAGATTTCGATGGACTCTTTATGATGCTTGCTTGTCCCAGTTGCACCTCGACTCAAACGGTGAAGAATGGTCGTATT
>NZ_JACJPO010000042.1 GCF_014696105.1 Microcoleus sp. FACHB-1515
CCGGAAATTTTCAACATTCGACACACATCAATTTTGCGCTCACCCCGCTCAACGGCCTCAATTGCTTTGCTACGCAGGTCATCGCTGTAAGGATCTGACATTGTTCGTTCTAAATGCTTTGCTACGCTAACTATAACGTCCTAGCCTAGCTTTGTATGGCTATAACTGCGATTTTTAAATACGGTTGAACAATTTCATAAGCTGGAGTGCTTGATTTTTCGTTCAGTTTTTCGGTTCAGAAAAATAACGGTTGAACAATTTGTTGTCACAAAACTACAAAAACCTAACTTTTTTGTGAAATACGGTTGAACAATTTAGGAAAGCCTTGCTCTGTATCGTTTTCAAGCTTTGGCACCAGTTGAAATCTTGATGGTACTTATCCTTCAGCGCTTTCCACTTCGATCGCTCGAAAGAACGCCTCTTCAGCAGCGGCTAATCGCTTCCCCTCGATGTAGCGCTGAAACACCTTCTCTGACTTGTGCCCCGTCAAAGCGCGAGCCAATAACGTATCGATCCCTAATTCCACTAACTCGCTGGCGTAGGTATGTCGGAAGCGGTGGGGTGTCAGATTTTGGATTTCAGTTGCCTCGCCCAACCGAATCTTCGTGAAGTAGTAGATGCCTTGATAGCCTAATCGATGCCCTGGAGAGCGCAAGTCATAGGATAAAAATAAAGGCGTGTCATCGGTTAGCGCCTCACGCTGAGATCGTCGCCGCTCCAGATAGACCAAAATCTGCTCTCTTGCTGACTGCCGCAAAGGAACGATCGCCTCACTCTTGTCCTTCTTCCGCACAAATCGTAGACGAATGCCATCATAGCTGCCGACATTGAGGGCGGATACATCTTCTGCCCGTAGTCCATGCGTGAGGACAGCTAGCAGGGCGCGATCCGGAACGGATCAGCTCCGCTGGCCGCGCAGGTCAATGTCTTGATCTCCGGTTACAGCCTGGGCGATCGCAGACACCTGCTCGTGGCTCAGGTGGCGTGGAAGCGGATTGCCCAACTTCTCGAACTTGACAGCGGCAGTCGGTAAAACTGCTGCCAACTCCATATAGCCGGAAAGTTGGAACCACTTGTAAAAACTCTTGAGGGCTGTCAATGCTTGGTTAATCGCTGAGGGGGACAACGGTTTGCCTTGGCGCGTTTGGCACTCGTCCATCAAATACTGCTTGAAGCGAGCGACATCCCTGGGGGTGACATCTACCCAGGTTTTATTGCTCCAGCCTATGAAGCGATCGAGTTCCAAACGGTAGGACTTGCGGGTGTTCGCAGCTAGGTTGCTCGCTTGTAGAAATTCCTTGATTCGTTCCGATCGCAAGTCAGGAGGCTCGACACTATGAGCTTCCGGCTTTGCTTGATCGCAAACCAGGCGAATGACAGGCTGAGGCTGCGGATCGAGAGCCATTGGCATCAAGGATTGGCTTCATGGCACAAATGTACCACGTTGTAGTGTAAAACATTTATTGGATAGCCGTTGCTAGGTCGTCGCCACGGGTAGAACGATCGCAGCGTGTTGAGGGCGTGATTAACTGAAGCAGGCTTCAACCCCTTGCTTTTCAACTCTCATCGATACTTGCCGATGTCGCTGGGCATTACATCTAGCCAAGATCTGTCGCACCAAGCGGCAAACCGCTGAAGTTGACTTTGGTAGCTGCGCTGGGTGTTGTCTGCCTTCCCGTCTGCCACAAAAACGCCTCGATCTGCCAGCTACGCACATCTGGCGGCGATTTGGGTCGTGACTCCTCAATTTGCCCCCCCGCAATCGGCACAATCACGATCGGAAAGACTGGCTCATGGCTCATCTGATTGCCCGCCACGCTTCAGCCCAAGACTTCATTTGGATCAATGCCCTTCGCCCGTAGCTGCTCGCGTAATCGCTCGCGCTCCTGGGCAAGTTGGATTTCGGCTTGCTCAGCCCGCGATCGCTCCTGTTCTTCGGGCAGCAGAATCAGATTGCCTTGAGCATCGTAAAACCTGAGCCACTCACAAGTGCCCGTCGGCGGTTCCCGCTGTACACTGCCTGTCCATGTGCCCAGCCATAGTCCGAGCGTTTCACACCACAACCGACCTTGCGTGTTGGGCTGAAGTGCGTGATAGCGTTGATTGCTCAAATGCCAGCCCTCGAAAGTTGAAGGGTTAAATGGATCGAACACATAGTAGTCTGCCGTCCGAAACACTCGCTCATACAGTGCCTTCTTGGTGGTGCGATCGACCGTCGCTGTACTCGGTGACAACAACTCAACAATCACATCAGGGTAGCGGCCATCTTCTTCCCACGTCACCCATCCCTGCCGCTCTCGCGTGCCATCCACATCAAGTACCACAAAGAAATCGGGTCCGCGAAAGTCACGGTTCATCGCTTGATTGCGGCTGTAGTAGATGAACATATTGCCGCCCACAAACGAGTCGGGTCGATCGGCCAGGGCTGCGATCGCCGAAGCGATCAACACATTCATGGCAATGCGGTGGCGGGCGCTTTCCAATGGTTCTCCATCGTCGAAAATCAAGTCAGTCGGGGGAGTGGGATGCTCCCAGTCCAGATCAATTTCTGTTGGTGCAATCGATCGACTGGCCGCGCTTTCCGTAGACATGGCTTCCTCCTGCATAGGCAGCCTCAGCACTATGCTGCGCCGCCAATGCAGACGCAGTAGGTTGATTGTACTACACGAGAATTGCTCGTCGCGCACGTGGGGCGGACACTCACGCTTAAGGTCAAGTATGCCGACTATCACCTGATCACCCGCAGCAAGACGACCGTGAGATCGATCGACTCGATCGATCTCACGTCAAACATTCGCTTTTTAGCACAGACGTACCAGCATTATGTGTAAGATATTGCCCTAATATCTTTGTCTGCTTAAACTCTGACTAAATTAGCGGTAGTCAGCGCTGTCCTGCCGTGATTGACAGCACGCCGTTTGTGCCTGCCATTGCGGTAGCCTTTCATCTGGCAAATTTGTACGATCGGTTATGTGTACCAAGCTGCCTTAACACCCGATGGCAAGACCGATCAATCGCCAGTGTCTCGAATGCGCCTGCTTAGTGATCGAGCAAGCCAAGCAGCGTCCTTGCTGGACGGACGAGCGCCAGCGTTGCCACAAACGCCGATCGCATTACCTCAAGCGCGGCGATCGTAACGTCGTTCGACGAGTCGGCTATCGAGCAAGACAACTTTCGCCTCAAGTTGAACCCGTTACGCTGGCTTTACCGCCCACAGCCAGCGTAATTCTAGTGATCTACAGTGAGCAGCCCGATCGCTTTCGCTCTGGGGAAACACCCGTTCATGCGATCGGAGCCGAATTGTGGATCGGCTCTGAACTTCAAGAGCAGATGGTGCCTGAATTGTGCTACGGCAAGCGCGGGAATGAGGTTGCCCTCCTGCCCCCGTTGATTCTCAAAGCATTTTCCGATCGCTTTGCCAGCTCTCATAACCACGGCAAGCCATTTACCCGATTTGCGACCAAAGTGCATCGTCATATCTGCGATTGCCCGATTGTCAATCCATTCCAGCTAACGCTCGCCAGTCACGCTATCCAGTCGTGATGCAACCGCCGCGATCGACCCTCGATTTCTGGCGAGAACTGCGATCGGCGCTGGCACTGCCTGAGCAGGCCAACCTGAAGCGGCTGTGTCAACTGCTGAAGGAGGCGATCGCGCTGCTGCCAGAGCCGGAACAATTGGCTGCCGCAGGAGCGGCGATCGAGCAGATGACCGATCTCCATGCTTTGCGCTTCAATCTGCTGATGACGGTGTGGGAAGAGAGTGAGGCACTTCCAGAAGATGCTGTGCCTGTCCTCGAATTTGAGGCACTGGAGGCATGGATCAGACAATCGATGTCGGTCGATCTCGATGTGCTGGTGGAGCAACCGCGAGCAAAGCGTCAGCGCGATCGAAAGATTTCTAGCTCAGCCGATTCGATTGTTGCTGTCGTTGAAACTGAGGCCGTCTTACAGATGGTCGAGGCGATCGAGGCACAGCATCACTCGATGATCCAGGATTTAGCAGGTGAGGAAGATCCACTCCGCTGGGCGCGGGCGATCACCGCTTGGATACAGTTCCACAAGCTTGAGGAACCGATTGAGATCAGCAGGTTGCTCCACGAGCTACAGATGCCTTGGGTCGAAGTTTGGCTCGGCGTATTGCTGGGTGGATTCGAGCTAGAGCAGCACGGCGAGTTTTATGAAGGTAAAATACTTGTGCGCTGTTGAATCGGTCAATGAAACACAACTCATCCTTTTCGCCCAGCTAGCTCGATCACTATCGATTGAGCCAGAAGTCATTTCACAGCAGAAAAAATTGATTATACGAGTTCAAGAGGCAGAGTAGATGTGGCGATCACGCTCAACCAGTCGATTGCCTGAGCAGATCTTGGCGTCTTACTGCCCGCTGGTGCCCAAGCTCAAGATGGCTGGGAAAAGTGCATCAACCCCAGCCAGTTCCGGTTACCGCTCAGGACTTCGATTGCTCCTGCACTGCCCAGTCAATCAGGTCTTCAAATTCGATCGCAGCAGTGTCGAGGTGAGGGTTGCACAAGACAACCGAGTACGGCGGCACGTAGACCTCGGTCAAGCACTCATACGCAACGCGGTACACATTCAAGTAGGGCAAGGCATCGTGCAGTAATCGAGTCGTGCCCAGGATGCGCCGTTGTGCAAGTGGATCGACATCGGGTCGGGCGGCTGAGACCATCGCTTGCTGCATCCTCGGCTCCCACAGCTTGGCCTCATACTGCTGCCACCACTCGGCCAACTGGTCGCGTATGGCAACATTGGGGATCGGCTCGATCGCAAAGCGCTCCCGGAACGGTATCGCCTCCCAGACCGCGACGGGTGCAGCTTGATACGGCCTCACACTCGCCAGGGCAGCAGGCAGTAAGGCGGCGATCGCTTGTTGCTCAGTCGTGTGTTGTGCATAGCGCCCCGCCAAAGATCGTCGGATCGCTTCCCAATCGACCACCTGTTGGATGCCGCATCGTGACGGGAACGCTAGCAAACAGCAGTTGCAAAGAACGAATATGCTATCGCGGGTTTGGAGTGCATCGCTTGTTGGAATTGAAGCGGTCAAGGTCGGTGTCGAGGTCGATGTGGCAGGCGGCCTACCGGGAATCGTGATTGTTGGCTTACCAGATACCGCGATCCAGGAAGCGAAAGAGCGAGTCAAAGCCGCCCTTAAAAATGCCGGATATGCTGTGCCGATGCGAAAAGTGGTCGTGAATCTGACACCAGCCGATCTGCGGAAGGAAGGTCCCAGCTTCGATTTGCCGATCAGCGTTGGTATTCTCGCCGCCTCAGAACAGGTCGATGCCGATCGCCTGTCGGACTACCTCTTCCTGGGTGAAGTGTCGCTCGACGGCTCACTGCGACCTGTAGCGGGCGTGTTGCCGATCGCCGCTGCCGCGCAGCAAATGGGCTTCAAAGGATTGGTTGTTCCTGCTGACAATGCCCGTGAAGCCGCTGTGGTGCAAGGGTTAGACGTTCACGGACTGAAGCATTTATCGGAAGTGGCGGATTTTTTGAGCGACCCCGATCGCTACAAGCCGCTGTCGATCGACGCTCAGGTCGAACTCTCACGGACGCAAACGCTCAATCTTGACCTCAAGGATGTGAAAGGTCAAGTTCAGGCGCGTCGCGCCCTCGAAATTGCCGCTGCGGGCGGACACAACTTGATTTTTGTTGGGCCTCCGGGCAGCGGAAAAACAATGCTGGCGCGGCGATTGCCGTCGATTTTGCCGCCGCTGACCTTTCAAGAAGCGCTTGAAGTCACGCAGATTCACTCGGTTGCAGGTCTGCTGAAAGACAAGGGGACGCTGGTGAGCGATCGCCCTTTCCGCAGCCCGCATCATTCCGCTTCTGGTCCTTCACTGGTCGGAGGCGGCAGCTTTCCGCGTCCCGGTGAAATCTCGCTGGCGCATCGGGGGATTCTGTTTCTCGACGAGTTGACAGAATTTAAACGCGACGTACTCGAATTCCTGAGACAGCCGCTTGAAGATGGGTTCGTGTCGATCGCCCGCACCCGACAGTCTGTGTCTTTTCCGGCTCAGTTTACCCTGGTTGCCAGCACAAACCCTTGTCCCTGCGGCTATTTTGGCGATACGATTCAAGCCTGTAGCTGTACGGCACAAGTGCGCGAACGCTATTGGGCACGACTGTCGGGACCGCTGCTCGATCGCGTCGATCTGCAAGTGGCAGTCAATCGACTCAAGCCTGAAGAAATCACGACTCAGCCGACAGGTGAAGCGTCAGAAGTGGTGCGCGATCGCGTCCAGCAAGCTCGCGATCGTGCCCATCAGCGCTTCAAAAACAACGGGCTGCGCTGCAATGCCGATATGCAAAGTCGTCATTTGCGTCAGTGGTGTGCGCTGAATGATCCAACGCGCACTTTACTAGAAAATGCAATTCGTCGCCTCGGATTGTCGGTTCGAGCGACCGATCGAATTTTGAAAGTTGCCCGCACGATCGCAGATTTGGCTGGAGCAGAACAGATTGGCAGTGCTCATGTGGCCGAAGCGGTTCAGTATCGAACGATCGATCGAATGCAGTAATTTCTGTTAAGTTCGCAGCCGAAATTCATCGAACTTGACGACTGATGAATTGGGCTGATTTGGATCAAATCGATAGCTGCTGATCGTTCCGGTTGCGGTGTCGAAAATGCTAAAAGCGGTGATGTCGTTGCTGGCAATGTAGGGTTGCGGTTTACCGTTTTCGGTGAGTGGAGCGATCGATGGCATCACAGGTTCTAATCCGTTGGGATCGCCTGTCGCTACATATTTTTCCTTGAAGCCTGGTGGAACAGGCCGACGCTTTTCGCCCAGATAAGCACCGTATGTATTGCCGACATTAGAAGATTCTAAAAAATGCATTCCTTTGGAACTGATGAAGCGATTCCACAGATGAGAATGACCGTAAAAAACAAGCTGAACGCCTGCTGATTCGAGGAGCGGCACAACATCTCGAATTAAGAAATCTTGCTCGATCGGGTATTCGTAGCGAATATCTTGAATTTGCCCTGCTGAACGATCGATGATTTGAACCGGATTCGTATAAGCCGGAACGATGTTATCTCCCAGCGTATGCGGCGGGTGATGAAACATCACAATTTTGTATTTTGCCTGCTGAAATTCCGGGCTATTCAGTTCAGCTTGCAGCCAATTATATTGCGGTGAACCTTTGGCGATCGGTTCAAAAATATGCTGACCATAACCCCATTGATCCGGGGAATTAAAGTCTTCTTTGCGTTCCTGATAGCGGCCTCGCTGACTCGGATTGCGATCGGGAGTGCGCCAAATATTCGCGGCAAACAGTGATACGAGTCGCACATCGCCAAAGCTAATGGCGTAATAGGAATTTGGAAAATTGAAAAGTTCTTGGACGCTGATTGTATTAAACGATCGATCGGCTAGTTCTTTCGGTGAAAGTGATGCAAAATTAGCAACTTTCGATCGCGGATAAGGATCGTTGTACTGCTCATTCAGTCCGGTTTCGGTTGAGAAACGTCCCATGACTTCGTGATTGCCAACAGCAGGAAATAATGGAGCATTTTGAATAATTTTGCCGCCGCGATACTGTCCACCTTTGGGATGTTGATAGCTGGCTCGTCCTTGCAGGCTGGGAAAGAATGCGCCGCCGCGATTGTCGTCAAACCATTCGGAAGCGCGATCGGGAATGTTGACCAAATCGCCTGCTAGGAAAACGGCATCGATCCGATCGATCGTCTCCGTAACTTTTTGCAAATTCACGGGCGTTAACGGCATCAGTTGATGATCGGAAGTTAGTAGGATTTTTAGTTCAGATCCAGGGGTGGGAGTGGGGACAAGTGAAAATTCTGGGCTGGTAATTCGACTGCCATTTTCGACGCTCACCACGCGATAGGGCGTGCGTTTGCTGATGCCGCTGACGGTGGCTTCATGTCGCCAAATATTGCGCGAGACAGGCTTTTGATAAAGCTGATTTTCGTCAGTTTGAGCGCCAATTTTCGATCGCCCATCTTCGCGCATTCGACTAAGTTTGATGGTTGCAGCGGGTGCAATTTGCTCAAAGCGATCGCCAAATTCAACTTGATGATCGCGGCCTTCAAACTCGGTGAACCACACGACCTGCACCGAATCGGCAGTCGGCCACTGCAAAAACGGATCGGTCAGCAGGATTGCAGCCATTTCTCCTCTAAGCACAGCAGACAGCACGACGCGCCCGATCGCCAAAACCGTCAGGGCAAACAGCGTGACGAACAGCAAAAAACCGTTTGAGTGACGATCGATCCGGCGCATTCGAGTTTGGGAGAGCTTGACTTGATTAAACTCGATCGAGATGATGATTCGGTTAAACCTGGGCAAATTGGGGAGTCAGCCGCGCCAAAATTTGCTTGAGCACCATTGCCGTCCAGTCGATGTCTTCAATCGAAGTTTCACGTCCGATCGATAGGCGAATGCCGCATTTCGCCGCGCGATCGCTGTAGCCCATCGCCTGCAAAATCGGGCTGGGAACCAGCTTGCCGCTGTGACAAGCAGATCCCGCGCTGATGCCAATTCCCGCCAGATTCATCTGCCGGACGATCGTTTTGCCGCTGAGCGTTTCGCCATCTGCACTGAGCAAACAGAAGCTGGCGTGGTGCGGCAGGCGATGCAGTCGATCGCCCGTTGGCACAAGGTTTGGCACGTCAGCTAGTCGATCGAAGAGTCGATCGCGCAGTTCGATCAGGCGTGGCGTTTCAGTTGCCAGTTCTTGTGCAGCCAGTTCTGCCGCCGTGCCAAATCCAGCGATGATGGCAACTGCTTGTGTGCCCGATCGCAGCTTGAATTCTTGTCCGCCACCGCCGAGGAGCGGAACGAGCGAAACCCCCGGACGCACATACAGCGCTCCGGCTCCCTGCGGCCCATAGATTTTGTGGCTTGACAGCGACAGCAAATCGACGGGGAGGTTTTGCACATCGATCGCCAGTCGCCCCGCCACCTGAACGGCATCGACATGAAAAAGTGCGCCGTGCGACCGCGTAATTTGACCGAGAGCTTCGATCGGCTGAAGCGTGCCGACTTCGCTTTGTCCGTAGATGATCGACACGAGAACGGTATTCGGCTGCAATGCAGCTTGGAGATCAAGCGGATTGATGCGACCTTGGGCGTTGACAGGTAAGCGCGTCACCTGCCAGCCTTCCTGCTCTAGCAGCTTGGCGGGTTCGGAAACGGCAGAATGCTCGATGCTGGAAATAATCAGGTGCTGGGGTCGGCGATATTGCCGTGCCACGCCTAAGATTGCCAGATTGTCCGCTTCCGTTCCGCCGGACGTGAAGGCGATCGCATCCGCTGTCGCCTCAATCAAATTGGCCACCTGAATTCGGGCTTGCTCAAGAACAGTAGCCGATCGATTGCCCCATTCGTGCAAACTTGACGGATTGCCCCACTGCTGAGTCAAGACAGATTGCATCTGGGCGATCGCTTCGGGGCGCGGCGGCGTCGTAGCGCTGTAGTCGAGGTAAATTTGCATGAGTTTCGATCGACTGTCTCCTTCCAGGATATAGCGCGAGTTCCCCAGCTTGTTGCAGTGGACAGAATCGATCGAATCCAATGTGAGAATTGAAGGGCATTGCCTTACCGTCTTTTTTCAACAATTCAATCGGTTTCGCTGATCACGTTGGCATCGCGTTCAGCAAACGCTTCTTTTGCTACAAAAATGCCGTTGAGTGCAGCCGGAAAACCTGCATAAACTGCCATTTGCAAAATGACTTCTACGACTTCTTCGCGGCTACAGCCGACATTGAGCGCACCGTGAATGTGCGCTCTGAGTTGAGATTGAGCGTTGCCAAGCGTGGTGAGAGCGGCGATCGTCGCAATTTGTCTTGACTTGAGATCTAAACCGGGTCGCGAGTAGATATCTCCAAACGGAAATTCAATGATGTAGCGGGCAAAATCCGGTGCAATTTCTTTTAGGCTGTCCATGACTTGTTCACCTGCTTGACCGTGAATTTCAATGAGTTTTTGCCAGCCTTGCTGATAGCGATCGCGGCTGTTTGTTGAATGGTCAAAACCTGTCATTATGTCCTCCCAAGCGTTGATCAGATAAAATTTTGTCGCTAGTTTCGTATGACGCGAATTTCGCATCAGTTGCATACTACTTCAGAACTTAGATTTGCTCCGTTCTCAAAAAAATTGAGATGAAAAAGCAATGCGATCGATCGCAATTTTCATGGGCACTCTAAACTTGTCCTCGATCGATCGAATCCTGTGCGTTTACCGTCTGGTTGGCTGCGATTTGCGCTGTTGCTGTTGGGATTGCTGCTCGCGATCGGCCTTGCCCGCTGGCCGAAAACCAATGCCGATTCGCTGACGCTTGTGCCCCCATTGCCGCAGGATGAACACATTCAGGTGTATTTCAATCATTCGCCTGCTGCCGTTTATACCGAGCCATATCGCCAGCAAACTCGACAGGGGGATGATTTGGAGCAGGTGATCGTGGACGCGATCGCCACTGCCAACCAATCGATCGATGTGGCGGTTCACGAGTTGCGCTTGCCCAACGTCGCGCAGGCGTTGCGGTTGCGTCGTCAGGCCGGAGTGCAGGTGCGCGTGATTGTTGAAAATACCTACCGTCGCGACTGGAGCAGCTTGAATGCGAGAGAAGTAGCCGAGTTGGACGATCGCGCCCGCAGCAAATACGACGAGACGATTCGATTTGCCGACCAAAATCAAGACGGTCAAGTGTCAGCAGGCGAAGCGGCGCAGACAGAAGCGATGGCGATCTTTCACAGTGCAGGCATTCCCGTGATTGACGATACTGCTGACGGCTCCAAAGGCAGCGGCTTGATGCATCACAAATTTCTCGTGATTGACCATCGAACAACGATCGTCAGTTCGGCCAACTTGACGTTTAGTGACACGTTTGGCGACTGGAGCAAGCCGGAAACGATAGGAAACGCGAATCATCTGTTGAAAATTAATAGTCCTGCTGTGGCGCGAGTGTTCACGCAGGAATTCAATTGGATGTGGCGCGATCGCAAGTTTGGCTTGCAAAAGCCGTATCGTCCGCCTGTCTCTATTCGGGTGGGAAATTCGATCGTCACCATTCAGTTTTCGCCCACGTCGCGCCGTCTGCCTTGGCCGCAAAGCGTCAGCGGCTTGATTGGAAAAACGCTAAATCAGGCCACCCGCAGTGTGGATATGGCGCTATTTGTGTTTTCAGAGCAAAATTTGAGCAACATTTTGGCAGCGAAACATCAGCGCGGCGTCAAGGTGCGATCGCTAATCGAACCCAGCTTTGCTTATCGCGATTATTCAGAATTGCTCGATATGCTGGGTGTTTCGCTGCCGAACAATCGCTGTCAGGTTGAAGCAAACAATCGACCTTGGCAAACTCCGATCGCCACAGCGGGCATTCCCAACTTGACCGAGGGCGATATGCTGCATCACAAGTTCGGCTTGATTGACGATCGCACGGTGATCACCGGGTCGCAAAACTGGAGCGATGCCGCGAATTTGTTGAATGACGAGAATCTGTTGGTAATCAGCAATCCGATCGTGGCGGCTCACTTTCGGCGCGAGTTCGATCGACTCTACCAAACGGCCACCTTGGGCATTCCGGACTGGCTGCAAACGAAAATTCAGCAGGGCTGCCGCTGATGACACTGGTTATGAACCACCTGTGCGTCCGGCAAGGCTGGCAACCACCATCACCAATTCGGTGGGATTGACGGGTTTGGCGACATGCGACTGGAAGCCGACCAGCAGCGCGCGGCGACGGTCTTCCTCGCGAGCGTAGGCAGTCAGCGCGACGGCAGGTATCCGCCCACCTTGATCGATCGGCAGCGATCGCACCCGCCGCATCAGCGAATAGCCGTCTTCGTGAGGCATTCCAATGTCGCTCACCAGCACTTGCGGCTGAAAATCGCTTATTTGTCGCAGGGCTTCTGAGACTGAGCAGGCGATCGCCACTTCTGCCCCTTGCGATCGCAGCACGGTGCTGACGAGTTCTCGCGCATCGAGTTCGTCATCGACGACCAAAACGCGCAGTTCTTCGAGGCGTGGCGGTTCATCAGACGGCATTTCTTCGCTGGCGGAACGGGAATCGATCGCTGTCTCCCGCACTTCACTCAGCAGCGGCAACCGAATGGTGAAGGTTGCGCCTTGCTCTTCGCCGGGACTGTCGGCCTGAACCGTGCCGCCGTGCAGTTCCACCATGTGCCGGACGATCGCCAGTCCCAAGCCCAGCCCGCCATACGATCGCGTAATTGAGCTATCGGCCTGCCGAAATCGCTCGAAGACATGCGGCAGGAAGTCGGGGTGGATGCCTTTGCCCGTGTCGGAGACGGTGAGTTGGGCGGAGGCAGCGGGCAGAAGGAAGGAGGCAGAAGGATCGGAACCTCCTGCCTTTCCTTTCAGCCGCACTTCCACTCGTCCACCGTTGGGCGTGAATTTGATCGCGTTGGACAGCAGATTCCACAAAACTTGCTGGAGACGATCGGGATCGCCCGAAACGAAACAAGATTCGAGGTGTGATTCGATCGAAATTTCCTTGGCGGTGGCAGCGGGGCGCATTGCTTCGATCGCGGTTTGCACGATCGGCACGAGTTCGACAGGCCGCATTTCCAGCCGCAGTTTGCCGCGAATGATGCGCGAGATGTCAAGCAGATCATCGATCAGTTGCACTTGCGCTTTGGCGTTGCGCTCGATCGTTTCAAAGGCGCGATCGCGAGTCGCATCGTTGACTTTGCCGCGCCGCAGCAGTTGCGCCCAGCCTAAGATGCCGTTGAGGGGCGATCGCAATTCGTGCGACAGCGTCGCGAGAAATTCGTCTTTGACGCGATTGAGGTCTTGAGCCTGACGATAGAGACGGGCGTTTTCGACGGCTTGGGCAGCGCGGCGCACGAGTTCTTCGGCCAGTCGCAAATCTGCCGTTCCGTATTGCCGCTCGGATTCTGCCGCAACCAGGGTGATTGCGCCCAGAGGTGTGCCGCCGACGAGCAGCGGCACAATCATAACGGAGCGAACGTTGATTTGCCGGAGCAGTTCGATCGCTGGACAGTGAATTGCCAGCAGACTGTCCGGTACTTGCGTGTAAAGCTCGGCTTGTCCGGTGCGTAAAACATGCGAAATACCAAGAGCGGCCTGCATGTCGATCGCGCCTTGCTGCCACAGTTGTTTTGCCCATTCAATGCGGTCTGGATCAAGATGGGCAACGGCGACTCGGCGCATTTCGCCTTCTTCGATCACATCGACCATGCACCAGTCGGCAATTTCGGGAACGGTGACATTGGCAAGTCGATCGAGCGTGGTTTCGTAGTCGAGCGAAGTAGACAACAAACTGCTGGCATTGGCGAGAAACAGTTCGCGCTGTTCTAGTCGGACGCGATCGGTCACGTCCAGAATATAAATCAGCAGATTTTCGACTTCGCCATTCGGCAAAATGTCCGGCACGTAGTAAACGTTGTAGTATCCCGGACGGCGATCGATCCGATTCGGCACGTTTACCGCATAATTCGGTGCAATGAACGGTTTTCCCGTCTCGTAAATTCGGCCAATCAGATCGACCATCGCGGGATCAGATTCGCCAAAGATTTCGAGAATCGATTTGCCAATATGTTCTTCCGGACTGAGGCCGTTGATTTCTGCGAGCGCCTCGTTGATGGCGACAAAGCGCTGGTCGCGATCGAGAAATCCCAAACCGACCGGAGAAGTCTCAAAGATGTTTGCCAGTTGCCGCTGCGCTGATTCTGCTTCGTTGCGGGCAGCTTGCTCTAGCATCAGCAGTTGGGCAATTTTGGCCTCGGTGCGCTTGCGATCGGTGATGTTGACAAAAGCGCTGACCGCTCCACGCGGACGTTTTTGCTCGTCCAGCAGCGGCGTCGCGTAGCCGTAGAGGTTAAACACCTGTCCGTCTCGCCGCACCACATCCAGTTCGACATTCCGCACCTCGATGCCATTGGCGGCAGCTTGCTGCAACGGCAGTTCGGTTCCACTGAGTTCGCGTCCATCGCCATACGCGCGGAACGGCGGCATCACTTCGCCTCCTGCTGAGGAGCTGGCGGCATTTTCATAAATCGAAATTCCGAGCAGTTGCGCGAAGGCAGAATTGACCTGAATTCGTCGGCATTCAGCATCTTGCGCGATCGCAATGCCGATCGGAATCACTTCAAACAACGCTTGCAGTTCGTTCACCCGTCGCTGCAAATCCTGATTCAAGGCAGCAACTTCAGCCTGAGTGCGACGCAGCGCGGCTTCGGCTTGCTTTTGCGGCGTAAGATCCACGCAAAAGGCAATGATTTCCGTTTGCTGGTTGAACGGAGCTTGCAGCAGCGTTGCCCCAATCAAAACAGGAACGCGGCTGCCGTCTCTGCGGATAAATTCTTTTTCGTAGGGCGTGCAAACGCCTTTTGTGCGGAGTTCTTCGCCGCCGCGAATATCAAGCGGCCAATATTCACAGGGCGTCATGTCGAACCAGCGGCGTTCTCCGTCTAGCAGTTCGGCGCGATCGCACCCCAGCATAGTCAGTAGGTAATCGTTGACGTAGTGCAGCCCGCCGTGAAAGTCGCCAAACGCCACACCAAAAATGTTTGACTCGGCCAAACGGCGAAAGCGACGTTCGCTCTCTTGCAAAGCTTCTTGCGTCCGCTTCCGTTCGCTCAAGTCCAGCACAAAGCTGACGCCCGCTTCATCCATGCGGGTTGAGCCAACCAGAACGGGAATCATCGCACCATCGGCGCGGCAGAAATCTCGCTCGATCGGCTGGCGAGTCGCCTGATCGAGCGTGGCGATCGCCTCGGACGCATTTTGCGACAAGATCGCTTGCCAGTTGAGCGGTTCCGACTGGGAATGACCGAGCAGATCGTAAAATGCCTGGTTTGCCTCGACAATTTCGCCTGTTTGATCCCAAAAGGCTACGCCGATCAGGTTGGAGTCGATCAGGCGGCGGGCGCGGATTTCGCTTTCTCTGAGCTGGCGGGTGCGATCGCTCACCTGCTGATCGAGCGTGTGTGTCAAGTCTTGAAGCTGAGCGATCGCCTGATGTCGTTCTGCCACTGCTGCCGCTAAGAATAAGCCGCTGACGCTGACCACGCCAACAAACGCCTGCATTGCCAAAACCGCCTGCGCTGCATCGGTGATGCTGACGAGGAACGGACTTGCGCCTTCCGCCAATCCCCACAGCGCAATGCCGCAAATTACCAGGCTTGCTAGAGTCGTACCGCGCTGCCCGAACCGCAACGCCGACCAAACCACAAGCGGAAACAGCAGATATTCCAGCGGAAAAACGGTGAGATTGCCTTGCGACGCGCTTGCTGGTGGCAGTGCCGATCGCGCCGTCAAAACGAGCCAACTCAGCCCAAACAGCAGCACCAGCCACAGCCCAATCTCGACACGGCGGCGATCGTCCTTCAATTGGATGGGCAGGGCGATCGGCTTGAAATTCGTCCAGGTCAGCACCACTGGAGTTATTAGCAGCAAAGACAGCACATCGCCCAGCCACCACTGCCCAAAGTGCAGCCCAAACCGATCCCAGGCCAAGGTGCCACTTGTGCTCAAGCTCGACACGCCGATCAAAGCGCAAAGCGGCGTCGAAAATAGCGCTCCGAGCAGCACTAAACAGGCCACATCATGCAGCCGATTCAAGCTTGGCCGTAGCCCAAATTGCCGCAGCAGCGTTGCGACTAGCCATGCTTGCAGCGCTAAGCCGCTGGCATAGCCAACTCCAGTTAGCCAAGGCAGATGCAAGCCCCGCGTGAACAAAAATTCACCGAGCCACACACCAGGAGCGATCGCCGGATCGAGCAGCGTCAAGATTGCCACGTTGAAGCCGAGACACAAGCGAATCGGCGGCAGCAAATCGTTCAACTGGTTGGCACTGGTAAACAAATACATCAAGCCGCTCATCAGCACATTGAGAGCCGCCAATGCTCCAACAACAGCGTAGTACTGCCAGAACTGTGGTGATTTGGCTTTTTCCATTGCGATCGCTCTTAACCAGCAGTAGATCGGTTGCTCATGCCAGAACTGAAGCTGCGATGGTCTCGCCTCCGTTGGGCGACTCGACACAACTTCAGTAGACCAGTCAACGTCTTGCTCAAACCAGCCCTTCCCTTGCAACAAAAATCAGGAAGGAGTGTTCTGGGTGCAAAAGGTCTTTGTATCTTCTAGAGAACTGCTTTTTGTCAAACAATGACAACTACCTTTGGTTAGACCAGTGCATTGTCACTATCTATTCCTGGTTGCAGAAGGCTTTCGCGACTTTTTAAAAAACCAGCGAAAATAGAATCTCTTGACGTTTTTGGAAAAGTTTAGCGAGGTAGATTTTGCAAGTTTTGCCGCGACAACGGGTGCATTCAAGAATCGATCGATCGCCACCCAAACTTCCGCTTCAGCGATTGCTGCAATATGGACGAGCCTATCGCACTCAAATTTGGCAGGCGACTCTTTGTTCAATTCTCAACAAATTTTTCGACCTTGCACCCCCTGTTTTAATTGGAATTGCCGTTGATGTTGTGGTGCAACAGCAAAATTCGCTGCTCTCGAAACTTGGCATCACCGATGTATTTGAACAACTGGTGATTTTGTCGCTGCTCACAGTTGTCATTTGGGTGCTTGAATCTACTTTTGAATATGCCTATGCGCGACTGTGGCGCAACTTGGCGCAAACGATTCAACATGATCTCAGGCTCGATGCTTATCGTCACATTCAAGAGCTTGAACTGGAATATTTTGAAGCTCGCAGCACTGGCGGACTGCTGGCAATTTTGAATGATGATATTAACCAGCTAGAACGATTTCTAGACTTTGGCGCAAACGACCTTTTGCAGGTTGCAACAACCGTTATCTTAATTGGTGGCGCGTTTTTTGTGATGGCTCCCAGCGTCGCTTGGATGGCAATGCTGCCAATGCCGTTTATTTTGTGGGGATCGATCGCCTTTCAAAAACTTTTGGCTCCCAAATATGCCGACGTGCGCGAAAAAGTCAGCCTCTTAAGCGCTCGTTTAACAAACAATTTGGGCGGCATCATGACGATCAAAAGCTTCACAACCGAAGTGTATGAAGTCGATCGATTGGCCGAAGAAAGCGAAGCCTATCGCCGCAGCAATCGCAAAGCGATCGCCCTCAGTGCCGCTTTCGTACCGCTCATTCGCATGATCATCCTGGCCGGATTCATCGCCATTTTGCTCTATGGCGGACTGGAAGCGACGCGAGGCCGCATTTCCGTTGGAACATACAGCGTCATGGTTTTCCTGATTCAGCGTCTTTTGTGGCCGCTGACTCGATTGGGTGAAACGCTCGACCAATATCAGCGAGCAATGGCTTCGACAACGCGCGTGATGAATTTGCTCGACACGCCGATCGCCATCCATTCCGGCCACATCCCGCTCTTTCCAGGGGCAGTTCGAGGCGAAGTGAACATTCGCGACATTACCTTTGCCTATCGCGATCGCGCTCCGGTGGTTGAGCATCTATCGCTACAAATTCCTGCTGGACAAACGATCGCGATCGTTGGCTCAACCGGATCAGGAAAAAGTACGCTGGTGAAACTGCTGCTGCGGCTGTATGAAGTGCAGTCCGGTGAAATTACGCTGGACAACATTGACATCCGAGATTTGCAGCTTGGCGATCTGCGGCGGGCGATCGGGCTGGTCAGTCAAGATGTCTTTCTTTTTCACGGCACGGTGCGCGAAAACATCGCCTATGGCAATCCGACCGCGACCGATCGCGAAATCATCCGCGCTGCTCAAATTGCTGAAGCCCACGATTTCATCTTGCAATTGCCGCAAGGCTACGACACGATCGTCGGAGAGCGCGGCCAGAAATTATCGGGCGGACAGCGTCAGCGCATTGCGATCGCTCGTGCCGTCCTTAAAGACCCACCTATCTTGATTCTCGATGAAGCGACTTCTGCGGTTGACAACGAAACCGAAGCAGCAATTCAGCGATCGCTCGAAAAAATCACCGCCAATCGAACAACGATCGCGATCGCCCATCGACTTTCCACGATTCGCAACGCCGATCGAATCTATGTGATGGAGCACGGTCGCATTGTCGAGCATGGGCGGCACGAACAACTGCTTGACGCGCAAGGCATCTATGCCAACTTGTGGCGTGTGCAGATGGGGCTACGCTAGTTTGCTGTTTTGTGGCGCGGCTGATCTGGGAAAACTCAGGTCAGCCGCACTTTGCTGTGGCGCGATCGGTTTCGATCGATGCCTTGAAAAGCGCAATTGAAACTGTTATGAAAACAAGACATTTCTCAACTCGCTTTTTGACTTGAGCTGAATCAGTCATGAATTTTTCAAGTTTTCACACAAAGTCTCAAGTTGTTCACTGCTACTTCATCGTTTGTTCGCAGATCCAATTCTAGTATTGTTACGTAGACAACAATCTTTATCTTGCTTGTTGCTGCCTCAATTTTTGCGATCGATTTTTGCTCTTCCCCCATTTCAAATTTCAGAGGTGACTCTATGAAAGCAGTGCTGCTTGCCGGAGGACTTGGAACTCGCCTGAGTGAAGAAACTGCGATCAGGCCAAAGCCAATGGTTGAGATTGGTGGTCGCCCAATCCTGTGGCACATCATGAAAATTTATTCAGCGCACGGCATTAATGATTTTGTTATCTGCTGCGGCTACAAAGGCTACATTATCAAAGAATATTTTGCAAACTATTTCTTGCACATGTCAGATGTCACTTTTGACATGCGATTCAATCAGATGAATGTCCACTGTGGCTATGCAGAACCTTGGCGCGTCACCCTGGTAGATACGGGAGAAGCAACCATGACCGGAGGCCGTTTGAAGCGCGTCCGCGAGCATTTGGGCAGCGAAACCTTTTGCTTCACGTATGGGGATGGCGTCAGCGACGTGAATATCACTGAACTGGTTGCCTTTCACAAAGCGCAAGGCGCTAAGGCAACGCTGACCGCCACGCTGCCACCCGGACGATTTGGGGCGATCGTCCTTGGTCAAGAGCAAACGAGAATCGAAACTTTTCGAGAAAAACCCGAAGGCGATGGTGCCTGGATCAACGGCGGCTACTTTGTCCTGGAGCCGGAAGTCATTGATTTAATCGACGATGATTCGACGGTTTGGGAACAGGAACCGCTGGAAAAATTGGCGCAAGAAGGACAGCTTTCGGCCTTCAAGCACAGTGGCTTTTGGCAGCCAATGGACACGCTACGCGACAAAAATAAGCTTGAAGAATTGTGGCAGCAGGGCAATGCGCCCTGGAAAGTTTGGTAGTAGCGATCGCCTCACTTTGACCTTTCATGAGATCACGCAACTCCATGTACGATTTTGCAATTATTGGCGGCGGCATTGTGGGACTCTCGACCGCAATGGCGATCGGTGAAAATCATCCTGATTCCCGCATTCTCCTGCTCGAAAAAGAAAGCCACTGGGCATTTCACCAAACAGGCAACAACAGCGGCGTCATTCACTCTGGCGTCTACTACAAACCAGGCAGCTTCAAGGCCAAATTCTGTCGCGATGGCTGTCAGTCGATGGTGGAATTTTGTCAGAAGTACGATATTCCACATGAAGTCTGCGGCAAAGTGATTGTTGCAACCGAAGAAAAAGAACTGCCGCTGCTTGAAAATCTTTATCAGCGCGGTTTACAAAACGATATTGCGGTGAAGAAAATTTCGCCGGAAGAAGTGCGCGAAATTGAACCGAACGTCAACTGTATTGCGGGAATTCGCGTGTATTCAACGGGAATTGCTGACTACAAAAAAGTTGCGGAAAAGTATGCTGAATTGATTCGACAGCAAGGCGGCGATCTCCATCTAAATACCAAAGTCGATCGCATCATCAAAACCAGCACCGGGCAAACGCTTGAAACCAATCAGGGCACATTTGAAACGCGCTTTGTCATCAACTGTGCTGGACTGCATAGCGATCGCGTTGCCAAGCTGGGCGGCGTCGAGCCGCAAGCAAAAATCGTTCCGTTTCGAGGTGAATACTACGAACTCATTCCGGAAAAGCGCGATTTGGTGAAAACGCTGATTTATCCTGTTCCCAATCCAGCGTTTCCGTTTTTGGGCGTGCATTTCACCAAGATGATTGACGGCAGCGTTCATGCTGGTCCCAATGCGGTTTTGAGTTTGAAGCGAGAAGGCTATCAAAAAACAGACTTCGACCTGCGCGATTTTGTGGAAGTCATGACCTTTCCAGGCTTTTGGAAGCTTGCGGCCAAACATGCGGATGAAGGTATTCAAGAAATGATTCGATCGCTCTCCAAGGCCGCTTTTGTTCGCAGTCTTCAGCGCTTAATTCCGGCTGTGCAATCCAAAGATTTAATTCCCACTCACGCAGGCGTGCGGGCGCAGGCTCTTATGAATGACGGTAGACTGGTCGATGACTTTTTGATTGTCGAAGGAGAACGCTCTGTGCATGTTTGCAATGCGCCTTCTCCGGCTGCTACTTCTTCGCTCGAAATTGGTAAAGCGATCGCCGCTCGCATCCCCGCACCTGTTTTGCGGGTACAACGTTGAAAGCAGCTTCAGTCTGCTTAGAGTCTTCATTCGGAAACTTCACTCGGTACTTCATCCATGAAAATTTTAGTGACAGGCACAGAAGGCTATCTTGGCTGTCTGCTGGCTCCCTTGCTGATCGATCGCGGCCACGAAGTAATAGGCGTTGATACAGGATTCTACAAAGTCGGCTGGCTCTACAACAATTCAGAAACCACACCGAAAACGCTGAATAAAGACATTCGCCACATCACGATCGAAGACTTGCAGGGCGTGGAGGCGATCGTCCACATGGCCGAACTGTCGAACGATCCCACAGGCCAGCTTGCTCCAAATATTACCTACGACATCAACCACAAAGGCTCAGTTCGGCTGGCGGAACTCGCCAAGCAAGCCCAAGTCCGCCGCTTTGTCTATATGTCTTCGTGCAGCGTTTACGGCGTGGCTCTGGACGACGCGCTGACGACCGAGGAAACACCACCCAATCCCCAAACTGCTTACGCCGAATGCAAAACGCTGGTCGAGCGCGATCTTCAGAAAATGGCTGACGACCAGTTCTCGCCCACTTTTTTACGCAATGCCACTGCCTTTGGAGCTTCACCTCGGATGCGGTTTGACATTGTGTTGAACAATTTGGCGGGCTTGGCCTGGACGACCAAACAAATCAAGATGAATACGGATGGTTCGCCTTGGCGTCCGCTGGTTCACGCGCTCGACATTTGCAAAGCGATCGTCTGCACGCTCGATGCGCCCCGTGACATCGTTCACAACCAAATTTTCAACGTTGGCGATACGGCCAACAGCTACCGCGTCCGAGATGTTGCCGTGATCGTAGCCGACGTGTTTCAAGGCTGCGAACTCAGCTTTGGCACTAACAATGCCGACAACCGTAACTATCGCGTTTCATTTGACAAAATCAACAGTCAGCTTCCGGGCTTCAAGTGCGATTGGGATGCACGTCGCGGCGCTCAGCAGCTTTACGATTTGTTCTCGCAGATTGACATGAGCAAAGAAGTGTTTGAGATGCGCGGATTCACTCGGCTGAAGCAGCTTGAACATCTGATTCGCACTCAGCAAATCGATCAAGATTTCTTTTGGAATGAAGTAACAGCCTGGAAGAAATAACAGCTTGGCAAAAATAGTTCGATCGCCGTTTGTTTGGAGGAATTGAATTGCAGCGATCGATCATCTTTGAGTCAATTGAACCTAGCTAGGAGTCGCGAATGATTTTTACGGAAACGAAACTCAAAGGCGCATTTGTAATCGATTTGGAACTGCGAACCGACGATCGCGGTGGCTTTGCCCGCACCTTTTGCGCCCAAGAATTTGCAGCACATGGCCTCAAGCCAAGCGTTGCTCAGTGTAATCTGTCGTTCAACCACAAAGCCGGAACTTTGCGGGGAATGCACTATCAGCTTCCGCCCGCTGCTGAAACCAAGCTGGTGCGCTGCACGAAAGGCGCAATCTATGACGTGATTATCGATTTACGCTCGGATTCACCTACCTATATGCAGCATATCGGGGTTGAACTGACAGCAGACGATCGCCGCGCCCTTTACGTCCCCGAACTGTTTGCACATGGCTATCAAACCTTGACCGACGATGCAGAAGTTATCTATCAGGTCGGGGAATTTTACACACCAGGATATGAGCGCGGTTTGCGCTATGACGATCCTGCTTTTGGCATTCAGTGGCCGCTGCCCGTCACCGTCATTTCTGAGAAGGATCGCGCCTGGAAATCGTTTGAAGTTGCAGTAGGAGTTTGAATTCATGTTCATTGTTGATACCGCCCTGAAAGCACGTGCCGAAGCAGGTAATCCGGTTCGCGTTGGCATGATTGGCGCTGGATTTATGGCTCGCGGCATTGCCAACCAAATTGCCAACTCGGTTCCCGGCATGGAACTGGTTGCCATCTTCAGCCGCCGCATTGAAGACGCGAAGCAAGCCTATCGCCAAGCGGGAATCGAAGATTCGCGCGAAGTGAAAACGGTTGCTGATTTGGAAGATGCAATCGCTCAGAACCAATTTGCCATCACGGACGACGCCATGCTGATTGCTCAGGCAAACGGCATCGACGCGATTATTGAAGTCACAGGCGCGATCGAATTTGGCGCGAAAGTGGTGCTGGAGGCGATCGCCCATCAAAAGCACGTGGTTTTGATGAATGCCGAGCTTGACGCAACGATCGGGCCTATTTTGAAGGTGTATGCCGATCGCGCTGGTGTCATTCTCTCGGCTTGCGATGGCGATCAGCCTGGCGTCGAGATGAATTTGTATCGCTATGTCAAAAGCATCGGTCTCACTCCGCTGCTGTGCGGCAACATCAAGGGACTGCAAGATCCCTATCGCAACCCGACGACGCAAGCAGGGTTTGCGAAGCAGTGGGGACAAAAGGCACACATGGTGACGAGCTTTGCCGACGGCACGAAGATTTCCTTTGAGCAGGCGATCGTGGCAAACGGCACGGGCATGACGATCGCCAAGCGCGGCATGTATGGCTATGACTTCAATCAACACAAAGATGAACTGATCGATCGATTCAACCTGAAGTACAGCGGACATATTGACGACTGCACCAAGCTGTATGACGTAGATCAGCTCAAGGAACTGGGCGGCATTGTGGATTATGTCGTTGGCGTTCGTCCGGGTCCGGGTGTCTTTGTCTTTGGCACCCATGACGATCCAAAGCAACAGCACTATCTCAATCTCTACAAGCTGGGCGAAGGTCCGCTTTACAGCTTCTATACGCCCTATCACCTGTGTCACCTGGAAGTGCCGCTTTCTGTAGCTCGCGTCGTGCTGTTTCGCGATGTGGTTTTGGCTCCGTTGGGTGCTCCGCAAGTGGATGTTGTGGCAACGGCGAAGATTGATTTGAAGGCAGGCGGAACGCTAGACGGCATCGGCCACTACATGACCTACGGCCAGTGCGAAACCGCAGCGATCGCGCAGGCGCAAAACCTGCTGCCGATGGGCTTGGCCGAAGGTTGCCGACTGAAGCACGATGTTCCGAGAGATCAAGTGCTGACCTATGACGATGTAGAACTGCCAGAAGGCCGCCTCTGCGACAAACTCCGGGCAGAGCAAAACGCCTACTTTGCCGCAGCAAAGCCTTTGGCAGAAGTTGCATAAGCCAAGAAAAGGGCAAGAGGCAATCAGAGCCTTTTGCCCTTGAGCTGAATTTACTGCTGCACAAACGCTTGCAGCTTGCGGGCGATCGAGTCCACCATTCCTTCTGACGAATGGGTTTGCCCAGCCACTTCTGCCTGAACGCGATCGACCGTTTCCGCAGGCAAATTGAGGAGTTGAACCAGCTTTTGAAAAGCCGCTGATTCTTGCTCGTTGATCAAGTCTTCTGATGCGTTGCGGGCGCTCGATCGAATCACTTCATAGCCGAGTTGCAAGACGAGTTCGCGCTCTTCGTCGCTTTGCAGTTTCGGCGTCAATTCCGAAAGCGGAATATTTTGCATCAAATAGTCACGCAGTTCGCAGGACAAGCGCTCGTGCAGGCCACTATCGGGCGCAAAAATTTTGACAAATCGATCGAGCATGACATCGACTTCTTCTTCTGACAAATTGCCGTCTGACCAAGCCATTGACGTGACAATTCGTAACAAATTCATCTGGCGCGGCGAAATTGATGGGGAAGGCATTTGTACCATGATTTTCCTCCAAAGATTTTTGAGTCAAATCTGAAAATGTCTGTACGCTAACACGCCAATTTCCCCGCGCCATCTAGCTTAAGCTTGTTGTTGGAAAGTTCGTTACGCTACATTTCAGAGCATAACGAAAGCGTTACGTTTTAGAAATAAGAGGCGATTGATAGCAGATTCGATCGCCTCTTTTCAACTAGCGAATAATGCAGATTCCAGCGATCGACAAACCGCGACATGTCCTACTTGCAGGCTGAGGCGCAGGAGTTGGAGCGGGTGCTGTCGTTTCCTGAGCAGATTCTGAAGGCCGAATTGCTCCCTGTGCAACCAAAGGAACATTGCGATATTGAACGGTAAAACTCGTGCCACCGTAATTAAGAAATCCAGCCTCAAGCGCCGACAACTGGGTAACGCTTGCTGCAACTCCACCAAATTCAATATGTCCGCTTGTAGGAATGCCAGAAATCAAAGTGGTGCCAGTAGTAGCAAAGCTATCTCCAAGAAAAGCACGTCTAGCTCGCAACGCTTCGCCGGAGGGTTCAAAAGCTCTGCTGCTGGCAAAGTACAATTGTAAATTTCTGTCTCCGGCCAAATTCGTCACGCTGAAGTAGCAGATGATTCCGCTAGTAGCTTGTCTTTCACATCCTTGTAGTGTTACCGAAAACCGATCGAACTCTACCGGAACTCCAACCTGTCCAGGAACAGTTGCTCGCTGTTTTAATTGAGTAGATTCTGAATGATGCGCGAAAGTATCTATCGATCCGATTCCAAGCATCAAGCTAGAGAGGGCGAGTGAGCCAGCAAACTTACCTAAGCAATTCATTCACGTACCTCAATCCTGGAAAGTGACACGTCTGCCTAAGCAGCGTTAGAGACATATTAAACTACGCAAAAAAGGCCAATCATGAACAAAAATTAAATGATTGGCCTGATGAATTTAAGAAATTTGAGGACGGATGAACAAAGGTTTAACAAATTGATGAAACGGTTACACCCAACCAGCCCTGCAAATTTTGCTGCTGCTCTGCTGTGGGATTGGCAACGGGAACAAGCTGATAGCGGCTCGATCGCCCTTCTGCCAATTCGATCGACCCTGTACGCAGTTCATCTTGATGGAAATAGGTGATTTCAATCGCATCGCCAACTTCGTAATCTCGCAGGCGATCGCTGATTTGATCTGCCGTAACGCGCAATCCATCGATCGCCAACAGTTCATCTCCGGCATCAATTCCAGCTTTTTGAGCGGGCGAATTTGATTCAACGAATTTGACAATTTCGCGACCGTTTTCAGTTTTGACCGTCATGCCTGTGAACGGCGGCAAATTCTCTTCAGCAGCTTGAAGTTTCAGGCCAAATGGCTGTAGGTATTCATCAAATGGAAGCTCGGTTGTAGTGTGCAAATAGCGATCGAAAAACTCGCTTAAATCCGTGTCAGCAACTTGTTCGATCGTTTGCTGCAACTGTTTAGGTGTAAAGCCGATTTCGTCTTTGCCAAACTGCTGCCACATCGATCGCATCACGTCATCAAACGATCGCTGATTGGCCGATCGCGATCGAATCAGCAGATCGAGCAGCAGCGTCACCATTTCGCCTTTCAGGTAATAGGAAATCTGCGAGTTGTCGCTGTTGGCATCGCGACGATACAGCTTGATCCAAGCATCGAAACTGGATTCGGCTAACGGCTGTACCAAGCGACCGGGCGTGTTGAGATAGCGGGTGATTTCTTTGCCTAATGCTGATAGAAATGTCTCGGCACTGTAGATGCCCGCGCGGAATGGAATGTTGAGATCGTAAAAGCTGGTTGTGCCTTCGCTGAACCACAAAGACGGCGTGTAGTTTTCCTGGTCATAGTCAAATTTTTCTAGGGCGATCGGACGAATGCGCTTGATATTCCACAGGTGAAAAAATTCGTGGGCGACAAGCTGCATGAAGCGATCGTATTTCTCGCTTGCCTGAAAACCAAAGCGCGGATAAATCAAAGTGCAGGAATTTTTATGCTCTAATCCACCGAAACTCGAAGCGGAAAGGTGAAGCAGAAAAACGTAGCGATCGTAAGGCAAACCGCCAAACAAATCGGCTTCCACCTGAATGATTTTGCGCGTGTCGGTGATGATGCGATCGACATCAGCATTTCCCTGTCCCCAAATCGCGAATTCATGCGGCTTGTCGTTCACCTTAAAGCCGTAAACCTGATGCTGTCCAATCTCGAAGGGACTGTCTACCAAAGTGTCAAAATCCGCAGCGCGATAGGTGTTTGGCTGATTTTCGACGGGCGGCAGCGGCGTGGTGACGATCCACTTGGTGAACGGTTCGATCGCAATGTCGATCGCACAGTCCCTAAATCCGGGAATGTAAAAGCACAGTGCCGCCGGATTGAAAAAGCCGTGCGTGGCGTCGAGATGGTTAGTACGAACGGTGAGTTCATTGGCAAAAATCCGGTAGCGCACCGTGATATCACCAACGCCAAGCGCATCAATTTGCCAGTGATTTTTGCTAACTTTGCGCCAAGAGAGCGATCGATCGCCTGCCGCTGCCGTGAAATCTTGTAGATGTCGCGCATATTCACGCACCAAGTAGGAACCCGGAGTCCACACGGGCATCTTCAGATCTAGTCGATCGCTGAGCCAGCCTTTCACCGTCAGCGTCACCTCAAACAGGTGATTGGTTGGCTCAGGCATCGCAACTCGATAGGCGATCGAGGGATGAGTGCGAGTTTGCGGTTGCGGACGAATTTGGGTAGCTTCAGTCATGGCGAACAGCGGCATTTGGATACTTCATCTTAGCGAACTCATTTGCGCTGTAAACCCTATCCAATTTGTTTTTGAATAAATCATCGCAGGAAGAAAAAATAGGGTGAATTTCTTCCTGCATTTAACTTTTATTTGTTGGCTGATCCCGGTTCGTTGAGTTTGCGATTGGCTTCGGAAGATGCAACATCAGGTAGCACTTGGCTCACTGCACCTTGAATTTTTGACTTGATCGAACCTGCGATCGTGCTGTCTTTTCCGGCCATCAGCGCATCAAAGCCCTGCTTGGCAACCTGAGCGGGATCGTCTTTTTTGTCTGATCCCACCTTGGTATCGTCCAGATCGGCGCGATGGAAGAAGTTGGTTTCAGTTGCTCCGGGCATCAGCGCCGTAACAGTCACGCCTGTATCTTTTAGCTCGTTTCGCAATGCTTCTGAGAACGATTGAACAAACGCCTTGGACGCTGCATAAACGGCTTGAAATGGATGCGGAGCCTGCGAAGCGATCGACGAGGTAAACAACACTTTGCCTGCACCGCGATCGACCATATCTTTCACTACGCGCTTCGCTAGATGAACGGTTGAAGCGATGTTAAGTTCGATCAAGTTCAATTCTTTTTGCAAATCCGTTTCAATGAATGCTCCACCAACGCCGACGCCTGCATTAATGACGATCGCTTCAACAGGTCGTCCGGTTGCTTGAATTTGGCTGTAAAGCTTTTCAACGCCGTCATAGGTAGCAAGGTCGGCCTGCACGGTTTCAACCTGCGCCGTCAGGCCGCGAAACGCTTCTGCCGCCTCTTCGATGCTTTCTCCGGTTGAAGTGACCACGAGATCAAAGCCGTGTTCAGCGAATTGTTTTGCCAGTTCATAGCCAATGCCGCTGGAAGCTCCGGTGATCACAGCAAGTGGTTTCGCCATAGTAATGTTGTCTCCTGTTTTTAAGACTGGTTTGACCCAATGATTTTTAGTTGTGAATCGGTTCAGGTGCGATCGCAATGCTTAAACAAAAATGGCCTATTTCGTCACGACAGTTTAATCGATAGGTACCGATTCTTGCAGACAAATAGATTTCGCAAAATCGATGCAACTTGAGCTTAGAAACTGAAAAGCTACACTTCCTCTATCTAGAAGCGGGAATTTGCGGGTCTCCTGCTGCCAAATCATGAAGGCTTGCAGTTGAACTGGCAATCTCCAGCGCAATCACAGCCACACTGATGCGTCCAGGAAATTTGAGACCTGATGTAAGCCAATGACTCCTTGAAAAGTCAGCGCGGAGCTTCAACAATTTGCTGGGCAAACTGATAGAGGTCTTCGATCGCCCGTCCATCCTGCTGCAAATCTTTGATCTGCATTAATCCTTTCACAATGTCAGTCGATCGCTTCTTGTAGGTGCTATTTGCTGTTACCAAATCGGTGAAAACTTCCTGTTCAATTTGCAGGCGCGTTGCGTCTTCTGCCAGCGGTGAATTATAGGCCAGCGCATCGACTTCGTATTTGAGGAGGAAAACGAGGGCGTTGCTCTGTTGCTGAAGTCGTTGTTGGAGGCGGCGTGTGTCGAGGTCGAGTCGATCGAATCCCACCTGTCCTTCAATTCGCAGTTCAACGATCGGTGATTCGGATGGGTCAAGATCGCCCGCCTCGATCGCTTTTTGCACACAGGCGATCGATTGCACTTCGACCTGTTCGACGGTTTCATTCCCACGCATCATCAGGCGCAACTGGACGATCGATCGCTGGCGATAGTCGCGCTTCAGATGTGCCTGGATGCCGTTCTCGCTAATTTCAACGAGATAGACGCCGCGAGCGTAACGGCTTTCTTCGACGCTGTTGGCTTCGATCGATCCGGGATTGAAAATCCAGTTTTCAATTTCGTAATTCTTGTGAATGTGGCCGAGCGCCAGATAGTCAACGCCCGCATCTCGCAACGGCAAAACTTCGTTGTAGTGCAGCGCTCCCGAATAGCGCGAGATTTGGCCTTCCATGCCTTGATGCAGCATCAGGACGGTGTGCGGCGGGGCGGGGGGAAGTTGACGGATGGCGTCGGCAAGCTGCTCGATCGCTTTGGGAGCCGAAACGCCATACCAGTTTGAGCCGATGATGCGGACACCGCAGGGTAGATCGACGTAGCCGCCGTGCAGATTTTCGCTGCTCCAAGCTTGATAGCTCGCCGCGCCGCTGTCGAAGTCGGGTTCGAGCAGAACGATCAGATCACGAGCGGCGAGGTAGCTGAGCCAGCTTGTTTTTGTGCCGAAGGGTCGATTGTCGTGGTTGCCTTCGATCGCAAAAACGGGAATGCCTTCGTCATGCAGCATTCGCAGGCAAAGTTCGGCCTGATTCAAAATCGCAGGCTGAATGTTGCGATGCTCGAATAGATCGCCTGCAATCAAAACGAAATCGACCTGAGCGCCGATCGCATATTTTTCGAGTGCTTCTTTGAAGGCGTAGAAGAAATCGAGCGATCGCGTTTTGTTGTCGTAGCGATCGTAGCCGAGATGAACATCGGCAACATGAAGAAAGCGAGCCATCAGCAGACCGAATGGTGTTGTGGCCTTTAGTTTAGCTGAAATTTTGCACCACATCTCGGATGCCAGGAAATCAATTTCCTGGCTCAAAGCTCAAACCGATTAAAATCGGTTCAAACGCTATGTATGGGTTTGAGTCCGTTTGAACGGACTTGCGCTGTTAGTCTCAATTTATTTCCGGGCTAGATCGTCACGCCCGATCCTGCCGCCGCCAGTTCTTCCAGTCGCTCCTGCTGATCCTGCGAAATGCACGATTGAATAATCGGTTCCAAGTCGCCTTCCAAAACCGGGGCGAGCGAGAAGTTTTGGCCTAAGCGGTGGTCGGTGACGCGATTGTCTTTGTAGTTGTAGGTGCGAATTTTTTCCGATCGCGATCCGGTTCCAACCTGCGATCGCCGCATCGACGTGACGGCTTCTTGCTGTTCGCGCAGCTTCATTTCGTACAGTTTGGCGCGAAGAATTTGCATGGCGCGTTCGCGGTTTTGCAGTTGCGATCGCTCCTCCGTACAGAAGATCCGAATTCCGGTCGGCTTGTGGAACAGGTCAACCGCAGTTTCCACCTTGTTGACGTTCTGACCGCCTGCGCCGCCCGATCGAGCGGTCGTCAGTTCGATGTCTTTCGGATCGATCGTCACTTCGACTTCATCGACTTCCGGCATGATTGCCACTGTCGCAGTTGAGGTGTGGACACGCCCGCCTGCTTCCGTCACAGGGACGCGCTGGACGCGATGAACGCCCGCCTCAAACTTGAGTTTGCTGTAGACCTGATCGCCTTGGATTTCGAGAACAGCTTCTTTGAAGCCGCCCATTTCTCCCAACGATTCGCTCACTAATTTGACGCGCCAGCGCTGACCTTCGGCGTAGCGCGAATACATCCGCACCAAATCGCTTGCCCAAATGCTGGCTTCGTCGCCGCCTGTGCCTGCGCGAATTTCCAGCATGATGTTTTTGTCGTCGTTGGGATCGCGAGGCAGCAGCAGCACTTTCAGGCGCTTCTCTAAATCAGCAATTCGCGTTTCAAGCTCTTCGACTTCCATCGCAGCCATTTCGCGCATTTCGGCATCGCCGCCTGCTTCTTTAAGAATTTGCCGCGCTCCCTGCAAATCGTCCTGCGCTTTTTTCCACTCGTCAAACGTATTGACGGTTTCTTCCAAGCCCGATCGCGCCTTTGCCACGCGCTGAAACTCACCCGGATCTTTGGCGATATCCGGGTCAGCCATGCGGCGCGTCAGTTCGTGAAAGGTTTGCTCAACGGACTTGAGTTTGTCTAACAGGTAAGATTCAGCCATAGGTGCAGCACAAGAAACGGCAGGAGCGATCGATCACAACGCTGCTCTAGCCTTCACCAAAGCCGCCGTATTTGCGACGGAAGCGCTCAACGCGACCTTCGGTGTCAATGATTTTTTGGGTTCCGGTGTAGAACGGGTGATTGCCCGACCAGATATCAACATGGAGTTCTGGCTTGGTGGAACCAACGGTCATCACCAGTTGACCATCCACGTAAACTTTGGCTTCGGGATACCATTCGGGGTGAATATCAGGTTTTGCCATGATGAGTTGCGAGGTGGAGATAGTTCTATTGTAGCGATCGAAACTTTGCCCTCAGCGCGATTAACGCTTCGAGTACTGCGGTGCTTTACGAGCTTTATGCAGACCGTATTTCTTGCGTTCTTTAGCACGGGGATCGCGAGTCAGGTAGCCTTCGATCTTCAGCGGCTTGCGGTTTTCGGGATCAAGCTGACACAGGGCGCGGGCGACACCGAGACGAATCGAATCGGCTTGTCCAGTTAATCCACCGCCTTCTGCCGTCACCAGGATGTCGTATTCGTTTTCCAGTCCCAAGGTTTCCAGAGGAGCTTTGGCCGCGCTCAGGTAGGCGTGGTTGAACTGGAGGTAGAGATCTCCGGGTTTGCCGTTGATCGTCAGTTGACCGCTGCCGGGAACGAGGCGGACACGGGCGATCGCGGATTTGCGGCGACCTGTGCCTTGATACATAACGCGGCCTGAATCAGTCGCTTGCATTAGTTATCTCCTGCGGGGATCGTGTTGATTTGTAGAACTTCGGGCTTTTGGGCGGCGTGGGGATGCTCGGCTCCAGCATAGACCTTCAGCTTGGTGAACAGTTGGCGACCAAGCGAATTTTTCGGCAGCATTCCCTTGACGGCATGTTCGATAATCCGTTCAGGGATGCGGGCTTGCAGCTTTTCAAAAGTTTCGGTCTTCATGCCACCCGGACGGCCAGAATGACGGCGATACAGTTTTTGTTCGCGCTTCTTGCCTGTGACATCCACTTTTTCGGCGTTGATCACGATGACAAAATCGCCCGTGTCCATGTGCGGGGTGTAGGTCGGCTTGTTTTTGCCGCGCAAGATCATGGCGATCGCGGTTGCCAAACGGCCTAAGCGCTGGTCTGCCGCATCGACGACGTACCAGTTTTGCTCAAGCGTCGCCTGTGGCGGTACATAGGTTTTGTTCATGACTCTCAAATGTCTCCTTATCTAGATTAACGGGCAGCGTGGGTAAAAGAAATTGCGGCTGAGTGTCGAACCACAAGGCGGGATCGATGGGTAGATCGTCGTATCCGACTCGCAGCAGGCAAAGACCTTGCGGCGGAGCGGCATATTTGACGAGATCGCGGCGTTCGGTCGTCCAGATCTCGGTGAACTCGGCGGGCGATCGAACTCCCTGCCCCACCTCGACCAGCATCCCGACCAGCAAGCGCATCATGCCGTACAGAAAACCGCTGGCCTGAAGCTCGATCTGCACAAACGACCCGCGCCGAATACATTCTGCCGCCTGCACATCAACCCAAGAATGGGCACGTTTTGATCCGGCACGGTGAAAGGCCGCAAGGTGATGACGACCGATCATCGGGGTGAGCGCGGCCTGCATTCGATCGACATCCAACTGCCCGTGATAGTAGTGCCACGCGAACGGACGCACAAACAAATTCGGGCGGGCATCGGTGTAGATCGTGTAGCGGTAGCGGCGGTAGGTAGCTGAAAAGCGAGCGTGCCAGTCAGCGGGAACCTGAGCCGAAGCCCGCACCACAATATCGTCCGGCAATCGATTCGTCAGAATGTTTGCCCAGCGGTGCGGCGGCACGACAGCGGGAGCGTCAAAATGCGCCACCTGTGCCGCTGCGTGAACTCCAGCATCCGTGCGCCCCGCTCCATGTAGGACAACTCGCCGCTGTAACATCGCGGTGAGGCAGTCTTCGATCTCAGCTTGGACGGTGCGCTGATTGAGTTGCCGCTGCCAGCCGTGAAAGTTAGTCCCTACGTACTGAATAACGAGGGCGATACGGTGGTCGATCGATTCTTTGCGATCTTCCGCTGGCAGCAGTGGACGCACGGGCATGGCATTTAGGTCAGTTCGATGATTGCCATTTCCGCATTGTCACCGCGACGGTTGACCGTGCGAAGAACGCGAGTGTATCCACCTTGGCGATCGGCGTAGCGGGTTTGCGCGTTCTCAAACAAAGCGTGAACCAGTTGCTTGTCGTAGATGTATCCCATTGCCTGCCGACGGGCGGCAAGCGAGCCATCTTTGGCAAGCGTGATCATGCGATCGGCTTCTTCGCGCACGGCTTTCGCACGAATTTTGGTGGTAGTGATCCGGCCATGCCGAATCAGTTCGGTCGTCAGGGCACGCAAAAGGGCGCGGCGCTGATCGGCGGGTTTCCCCAGTTGATTGACTTTGCAGCGGTGACGCATAACAGCACAGAGAGTTTAAACAACAAAATTGAGCGGGGTCAAAAACCCCGCTTAGAAAAATTCAGGTGGTCTTTGCCGCCTTTTCGTGCGGTAGGGTGATTCCCAATCGCACCTGCAACGCTTCAATCACTTCCTCGGCGGACTTGGCTCCGAAATTTTTGATTTCGAGCAAATCTTCCTGGGTGTAGTCGAGCAGATCGGCAACCGAGTTGATTTGCGCCCGCTTCAGGCAGTTGTATGCCCGAACCGAGAGCTGAAGCTCCTCGATCGGAATTTGATTGACTGGATCGACATCTTCCGACAAGCCATCATCGACGCGCTCAAACTTGATTTCTTTGAGCGGGTTGAACAGGTCAACCAGGATTTTCGCGGCTTCACTGAGGGCGTCTTGCGGCGTCAGACTGCCATTGGTATAGACTTCCATCACCAAGCGGTCTTTGTCGATCGCCCCGCCCGATCGCGCATCTTCAACCGTGTAGTTCACCTTGCGAACAGGCATAAAGACAGAATCGATCTGCAAGAAATCGAGTGACGAGTTTTCATCACGTCCGCGCTCGATCGCTCGATAGCCCACGCCCTTTTCGACGCGGAATTCCATTTCTAGGGTTGATCCCGCTGCGATCGTCGCAATATATTGACCGGGATCGACAATTTCGACTTCCGCAGGCAATTCAAAATGGTCTGCCGTTACGGTTGCGGGTCCCTGAACCAGAATGCGCCCGATTTGCGGCTGCGACGAATAGCTTTTGACGACGATTTCCTTCATGTTCAGGAGAATGTCCAAGACATCCTCGCGCACACCGGGAATCGTCATAAATTCGTGCGTCACTCCGGCGATTCGCACGGCGGTAATTGCTGCCCCTTCCAGGTTGGAGAGCAACACGCGCCGCAGCGCGTTTCCAACTGTGATGCCCTGTCCCCGCTCTAGAGGTTCCAGCACAAAGCGCCCGTACAAGCTTTGATCGTTGCCGCTATCGGACTCTACACACTCAACTTGAAATTGTGCTGTCATACTTCAGCCTTCCTTCTTCCCTTTGCCCACCAAAATCGATCGCACATCGGGTACGAAGCTGCCCCGCCATCGTACCCGCCTTCCCTCATTCCATCCGAAGTTTTAGACGCGGCGACGCTTGGGCGCACGACAGCCGTTATGCGGAATCGGCGTTACGTCACGAATCAGCGTGATTTCCAATCCTGCTCCCTGGAGAGCACGGATTGCCGTTTCTCGACCTGATCCCGGCCCGCTCACCATCACTTCAAGCTGCCGCATTCCTTGATCGACGGCGCGACGAGCCGCGCTTTCAGCCGCCGTTTGAGCCGCGAATGGAGTGCCTTTTTTTGCGCCTTTGAAGCCGCTCGATCCGGAAGAAGCCCAGGAAATTGCTTCGCCGCTCGTGTCGGTAATCGTGATGATCGTGTTGTTGAACGTGGACTGGATGTGAGCCACGCCGCTAGGAACGTTGCGCTTGGATTTCTTTGCGCCGCCCGCTTTTTTGGTAGGTTGTCGCGCCATTGTTTCGCCCTCTTGCTGTGAAAACTGAGTTGTTTATGCTGCGTTACTTCTTGCTCGGTGCTTTCTTCTTGCCTGCCACCGTGCGCCGTCCGCCGCGTCGAGTCCGGGCATTCGTGCGGGTGCGCTGGCCGCGAACGGGCAAGCCCATCCGGTGGCGACGACCGCGATACGTGCCGATGTCCATCAGGCGCTTGATGTTCAAGCCTTCCAAGCGGCGCAAGTCGCCTTCAACCTGATAGTTGCTTTCGACGTTATCGCGCAGGGCGGCAACATCGGCATCGGTCAAGTCGCGAACGCGAGTGTCGGGATTCACGCCTGTGGCAGCGATGATCTGCTTCGATCGCGTCAATCCAATTCCATAAATGTAGGTCAGACCAATTTCGACACGCTTGTCGCGTGGAAGGTCTACTCCGGCAATCCGTGCCACGCTTTCATCTCCTGTTTGCTTTGTGTTAGGAAGCTACTGATACCAAAATTCTTCAAGTCCCAGCCGTTTAGCCTTGACGCTGCTTGTGCTTGGGGTTCTCGCAAATCACCATGACGCGACCGTGCCGACGGATGACACGGCACTTTTCACAAATTCGACGAACGGATGCTCGGACTTTCATTGTCCCCTACTGATCACATGACTACAAACTAGATATCATACCAGATGTTCGCACGGATTGACAAATTGCTGCTGCAAAGGGTAAGCGCGATCGCTAGTTATTTCTTGTTACGCAAACGATAGGTAATCCGGCCTTTGGTTAAGTCGTATGGCGTGAGTTCGACCTTGACGCGATCGCCCGGAAGAATTTTGATGTAGTTGCGGCGAATTTTGCCGGAAATATGAGCGAGGACATTAAAACCGTTATCCAAATCCACCCGAAACATCGCGTTCGGGAGTGAGTCAGTGACGGTTCCTTCCATTTCAATCAGGTCTTGTTTAGACAAAGCGGTTTTCTCCAGAGTTAGGTTAGGAACGAATTTCAGAAAATGGCTCTACAGCAATAGCACAAAAAAGCACTGATCTCAAGTCTAACAAATCTTTAAGTAGGCTGAATCCCACGAAAAGACTTCTCTTCGTGGGATTCAACGCGATCGCCGCTTGGTCAGGTTAATCGCGCTTCTTGCGTTTCACCAAGTCGTGCAGATCATCGGTGACGGCTTCGAGTGACTGGTTACCGTTGACCGTCTCTAGCTGATCGCGCTGTTCGTAGAAGTCGATCAGCGGAGCCGTTTGCTTACGGTAGACCTCTAGGCGAGTGCGAATCACGTCCTCCTGGTCGTCTTTGCGTCCGCGATGCAGCAGTCGCTCGACAATCACCTCGTCGGGAACGTCGAGATTAACGACGCAATCGCAGGTTTGATTCATCTCTTGCAGGAGGCGATCGAGAAAGTCAGCTTGCGGTGCAGTACGCGGAAAGCCATCTAAAATCCAGCCGGGCGCGGCATCAGGTTGGCTGAGTCGATCGCGCACCAAGTCGAGAATAAGCTGGTCTGGTACGAGTTCCCCCCGATCCATGTAGGCTTGGGCTTTTTGGCCTAGCTCGGTCTGCTGGGCAACGGCACTGCGTAAGATGTCGCCAGTCGAGATGTGTGGAATGCCGCAGTTTCCAGCCAGCGAGTAGGCTTGTGTGCCTTTACCTGCACCGGGGGGACCAAGAAAAATCAGTCGTACCACTATTGCTTCACCATTCCTTCGTAGCGCTGAGAGATGACGTAGGTTTGAATTTGTTTGGCCGTGTCGATCGCCACACCCACCAAAATCAGCAGTGAGGTTGCCCCAAAGCCTCGGAAGGTCGGCACACGAGTGGCGTTTTCAACTGCCGTCGGCACGATCGCCACTGCACCTAGGAAGATCGCGCCCAAGAACGTCAGACGGTTGAGGACGCGCTCTAGATACTCGCTGGTTGCCCGTCCTGGACGAATGCCCGGAATGCTCGCGCCCATCTTTTTGAGGTTCTGCGACATATCGATCGGGTTGACGACCAGCGAGGAGTAGAAGTAGCTGAAGAACAAAATTAGCACGAGGTACAGGGCTGCATACCACCAAGTTCCAGGCTGAAGGGCGGTCGCGATTTGAGCCGTAACTTGATTGGGCAGAACTTGCGAGATCGAAGCGGGCAAAATCAGTACGGCTGAAGCGAAAATGATCGGCATCACGCCGCCTTGATTCAGGCGCAACGGCAAATAGCTGTTTTTCTCCAGATACATTTTGCGTCCGACCTGCCGCCGTGCCGAGATAATTGGGATGCGTCTTGTACCTTCTTGGACGAAGACGATACCGACGATCATGACGAGGAAGATCAAAAGCAGGATGACGATGCCGCCGACGAGGGAGCGATCGCCCGTCTGCGCCAGTTCAAACGTTTGACCCAGCGAAGTTGGCAAGCTCGAAACAATGCTCAAGAAAATTAGCAGTGAGGCACCATTGCCCACACCGCGCTCGGTGATCAGTTCGCCCACCCACATCACGAACATCGAGCCAGCCGTGAGTGCGAGAACGACCTGAGCGATGAACAAGGGACCGGGAGCGATCGCAAACTGATTCACCAAAAAGGCTAAACCGAGGCTTTGAACGATCGCCCAAAACACAGCAACGTAGCGCGTATATTGAGAAATTTTGCGGCGACCTGCTTCGCCTTCGTTCTTCTGCAAGTTTTCCAGCGAGGGAATTGCGGCTGTAAGCAGTTGCAGAATGATCGAGGCGTTGATGAAGGGAATGATCCCCAATGCGAAAATGCCGAGCGTGGAAATTCCACCCCCGGAAAGCAAGTTTAAAAAGCCAATTAAGTTGTTATTTTGAATCGCGGCTTGAAAGGCTCCGCGATCGATACCGGGAACCGGAATATAAACGCCCAGCCGCACCAAGAACAGCAGGCCAATGGTGACAAGCAGCCGACCGCGAAGTCCGGCTGCCTGCGCCATCTGCATAAAGGTTTCTTGAGCAGTTGGAGCTTTGTCTCGACTGACGACCATAGCGGTAAACTCCTACTGTACTTGGCGATCGCAAGGATCGCTTTTCTTCAATTATTCCAGCCCTTCGCAAGAACCGCCAGCAGCTTCGATTTTGCTGCGAGCCGAAGCGGTGTAAGCTGTCGCCTTGACGCGCAGCGCAACCGAGATTTCACCGTCTCCCAAGATCTTCAAAGGACCGTCATCAGTGGTGACGATTCCGGCAGATTGCAGTGAGGACAAGGTGACTTCGGTATTGGCGGGAAGGTCAGCCAAGTCCTTGAGATTGACGATCGTGTATTCTTGGCGGTTGACCAAGGGGAAGTGCTTGAGCTTGGGAATGCGGCGGTAGAGAGGCATCTGACCGCCTTCAAAGCCGGGGCGTGTGCCGCTACCCGATCGCGATTTTTGGCCGCGCATTCCATATCCGCCGCTGGCTCCTTGTCCGGCAGAGATGCCGCGACCGATTCGGCGGCGACGATGTTGCGATCCCGGTTGAGGCCGCGCATCTGAAAGTCTCATGATGAATTTCCTAGACGTAGAGTTTTTCGATCGACACGCCGCGCTCTTCTGCCACATCGGAGAAGGTGCGGAGTGAGGCGAGGGCACTGGCCGTTGCTCTGGCGTTGTTGAGCGGATTGCCCGATCCAAGCTGTTTGGCAAGGATGTTGCGAACGCCTGCAAGTTCAAGAACCGTGCGGACGGCTCCACCTGCAATTACACCTGTACCGGGAGCAGCCGGACGCATCATCACTTTTGCACCGCCGCCTGCACCGTTGACGGGATGCGGAATCGAGTTGGCTTTAGTCAAGGGCACTTCGACCAAGTGCTTTTTGCCATCGGCCACGCCTTTGCGGACGGCTCCGATCACGTCGCTGGCTTTGCCGACACCCACGCCGACTTGTCCGCGCTCGTTACCGACGATGACGATCGCCCGAAAACTCAGCTTTTTACCGCCCTTCACCACTTTGGTAACGCGGCGGATTTGCACGACGCGCTCTTGCCACTCGGATTCTTTTTCCTTGGGAGCTTTCGTATTTTTACTACGACGATTTTGGTTTTTTCCCCTTTGAACGGGATCGTTTTGTGCGGATACCATTAGAAATCCAGTCCTCCTTCGCGGGCTGCTTCTGCGAGTGCTTTAACGCGACCGTGATACAAATTGCCGCCGCGATCGAACACGACTTTACTGACACCAGCGGCGATCGCTCGTTCCGCAATCAGTTTGCCAACCTGCGTGGAGGCATCGCTCGTAGATGTTGATTCTAACGACTTTTTCAGGTCGGGTTCGAGCGTCGAGGCGGCAGCCAATGTGTGATGCTGCGTGTCGTCGATCACCTGAGCGTAGATGTGTTCGTTGGAACGGAATACGGCCAAGCGGGGGCGATCGGGTGTGCCGGAAACTGTCCGGCGAATGCGCCCGTGTCGGCGGCGCGTCGATTCTTTGCGAGTACGTTTCATAGTTTATTTCTTCCCTGACTTACCAACCTTGCGGCGGACGGCTTCTCCGGCATAGCGGATGCCTTTACCTTTGTAGGGTTCGGGCGGACGCACGGCGCGAATGCGGGCGGCAGTGTTGCCGACGATTTCTTTGTCGATGCCGCTGACGATGACGTTGGTGTTGTTTTCGACTGCGAACTGAATGCCGTCCGGCGGTTCGATTTGCACGGGATTGCTGTAGCCGATGTTCAGCGTTAAGTTGCGGCCTTGCACCTGAGCGCGGTAGCCGACGCCTTGGATTTCCAGACGGCGAGAGAAGCCTTGCGAAACACCTTCGACCATATTGGCGACGAGCGTTCGGCTGAGGCCGTGACGCTGGCGGGCGACGCGAGAATCGTTGCGGCGATTTACCTGCACCGACCCGTTTTCTTGCAGCACTTCGACTTCAGCGGGCAGGGTGCGGGCGAGTTCGCCTTTTGGCCCCTTGACGGCAACATGCTGTTCGTTGATCGTCACCGTGACTTTGTCCGGGACGGGGATGGGACGTTTACCAATTCGAGACATCGTGTTTGCTCCTTGCGCTACCAGACATAGCAGAGAACTTCGCCGCCCAGTCCTTGCCGTCGCGCATCGCGATCGGTCATGATGCCGCTGGAGGTCGAGATGATGGCAACGCCGATGCCGCCCAAGACGCGGGGAAGATCGCGGCGGTTGGAGTACACGCGCAGTCCCGGCTTGCTGATGCGCTTGAGCGCGTTGATGATCGGCTGGCGATTTTTGCCTTTGTATTTGAGGGCGATGACCAGGTTGCGCTTGACGCCTTCGCCTTCTTCGGTGAATTCGCCAATGAAGCCTTCTTCTTGCAGCACTCTGGCGATGCTGCGGGTCATATTCGTGGCTGGAACTTGAGTGGTTTGATGCCGCGCCATGTTCGCGTTGCGGAGGCGCGTCAGCATATCTGCGATCGTGTCGTTTACCGCCATAGTGTCCTTGTAGGTGTTAGTTCTCCCGGAACGGCATTCCCAATTCTTTCAGCAGGGCGCGGCCTTCTTCGTCGGTCGTGGCCGTTGTGATGATCGAAATGTCCATGCCGCGAATTTGATCGATGCTGTCGTAGCTGATTTCGGGAAAAATCAGTTGCTCGCGCAGTCCCAACGTGTAGTTGCCGCGTCCGTCAAAGCTTTTGGGGCTGACACCGCGAAAGTCGCGAATCCGAGGCAGGGCGAGGTTGATCAATCGCTCCAGGAAGGCATACATTCGATCGCTCCGCAGTGTCACCATGATGCCAACGGGCATTCCCTGGCGAATTTTGAAGCCTGCGATCGCCTTTTTTGCGCGAGTGACGACAGGTTTTTGTCCGGTAATGGTCGCAATTTCAGCCAGTGACGCTTCGAGGGCTTTGGCGTTCTGCGCCGCTTCGCCCATGCCGCGATTCACTGTCACCTTCACCACCTTGGGAACCTGGTGCATGTTGGCGTACTGAAATTGCTCCATTAGCTTTGGAACAACGGTTTCTTGATAGGTTGATTTGAGATTTGCCATTGCGTTTCCTTTTCCTGGGCTTGGTCAGGAAGTAAATCGTTAGTCGATGATTTCGCCAGTTTTCTTCAGCATCCGCACTTTACGTCCTTCCGCATTGAAGGTGTAGCTGATGCGGCTTGCCACCTTTTGCTTGTTGGAGTAAAGCATGACGTTGGACGAGTGGATGGGAAATTCGATCGTGGTAATCTGTCCCGACTCGCCTTCTTGCTGTGGCTTAATGTGCTTCGTCTTCAGGTTGACACCCTGGACGATGACGCGGCTTTCGTCGGGAATCGCACGGATGACTTCACCGACTTTTCCCTTGTCTTTTCCTGCGATCACCTGAACGGTGTCGCCTTTTTTAACGTGCATTTTGACGCGCTCAGTGGTTTTTTTTCTCGCCATCACAGCACCTCCGGCGCAAGCGAAACGATTTTGGTGAAGTTTTTGTCGCGCAGTTCACGGGCAACCGGGCCAAAGACGCGAGTGCCTCTGGGGTTGCCTTCCTGGTTGATGATTACGGCGGCGTTGTCGTCAAAGCGGATGCTCATGCCGCTGTCGCGCCGCAATCCTTTTCTGGTGCGAACGACAACGGCGCGGACGACATCGGACTTCTTCACGGCCATGTTCGGCAGAGCGTCTTTGACAACGGCGATGATTACGTCACCGACTCCGGCGTAGCGACGATTGCCGCCCAGAACGCGGATGCACATGAGCTTGCGAGCGCCGCTGTTGTCGGCCACATTCAGATAGGTTTCTTGTTGAATCATGCTTCGGTCTCCTGACTGGCTGTAGTCTCTTGACTAGGGGTGGAAGGGTTGGTCAGGTTTTCGATGACTTGCCAGCGTTTGTGGCGGCTGAGCGGTCGAGTTTCCTGAATGCGGACGCGATCGCCTGTCTTGCAAGCATTTTCTTCGTCGTGGACTTTATAGCGCTCGGTTCGCACCATGATCTTTTTGTATTTCGGGTGCGGAGCGCGGTTTTCGATCGCCACCACGACGGTTTTATCCATTTTGTCGCTGACGACGACGCCAACTCTTTCTTTAACTGCCATGATGGGTTACTCCTGTTCGGGGGCGGCGATGGTGGTCGCCTGCTGGATTTGGCGTTCGCGCTCGATCGTCTTCAGTTGAGCGAGGCGATGCCGCAGATGCTTAAACTGGTGCGTTCCGGTTAACTGTCTCGTTGCCTTTTGGAAGCGCAGCTCAAAAAGCTGTCGTCTGGTAGCGGTAATTTGATCGGTGATTTCCTGATCGGATAGATCGCGAATCTCGCTGATTTTGGGCAGTGCCATGATTTACGACTCCTCCTCAGCGGTGGTGCGAGTGATGAACTTGGTTTTGATCGGCAGCTTGAACGAGGCAAGGCGCATGGCTTCGCGAGCCACTTCCTCAGACACTCCGGCGATCTCAAACAGAATTCGACCCGGTTTCACGACCGCAACCCAGAATTCTGGGTTTCCCTTACCAGAACCCATCCGGGTTTCAGCAGGACGCATCGTCACAGGTTTGTCGGGGAAGATGCGAATCCAGATTTTTCCACCCCGGCGGATGTAGCGAGTCATCGCACGTCGGCTAGCTTCGATTTGGCGAGCGGTAATCCAGGACGGCTCGATCGCTTGAAGGGCAAAATCGCCGAAGTCGATGTTGTTGCCGTTAGTGGCGAGGCCGCGCATTTTGCCGCGATGCTGCTTGCGAAATTTTGTTCTCTTGGGACTGAGCATGATGAGTTTCCTTAGCCTTCGTTCGATCGATCTTCAAACTGCTGGCGGCGACGTTGACCCTGCTGACCTTGCGGACGACGACGCGGCTGCTGATTGCTGTTCGCGGCAACCACTGCGGGTTCTTCCTGTCCGGGAATAATTTCGCCTTTGAAGATCCACACTTTGATCCCCAAGATGCCGTAGGTGGTTTGGGCGGTGCGGTAGGTGTAGTCGATGTCGGCGCGGAGCGTGTGGAGCGGCACTTTGCCTTCGCGGGTCGCTTCCGTTCGGGCAATTTCTGCGCCGTTCAGCCGTCCGCTCACCTGAATCTTGATGCCTTGCACTCCGGCTCGCTGTGCCCGCTGGATTGCCTGACGCACAACACGACGAAAGGAAACCCGACGTTCTAGCTGCTGTGCTACGAATTCGGCAATCAGTCCGGCATCGGCGTCAACGCGAGCCACTTCCACGACGTTAATGCGAATTTGGCGGTTGCTGTCACCCAAAACCTGCTGGAGGTTGCTCCGCAACTGCTCGATGCCCGTGCCGCCGCGACCGACGACCACGCCGGGACGAGCGGTGCGGACTTCCAGGTCAATCTGGTCAGCCTTACGCTCAATGCGGACTTCCGAGATGCCTGCGTTTGCTAGATTTTTGTTGACGTATTCGCGGATTTTATAGTCTTCTCTCAGGAGTTCGGGGTAGCGATTGCCCTCGGCGAACCAGCGCGATCGATGTTCTTGCGTGATGCCGAGCCGAAAGCCGACTGGATGAATTTTCTGTCCCATTTCGTCCTCTTTGTAATGATGTTATTCGTCGCCTGCGCCCGGAGCGACGGCGATCGTAATCGTGCAGGTCGGCTTGCGAATTTGGTAGGCGCGGCCTTGGGCACGCGGACGAAAGCGCTTCAGCACGGCTCCTTGATCGGCAAACGCCTGAGTGATCACGAGATCGGCAGGCGTGTAGCCTTGGTTATGCTCGGCATTCGCAACCGCCGATCGCAGCACTTTGAGGATCGGCTCGCAGGAACGGTAGGGCATAAATTCAAGGATGATCAGCGCTTCACGGTAAGAACGACCGCGAATTTGATCGAGGACGCGGCGCACTTTGTGCGGCGACATGCGGATGTAGCGAGCGATCGCTTTGACTTCAGTTGGTGTACCAGCAACCATATTTTTTCTCCGGCTTATCGACCTTCACCTAACGACGAGCCTTTTTGTCACTTTTGGCGTGACCCCGAAAGGTGCGGGTGGGTGCGAATTCGCCGAGCTTGTGGCCGACCATTTGTTCGGTCACGTAGACGGGGACATGCTGGCGACCGTTGTGAACGGCGATCGTGTGGCCGATCATCTGCGGCAAAATCGTCGAGGCGCGTGACCAGGTTTTGATCACCTGCTTGTCGTTTTTGGCGTTGAGCGCTTCAACTTTGGAGAGCAGATGGTCGGCGACAAAGGGACCTTTTTTGAGCGATCGAGACATGACTTTCTCCTTTTACGAATCCCGTCCGCCGCGACCGCGCTTACCGCCACGACGACGACGACGAATAATCAGCGAGTTGCTAAGCTTTTTCTTCTTGCGGGTTTTTGCACCCAGCGCAGGCTTTCCGGTTGGCGTGACCGGACGAGCGCGACCGATTGGGGCACGACCTTCACCACCACCATGCGGGTGATCGACCGGGTTCATGACGCTACCACGTACTTCGGGGCGGCGACCTTTCCAGCGTTTGCGTCCAGCTTTACCAATGCTGATGTTGCGAACATCGGCGTTGCCAACCGTGCCGATCGTGGCAAAGCACTCGCGACGAATCAGGCGAACTTCGCCCGAAGGTAGTCGCAATGTGACGTAGTTGCCTTCTTTTGCCACAAGCTGAGCGGATGCACCCGCAGCGCGAACGATTTGACCGCCCTTACCAGCCACCAGTTCAACGTTGTGAACAGTCGTACCAAGCGGCATGTTGCCCAGAGGCATTGCGTTTCCAACTTCAAACGGGATATTTTCGGTTCCCGATACGACAGTTGCGCCGACGGCGAGATCGCCAGGGTGAATGATATAGCGCTTTTCGCCGTCTTGGTAGAACAGAAGGGCAAGACGAGCGTTGCGGTTGGGATCGTATTCGATCGCCACCACTTTCGCCGGAACGTTGTACTTATTGCGGCGAAAATCCACTTGGCGATACAGCCGCTTGTGGCCGCCGCCGCGATGTCGAGTTGTGATGACGCCGCGATTGTTGCGGCCTTTTTTGCGGTGCTTCGAGGAGGTGAGCGATTTTTCCGGTTCAGTCTTGGTAATTTCGCTAAACGAAGCGTCCGATCGCTGCCGTGTTCCGGGCGTATAAGGTCGATAAATCCGAATTGCCATGTTATTTACCTGCCTACACTTCTGGGAACAAGGTGATCGAATTGCCTTCAGCCAGTGTTATGATCGCCCGCTTGTACTTGGGGCGATTGCCTGCAAAGCGACCGACGCGCCGCTGCTTGGCCGGAGGATTGTGCGTATTGACCCTGGTGACTTTCACGTCAAACAAAGATTCAATCGCTGCTTTGATATCTGGCTTGGAAGCGCGGGGATCAACTTCAAAGGTGTATTTGTTTTCTTCCAGGGCGATCGTCGCTTTCTCCGTCACGATCGGGCGGCGAACCAGATCGGGCAGGCGATCGGCAGGAACGCGAACATCCGTCACCAATCGTCTTTTCGTAACTCGTGATCTCTTAGTCATCGCTGTAGACCTCTTGAATCTTGGTGAGCGCGGAGGCAGTGACAACGATTTTGTCGGCGCTGAGCAAATCGTAAACATTGAGTCCGCTTGCGCCAATCAGCTTCAGCGTGGGAACGTTGCGGGCGGAAAGGTAAACGTTGTCATCGCGATCGCCCACAATCAGCAGCACCTTTTCTCCCGCACCAACACCCCAACGGCTCATTGCATCCACCAACTCTTTCGTTTTGGGGCGCGATAGCTGGCTAGCAAAATCCTCAACCACAATGAGATCGTCTGTCCGACTTTGCAGCGCGGTTCGCAGGGCGAGACGCCGCTCCTTGCGGTTCATCTTGGTGCTGTAGTCGCGGGGTTTTGGCCCAAAAATCACGCCGCCGCCTCGCCACAGGGGAGAACGGGTGGAACCCGCTCTGGCGCGGCCTGTTCCTTTTTGGCGATAGGGTTTACGACCGCCGCCGCTGACTTCGGCTCTGGTTTTAGCCGATGCTGTGCCTTGACGAGCATTGTTCATTTGCCGCACAAGGGCGCGGTGGACGATGTGGCTCGCCGTTTCTGCTTTTGCGACTTTGAGGTCTAATGAGGCTTGGCCGACTTCAGCGCCTTGCCAATCTCGAATTGCACAATCTACCATGACTTTCCTCTTCTAGCTGCCTTTAGGCTTGACCCACGACGTTTGCCGGGACGATGCTGAGCAGCGCACCGGGTTTGCCGGGAACTGCCCCTTTGATCAAGAGCAGATTGCGATCGCCATCGACGCGCACAACCGTTAGCTTGCGAATTGTGACGCGAGCGTTGCCCAACTGTCCGGCCATGCGCTTACCGGGGTAGACGCGACCAGGCGTTGTGCCTGCACCCGTTGAACCGGGCAAGCGATGATTTTTGGAACCGTGCGCCATTGGACCGCGCTTGAAGTTGTGGCGCTTTTGATAGCCTGCAAAGCCGCGACCAATGCTTGTGCCACTGACATCGACAATTTGGCCTGCTTCAAACAGATCGGCTTTGATTTGCTGACCGAGTTCATAGCTGCTGGCGTCATCGAGCCGATATTCGCGCAGGTGGCGCATCGGGGCGGTGTTTGACTTGGCAAGATGCCCAATTTCCGGCTTGCTGAGCGCTTTTTCTTTCACTTCGCCAAACGCGAGTTGAATCGCAGCATAGCCATCGGTTTGTGGCGTCTTGACCTGCGTGACGGTGCAGGGGCCAGCTTGAACCACCGTCACCGGGATGGCTCGGCCTGCCTCATCAAACACCTGAGTCATGCCGAGTTTTGTGCCGAGAATACCAACAGACACGGTAAGGATCTCCCTTGCTTTACACAACAAACCAATAGACGAGACTGCGATCGCCTCGTCGAAATTTTCTTGACGCATTCTGAAGCGCAAAACCCACAGGCTTTTCACAAGCAGGCCTTACGCAATGATTCGCATGGAAGCGTGGATCAAAAGCTCGGCGTTTGCCTCAACTCCCGCTTGGACTTGAGCAGTGAACTCCTCAGTATCCGATCGGGAAGCTTCCAATTCATCTTTTGCTAGCGCAGAAGCGATCGCCACCCCCGCTTTTCAAGCATTTCTCTGGACTTTGCTACTCAAGCAGTCATCCGAGAGATCGTCCGAATCCGTCAGCACTGACCGGGATAACGGCGCGGTTTTGAAATTTGGCGACAATTAAACACTATAGACAATCAAACTGATTTTGTCTACTTGGGATGCCGATCGAGGGAATGCATCAAGATCTCTTTATCGAGAAATTTAGCAAATCAAATTCGAGTCGGCGCAATGCACTCCTTATAATAATGACAGAATGTAAACGAATTGGGCGGTTTGTGCTGCGATCGCCCGATATCACCCTTTTACCCTTGGAGCGACCGATGCCGCTGATTACCACTGGCAAGCAATTTATTCGCGATCTCGAAAACGCAGGGACGCTGGCACTCTACACGCCGCTGGAAGGCGGGTCTGAAGGCCGATATCAGCGACGGCTCCGGGCAGCAGGCTATGGAATGCTGCACATCAGCGCTCGCGGCATGGGCGATCCGGCGGCGTATCTAATGGATGTTCACGGCGTTCGTCCGCCACATTTGGGCAAAAAAGATATTGGACGAGAAGGAGCGGTGGGGGCGCGTTACTTTGTGCCGCCGATCGCAGGCTATCAGCTTGAGAAACTTCAGCCGAACTCGAAAGGTTTAGCAATCTGGATCATCGAGGGCTTTGTGTTTTCGCGCCAAGAGCTTGAGTATTTGGCGGCGCTGCCAGCCGTTGAACCGCGCATCAAGGTGTGTGTGGAGATGGGGGGCGATCGAGTTTTCCGCTGGAGTCCGCTGAAGCAGGTTTTGGCCGCTGCGTAAAGAATTTTGAGAAATGAAAAGCCGTCAGTGAAGTTTTGCTGACGGCTTTTTGCTGGAAATTGAGCGATCGGCTGAGGACTGTTCTATGAAAGTCTACAGATGATCTAATTGTCTTGTTAGGCACTCTAGCTCGTCGTCTGTGGAGTCAGCCGTAGTGCGATTCGCAGGGTTGGAAACAGTGCAACCTTTGAGTAGTTGTGCTTTCAACATTTCCAACTCAAGATCTGGATCTGTGCCATTTTCTAGCAAGGCAAACATCTCCTCTAAATCGAGCGCTTCTAGCTTCGGCTCAGCCTTCATTGAGGCAGCTTCCAGTTGGTTGAAATATGCTGTTGCTTTATCAATTTCCGACTTGTTCAAACTAGGAGCAGCGGGAGCAGGCGCAGTAAATTTTAGTACTGCTGCCAGCTTTTTCTCTTGAAGCTGAATAAGCTTGATTGTTAGATCACTCAGATTGTTCTTGAGAACATTCAGATTGCTCACCTGAGCATTAATTCGAGTCTTCTGTCCAATTGCTTTTTGTTTGCTGGTCTGTTCGCGAATTAATGCTTCTTTGGCAAGATCCTCTCGACCTCTTTGTTTCGCTAAATTAACTGTGCGACCCCAGTTCAGAACCTCTGAAAGCGTTTGCTTGTGCTGAATCTCTAGATTTCTGAAAGTAGATTCTGCAACAGCGATCGATTGAGCCAGGATGAGAATGCTTTTAGTCAACTCCTTAATTGATTCATCTTGTAAACACAAAGAGTCAAGCATTTCAGCTTCTCGACGAGCTAAATTAGCTCTCACTGTACGGTTAGTAGATTCAAACAGTCCCATTTGATTTGTTCTCATCTTGAAATTTATTTTTTGAAGATTTCATTGCAGTCATTGCCAGTGAGTAAAGGATGACTGTAATGATACCTTCCCACCAAGAACAGCCCCATCGTGTACATTCAGCACTTGCTAATATCAACTGGTTCATCATGTGAAATATTGTATTTGCTTCAGTCTAAGGATAGCCTTTGGGAGAAGAAGCTTTTTGCAGAATAGAGTGAATCTTTGATGAATTAATGGTGATCGATAAAACAGCAGCTCTTTCTTCTAGTAACTAGTGATTGATGAATACAAGATCTAGAGTGCCCACGCACTGCCCCTACTGCACTGTGTTCCAAAAAATTTCTTTTGAATCTGAGCAATTAAGCTGAGATTCCGCAAAAACGACAAAACCCGCCTCGAAAGACGGGCTTGTCTTGATGAATCGGGATGATAGGATTTGAACCTGCGCCCCCCTCGTCCCGAACGAGGTGCGCTACCAAGCTGCGCTACATCCCGTTGCTTTTTAGCGGGTTTCAGCCATTTGAACCGTACCGTATCTGTACCTTCCGCAATCAGGAAGGGTACGGTTATGGCACGGCAAAGAGGCGCGAAAGGTGGCATCCACATCGAGAATCGATCGGGTCGGTTGGTGCTGCGCTGGAGCTACCAGGGACAGCGCTACTATCTCAGCCTCAACCTCGCTGACACGGCTCTGAACCGCAAGCTCGCCGCTGCTCGATCGCTGGAGATTGAAAGAGACATCGCCTATGGAGAGTTTGACCCAACCTTAGAGCGCTATGGCAAAGCTCCAACGATCGCCCGCAATGATGAGCCAACAAACTCGACTCCAGCAACGGTGATCGAGGTTTGGGAAGCTTACTATCAGTCGATCGCCTCGACCCTATCCAAAAGCTCACAAGAGAAGTACATCGGAACGAGAGGACGCTTACAGCAGTTTTTTGGGCTAGAGCGTCAAGCTGCCGACCTCACCAAAAACGACGCGATCGAGTTCGTCACCTGGTACAGCAATCAGGTGACAGCCCGAACGGTGAAAGAAGTTTGCTGTCGGATTCACAATGCTTGGCTTCATGCTGGTCTGTCTGCCGATGTTTGGAAGGATGCAGCCAGCCGCCTTAAGCCGACACCGACCGAGCCGCCGCAGCCGTTCACTCAAACTCAGGTGAGCGCGATTCTCACTTTCTTGAAAGTGCATCACTCCCACTACTACCCATTCGTGGCGTTTCTGTTTCTGACAGGGGTACGGCTCGGTGAAGCGATCGGACTGCGGGCAAACGCCATTTCGGAAGACCTGACGGCGATCGTTGTCCGCGAATCGTTCTCTAGAGGACAAAGACGACCCACCAAGACGGGCAAAATTCGCAGTATTCCCACAAATGAGGCTTTACGGCTCCTGTTAGCTGAGCAATTGGCAAAGCGTCACGAATGGCGATTGAGCGGCAACTATCAAATTCCGCTGGCTGACCTGCTGGTGTTTCCGGCTAATGGCAACAGCCCGATAGACGATCACAACTTCAGAAATCGAGTCTGGAAACCAACGCTCAAAGCTTTGGGCATCCCCTACCGCAAGCCCTACAGCACCCGCAGTACGTTTGTTAGTCACGCCCTGGCTTCCGGTATGAATCCGGTCGATGTGGCTGCGATTACAGGCCATGACCCGCAGGTGATGTTTCAGCATTACGTGGGGTTAGTCGCGTGGCTGAAGTTGCCTGACCTGTATCAGTGAAGTCGCGATCGGTAATGAGCGCTTTTCAAAACAAGAAGGCTTCTATTCTAGCCATCACTTCATCCATCAAATCGCGAGGGGCTGTTTCAGCAAACCTAACGTCTCTATGCTGCCAGTCCAAGCTTTTAATTTGATCCACCAAAACAACGCCCGATGTATGCATAGTCTCGATCAGTGCAACCTCAAAAGGATACCCTTTTGCTCTGCTGGTGATAGGGCAAAAGAGGGCTAACCCTGTAGTCTTGTTATATTTCAGGGGAGATATAACAATGGCGGGGCGATGCCCTCTTTGCTCACGACCCGTCTGTGGATCGAAATTTAACCAAACGATGTCACCTCGCGCAGGGATGTAGGTAGAGCTACCAGATTTCACTACCTACGGATCTCCCAGTATCCACCTCATCATGCAAATTCTCAGGAGTTACTTCAGTCAGTAGATCATCGAGGTTATACTTCTGCCTGCGTGTCCAGCGCTCCTCTTCGGGGATGAATGCTGGATCTGCGTCTTCGGGAATTGGGTAAGAAACAACGCCAGCATACTTTCCGCCCCGTGACCGCACCACCTTCAGCAGGTAGTGTCTCTGTGAAGTGAAGTCCTGCCGTCGCTCTTGCCGAAGGCACTTTGCTCTGTTTCTGCTTTTCATAGCCGCCCTCCCTACTTCTGTGAGCAACGCGCTGGTATCACCTGTGATGATTAACCATTACACTTTTGCCTTATTTCGATTCTAGTATTGAATCTCAATATAAAAATCGCTCATGCGGGTTAAAACTTGTATCACTCAAGCGGTTCAGGCGTTTTAGGCCGTTAAAAGTGACTAAACCCGCCGCCAGTTCCGCCCGTGTTGCCAGTAGTCGCTGTCAGGACAGTCGGAGGCTACTAACCCGATGTCATTGACGTTAGGGCGATCGAAGTCATGGGAGAAAGGGCAAATATTCTCTTCCTGTCTCTCCCTGTCATTTTGATCGCCCTGCATTGCCTTTTCAGCCCTCAGCAATTCGCGCTTAGCGCTCCATTTCTTCCTACTGGCATGATTCCTCAAAGTCCCGTGCTTTGGGCGTTTAGGGTTGCCCGTAGCCTCGCGGGAAAGCTCGCAAAGCTCCGCGCCATCTGCGTACAGTAACCAAAGCTCATTCCAGTCAGGGCGCATCGTTAGTTAGGGCAAAAAAGTTAGGCGAAAACACTGTAAGTCTGCAAGCATCGATCGCGAACTCGATTGAATTCCCAATCTGCACAAAGGCCATGAAAATTGTGAATTTCGAGTAGTTGTCGCGCATTTTGCCAAGCTTTGATCTCTCGCTGACTATCGGTGTCGGGAGCGCTGTCGATCAAGTGAGCTAGTTCGTGCAAAATGATCGCCGTCATCCCGGCAGTGGGGCGCACACGGCAGACATCGAGCGCAAATCGACAGCACTCCCAATTGTCTAAAACAATTGCTTTTGTCGGGCGATGAGCTACACCTACGGAATTTTCCCGCATTCCAAGTTTTTGCTTGACCTGGGAAGCGCTTTCATCCAAAACAAAAATCTCGGGTAGAGATGTAGAAGTAATGATTCAGGGTTGTAAACTCGCATTGTAGTGGTGGATGAAGTACCAAATTGCTCCAATATGGTTAGCAAGCTTCTTTGAGAACGAGAGTGTCTT
>NZ_JACJPO010000043.1 GCF_014696105.1 Microcoleus sp. FACHB-1515
AAGATTTGGGTCGGTCAAGTTTCTGTTTCAATTAGTCACACATTGTCAAACCTTTGCTTTTGCCAAAGCATTTATGTACGGCTACTGTTCATCTCCTATTTAGGATTGCTGTAATTGTATTAAAAAGTACAGTTTTGGGGCGGCAAACTTTAAGAATTCAGGGAAGTTTAAGCGGAGCTGCTGCATACGGTATACAAAGATTTGCCCAGAGAAACTGTTAGACAGAATACGATTCGTGGTTCTTGCAGGCGATCGACGTTGCTCTAGCGGCGATCGAGTTGTTCCCTGTATACTGTGGACGATGCCTGTTGGCAATTTAGCCGTTCGGATCTGGGAGGAACCGTTGACCCTTTCGCTCTCCTCAATTCAGCGCAGTAAATCGCTACACGAGCAAATCTATGAAACCTTGCGATCGAGCATTCTTTCCGGTGAAATTCCTGCTGGTTCTCGCTTGATCGAAACGCAGCTTTCCGAACAGCTTCAGGTCAGCCGCACTCCGATTCGCGAGGCCATCCGCCAGCTTCAGCGCGAAACGCTGGTGACAACCGATGCGAGCGGCAATCTGCGCGTTGCCAAAGTTTCTGCTGCCGATGCCGAACAGCTTTACGACTGCCGCATTGCGCTTGAGCAACTGGCGATCGAGTCTGCCTGCCGCCACGCTTCCCCCAGCCAACTGCGCGAACTCGAAGCGATCGTCACGCAGGCCGAACAGCTTGCTGCCCAACCGCAGCACCATGTGCAAATGCTCGACCTCGACTATCGCTTTCACCGCACGATCGCGGAATCGTCGGGCAATGGCTGGCTCGTCTTTTTGCTCGAACAGGTGTTCAGCCAAATGACCTTGCTGCGTACCCAAACTACGCGCCAAAATCCCAGCGTTCTCGAAATTCGCGTTGAACATCGTCAAATTTATACGGCGATCGCTCAGCAAAACCCCGAAGCTGCGATCGCTGCCATGCGCGAACATCTCGAAGCGAGTCGCCAGCGCGTAATCGAACAGTTGAATTGGGGGCGATCGAGCGATTGAATCCGCTTGGCTGCTGTTGCTCTTGAAACTCGACTCAAACGAACCCGTTCGCTAGGGCACAGCGATCGCATTCCAATTCAGAAAATCTTGCAGCAGGGCGGTGTAGCCTTTGACATTGGGATGGAGGCCATCGGCAGAAAGGCGCGATCGCCAATCGTCGTGTCGAAGCCACTGCTCAAACACATCAAGGTAGGGAATTTTGCGGGCAGCGCAGGCGAGGCGAGTCGCTTCTTTGTAGCGATATTGGTCGGCGTGGCTGTAGTAGAGCGCTTCGGCAAACGGCATTCGCGATTCATCAACGGGCGTCATGCCGACAAACAGAACCGGACAAAGCTGGCAGGCGCGATCGAGCAGATGCGTCAAATCCGCCTGAAACAAGCTGAATTCGGTGAAGTTGCGAGCGTTGGGCGAACCAAGCCGCGCAGAATCATTCACGCCCACTGAGAGGATGATCAAATCCGGTTGACGATGCCGCAGTTCGCCGCGATTGCGAAATTCCGCTTCGAGCCGCTGGGCAACCTGACCGACGCGATCGCCGCGAATTCCCAAGTTGTAAACGGCGTGTCCTGCGCTGTCGGGCTGCATCCACTGTCGCCGCAGTCGCTCTACCCAGCCGCCGCCTTCCAAGTCGCCAAAACCATAAATTAAGCTGTCGCCAAGTGCGATGATTCGCAACGGAGCAGCGTGCAGGCGATCCAGACGAAACTCAGAAACGTTCGCGAGCGTTTGCATGAAGTCAAAAAATGCAGCAGAGAATACTTACTTCTGGAATTTTATGATCCTATGTCGGTTTTGTTGCAAAAAATAACAAGGCGCAGCGATCGTTCAGTGAGTGTCGATCGCGTCCAGATCGAACGGTTTTCAGAAGAAGACTCACGTTAAATTAGTCAATAGCTGCCGCACCCCTTTTAACGATCGTTCATGCCGCTTTCGCCTGTGCCACCTCGACAGCCTGTCATTTTAGGATTTGACCCCGGACGCCAAAAGTGCGGATTTGCCGTGATGGGACTCGATCGCAACTTGTTTTATCACGCCGTGATTGCGTCGGCGGATGCGATCCCCACAGTTCAAACGCTCCGTCAACAATATCCGATTTCCATTTTGGTGATGGGCGACCAAACGAGCGCGTTGGAATGGAAGCAAAAATTGCTCGATCTGCCCGATCCGCTGCGCGTGGTGATGGTAGACGAGCGCTACAGCACCTTAGAAGCTCGCGATCGCTACTGGCAGATGTTTCCGCCCAAAGGGTTGTCGCGGCTGTTGCCGATCGGCCTGCGCGTCATCGATCGCCCCATTGACGATATTGTTGCGATTTTGCTGATTGAACGCTACCTAGAGCGACTGGTGAAATAGCACTTCAGGCGGAAGCTAGCGGCTCGATCGCCCGCAGCGGCAGGGTCACTGTCACAGTGGTGCCGACGCCCTCAGTGCTAGCGATCGAAATGCTGCCGTGATGAGTTTCTACACAGCGCTTGACAACGGCTAAACCCAAGCCCGTACCTTTAATGGAGCCGACATTATTGCATCGATAAAAGGTTTCAAACAGATGTGGCTGATTTGCGGCAGGAATGCCAATGCCTTGATCTTGAATTTGAAAGGTTGCCCAGCCGTCTTGACAGTCCAGCGTAAATTGAATTGTGCCGCCATTTGGCGAATATTTCATGGCGTTGCTAATTAAATTGGTGAGAATTTGACGCAGCAGCGTCGGATCAATTTCGCCCACATTGGAGACACCGCTGCAAACCAATCGAAGCTGATGCCGATCGCTACTCACCTGCAATACTTCAACCAGTTCCTGACAGAAACTGAAGAGATCCATTGCGATCGGTTCATATCGCGCTTTGCCCGATTCCAAGCTGCCAATGAGCAGCACTTCATCAAGCAGATTCAACATGTGATCGATCGCGCCATCGATTTTTTCAAAGTAGCGGGCTTGCACGTCCGGTGATAGCGCGGGCTTGCCGGATGGCAGCGTTTGCCGCAGCAGTTCCGAGAAGCCGCGAATGCTTGTGAGCGGGCTGCGAAAATCATGCGAAATCATCGAGACAAATTCGGTTTTCAGGCGGTTTAATTCTTTTTCTTGCTCGAGTGCTTTCAGCGCTTCGGCCTTTGCCTGCTGAAGATCCATTTGCATTCGGCGCAAGGTGAGTTGATTTTCGACTCGCGCCAGCACTTCTTCAACCTGAAACGGTTTGGTGATGTAGTCTACGCCGCCGACTTGAAAAGCGCGAACTTTGTCGATCGCTTCACTCAATGCGCTCAAAAAAATAACGGGAATGTCTTGAGTTTGTGGGTCAGCTTTGAGCTGTTCGCACACTTCATAGCCGCCCATTTTTGGCATACTAATATCGAGCAAAATCAAATCGGGATGCACCGTTCGCACCGCCATCAGCGCCACTGCACCGCTAATCGCACTACGCACTTCATAGCCTTGCTGCGTCAACATACTTGAGAGCAGCCGCAAATTATTGGGCGTGTCATCCACAATCAAGATGTTGCCTTTGGTGAGGGCAGGAATTGAATTCATGTCTGGGCAGTGACGGTAATCAGGTTGAAAATATCGTTAAAGCGATAGTCAGCAGCAAGCGCTGCCAGCGTATCAGCAAGGACAACTTTTTCAGCCGGAATCTGCTCGATCAAGTCGAGCACCTGGCGATCGCGACAGCCCTGCGCTGCTTCACGAAGTTAAGCAATCCAGTCGGCGGGCATTGCTGCTAGCTCGTGCTGAATTGATTCGACAGCCGCGATCGGCAAAGTGCGATCGGCAGGCTCATATTTGTAGTCTACCCCCAGGTACTGTCCGAGCTTGGCAAGCAATACCTCAGTCTGCACTACAGCACTTAATTTGTTTCTGAACGAGTTGTTAGTTCAACGATGTCATCAAAGCGAAAGTTGTAGGCAAGGTCGCGGAGGGCGTTGGCGAGTTCTACTTCGGCAGGCGGAATTTGCTCGATTAGTTGCAGCACTTGGCGATCGCTACAGCCGCTGGCGGCACGATGCAGTCGGGCAATCCAGTCGGGCGGCATCACGGATAGCGCCGATCGATCGAGCTTCGGCGCGGTGTCCGTCTGCGCTTCTAGCTGCTCGTAGAGATAGCGGATGTCCAGATGCTCTGCTAGCTTCGCCAAAATTTCGTCGGGGTGAAACGGTTTTCGCAAAAAGTCGTCACAGCCAATTGCCAAAATCGCCGATCGATCTTCTTCAAAGGCGCTGCCCGTCACGGCAATGATGATGGGTGGTTTGTTCGTGCTGGCTTTGATCTGGCGCGTCGCCTCATAGCCATCCATCACGGGCATCCGCATATCCATTAAAATCAAGTGCGGCTGCCACTGTTGCCACAGCGCGATCGCCTCTTTGCCGTTTTCTGCCCGCTGCACTTCAAAGCCCAGCGGCGTCAGCAGCTTCAGCAGCAGTTGACTGTTTTCTGATTGGTCTTCGGCCACCAGCAAGCGGTAGGTGGGCTGGTCAGGCATCAGTCCGACAATGCATTGCACTGAGGAAGTGGGTAAATCAAGAGCTTCCGCAAGATTTGCTGCGATCGTGGCGCGAAACATGCTGCCCCGCCCGACTTGACTTTCGACCGTGATGTCGCCGTTCATCAACTGCACAAAGCGACGGCTGATCGCCAAGCCCAGCCCTGTGCCTTCGGGGGCCATCTGGCTCGATCGCGCCTGCACAAATGCACTAAAGAGCGTTTTCATTTCTTCGGGGGCAATGCCAACTCCAGTGTCTTCAACCTCAAAGTGAAGCATGAGGGATGAAGGATGAGTCAGGAAAGATCGATCCTCCTGCCTTGCTTCTGCCCAAGCCCGCAGCGTCACTTGTCCCGCATTTGTAAACTTGATCGCGTTGCCCAGCAGATTCAGCAGGACTTGGCGGAGTTTGCGCTCGTCGGTGTCGATGTAGCGAGGAAGATCCGGGGCGAGGTCAAACTGGAGGTGAAGCTGTTTGGTGATCGCTTTGAGGCGGAACATGGCTTCAAGGCGATCGAGCAGCGCTTTGAGATCAAAGCATCCGGTATTGAGCTTGAGGCTTCCCGCTTCGATTTTGGACATTTCCAGCACGTCGTTAATCAGTCCCAACAGATGCTGACCGCTGGAGTTGATGATTTCCAGGTTGGCGCGATTTTCGGCGCTGAGCAGGCGATCGCGGCTCATCAGTTGCGTGAAGCCCAAGATAGCGTTGAGTGGTGTGCGGAGTTCGTGGCTCATGTTGGCGAGAAATTCGCTTTTGGCGCGGTTGGCAGTTTCGGCAGCATCTTTGGCGCGTTCCAGTTCTGCGGACTGCTGCTGCGTTTGCGCGAGCAAGTCGGCCTGCTGAAGGGCGATGCCAAGCTGTGTGCTGATATGCGTGGCAAGGCTGACTTCGGATTCTTTCCAACTGCGCGGACTGGAATTTTGATAGCTCGCCAGCAAGCCCCACAGCTTTGCGCCTTGGAAGATCGGCACGGTCAGGTAGGCTCTGGTTTCAAAGCGCTCTAGCAGTTCGACATAGCACGGCGAAAATCCAGCTTTGTAGATGTCGTTCACGCAAAGATAGCTATCGCATTTGTAGCGTCCACCCTGATTTTCTTGGAGATAGGTGTCTTCGACAGAATCGACTGCGCCCCAAGCCCGCACAATGCAGCGATCGCTATCTGTCGCTCGCTTGGTTAGTGTCACATCTTCGATAGGCTGCTGTACCAGCGGCTCCCAACCTGCTGCAACAGATTCGGCCACAAAGCCGCCGCTCCAGTCCGGATTGAAGCGGTAAATAGCCACGCGATCGCAGCGCAACAACTGCCGCATTTCTTCGGTTGTGGCGCGAAAAATCTGGTCAAGTTCGAGCGTTTGGCGCATTCGTTCAACCACGCGCAAAGTGGCGCGTTCGCGTTCGGCACTTTCGCGCAGCGCATCTTCGGCCAGTTGGCGATCGAGTTCGGCTCCGGCTCTCGCGCCAAAAATCCGCAAAATCAAATGATGCGTGGAATCGTTGACCATCGGCTGAGTGTCCATGACGCTGAGGACGCCCAGAATTTGGCCGTTTGCATCGGTCAATGGCAAGCCCAAGTAGCTGACGACGCCGAGTTCGTGCAGCTCGGTGTCGGTGGGAAACAGCGTCGGAACTGCGTCTGGATAGTAGCAGACTTCGCCTTGCAGCACTTGCTCAGACGGTGTGCCGATCGCGCTGTAGTCGGTGTCGGGCGCGAAATCTTCGCCGCACCAAAAGGCCAGCGATCGCAACTGCGTCGATCCAGGTGTGATGCACTGGGCAATTTCGGCATAGCGCACTTGCAGCACTTCGGCCAAATAGCGCACTAGCGACTGCAAAAATGCGCTGCCCGTTTGGGCTGCTGTGCCTTCGACAATCAGGCGCAAAGCGGCTTCTTGCCGCTGCTGCAAGGCGGCACTCTGTTTGGCTGCGGTGATGTCGCGAGCGACAATGATCGCCGTTGTATCCGAGAGCGGCGAAATATTCGCAGACAGCCAGCGATCGCGCCCGTCGATCGCCTGAGCATATTCCAGGTTGACAGTGGTGCGATCGTGCAGGCAAGCTTGAATGCCTTGATGCAGGCGATCGGCCATGTCGGGCGGCAGCACTTCATGCAGCGATCGACCCAAAATGTAGCCGGGCAGCTTGTAGGGCGGACTGGTCGGCGCAATTTTGAGGCAGCGCGTGGCGGCATCGCAGACCAGCACCACATCGGTCATGGCCGAGAATAACGCTCGCAGTTCGGCTTCGGCTCGCTTTTGAGCCAAAACGCTGCCAAGCTGAGCGGCGACTGCGGCCACAAGCTGAATCAGTCGTTCGTCCTGCTGGCGCGATTCCACCATAAAAAAGACCAAGACAGCAACGACGCTCGTGCCCTCAGAGGCGTTTCCTGTGACCGTAATCGGCACGCCAAATCGCGCTTTCATGCCGTAGTTGCGGGCGGGCTGCGATCGCAATCGTTCATCGTGAACCGGATGCGGAACGCTATCGACGGGTTCGTCAATGTCGGGAATCCATTCAGGCTGCTGCCGCTGCCAAACGCGCCCCGCAATTCCTTCCCCCAGTTCAAACGTGACACCTGCCAAGTTCCGGCGAAATTCATTCACAGCCGCGATCGCGCCTGCCGTTGCGCCTGCCGAATTGCAGTGCCAAATCGGGCTGCACTCTAGCACGCTGCGATCGGCGGCGGGCAGCCAAACTTCGCCATAGATCCAGCCTGTGGTGTTGCAAAGGGCACGCAGCGCCACTTCCAAAGCCGAATCAAAATCTTGGGCAGCCGCGATCGCCTGCGTGATGCTCAGCAAAAGCTGAATTTCTTCTTCGGCTCGCTGGCGTTGCAGTTCAAGCTGGTGCGTGCTGATGAATTTGCTGATGCTTTGCGCCATCAATTCAATGATTTCGCGCTCGTGGCTGACAAAATCGGGGCGGGGCTGCTGCGAGAAAAAGCACAGCGTGCCATACACCTGGTCATCCACAAAAATCGGCGTGCCAATGTAAGACTCGATGCCCAAGGCGAGATACAGCGGATGATTGCTCATCGACTCGATCGCTCCCACGTGGCTGTAGCAAACGGTGTGGCGATCGTGCACCACCTGTGCACAATAAACATCGTTGAGGCTGAAACGCTGCTCTGGTGCGAGCGACCGAATATCCGAGTGAATCGAGCGAATCGTGTAGCTGTCAGTTTCGACGCGCCCAACCGCTCCAGTGGAAAAGTCGAGAATTTTGCAGCCTGTTTGGATGTATTCCGCGCAGAGCGCTTCGATCGACTCGAACGGCGTCACGTTGAGGCGGTGCAGATGCTTCAGGTTCGTGCTGAATTCGGCCAGCGTTGCTGACGTTCGCAGCAAATCCACTTCGGCCTGTTTGCGATCGCTAATGTCGCCAGTCGAAACCACAAACCGCACAGGCTGGCCGCATTCATCCCACTGCGCTTGTCCGCGCGAGACTACCCACTTGTAGCGATCGTCGCGGCAGCGCAGGCGATATTCGACGTGATATTGCGGCATTTGGCGCGACAGATACGCTTGGTTTGCCTGCATGACGCGATCGAAATCGTCGGGATGGATGCGGCTGCGCCATTCTTCATCTGAGTTGGAGAGTTCTTCTTCGCCATAGCCCAAAATTTCCTTCCATCGCTGCGAGAACAAAACGCGATCGTGCCGCAAGTCGATATCGGCAATGCCGTCGTTGTTGCCGCGAATTGCCAGTTGCCAACGTTCTTCACTGGCTCGCAGTTCCGCTTCCGCAGATTTGCGCTCGGTGATATCGCGGGCAACCCAGATCGCCTGATCGTCGGAAATCGGCGACGACTTGGCGCTAAACCAAAATTCGCGATCGCCGATCGTCACGCAGTATTCGCATTCTTGCGTGGTGCGTTCGGCCAGCGTTGTGTGAATGATCGCCAGAAACCGATCGGCCTGTTCGAGCGGAAATACTTCATAAATGGTTTTGCCCAGCAGTTCATAGGCGGGCTGCACCAAGCGATCGGAATGTGCGGGCGTAACTTTGCAGTAGCGGCCTTCGCGATCGACCACCATCACCAAATCGGTCATGGCGGCAAACAACGCTCGCAGTTCGGCTTCAGACGCTTGCAGGGCAGCTTCGGCCAAGCGGCGGTCGCGAATTTCCTGCCGCATCAGTTGGTTGTGATAGTCCAAAGCTTCGCGCTGCTTGTGCGCCTGTTCCAGCAGTCGCGCCTGAGCGATCGCAATGCCCACCTGCGCGGCGATCGCTTCCAATAATTCAATTTCATCCACCGTCCAGTCGCGGCGAGCGGTTTGCTGAATTGAAAGGATTCCGTTTGGCTGACCTTGGTAGGACGTTCGCACGGCCAGCATTGACTGAATGCCCAACTGTTCGCAGATCGATCGCACTGGGGCAAGCAGCGGATCGGTAAACACATCCGGCGAGGCAACAGCGCGATCGGACGCGAGGATTTGCTGCACATGCGGATTGCCGATTACAGGCACATCCAGATCTGGGTCGATCATCTCGCCCGTAATGCTGTAGGCGGCCACGACTGGAATGCGCGGCGGCACGCTTGCCACATAGGTTTTGATCATGCAGGCATCCGCTTCAAACGCTTTGCCTACCTGCACAACAGTCGTTTCAAAAATCAGTTCGCTGTCGATGTGCGATCGAATCGCATCGGTGACTTGCTGCAAGATCAGCGTGTGGTGCAGTTGCCGCTCCAGCATGGCTTCGGCCTGCTTGCGCTCGGTGATGTCTCGCGACACGACAATCACTTCCGGTTCGCTGCCTAGCTCGACACTGCACACGACGCGGCAGGACATTTCGATCCAGCGCGGCTGATCTTGCACCCGATAGCTTTGTGTGTGAACGCCTGCCATGCGTCCGGCCACATCCAGCATCCGCATCATTGCGCCTTGATCGTGCGGGTGGACAAATTCCAGCAGCGATCGACCCAGCAGTTGATCCGGGTCGTGACCGAGGAGCGATCGACAGGCAGGCGACGCATACAGAAATACGCCGTCTAGTGTGTGGCGCGAAATCATGTCGGTGGAATTTTCTGACATCAGGCGATAGCGGGCTTCACTTTCGCGGAGTGCCTGCTCGGTTTGCTTGCGCTCGGAAATATCTTTGGTCGATCCGACGATGCGAAGCGGTTCGCCCGCCTCGTTCCACTGCGCCTGACCGCGCCCTAGCACCCATTTGTATGACCCGTCATCGCAGCAGACGCGATATTCCATTTGATAGAACAGCGTTTGGCGATCGAGATACGCCTGCATTGCCGCCTGCACTGCTTCGCGATCGTCCGGATGAATGCGAGCGATCCAAGCCTCGCGCGTATCCAGAGTTTGCGTCAAATCGCAGCCGAGTATTTCCAGCATTCGCGGCGATCGAAACACCTGTCCGGTTTGAATATTCCAGTCCCAAATGCCGTCATTGTTTCCCTGAAGCGCCAACTGCCAGCGCTCTTCGGTTTGGCGCAGCAGCAGTTCGGCAGTTTGGCGTTCGTCTTCGACGCGCAAGCGTTCGCGCACTTCCTGCTGGAGCTGCTGATTTTGCTCGAAAAGCTGTCGCTGAAGCCGCTGGAGGCGCAGTTGGTTTTCGACGCGAGCGATCACTTCGGCCATCTGAAACGGCTTGGTGATGTAGTCTACGCCGCCGACTTGAAAAGCGCGGACTTTGTGATTGGCTTCGCTGAGCGCACTCAGAAAAATTACCGGAATGTGACGGGTGCGATCGTCGGTTTTGAGCCTTTCGCACACCCTAAAGCCGTCCATTTGCGGCATCATCACATCTAGCAAAATCAAATCTGGCTGGCGCGACAGCACAGACTGCAAGGCAAGTTCGCCGCTGGGCGCAAACCGCACTTTGTAGCCGCGATCGATCAGCATTTCAGCCAAAAGCTGAAGGTTCGTGGGATTGTCGTCCACCACCAAAATGCTTTCCAAGCGATCATCAGATTCACAGAAATCGGCAGCGTTCATGTTGTCCGTTCGGGCGGTTGGGTAGGCTGAGTGAGCGTGAGGAGCTGCACGTACTGAAAATGATTGGCAAGGCGGGCGATCGCCTCCGCCAGAAACTCGTGCTGCGGGCGAATTTCCGCCACCAGCGACAGCATCCAGTCACGATCGCCTTCCAGCGCCGCCTGATGAAGCCTAGCGATCCACGAGTTTGGCAGTAAAGCAAGCTGCTGGCGCAAGTGGGTCAGATCCGGTACTGCAACAGGTGCAGCGTCGTTTTGATCATTCGAGTCTAAATATTTTTTAATGCTGACGCGAACTTGAGTTTTGTGCAGTGGACGAACGAGAAAATCACTGCATCCTGCCGCCTGCGCGATCGATTGCGCTTCCGCATCGCCGATCGCAAAAATCACTGGAGGTGAATTGCTACCGAGGGCACAAATTTGGCGCAGCGCGTCGATTCCGGCGGGCAGTTGCAGATCGAGCCAGATGAAATGGGGCTGCCAGGTTTTCCACAGCGCCACAATTTCCTCACCGCTGCTTACCTCGCGAATGCGGTAGCCCAGCGATCGCAGCAGCGCCAACAGCAGCGGTCGATCGCGATCGTCCAATCCGACTAAGCAGCGGAACGCCTCAGACGGCAGCGGCGGAGTCGTGATTCCGACCGGAATTGCAAATTCAAACACGCTGCCTTGTCCCACTTCGCTTTGCACCGTAATGTTGCCGCCCATCAACTGCACAAACCCTTGACTAATCGACAGTCCCAGCCCTGTGCCTTCTGCTGTCTGTCGTCCACTTGCCGTTTGTACAAACACTTCAAAGATGGTGTCAAGTCGATCGCGATCGATGCCAATGCCCGTGTCAACAACAGAGAAATGCAAAGTGGTGGGTGCCGAGTGTTGGCCGTTGACGACCTTCACCGTGACGCTGCCGGACTGCGTGAATTTAATTGCGTTGCCGATCAGGTTTATCAGCACTTGGCGAAGTTTGAGTTCGTCAGCGCAAATCCACTGCGGCAGCGCAGGAGCGCGATCGATTTTCAGGGCGATCGATCGGTCTTGTGCTTTGAGCTGAAACATTTCGAGCAGTTCTTGCAGCAAACGGTGCAGATCAAAGCAGCTTTCGTCCAGCGTTAAGCGACCCGCTTCGATTTTGGACGAGTCGAGGATGTCGTTAATCAGTTGCAGCAGATGTTCGCCGCTGCGCTGAATAATATCGACATATTCGCGATGGTCGGCAGGCAACTGGTGACTGAGCGCCATGAGCTGCGTGAAGCCCAAAATCGCGTTGAGTGGCGATCGCAGTTCGTGGCTCATGTGGGCAAGAAATTGACTTTTGGCGCGGCTGGCAGCTTCGGCAGCTTCTTTAGCGCGTTCCAGTTCCAGTGCGATTTGCTTGCGCTCTTGAGCGATGCGGCGACGTTCGGCTTCGGCGCGTTTGCGATCGCTGATGTCTTTGATCACTGCGAGGATGCGCGGTTCGCCTTCGATTTCGATCAGTTCGGCAGAGACCAAAGCAGTTTTGGCTTCTCCGGTTTTGGTGCGAAACGCGACTTCGACATTGTGCAAAGTGCGCCGCTGACGCAGAATTTTTCCAAAGCGGGTAAAGCCTTCGGGCGTCAAGGGAAATTGCAGATCGAACGGCGTGCGGCCAATAATTTCAGCGCGATCGTAGCCGCTGATGCGACAAAAACTAGTGTTCACATCGAGATAGCGTCCGCTGCTGACAGTGGTGATCGCGATCGCATCAGGACTGGCGCGAAACACTTTTGTAAACTTCGCCTCCGACGCTTGCAGCGCTTCGTTGACTCGCTCAAACGATTGCCCCATCTGCCTTGCCATCTGATTAAACGATTGCGCCATCACATCCAGTTCGGTGACAGGTAAATCAACAGGGACACGCTGATTGAATTCGCCCGCTGCGATCGATCGGCTCGCTCGACTCATCCGCAGCAGCGGCTCAGCGATCCAGCGCGATGTACGCAAACCTAAAGCGATCGCCGCCAGCAGCGTCGCCAAACACAGCAGCAGCGTGTTTCGGTTAGACGCCGCGATTTGGCGAGTAAAGTCAGACTTGGGCACAACGACGGCGACCAGCCAGTTGATTCCCAAGTCGCGACCGAACGGCATCACCGTTAGAAATTCGGGTGTGCCGTTGCGGTTAAACATCATTTGATGAGGGCGATCGATTTGGTGCAAATCGCCGAATTTTTCGCTCAAAAAGCGGGTTGCTGCTTGAATTTGTGGGTTTTTGCTGTCCAAGGCCGATCGCCGCTGCTGCTCGCCATCTACCAGGTCAAACGGCGGCTCGTCTGCCGAAGACGCAATCAGCAAACCGTCCTGCTCGATGATAAAGGTCGCGCCCGTCTGCCCAATCTTCAAACTGCCCAAAAATTCACTCAGGCTCGACAGCTTCACTTCAGCATTAACCACGCCCAACAGCCCTTCATCTTGAAAGGTTGCGTCCGCTGAAATCACCAGCCGCGCCGGATTCAACGTTAGGTAAGCACCTTGCCAGAAGGGGCGATCGGCAATTACCGCGTTGCGATACCAAGAACGCTGGCGATGGTCATAGTCGGAATCGAGCGTTGAAGAAAGAATGCGGCCTTGCGCGTCAATTTTGGAGTCAATCAGTCCCCCTTGCGATCGATTCCAGCGCGACAGCACCATCGAGCCATCTTCGGCGTACAGAATGCCGATGTAGTCCGGTTTCTCAGTAGCGATCGTGATGCCGCTGAGCGTGGGAAACTGCTGCAACTGCCGCATCAAATAGCCTTGCAGCCCGCTTAAATTTTGGGCATCGATTAAGCCAGATTCCAGCGCATCCACGTTTACACGATTAACAATCAGCGGCGTTTCGAGGTGATCGGTGAGCTTTTGCTCGATGCGAGCCGCAATCTCCGTCCGAATTTCTTCGGCAAGTTCGGCCACCACCATTTCTCCGTTGCGGTAGGAAAAATAACCGACTAAGCTTACCGCTCCCAAAGTCAGCAGCACAAAAGGAACGACCAGCACCAGACGGAGCGGCCAGCGGCGCGGCTTCATTTTGGAGCGGAATGGCTTCTTCATCGGCAACTGACTGGCATGGGCTAGCAGGCTGAAAGGTTGATCCGAGATGTAGGAGGTGGGCGATCGAGTTCAAATCGGCGTATTTCTTACGATAAGCTGGCAAAACTGATTAGTGCTTGATTTGACGATCGTAAATAGAGACGGGTAAATCCTCGTGAAAATCCTGAATCAAAAATCGAAGATTCGCAATCAGCCTTGCTGAGAACTGTCTTGCTGGGAACTGGATGGAACAGAAGCTGAACCGATCGCGACTTTGCGATCGCCCCCTTCGGGCATCAAGCGATCGGCAAGATGTTCGATCGACTGCTGCTTTCTACGATCGTTGACTGCAACCTTGGCGGTGGCTGTTCTGCAACTGGCTGAATAAGGACTTACGCACTTAGGAACCAGGAAATCAATTTCCTAGCTCAAAGCGCCAGTCCCCAAAACGGACTGGCGATCCCGTAGGGCTGCCAGAACAAACTCGCGAGGATCAACCCATTTGAATGGGTTTGCGCTTTCAGCCGAAACTTGACACGGCCTCTGCCGCTGTCCTATGAGTGTGAATTAGCAGAGCAGTTGAACGACGGCTTCGCTATTGAGCGGTTTGGCAAAAAAATAACCTTGCCCTCGATAGCAGCCTAGTGATTGCAGTTTTAACACTTGTTCTTGCGTTTCGACACCCTCGGCAATTACATCGATCCCCAAGCTGCGCGCTAAATTTGCGATCGCCCGCACGAGGTATTCGCCGCGCTCAGAGTCAAGCTGCTGCACAAACGATCGATCGATCTTCAGCACATCGAGCGGCAAATCATACAGGCGATTGAGCGAAGAATACCCCGTCCCAAAATCGTCAATGTAAAGCTGGACGCCCAGCGATCGCAATTGATGCAACACGTTTTTGCCCACTTCGGCATTGTTCATCGCCGCCGTCTCGGTAATTTCCAGCTTCAAAAATTCTGCGGCCAGCCCGGTTTCTTGCAAGACCTGATCGATCTGTGCAGCCAAGTCAATGCAGGTCAACTGACGACTCGACAAATTGACGCTCACCGAAAGATTGCCAAATCGATCGGGAAATTGCTGCTGCCACTGATAAAGCTGGTGACAAGCTTCGCGCAACACCCACAGGCCAATCTCAAGAATCGAACCGCTTGCTTCGGCGATGCTGATAAATTCAGTTGGTGCCAGCAATCCCAAGGTTGGATGCTGCCAGCGCAATAGCGCCTCGAAGCCGTTGATTTGACAGGTTGCAAGCGACACCAAGGGCTGGTAGTGCAGTCGCAATTCACCATGTGCAACCGCCGATCGCAGTTCGGTTTCCAGCCGCAGCCGCGCCAATTCTTCGGGCGAAACAAGATTGAAAATTGTGTTTGGCTCTTGCTCGATCGTGGTCGTTAGCCGCATCAGCCGCTCAACGTTGCTTGCTGCGATCGAAACCATCCGTTGTCCTTGCTCGGTTAAAAGTCCCAGCCTGCCACTGTCGAGCAGATCAAGTGCACCTTGAATCGCCGTCAGCGGCGTTCGCAGTTCGTGACTAATATCAAGTGCCGTTTCTTGTGCAGCGGAATCAAAATCCAAGTGGTTCTGTGTGTAGGGTTTGCTCAAAGTCATGAAAATTGTTGTAAATAGATGCAGTACCTCGGAGAACAACCTGGATACTGAATTTATCAGGCAGGAAACAGCAACCATCAAAAAAACGAATCGCGTAACACAAAACGGTTCGCGAAAAGACGAATTGATTAACACGAAGAACATTCAAAATTCTCTCATGTCATCTTCGACTTAAGTATCAGTGTAAGCATGAGTTTTTGTGGCGATCGCCGCGATCGCCGCTGATGAATTTGCGGAGAAAACTGGCTTCAAGCGCGATCGCATCTGGTGAACTCCTGTGGTTAAGCAAGTTGAAATTATAGTCTAACTAAAAAACATCTTGCTAGCTCTGTATCGATAGTAGTATTCACATGAATGCCGAGATATTGAGGTACGGCACGCCTTGTCCGACAAGAAGTTTGACCGCAATTCGATCGAGCATTGCTAGTAATGTCTGCATTTCATACAAGTGCTCAATTGAAAAATCAATTCAGCAAATGCTGGCTTTTCTAGAAATTGCAAAAACAGAAGAAATAACAAGGTTGCAGTGCGTCGTCGAGGAATATTCGATCGAGCAGATGTTGTGCATTTCCGTTTCGGCTGAATGCAGAAAATGATTTAACCATGCTTCAAATGATGCAAGCAGCCTTCAAAGTAACGCAGCAAGCTAAATCGATCGCATTGACTTTGAGCAGTCAGAATAATGATTTGGAAATTCTACATCAGCCCTGGTGAACTGCGGCTTAGTTCCAGCCAAGCACTTGCAGAATCTGCTCAGCGAGTTTGGCAGGCTTAAACGGTTTAGCAATCATTGCCTTGACGCCCAAATCGGCAAAGCGACGCTGATCAGACACTTGCACTTTTGCCGTGAGCAAAATGACTGGAATGTGCTGGGTGGCCGGATTTGCCTGAAGCTGCTGGAACGTGGCAACGCCGTCCATGTCGGGCATCATGACATCGAGCAAGATGGCGTCTGGCTGCTCGCTTTCGGCTAGGGTTAATCCTTCTCGGCTCGATCGCGCCACGCAGACATCTAGCCCTGCCATGATTTCCAAGCTCATCTGTGCAATTTCACGAATGTCATCTTCATCGTCGATTACTAAAACGCGCTTAGCTGCCACGAGCAACCTCCAGTAAATTTTTCACCCCGCGATCGCCTTTAGTGTTCCCCGGTTGTGTGGGAAAAACCGTCGCGGCGATCGGGAGCGCCAGATAAAAGCTGCTGCCCTGCCCGACCTTGCTTTCCACCCAAAGGTGGCCTTGATGCCGATGGGCAATGCTGCGACATAACGTTAAACCGAGTCCGGCTCCGCTCTGAGGGCGAGCGTCCGAAGCGTCAGCCTGCCCAAAGCGCTGAAAAATTGCTTCTAGTCGATCGGCGGGAATGCCCAGTCCTTCGTCTTTGACCTGAATCACGACATAAGACTCGGCGGACGCGGGGATCGGGAAGGTGGCAGGAAGGGCAAGGCTCGATCGTTGTTCTACGGTTAGCCAGATTGTATCGCCCGCTGCTGAAAATTTAATGGCATTGTTCAGCAGATTCGTCAAAACTTGAGTAATGCGATTAGAATCTGCAAAGATTTCGATCGGTTGAAGGTGCAGTCGCAAATTGATGCTGGCTTGGGCGGCGGCGGGCTGCACGGCGATCGCCGCCTGCTCGATCAACTCTACAATCTGGCAGGGCTGCGACAAAAGCTCAACCTGCCCCGCCGCAAACTGAGCCAGATCAAAAATATTGTTTGTTACCTGCACTAAGCGATCGCTGTTGCGAGCCGCCAGTTTCAGCAATTGCTGGCCGCGATCGGTCAATTCGCCCAGCTTGCCGCTGAGCAGCAGTTCAACTGATCCGTGCAGCGCGGCAATTGGCGTACGCAATTCATGGCTGATGGTCGAGATCAATTCATCTTTCAGACGATCGAGGCCAGGGTGAGGAGTGATGTCTTTGACGAGGATGGCAACGCTGCTGACTCGCCGCTGAACGTGAATGAGTGAAAGCACCATCATCACCTCGATCGATTCACCCGTCTTGCGCTGATGCTGAACAGGATGGCGAGCGATCGATCCGGCCAGCAGCGACCCAGCCAGCGCAGCATTGAGCCAGAGTCGATCGTCGCTGGAGCGAATCAGCTTGGCGATCGGCTGCCCGATCGCTTCCGCTGCGCTGTAGCCGTAGATGCGTTCTGCCCCGCCGTTCCAGCTCAAGATGCGACCTTCAAGATCAATGTTGATGATGCCGTCTTCGGTGGCTGCGACGATCGCGCTAAGCAACTGCAAAGCTAGTTCGCTCTGCTGCCGCTTTAGCAGTTGCCCTAGCCTTTGCGTCAGTAAAGATGCGAGCTTGAGAAAATCGGGTTGGGGTGGCTGCGGCTTGCGGCTATACACAATCAGAGCGCCGAGATGACCAAAGGCAGTGGAACCGTCGCTGCTGACGCAAATGGGCAGGCTCCAAACGGTTTGCAAGCCTTGAGCATCGGCGGCAGCAAGGCGACCTTCGATCGCGTCTAGCAAACGAAGCGCAGTTGTGTTGCTGGGCAAAACGGCTTCAGCCAGTGAGCAGTGCAGCTCAAAGTTTTGAATGGGGGCTGTATGCCACTGGGCGATCGGCTGAAGCGCTTGTGCCGTTGCCACCCAAATTTCGCCTACATCCCAGCCAAAGGCTTGACAAAGCGGCGGCAGCAAGGCGACTGCATCCATTACGGTCGTGGCGTTCGCCACCTTGAAGCGAAAGGCTGCTAGCGCTTGCGATCGCGTCAGTCCTCGATCGAGCTGCTGCACAATTTGCTGTTGCTGACAGTAAAGCTGGAAGCGCTGATCGGTGAGTTGCTGCCGCAATGCAACAAGCTGTTGCTGTGTACAGGGTTGGTTTGACTTTTTGCCGAATGGAATTGAGCAAAGCTGAGCAAGCTTGGCAGGTAGCCGTGCTAGCTCGTGAAGTTCTAGATAATCGTCGGCTCCCGCCTTGATCAGCGTGACCGCCTCAGTTGCGCTGAGATAATTGCCAATCACCAAAAACGGCAGATCGCTCAAGACACGAACTCGATGTAGAGCCAGCAGCGGGTCGATCGCGCCATCGATCGCCGTGACGATCACTGCATCCCAAGCGGGCGACAGGGCTGCTTCTAAATCGGCCAACCTGGTGACTGGATGACAGATTGCACCATCAACTAAAAGTGTCTGAGCAATCAAAGCATGAGTTGCCTCGGTTGCAGCACATAAAATTTGCAAAGGAGCCATGCTATTAGCGACGCGCAGTCGCTCGCGTCAATAGAACGATGGGGGAAAAGCGATCATTGCTAAAAAAGCCGAACTGTGCGATCGCAAGAAGCCGAGAGAGCGAGTCGATCGCAACTTATCAACTGCAAATTAAAAGTGCAGTGTCAGGTCGAGCAGTCTGAAGCAGTGGGGCGATTTCGAGCGTGAGCTTAATGATTATTTTAGAAAAGAACTGTGGAAAAGTTGGGGAAAAAACGACCAGTAAAATGCAAAAAGGCGTATCGCTCTAAAGTTCCCCGACTTTTCCACCTTTAAGTTTTAGTTTATGATTAACCCCTGTTTGATAGATCGAGACAGAGTTGAACTGCTTTTTGGCAACTCCAGTTTGACTCCAATGAAATCTAGCAGCGGTGCATCAGGCTATGTCATTTAGCAAGTTCAACGATTTAGACAACGCTGAATCGTCTCTCTCTTCAGCACCTGGGCAACATCCCGCGACCCTCGCTGACCTCGATCGCCTCATCAGCGAGCGGTTTTGCGCCAGTGCGCTCGATCAAATCATGCTCTATCTGGCATTCAGCGCATTACGCACGAGCGGTCATCGGCACGGGGCATTTCTCGATGCGGCAGCAACAGCGGCCAAGTGCGCGATCTACACGACCTACATGAAAGAAGGTCAAAATCTGCGGCTGACCGGACAGTTGCATCACATCGAACCCAAGCGCGTCAAGGTGATTGTCGAAGAAGTCCGGCAGGCGCTCACGGAAGGCAAAATGCTGAAAACGCTCGGTTCCAATGAGCCGCGCTATCTGATTCAGCTTCCGTTTGTGTGGCTAGAGCAGTTTCCCTGGCAGCCCGGAGAATCGCGCATTGCCGGATCAAGCTTGCTGCCTGCTGAAAAGCGGCAGGTGGAATCACTTCTGCCCGCTGATTTGCCGAATGCACGGCTGATCAACGCGCTGGAGTTTATGGATCTGATCGAGTTTTTGCATTTGCGATCGCAAGCCGACTGGCCGATCGAGCAGCAATTGCCCCTGAGCGAAGCAATGGCCGAACACATCCGCCGCCGCTTAATTTATTCCGGAACGGTGACGCGCATTGATGCACCCTGGGGAACGCCGTTCTATGCCTTGACACGCTTGTCCTATTCGCCTGCGGATGACGATGCTCGCGCTTATGCCGCGATCGAAGACACTGCCGATTTCTACGCGCTGATGCGCCGCTGGGCAAACCGAGAACCCAAGGTTTTACGCATGGTCGAAGAACTCAACATTCCTGCTGATCAAATTGAAATCGCGCTGGCGGAACTCGATCGACTGGTCAAAGATTGGGCAGACCGCTACCACCAAGACGACGGCGAACCGATCGTGCTGCACATGGCAATCGGTCAGCACGAAGCTTGAGGCGATCGCTTCAATTTGGCTGCCAGATGCGAATTGTTTCAGCACTGCCGCTAATCAGCACACTATCTGGCGTAAACGCGATCGCCCCGACACTCCAATCATGCTCCAGCGTGGCAATTCGCCGCCGTGCCGACAAGTCCCACAGCTTCACTGTCTGGTCAGCACTGGCACTCGCGACAATTTGCGAGCGAGGCGCGATCGCTAGAGCCGTCACCGCTGAATGATGAGCCGCTAGGATCGTCAATAGTTCACCCCGCTCGACCTGCCAAAATTTCAGCGTTTTGTCTTCACTGGCGCTGATCAAGGTGCGATCGTCTAGAAAGACCAAAGCGCAGACGCTGGCACTGTGCGCCTCGATCGATCGATCAAGCTGCTGACGATCGAGATTCCACAGGCGAATGGTGCGATCATCGCTGCCGCTAGCGAGAAACTGACCGTTTGGACTGAAAGCGATCGCGTTTACCCGCTCGGAATGCTTGCCTGCCGACAGAATCCGCTTGCCTGCATCGAGATCCCACAGCGTCACCGCACCTTCACCCCCGCCGCTTGCCAGCAGTTCTGCGTCAGTGGCGATCGCGTCCACTCCCCAGTCATGCGCCTCGATCGTCCGGGTCAGTTTGCGACTGGCAAGGTTCCACAGCTTAATCGTGCCGTCGTCGCTGCCGCTGATTAGCAAATTTCCCTCTGGACTGAAGGTGAGCGCATTAATCCGTCCGCGATGACCGCTCGCCGACCACAGCGATCGCCCTGCGAAGGTTTGCACCAGCTTGCCGCTGGCAATGTCCCACAGCTTGATCGATCGATCGCGGCTACCGCTGGCAAAAAAGTAGCCATCCGGACTCACAGCCAAGGCGGTAACGTCGCCCGAATGCCCGCTAAACACTTGCCGACAGTTCCAGGTTGGTCGATCGATCGGCTTGGAAATCGCAGAACGAACTGGAGTTGATTGCAAGTCGCGCAAAACAACCTCGACATTTCGGTAGCGGCGGCGCAAGCTCGGTTGCAGCAGGCGATCGAGAATTTCGGCCAGCGCGGGATCGATCGGATCTGAGCGGTGCGATCGCCAGTCCACTTCGCGCAGATCAAACGGATGCAAACCTGTGAGCAGATGCACACAGGTCAAGCCCAGACTGAAGAGATCGCTGGCCGCTTCGGGTTCGCCTCTGGCTGCTTCGGGAGCGGCATATCCTGCGCTGCTGATGACCGCAGCATTGTTGAGATCAACTAGGAAGGGACGATCGCCACTCAAAATAATATTTTCCGGCTTGATGTCGCCGTGCAGCTTGCCAGCGCGGTGAATCGTTTGCAGGGCAGGCAGCAGATCAATCAGCAGTTGCCGAATAAAGTTGCCGTCTCGCAACCCCGTCTGCGCCAAGCTTTCGCCTGCAATGAATTCGTAAACCAAAACCTGATCGAATCGATCGATCAGGCGCGGCAGTTGCGGATGTTCGATCGCCTCTAATCCGTCAAAATTCGGCGGAGTGGGCAGCAAAAATTGCTTCACTACAACCGGATTTTCGGACGCATCAATCGCCAAATCCGTGCGGCAAAATTGACTTTGACCGAGGGGACGCACCGAGCGATAGCGCTGCCACAGCGAATTGGGCGTGATGGCTTGGGAGCGATCGACCATGCCTCAAGTGGGAACCAGTTCGCCCGGACGCAGCTTCGACCATTTTCCAGTTTCGCGCGTGAAGCTGAGGCAGCCCACCACGTCCCACTCCATTTCGATCACGTCGCCGCGTGGTCGAATGTTGACGTTGATTTCCGGTTCGGTCGCCTCAAAGTCCGGCGACTCGGTGAGGTGCTGCTGTTCGTGCTGTTCTTCAACGGCGTGATAGGTCGTGCAGCGATCGACATAAAAGCAGTTGACACAAATACACATTGATCCGAATTCCTCCCGCTCCGACATCCAGCATTTTCTGCTACTCTAGCTCAGGTTTTGATCAAAAAGCGCGACTCCTCCGAGGGATTCGTGGCGATCGATCGGGCTGAGGAAAAGCCTGCCCTCATCCCCTAACCCCTTCTCCCCAGGGAGAAGGGGAACCGAACCGGATCGGAAGTCCCTCTCCCCCAGGGAGAGGGATTTAGGGTGAGGGTTGGCTGTTTCCTCCGCGAAAACCATCTGTGAAACTCGATCGAGATTGCTAGCCTTGAGATGTATTGAATTGAGTTGGGATTTGAATCAGCGCAGCCAGCCCGCCAGCGTTTTGTCGCCGCACACATGGCCGTTTCGCCTGTCTTGGCTTCCCGAAGAAACCTATCTGGTCGGGGGCAACGTCCGCGATGCGCTGCTCGATCGCCAAGCCGGATATCTGGATTTGGATTTTGTTATGCCCGATCGCGCGGTGCAAACGGCCAGAGCGATCGCTCGTCATCATCGCGCCGGATTTGTCTTGCTGGATGCCGATCGGCAAATTGCTCGTGTGGTATTTGAGAATGCCACCGTCGATTTTGCTCAGCAGGTGGGATCAACGCTGGAAGCGGATTTGGAGCGACGCGACTTCACCGTGAATGCGATCGCCTACAGTCCGTTTACTGAGCAACTGTACGATCCGCTGTATGGCTATCGCGATTTGCAGCGGCAGCAAATTCGCATGGTGGCGATCGACAATCTCAAGGAAGACCCGCTGCGCCTGCTCCGTGCCTATCGACAATCTGCCCAGCTTGGCTTTGCGCTGGAGCCGAAGACGCAAGCCGCGATTCGTCAACTGGCTGGACTGCTGAAGTTTGTCGCCGCCGAGCGCGTCCAGTCCGAACTCAACTATCTGCTGGGTTCCGCGAAAGGAACGCCGTTTCTGCAAGCGGCATGGCAAGACGGTTTGCTGCAAGCGTGGCTACCTCATGCCGATGGCGATCGACTGGCTGAAATTGCCCGGATCGATCGAGCGGCGGTCGACTTGCAGTCGCGTCCTGATTTGCTTGAGCCGACCAAAGGCCGCAACTGGCTCAAAATCGCTAAGCTCAGTCGCTTGGTCGCGCCGAATGCAGAACTTGCTGAAAGCGAACTGTGGCGATTGAAATACAGTCGCGTTGAAGTGCAAGCGGTTGTCCTGACGCTGAAGAGCTTAGCGCCGCTGCAAGCGCTAATGCCGTCTGCGCCCGCCGCCCAGCAGTATTTCTTTTTTCAGTCGGCAGGAGCGGTGTTTCCGGCTGTCGTGCTGCTGGCCTTGGCAAATGGCTTGTCCCTCGAATTGATCGCCCCGCTGATCAATCGCTACCTGACGCCCGACGATCCGATTTGTCATCCGCGATCGCTCGTTACAGGCCGCGATTTGATGGTTGCACTTCAGCTTGCGGCAGGGCCGCGCATCGGCCAGTTGTTGCAGGAGATTCGCATCGCGCAGGCCGAAGGCAAAATTACGTCACAGGCCGAAGCAATCGACTGGGCGCGCTCGATCGCTGCGGCTGAGTCGTAAGTTGAGCGGCATCTGTGTTAGGGTGGATCTCTTGGAATGCCGAGTTTGAGCGGCAGCAGATTTGTTTGTCACAGTCGATCGATAAAAGGGGTCAAGAATGGCTAAACGCCGCAACCAAAAAAAAGAAAAAGCACTTCGCAACCAAGCCTACGCTCGTAAATTTCGCAAGCGCACGAACACCGGACGATTTGGCCGTCGTCGCTATGGAAATGGAGGCCAAGACGGAGATGAACTGAACACTGAGCGCAGCAGTGACACGGGTGCTGAAGGCGCAGCCGACGTAATCTAAATCTAAACTTTTCCATTGAATTATTTTTTGCCAGGCGATCGCGCGATCGCCTGGCGTTGCTTTTGGGAATTGATCTTGCCTCGATCGATTCGGCCTATCCAGAAGTCAGCGGGGTGGGGTGGCGATATTCATCACCGCAATCACCGATCGCTGCAAACAAATCGCGAGATTTGCCGAGAACAACTTCAATTTCGGCGCGATCGGCCTCGTCTAGCTGCAAATCAAAGACGCGAGCGTTGTCTCGCAGATGTTCGGCAATGCTGAGTCTTGCCCCGACGATCGCGCCTGCCACAGCGGGTTGATCAAGCACCCAGCGGATAGCGACATTGGCAATGCTCACTTGGTGCTTTTGGGCGATCGAATGCAGCACGTTCAGCAGCGATTGCAGCAAATTCCAATCGCCCCACGCATCGATCATTTTTTTGTATTTGCGCTGCGAAGCGGTTGAAAGCTGATTGGCGGACGGCTCTGGCTGATTGAGATAGCGATCGCTGAGCAGTCCGCCGCACAAGGTTCCGTAGGCCAGTAATTTAATATCGTGCTGCTGACAAAATTGCGCCATTTGCACGAGCGGACGGCGATCGATCAGCGAAAACTGCACCTGATTGGAAACGATTTGAATGCCGCAATCGAGAACAATTTGCAGGTGATCGGTGTCGAAATTGGTCAGCGCGAGATGGCGAATTTTACCTTCTTGCTGAAGGTCTTGCAGATGCAGTAAGGCGTCGAGATAGCTGCGATCGCGATAGTCCCACCAGTGAAATTGCAGCAAATCGAGCGTTTCGGTTTGCATTCGCCGCCGCGAAAGATTGATACTTTCTTCGACAATTTGGCGCGTCATTCGTCCCGGATGCGGAACCCATTTCGTCAAGGCTTGCACTTGTGAAAGTGCGGCTTCGCCTCGTTCTGCTTGCCACTGCTGCCGAAATTCACCGATAAAATCTTCTGCCGCACCGTAATGATTGGCCAAATCCCAAGTTGTAAATCCGGCATCGACATAATCAAACATTTGGGCGATCGCGGCTCGTGAATTGATGCATCCATGCCCGCCCGAAACCTGCCACATGCCGTTTAGGATGCGACAAATCTTCAGATCGGGCGTGAGTTGCAGTCGGCTTTGGTCAGGCAGCATGGCAACAAAATTAGAGACGATCGGCAGTGAAGTTGTCTACATTAGCATAGGTAATCTTTCCAAATCGACGGAGAACACACGGATGGAACGGCGAGCTTTTTTGCAGTGGGTCGGGATTGGTGGATTAGCCAGCTTTTTGCCAGTCGCGATCGCTGCTTGCGATTCCAATTCGTCTAGCCCGACTGCCGAGGCAGAATCCCCTGCATCAAATCGCGAATTTGAAGCCGTTGGGACAACTGAGCAGCTTCAACAATCCGGAAAGATCGACGTTTCAGTTGGAAATGAAAAAGCGATCGTGCTGCGTGATCCCGACAGCAATAATTTAGTGGCCGTCAACTTAACCTGTACGCATCGAGGCTGTGAAGTGGCGTGGCAGGCGAATCAATCCGAATTTGTTTGCCCCTGTCATCAGGCAAAATTCAAGGCCAATGGTGAAGTCGTTGAAGGTCCTGCTGAACAACCGCTAACGACCTATGCAGTGAAAACCGAAGGCAATTCAATCTTGATTCAAAAAGGCTAAATTGCTCGTCTTTTGAGTGAAAATCAATCATTTTTGATGCAGTTGCTTGATTATTTGCTAAACTCTACCGCAGTGTTTCATGCCACAAGTTGAACTGTGTGCGATCGACGAGGAGGTTGACGAATTCGCATGAACTGGATGAAGCAATTACGGCGGCGATTTTTGCGATCGCAATCCGCTCGTCGATCGCCTTCGCGCCAATTGAATTTAGTCGAAAGAAATCGGATTCGACTCGGTAAGCTGCTGCTGCTCGCCGCGATCGGACTAACCATTCTTGTTGTGCTTGAACTGCGGCAGGAGATGGTCAAGGCGATCGAGCCAGCGGTGAATGAACAACCTGCGATCGAACGGCCTGCGATCGAACAGCCGATTCGCTTGCCCGAAGCGCCCAGCAGTACGGCCACGCCAACCGCAACCGCCCGTGCTGGAGAAACGATCGCCATCAGCACCGATCCCAATGCCACTCGCCCACAGCAAATCGCCCAAATTAACCCTAGCCAAATCGCTGCAAATCAGTGGGCAGGTTCGTCGTTTCCGGTCGAAAGCTTTCAGGCATACACTTCACCGTTTGGCTACCGTCGATCGGCAACGGGCGGCTACGGACGCGAGTTTCACTATGGCCTCGATTTGGCTGCACCGATGGGCAGCTACATCCGCAACTGGTGGGCAGGCACGGTCGTCGAAGTTTCAGACAACAGCAATTGCGGAACATCTGTTGTCGTTGAATCCGGCCACTGGCTGCACATCTACTGTCACATGCAGGGACATGTCGAAACCGTGAACGGTCAACTCACCATGCTCGATCGATCGGGCGGCGTCCAGATTGCCCAAGGTCAGCAGGTCGCAGCCGGAACGCGCATCGGTCGGGTTGGCATGACCGGACGCACCACAGGCCCACACCTGCACTGGGGCTTGAAATATGACGGCAACTGGGTTAATCCGGCCTTGGTCTTGCGAGCAATGTATGCAGGTCAGCAGGCAACCGCTGCGAATCCGCAGTAGGGGCTAGTCGCATTCTTTCAAGCAATCTTTTTTAAACAAAAAGCCCTCACTGCCAATCGGCAGTGAGGGCTTTTCGCGGGAGAACGATCGCTCTTGCTACTGAGGAAGCGAATTCAAGCTCTGCACTTGGTTGGCATCTGCTGGTATCTGCTCTGAGACGCGAGAAGTTGTCGATCGATTTGCGGCGATCGCCGTTCGCAGCGCTGTCACCGCTCCAACATACTGCGGATCAGCCGTTGTACCGATTTGATCTTGGTGACTGACGAGCTGCTGACGCTGTGCATCGGTGAGCGCGATTTCCACATCTGGCGAGATCCCGCGATGGCTAATATCGCTGCCGTTCGGAGTGTAGTAGTGTTCAATCGTCACGGCCAAACCTGACCCGTCCGAGAGCGGATGGACGGACTGCACAAGCGCTTTGCCAAATGTCGTTGTGCCTACGATCGTCGCCCGACCGTTATCCTTCAGCGCACCTGTCAAAATTTCGCTAGAACTGGCCGAACTGCCGTCCACCAGCACGGTCAGCGGTAAATCTGTGATCGCCGTATGATCAGCGGTCATTTCGTTGGATGCACCGTTGCGATTGACTCGCCGGACGATCGCGCCATTATCCAGCCACAAGCGCGAAATTTCGATGCTGGCACTCAGCAGACCGCCTGGATTGCCGCGCAGATCCAGCACGAAGCCATCCACGTTTTGCTGTTCGAGGTCTTCGATCGCCTGACGCATCTGTTCGGCAGCGTGGTCGCTAAACTCACTGAGGCGAATGTAGCCGACTCGCGTGTTGCCTTCTTGATTGAGCGTATAGCGGACAGTTGGCAGCTCAATTCGAGCGCGAACCAGTGAGAGATCGAAGCTGCTGCTGTCGCGATCGATCCGCAGCGTAATATCCGTTCCGGCTTCACCGCGAATCAGGCTCGATGCTTCTTCGACGCTCATGCCCTGCGTCGATCGCCCATCGATCGCGAGGATGCGATCGCCGACACGAATTCCCGCCGCCGCAGCGGGCGAATTGGGAATCGGCTCGACAACCGTGAGATTTCCGGTTTCCTCTTCGGCCTGAAGGCGAATGCCCACGCCCGACAGTTCACCTCGCGTTTGCCGCGTCAAAGCGTCGTACTGCTGCGGATCCATGAAGCGCGTGTAAGGATCGTCCAAGCGTTCCAAGGCGGCTCGCAAAGCGTCGTAGGCTTCTTCTTGTGAACTGTAGTTGCGATCGAGCAGTTCTTGACGGACTGCTTGCCAGTCAACTTGGTTGAACGTGGTATCCACATATTCGCGGTTCACGATTTGCCAGGCTTCATCCAGGACGGCTTTGGGACTGTCTTGCAGTTCGGCGCGGGCAGAATGACTAAAGGTCGGCGTGAGCAAAGAAATTGCGGCAGTCGTCGCGATCGCGCCGCTGAACAAAGCGGCTTGCAGCAGATGAGAAAGGTTGGGTCGTGTCATGAAGCTAATGACTACAAAGAAGGGTTGATGGGCGGATGAAGTGAGGTGACGAATCGAAACAGAGAACACTCAGCAAGCTTAGCAATGAAGGCGGCTGAAAGCGTCACTAGTATGACCGCTTGCACCCGAAAATTTAAAGCATCTGAATTAAAGCTTCAAACTCGTCAAACTGTCCGAAGCAAAGCAGGTTCATTGTGCCAGTTTTATTCAGCGTGATGTCAATGCGATGACAAATCAAAGCGGTCAACTGAGCGCTTCACTCCAGCAAAATAAGCAGGATTCGAGCGGGATGCTCCCCGAAACTCTTGCTAATCTAACGCCGTTTGATCCTGGCGATCGAAAACTAGCGCACAAAATTTAAGGAAGTTTGAACAATGAGATCGAAAAATGCCGAATCTTAGCGCTCCCATCGAGAATTGATTGCCATTTATCCAGCTTTACGGCAAGGCGATCGATGATTCCGATTGATTTTGTCGAAAGTCAGAAAGCGAACGGTGGAGAATCGCTGCGATCGCTCGAAATTCTGCCTTGAGAGAGTGAAGCTTCTGTGCGGCTTGATCCACACTGCGTAGTAGCAATGTGTCACAATGTAAGCGGTTTTGACAAAGTAAGTAAAGAAATTTGAAGTGGGCGTGAGTCATGGAATCACTGTACCAGTACGCCTGGATCATCCCCGTTCTGCCACTGGCAGGGGCGATGTTGTTGGGCGTGGGCTTAATTTCATTTGGTAAAACCACAAATCAGCTTCGACGGGCAAGCTCTACCTTCATCGTGTCCATCATGGGCGCAACGATGACGTTTGCGTTTGCGTTGCTTTGGAGTCAGATTCAAGGTCACGAGTCTTACACCCGAATGCTCGACTGGGCAGCGGCAGGAGATTTTCACCTCAGCATGGGCTACACGATCGATCACCTCACTTCGCTGATGCTGGTGATTGTGACAACCGTAGCTTTCCTGGTGATGATCTACACCGACGGCTACATGGCTCATGACCCTGGTTATGTTCGGTTTTATGCGTATCTGAGTTTATTTAGCTCCTCAATGCTGGGGCTTGTCGTCAGTCCTAATTTGGTGCAGATCTACATCTTTTGGGAACTGGTCGGGATGTGTTCCTATCTGCTGATCGGCTTTTGGTACGATCGCAAGGCCGCAGCCGATGCCTGCCAAAAGGCGTTCGTGACCAACCGAGTCGGCGACTTCGGTTTGCTGCTCGGCATCCTTGCCCTGTATTGGGCGACGGGAAGCTTTGAATTTAACGAGATTGGCGATCGCCTCCAAGAACTCGTTCAATCTGGAGCGCTGAGCGGCGGACTTGCTGCCCTGTTCGCGATTCTCGTCTTCCTGGGTCCCGTCGCAAAATCAGCACAATTTCCCCTCCACGTCTGGCTTCCAGACGCGATGGAAGGCCCCACGCCGATCTCGGCTCTGATTCACGCGGCGACGATGGTGGCGGCGGGCGTTTTCCTGATTGCGCGGATGTTCCCCGTCTTTGAGGGACTGCCAACCGCGATGAATGTGATCGCTTGGACTGGGGCGTTTACGGCGTTTTTGGGAGCATCGATCGCCATTACGCAAAACGACATCAAAAAAGGCTTGGCCTACTCCACGATGTCTCAGTTGGGCTACATGGTGATGGGCATGGGCGTCGGCGCATACAGCGCAGGCATGTTCCACCTGATGACGCACGCCTACTTCAAGGCGATGCTGTTTTTGGGTTCTGGCTCGGTCATTCACGGCATGGAAGCGGTTGTCGGTCACGATCCTGTCTTTGCACAGGATATGCGCTTGATGGGCGGCTTGCGGAAGTATATGCCGATCACGGCAATCACCTTTTTGATTGGTACGCTGGCAATTTCGGGGATTCCTCCCTTTGCGGGCTTCTGGTCAAAAGATGAAATTTTGGGCGCGACGTTTGAAGAAAATCCGGCATTGTGGGCGATCGGCTGGCTAACGGCGGGGATCACCGCCTTCTATATGTTCCGGATGTACTTCAGCACGTTTGAAGGCACATTTCGCGGCAAGAACGACAGCATCAAAGACAAGCTCAAGAACGAACAGCTTCAGCGCATGGGATTGGCTTTTGGTCCCGGTGCAATGAATCCGCAAGAGCTAACGGCAGAACTGCCGCAAGAAGCGCACGACCACGAAGCCCACGAAGGCCACCACAGCGACGAGCCGCACGAATCGCCCCTCGCGATGACGCTGCCGCTGATGCTGCTGGCCGTTCCCTCGATCTTGATTGGCTTGGTCGGAACGCCGTTCGCCAACTACTTTGAGGAATTTTTGCATCGTCCGGAAGCAGGCGCGATCGCATCCCACGTTTCCGAACTGGAAATTCCCTCGACCGAATTCAACTGGACGGAATTCCTGGTCATGGGCGGAAGCTCAGTCGGGATCGCCCTGATTGGGATCACGCTGGCCTCCTTGTTCTACCTGCGGCACAAGATCGATCCCGGTGCGATCGCTCACCGGATCGAGCCGCTGTATCGCCTTTCGCTCAACAAGTGGTATATCGATGACATCTACAATCGTGTCTTCGTTCAAGGCAGTCGCCGCTTGGCGCGTCAAGTTCTTGAAGTGGACGTGCGGATCGTGGATGGCGTTGTCAACCTGGCGGGTTTTGTTACGCTGGTTTCGGGCGAAGGTTTGAAATACCTGGAAAATGGCCGAGTCCAGTTCTACGCGCTGATCGTGTTTGGCGCAGTGCTTGGCTTAGTGCTGGTTTCAGGGATTACCTAGATTCTGTTGATTTTCTGAAGAAAAACCTCTTGCTCACCTGGAAACGGTTCGATCGAATCAGCCAGAAATGGCGAGAGGTTTTTCCTTTGACCGATGACCCAATCGATCGCACAACCGAAATTGAATATGGATATAAACAACTTTCCTTGGCTGACTACGATTATCCTGCTGCCGATCGCAGCTTCGCTCGTCGTTCCCTTCCTTCCTGACAAAGACGGCAAAACCGTCCGCTGGTTTGCCCTCAGCGTCGGTCTGATTGATTTTGCTTTAATTTCCTACGCTTTCTACACCCAGTACGACTTCTCGAATCCGGGAATGCAGCTTGTCGAGCGCTATACCTGGGTGGAATCGCTCGATTTGAACTGGTCAGTTGGCGCAGATGGCCTCTCAATGCCGCTGATTATCCTCACCGGATTTATCACGACGCTGGCGATGCTGGCTTCTTGGCCTGTAACGCTGAAGCCAAAACTCTTCTACTTTTTAATGCTGGCGATGTACGGCGGACAGATCGGCGTGTTTGCCGTGCAGGATATGCTCTTGTTCTTCCTGTTTTGGGAACTGGAACTGATCCCGGTTTATCTGCTGCTGTCAATTTGGGGTGGAAAAAAGCGGCTGTATGCGGCCACGAAGTTCATTCTTTACACGGCGGGCGGTTCGCTGTTCATCTTGATCGGCGCGTTGGCGATGGCATTCTATGGCGATACGGTCACGTTTGATATGCGATCGCTCATCGCCAAAGACTACGCCCTCAACTTCCAGCTTTGGATTTACGCCGCCTTCTTGATCGCCTATGCCGTCAAACTGCCGATCTTCCCGCTCCACACTTGGCTTCCCGACGCGCACGGCGAGGCGACCGCACCCGTTCACATGTTGCTGGCTGGAATTCTGCTGAAGATGGGCGGCTATGCGCTGATTCGGATGAACGTCGAGATGCTGCCGGATGCTCACGTTTACTTTGCCCCGATTCTGCTGATTCTGGGAATCGTCAACATCATCTATGCAGCTCTGACTTCTTTCGCCCAGCGCAACCTGAAGCGGAAGATCGCCTACTCCTCGATTTCGCACATGGGCTTCGTGCTGATTGGGATCGCTTCGTTCACGGATCTCGGTCTCAGCGGTGCGATGCTGCAAATGATTTCGCACGGATTAATCGGAGCAAGCTTGTTCTTCCTAGTGGGCGCGACCTACGATCGCACCCACACCCTGATCCTCGACGAAATGGGCGGCGTTGGAAAGCAGATGCCCAAGATCTTCGCGATGTTCACCACTTGCTCCCTCGCCTCCCTCGCGCTTCCCGGCATGAGCGGCTTTGTGGCAGAACTGATGGTCTTCGTTGGCTTCTCGAATAGCGAAGCTTACAGCCAAACCTTCAAGATCATTGTCGTTTTCCTGGCCGCAGTCGGTGTGATTCTAACGCCGATCTATCTCCTGTCAATGCTGCGCGAAATCTTCTACGGGCCAGAAAACAAAGAACTCACCTCGCATGAAAAGCTAATCGATGCCGAACCGCGTGAAGTGTTCATCATCGCCTGTTTGCTAATTCCGATCGTCGGCATCGGTTTCTATCCGAAGATGATCACGCAAATCTACGACTCGAAGACTTTGGAAATAACGGCTCGTCTGCAAGACGCTTTGCCGACGCTAGCTGAAAAACGAATCGATGCTGAACCAATGGCAACGATTCCGCTGACGGCTCCGGCGATCGAATCTAGCCGTTAATTTCAACTTAAATCAACCTCCTCAAGGGCGGCCTCCGGGTCGTCCTTTTTACTGTTGAAATCCTTACTGGAGGGCTGGAACTTTCTTTGCACCTACCGCGTTAAATACTTCAAGTAGCACCTAAGAAAGGGTAGTGGTGTATGCGTTTGCGCCATGAATATGTATGGATTGCGATTGGTTCGCTTATTGCAATATGTGTTGCTTGGGGCTGGTTTATCAGTCGATCGCAATACTTGAACTTAACAAATGACGGAACAACAACTGATTCTTTAGGAACAACGTTGAACGTAGAGGCAGAACAACAATTTTTTGCTGCATACCAACGCGGGAAGCCGGGGCAGTGGCAACATATACAGACGACTATTGAAGGTGATCCTGTAACTCGGCAATTGTCTTATTTTGGTAGCGGCACAACTTATCAAATGGTGGTTGATGCTCGCCACGATCAGTTCGGTTCGGGGCGTATTGAACGATATACGTGTCAGAGGTTATTCATGTTGAATGGACGGTTAGCGTTTGATGAATGCACTAAAGAATCTGGCTGACACCATCCTCGATCGCCCCTCCCCCCATCAATCAAACGGCTACTCAAGGCAAGCTTCGATCGTCGCGCTAATCGATCGCGCCAAATCGTCATACTCATATCCGCCTTCTAGCCCGAACACAATCCGCCTGGTCAACTTCAGGCAGTAGCGCGTAAACCTGCCGAAATCTTCCGGCTCTAAATTGATTTGCGCCAAGGGATCGCCCGTCGTCGCGTCGTATCCAGCACTGACAATCAGCAAATCGGGCTGGAACTCCTCGAAAAAGGGAATTACTTTTTGCTCAAATAGCGGCTCGTAGTCGGCGATCGAACTACCTGCCCGCATCGGCAAATTCAAAACGTTCTCAAACTTGCCGCGCTCATCTGCTCGCCCTGTGCCCGGATAGTGCGGCGACTGGTGCAGCGAACAAAAGCGAATCTGCGGATTGTCCTCGACGCAAGCCTGCGTGCCGTTGCCGTGATGTACATCCCAGTCGAGAATGCCAACCCGCTCGATCCCCGGCTGCTTCAAAGCGTAATGGGCTGCGATCGCTGCATTTGAGAAGATGCAAAAGCCCATGCCGATTTCGCGAACCGCGTGATGTCCGGGCGGGCGTGAGAGGACAAAGGCGGGATTGTTGGTTTTCAGGACGCGATCGATCGCATCCAGCCACGCATTGACTGCCAACAGCGCTACATCAAAACTGCGGGGCGAAACGTAAGTATCGGCATCAATCTGGCCGCCACCGCTATTTGCCAACCGTTCAACCGCCACAACGTAGGACTGAGGGTGAATGGCAAACAATGCTTCGGTTAGTCGTCGATCGTCCAGTGCAGCAGGTTTGGGCGTTTGCCAGTCGAGGCGATCGCTCCAGGGAGCAGACCGCAGCGCTGCCGCCACTGACCGCAAGCGACCGGGATTTTCCGGGTGATAGCCTTTGCAGTCGTGGTCAAGGAATTCGTCAGAGTAGAAAACTGGAAACATGGAATCGATCGAGATGGGCTTAGCGCCAGCCTAGCGCAAGCGGGTGAGGTCGAGCATCCCAAAAATCCGGCAGGGGGCAATCGAGATCGTCGCGCCAGTAAAGATTTATCGCTGCTTTGAATTTGAAGGATTTTTCCATGAATTGACTTGCGTTTTGGCACGTCAATCCGCAGAATTGCTGGAATGGGTGAACTACTGCGAGTTCACCGCGTCATCCGATAAAGCAGTTTTGCGCGGCCATCAGCCATTTTTTAGGTAAATACCAGCAATCTCGCGCATTTTAGAGATAGTACGGATATATTAAACTGGTTTATGTATCGAATATAACTTCGATCGCCGTTTGCTTCCTGAATTGTTTCCTGAATCGTCTCCCGAAAATCCAATGACACTTGAAGAATTTGAGGATGAAGTTCGTCAAGCGATCGAACGCATCCTTAATCATTTGCAGGCTGCTAGTCTGCTGGCTCCTCGCTCTGTCGCTGAAGCCCAAGCTGAAATTCTGCACACGGGCAGACTGGTCGAAGAATTAGGCTACCTCATTGAAGACTTTATCGAGCAACAGCGCAATCGCTAGCTGCGATCGTCTTGCAAGTGCCACAGTTCTTCAATGATGGCGCGATGCAAAGCGGCGAGATCGATCGGCTTGACCAGATAGCGACGCGCTCCTAATCCAAGTGCTCGCTGCTGGTCACTTTTGAACGCGCAAGCTGAAACGACAACAACTGGAATTTTGCACCATGTTTCGTTTTGACGCATCTGCTGCAACAGCGAATAGCCGTCGATGTCGGGCAGTTTGATATCCAGCAGGACGAGATGCGGCTGAAACTGGGGCAGAGCTGTGAGAAAATCGCGTCCACAGACAACGCTCGAAACGCAGTAGCCCATGTGCGTCAGATAGTCCAGCAGCAATAGGCGATTGGTTGAGTTGTCCTCTACTAGCAATATTCGAGCAGAATGCGCGGGGCAGTGCTGCTTTGTAAGTTGAGTTTGAGTTGACAAGGGAATATTCGGCCTGTGCAGGAGCGTTCACTACCAGTGACACGACGGATCTAATCGCTTTTACAAAGCCGAAACAGGCTAGCTCAAAAAACTTAATGCACCCTTGTTTCTCTGTCTTTGCTGATGCCGCTCTAGCAATGTTAAGCGATCGTGTTTTTATCATTACATGATTATGGCGGGCATTCAGACTGTTCGATCGTCTATTTGGTTTCCATCCAGTTTTGCCCAGCGCGAACTTCGACCATCAGCGGCACCGTTAACTCAACTGCCGTTTCCATTGCCGATTTAATTTCAGGTTGAAGCGCTTCCCACTCATCCGGATGCACTTCAAAGACAAGTTCATCATGGACTTGCAGCAGCAGTCGTGCCCGTCTATCTTGCAGCACCTCATGCAGCTTCACCATCGCAATCTTGATGATATCCGCGCTGGAGCCTTGAATCGGTGCGTTTGCTGCCGCTCGCAAAAGCTGTGCGTCAAACTGGTCGCGGGTTTTGAGCTTGTCCAGGTTAATCGAATTGGGATCTTTACCGCGCTGGTTGCGGATGCTGTCGCTGGCGAAATTGAAGTAGCGACGGCGACCTTTAATCGTAGTGACAAACCCGTGTGCGATCGCTTCTCTTTGCATCTGTTGCAGATAGCGAAACACTTTGGGATAGCGTTTGTTGAAGCGATCGATAAACACTCGCGAATCATTCACAGATGCACCCGATTCACGCGCAAATCGCTGTGCGCCCATGCCGTAAATGACACCAAAGTTGATCACCTTTCCTAAGCGGCGTTCTTCCGATGTCACTTCATCTTTTTCAAACAGTAACCGCGCCGTCAGTGTGTGAACATCTTCGCCTTTGCGATAGGTTTCAACTAACACAGGCTCTTGCGTCAGGTGCGCCAAAATTCGTAGTTCAATCTGTGAATAGTCGGCAGCGGCCATCAGCCAGCCAGATTCGGGAATAAAGGCTTTGCGGATGCGGCGGCTAAATGCGGTGCGAATGGGAATGTTTTGCAAATTTGGGTCAGACGAAGACAGGCGGCCTGTCGAGGTAATTGCCTGATTAAAGTCAGTGTGCAGCCGTCCGGTATCTTTGCGAACCAAGCTGGGTAGCTTGTCAACGTAGGTCGATTTGAGCTTCGTCAGGGTGCGGTGTTCGACGATCGCCTCCACAACCGGATGATCGTCCCGCAGCTTCTCTAGCGTTGCTGCATCGGTCGAATAGCCCGTCTTGATTTTGCGCGACTTTTTGCGATCGAGATTCAGCTTGCCAAACAGCAAATCGCTAAGCTGCTTGGGCGATCCGAGGCTGAACTTTTCGCCTGCTGCTTCATAAGCTCGCAGTTCGATCGCCGCCAAATCCGTTTCTAGCGTCTTCGAGAATTCCTTTAAGTAATCGATGTCGATGCAGATGCCGTCGATTTCCATCTGTCCCAGCACGGGTTCGAGTGGCTGTTCAATATCGAGCAGCAGGCTGTGCAGTTCGGGAACCTGATCGAGTTCGGCTCTGAGCTTGCCAACTAAGTGATAGGTGCTGTAGACATCCATGCCGCAGTAGTCCGCGACGGCAGGAATCGAGATGTCTGCGATCGTTTGGCCTTTCGGAACGAGATCGGTATAGTTCAACGCCTGCACGCCCAAATATCTCAGCCCCAATTCGCTCAATTTGTGCGAACCTTCGGGATTGAGGACGTAGCTTGCCAGCATTGAATCGAAGATGACGCCGCGCACTTCGACGCCTTGGAAGTAAAAGACCAAGCGATCGAACTTGGCGTTGTGCATCGCCTTGGGATAGTCGGCGCTTTCGAGAATTGGGCGCAGGGCTTCGAGAACAATTGACTTGTCGAGGTTCTGGCCGGACTTGTGGCCGATCGCAATGTAGGCCATTTCATCCAAATCCTCTCCCCAACAGCAGCCAATGCCGACGAGATCGGCATCGCGAGGCTCAACGTCAGTCGTCTCGGTATCCCACGCGACGGGACGAGCCGGATCGGTGCAGGTTTTGAGAATGTTGACCAGTTCCGTCAGCTTTTCGGGCGTGTCGATGATACGCGGACGAATGGCGATCGGCGTTCGCTGCTGTGCAACTTCCGTCTCTTCGGCACTGAAGAACCACAGGTCATCGCTTTCGCCAAAATCGGGAATGGCAATCGGTGCTCCGATCGCCTGAGCAGCCGTTGCTTCAACGCCAGTCGCTTCCGAAAAATCGGTATCGACGCCATCGAGATCGGATGATTTCTCGATTGCGCCGCCGAACTGCTGCTGCAACTGCGGCATTTTGTTGAGAAACGATTTCATCTCCAGCTTTTCAAGCAGCGATCGCACCTTCGCCTCATCGAACCCATGCAGCTTGCAGGCATCAACATCGACCTCGACAGGCACATCGAGGTGAATCTGCGCCATGTACTGCGAATGACAGGCGGCATCGCGTCCGGCTTCGAGTTTTTGCTTGGTCGCGCCTTTGATCTGGTCGATCGAAGCGTAAATTTGCTCTAGCGAGCCATAAGTATTCAGTAAGGTGACAGCAGTTTTTTCGCCAATTCCTTTGACACCCGGAATATTGTCAGACGTATCGCCGCACAGCGCTTTGAAGTCCACGACTTGAGCGGGCGCAACGCCGAGCTTTTCCTTCACCTGTTCGGGGCCAAACTCACGAGGCGGCGGCTGTCCGCGTCCAAACGTGGTGCTGAGGTAGAGGACACGAATTTTGTCGTCATCGACAAGCTGGAACAGGTCGCGATCGCCACTCAAAATTCTGACCTGAAAATCATCTCCACTGACTCGCCGCGCCAACGTGCCAATCACGTCGTCCGCTTCGTAGCCTGAGACGGTGACGATCGGCAAATCCATCGCCTCCAGCAGTTCCTTGAGGTTCTTCAAATCCGGCTTGAAGTCTTCCGGGGCTTCCGGCCTGCCTTCTTTGTAGGTTTCGTCAGCCGTGTGGCGGAAGGTCGGATCGCTCAGATCAAAGGCGATCGCCACGTGCGTCGGGCGTTCTTTTTCGATCGTTTCAATCAGCGCTTTGAGAAACCCAAACGTCACGCTCGTCGGAATTCCGGTTGTCGTCCGCAAACCGCCATCGCGTCCTTTGGCGTGGGCGAAGTACGATCGGAAGGCCAGCGAGTGTCCGTCAACCAGCAGAAACAGAGGCGTTTTGTCGTTCGTCATCATTCAATTTTAACGCTCCCTTTCTGCGACCGAACTAGACTAGAGTGGCGTTACTGCAAAAAAGTGTAGTTGTTAGGTTACCGATCGACTGTTTTGGATTCAGTTATAGCTGAACGGGCGGACGCATTGTGAAGTGATGAGTAGATTCAGCAGAAAACGACTATTTCAATTTAGCATCGCAGTTTTGTTTGCAAGTATTGTTTTTCTGCTGTGGATTTCAAATAAGAGCTATGGATTAGACTTGAATCTTCTGCTACTGATCCTAGTTTGCCCGATCTTGGAGTAGCACTTGTCGGTTTTGTCGTCTGGCTAATCATTGAAGGAATTGGAGCAATATGGGACAGGCTGTATTGCTTCGATTGGTGGCGCAATCTCGATCGCAGGCAGCGGTAAAGTAAAATCAATTTCATCGCTGCGTCCGTCCTTATGGCAATTCCACAAATTGTAATTGATACGAATGTGATTGTTGCTGGACTTAGATCAAAGCGAGGAAGCGCCTATCAGCTATTATCCCTTGTCGGCACAGGTGCATTTGAGATTCATTTGTCAGTGCCGATCGTGCTTGAATATCGGGAAGTTTTGCTGCGAGAACTTCCAAATCTCCTGATTTCTGAAGCAGATGTTGAAAGCTTGATCGGATTTCATTGCTCAGTTGCAACACGTCATCAAATCTTTTTCCTTTGGCGACCTCTTCTACGAGATCCAAAAGATGACATGGTGCTAGAGCTTGCTGTTAAGGCTAGATGTGATAGCGTAGTGACGTATAACATCCGCGATTTCGCGGGTATAGAGCAGTTTGGAATCAGCGCAATTACGCCTGCGGAATTTCTTCAATCGATTGGAGCATTGTCATGAGTAATCTAAACATTCAACTGCCCGATTCTCTCCACAAGAGCCTGCAAATGCTCGCGAAACAAGATGGAATTTCGATCGATCAATTCATTGCGATCGCCATTGCAGAAAAAATTGCCGCTCTCACGACTGAGAAATATTTAAATGAACTTGCGGAACGAGGCAGTCGAGAAAAATACGAAGTCGTTCTAGCGAAAGTTCCTAATGTTGAACCAGAGCCGTTCGACCAGTTACCTATCCAAGATACCAATCGAAATCAATAACTAAAATTATGCAGCAGTCAAGTCATTTGGTTAAATCGTCAGCTAATTCAACCATTCGCCTTTTAGCCCTTGACATCGACGGCACGATCGCCGGACTCAACAACGAAATTAATCCGCCTGTCCTTGAAGCAATTCGCGCTGCACAAGTGAAAGGAATTCAAGTGGCGATCGCCACAGGTCGAATGTTTCGATCGGCACTGCGATTTCATCAAGCGATCGGCTCCACTTTGCCGCTGATTACCTATCAGGGTGCACTGATTAAAGATGTTTCAACTGCTAAAGTTTTGCGTCACTGGCCGCTGTCGATCGAAACGGCTTTGAAACTGTTGGAATATTTTGATCAAACTGAGTTTCGCCAAGAGCTTTCGCTGCACTTGTATATTGACGATCGGCTCTACGTTCGTGAAATCACGCCGGAGACTGCTTTATATTGTGAGCGATCGGGCGTGGAAGCGATCGCAGTTAGCGATTTACGTCGTGCTTTGGAAATTGACACGCCGACAAAAATTTTGGCGTTGAGTGAAGATACCGATTTGATCGATCGCTTGCTTTCCAATTTGCGACAGCACTATACGCCTGCTGAACTGTATTTCACCAAATCGGTTGCCACCTTTTTTGAAGCTGCAAATCCGCTGGTGAATAAAGGAACGGCTGTGAAGTATTTAGCTGAAGAAATATTGGGGTTGAAAGCCGAGAATGTAATGGCGATCGGAGACAACTTCAACGACGTTGAGATGATTGAATATGCCGGGATTGGTGTGGCAATGGGCAACAGCCCGATCGAGGTTCAAACTTATGCAAATTGGGTCGCGCCTGATGTTGAAAAGTCCGGAGTTGCACGGGCGATCGAACAATTTTTGCTGTAAAAAAGGGACTTGCTAAAGACAAATCCCTTTCCACATTCTTACTGCTTACGGCTGCTGGGACCAATTACCGAAACTTTGTGACGGTAAACCAGTTCGCCACCGTACCAGCCACTAATTCCCAGCAAGGTTGCTGTCAGAATTGAAATGATAATTCCGGTTGGCAAGATTGCATCAGCAGGGTTGCCCAAGCGCAGCAAATAGTTAACCAGCGTCAGGCCAAGAATCGCGATGTTGATATACATGTGCGCCCAGCCTGCGGTGTTTTTGCGAACGCGCTTGATTCTCAAAAAGTCGCTCATTCCAGTAATGGCAGCGGCGATCGCTGTCACCAAACCTAGACCAATCAGCCAAATTGAAGCTCGTGCCCAGAAGTTATCCTGCGTGAAAAAGTAGCCGATATCGCTGCCTGCTGCCGTCACAAGTAGGCCGATCGGCATTGTCACGATCACCGGATGCAGCGGGTGTCCGGCAACATTTACCGTGCTGACAATGCCTGGATCAACGTACTCGTCATGCTTGCTTTCCATGACAGCAGGCACATCGGGATAGGGCGTGCCGTTATCTCTCTCTTTGGTTTCCATGAGTGTTCTCGCTCGCAGCTTGGCTACCGAAAATTTGCGGGTAATACTTGTTTGAAAAGGCACTTGAATCGCAGCGATACCTTACCGGAAGCGCTTCCTTCTCGCCCATTCAATTGTTTTCTCTTTTTAGGTGTATCGAGAGAAACCCGTAAGAGCATCCAACTTTAGGCAGACTCACGCTTAAGTGGGAAACTGCTCGACGATCGCTTGCCCTTGAAACGTGAGTCTTCCAGCCGCAATTACCAGTTGCGTCAGCTTGATCGAAACGCCTTTCATATCGAAATTGCGTAGATCAAGAATGTCACCAGCGCTATCAAGAATAGCAGTGGTTAATTCTGGTGAGATTTCTGCTTCATCGCCATATTCAACCTGATTGAGCTTGAGGCGTTGGCCGTTGGTGTCGATCGAGGGAACAGCGGTGAAAGCAATCTGCTCGATCGCGCCTGTATCTTGCCGTTCGACTTCAGCTTTGAGGGCGACTTTTTGGGTGTCAGGTAGGGAAAAATGGATCGATCGCACGTTCAAATGAACAGGCTGACCATTGATTTCAACTGACAGATTTTGCAGCTTGCTTTTAATGAAATCTGAGTTGAAAGCTCGCTCAATATCCTGCTCAGTCAGCACCATTTCTGCTACCGCTTCGGAAGGACGAGTGAATTCAATTTCGCCAAAAGCCGCTTTGAGCGGATTAATGCCAACCTGATTGATTTCCAGCGTCAATTCTTCAGCGCGGAGGTCTTGTTTCATCACCAAGCCTTCGCCTTCAATCTTCACCGATTCAAGCTCGCCCTGCATCAGCTTGAAACCGTCAGTGCGAATATCAACTTCAATATCTTCCACTTCATCAAGTGCAGTCGAAATCCCAACTTCTGCGGCTTTGCTAAGCGCTTGCTCTCCAAGATCTGGCCCGTTACCAAACACAGTACTTCGTTCCTTTGATTGAGTGTTTCTTGATTCTGGAAAACCACTTCCACACAGCAATGTAAAGGTGGAAGTGGTTTCTAGATATGTCTAGGTAGCTCGATCGAACTACTTCATCTCAGCAGCCATTTCTTGCTGCAACTGCGCTTTGTACTCTTTGAATTGAGTTGCCAAGCGCTCGCTTTCTTCACTGCTGAAGTTGTCACGAATAGCAGCAAAGTAGGTGCTTTCTTCTTGACGAACGTGATCCATCACGATGTTCTTGAGCTGATTCACCTTTTCTTTGAAGATGGGTGAAGCCGGATCGGTGGACTTGAGTTCGTCCATGATTACGCGCATCTCAGCTTGCTCATCATAGAGTTCCTTCAAGTCACCATCAGGATATTTGCCGCGCACCGCAGGATAGGCAACTTCTTCTTCTGCCTTGGCGTGAACATTCAGATCCTTGTAGATTTGACCGAAGTATTCTTGGATCTTTTGCGGGTCATTGCTCTGCAACAGTTCCATGAACAAAACGTTCACTTTCTGGTGATCCATGCGGATGACATCTTGCAGGTTCATGTCCGACTTGTCGGAAGTTTGGGTAACCACGCTACCCGCAACGCCGCTCAGCGCAGCAACGGCATCTTGAACCCGCGCCCATAGACCTTGATCGGCTTGCTGTCCGGTCAATTCGTAAACGCCCAGCATTTCCAGAACACCCTTGAGTTGTTCTTGGTGAGCGCGATTTTCAAAATTGATCGTGTTCAGCGGAGTAATGGCAGCTTCGACATCTGCGCCGACTTTTTGAGCGGCTTTGTGAACGATGATGCCGTTCATAAACTGCTGGTGCTTCAGCAATTCGTGCTGGAACACTTTTTCAAAAATTGTTAGCTTTGTGCCAGACATCAGTTCGTCAATCTTCCTCACCATGTCCGAAATTTCCTCTTTCGGCTGGGCAGGATTGCCGTATTGGACAATCACGGTTTCGAGGATGCCCAAGTTTTTTTGGTCATCCTTGATCATGTCTTGAAAGCGCTTTTGAATATCGCTATCGCCGATCGCCGAGATAAACTTTTGTTCGTTAGAAATAATCAGTTCTTGAATGGCCTTCATGTCGGCAAGCTTCATGCCGATCGCTTGACGCTTCGTATCATCAAGAGTCGTAACCATTGTTTGTTCTCCCTATGAAGCAGTTATTACAAAGAACGCTCACAATTTCCACTTTGCCGCAGCAATTTCAAACCATCATCAATCTTTTGACGGACGCTCATTAATTCACCCTTTAGAAGGAGAATCGCTTGAAGTCGATTTGTGATTTGAATCGACACTTTGAGAAGTTTTCAGTTGCATTCAAGTTCTACCTCTGTCGATCGATAGAAATCATTTGCAAAATCTAGCTGTGTCACCTGGCAAAAGACTCGTTAAGCTGGAAAATAAAGAAAACATCGATGCAAGAAGGCTTATGAATTATGTAATTGCTGTGTTGCCCGATCGCATTCAGGCAGAAGCAGCGTATTCCGCCTTGGAAAAAGAAGGTCTGCCGATGGAGCAGGTCAGCATTTTGGGCAAAGGCTATAAAAGCGCCGACGAATTTGGCTTGATCGATCCCAATCAACCCGCTCGCAAACAAGCTGGCTTGCTTTCGTTCTGGCTAATTCCATTTGGGTTTGTGGGCGGCTATCTGTTCAACGTCTCGACGGGTTTTAACTTGGTTGAGTCGGTCGGGGCGATCGGCAATCACCTGATTGGCGGTTTGCTTGGTGCGGTGGCGGGCGCGATGGGCAGCTTTTTTGTGGGAGGTGGGGTCGGTGCCTCGGTTGGCAGCGGTGACGCTTTGCCCTACCGCAATCGCCTCAATCAAGGTAAGTATCTTGTTGTAGTCAGCGGTGCGGCGAACATCACGACCAAGGCAACGAGCGTTCTGCGACAGTTTAACCCCGAAAATCTTCAGGGCTACGCGACGCAGGGCTAGCCATTCGATCGCCGCTTGGTGTATGCTTTGTAATTCTGGATTGCTCAATGCCCCCGAACGTCCGCCCCATGAGTCAAATTCCCGACACGCTTGAAGATGCGATCGAGCAGGCAAAACAAGCGACGCAAGCCGCACTTGCCGATGGTCTAACTCGGCTTCAAGTTGAGCTTGTCTTTCCGGAACTGAAGATTTTGCCGATCGCGGAACAGTTTATTCCCGCTTTTGCCAACATGGGAAGTGAACTGCGCGTGTTTTTTCCCGATGCGGGTGCGGCAGCTTTGGCGCGGCGCGATTGGGGCGAGCAGGCTTATTCGGTGCGCGGCATTGGTGAACTGAAGGCGCAAATTCAGCCGGAAGAAAAATTGTTTATTTTTGTTGAGCCATCCGCAGTTGAGGTAACGCAGGTTGAAGAACTGTGTAGCCAGGCAGCAGAACGCCCTGTCGTCATGCTCAATCCCCGGTTGGAAGATATTGGGGCAGTCGGCATTGGCTGGACAGGGCGGCAACTGCGCGATCGCTTGCTCAATACGTTTGAGTCGTGCTATTACCTCAGACCGCTAGAGGGCGCGGCGATTTTGCGCTGCTATCCGCAGCCTTGGCAAGTTTGGGTGCAACGAGAGACGAGCTACGAACTGGTGGCCGAAGAACCACGCCGACCTGTGGGCGAAGCGCTAGAGGCGATCTTGGCGCAAGCCGCAGGGCAAACAGAAGCAGGAGCGCCTGTCGCTCCACCAAAACAAGGCTTCTTGGCAAATTTGCAGCAGTTTATTCGAGCTTTAAGTCAGTAAAGCTTCTGCGTAGATTTAAGCATCGGGTGCGTGTTTTTTGGCTCTCTCTGAGCGAGGCAAGGCATAATCGTAGTATTACGACACATCAACCTCTGCTGTTAATTTTGAGCAGGTTGCTGTCCTCGTAATCGTTGAAGCTCGCAATTGCGAAAGATCGATCGCCATTTCATTCACTGATAGATAGTAAGAGGCGACTAGCGTGACCAAAGGTCGGCGCATTGTAATCGGAGATGTACACGGACACTACGACGGCCTGATGCAGTTGCTGATGGCGATCGCACCGTCCGCCGAGGATGAAGTGTATTTTTTAGGCGATCTGATCGATCGCGGCCCCAAAAGTTTTCAGGTCGTGAGCTTTGTGCGTGCAAGTGGCTATCGCTGCTTGCTGGGCAACCACGAACAGTTGCTCATCGATTCGTTTCCCAACGGCAACATTGCTCCCAACGCCCTTCACGCTTGGTTGCACAGCGGCGGACAAGCGACCGTTGCCAGCTATGACGAGCCGGAAGTGCTGCTCGATCATTTGGAATGGATGCGATCGCTGCCTACCCATATCGACTTAGGTGACTACTGGCTGGTTCACGCGGGCGTACATCCGCGCCTGCCGTTGAGCGAACAGAGCGTGCAGGAATTTTGCTGGATTCGCGAAGAGTTCCACAGCAGTCCACAGCCCTACTTTGTCAACAAAACAATCATCACAGGCCACACGATCACGTTTACGCTGCCCAATGTGCCCGCAGGCGCGATCGCTCAGGGAGCAGGCTGGCTCGACATTGACACCGGAGCCTATCATCCCAAGAGCGGCTGGCTCACTGCCTTGGATCTAGACAATCAGCAGGTCTATCAAATCAACGTCTTTCAAAATACGCAGCGCATCTTGCCATTTGTTGAAGCCGTCGTGCAGATTAACCGCGACAAAATTGCCGCCCGCCGTCGCCAACTGCTGCAACTGTAAACCCAGAAAAAAGAAATTTTTAGATTAATTCAGCGATCGATGCCGCTTGTGGCAGACCTCGATCGCTCTAGTTTGAACAATGTAGGTTGAAAAATTAATTCCAGCGAATCACAGCCTGCCGCAGAATTTCGCGATATCCGGGCATCTGCGTCACGGTCAGCACAGAACCTCTAGTTGTGTTGCGGGCAAGAATGTAGATTGTATCGCCGTTGACCGCTTCAAACGAGTCGCGATCGTAGTCTCGCAGCGGCACCCGAATCGCATTGCCGTTCCGCTTGTTCACGCCCACGTAGGTATTCGGCAAGTCGCCGCCGCAAATATTCACCCAGTAGTCTCGCGTTTCTGCGGCTACAAACATACTTTCTTCTGGGCGGCAAAAATTGCGAATTTGTGATTGGGCAATCAGTTCTCCTGATGGCGGAATCGCAACAGCATTGACGGTAGTGAGCGGTGCAACCGTGCTGACTGTGGCGATCGCCCCTGCCATAAATGCGCGGAAAAGCTGCATGAATTTTCTCCGTGAATTTTCTTGAGTATTAGTCGTCTTGGGTATGAATCAACACCAACCTACACGACTCCGTGAGTAGATCCAAGCGCGATCGCTCGGCTTCCGAAGAAATTTCACTAAATTGCGATCGAGCCACTGGCAAATTTGTTTAAGATTTATGACAGAGGCCGTTCATTCTAGGAAGCGAAATATGGGTTGGTGGTCAAACTGGTTTTCTGCGACAGACGATCGCCCGATCGAGTCAGGCAGCGGCGCACAGGTGCAGATCGAAAACCTCTCCAAGCGTTTTCAAGAAGGCGAACTCGATCGCGTCGTCCTTGCAAACGTCAGCCTCACGTTTCATCCTGGTGAATTCGTTGTCCTGCTCGGTCACAGCGGCAGCGGCAAAAGCACCTTGCTGAATTTAATTAGCGGCATCGATCGCCCCACGACGGGCAGTGTCAGCATCGATGGTGTGGCGCTCACCGACCTGGATGAACGAGCAAGAACGCTGCTGCGGCGCGATCGCATCGGCTTTGTCTTCCAGTTTTTCAATCTAATTCCCACGCTCACCGTCCTCGAAAACATTACATTGCCGCAAGAACTGGCGGGGCGATCGACTCAGGCGGCACAGGCGTCTGCCCTGCAACTGCTGACACAGGTTGGACTGGCCGATCGCGCGGCGACCTATCCCGACAAGCTATCGGGCGGACAGCAGCAGCGGGTGGCGATCGCTCGCGCCCTCGCCCACAATCCGCAGCTTGTTTTGGCCGATGAACCGACAGGCAATCTTGATGAAGAAACCGGCCAAATCGTACTGGAACTGCTGCTCAACCTGACCCGCAGCGCAGGCAAAACTTTGGTGATGGCGACGCACAATCCGGATATTGCCCGACTCGCCGATCGCGTTTTGCGCGTACAGGACGGGCAGATTGCTCCGATCGCCTCAACAGTCGAAGAAATCGCTGCCTAACGTCCCAGTCGCTTTCCGCTTCTCTAACGCTCCGAATTGTCCTTGCCCCGTTTCCGTTTGCGTCTGCATCTCGTACCATGAGCTATTGCTCGCCTCATATCGATCGAGATGCAGCTACTTTGCCTCAGCAACGGACATGGAGAAGATGCGATCGCCCTGCGGATTCTACAGGCTTTGCAGCAGCGATCGCCCAATGCGAAAATTGCCGCTCTGCCCATTGTGGGAGAAGGTCACGCTTTTACCGATCACGGAATTGCGATCGTCGGTACGGTCAAGCCAATGCCGTCGGGTGGATTTATCTATCAAGATGGGCGGCAGTTTGCTCGTGATCTGCGTGGCGGCTTGCTGAAGCTGACCTTGGCGCAGCGAAAAACCGTGCGGGCTTGGGCAAAAGCGGGCGGCGTGATTTTGGCAGTCGGAGATATTGTGCCGCTGCTGTTTGCCTGGATGAGCGGTGCGCCCTATGCCTTTGTGGGAACGGCGAAATCGGAATACTACCTGCGCGACGAAGTGGGACTGCTGCCGCGCCCGACTTGGTTTGAGCGAATGGAAAGCTGGTCAGGCTCGGTCTATTTGCCTTGGGAGCGGTGGCTGATGCAGCGATCGCACTGTCGCGCCGTGTTTCCGCGTGATTCGCTGACCGCTCAAGTGTTGCAGCGCTGGCCGATTCCCGTGTTTGACCTGGGCAATCCGATGATGGACGGCTTGGAAGCACCTGCCACTGAACCTGTCGATCGCGATGGCCTCACCTTCGTTTTACTGCCCGGTTCGCGTCCGCCGGAAGCTTATCAAAACTGGCAGCGCATCCTGGTTGCAGTGCAAGCGCTGATCGATGCGCGGTTGGGAAGGTCGCTGCTGTTTCTCGGTGCGATCGCGCCTCAACTGGACTTGCAGCCGCTCAGTGCTTCCCTGATTGCACAAGGATGGACACAGAATGAGGATTGCTTTACGCAGGGCAAGGCGACGATCGCCCTCAGCCAAACGCACTATCGCGACTGTCTGCACGAAGCGGATTTTGCGATCGCAATGGCGGGAACGGCAACTGAACAGTTTGTCGGCTTGGGCAAACCTGCCTTGACCATTGCCGGAGAAGGACCACAGTTTACGCCGAAGTTTGCCGAAGCGCAAACGCGCCTGCTGGGAGCATCGGCCATTTTGCTACAAGACCCGCGCCAAGCTCCGAAAATTGTGCGATCGCTGCTGCAAGACCCCGATCGCCTGCATCTAATCGCCGAAAACGGACGCCGCCGCTTGGGAGCAACGGGAGCCGCCGATCGCATTGCTGAATGCTTGCTCGATCGCTTCGCTTGATGAACCGATGCGCCTCACGCTGAATTTAGTTCAGCAAGTCGCGATCGGGGCTTGATGCGCTTTGAGCCAACTGCGCCACGAGTTGAATCAGCTCAGTCGGTTGTGCCAGCTTGTGCAGATGTGCTTCAAAGCCAGCGCTAAGTGCCTTTTCTCGATCTTCTTCCAAATAGGCAGTGATGGCGGCAGCGGGAATATGGCCGCCCTGAGCCGCTTCGATCGCCCGAATTTGTCGAATCAAGCTGTAGCCGTCGCCATGCGGCATCCGAATGTCGCTCACCAGCACATCCGGATGGAAATGCTCGATCGCCTCTAGCGCGGCTGCAACGCTTGCGACTGCTCGAACGCCAACGCCATGCGCTTCCAGCACAGCCGTGAGAAATTCGCGAATATCCGCTTCGTCCTCCACCACCAGCACCTGCAAACCATCTAGCGACTGGGGCAGAGGCGATTGGGGCAGTCTGGCTGCGGGTCGAATTTTTTCGAGAACGGAGGGTACAGTGGGCAGAGCAACCTGCGGTTTGCTCAAGCCGTACACGCCGATTCGCAGCGTTGCAATTTCACCATCCGCATCGTGGTCGATCGCAATTTGCCATTCCGTCAGGAACGGATTGCCGCCGCGTGGACACAAGTGAATCTGCCAAGTTTGTTGTCCGTCATTCTGGGCAAGCTGATCGAGCTTGGTGTAGAAAACTGGTCGATCGCTTTCTGCCACATAAACAGCCAGCGACCGCCCTGCTAAATAGCGCGGTGGCACGTTGAGAAGCCTCGCGATCGCATGATTTGCTTCTAAAATTCGACCGCTGGCATCGATCACAAGATAGGCGATCGGAGAATTTTGAAACAAATCGTAATAATAATGGCAGCGATCGGTAAGCTGTTGGGTCTGCTGAAGAAATTCTTCTTCGACGCTTTCTGCGATCGCTAAATTGGTCTGCATCTGCTCGCAGATAACGTGGAGATCTTCGAGCACAGTATCAATTTTCTGCCAGGCTTCCGTATCCTTACTTTGCAGGGCGGCCATCTGCTGCCGAATTGTTTGAAAATGCAGTCTTACTTGATCGTCATTCATAAACAGTTTTTGTCATGTTGCCGATCGATCGCAATCTACCAAGCATTCCAGTCGTTCTCGCGCCTGGCGGCACAGCGAGTCTTCAGCAGTGGATCATTTATTAGTTTAATCAATTTATTAGTTTAATCAATTGCCTACGATCGCAAAGCGATCGCTCATTCCTGCAAATCTCGCTCTAAATACAAATTTATAAATTCTTCTGCTGCGGCTTCGTTAATTTGCCTAAGTGCTTTGAAAATTTCGCTAACCGCTTCAGCAAGCGGATCGCTACCTTCGTTTACCCATTGATGGACAGTCGATCGATTGATTCCCATTGTGACGGCTAAACGATTTTGGCTGATGCCGTAATTTTGCAAAACTTGCCTCAGTGCTTTCCCTGCTTTTCCCATGCCTCAAATCTTGTCAGAGGCTCATAACCAAGTAAATGTTTGTAACTACAAACGAAAAATAGACTGATAGCGGTAATGATGTTTGTAATTACAAACACGAGGTTAGACCATGACCGACAATTCTAAGGAGCAAGAACAGGAATTGCTGGATTTCGCTGCAAGCGCAGACGGCAAGCAGTTCAATAAGGTGATTTTGGTCGGTGAACCGGATTGGGTGGCGCGATCGATCCATAGTCTCCACGCCCTCGGATTTGCCGACTCTGCCCTGTGGACACCTTTACTGCCAACAAAAAATCCCGGTGAAGTAGACCTCTTGCATGAATCAATTAGCCATAGCTGACTCAAAGTTAACGATACCCGCCAGTAGGTGGACTCGGCGCGTGAAATGCCGCCGCCGATTGCGATAGCGCTCCGCCAG
>NZ_JACJPO010000044.1 GCF_014696105.1 Microcoleus sp. FACHB-1515
AAGATTTGGGTCGGTCAAGTTTCTGTTTCAATTAGTCACACATTGTCAAACCTTTGCTTTTGCCAAAGCATTTATGTACGGCTACTGTTCATCTCCTATTTAGGATTGCTGTATCTCAAGCGTTAGCAGGTGAAATCGCGGAAAGAAGGTGAATTACACTGTAGCTTCTGAAGCAGTAAAAGAGTAGTTGCTGATGTCTCACATTTTTGTTGAAGACTTGAGAAAAACCTTTTTCGTGTCTGAGCGATCGTCGGGCGTTTGGGGAACAGTGCGAGGTTTAGTGCAGCGACAAACCAAAGCAGTTCATGCGCTGAAAGGCGTTTCATTTTCGCTGGAGCAAGGTGAACTCGTTGGATATATTGGTCCCAATGGTGCAGGCAAATCAACCACGATTAAAATTCTCAGCGGTATCTTAGTGCCTTCGAGTGGAACCTGCATTATCAACGGACGAGTGCCTTGGAAAAACCGCATTCAACACGTGAGTCGAATTGGTGTTGTGTTCGGTCAGCGATCGCAGCTTTGGTGGGATTTGCCTGTTATCGAGTCGTTTGATTTGCTGCGTGATATCTATCGCGTTTCCCCTTCTTGCTATCGTCAAACTCGCGATGAAATGATCGATTTGCTCGATCTCGAAAGTTTCTTGTTTACGCCTATACGACAGCTTAGCTTAGGGCAGCGAATGCGATGTGATTTTGCAGCGGCAATGCTGCACAAACCCGATATTTTATTTCTTGATGAACCGACGATTGGCCTAGATGCCGTCTCCAAACTTGCCGTCCGCAAATTGATCAAGCTGCTGAACCAAACGCATCAGGTAACAACCATTTTGACGACTCACGATATGGACGATATTGAGGCGCTGTGCGATCGCGTCATCATCATCGGAGATGGCAGAATCTTGTGTGATGGTTCTTTGGCAACTCTACGTTCTCAGGTTTCTTCGCGTCGCCATTTAAGAATTGATATTAAGACAGATAATTTTCAGTTTATCGAATCAGGAGTCAGTCTAATTTCTCAAGAAGATCACACAGTAACGCTGGCATTTGATCCGCTCAAAATTTCTGCCGCTGCCTTGATTCATAAAATCACGGCTAACTATGAAATCGAAGATTTATTTGTTGAGAATCCGCCGATCGAAGAAATTGTCGCTGAGCTTTATGCCAAGGTCGGAGGTGCTTAAATTGAATGCATACAGGTCGCTGTTTATCGCTCGATTTGCTCTGCTGCTGCAATATCGATCGGCTGCTTTGGCGGGTGTTGCAACCCAACTTTTTTGGGGATTTCTCAAAGTGATGATTCTCGAAGCATTCTATCGTCATGCCGCTTCAATGCAACCGATGACGCTGAGTGAAGCGATCGGCTATACCTGGTTAGGACAAGCATTTTTGATGGCGATCGTTCCCTGGTCAGGCGATCGCGAAATTCAAGATTTGATTCGTTCTGGTTCGATCGGATATGACTTACTTCGACCTGCGGATTTGTACAATTTTTGGCTAACTCGCGCCCTCGCAATGCGTACCGTTCCGATCGTGTTGCGAGCCATTCCGATTTTGTCGATCGCGCTGCTGCTGCCGCTGGTTGGGCTTGCTCAATGGTCGTTAATGCTGCCTTCATTGGCTGCCTTGATTGCCTTTTTGCTGGCCTTCATCAACGCCATTCTTTTATCTTCGGCATTGACGATGCTGCTGACTGTTTCAATGCTGTGGACGTTATCGGGTGAAGGCATCAATAGCATTGTTCCCACGCTGATTATTTTTGGTTCGGGAATGGTTGTGCCGCTGCCGCTTTTTCCGGATTGGATTCAGCCGCTTCTGAATGTTTTACCCTTCTCTGGACTGTTGGATCAGCCATTTCGTTTATTTACTGGAAATCTTCCGCCTTCCGCCTTGCCAAATGTGCTGATTCATCAAGGCTTCTGGATTGTTGCGATTACTTTGATTGGGCGATTTTTGGTGAGTCGCGGCATCAAGAAGCTGATTATTCAAGGAGGTTGATCGTGAATTCTGTGCATCTCTATTTGCGGTATATTGCTGTGTCATTCAAGTCACAAATGCAGTATAAAATCTCGTTTTGGCTGCAAGTTTTGGGGCAGCTTTTTGGCACGGCGATCGAGTTCTTCGGCATTTGGGCGCTGTTTAATCGCTTCACCCAAATCGACAGTTGGACGCTAGCTGAAGTTGGTTTGTTTTATGGTCTAATCAACGTTGCTTTTGCCTGTGCGGATGCGTTGGGAAAGGGATTTGATGTGTTTGGCAAAATTATTCGTAATGGTGATTTCGATCGATTGTTGCTGCGTCCGCGATCGACCGTGCTACAGCTTTTTGGGGTTGAATTGACGCTCAAGCGAATAGGTCGTCTCGCTCAAGGATTGACGGTGATGATCTGGTCATTGATAATGCTTCAGATTCCGTTTACGCTGTCAGTTTTCTGGCTGCTCAGTGTTGCGCTGATTGGTAGCATTGCCCTGTTTTTGGGGATCACGATCGTACAGGCAACGCTGACATTTTGGACGATCGAATCTTTGGAAATCATGAATATTTTGACCTATGGCGGCGTGGAAACGGCTCAATATCCATTTTCAATTTATAGCAGGTGGCTTCAGCGATTTTTTACGTTTTTGATTCCGCTTGTTTGCGTCAGCTATTTTCCGCTGCTTGCCGTACTTGACAAAGCGGATGATTTCTCTGTGCCTGTGTGGATTTGCTATGTTTCTCCGATCGCGGGAATTATTTTTCTGCTGATCGCTTTGCGGCTGTGGAAAATTGGAGAACGCCACTATTGTTCGACAGGAAGTTAATAGGATGGCGATCGCTTCGAGACCGAGATTGCGGGGGCGCAAGACCTTACGCCCCTGCGGTTTGTGTTGACTTATGCGGTGATGAAGTCCCAGCGAGTCAGCGTTTGCGACTGCACGTCCACGAGAGTTGCGAGCAGTTCACCCGTGCGCTGAATGTTGATCAAGGTGTTTCCTGAATTGTCGCCTGTGCCCTGAGCAATTGAAAGTTCGTCAAACGTTAAACCGTTCTTCAAACTGACAAAATCCTTGCCCGCTGCAAAGCTGTAAATCAGGTCGCTGCCTGCGCCTGCTGCAACGACAAACTGGTTGCGACCGCTGCCGCCATAGAGCGTATCTTGACCGTTGCCGCCTTCGAGGAGGTTGTCGCCTTCTCCGGCGTAGATCAGGTCGTTGCCATCGCCGCCCAGCAATGTGTCGTTGCCTGCATCGCCTGCGATCGAGTCGTCGCCAAAGCCCGCTTCCACATAGTCGTTGCCCTCACCTGCCTCGATGCTGTCGTTGCCGCTGAAGCCGTAGACGAGATCGTTGCCGTCGCCTGCGGCGATCGCATCATTTCCGGTTCCGCCATCGATCAGGTCGTCACCCGCGCCGCCGTCGAGCGCATCGTCACCTGTGCCGCCGGATACGAGATCGCTGCCCTCACCGCCGGAAACTCGGTCATCGCCAAGCTGACCGTACAGGTTGTCGTTGCCTGCGCCGCCCGTGATGATGTCGTTCCAGTTGGCGTCGTCGCCTTCGTCAAATCGATCGCGATTCTCCTCCGGGACGCCTTCGCGATCGCCGTCCGGGGTGTCGCCATAGATAAAGTCGTTGCCGTCGCCGCCATATAGCTGGTCAGCCCCCGTCCCGCCTTCGATGTAGTCGTTGCCGAGTTCGCCTGCGATCGAGTCATTGCCGTCGCGTCCGTAGATTTGGTCGTTGCCCTCACCGCCTTTGATCTGGTCGTTGCCGAGTTCGCCATCCAGGTAGTCGTTGCCCGTTTGTCCGAACATCAGGTCATCGTCGTCGCCGCCCCAGGCAAAATCATCGCCCGCTCCGGCATCAAGATAGTCGCGGCCTTGCTGACCATAAAGTTGGTCGTCGCCGTCGCCGCCTTCTAAGCGATCGTCACCCGTGCCGCCGTCGAGGTAGTCGTTGCCCGTTTGTCCGTAGAGGCGATCGGTTCCCTCTCGGCCATAAATGAAGTCGTCGCCTGTGCCGCCGTCGAGGAGGTCGCCGCCCGCACCGCCATCCAGGGTATCGAAGCCCTGCTGACCGTAGAGGCGATCGCTGCCGTCATTGCCGAACAGGATGTCGTTGCCGTCATTGCCTTCTAGATAGTCGTCGTCTGTGCCGCCGATCAAGCTGTCGTCGCCTTCGCGACCATAAAGCTGGTCGTTGCCCGCGCCGCCGTCCAAGTCGTCGTTGTCCAGTCCGCCATCGAGCAAATCGTTTCCGGCCTGACCGAACAGCGTATCGTTTCCGGCCTGACCGAAGAGGCGATCGATCCCATCGCCGCCGAAAAGCTGGTCTTGGTCGTCGCCACCGTCGAGCAAATCGTTTCCGGCTCCGCCATCAAGCAGGTCTTTTCCTTGCTGGCCGTCAAGCTGGTCGTCGCCGTCTCCACCCGCAAGCGAGTCGTCACCCGTGCCGCCATCGAGCAAATCATCGCCCGTGCTGCCGTCCAAACTATCGTTGCCCGCCTGACCGTAGATCTGATCGTTGCCGCTTTGTCCCAGCAGGCGATCGTCACCGTTCCCACCTTCGAGGTAGTCGTTGCCCGCACCGCCCTCAAGCTGGTCGTTGCCGTCTTCGCCATAAAGCTGGTCGTTGCCGTCGTTACCGAACAGCTTGTCGTCGCCTGCTCCGGCTTTGATTTGGTCTTGGTCGTCGTTGCCAGATAGCGTGTCGTTGCCGTCGCCGCCGAAGATGCGATCGTTCCCCGTACCGCCTTTCACGGTGTCGTCGCCGCCTTCGCCGTAGATTAGATCGTTGCCGCCCAATCCGCAGATCGTGTTGTTGAATAGATCGCCAATCAGCAGATCTTCAAATTCCGAGCCTTCCAGGTTTTCAATGCCGATCAGCGTGTCGCCTCTGGCATCGCCTGCCCAGCCCGTTCCGGTGGTGAGGCTGACGCCGACGCCCGTTTCCGAGTTGAAATAGGAGGCCGTATCGACGCCCAAGAAGCCAAAGACCGTTGTGCCAAACAAGCCGCCGTCGATGACGTCTGCGCCTTTGCCGCCGACGAGAAAATCATCATCGTTGTCGCCGCGCAAAATGTCGTCGCCGTCTTCGCCAAACAGAATGTCGTTGCCGCCCAAACCCGATACGGTGTCGTTGCCTGCCCCTGCAAAGATCGTGTTGGCGCTGTCGTTTCCGGTGATCGTGTCGTTGCCTGCCGATCCGGTGACGTTTTCGATGCTGTTGAGGATGTCGATCGCGCCAAAGCCATCTTGGGCGATGCCGACTCCGGTAAACAAAAAGTTGAGCGTGACGTTGACGCCATTGGGATCGCGCCGATAGCTGACCGTATCGCTGCCGTCACTGCCGTCGAACACGTCAAATCCGGCATTGCCGATGAACAAATCGTCGCCGCCCAAGCCTTCCAACACGTTATCTTTGGCGTTGCCGATGATGATGTCGCCAAAGTTTGAGCCGACAACCGCTTCAAAGTTTCTCAAGGTGTCGATCGACCCATAGCCATCCTCAGCCGTTCCTGCCGCAATGCTAAATTCCGGTTCGGCATCGGTGGGGATCGTTTGTCCGGTCGGGCAGGAAATATGCGCCTCTCCGCCACCTTCATTTTGATAAGCGCTGGTTTCGTCGATGTTGACCGTGACGCCCGCAGGTGAAGTCGCATAAACGGCCACGTCATAATCGTCACCGCCATCGAGCCGATCGTTTCCGGCATCGCCTGCAATCACGTCGTTGCCCGCATTTCCTGAGATCGTGTCGTCTCCAGCGAGACCGAGATCGATCGCAAATTCGCCCGCCTCGGTCGGAACGGTGAAGCCCTGCGGAACCAGAGAATCCCCGACCAGCACATCGTCACCTGTGCCGCCGCTGATCGTGTCGCCGTCCGATCCGCCCAGGATCACGTCTGTTCCGTCATCGCCGTCGATCGAATCTGCACCGCCATCGCCGCTGATGATGTCGTTGCCTGCGCCGCCGGAGATGCGATCGCCTGCTGCTGCGCCCAAGTCAACGCCAAACTGTCCCTGCTGGATCAGATAGTCGCCCGCAATGATGTCGTCGCCCGTCCCGCCGTTGATGTCGTCGCGTCCTGCACCACCGAGGAGATTGTCGTTGCCCTCGTCACCCTCGATCGAATCTGCACCGCCATCGCCCAGAATCGTGTCATCGCCTGCGCCGCCGGAAATTGAATCGTTGCCGACCGCACCCAAATCAATGCTGAAATCGGTTTCGGGAATTTCAAAACCGGGTGGAACGATATAGTCACCTGTGATGAAATCGTTGCCCGCACCTCCGGTAATTTCATCGCTGCCAGAACCGCCGACGATCGTATCTGTGCCTGCGTCTCCAGCAATGATGTCATCGCCGCCATCGCCCAAAATTGTGTCGTTGCCATCGCCACCGGAAATGATGTCGTCTCCAACCGCACCCAGATCGATCGCCAAGTCCGTCGTTGGGATCGCGAATCCTTGCGGCACGATGTAGTCACCGGAAATGAAATCATCGCCGCTGCCGCCGTTGATCGTGTCATTGTCTGCACCGCCAATCAAATTGTCGTTGCCTGTGCCACCGTCGATCGCATCGTTGCCGCCATCACCGAGAATCGTATCGTTGCCGTCGCCGCCAATCAGCGTGTCGTTGCCGACTGCACCGAGATCGATCGCCAAGTCCGTCGTTGGAACCACAAATCCTTGTGGCACAACGTAGTCGCCAGAGATGAAATCGTCTCCGGTTCCACCGCGCACAGTGTCACTGCCCGCGCCACCAATCAGGTTGTCGTTTCCGGCATCGCCATCGATCGTATCCGCACCGCCGTCACCGAGAACCGTGTCGTTGCCCTCGCCGCCGGAAATCGTGTCATTTCCCGCTGCACCCAGGTCAATGGTGGAGGTTGTTTCTGGAATGACAAATCCGGGCGGCACAATGTAGTCGCCGGAGATGAAGTCATCGCCGTTGCCGCCGTCGATCGTGTCATTGTCTGCACCGCCGATCAGGTTGTCGTTACCTTCGCCACCGTCGATGAAGTCATCGCCACCGTCGCCCAAAGCAGTATCGTTGCCCTCGCCACCCAGCAGCGTGTCGTTTCCAGATGGGCCAACATTCAGCGTGATTGGAAATAGCGTAGTCGAGCCTGTGCCATCAAAATTGGCAATGACATTAAACCCTTGTAGCGGAATGGCGAAGCCATCTTTGAGAACAAAATCTCCAATCAAAATGTCATCACCTGTGCCACCGGAAACAACATCGCTGTTGGCTCCACCCAGAACGATGTCATTGCCAGAATCGCCTTGGAGATTATCGTTGCCTGCATCACCAATGATGCGATCGTCTCCTGCGCCTCCAGAAATAAAATCACCGCCTTCACTGCCAGAGCCAACACCGATGTTGAAGTTGCCAAGCTGAAGTCTAATTTGGTCAACGTTGCCTGAAAAATCAAAGAATAAATCGAGCAAACCACCAAAAATTCCACCAAAAATTCCGCCTAAAACATCGCCAAAAATGTCACCGAAGATGCCACCAAAAATATCTGAGAAATCAGAATCACCACCAAAACTGCCGGGAATCGGCAATTCACTTAAGTTCAAGTTGAGATTACCTTGCGCCAGTCCCAACAGGTAATCACCAAACAAATTGTCATTGCCATCGCCACCGTTAATGATATCTGCACCGCCACCACCGATAACCGTGTCATCCCCGCCATCGCCATTGATGGTGTCGTTCCCAAAGCCACCATCGTTGGGGGAGAAGCTGTCACCCACGAGAAAATCACTGCCCTCGCCGCCTGCGATCGAATCATTGCCGCCAAATCCAAAAATCGCGTCGTTCGCGGTATCTGGAAGCGAGATATTAAAGTCAACAGGTACGGTTTCCTCACTGGTGCTGTCGATTCCGGAAGGTATTCGGATGGTGACCTGAAAGCTGACCGGGACGACAACATCTGCTCCTCCTGCATTGCCAGAAAGTGTATCGCTGCCATCCGTTCCGGCAACGATATCTGGCAGCGCATCAATGTTCAGCAATTCTGGAGCAATGTTCGATTCTCGCGTTTGATTGATGGTGACGGCAAGCGGCGGAATTCCGATCGTAAAAGATCGGGTAACGCGAATTCTGGCAGCGAGAGACAATTTTGTCGTTAGAAACTCACGTAAAGCCATGATTAGAAGCTCCTAAGCAATGAAGAGAAATGAACTGGAAGCGTCTTTGTGGGGCTAGAAGGCAAAACAGCTTGTCCAAAGGACGGAGAAACACAGAAAACGGTAAGTTCAAATACAGCAGCACTTCACGATGCGGCACGATAATAGAGAAGCAGCCTGAAACCGTTTTAAACTCGATCGATTCAACGGTTTAAGCGTTCGTTGACTAGCAAGATCAAGCTGATTTTCTGCATGGTCAAAACATTAAATAACGACTGAACAAGCGATCGAACAGTCATTGAACATGCGATTCTTTCAACATCGATCGACTCGCGAAATCGATCGATGTTGTAGCAAAGGTGAAACAAAATTTTTGAACTCCAAAGAGTTCAAGATCAGTTCTTCACAGGCTAATCCTAAGAAAGTTGGATAGCGCTGCTATCCGATGATGTAAGAGTGGAACAATTTTTGGCTAGTACCCCGCTGGGTACTGTTCCTGAAAGTTGGAGATGCTGAGCCACGAGAAACGACAGGCTCTCCTAACACATTTGCTGCCTTACTTCAGTTGAAACCACAGGCACTTAGGCCTGATGAATGCTTTAACGGTGCAAATCGATTGATGACAGCATGATATCCGAAGTTTTGTCGATCTAAAACACTCAGAGCAATACCTTAATAAAATTTTTCACTGCTTAAACTCATTTGGCTTTGCCTCCGTATCTGCTTCAGCTTGAGGAGTGAAATTGACTCGATCGCAAATTCAGTTTTGCACCCAAGCAAGCATCATCGGCACGATCGCTGAATTGAAATAACTTAAGTTTTGGTCGAAAGTGCGATCGCAGCAGCGACTCAGCGTTCCACATCGCGTTAGCAATTCTTAACTTGAAACAATCAGCCAATCGGTTTAATCAAGATTTCGTCAATTTAGATTTTCCGCACAATTTGTAACAATTCAAGCGCGATCGCCTGTAGCAGTTCAGCTTGCTGACTCTTGAGAAAAAAGTGATCGCCAGGAAACATCTGGAAGGCAAATCGATCGCAGGTTTGCTCGCGCCATGCGGCGATCGCATCGGGACTGGCAATCTCGTCGTTTAGCCCGCCAAATGCAGAGATTGGGCACGCCAGCGGAAGATCGCGATCGTACACATAGGTTTCATTGATCGCCAGATCTGCCCGCAAAATGGGTAAAAACAAACTCATCAATTCTGCATTTTCCAAAACAGCCGTTGGCGTGCCGTTGTACTCGCGTAGTTTTTCCACAAGCTGGGCATCTGGCAAATGATGAATCGGCGGTTTAAGTGCGGAAATCTGTGGAGCAGATCGCCCTGAAACAAATAGATGCAGCGGGCTGGGATAGTGCGATCGCCTTAATTGCCGCGCCGTTTCAAAGCTAATCAAAGCGCCGACGCTATGCCCAAAAAACGCGAAAGGTAAATCTAGGTGAGGCAGCAATGCGGGCGTTAAAGCTTCAATCAAAGACGGAAGATCGGTGAAAAGTGGCTCTCGAAATCGTCGTTCGCGGCCAGGAAGTTGAACGGAACACACTTCGATCGCGGCTGGCAACTGGCTCGACCAGCTTTGAAAAATCGAAGCACCCGCACCTGCATAGGGATAACAAAATAGGCGCAGACAAGCTTGAGGATTCGGCTGATAACGAACAATCCAAGAATTCATCGCTTTCGCAGTCACGTCAGTTTCGATTGAGCATTTGTGCGCGAGCTTACTCTATCTCGACGATCGACCCTTTCACCATATATGCATCTGTAAATGCGATCGCAACAGGTTGGAATTTGGTTTCTTCGACGCACTAGGACGGCTGGTGCAAAGCGGTCAGAGTGCGAGTGTTCAACCATTTCCGTGTTCTCCACAGCCTGCTTAGGAAAGAATTTGGTGTAAAGAGAATATTAAGACATTTCCATTCCGAAAACTTACGCTGTATTCTGGCTTTAGTTCAGTCAGTTAGCAGTTCATTCGCCATTGACCAACGATCGCCAAGGTGATGGTTGGAACGGCAAATTGCCGAAGCTAGCTGCGGTTTGTTCGATCGGTTCCAACCGCTTGAGCAAAGGTTTAGGAGTTGTATCTAGCAGTCAGTAAAACGGTGATTTACGATTGATTGCTTCAGCTAATCAGGTGTTCAGCTACATAGTGTTCGTTTATAGATCAACTCCATATCGCCAACACAAGTTTCGATCAAACCTTACTTTTTTCTTGATTCAACCCGCTGCATAGGAGCTAGTCTCCTCACCCAACTTTGCTTTGAATGATGTGAGCGCTAAAAGCATGAGAACATGCTGCATCTCCCTTAGCGCCAGCGGTTTTACCATTTTTTCAGATCCTCAAAAAGGAGTTTGCTCAGGCGTATGCTGGTAGAAAGCTGCACCGTTGAGCAGGTCTCAAGCAGGAGACATTTCGCTCGGATGCGGCTGCCATTAGCAGTAAAAATCGAATCGATTTCTATCGAAATTCGATCGCTCTGCTGCTAGAAATAGCGGCAATTCAAGCTTGCAAAGTCAATTTTTGAGATCAAAGAAATTACCCGCGAGGGTACTTCTAAAGTCCGAATTGCGTTTCCAAAATAGTGGATGAAGACGATTAGAAAAAGCTAGAAAGCACTCATCAAAGGGTGTTCGTTTTTCCTGCTCTTTTCCACCATTCGCTTTGAAATCACACTCAAGAACACAGTCGAGGAACTTTGAACGTGACTACTGGTTTCCTAGGCGCAACTGCTTCTGTTTCTGCAAATGCAAACCAATCAACGCTGGTCGATTTGCTAACTTGCCGATCGCAACAGCAAGCAGATCAGGTCGGCTACCGATTCTTGTCGGCTGGAACCGAACTCAATCACCTAACCTATGGCGAACTCGATCGCCAAGCTCGATCGATCGCCGCCCAACTTCAAGCTTTGAATACTGCTGGAGAGCGAGCATTACTGCTTTATCCTCCGGGCTTAGACTTTATTGCCGCCTTCTTTGGCTGTCTTTATGCCAAAGTGGTTGCGGTTCCCGCCTATCCGCCCCGCCGCAATCAAAACTTGTCGCGCTTGCAGGCGATCGTCACGGATGCACAAGCCAAAGTCATCCTTTCCAACTCGACGATTCAAACCAACATTCAAAGTGACGTGAATCAAACGCTGGATATTTCTGCAATGCATTGGCTGGCAACCGATGAACTAGCCAGTGATGCAAACAGTTGGCAACCGCCGCAATTGAGCGCCGACGATCTCGCCTTTTTGCAATACACATCCGGTTCAACAGGCGCACCCAAAGGCGTGATGATCACGCACGGCAACCTGCTCCACAATTCTGCTGTGATTCAACAGTGTTTTGCCCACACTGCCAACAGTCAAGGACTAATTTGGCTACCGCCCTATCACGACATGGGCTTGATCGGCGGTGTGTTGCAGCCGCTCTATGCAAATTTTCCCGTTGCCTTGATGTCGCCTGTTGACTTTTTGCAAAAGCCGTTTCGCTGGCTGCAAGCGATTTCGCACTACCGAGCAACGACTAGCGGCGGTCCCAATTTTGCCTTTGATCTGTGTGTGCAAAAGATTTCGCCAGAACAACGCGCCACGCTGGATTTGAGCAGTTGGGATCTCGCCTTCACCGGGGCTGAACCTGTCCGGGCGGAAACGCTCGACACCTTTGCAGCGACGTTTGCCGAATGCGGCTTTCGACGAGAAGCGTTCTATCCCTGCTATGGCATGGCCGAATCCACGCTGATTATTTCAGGCGGATTGAAAACCGCACAGCCGACACTGCGGCAGGTGCAAAGTTCAGCCCTTGAGCAAAATCGCGTTGTGGAAGTGACGGATGCTCAAACCGATGAGGATGATGTGCGATCGATCATCGGCTGCGGCTGGGGCTGGCTCGATCAAAAAATTGCGATCGTCGATCCCAACACCAAAACGGTTTGCCCGCCCGGAGCGATCGGTGAAATTTGGGTGTCGAGTTCGAGCGTTGCCAAAGGCTACTGGAATCAGCCCGATCAAACTGAGCAACTGTTTCACGCCCATCTAGCCGACACGGGAGAAGGGCCGTTCTTGAGAACTGAAGATTTGGGTTTTTGGCAAGATGGCGAACTGTTCATCACCGGACGGCTCAAAGACATCATCATCATTCGCGGCCAGAATCACTATCCGCAAGATATTGAACTGACCGTTGCCAGAAGTCATCCAGCGTTGAAGCTTAACAGCGGTGCTGCATTTTCAGTCGATTTCAAAGGATCCGAAAAGCTCGTCGTGGCTCAAGAAGTCGATCGCACCCATCTGAGCAAGCTGGATGTGAAAACAGTGGTCAGCAACATTCGGCAAGCGGTGAGCGCGCAGCATGGCCTAGAAGTTTATGCTGTTGTGCTGGTCAAAACCGGACGGATTCCCAAAACATCGAGCGGCAAGATTCGGCGTCATGCCTGCAAAGCCGCATTTCTAACAGGAAGTCTGGAAATGGTAGACGACTGGAGCGAAAATCCCCAGGGCGCATCGAGCTTTTTGAATTTGCAGGCAGATGTCGATTCTCTGTTGCAAAAATTGCAGGCCCACAAACAGTAGCGACATTTCAAAACCGCTATTTGTTGCCATATAAACGAGTTTGAGTTGATGATTCATCTCAAATTCAATTGTTCAGCTTTTGCGAAACCAATTCACCATGAAAAACAGCAATTCTTCAGTTCATTCGGATATTTTAGTTGTGGAAGGTGAAGTTGATCGCGCAACCTTATCGGCGCAATCGTTTCCTTCTCGAACTGAAATCTTGAACTGGATCACTTCCTATCTTGCCAATCTGCTTGAAGTTGATTCGGACGAAGTCGATATCTCGGTTCCGTTCGATCGCTATGGCTTGGATTCGCTCGCTGCGGTTGGCTTGACCGGAGATTTATCTGATTGGTTAGGACGCGAAGTCGAGCCAACGCTGCTTTATGACTATCCGACCGTTGAAGGACTGGTTCAATATCTCAGTTCAAATTTCAACGCCCAAAATTAAAGCTTGAAACCGTGCTGGCCTATCAATTATTCATTTACTTAGGAGATGTAATGGTCACTGCAAACAGAACGGCTAGCGTCAGAAATGAATCTGAAAACGCGCCTCAAGAGAAAGGAAAAAAGCACGTTCAACTGATTGAAAAAACCTATCAGAGCAACGTTGATTCCGACTACACCGATCGCCTCGAAACGTTGGGAAAAAATTTCGACTACAGCAAAAACAGCCAGCACTATTGGGGCGATCGCGAACTGTCCACGCTGTACGGAACTCCGCTGTACGAAGCGGCTTCGACCTCCCAAAAACTCGCGCTCAATCACCTCTATTGGGTCGGGCAATATCAGCACACGGCGGCTTCGGAATCCAACACGATGCTGTATAACCAGGTGACATCGGGCGTGTTTGAAAAAGTCGGAGGCTATGAAACGCTGTGCAGCGAACTCGACTTTGAAACTTCGCAAGAACGCCACCACATCAACACGTTTCACCGAATTGGATTCAAAACCAAAACGGCACTGTTGGGCAAAGATTCATTTGGAAATCCGCTCCACAAAAAGCTGGATAAGCCCGCGCAAAAATCGCTGCTCAGCCGCTTCAAACTGCATCTCTTGAATCAGCCTGTGCAAGGCGAAGGATTGTCCTTAGACGCCCTGCAAGAATCCGCGTTCCGCACCATTACCAAGCTGATGCATCGGCAGCAAACCTCTTGCTATTCCCGCTTCTTGGAAGAAAAAGGCAATACAATTCCGACCGCAACGGGTGGCTTGGCTGGCGTCACTGCTTCGCCTTCAGCCTTCAAGTTTCTTACCTTAAATTGGGGCAGTTCTCCCTTTTTGGCGGCGCAATATTATTCCGCTCGGATGATCGCGAATATTTCTCTGAAAACTTATGAATATCGCTACTACAAGCGGTTCAAGGATTTGGAGAAAACGAACGAATTTATTCCGACGCCGACCGAAGTTTCCTATTATCACCTGCTTGATGAAGCGTTTCACACCACAATGTCGCAGGTAATTTCGCAAGAAGTCTATCGCGATTTTGCCAAGCCAACGGCTTATGAAAAGCTGCTGTCGAATGTGATTATCTATCGACTTCAGCGCGGATTAATGGGCGGACTTTCGGGCGGATTGCCCGTTGTGTTTCGTGATGATGCCTCATTCATGCCGTCGTTCTATCGCCTGCTGACTTCACCGTTGTTCGACATGAACCACGAAGACGCGCTGCACTGGATGGAAAAGTGTTTGTGTCACGAACACGATGGCTTTCACGTGAATTTGAAGTATCACCAAACCCAGCTTTCCGATCTGCGCCGCTTTTTCGATCGCCTCGATTACCTCTGGGATGTCAACCGTGAAATGCGTCTCGTGGCGGCGGGCGGTTCGCTGGAGCGAGCGATCGATCGCAACGTTGCCGCCTTCGCCCAGTTCTCAAAAACTGTTGCCTAGGACGGGTTTGCAGCAGATTGAGTGCTGAGTCAAAGCTGTTTTTAAATCAAGGCGGTTTCTGATTTTTCAGCACTCTTTCCCTCAAGTTTGAATAACTGAACATAAATCGATGCTTTATGAAGCATCGTTGGTGGAATGGGAGGTGAATGGTGGAACCAATTGCAATTGTGGGTTTGGGTTGTCGATTTCCGGGTGCAAATAATCCAGAAGCTTTCTGGCAGCTTTTGCGAAACGGTGTAGACGCGATCGCGCCGATTCCAACCGATCGCTGGAACATTGACGACTTTTATGCGCCGGAACCTGCCACACCGGGAAAGATGAACACCCGCTACGGCGGATTTATCGATCGCGTCGATCAGTTTGACCCGGAGTTCTTTGGCATCTCGCCCCGCGAGGCAGAGCGCATCGACCCGCAACAGCGATTGGTGCTGGAAGTCGCATGGGAAGCGTTGGAAAATGCGGGCATCGTTCCGGCTGAGCTTTCCGGCAGTCAGACGGGCGTATTCATCGGCTGCGGCAACTACGACTACGGGATTTTGCTGACGCAAGATCTCGGTGCGGTTAGTCCGTATGACGGCACGGGAAATACGATCGGGATTTCCGCCAATCGCCTCTCGTATGTGCTGAATTTGCGAGGTCCCAGTTTGGCGATCGAAACGTCGTGTTCGTCCTCACTGGTCGCAATTCACCTCGCCTGTCAAAGCCTCCGCAACGGCGAAACCAATCTGGGTTTGGTCGGAGCCGTCAGCCTGATGCTGTCTCCCGCCCAGACGATTGCCTATTCTCAGGCGCGAATGATGGCCTCGGACGGTCGCTGCAAAACTTTTGATGCCGATGCGGATGGCTATGTGCGCGGCGAAGGCTGCGGTTTGGTGGTGCTGAAGCGGTTGACGGATGCGGTGCGGGATGGCGATCGAATTCGCGCCGTGATTCGCGGCAGTGCCGTCAATCAAGACGGACTCAGCAACGGACTGACCGCGCCAAATGGCCCTTCGCAGCAAGCCGTGATTCGGCAAGCGCTCGAAAATGCAGGCGTCTCCCCCGCCCAAATCAGCTACGTGGAAACACACGGCACGGGAACCTCGCTGGGCGACCCGATCGAAATCAAATCGCTCAAGTCTGTGCTGATGCAAGGCCGCACCGATCAGCCCTGCTGGTTTGGCTCAGTGAAAACCAACATCGGCCACTTGGAAGCGGCAGCGGGTATGGCAGGCTTGCTGAAAGTCGTGCTGTCGCTGGAGCATGAAGAAATTCCGCCGCATCTCAACCTGAAGCGCCTCAATCCGCTGATTTCCTTTGAGAAGACGCCGTTCGCCGTTCCCACCGATCGCCAACCCTGGACTGCCACAGGCGATCGCGTCGCGGGCGTTAGCTCGTTCGGATTCGGCGGAACTAACGCTCATGTCGTTTTGGCAGAAGCGCCCGTTGCGATGCAGTCTGCGGCGAGTGTCGATCGATCGCACCATCTGCTGACCCTTTCTGCCAAAACCGAGCAGGCGTTGTGCGATTCGGCACAGCGCTATGCCGATTACCTGGAGTCGGATGTCAGCTTGGCGGATGTTTGCTTTACGGCAAATACGGGGCGATCGCACTTTGAGCAGCGGCTGGCGATCGTCGCGGAAACCGCAATGCAGATGCGCCAGCAACTCCGCGCTTTTGCCGATCGCAATTCTACTGACGGCAATTCTACCGACTGCATCAAAGGTCAGGCGACTCGCAAAACCCAGCGCGTCGCCATGCTGTTTACAGGCCAAGGCTCGCAGTATGTGCAAATGGGGCGGGAACTGTATGAAACGCAGCCGACTTTCCGCGCCGTGTTGGACGAGTGTAGCGATCGACTGCTTTTGGACAAGCCGCTGCTAGAAGTCCTGTACTCCGACCACGCAGACGGATTGCTAGACGAAACGATCTACACGCAGCCCGCTTTGTTTGCGATCGAATATGCCCTCTACAAGCTGTGGCAGTCCTGGGGCATCGAGCCTGCGATCGTGATGGGGCACAGCGTTGGAGAATACGTTGCGGCCTGCGTTGCCGGAGTGTTCAGCCTCGCAGATGGCCTGAAGCTGATTGCCGAACGAGGCCGACTGATGCAGGCACTTCCCGCTGATGGGGCGATGCTGGCAGTGATGGCGAGCGCGGAACAGGCGATCGAGTGGATTGCCCCATTTGCGGATTTGGCGATCGCAGCAATCAACAGTCCGCAAAGCGTCGTGATTTCTGGTCGGAAGGAGGCGATTCATGAGTTGGGCGATCGCCTCGCCGCCGCTGAAATCAAAACGAAACGATTACCTGTTTCCCATGCCTTCCACTCGCCGCTAATGCGGCCAATGCTGACGGCATTTGCTGAGGTTGCCAACAGCATTTCATATTCGGCTCCGCGTATTCGCTTAATCTCCAACGTCACGGGCGACCTGATTACCGATGAAGTGACCAGTGCAGACTACTGGTGCAATCACATCCTGCAACCCGTTCGCTTTGCCGATGGCATGAAAACCTTGGCACAGCAAAAATGCGCCCTGCTGCTGGAAATTGGTGCGAAACCGATTCTGCTTAGCATGGGACGGCAGTGCCTTTCGTCCACCGAGGCTGAATTCACCTGGCTCCCCAGCTTGCGACCCGGAGTATCCGACTGGCAGCAGCTTTTGAGCAGTCTGGGGATGCTGTACGCGCAGGGTGTTTCGGTGGATTGGCGCGGATTCGATCGCGACTACCCCCGTCAGCGTCTTGTTCTGCCGACCTACCCCTTCCAGCGTCAGCGCTACTGGGTTTCCCAACCTGCCAAACCTCCGCAAGCCGCAGCAGATCTGGTGCAGTTCTTGACGGAACAGGCGCAAACCGCCAACCTGTCGCCTGAAGAACGAAACTTACTGCCGAAACTGCTTGATGCTCTGGTTAGAACGCAACCGCCCTCGATCGATCCCACCGTTCAAAACTTATTGTACGAAATCGAGTGGCAGTTCCGACCGCGCCAAAATGCGATCGAAACATCTACGGCATCAGGCGTTTGGCTGATTCTGGCCGATCGCAACGGCATCGCAACGGCACTGGCCGATCGACTGCGATCGCAAGGCGACGAGTGTGCGCTGATTTATCCCGGAACGAGCTACAGCGCTCAGTCCGATCGAATTTGGCAAATTGACGCCAACAGCGCAACTGATTTTCAGCAAGTGCTGCACGACCTGCAAGCCCAGCCGCACCGACTGCTAGGCGTGGTGCATTTGTGGGGGTCAGGCGAGGCCGATTTGCAAGCTGCTCAGCGCTTAAGCTGTGCCAGCGTTTTGCATCTGGTGCAGGCACTCGCCACGATCGCGGACGCGCCTCGGCTGTGGCTGGTGACGCAAGGGGCGATCGCCGTTTCTCAAAGCATGGCTTCTCCGGCTCCCGCCCTGCTGTGGGGCATGGGCAAAGTCGTTTCGCTGGAGCATCCCGATCTATTTGGCGGACTGATTGATTTGCCGCCAGAACCCACAGTGGAAGATATCGATCGCCTCTGTGCCGACCTCGCAGATCCGCAAGGCGATGACCAGTTGGCCTATCGCAACGGCCAGCGCTATGCGGAGCGACTCGTTCCGACCCAGCCGCGACCCGTCCAGCCCGTCACCATTCAGGCCGATCGCACCTATCTGATTACGGGCGGACTCGGTGCGCTGGGGCTGCTGATTGCCGAATGGCTGGTCGATCGCGGCGCAAAACATCTGGTGCTGACCGGACGCAAGCCCGCCTCCCAAACGGCACAAGCGGCGATCGATCGCTTCCAGTCCGCAGGCGTCACCGTGCTGGCGGCTCAGGCCGATGTGACGCAGGCCGATAGCCTGTCTAAGCTGTTTGATTCGATCGAAACGCTGCCACCTTTGAATGGCGTAATTCATGCAGCGGGAACGGTGAACTATCAGCCGATCGCCACGATGCAGTACGAAGCGCTGGAAGCGGTCTTGGCGGCAAAGGTGACGGGAACCTGGCTGCTGCATGAGCGAACTCAGCAGCTTGACTTAAGTTTCTTCGTGGTCTTCTCGTCGATCGCCTCGGTTTGGGGATCGACCGGACAGGCACATTACGCCGCTGCCAATGCCTTTCTCGACAGCTTTGCTCAGGCGCGACGGCTGCAAAACCTTCCGGCCTTGAGCGTCAACTGGGGGCCTTGGGCAGGCGGCGGCATGGCCTCGGAAGAAGCGCAGCAGTGGCTCACCCGCATGGGCATCCGCCTCTTGCAGCCGCAGCAGGCGATCGCCGCCCTCAACCTGTTGCTGAATTCTGACGCGGTTCAGGCCACCGTTGCCGACGTGGACTGGACGATATTTAAGCCGCTTTACGAGGCGAGAGGGGAGCGATCGCTCCTCGCCCATCTCGGATCTGTCCAGCCCGCATCGCCCGTTGAACAAAGTCGATCGGCTGCGATCGAACAAATTGCTGCTGCTGCGGAGGGCGATCGCCTCGATCAGCTTGCGGCCTTTCTGCAAGCGGAAGTTCGCGCCGTGCTGCGATCAAGCGAGGCGCAATCGATCGATCCGGAGCGCGGCTTTTTTGAGATGGGCATGGATTCGCTGATGGCCTTGGAGCTAAAAGCCCGACTGGAAAAGAGTTTCGCGACTTCGCTGCCGCCCACGCTGACGTTTGAATGCCCGACGATCGCCGCGCTTGCCGCCTACATCGGTGACGAAATTCTCGGCTGGGAAGCGGCTGAATCGGAGGATGCCGAATCGATCGACCTGGACGCGATCGCCGCCATTGAGCAGCTTTCCGACGATGCCCTGGAAGCCTCGATCGCAGCGGAACTGGCTGAACTTGAATCACTACTGCAAAGGAACTGACATGGTGGATCTCAACACAATCAGTACGAAAGTAGACCAGCTTAATTCGTCGCAGCGGCTTCTGCTGGCGTTGAAAGAAGCCCGCACCAAGCTGGAAGCCGTCGAACAAGCGAAGACTGAAGCGATCGCCATTGTCGGTTTGGGCTGCCGCTTTCCCGGTGGAGCCGAAACGCCCGCAGATTTTTGGCAACTGCTGGTCAACGGCGTCGATGCCGTGACGGAAGTGCCGATCGATCGCTGGAACGTCGATGCCGTCTACGATGCCGACCCGGACGCACCGGGAAAAACCTACACTCGCGACGGCGGCTTTCTCTCACAGGTCGATCGATTTGACGCTCACTTTTTCGGCATTTCGCCCCGCGAAGCCACCAAGCTCGATCCGCAGCAGCGGCTTTTGCTGGAAGTCAGTTGGGAAGCGCTCGAATCCGCAGGCGTGTCGCATTCGCCGCAGACTGGCGTTTTTGTCGGCGTCACCACGAACGACTATGCCCGCCTGCTGATGCCCGATGGCGACCTCAGCCAGCTTGACGCCTACTACCTGACGGGCAATCCGCTCAACGCCGTTGCCGGACGATTGGCCTACACCTTGGGCTTGCAGGGGCCTTGCATGGCGATCGACACGGCCTGCTCGTCTTCCCTCGTCGCCGTGCATCTGGCCTGCCAAAGTTTGCGGAATGGCGAGTGCGATCAGGCATTGGCGGGCGGCGTCAACTTAATTTTGTCGCCGGAAAATACGATCGCCCTCTCGAAAGCGAAAATGCTCGCACCGAACGGTCGCTGCAAAACTTTTGATGCCGATGCCGATGGAATCGTGCGGGGCGAAGGCTGCGGCGTGATTGTCCTGAAGCGACTGTCGGACGCGATCGCCGCTGGTGACAACGTTCTCGCCCTGATTCGCGGATCTGCCGTCAACCAAGACGGAGCCAGCAGCGGCTTCACCGTGCCCAACAAAACCGCCCAAGAATTATTGATCAAACAGGCGCTCAGTCAGGCCAAAATCGCGCCCGCCGAAGTGGACTACATCGAAGCGCACGGAACCGGAACGCCGCTGGGCGACCCGATCGAGGTGCGAGCATTGGGCGCAGTGCTGATGGACGATCGCCCGCTCGATCGCCCGCTCCAGCTTGGTTCGGTGAAAACCAACATCGGCCATTTGGAATCGGCAGCAGGCATCGCCGGACTAATTAAAGTCGTGCTGTCGCTTCAGCATCAGTGCATTCCGCCGCATCTGCACCTGAGGCAGCGCAATCCCTACATCAACTGGGACGAATATGCGATCGACATTCCCACCCAGCTAACTCCTTGGCCGATCGGGGAAAAGTCCCGAATTGCCGGAGTCAGTTCGTTTGGAGCCAGCGGCACAAATGCCCATGTGATTTTGGCAGAAGCACCCGCCTCAGTTTCGATCGCGCCGACGATCGATCGCCCGCTGCATCTGCTGACGCTATCGGCCAAAACGCCCGAAGCCCTGCGCGAATTGAGCGATCGCTATCGCAACTATTTCACCCAAAATCCCAATCCTGCTGATGTCTGCTTTACGGCCAACACGACACGCAAACCGTTCAAACATCGATTGGCGATCGTAGCGCGATCGGCTCAAGAATTTGCCGATCAACTTGTCGATCGCCCTCAGTCCAGTCAAATCGACGGCAATCCGCCGAAGCTGGCGTTTTTGTTCACAGGTCAAGGGTCGCAGTTTGTCGGCATGGGGCGGCAACTGTACGACACGCAGCCGACTTTTCGAGCGGCGATCGATCGCTGTGCCGAAATTTTGCAGCAGCATCTCGACAAGCCGCTGCTGGAAGTCCTGTACTCCGACACAGCCGGACTGCTGGACGAAACGATCTACACGCAGCCTGCTTTGTTTGCGATCGAATATGCGCTCTGTAAGCTGTGGCAGTCGTGGGGCGTGGAGCCTGCGATCATGATGGGTCACAGCGTTGGCGAATATGCCGCCGCTTGCGTTGCCGGAGTGTTCAGCTTGGAAGACGGACTGAAGCTGATTGCCGCCCGCGCCCGACTGATGCAGGCGTTGCCGAAAACCGGGGCAATGGTGGCACTGCTGGCCGATCCGGGTCACGTGGCCGAGACGATCGCCCCCTACGCCGATCGAGTGGCGATCGCCGCCTTCAATGGCGCACACAATCTGGTGATTTCGGGCGATCGCGATGCCATCCAAACGATTTGCACCACGTTGGAAGCACAGGGCGTCAAAACGAAGCCGCTGCAAGTTTCCCACGCTTTCCATTCGCCCTTGATGCAGCCGATGCTGGCCGAATTTCGCCAGATTGCCAGCGAAATCACCTATCACGCGCCGCAAATCAAGCTCGTCTCGAATCTCACAGGCCAACTGATCACGAACGAAATCGCCACAGCAGATTACTGGTGTCGGCACATTCTCAGCCCTGTCCAGTTTGCCGCCAGCCTGCAAACGCTTCAGGCGCAGGATTACCGGGTTTTTGTCGAAATTGGTTCCAAGCCCGTTTTGCTCGGCATGGGGCGGCAGTGCTTGCCCGACGATCGCTATCAGTGGCTCCCCAGCCTCCGCCCCGGTCAAACCGATTGGCAGCAAATGCTGTCCAGCTTGGCCGATTTGTATCGGCAGGGCGTGGCGATCGACTGGCACGGCTTCGATCGCGACTATGTGCGCCATCGCCTGATCCTGCCGACCTATCCGTTTCAGCGGCAGTCGTTCTGGGTCGATGTGGTGAAGCGCGATCGCCCGCTGGTTTCCATTCCAACTTCCGCCCATCCGCTCTTAGGACAACGGCTGCATTTGGCGGGAGTGGACAGCATCCGGTTTGAGTCGCATCTGACGGCGCGATCGCCCGCTTTCCTGGAAGACCACCAGATCTATCAAACCGTTTTGCTGCCTGCGACGGCCTACCTGGAAATGGCGATCGCGGCAGGTGCGGCAGTGCTGAAGACGGAGGCGATCGCCCTCACCGATGTCGCCATTTTGCAAGCGCTCGTGCTGTCGGAAGCGGTCAAAACGCTGCAAATCGTCTTGCAGCCCTCAGAAAGCGGCTATCGATTTGAGATTTTCAGCCTTGCCGATGCTGAGTCGTGGACGCTGCACGCGACGGGCAAGCTGAATCAGGCGGAAGTTGCGATCGCCCCAATTCCCCAACCGCAGCCCGACTCTGCATTTTCCGCCGCAGACTACTATCAAGGACTGAGCGATCGCGGCTTCGACTATGGCCGCAGTTTTCGAGCGATCGAGCAGATTTGGACAGAGGGCGATCGGATTTGGGGACAAATTCGCCTGCCTGCTGATCTGGTGAGGGATGCCGATCGCTATCACCTGCATCCCGTCCTGCTCGATGCCTGCATTCAGGTTTTGGGCAACTGTTTTCCCACTGGCGGGGACGATGTTTATCTGCCGATCGAACTCGCCCAACTCGAAGTGTATCGCCGTCCCGGTTTGCGCCTGTGGAGTCGGATCGATGCGATCGACACTCGCGATTCGCACAGCCTCAAAGCCGATCTGCACCTGTTTGACGAAGATGGCCTGGTTGCACAGCTTCAGGGCATCGCCTTCCGGCGCGTCAGCCGCAAAGCCTTTGAGCGGGCGATGCGAAAAGTGCTGCCGTCCAAAGCGCCGGACACGGCAGATTGGCTGTATGAAATCACCTGGCAACCTTGCGCTCTGGAGGCAACCGCGATCGATCGCGCCACCGGGGAAACCTGGCTGATCTTTGCCGATCGTCAAGGTCGCGGCGAAGCATTGGCGAAACGGTTGGAAGCACGAGGCGATCGCACCATCCTGGTTTCGATCGGAACCGCTTACGAGCAGCAGGGCGATCGCTATCAAATCAATGCTGCCAATCCCGCAGATTTTCAGCGACTCCTGGAGAACGTCGGACAATGCCAAGGCGTGATTCACCTGTGGAGCCTCGACACCACGCCCGACGATCTGCAATCTGCACAGGAAGCAAGCTGCGGAAGCGTGTTGCATCTCGTTCAGGCACTTGTTCAATGGACAGCATCGCCGCGCCTGTGGCTCGTCACGCAGGGCGCACAGCCGATCGAATCTTCAACTTTGCAAATTCAGCAAGCGCCGATTTGGGGATTGGGTCGCGTGATTGCGATCGAACATCCCGAACTGCGCTGCGTCCGCCTCGACCTCGACCCAGCGGGACAGAACGACGCTGAACTGCTGGCCGAAGTCACCACTGAGGATTCCAACGATCAGGTTGCTTACCGACGCGGCGATCGCTTTGTGCCGCGACTGGTGCGCTTGCGATCGACCCAAACGGATGCGCTGACGATTCCCGATGCGCCTTTCCAACTGAAAACGTCGGGCTATGGCGTTTTGGAAAACCTGATGCTTCAGCCGATGACGCGGCGATCGCCCGCCCCGGACGAAGTGGAAATCGCCGTTCGCGCCGTCGGTTTGAATTTCCGCGATGTGCTGAACGCGCTGGGAATGCTGAAGGACTACACCGAGCAGATGGGCATTGCAGATGCAACTGATTTGCCGTTTGGCGGCGAATGTTCCGGCATCATTGTGGCGATCGGCTCCAACGTTTCGGATCTGAAAGTCGGGGATGCCGTGATTGCCGCGCAGACGATCGGCAGTTTGGGCAGTTTCGTCACCGTGCCCGCCGCCTTTGTCGTGCCGAAGCCCGATCGCCTCAGCTTCGAGGAAGCCGCCACCATTCCCACCACGTTCTTGACCGCTTACTACGGCCTGCATCGCCAAGCCCAACTGCAAGCTGGAGAGCGCGTCTTGATTCATGCCGCAGCGGGCGGCGTTGGACAGGCTGCCGTCCAGCTTGCCCAGCGGATCGGCGCGGAGGTTTGGGCAACCGCCAGTCCGAGTAAGTGGGATGTCCTCAAATCCGGCGGCGTCAAGCAGGTGATGAACTCGCGATCGCTGGATTTTGCCGACGAAATTCACAGCCGCACGGATGGGCAAGGCGTCGATGTTGTCCTCAACAGTCTGAACGGCGACTTCATTCCTAAAAGCCTAGAGGCACTGCGATCGAACGGGCGCTTCGTGGAAATTGGCAAGCTCGGCATCTGGACAGCCGAACAGATGCAGGCAGCGCGATCGGACGTAGGCTATTTTCCCTTTGACCTGCTCGACATTTCGCTGCAAACGCCGGATTTGATTTCTCAAATGCTGCGCGAACTGATGGCCGACTTCCAAACCGGAACGCTCCAACCGCTTCCGCACAAAGTCTTTCCGCTGCAAGACGCGGTGAGCGCGTTTCGATTCATGGCGCAGGCCAAACACATCGGCAAAGTCGTCATCCGTATTCCCGACTCCACTACCCCGATCCGCGCCGACGGCAGCTATCTGATCACGGGCGGATTGGGCGCTTTGGGCATCCAAGCGGCTCACTGGCTGGCAGAGCAGGGCGCTCGACATTTGGTGCTGACCGGACGGCGATCGCCCTCTCCCACCGTTCAGCAGCAAATCGACCAGCTTCAACAAGCCGGAACGCAAGTGCTGATTGCTCAAACCGATGTCGCCAACTTTGAAGAAGTCCAGCGTTTGCTCGACACGATCGCCACTTCGATGCCACCGCTGCGCGGCATTCTCCATGCGGCGGGTGTCCTGGAAGATGGCTTGCTGCAAGGTCAAACCTGGGCGCAGTTCGATCGCGTCATGCAGCCCAAAATCGCCGGAGCCTGGAATCTGCACAGGCTGACGCAGCAGCAATCGATCGACTTTTTCGTTTGCTTCTCCTCAATTTCCGCCCTGCTCGGTTCACCCGGACAAGGCAACTACGCCGCCGCGAATGCCTTCCTGGATGCGCTGTCGCACCACCGCCGCGCCTTGGGACTGCCCAGCAGCAGCATCAACTGGGGGCCTTGGGGCGAAGCGGGCATGGCCGCCAGCCTGAGCGATCGCGAGCAGAAACGCTGGGCAGCGCAGGGCATCACGCCGATCGCGACCGAGCAGGGCTTGCAGGTCTTAGGCGAACTGCTCGATCGCCGGATCACGCAGGCGGGCGTCGTCCCGATCGACTGGTCAAAATTCTCCCTACCGCAAGGCATAATTCCGCCATTTCTGGCTGAACTATTAACAACTGCCCCAACTGCCGTCCCGTCCGAAATTCGCCACCAGCTTGATAGCGCGACTCCGATCGATCGCCGCCGTCTGCTGATGGCGCATGTGCGATCGCAAATCGCCAAGGTTCTCGGTTTGAGTTCTGCCGACGCGATCGATCCGCAGCAAGGCTTCTCTGATTTAGGCATGGATTCGCTGATGTCCGTCGAACTGCGAAGCCGTCTGCAAACCAGCCTGGAATGCATCGTGCCGACCTCGCTCGCCTTTGACTATCCCACCGTCGAGGCAATGGTGGACTACCTGCTGGAAGAACTGTTCCCGGTAGTGGAAGCTCCAGCGGAACCGATCGCCCCCGAATCGATTGCCCCCGAATCGATCGCCCCCGACCTGGAAGCCCTTTCCGACAGCGAAGCCGAAGCGTTACTGCTCAGCAAACTAAACGGCATGAGGTACTAAAGCCAATGAATGCAGTTGATTCTTCCCAAATGTCTCCCGTCAAACGCGCCCTGCTTGCCCTCGAAGCGATGCAGGCCAAGCTCGACGCGATCGAAGCGGCCAAACGCGAACCGATCGCTATCATCGGCATGGGTTGCCGCTTTCCCAAAGCCGACAGTCCCGATGCTTTCTGGCGATTGCTGCGAAACGGCGAAGACGCGATTTCCGACGTGCCTGCCGATCGCTGGAACGCCGCCGCGCATTACGACCCAAACCCGGACGCACCCGGAAAAATGTACACCTGCAAAGGCGGCTTTTTGTCACAGGTCGATCGCTTCGATCCGCAGTTCTTCGGGATTTCCGCCCGCGAAGCTTGCAGCCTTGATCCGCAGCAGCGGCTTTTGCTGGAAGTCAGTTGGGAAGCTTTGGAACACGCCAACCAGCCGATCGATCGCCTGTACAACAGCACAACCGGAGTGTTCATCGGCATCTGCGCCAACGACTACAACCGCGTGATCTGGAATCACGACGACTTCAGCGCGATCGATGCCTTCTCCGCAACCGGAAACGCCCTCAGCGTCGCTGCCGGACGACTTTCCTACACGCTGGGTCTGAAAGGAACCAGCTTAGCCGTTGATACCGCCTGCTCTTCCTCGCTCGTCGCCGTGCATCTCGCCTGTCAGCAACTCCGCACCGGCGAATGTGAAGTTGCCTTGGCGGGCGGCGTCAACTTGCTGCTGGCTCCCGACAGCACGATCGCCTTTTCGCGAACCCGAATGCTCAATCCCGACGGTCGCTGCAACCCGTTCGACGCGACAGCAAACGGCTATGTGCGCGGCGAAGGCTGCGGCGTGGTGATTCTGAAGCGACTTTCGGATGCCGTGCGGGATGGCGATCGCGTCTTAGCCATGATTCGCGGCAGTGCCGTCAACCACAACGGACGCAGCAGCAGCCTGATCGCCCCGAACGGCCTGTCACAGCAAACCGTGATCCGCAAAGCCCTTGAAAATGGCGCGATCGATCCGGCACAAATCGATTATGTCGAAGTGCAGGGCACGGGCACGGCGATCGGAGAGCCGATCGAAGTTGAAGCGCTCGGCGCAATTTACGGCAAAGGGCGATCGAGCGATCGTCCCTTGCGAATCGGCTCGGTGAAAACCAACATCGGCCACTTGGAAGCCGCATCCGGCATCGCCAGCTTAATCAAAGTCGTGCTTGCCCTCCAGCATGGCGAAATTCCCGCTCATCTGCACTTCCAAACGCCGAATCCGCACATCAACTGGGAATTGCCGATTCAAGTGGTTGCCGATCGATCGCCCTGGCCGATCGGCACTCAACCTCGACTCGCGGGCGTCAGCGCCTTTGGCTTCAGCGGCACAAACGCCCATCTGGTGATCGAAGAAGCTCCGATCGCGCCTGCCAAACCGATCACACGGGAACGTCCGCTGCATCTGCTGACGCTTTCGGCCAAAAGTGAAGCCGCCCTGAGCCAGTTGGCCGAGCAGTATGAAAAACATCTGATCGCACATCCAGATCAGTCGGTAGCCGATGTTTGCTTCACGGCGAACTGTGGGCGATCGCACTTCCCCTATCGCCTCAGCCTCACCGCTGCCTCCGCGACCGAACTTTGTGACCAGCTATCCGCCTTCAATCGCGGCGATCGACAACTGCTCCTCAAAGCCACTACCCCGCCTAAAATCGCGTTCCTATTTTCTGGAGGCGCGGCCAATTTGGGACGATCGCTTTACGACACGCAGCCGCTCTTTCGCCAAACGATCGATCGCTGTGGAGAAATTCTCAAGCTCGATCGATCGATGCTGGAATTGCCAGACACCGATCACAGCCCGCTTGCGGAATTTGCCGTCGAATATGCGCTGTTTCAGCTTTGGACAGCTTGGGGCGTTGCGCCTGCGATCGCGCTGGGCAGCGGCGTGGGCGAAGTTGTGGCGGCCTGCGCTGCTGGGATGTTGAGCCTCAAAGACGCGCTCCAGTTCGTCAATCGGGATGCGGATGCCGAACTCAAATTGCCATCCATCGCGCCCCAAATTTCGATCGTCTCCAGCCGCACCGGAAAATTTGTGACCGAGGCGATCGCCCTCTCCAACTGGCGCACCCAAGCAGATTCCGCGTCGGCTGGCCTGCAAACGCTGCACGATCAAGGCTGCACCGTATTTCTCGAACTGGGAACTGGAGCTTTGTGGCCAATCGGAGCGCAACGGCTACCCAATGCCGGACACTGGCTCACCAGCCTGCACCCCGATCGCCCCGCTTGGCAACAGATGCTCGACAGCTTGAGCGCCCTCTATAAACTGGGTACAAAAATTAACTGGACTGCATTCGATCAAGATTATGCTCGTCAATTTGTCTCATTGCCAACCTATCCCTGGCAGCGCGATCGCTACTGGATTGATCGATTTTCTCCGACTCTACAAACCGACTCACTCCTAACAGCAACATCAGAATCGATCGACCCTCCCACTTTGCGCCAACTGCATCCCAAATTGTTGACCGCCAGCGAAATTCAAGACTGGTTGCTGCAAGAAATCGCCAAAGCGATCGGCGTGAAAGCTGAAGATTTGAATCCGCGATCGCCCTTCGACAGCTACGGCTTAGATTCGATGTTGGCGCTTAGCGTGGTCAGTGCAGCGAAGGCAGCGCTCGGATTGGATCTATCACCGCTTCTACTCGTGCATTATCCAACCGTTGAATCGCTTTCACAGCATCTTGCCCAAACGCTAGAAGCTTCGGAAGAAGAAATCTTTGAAATTTGAAAACAAGTTTTATTAGGAGCAATTACCCAAATGAACATATCCGAACTGGTAGACAATTTGACGCAGCAAGGCGTACAGTTGCGAGCCGAAAATGACAAGCTCAGAATTCATTCTCCCAAAGGCGTTTTGACTGAAGAAATTCGCACCGTTTTGGCCGATCGCAAAGCCGAAATTCTCTCATTTCTGCGCGAATCAGACGACAAAAAATGCAGCGCAACCAGCAACGGCCAAGACCTCAGCCTGCAAACAATCGGTCGGCTGATCGGCGGCTGGTGCGATCGCCTCCCCAATTTCAAAGCGCCTGTGATCGACCCGCAGGCAATGGCAAAGCAGCTTAAAATCACCTTCAAACCTTTGCCAAACGGATACCAAGAAACAGCAATTCTCAACTTTCGAGAAACCTTGGAGCAACAGTTGCGATCGAACGGCATTCAAATTGTCTCTTGGGAACAGGCCACCAAAGAATTTTCTTATGACGTGAAAGTTCCCTTCACGCCCTGGAAGAAAACGATCGCAACGCGAGTCGTGAAATCGGATATCAGCGCGGTTGTTGATGTTGAGCGCTATCCTTCTTGGCTGGGCAAAATCAAAATTTGGACTGCCGAAAAACTCTACCAGTTCTATTCGCGCTTTGTCTGGAAACAAAAGATTTCAGCTAGCAAAATCACTCAGTTCATCGGCTGGGCAGAAGAAAATATTCGGCCACTGGAAGATCCCACCAATACACAGGTGATTGTTCTCACCAAGCTCGATCGAGAGTTCACCAATCCCCAACTTCCCTACCCACAAAAAATTCCGATCGGCGTCAGCACCTTGATCCGCACCTTTTCCGAAATTGTCGTCGGCGTATCGGATACACAGCTTTCAATTCTCAACATGAACCTGTCCGACTCGACCTTTCCGATCGAGGAGATCGATCGATTCGTCAGTCGATCGCTCATTCCGAAAGTCTACGTGCCGATTTTACCCTTGCCGCTGAGCCGTTTTGAAGTCGGACAATATGACCCCACACAGTCAAATTATGCCGCCAAACTGGTGCAGATGGGTAAGGAATTGGCCAACACCAATCTGTTACCCTCCGGCTTCAAAATTGATGATGTAATCAAACGCAAATCACACCGCGATATTGTTGACTGGATGGCAAACGGACGGACAGGCGTATCTTACGGATTTGTCGCTTATGCCGAACCGCCGCAATACATTGGCGCATCCGAACTGGCGGAATGGGAATGGAACAATCTCTCCCCCGTTGATGGATTTAGCAGCGATGAACTGCGCCAAAATCGCATCGGCAGACGCTACATCAGAACCAAAATTGCAGACAAGATCGCCTACAAACAGCTACCCGATATTTGGGTGGTTAGCTCTCGTTCCGGCTCCAACAAAACAGATTTGAACCTGGAAACTGATGTGTTACGCATCGGACTTCAAGACAAATTGCTGCTGCAATTGCCTACTGGAATTGATCCCAATGCAGGCGGCATTCGACCGTCTTATGACCTGTATGTGATGGTGTCGATCGCCCTTGCTGCTGCCCTTTATGCCCCCAATTTAATTCAGCAAGGAATGCCGATGGTGCATTTTCACGGCTATCCCACAATGCAGTGGTTTGAGGCGAATCACGAATACTGCACGGGCGTTCAAAACCCTTCCGTTCCCTGCGGAACTTATGAATCGGGCGTGTTCAATTTTCTCGGAATTCAAAGCTTGGTGAACCAATACGGAGACACGATCGCCCTCGCTGGATTAGTCGAACCGGATCACGGCATCAACATCATTGCTTCCGATCTTTCTTATCTGCTCGATCGTCTCAAATCCGGCATTGCCGAAAACAAAATTGAACTGGGCGGAAGGCATTTCTCCTCACTCAAATCAAGCATCGATCGCCAACCAAAAATTGCTCAAGAGGTTGCACAGTCATGACGACCCTCATTGGAAAAATTGTGTTGCTTACTGGAGCGTCACGCGGAATCGGCAGCGTAGTTGCACAGGCGATCGCTGCCGAAGGTGCGACAATCGTTGGCGTCTCCCGCTCTCCAGCAGGATTAGAAAATATCGGCGCAGTGGTTCAAAAAGCAGGCGGAAAATGGATTGGCATTCCGTTTGATATCAGTCAAATTGAAAGCCTACCAACTCTCATGCAAAAAGTTGAGCAAGCTGCTGGTTCCGTTGATATTTTGATCAATAATGCAGGCATCGAGATCTATCGCGCTTTTCAAGATTATTCGACTGCGGAATTGCAGGCAGTTTTGTCTACCAATCTATTAGCCGCGATCGAACTATCTCGTCTTGTTTTGCCGGGAATGCTCGGTCGCAACAGCGGCCACATTGTCAACATGGCATCGCTAGCGGCGAAAAAAGGACATCCCTACGACAGCGTTTACTCGGCTAGCAAAGCAGGGTTGCTGATGTGGGGCGATGCGCTTCGGCAAGAATTAATTGGTACAGGAGTGACGCTTTCAACAGTTTGTCCGGGCTATGTTTCTCACCAGGGAATGCTCGCGGACACGGGTATTTCCGCTCCTCGTCTGTCCGGCACTTCCACACCCAATGATGTTGCGATCGCCGTTCTCAAAGCAATTCGATACAACCAAGCCGAAACGATCGTCAATCAAGACAGCTTCACAGTTGGATTTACCAAATTGCTGTTGGCATTGTGGCAATTATTTCCGCAGCTTGGCGATCGCATGTATCGATCGATCGGCGTACCTCAACTCAATCGAAAGCGCATTCAAAATCAGCAGCAAACGGCTTCTTCCGCTGCCAATTCCCAATTGCTGACTAATCAAAACCACTTGTAGAGGCTTGAGTACGGTTTGCCCTAGATTCACCTGGAGAGGTAAGACGACCATGAATAAAAGCAACGGCTCCCTAACGCTTAGTCAAGAAACGCTAAACGATTATCTCAGCCTAATCCGCTTCAAATTTCACACAAATTTCGCATTCGTTGTCCTAGGAGTAATCAGCTTTGCCGAAAAGATTGATGCATCCCTTTTTGCTTATTTAGTAATTCTCTATTTTTCATTCAATGTTTGTCTTTATGGCGGCATTTATACGGTCAACGCCATCACTGATCTTGAAAAAGATGCGAAGCATCCGCTGAAGAAGAATCGTCCCCTGCCCTCTGGCAGAATTCCCAAAAAGGCAGCAGCAACGCTTGCTATTTCTTTGATTTCGATCGGAACAGCGATCGGATTTTTGTGTTTTGGTGTTCACATCGGTCTCATCTATCTTGCCTTCGTTGGCGTTAATCTTTTCTATTCACTGATTGCTAGAAACATTCCCTATCTGGAACTGTTTGTGAATGCAACAACAATGCCGCTGCGGTTGCTGATGGGAACGCTGTTGGTGACAGACGATCGAATGCCCGTGTTGTTAATGTTTGCTGCATTTTGCACGGGAATTGGCTTTTTGGCAGTCCGGCGAATTGTGGAAAAAGATGTGGCGGGCTGGGGAGAGGGTCGTCCTGCATTGAAGTCTTACCAGGGCGGCATTATGCCCTGGCTGCAAATTGTGTTCTTCGTTGGACTAATTCTTGCTTTCAAATTCGATCCGCTGCTCGATCGCAGTTGGATTGCCTACACGATCATGCTGATCTACTACATAATTTTCTGTTTGGGAATGCATGTTTTCAAACCAATTCGAGTCTACTGGAGACAAATTTATGGCAGTTAAGCGGTTGGCGCGATCGAAACTCCAAAATTCCTGTGTCTCGATTGATCTCAAATCAGTCAAAGCAGTCATTTTTGATGTCGATGGAACGTTTTACGATCTGAAAAGAATGTATGCACGAGTCCGGCTAGAAGTTTTCAGATACTATTTGTTTCATCCAAAAGATTTGCAAGAAATTCAGCTTGTCACCACCTTCATTCGCGAGCGTGAAAGTCGCGTCGATCAAGTTGTTGACGATCTCGAATCTGCTCAGTATGAATGGGCAGCAATTGCAGCAGGTGTTCCCCCCGAAAAGGTGCGTACAGCCGTAAAAAAATGGGTAGATCAGGTGCCATTGAAATACATCTACTCGTACCGCCATCCAGAGATATTGCAGCTATTTCAATGCATCACAAATCGAGGAATTGCAACAGGAGTTTTCTCCGACTATCCTCCTCAGGCTAAGCTTGCACAATTAGGCCTGTCGCCTGACTGTGTAGTGAGCGCGATCGATCGCAATGTGCGCCGACTCAAACCCGATCCGACAGGTTTATTGGTTGCGGCTGAAAAGCTAAATGTCAACGTTGAGCAGTGTTTGTTTATTGGCGATCGCGACGATCGTGACGGCGAATGCGCCCGAAGAGCAGGAATGCCCTATGTGATTCTCGGTCAGGACAAGCAGCTTTCAGCGATCGCAAAAAATCTGCTAAACCAGTTTCTTTCCATCTAAGTTTCGAGGAAAAAATGACAAATTCATCTCTTCATTTGGATGCTTTCAATGCATCCGAACCGCTACAATCCCAGACTGAAATTAACGGTCAACGCTTAGAATGTTCAATTTGCGGCTATCGAATTGATCCCAACGATGAATCTTTGTTTTCGACCTTCCCCTGCAATGTTCGCGCCTTTCGCAATCAAACATTTAAAGTGTGGCGATGTCCCACATGCAGAACGATTCACTGTTTGGATATGGTGAATTTGGATGAGTATTATGCCAAATATCCGATCGCCAGCGCAGTTGCTCATGATTCTGCTCGCGCCTGCTACAAAAACATTCATCGTCGATTAACCAAGCACGGGTTTTCTCAACACCATTCGCTGCTTGATTATGGCTGCGGTGGAAACGGCTTATTTGTGCAGTATTTGCGCTCTCTGGGCTTCACAAAGTCCTATGGCTATGACCCTTATTCCACTGAGCAACGCTTTGGCGATCGCGCCATTTTGGACAAGCAACCGTTTGACTACATTCTGCTTCAAGATGTGATTGAACATGTAGAAGATCCGACCATTTTGCTACAAAAACTCGATCGCCTGTTAGCTCCCGGTGGCTATATTTTGATTGGTGCTCCAAACGCAGATGCGATCGATTTGAACCGTCCAGATTTAGCCGAATACTATAACGAAGTGCATGTTCCCTATCACCTGCACATGTACACTCGTGAGGTAACAGAATTGCTGGGAAAAAATCAGGGTTGGACGCCTGTTGACTTTTTCGATCGCCCCTTTCACGATTTGATGTTTGGCATGAACAGTCGTGCCTGGAATGAATATGTCCGCTTGATGGGCGGAACCCTAGATGTCATCTATGAACCTAGCAATATTCGTAAAGCACTTACGTCTCCTCGCTTTTTATTCCATTTGCTGTTTGGCTACTGGTTCAGTTTTCGGACGAGTATGGCCGTGATGTTTCAGAAGGCAGCCTGATGATGGTGAATTTTGCTGTTGGAGAAACAGCAAAATTCACTTCTCATGAATTTAACAACCTGCGTTTACTGATTTGATGATTTGGCAACTTTTCGTTGTTAATACAGGCTTATGAATGATTTGCAGGAGCATTCAAAAATATTAAGGCTTAGTAATATCTTGAGACGATGGCAATTGGTTAATGTTAAACTTTACGTCATCAATCATTCCTAACTCATCTCTTAAAATTGAGTGTTGGTGTGTTGAAACCAGCTTTTAGTAATCGAGTTTTAAGCAACAGATTAGGGATTTGAATGCAGAAGAAATTTGTGAAGTAGGGCATCTATCTCGATTCAATTTCGCCTCACAGAGACGCCCTCGTACCATCAAGGAAATTAGAATAATGACTACCTCAGATCAGTTAGATGCTTTGCTGAAAACACTGCCAGCGCTGCTGAGTGCCGCCTACACTTCACCCACTGGCTCGACTAGCTCATCAACTTTCACTGCAAGCACGATCGATCCGGCTGAGCAAGCATTTGGAGCGATCGGCAACTTCTACAATCTGTTGTTTCAAACTTTGCTTAGCACGGATGATGCATTGCCTGCTAGCCCATACGATGCGTTGTTTACGACGCTGACACCTGCCAGCGATCTTGTTTTTGCTGGATTTGGAGACTACCAGCTTGTGTTTGGTCGAACGGGAGATGATGTTTTGTATCCCTTCGATCAAAGACTGAATTCAGCGGGTCAAACGCCTATTCAAATTGACTTGTTTTTTGGCGATTCAGAAGTCATTAAGCGCTTTCTTTTTCAAGATTTTCTGAATATTCTAGGTGGCAATCCGCCCGCAGGTGGAGCGGATACGTTTGTGCTCGGCGATTGGAAAACGTCCTATTACAGTAGGCTGGATTATAACGATTTCAACTTAATTTTTGATTTCAATTCCAGACAAGACAAAATTCAGCTACGTGGCTCTGCCAGCGACTACGAACTCGTGACCGTTCCGTTTCTGGGAACGGCCATTTTTGAAAAGAAATCCGGCAGCACGTCTGTATTCGAGAATGACCTGATTGGCATTGTATTTGCAAACTATAATCTCGACCTAACAAGCCCTAATTTCAAATATGCTGGTACTGCTCCAGCGATCGCCCCCAGCCAGCCGAAAATCAAGCAGTTTGGCACAGCAGGTTTGGAGCTTGGCACGGCGATCGCAACTGATTTGCAGAGCAATCTTTATGTGGTTGGTGCAACAAATGGAGTAATACAAGGTGCGAATTCAGGCTCTTACGATTCCTGGATTACTAAATACAATAGCGAGGGCGATCCGCTATGGAGTAAACAGTTTGGCACCTCCAAATATGACATTGCGTTTGGCGCGACCACCGATCGATTTGGCAATCTTTATGTCGTCGGTGGAACGCAAGGCGATTTGGCGGGTTCCTTTTCTTCAGTTGCACAAGATTCCTGGATTGCCAAATATGACAGCAACGGCAATCAACTCTGGGTACGACAGTTAGGATCGGAATATTTAACCGCTGCAACCAACATCGTCGCGGATGATTCGGGTGCTGTTTATGTTTCCGGACTGACCGTCCGCGAAGACCCCCGACCAGATACCAACCTGCTAAAAGTCATTCCGCTTCAAGATGATTTTTGGGTGACAAAATACGACGCTAATGGCGATCGGCAATGGTTCACCGAAGTGGCTTCGCCCGAAAATTCGGTTGCCCTGTTTGACGAAGCTTATGGCATCACGTTGGGCAGAGACGGAACCGTTTATGCAACAGGCTGGACATACGGCGATTTCTCCGGTCAAGGCGGCAGCTTAGAGACATTTCGCTACTACGATGCTTGGCTGGCTAAATTTGATAACGCCACCGGACAGCTTGAAAAACTCAGCCCCAACCCGAATCAAGAGGTCGTTCAGTTTGGCAGCCCATCGTTTGATTTTTCCTGGGGGCTGGGCATTGACAGTCAGCAAAATTTGTACAACGTCGGCTGGACGCTGGGCAGTTTGGGTGGCCCGAATGCCGGACAGGAAGACATCTGGCTTGCCAAAACGCGACCGGACGGTACGCAAGCGTGGATTCGGCAGTTTGGAACGAGCGGCGCAGACGGACTGTATCTCGGCAGCCTTGTGGTGGATGCACAAGACCGCCTCTTCATTGCAGGCTACACAAACGGCAATTTGGGCGGCACGAATGCAGGCGGATTTGATGCTTGGGTTGCCAGCTATGACACCAGCGGCAATCAACTTTGGATGCAGCAGTTTGGCTCTGCCGAAACCGACTATGCCACCAAGCTAACCGTTGATCAGTCCGGCAATCTTTACGTCACCGGATTTACCGAAGGTTCGCTGGGTGCGGCGAACGCCGGAGCGATCGACACCTGGATTGCCAAGCTGAATGCCAACACTGGAAGCTTGCAGAACTTCAATCCTGTCACTGTGCCGATCGATCAGTCGGAAATCATTCAGCCGCCTCAGGATCGCCCATCTGAGCGCAACATGATTGGCACAGCCCGAAAAGATTATCTAATCGGCACGGCGAAATCGAACCAGATGGAAGGTCGGGGCAATCGCGATTTGCTGATCGGCAAAAACGGCGACGATCGATTGTTGGGCGGCGGTGGCGTCGATCGCTTGGAAGGCGGCAGCGGAGCCGATCAGCTTCAAGGCGATGCTGGAAACGACATTCTTGAAGGAGGTGCGGGTACAGATCAATTTATCTTCAACACGGGCAAAGCTTTTAAGCGTCAAGATTTGGGCGTCGATAAAATTTTGGATTTTTCTGAAGCTGACTCGATCGTGCTGGGCAAGCGCACCTTCACAGCCCTCAAGTCTCGCAGGCAAAGCTTTAGTCATTCCAAAGAGTTTGCGATCGTAGCCACCAATCAGGCGGCTAGAGAAAGTCGCGCCTTGATTGTTTACAACGCGAACAACAATCGATTGTTCTACAACCCCAATGGTGCAGTCGATGGTTTTGGTAAAGGAGGTGCATTTGCAGCGTTGGCTAATCGTCCAACCCTGACGGCCAATGATTTCTCAATTCAAGCTTGAAATCGTTCTTCCAAAGTTTAGCTATGGTGTCATCTGATATTTTTTCGATCGCAAAACAAGGCCATTCTCAGGGAATTGCAAGCTGTTTGAATCAACTGATTCAGCCGCACGGCATTACCGCCCGCGTCAAACGCCAAGGCGCTTGTCTATATATTTTGTTGGAGTCGAATCGATCCTTGAAACCGCAGGCCACCAGCACCTATCTGGGCAAGCTGTTTCAAGCGCTGAACATTGCCGAACTGGACGCCCTGCGAATTTACAAGCGGCGATCGGGCGAACACGCGATCGAATGGAAGCAAGAAGTTGAACTCGCGCCCAGTTCGGCAGTTCCACCTGCATCGACCCCGCTGCCACCGAACGAGGCCGATGCGGACGACGCAGACGCACCCGCACCTGAAACAGTCACCCGCATTCCCTCCAAAGGATTGAACTATTGGAACACCGGATTTGTGGCGGCGGCGATCGCGGCTTCGATCGGTTCCACGCTGTATGGTCTCTCCTGGCTGGGCGTTGGGAAACGACAAATCGGCGAAATTATCGCGCCAGTCGGACTGCTCGACATTTTGGAACAGCCTGGAATCTGGAATGGGGGTCGCGCTGCGGCACAATCGATCGCGCCGCCCACTGCCACCGTTGATGCTCCAATCACGGCACTGGGTCGCCTAGAGCCTGTGTCAGAAGTGATTCGCGTTTCTGCGCCGCTGACGCTCGATGGCGATCGCGTCGCGCAACTGCTGGTTAAACAAGGCGACTCGGTGCAGCCAGGACAGGTGATTGCCGTTTTGGATTCTTCCCATCGCCTGCAATCGGCCTTGCGAGAAGCCCAAGAGCAAGTGCGAGTCGCGCAGTCGCGCTATGAGCAGGTGAGAGCAGGCGCGAAAACCGGAGAAATTGCAGCGCAGCAGGCGACGATCGCTCGATTGCAGGCCGAATTGCAGGGAGCCGTTGCCGCCCAAACTGCCCAGATCGCGCAGCGGCAGGCGGAACTCGACAACGCCACAACTGAATACGATCGCTTCCACGCGCTGTATCTGGAGGGAGCGATCGCGGCGTCTGCTTTGGACAGTAAACGGCTGCTGGTGGAAACCACGCAGGCGCAGTTGCTCGAAGCTTCTGCCCAGCAAAATCGCACCGTTTCCACGCTGGAAGCGCAAATTCGCGAAGCCGAAGCGAACCTCAGCCGCATTCAGGAAGTGCGTCCGGTTGATATGCGCGTTGCCCAAATGGAAATCGATCGCGCGATCGCCGCTATGCAGCGCACTCAGGCCGACCTCGACCAGTCCTGCATCCGCGCACCGATCGCAGGCCAAATCATGAAAATTCACGCTTGGCCGGGAGAAAAACTTGGAGAAAACGGACTACTGGAACTGGGACAAACTCGCAGCATGGCAGTTGTGGCCGAAGTCTACCAAACTGATATCCGTTCAGTCCGCGTCGGCCAGCGCGTCGCCATTACCAGTCAGGCGTTTCCCGGCACGATCGCAGGCACGGTCAGCGAACTTGGCCTAGAAGTTAGTCAGCAAAATGTGTTTAGCAATCAGCCCGGTGAAAACCTCGATCGCCGCGTGATTGAAGTGAAAATTCGCCTTGATCCGCAACAGAGCAAACAGGTTGCAGGACTCACGAATTTGCAGGTGCAGGTGGCGATCGAGCGGTAGCAATTTGAATCAATTTTTAGGAGAATAAAATGTTCAAGTTTCGCCGCAAAACGCCTGTCGCCTGGTATCAGCTCACCCGCGAAAAAACGCGCTTGGCTGTTTCTTTAGCAGGAATTGCCTTTGCCGATATTTTAATGTTTATTCAGTTGGGCTTTAAGGATGCGCTGTACGACACTTCAGTGCGACCCCACTATGCCCTCAATGCCGATTTGTTCTTAGTCAATCCACAGTTTGAAACGTTCTTTGCAGTCAAAAGTATTTCTAGAGCTAACCTTTATCAGGCAACTGGAATTTCCGGTGTTGAATCGGTTAGCTGGCTCCAGGTTGACAAAGGACTATGGCGAAATCCCACCACCAATACCGATCGCCCGATTCTCGTATTCGGCATTGATCCAGCGAATTCAGCATTCAGAGCAAACGATATTACCCAACATCTCGATCAGCTTAAAATGCTCGATCGCGTCGTGTTTGATCAAGCAGGCCGACCGGAATATGGCGCGATCGCTTCGCTGTTTGCCCAATCTCCTTTTCTCGAAACAGAAATGAACGGATCGCTGATTCAAGTGGCAGGCGTGTTCACAATGGGCGCGTCTTTTGTGGCCGATGGCAATGTAATCACCAGCGATTCAACCTTTATGCAGCTATTTCCGAATCGCCATCCCGACGCCATCGATGTAGGTTTAATTCGCTTGCAGCCCGGAGCCGATCGCGAACAGGTGCAAGCGGCGATCGCGGCTCGATTGCCGCCAGATGTTGATGTTTTGACCGTCGAAAGTTTTGCGGCTCGCGAAAAAGCATACTGGGCAAATGCAACGCCGATCGGATTTGTATTTGGACTCGGCGCGGTTGTGGGTTTCATTGTTGGAACCGTGATTGTTTATCAGGTGCTTTACTCTGATGTTTCCGATCACCTGCCAGAATACGCCACCTTAAAAGCAATGGGCTATAGCGATCGCTACCTGATTGGCGTTTTGATTCAAGAGTCAATTATTCTAGCTGTTTTAGGCTTTATGCCGGGATTTGGTTTGTCTTTGGGACTGTATCAAATTGCTCAGGTTGCCACCCGATTGCCGATCGGAATGACGCTGCTTCGTGCCGTTACCGTTTTAATTTTGACTTTAATCATGTGCATTGCTTCTGGAACGGTTGCAATGAATAAGCTACGCACGGCTGATCCCGCAGATATTTTTTAATTCCCCGTTCAATCGTTCTCAAACCTTCTAACAAGATTACGAATGCTTTTACAGTTTCAAACTTCAAAAAAAGCTCCAGCTACAGCACAATCGATAATTTGCACTCAGCATCTCAACCACTATTTTGGCGATCGATCGCTCCGTAAGCAGGTGTTGTTTGACATTAACTTGTCGATCGCTGCCGGAGAAATTGTGATTATGACAGGACCTTCTGGTTCTGGTAAAACAACTTTGTTGACGCTGTTGGGAGGGTTGCGATCGGCGCAGGAAGGCAGTCTTACCATCTTGGGACAAGAGATGAAAGGCGCAAATCAGCGACAGCTTACTAAACTACGCAAAAACATTGGATATATTTTTCAGGCTCACAACTTAATGAGCTTTTTAACCGTTCGTCAAAACGTGCGAATGTCGCTGGAACTGCACGATCGCCTGCAAGAGAAAGACCTCGATCGAGCCGTTGTTGCGATTCTTGAAAAAGTCGGACTGAGCCATCGAATTGACTATTACATTGATGCGCTATCGGGCGGACAGAAACAGCGCGTCGCGATCGCCCGTGCCTTAGTGAGTCGTCCAAAGATTGTGTTGGCTGATGAACCAACGGCGGCACTTGACAAGAAATCCGGTCGCGACGTGGTTGAAATGATGCAAAAACTCGCAAAAGAGCAAGGCTGTACGATTTTGCTGGTGACGCATGACAATCGCATTCTCGATATTGCCGATCGCATTATTTATATGGAAGATGGCTGCCTCAAAGCAACAACTCAATAGAACTCTCTGTAAAAAACTGTTACTAAACTTTTAGCCGAACTGAGGGAACAAATACGATTTAGTTCAAGTCCATTTGCGGAAGTCAACCAGAATTTCCAGTCAAAAAAGGAGCTTTCCACAGTAATCGATAGTCGCTTCCTGTTCAATCGATCGAACCATCAGCAACCGTGTAAAAATATCGCTCTCAACTTCCGGTTTGCCTGAATCATCACCTAGCATGAGGTGAAAATATGCTGCTCTCATTTCGTCCGCCGTTCCAGTTGCGGTTTCTATTGCTTTTTATTTTGGTAATTGGTATCTCTGGAATCTCCGGTTGTTTTCCGAGTGCGCCGCCTTATCCCTATCAAAATCCGACTCAGGTCACGACAGACGCGCAACAGCTTTCCGCTCGATTAGAGCAATATATTAAAGACTGGATGGATGGCAAAGCAGATCCACGCATTCCCAATAACTTAATACCGAACGGAATCGATCCGGGAATTCGACGGTTGTATCTGCAAAGACCAGAAGAAATTGATCCGGAACAACAATGGCTGATTCGTCGAGCCGAAACCATTAATTTAGAAGCGCTGCACGGATATTTTCCCGATCCAAACTGCACCTATCTTAAACTTGGCGTGTTTTATGCGCCGTTTGGTAGCCGAGTTTTTATTGAGGGGCAATTTCCGCACAGCCGCTTTTTTGATATTCAAGCATCGCCTTCTTTTGACCCTCGAATTTATTACTATGACAAGTCGTTTGGTGCTGGAGAAGTTCCGATCGCCGATGTCGATATTGATCCGCTATCTAGACAGGTGAATCCCTTTCGCGTCGGTGCAAATCGCAATGCCACCAACCGCAACTATCGCGTCACGTTTGATTTAGCCGTTGGCAATGCGACGCAGTTAAATCCGGGTTTTAGACCGCCTTTTTATCGGGCGCGTGGCAACAATCGCGTGGCTGCTGCGATCGCCTATCAGGGACCTTGGGGCGCAAATCGCAGACACGGACATGGGCGCGGCGTTTGGGATACGGGTGACTTGTGGCTTCGCTACTACGCCATTGACAAAAATAAAAATGTTTTCGGTGGTGTGCCCCTTCCCAAGGTGTACTACGCACTGCCGGATGGCCGCCGATACTATATCAATGCCGATTTTTCACAACTGCAAGCGCGAGTCAGTCGCACCATTCGCGCCCGCCGCACTTGGCCGATGGAGCCACCCGCTTTTTGGCAGGCGGGAGCCGGATGGGATAAGCAGTTTGGCATTTTTCTCAACATCACAACTGGGCTGGCTCGCGTTCTCAACGTGAACGATAAGCAGTACATTCGCAATCTCGATCGCGGCGTGACCGGACGCGGAGAAGATCAGTCGCCGCCCGGAAACTATGAACCCTCGACAAGCACCTGCACGTACATTAACTACCTGCTGCGCGGCATGGCGCTGGGTAGCAACAAAATCGCCGTGCTAACAGGTAAACTACCCACCTTTCCAGATACTCGCAATGGCGCGAATACGATGCGAGCCGCGCAAATGCGCTACTGGTCGATTACGGGCTACGATGCCAACATCGACCCGAATCAGCCTGTTCCGGGCGCAGCCGTCACGTCCGTAATGGACGATCAAATCGTGCTCGATCGCAATCGCCGCTATGTGATTGTCTATTCACGAGCAAGCGATCGACCCGCCAACGCATCGCCAGCGTCGGGTGTCACCTGGGTCAACTGGGGACCGACGGCTTCGCATGTTTGGTCGCTGCGGTGGATGAGCATTGCCCCCGAATGGAACATGGCGATCGCTCCAAATGAAGTGAATTTGCCCTGGACAAAATCCACTTGGTCGGGCAAGAATTACGACCCCAATCTGATTGGTAGAAACAACCATCAAGGTTTTTTGGGTGAGTATTTGCCTGAAGTTCACTACATGACCAAGCGCGAATTTGAAGCGCTGGGTCGTTCCGTGAACGCCAACAATATCCCAGCTTGGCAATAGCGTTTTGCTAAACCTGGCCGCATCGAATAATTTGGGTTATGAATCCAATTCTGCATCGGTTTGATTGTCAAAACTGCTGCTGATGATTTCAAGTTCGTTGCAGTAGACTCCAACTAGCAAATTGCCTTCTTGGTTTTGACAAATTGTGAGGCAGTTAGAATCAACATCAATCACAACCAAATCGCGATCGCCGTAGTCTCGTTGAATTCTTGGATCGGAACCGATGTAGCGAACAATGTCGCCTTGTCTCACGTGCATAAATAGTGTTGCTGGTATTTGCGTAAATCGAGATCAGTCGCAAATGCCAGCAAATCATTATGAATAGAATTGGTGATGCTTATGGTTAAGACGCGCTTATGAATTTATTAAAATTGAGCGATCGACTCTGAATTCATCGTTAGCAAGTCAAGTTACTTTAAATTGGCTTTTTGCACGATTAATTGCCTGTGTGGTCAATCGATCGACAGCAGCACCAAGCTTGCGATCGCGATCGAAGTTCAGAAATTCAAGTTCCTGGCTCAAAGCTGAAGGCAGTTGAAACTAACTCAAACCGATAGCTTGAACTTATTTCAATGGGTTTTCGCTCTCAGCCGAAAATCTGTTTCACGGTTTTTACATAAGTCCTGAATCTAAACACAATCCGGCTTTGAGGAATAACTTTTGCTCTAGCGATCGGTAAAAAAAGATCGTCCTTCTTCGGATAGAGGTGCTTTACACAACTTGACCTGATGATGTCATTGACAACACAACAACGCTTAATGGATACCGTGAAGCAGGTCGTCGTTGAGACGCAAGCACTACCCGCTCAGCTTAATTTGTCTACCCAAACTGTATTTGCGCGAGCGGCAGAAATTTCGGACTTTGCCGCTCGTAATGCTGCAAAAATCGATCGAAATGGCGCGTTTCCCGTTGAAGAATTTCAGCAGATTGCCGCCGCCGGATTGCTGGCCGCTCCGCTCGATCGCAAACTTGGCGGATTGGGGTTGGGCATTGAAGCTAGCGCCACCCGCGACCTGCTGAAGCTGTTGCGATGCGTTGGGCGCGGCAACTTGGCGGTTGGACGCATTTATGAAGGGCACGTCAACGCGCTGCAACTAATTCAAACTTTGGGAACGCCTGCTCAAATCCATGCTTATGCCGCAGATGCTCGCGATCGCAGCAAAATCTTTGGCGTTTGGAATGCCGAGGCCGCTGACGGTGTGAAAGTGATTCCGCTTGCGGATGGACGCTATCGGCTGGAAGGCAGCAAAACTTTTGCTTCTGGCTCGGGCTATGTCGATCGCCCGTTTGTGAACGGCACGCTGCCGGATGGTCGCTGGCAAATGTGCATTGTGCCGATGGATGAGGTGGCGACCGTCAGCGATCCGGCCTGGTGGCAACCGCTGGGAATGCGGGCAACGGCAAGCTACAAGGTTGACTTTAGCGGCGTTGAGCTAGACGCAAGTGCACTCATTGGTCAGCCGGACGATTACTATCGCCAACCTTGGCTGACGGCGGGCGTCGTGCGATTTGCGGCTGTGCAGTTGGGCGGAGCCGAAGCGCTATTTGATGAAACGCGCCGATTTCTGCACAGCCTAGGCCGGACGCAAGATCCGTATCAGGAAGAACGGCTCGGCAAGATGGCGATCGCGCTTGAAAGCGGTCAGCTTTGGCTGAATGGGGCCGCCGACCTGATTGCAAACTATGCACCTATCTTTGCCGGATCGCCCGCGCTCACTCATCCGGATGCAGACAAACTAGTCGCTTATGCCAACATGGTACGCACGGCGATCGAGCAAATCTGCATCGACGTGATGCAGTTGTGTGAGCGATCGGTAGGCACACGCGGACTACTGCCGCCCCATCCGATCGAGCGAATCATTCGCGATTTAACGCTGTATTTGCGGCAGCCTGCGTTTGATGCGGCCTTGGCAAATGTCGGCCAGTACGCTTTCAGGCAGCTAGATTCTGTTGAGCAGTTGTGGAATTTATGACTGCATTGCCGCTCACGAATCCAGTTGAATTACCGCTGCGATCGATTACGACGATCGATCCGGGTTGCGTTTTGATTGTGGCTCCCCACCCGGATGATGAAGCTTTGGGCTGTGGTGGTGCGATTGCGCTGCTGCGATCGCTGAACTATGAAGTTCGAGTTTTGGTCGTCAGTGACGGCACGCTATCCCATCCGCGATCGCGCAAATATCCTGCTCCTGTCTTGCGAAACTTACGCGAACAAGAAACATTAACAGCGCTAAGTTTGCTGGGAGTCAATGCTGCCGAAGTTACTTTTTTGCGACTTCCTGATGGCGCACTTTCAACCCTGATTTCTTCACCGGAAGTCTGCGCGATTTTTAGGCAGTTTCTCAGCAAAATTTCGCCTTCAACTATCTTTCTACCTTGGCGATTCGATCCGCATCCTGATCATCGATCGACCTGGCAGCTCGTGCATACAGCAATTGCAGATTTAGGAATGGATGTTCGACAAATTGAATATCCAATTTGGGATTGGGATATTGAGCAGCGCGACACAGTGAAAAATTCCGCAACTGTAACAAGTTGGCGATTGGATATTCAAACGGTCGTGAACTTGAAACAGCAAGCGATCGCGGCTTATCGATCGCAAACTACTGGTTTGATCGATGACGATCCTGAAGCATTTCGACTGACGCCAGAAATGCTGGCAAACTTTTTACATCCCTGGGAACTCTACTGCGAGGAAGTTTAATGAATCCTTTACAGCCGAATTCGCTGCCGCCCAGCTATTTTGATAATCTCTATCAGGCCGATCCTGATCCCTGGAAGTTTGAAACCAGCGAATATGAAGCGAATAAATATGCCGCCACGATCGCCGCTTTGCCCAAATTGCGCTATCGATCGGCCTTTGAAATTGGCGGTTCGATCGGCGTTTTAACTGAGAAATTGGCCGATCGATGTGAGTCGTTGCTGTCGATTGATGTGTCTCAAATTGCTCAGAATCGCGCGATCGAGCGATGTCGACATTTGCCACAGGTTGAGTTTCAAATGATGCGAGTGCCAGAGCAATTTCCCGATCGCAACTTTGACATGATTCTGGTTTCAGAAGTGGGATATTACTGGAGTTTGGACGACTTGAGAACGGCGCAGCAGCAGATTCTCAATGCGCTTGAATCGGGCGGACATTTGCTTTTGGTACACTGGACGCTGTATGCCAAAGATTATCCGCTCAGCGGTGATGAAGTGCATGAAGCATTTCTAGAGCTATCGCCTGTTCATCTGCGACATCTGTACGGACGCCGTGAAGAACAATATCGACTTGATTTGTTTGAACGGGTGTAAGTAGCTCCCCTCCATTAAAATAAGATCCAAAATCCAGAAGCATCGGTGCAGCGAGCGCTTTTGGATTTGATTTTGATCGAGGGAAGCTATTTAGAAATCGCTTTGAGAACGTTGACGTTGTGGCATTGCTTAATTTTTTCAAGATGGATGCGTAGCTCTTGAATTGCGAATTCGATCGCTACTAGCGGCCAGCGCTGCGCCCAAATATTTTCCACCTGCTGGCGCTGTTCGACTCGCTCGTACAGTAATCCAAACGTTTGTGGTTGAGCAAGTTCTTGCTGAAGCCACTCGGCTGCAATTCCTAACCGATCCGCCAGTGAATGCAGATCGATCGAGGGCGGATAGCCGCTCAGCGATCGTCCCCAAAGTTCGCGCAGTTGATGCCGCGCTTGCAGCCGAGCGACGATCGCCGCTGCCGACTCGACCAGAAACGGCTGCCGCTGCTGCCCCATTGCCGTCCAGACGTTAAGCTGATTTGCCAGGCCGAGTTCAGCGCGTCCCGTTTGCCGAGCCGAAGTTGTAACTCGCACGATCGGGCTGTGACGAAATCGCGCGTTCACGCGCAGCAAAGCGCGATACAGGGCGACATCTTCGGGCGTTCGCACCAGGGGCATTCCGCCTGCTTGGGCATAAATTTCGGCTGTGACGGCAAAGCTAGCGCCATAGTGCTGATAGTGGCGTGGCGATCGATCGTGCGGGTCAGGATCGAGATAGCTTTCCAGTTCGGCAATCAGCGATCGATAGCCTACTTCGCGCAGGTGACACGCTTTTGCGTAAGGGTCAAGCCGATTGAGTCCGGCGCGATCGAGCATGATGCGTCCCCCGACTGCATCCGCGCCCCGCTCAATTTCGTGCAGCGTCGCTGCGATCCAGGTTGGGCTAACCTGCGAATCGCCATCGGTGGAGGCAATCACGCCGCGCTTGCGGCCAATCTGACTCAGCCGTCGATACGCTTCATCCATCAGCAGTTGCCGGACGCGACCGATATGCGCCTCGGAGGGCGGCAATGTTCGCTCAACCACGTGCAGATTCAATTGAGGATGCTGTTGTGCAAATCGACGGGCGATCGCAGCAGAATCATCGCTACAGTTATTCGCCAACAAGATGATTTCGTAGCGATCGAAATGCAGCCGCTGATGATTGAGATCAACCTGATTTTCTAATGCATTTAGCGTGGTTTGTAGCGTTGCAGCTTCATTGCGAACCGGAACAATCACACATACCTCACAACGGGCAACAGGCGGCGATTGAACTAATGGTTGTGAAATTTTTGACGGAGTAACGACAGCAGGCGAATCCTTAGCAAGCATCGCGGTCGCGGCTCCATCTCCCGAAAGACCGATGGAGTGTATCCATTGATAGTTCTGAACTTAACAGTTTTGCTAAGAACGATTGTGTATATTTTGCTGCTCGTTAGCAATCTACCAATTGAGGGATTACAGCAAGTAACGCCAGCATTTCCGCCTTTAAAAATAAACTCAGTTGGGTTTTCTTTTTCGTTTTAGTTCAATCGATCCGCGCTGCTGCAAGAGTCTAACGATCGATCGCGCTCACACCGCTGATCGATCGCAAACTTTGACAGCGAATTAGTTCGCTAAAGCTGAGCGGGCGATTTTCAATTCGAGCGATCGACTCGATCGCGCTGAGCAGATGGCGGACGGCATCTGCTTGGGAATAGCCGCGCCGCTGAGCGAGCCGCACCGCTTCTGCATCGGCTTCGAGGTCGCGCTGGGGTTTGCGGTTGTTGCGCCAAAGCTGCGTAGCGGCCAGAGCAGTAAATCCCGCTGCGGTCGCGAAACCCACCGTATCGCCTTGCAGCAGTTCCACTGTTGCGCCAATGCCGCCCGCCACAAAAAACACTTGATACAGATCGAACTGGAGCCAGCGAATTCCAGTTAGCCAAGCGACCGATCGCAGCAGCAGCAGATCGCGCTGAGGCGTGGGCAGGCGATTCCACAGGTTGAAATTAATTCGGATCGATCGCGGCAATCCGGGCAGCGGAAACTGAGTCGCGATCACGGTAGCCTGAGCGGGATGATGCGCGATTTCGCAGTGCATCCGCCCTGCGGCTGGCATCAAGTCGATGAGTCGATAGATTTCCGGTTCCGGATTCATTGGACGAGTTGCCATTGAATGCAGCCCTGTTCATTGCAAGATTGAGAAAACGTTGAGTGTAATTTTCTGGCGATCGCAACGAACAGGAACGGATGCATCATAGTCTACCTTGTGCAGAATTTTTCAACGCAGCGCACAAAGATTTCAACGCCCATTCCCAACGCAGTTTCATCAAAGTCAAAGCGCGGATGATGATGCGGGTAGGCTAATCCTTTTTCGGGATTGGCAGAACCCAAAAAGAAATAGCAGCCGGGAACTTCTTGAAGAAAAAACGACATATCTTCGCCGCCCATTGTTTGACATTCGGGCACAATTCCCGCAGGCGTTTCAATGACGGTTTCCGCGATCGATCGCACCAAATCTGCCATGCCTGCATCGTTAATCACAGGCGGATAAAGCTTTTCATATTCCAAGCTGTAGGTCGCACCATTCGCTTCACAAACGCCGCGAATCACTTGCGTTACACGCTGCTCAAACCAGTCAGACAACGCCGGATCAAAATAGCGCACCGTGCCGCTGAGCCGCGCCGAATCCGCAATGACGTTGTGGGCATGTCCCGCATTGAAACTGCCGACCGTAACGACGCCGGACTTGAGCGGATCGACATTGCGAGCCACGATCGTTTGCAGAGCGGTGACGACCTGCGCGGCAACCACGATCGAATCAATGGTTTGATGCGGCATTGCGCCATGTCCGCCTTTGCCTTGAATTGTGCAGTGGAATTGCTCCACAGCCGCCATCAGTGCTCCGGTGCGGACGCCCGCCGTTCCTAGCGGCAAATTGTTCCACAGGTGCAGCCCAACGATCGCATCCACATCCGGATTGTGCAGAACGCCCGCTTCGATCATCGGTTTCGCTCCGCCAGGTCCTTCTTCCGCAGGCTGGAAAATGATTTTTACCGTTCCGGCAAAATCGTCGCGATGCTGAGCGAGATAGTAGGCAGTTCCGAGCGCGATCGTGATGTGTCCATCGTGGCCGCAGGCGTGCATCAAGCCGTCGTGCTGCGATCGATAGGGCACATCGTTGAGTTCCTGCACGGGCAGCGCGTCCATATCCGCCCGAATCCCCAGCACAGGGCCGGGTCGCGTTCCATGAATCACGGCAACCACTCCGGTTTGGGCGATTCCAGTTTGATGCTCGATGCCCCATTCGGTCAGCTTTTGGTCGATAAATTGGGCTGTAAGGTGTTCTCGAAATCCCAATTCTGGACGCTGATGTAGCGATCGCCGCCACTGCACAAGCTGCGATTGCAGAGCGCGAATTTCAAAGCGGATATGTGACAGATTGACAGAGGAACTGGGAAAGAGTGCAACCATTTTCCTGAACTCACTTGCTAAGGGTGCGAAAACTTCAAAGTGGGCAGTCAAAAATTGTAAAGCAGATCACAGTAGCAAATTCTTCACCCCAAGATCAACCGCTCTACTTCTAAGTTTGCAGCAATCGCCTGGAGTTTTGCCAGGTCTTGGGGGTTGCTCAGGTGCGGAATGCAACCGAGGATCGGCTTTTGCGTCAGCGATTGCAACAGGTTTGGAGCCGCAAAATCCTCAATCATTTGTGCAGAACATGGCTCAACGCAGTTTAAGACGATGCCTTTGAGGTTCACCCGCGCCTGCTGCGCGAGGGCTACATGCGCGACGGTTTGGGCGATCGCGCCCGTCTGCACAGGCACAACCAAAACCGTCGGCAAGCGCCAATCCCAAGCAAGATCGGCCATCGTCGTTTCTTTTGTGACAGGTGATCCTAAGCTGCCGCAGGCTTCAATTAATACAAAGTCGCGAGCCTGACTTAGTTTCGTAAATTCCTGCCAAACGATTTCCAGGTGAATGCGCGATCCGGCGCGATCGGCAGCGATCGCCGGATCAAGATTTGCCTCCAGCACGATTGGGCTAATGCTATCGATCGGCTGGTCTGACAGTTGCTGATAGTGAAAACGATCAGCTCCCCCCGCTTCGATCGGCTTCATGATCCCCAATGGACGATGCGATCGATACGCTTGCCAATAGGCAGCCAAAGCAGAAACCAAAAGCGTTTTACCAACTTGTGGTGCAGTGCTGGCAACCAAGAGTGCGTTCAAAGCAGCAATTCCTTTTGTGCGATCGATTCAAACCTTACTCTAGCGTGGCGATAAGGCTATCGTAATTGGCGATCGCGCCTCAACACTGTAGTGCTTTGATGAAGCTGTGAGAAGTTTTGATGAGGGCTACATCATCCCGGCGGAATCAATGCAGCGTTTCTCAGTTGAGTTGAAGCCGAGGCACGCTTTGATCAACTGCCCGTGAAGCGTTTCTGACCGCGATCGCGACAATCGACCGCTTTCGATGGGTCGATCGAAAGCGGTCTTGAGCTTGCGGCACGATTTTTTTAGCGCGATCCAGTGTCTACTAAAACGGAATGTCGTCGTAGTCGGGGGCAGGCGTAGCGGCAGCAGGAGCCGCTTTTGCTTTGGCCGCAGCAGGAGCGCGGTTGGGGGCGGGCTGTTGCGCGGCGGCAGCGGGACGCGATTTGGCTGGAGCAGAATCAGCAGCGGGCGGAGCGCTGCTGTTGGTCGAGAGTTCGCCGCCTTCGAGCCGATGAATGCGGTTGATTGTGAGTTCGGCGCGTTTTTCTTTGAAGCCTTCGGGACGTTCAACCGTGTTCATACCCAAGCGACCTTCGATGATGACGCGATCGCCCGTGTGATATTTCTCTTGAATTTCCTGCGCCAGATTGCCCCAACCGACAACCTTGAGCGTTTCAGGTGGATCTTCTGGGCGCAAGCCTGCAATTTGCACTTGCATTTCGGCCAGCGGCGTTTGATTGTCAGATGTGTAGCGAATCTGCGGATCTTGCGTAATCTCGGCCATTAAAATGCAGTTATTCATGCCAAATGCTCCTTGCGATCGAGTACTTGTGTACTATTTTGATTATACTAGTTGGACTTAAGCGAGGCATCCGTGCGATCGAGCTTGGGGATTTCTGAGTCCCTAACCATAAGCTTTAACGCCAACGCGATCGATCTCCCATCGGTTATCTTCGTTGCCCTGCTCATCATCGACAAATTCTTGCACAAAGGTACGATATTCGCGCAAGGTTTCGTCAACCCAGCCGCGATCTTGGCTGTCAGCATACAGGTGAACAAGCGGTTCGCCTGCGTCGGGGAGAACTAGTACCCAGCTATCGTGATGCGGGTTGAGAATTTTGACGCCATCGGTGAGATCCAGGTTTTCCGTCGGATGCGATTCGACCAAATGCCGCATCAGTGCGCCTTTCACCGTCCAAGGGCAGCGAACCGAGAGCGATCGATGGCAGACTCTCGGCAAATCTGCCCGAATCTGTCCTAATGTCCGTCGCATGTGGTGGAAACTGTCTTGCTCTTGCAGCGTCAGCATTTCGATCAGCTTGGCGATGCAAAACATCGCGTCGAATCCAGGATGAAGCTGCGGAAAAATAAAGCCCATGTCGCCGCTGCCGCCCAAAACCACGTTGGGGTTGTTGTGGCACGCTTCCATCAAAGCGGTCGGGTTGGCTTTGGTACGAATGACTTTGCCATCGTGACGGCGGGCGATTTGCTCGATCGCGCTCGATGCATGAACGGGAACCACGACCGTGCCGCGTGGATGCTCCGTCAAAATCATCTGCGACATCAAAGCCGTCAGCATTTCGCCACGAATCGGACTGCCAGATTCATCCACCAGAATGAGCTGTTCCCCGTTTGCCGACACCTGTACGCCTAAGTTGGCTTTCAGCGCTTCGACCACGTGACCAAGCTGATTGAGCAGCACTTCGCGATCGGTCTGTGAGGGAACGTTGTGACTCAAGCTGGCATTGAGCACAACCGCATCGCAGCCAAACTTGCCCAGCAGGAGCGGCAAAACTGCGCCCGAAACAGCATAAACATAATCAATTACAACCTTCGAGTTGCTGTTACGAATTGCCTGAATGTTCAACTGCCGCTCAAAAATTGTGCTGTAGGCGTCGCTGACCTGACTGGGATAGACAACATTGCCGATCTCTTGAATTTGAGCGCGACGAAAATCTTCCTTGAAGTATGCGCCTTCGATTTTCTTTTCACGCGCTTTCGATAAGTTGATGCCTTGTGAATCGAAAAATTCGATCAGGAGATGGTCAGGACGATCGGGATGCACGCGCACATGCAGACCGCCTGCCGCAGGTAGCGTCGAGACGAGGGCGCGAGCAACGGGGATCGCCGTTGCTTCTAGGTTTTGCACATGAATCCCGACGGACATCAAGCCTGCAATCATCGATCGCGACACCATTCGCGAAATGCTGCGCTGGTCTCGCGAAACGGTCACTTGCGATCCGGGCTTCAAGGTCGAACCGTAGGCCGCACCGAGTCGAACGGCAAATTCCGGCGTGATATCGACATTGGCTAAACCGGAAACGCCCCGCTGTCCAAACAAATTGCGGTGTGCGGCATGACCCCAGATCAAATTCATGTTCAGCGTTGCACCGGGTTCAATCTTTTTGCTCGGCCAGATGCGGACGTTGGGATTGACCAAGGCTTCTTCGCCTACAGTGGAAAGCGAACCGACGATCGCCCCTTCCAAAATATGCGCCCGTCGATCGATCCGCGTTCCTCTGGCGGCAACGCAGGCGCGGAGGTGAACTTCTTCGCCAATCAGCGCACCGTTCCAAACGATCGGGCGCTTCAAATCAGCATCGGCTCCGATCGTGACGTTATCGCCGATCACGGTTCCGGCGTCAATTTGCACTCTCGCTCCGATGCGGCAATTGCTGCCGATCATGGCGGGCGTTTCGATTTGAGCACTCGCGTCGATGTAGGTATTTTGCCCGACCCAAAGCTGCGGCGATCGCTGCTCATATCCGCTTTCAAGCTGAACACGCTGCATCAAAGCGTCGTACTGTGCCTCGCGATAGGCGTCGAGGTGGCCGACATCACACCAGTAGCCTTTGGCAATGTAGCCATAGATCGGCTCGCCTTTTTCCAGCAAAAGCGGAAACAGATCTTTGGAAAAATCGGATTCTTGATTGACAGGCAGATAGTCCAGAACTTCCGGTTCCAGAATGTAAGTTCCCGTATTGACGGTATCCGAGAAAATTTCGCTGCTGGACGGCTTTTCGAGAAATCGGTTGATGCGGTGCTGTTCATCGGTGATGACGACGCCAAATTCGAGCGGATTGGGAACCTGGGTGAGAACGATCGTCGCTTTGGACTGCTTTTGTCTGTGAAAGGCGATCGCTGCCGTCAAGTCAAAATCAGTAATGCTGTCGCCGCTGATCACCAAAAAGGTATCGTCCAGCAGTTCCGCCACATTTTTGACACAGCCCGACGTTCCAAGCGGCTGATCTTCCTCGACGGCGTAGGTCATTTGGACGCCAAAGTCGCTGCCGTCCTGGAAATATTCGCGCATCACGTCGGGCAAATAGTGCAGCGTGGCGATGATCTCGGTGATGTGATGCCGCCGGAGCAGATTGATGATGTGTTCTGCGATCGGTCGGTTCAGCACGGGAACCATTGGTTTTGGCAAATCGCAAGTCAGCGGTCGTAGACGTGTTCCTGAGCCACCCGCCATCAATACAGCACGCATAATTTCTCCTTCTGGCCTCGCTGCCCGCGCCGTCGCTAAATCTTTATTCTCACCGCTTTCTCTAGCCTATTGTGTTCCGCAAAAATTGGTGCAAAGACGCAAGATGTAGGGTCACTGTTGGCTGACAAAGCCAAGGCGATCGCTAAATTTTGTGAAGCAGTGGGTTGTAGCGATCGATACGGATGAATTACCAATCGACTCCCAGGCGCGATCGCTGTAGCGAATCGTTGATTTCTTCACAAAACTCTCCTTTGCTCTAGGACTTGCTTACCAGAAAAGTTAGCAGTAGCATGGAGATACCCAAAGATGCAAAAGGGTTCTTATGAGCAAGCCACTTCTGATTATCGACTTCAACGTTACCTATGAGCATTCAATCAAGATTGATACCGAGCAGCCTGACGAGGCCGAAGAGAAGCTTCGACAAGTGACCGATCTACTCAGAGATCTCACCCTCCTCCTCACTCGAAAAACCTAGATGAAGTTCAACTCGTCGAAGTCGCTGATCGAGATTTGTCATCGTCAATTGCTGCTTGCCAAGAAGATAAGTTCGGACGGCTTCATTGGCGATCGCCGTAATTGTGCTTCCGGTTTCTGCCGCTGCCCGCTCTAGCGCTTGATAAACATCGTCATCCCAGCGAATCGATCGCTTTTGTTCTCTTGCCACGCGAATCCTACTTGCAACAACGCGATCGTACCAATGATCGATCGCGTAAATGTTGCATCGCGTAATGGGTTGTAGCAGACTGAGGACATTCGGTTATTTCTGGTCTTCATGCCTGCTGGCCGCACTCACGATCGCATCACGCTTTGGACATTGCCCCTTGCTGCCAGCTTAGGGTTTGTTCTGACGCGCAACGCTGGACTGGTGCTGATTTTGTGCGCTGGCTTTTTGTTTGGCGGCTTGATGCTGGGGCCAGATCTCGATATCCATTCGGTTCACTACAAGCGCTGGGGCGTTCTGCGGTGGATTTGGCTTCCCTATCGCGGCAGTATGCGGCATCGATCGCCCTTGTCTCATGCGCCAATTATCGGAACAGCGTTGCGCGTCGTTTATCTCGGCGTTTGGCTGGGAATCAGTTCGCTAATGGCGATCGCGCTGTGCAATCAAATTTGGCAGATGGGCTGGACTTGGAATCAGATTGGCGAAATTGTCGGGCGATCGATCGGTCAGCACAAACTGGCATGGCTGATGCTGGCGATCGGGCTGGAGCTAGGCGCACTGAGTCATTATGTTGCAGACTGGCTCGTGTCAGGATTCAAGCGGCGTAAAACGCATGGGTGGCGAGCATTTTTTCCGGCCAAGCGGCGTCGGAAGCGCGATCGCTACACCCGCAGTCGGTAGCCGATGCCTCGGACGGTTTCGATCGAATCGCGGCCAAGCTTCTTTCGCAGCAGTCGGACAAACGCATCAACGATGTTAGAGCCAGGGTCGTAATCGTAGCCCCAAACCTGATTGAGCAACTGTTCGCGGCTCATCACCTGCATCGGATGGCGCAAAAATACTTCTGCCAGCGCAAATTCTTTCGTAGACATCTCGACTAGTTGGTGATTCACCCAGACTTGTCGAGTCAGCAGATCCAGCGTCACATCGCCGACTTGTAGCGTCGTTTTGCGGCTGTGCGGGCGGGGAATGGCGCGATCGCGTAGCTGCACTCGAACTCGTGCCAGCAGTTCGGTAAATTCAAACGGTTTGGTGATGTAATCGTTTGCGCCACCTTCAAGGGCTGTCACCGTATCATCGACTTCATCTTGCGCCGTCAGAATGATGATCCGCAGGTCTTCGCCGCGTCCGCGCACTTCTTCTAGCACCTGCCAGCCGTCTTTACCGGGAAGTCCCAAATCGAGAATCAGCAGGTCAAAATCGCTGCTGTGCGCCATCGCGATCGCTTCGTGTCCGTTTTTGGCGATCGCCGTCGTAAAGCTATTCGATCGCAGTCCTTTTTCTAGAAAAGCTGCGATCCGAGCTTCGTCTTCAGCAATCAAAATCCGGTTCATAGCTGACTCTCCTGCGGAACGGGAGACAGGGCGATCGGGCTGCGTTCCGATTGAGAAGTTTCTTGAGGCTGATGGAGCATCCGTTTGGGAAGGACGATCGTAAAAGTTGAACCTTGTCCCAGACGGCTAAACAGTTCGATATGTCCGTCATGCGCCCGAACGAGTGCCTGCACGATCGACAAGCCCAAGCCTGCGCCTTCCGATCGCCGTTCGCTGTTTCGACCTCTGGCAAAGCGATCGAAGATGTGTTCTTGGTCTTCTGCCGTAATGCCTTCGCCGCTGTCACGTATCCAGATGCGAATCGTGTCTTCGCTGGCGGCAGAGCCAAGCGCGATCGCGTCTCCTTCTTGCGTGTACTGAGCGGCGTTTTGGGCGAGATTCATCACGACCTGCGTGATTCGCTGGCGATCGCAAACGATGCTGCCTGTGGCGATCGCTTCAAGCTGCCAGTTGCGCGATGCCAGTCCGGTCGCTTTGGCAAACAGTTCCTGCATAAACATTTCCAGATCGACAACGCTCAAGCGCAGGAAGTTCGGACGTTCTGCCCGCATCAGCAGCAGCAGATCCGTAACAAATCGATTCATGCGCTTCAGTTCATCGCGGACGAGGGCGATCGTCTCGGCTCGTTCTTGCGGATCATCACCCAGCAGTTCCAGATGTCCCTGAATGATTGTGATTGGCGTTCGCAGTTCGTGGCTGACATCTTTGATGAAATCTTGCTGGCTGGTGAAGGCGGCTTGGAGGCGATCGAGCATTTGGTTAAACGTCAGCGTCAGTTCGGCAATTTCATCCGTTCCGCGCACCGTCAATCGCCCCGATAAATCCGTTTCGGTAATCGCCTGTGCCGTCTGTCTCAGATCGCGTAGGGGAGCGAGCAATCGTCCTGCCGTGAACCACGCGACAGTGGCAAACCCAATCATCACGCCCAGCGTCACCTGCACGACCAAGCGCAAAGCGGTTTCGCCCATCTGATAGCGCATTGTGGCATCATACACGCCGACCACAAAGGCATTTTCGCCAACGGATAGCGGTTCCACGACTCGGATCACGTAGCTCTCGATTCCAGTCGATCGATCGGATTGTGTCCACTGCTGAATCAAATCGTCATTATTTTGCAGCAGGGACGGCAGGTTTCCAGTTGGGGCGGGATGCACTTGACCGTTTAGCACCAGCAGCAAATGCTCATTCGGGTCTTTCACCTGCTGGTCAACAAACTGATTCAACAGGGCAGTCGTTTCGACATCCGGTGATCGTTCGATCGACTGCTGAAACGCTTGAATGTTGCGCTGGAGCCGACCGATCGCCTGCTGTTCTTCCAAAGCACAAAAGATTTTGAACGTTGCCCAAACGGAACTGAGCGTAATGCAAATGCTGAGGAAAAAATACCAAACCAAAAGGCGCGATCGCACTCCAGCAAATGCACCTGCCCAGTTCCGCCTCCGGTTCGTTCCCTTCGCTTCAAGTCGGCGTGTTGCAGTTCGTTTCATCAGTTTGGGAATGAAGAGCATAAACACGAAGCCTGTGGCTTCAGCGTAGCAGCATCGATCGCCGCCTCAAAGAAACCAGTGAACGCCATTCACCAGATAGAAACCGCCTGCCAAAATCAAAGCAGCACTTCCTACCCGAATCACCCAATCCGACTGCCCCAAAATTTTGCGGCTCTGCTTCACCAATCCGGTGTAAAGACTGGCGAAAAAGATGACGGCAGTATAGCCCAAACCGTAGCTGACTAATGTGGCGACGCTCACAGGTTGCGATCCGGATGCTGCCGCTGCTGCGAGTACCGCAAACAGAACAGGACTGGCACAAGGTGAACTAATTAGCGCAAAAGTAACGCCCACGCCATACGGCCCTGCTGCCGATACAGACGGATTAATTTGCGGCAATGGCAGGTGAATAATTCCTGCAAAACTCAAGCCCATCACGAGAATAATCAGCCCGACTGCAACGTTGAAATAACCGCGATAATCGACATAAACTGCGGATGCGAGCGCTGCAAACAAACCGAATAAACTGAAGATCGTCACGACTCCCAAAACAAATAAACCTGCTTTTGCAAAGGCGGCGCGACGAGAAGTAATGTTGAGTGTTCCAATGTAGCTGAGATTAATCGGCAAGAGGGACAAAATGCAAGGTGAAATGCTAGCAATCAAACCGCCCACAAATGCCAATGGAATTAAAACAAATGGATTCGCGGTATCTTGCTGCTCAAACCACTGCTGATAAGGTGCTTGAATGCGGCCAACCAGTTCGGTGAGTTGACTGTACCAGGTTGAGAAATAGGGGGAAAGTAGGGTGAGAACGATCGCGCCCACGAACAACGAACCATAGAAAACCGTTTTGGAACTAAAAGGAAACTTGCGAGATGAAGGCGGCATTTCTTCAGAAATCGATCGAACAATTTGCACACTTGAGTTCACAGGACGCTTGGATTTCATCGGAAATTTCCTGATTGTTGTAGGAAGAGTCCACTGATTTGCAAAGGGTTAAGGAGAGGAATGAATTGGATGAAGAGCGATCGCATTAGCTAGCAGTTTCAGAAATCGCCTGATTGATAGCGTTTACGTAGTCTTGCTGGTTGAAGTTGTAGTGAAACTGCTGAAGAATCTGACCGTTACTCGGATCGATTACGGCAACAGCGGAAGTGCGAGCGCGGTTAGCGTCCAGAAAATCGCTCAAGCCCAATTCTTCTGCTCTCGCTTGTGCGGCTCGTGTGGTGGCGCGATCGGTCACATCGAAGATGACGAAATTGGCTCGACCTTGAAACTGCTGCTGCAAAGATTCGGTGACGGGGCGGAGTCGCTGACAGGCGGCACACCAGTCCGCGTAGATTTTGACAACGGTGGGACGGCCTTGCAGTTCTGCCGCTAAAGCGTTCGGGTTGGCTTGGGCGACTTGTTCGGGTGCGGTAGGCTGCGAAGTGTCGGGGGCGATCGCCTCACTCACTGCTGGCTGCGATGCTTCAACTGCGATCGCCTCCGAATTTGATGGAACTCGATTCAAAGAAGCCAGTCCCGCAACCGCAACCAAGCTGCTCAGACCCAGACCAACAAACAAGATGGACTTTTTCATGGTGCATTTCCTTCAAAATCGCTGATTGATTGAACCGTTAGGCTTTGTTTGCCTTGTGAGTTCTAATTTCAGAGGCGGGCGTGAATGGCGAATGAAACGTTCATGAAAGATTTTTCACGCTGTGGTTTGGTCGAATTTCTCGATTCGGGCGATCGCAACTGTGGCTAAATTGGAGAAGTTGCGCGTCCCCTGAATCTTCATGTCGAAATCGATCGAACCTACATTGACCGCTTTGCAGCAGCTTATTGAAGTGGTGGCGCAGTTGCGATCGCCGGATGGTGGCTGTCCTTGGGATCTAGCACAAACGCCGCAAAGCCTGACACCGTATGTGCTTGAAGAAGCGTATGAAGTGGTGGACGCGATCAATCAGGGTGAACCGGAAGCGATCGCAGACGAACTCGGCGATTTGCTTTTACAGGTGGTTTTGCAAGCGCAAATTGCCAGCGAAACCGGACAGTTCGATTTGGCAACAGTGGTGGAAGGCATTACTGCAAAATTGATTCGTCGGCATCCGCATGTATTTGGCGATGTGATGGCGAACAGCGTGGAAGCCGTGAAAGAAAACTGGGAGCAGATTAAATCAACGGAAAATCCAGAGCAAACGTTTTTGTCAAAGTTGCGGCGCTATGCTCGCAGTTTGCCGCCTTTAACGGCCAGCATGAAGATTTCTCAAAAGGCCGTTTCGATCGGATTTGAGTGGGAAAATGCCGCTCAAGTTTGGGAAAAATTTGAAGAAGAACTTGGCGAATTGAAGCAGGCGATCGCTCATGAATCTGCTGAAAATCAACAGGCTGAACTGGGCGATGTTCTTTTTACTTTGGTGAATATTGCCCGCTGGTATCGACTTGATCCGGATGCTGCGCTTGCTGGAACCAATCAGCGGTTTATCGATCGCCTCACGCAAATGGAAGCTCAGGCCGATCGCCCGCTAGAGGATTATGCGATCGAGGAATTGGAACAGCTTTGGCAGCAGGCAAAATTGCAGCTTCGGCAAAACAAATAAGCTTGAATTTTAGCGAAATGCGCGTCGAATGCGTGACCACCCCCAGCAGCCGTCACTGAACCTAGAGGTTGCTCTGGCCTAGTTTGCTGATTCAATCACGTTGATAAAGAGTTCGCTTCAATCAGCGAAATTCTCACGGCGATGCGATCTTTGCTACCTTAAAACCATGACGACAGAAGCGTTTCAACAGAATAGTTTAGACTGGCAGTTTCGGCTGTTTTCGCAGCGCGTGGGGGAGTGGGTTGAAGTGCGGCTTGCCAACACGCAGCTTCCTGTTCCAGACTTGCGAGTTTCACCCGATTGGATTGTGACGTTGTGCTGGATCATTCTGGCGGCGATCGCCCTCTGGCTGATCTGGCAGCTTTTCAATCTGCTTGCACTCCAACTGCGACCCGTGCCAGCACAGCGATCGCAGCCTTCAACAACCGCGCGATCGCTCAGCGCGGCAGAGTGGTTTCGGCAGGCACAGCAGCAGCAGCAGCAAGGCAACTATCGAGAAGCCTGTCGATCGCTTTATCTTGCGATGCTTCAGCGATTGGACGAAGCTCAGCAAATTCCGATCGCCGATAGCCGCACCGATGGCGAATATTTGCAGTGCGTTTACCAGCTATCGCAGCCGCAACCCTATCAGCTTTTGATTCAAACACACGAGCAAATCTGTTTTGGCAGCCAGCCAATTACGATTGAAAACTTCCGCTCCTGTCAGCAAGCCTACGAGCAAATCGATCGCAGCCTCAATCCCGCCTAACCCAAATCAACTTTCCATCGGTATTTACGCCATCGAAATCGTTTCACAGGACAAAGGGCGATCGCTAAAATAGAAGCATGACGGTTTCTCAAACAGCTTCGACTCAACTGCGGCAGCGCGTCCTCGACTGGCTTGCGGACAACGTGCCGCCTGCCCGAATTGAGCATATTCTCGGCGTTGAGCAGATGGCGATCGATCTGGCTCGCCACCATAAGCTAGATGTCGAGAAAGCTGCTCAAGCGGGCTTGATGCACGACCTCGCCAAGTATTTCAAGGCAAATCGGCTTTTGGACATGGCGCGGGCGGAAGGATTGCCGCTTGATCCGGTTGACGAAGCGAATCCACATTTGCTTCATGCTGATGTGGGGGCGATCGTAGCGCGGGATGAGTTTGGCGTCACGGATGCTGAGATTTTGGCAGCGATCGCCAATCACACTTTGGGACGACCGGGAATGGACGATTTAAGCTGTGTCGTTTTTCTGGCCGACAGCCTGGAACCCGGACGCGGCAATACGCCCGAACTGAATCTGCTGCGACAAGCGAGCTTTGCCGATTTGCATCAAGCCGTTTGGATGAACTGTGACGCTTCGTTTCAATTTTTGATTGCGGCTCACCGTTTGATTCATCCTCGCGCTTTGCTGACGCGCAACTGGTTTTTGCAGCAGTTTCCGCGATCGCTTTCTTTCACTTGATCGCAGCGATGCAGCAATTGCGATCGCATTTGTTCAGATTTCTACACCTTTTCTCAGGTGGCAATTCATTATCATGTGAGCAACCCCCCCAATTGGGATCGCTGACCTTTTCTTCGCTCCGTGCCTATCGCAACCAATTCACCACAGGATTTTTTTAGACACTCTATGCCAAATCACTTTCCACTTCAGTCCGCCGCATCCACCACAGCTAGCGCCTACGACCTCGCACTGGCGATCGCCAAAGCCGCAGACGATCGCAAAGGGGGCGACATTGTGCTGCTCAACGTCAGCGAAGTGTCGTATTTAGCTGATTATTTTGTGGTGGTGACGGGCTTTTCTCACGCACAGGTGCGAGCGATCGCCCGCTCGATCGAAGATGAGATCGAGGCGGAGTTTGGTCGCCTGCCTGCTCAGACGGAAGGTCAGGCCGAAGGAAACTGGCTGCTGCTGGATTATGGCGACGTGATTGTCCACATCTTCATGCCGGAAGAGCGAGAATTCTACAGCCTCGAAGCCTTCTGGGGTCATGCTGAGCGCACCAGCTTCGCCGCAACGCAGCTTGTCAACGGCTAGCGATCGCCCTGAATTCAATCCAGACGAACAGCGCCAGTTTATTCAACAAACTCAAAGTCTTGCGAAAACGTCAGGACAGCGGCAAAAGCCGTGAAATTAATTTCCGGCTGAAAGCTTAAACCCATTCAAATGGGTTGGTTTGACAGGCTTAGCCCGTTTTGGGACTTGAGCTTTGAGCCAGGAAATTCATTTCCTGGCTTTTTTCTGGCGTTTGCCCTAGTGGAAGTGCTGGCTGAAAAATTCGCCAATTTCTGATCCGGTTTGTCCGGTTGTCACCCAAAGAATAGCTCTGGCTCCGTCGCGGATCGCTTTGTCGATCGCTTCTGGTGGTCGGTCGGTTGGAATGGCGATCGGCTCAAAATCAATGCCGCGACTGCCCAGGACGATCGTGCCGATTACTTTGGCGCGGCGCATGTGAAAGTCCGACGTGACGAGATAGATGTTGTCGATGCCCTGCGCTTTGAACTGATCGACCAGCGTGGTGAAATTTGTGACGGTATCGATCGCCGTGTAGTCGAGATGAATGCGCTGCGGGTCAATTCCGGCTTCGGCAAAAACGGCTTCGGCATATTCAGGATTGCTGCCAGATGACACCCAGATCGGCAAGTCTGGATGGTTTTGGGCAAAATCGGCGGCAAACACTTCGCGATCGGGCGAACCGCCCAGCACTAAAATCGCCTGCGGTCGATCGAGCCAGCCGCGAATTTGATGATAGCCAATCAAAACCGCCAGTCCCACCAAAATCGGAGGCCACAGCCGCAGACGCTTTTTTCCTTTGCGCCGAATGGAACGGCGCGGCGAAGCATTGAAGGCAGTGCGCGATCGCATAGAGTATCCCAATCGAACAGCACTAGCATACCGTTAGCCGCCCGGAGACGACAGCAGTTCTGAGCGGTTTTCTCCAGAATTGTCTGGTCATCCGGACAATCCGCCAACCGCTTACTCTAAGTCGCGCCGCGACAGCGGATTGATCAGATCGTTCAATCCTTCACCGATCAGCGACAAACCGACAACCAGCAGCGTTAGCGCCAAGCCGGGAAACAGTGCCGTCCACCAAATTCCCGTTGGCAGGGCGTCGAGTGCCTGCCGCAGATCTTGACCCCATTCCGGCGTTTGTTCGGGCAAGCCTAAGCCGAGAAATCCGAGGCCACCCAGCGTTAAAGCAGCGTCGGCGGCGTTGAGGGTGAACAGAACCGGAACGCTTTGAATCACGTTGAAGAACAGATAGCGCGACAACACTGTCCAGGTGTTTGCGCCCATTGCCTGCGCCGCTTCGACAAACAGTTCCGTTTTGACGCTGACGGTATGATTGCGGACGACTCGGTAATACTGCGGCACGTAGGCAATGCTGAGGGCGATCGCCGCATTCACCACGCCGCGCCCAACGATAAACGCCAGCGTCACCGAAAGCAGCAGTCCGGGCAGCGTGTAAAGCGTATCCATCAAAAACAGCAAGATGCGATCGAGCCTGCCGCCGAGATACCCGCTCACCATGCCCAGCGGCACACCGACGATCAGACTCAGCAGCGTTGCCAAAACCACGACTTGCAAAGCGGCCTGCGTTCCAAACAGCGTCCGCGAAAACACGTCGTATCCCTGCCGACTCGTGCCAAACCAATAGTCTGCTCCGGGCGGCACGTGAACCGGATTTGCCAGCGTTTCAGTCGGATCGCGCAGCCAGCCGATCGACTGCATCACAGGCGCAAAAATTGCCACCAGCACAAACAGCAGCGTGATCGCCACGCCTATCCACATCATGCGCGTGGATAGGCTGCGAGAGGCAGAGGCAAAGAAGCGCGGGAGGCGAACTTTGGTCGTGGTCATGGGGGTGGTGAGTGGCGGCGATCGCAATCCTACCAGATTCACGCGGGCGGCAAGTCGAACAGAACTGTTGTCATGTAGCGTTCTGCCCAAGCGTCGCCAAAGGCTTTTTCGAGGACGCGGCGGGTTTTGTCGTTTTGCTGCTGTTGGGTGCAGTAGCGCTGTTGTCCTGCAAGAATTTCCGGGCGGCGATCGAGATTTGGCTGCGTTTCCAAAGCGAGTTGGCAGTGAATTTCGAGAAAACTGCGGACGCGATCGAGAAATTGCTGATCTTCAATTTCGCCTTGGGGACGGACGAACAGGCAAAATTCCGAGAAAATGCTGCCCCATTCGGGAAGCGATCGCGGCTGGCTGAAGTTGGGTGTCGGCAGTTCGCTGAGTGCCCGACGGTAGGCTTCCGGTAAATTGGGCGTGGGGGAAAGGTCGGCGATCGCCGCGCTGATTTGGCCGCGTCCGCCGACCAGATCGCAGCCGAACATCGGCAAATCGTATTCGGGACGAGGAAACATGACGCAGTGCAAAATGTCGAGCGAGTTGCCGACTCGTGCCAGTTCGAGGTGCAGCTTGCGAAACTGTGGCGTTTGGTAGCAGGCATTCTCGATCGTCAGCCGTTCGCCTTCGAGCTTGCCTTCGACATAGCCCAAGTCGTCCGGAAGCTGATAAGGAGACAAATCGAGATGTTGCTGCCAGACGGATTCGATCGCGTCGGCAAGCTGATGGATTAAAGGATGTTGATGAATGCGGATGGATTCGGTGGTTGGGAGTACCATGCAAGCAGCGGAAAGCATCTTCCCTTAGCCTACTGTTAACGCGACCCTCCATTCCATCAGCACTTATGCCAGGTCAAATTTTCGGCGATCGCTATGAAGTCGAACGCACGCTCGGACGCAAATCCGGTCGCTGGACGCTGCTGGCTCGCGATCTGCACACCAAAGAGCCAGTGATTTTGAAACTCTTGTCGATCGATTCGGAACTCAAACCTCGTGATCTAACGCTGTTTGAGCGCGAAGTGGCAACGCTGCAATCGATCGATCATCCGGCCACGCCGCGCTATTTAGGCTACTTTGAAATGCCGCTATTTGACGGCAAAGCGATCGCGCTGGTGCAAACGTTTGTTGAAGGAAAATCGCTAGCTGAATCGATCGCGGCGGGCGAATTGCTGAATGAATCACAAGCGATCGATCTAGCTGAAGCTGTGCTAGAAATTTTGAGCTATTTGCATCAGCATCAGCCGCCGATCGTGCATCGCGATATCAAGCCGAGCAATATTCTTCGCACCGAAGCAGGCAGTGTGAAACTGGTTGATTTTGGCACAGTGCGATCGCTTCAGCCAAATGAGCAGCGCGTTTCTTCGTTTGTTGGCACGGAAGGCTATACCTCACCCGAACAAAATAGCGGTCGTGCCACCAAAGCCTCTGATTTGTATGGGTTAGGTGTGACGTTGATTGTGGCGATGACGGGCATTGAACCGAGTCAACTGCCACGCCACAAAATGCGAATTGATTTTACACCTGTGCTGTCTTTGAGTCCGCATTTTTCACAGTGGCTTGAGCAAATGATTCAGCCGGATCTCGATCGCCGTTTCGCCTCTGTTCAAGCTGCACTCGCAGCACTAAAATCAACATGAATTCCTCACCTCATCTCGATCAGTTTCGGCTGCTCGCTCAATACAATTCTTGGGCAAACGATCGCCTCTACGCGCTCTTATCGACACTGACCGAAGAAGAATGGCAGCGCAATATGGGTGCATTTTTTGGCTCAATTCATGGAACTTTGAACCATTTGCTGCTGGGCGATCGAATTTGGCTGAGAAGATTTGCAACAGGTACGCCGCACAAATTTTCAGCTTTGGAAAATGCCAAACTGATTTTTGAATTTCATTCGCTGGCAGATATTTTGTATCCGAAATTTGCAGAATTTTGGCAAGAAAGAAAAGTCACAGATCAAGCGATCGAGCAGTGGATGAGCGAGCTTGATCCGGAAATGCTGACCGCTCGCGTTTGCTATCAAAATGTCAGCGGCATCGATCGCAATCATTCTTTATGGTTTGGACTAACACACTTTTTCAATCATCAAACGCATCATCGCGCTCAGGTCACCACGCTTTTGCAGCAGCTTGGATATGATTACGGCGCAACTGATTTCTTAATGATGTACGACATCGCTAAAGATTTTGTTTAGAAGTAAGATTTGCAGGAACTGAACGGTTTTCAAACAAAGGCTGAATTTTCTGCCTATACTGAATTGACACACTGTTTGATGTTTTATGCCTCCTCGCTGGCCTCGCCAACCCGATCGCAATGATCCCGCCTACCGCAAGCTGGACGATCGAATGAATTTTGCGGTTCATGTTGCCATTTTTGCTGCCTGCAATTCGGGCGCGTGGTTCTTTCGGATTTTGAATGCCGCCACTTGGGAGTGGACACTCTGGCTGACGGGCGGTTGGGCGCTGCTGCTGCTCTCACATGGCGTTTACATCTTTGCGATCGCCGACTATTCCGATTCCAAGCAGCCCAAATCTTCCTGAAGCAGGGCGATCGATCGCCCGCCGCTTTCCTAAAATTGAAGCAAAAGTTACTGTTTTGGGAGCGTAGAAATGGCGTATTCCAGCACCAGTGAGGCGATCGAAGCGCTTGCCGCCGAAATTGGCGAAAATGTCTACATGGATGTCGCAAAATGGCATCTGTATCTTCGTGATGCCCATTTACACACCATGCTGGCCGAACGGTTCTATCCGCTGTTGCAGTCCGGTTCGTTCTCGCGCAGTCAGGTGGAAGAAACGCTGGGCAGCATCACGGTGAGTTTAGGCGGTGGCAAGCGAGAAGTGCCGCTTGCTGATTTGATTCCCAGCAGTTCGCAAAATCAACTTGTGAATCTGCTGCAAGACTACCAGCGCAACCTTTAGGAAAGGGGGACGATCGAATCTTTGATTGTCCCTAAAAAATCTTTGAGTGGCGGTTTAACTTGCTCGATCGCCTGCTCCAAACTCATCCAGCGGCGACGACGAAAGGACGCTTCCTCCCAAGTTTCAAGTTCGGTTTCAACTCGCATCCAAAACACCTGAACGCGATTGGTGAAGCCGCGCTTGCGATAGTCGTAGGAGCCGATCGCAGGCTTGATTATTGTGCCCAAAACGCCTGCTTCTTCGCGGGCTTCTTTGCAGGCAGATTCAGCAGGCGACATCAAGATCTCAACGTTGCCCTTCGGGATCACCCAGCGTTTGCCGCTCGACGTTGTGATGAGCAAAACCTCAAGCTGTCCGTCTCGCCAACGGTAGGGAATGACGCCCGACTGCTGCCAAGCGATCGCTAATTTCCGTGCAATTCTCCAACTCACGCGATCGTCTAGCTCAAACTTTCTTTTGATTTTAAGGATTGCGATCGCGACTGACTTCTACTACAAGCGGGATTTTAAATTAGCGACCCATCGAACTGCCAGCCAGCGGTCGCCAAACCCCAATCAGAACGCCTTGAATTTCCAGATCCTTTGGATTAACGGCGATCGGCTCATAAGCAGGATTGGCAGGTTTAAGCCAGATCGAACTACCTTCGCGGTAGAAGCGCTTCAGCGTCGTTTCACCGCGCACCTGTGCGGCGACGATCGTGCCGTTGCGAATTTGATGCGGTTCTGATACGCGCCGCAAAATAGCAAAATCACCGGGGAGAATGTGGTCGTCAATCATGCTGTCGCCGCCGACCTGCAAAACAAAACATTCGGGCTGCTGAAAAAGCTGCGGCAAATCAAGCTGCTCAACTTCATCGGTAAACGGCTCAACCAGATAGCCCGCCGCGATCGTGCCCAAAATTGGCAGTCCCGATCGCTCAGCAGGACGCGCAGCTTTTTCTGGCTGGCAGATGTGGATGCGGGTGCGCCGACTTTTGCCTTCGCTTTCTTTATTCCAGATGATGTAGCCCTTGTCGTGCAAATATTGCAGGCGACTTTGAATCGCCGAGGTCGATCGCAGCCCCATCGCCTCCATCATTTCGCGGATGGAGGGCGTTGGCTCGTGTTCGTGCATGTAGGCAACGAGCCAATCATAAAGTTGCTGTTGCGGTTTCGTCAGGGGTTGCATGGACAAAGATGCGCTCGGCGCACAGGAGCGACTTAATTCTTATTGAACCCCGAATCTTGGCAAACGCAATCATCACCAAGACGGACAAGCGCTTGGCGGTTTCGATCGAGGACGGGCGCAGTTGCTAAGAGGCTGGCGAATAGCCGCGCCAAACGCCAACCAGCAATCCTTGCACTTCCACCTGAGAAGCGGTGTATTCCATGACGGGATAGCGCGGATTCGCTGGCTTGAGCGTGACTTTCATACCCTTGCGGTAGAAATATTTCAGCGTGGTGCCGTCGCCATCAACGCGAGCGGCGACGATCGTGCCGTCTTTGATCGCCATTGGGTCAACGGCAGGCCGCATAATTACCACATCGCCGCTGTCGATTAAAGCGTCAATCATGCTGTCGCCGCGCACGCGCAGGGCAAAATCTTGCGGCTGAAGGAACGAACTGGAAAAATCGAGCACTTCAACGGTGTCCGTGTAGGACTCGACGACTGTACCAGCAGCGATCGCACCGAGGATCGGAATGCCCTGCGGACGCAAAATCCGAATCGTGCGGGCTTTGCCTTCTGTCCAGTCGATGTAGCCTTTGGCGCGGAGATGTTCCAGACGGCTTTGAATGGGAGCGGGCGATCGCAATCCCATTGCCTTCATCATTTGCCGAATCGACGGGGAATGCTGATATTGCCGGATATATTCAACGAGCCAGTCGAAAAGCTGTTGCTGAACTTCAGTAAGACGTTCCATAAGATTTTAGATGGGCGACGTGATAGGGCAATTGTATCGCACCATAAGAACGCTTGTACCAAGTTATTGAAGTTTTGTCTAGAGGAAATTCAAGAAATTTTTTATTTTTTGATTTGAGCGCTCGAATTGAAGTGAATAGACTGCATTACCTGACAACCCTTGCCCTGATCCCCTAGGACGTGCTGTAACAATTCTGGAACGGTGGATGGCGGACGATCCGCTACGGATCAGCTTCGCTTGTCCGCAGGAATCGATCGCCCTTAAAAAGGGAAACTTCGAGCGGTTCGGTTCCCTCCTTAGCAAGGAGGGTTAGGGAGGATCAATGCCTTCTAAAACACGCCCTAGCGCAGCATCAAGACTAAGAATTAGGATTGGCTATCCCCTATAATTGGCGAAGTCATAAAGATGCCCTGAACATGCCCCAGCGCGGGTTTCGGCTGCAATTCGATCGACATAGCCTGTAAAATTTCGATCGCAAGTCGTGCGTTTAATCGGACGATCGCGGCAGCGTCACAGTAAAACTTGTCCAGCCTAATTTGCTGTCAACAGCGATCGAGCCGCCCAGCAGTTCAACGCGCCGTTTGACGAGTGCCAAGCCTAAACCTGTGCCGCCGTGCTTCCAGGGATCGCTGCTGGGAATGCGGTAGAACTTGTCGAAAATGCGTGTTTGCTCCGCGAGCGGAATTTCGACTCCAGAATTTTTGACGCAGATTTGCACCTGATTTTCGTCACCGTGTGCCATCAGCACGATCGCCTCACCGATCGGAGTGTATTTCCAAGCGTTGTGCAGCAGTTCGGTCAAAATGCGATCGAGCTGGGAAAAATCCACTGTGAGTAGCGGCAAATCAGCAGGCAAATCGAACTGTAGGGTTTGCTGCTGCTGACAGGTACGCTCGACAAAAGCTTCGGCCAGATGCAAAAGCCAAGGTCGCAGGGCGATCGTGGTTGGCAAAACGAGTTCGGTTTTGGCTTCAAGCCGCGAGAGATCCAGCAGATTGTCGATCAGTTCTGTTTCGCGATCGCATTCATCTCGCAAAATTTGCATATAGCGTTCGGCAGTGCGCGGCTCGTTCAAACAGCGCTCCAGCATATCGATGGCGAGCTTAATGCTGTACATGGGGGTTCGCAGTTCGTGCGAAACGCTGCTGAGGAAATCGTCTTTAAGCTGATTGAGGCGGGCAAGCTCATCGACCTGTAGCTGAGCAGCTTGATAAAGGCGCGACTGTCGCAGCGCGATCGCACACTGATTGGCGACCTGCTGCACCAAGCGAATTTCCAGTTCGTTAAATTCTTCGCCCTGCTGCTTCGACAACCACAGATCGCCCAGAATTTGCTGATCCTCAACGATCGGACAGGCCAGCAGCGGCACGCGATCGTGGAGCGGATGCACCTGGGTGATGTTGAATGGGCAAAAGTATAAATATTCTCCCTGCAAAAGCTGAGCATACATTTCCGCATAATCGGACATTTGTATGATTGTTCCGCAGGCAACAAACGATGCATCAGAAACGTATTCATAGGCGATCGTGGAAGTTTGCTGCGCGAGATCGTACAGCGCCGTATCGCAAGAGGTGACATTCAGCAGGCCACCAAGTTCCTGAACGGCAGTTTGCAAAATTTGACCTTCGTCCAGCGAGTCGCGCACCTTGTCAGTAATGCGTTTCAGTGCGGCTTCCAGAACCAGGGCTTGCTGAAGCTGTTCAGTGCGCTCTTGCACCTGCTGCTCTAGAGCAACATTGAGCGTTTGCATCTGCTCGTAAAGCTGCGCCTGCTGAAGTCCGATCGCCAACTGTTCGGAAACGGTGTGAATAAAATCAAGTTCCCACTCTTGCCAGGGCGAAAGCGATCGCGTCCGCTGAAGCGTCAAACAGCCCCAAACCGACGTGCCAATCGGCAAGGGAACCAGCAGCCACGCCCCCGGATAGTGCTGCGCGAGCGATTGATTGATGTCATCTTGCAGCGCTTGGGCGTCGTTGATGCAAACGGTTTCGCCGCGCTTGAGGCGATCGGCGATCGGATTGTTTTCGTCGGGAATGTCTTGGGGCGTCGGCGCGTAGCTGCTGGAATTTTGCAGATGTTCGAGCACTCTGTGCCACAGCTTTTCTTCAGGAAAATACTGCACGATCGAAACGCGCTGTGCGTTCAGCAGGCTGGCAATTTCGCGAGCGGCGATCGCAAAAATCGGCTTGATTTCGAGCGAATTGCGAATTGTTTGAATGACGCGATTGAGCGTTTGCTCTTTGCGATTGAGCGTTTCTAGCACAGCTTGCGTTTGCATCTGAGCCGTAATGTCAAATGCAATACCGCCGACGAGCGGTTTGCCGCTGCTGGTGATTGGAAACTTGTAGACAATCAAATCGGCAACTGATCCGTCTGGGCGCATCGCTTGTTCGATTACTTCGATCGGCTGCTGGGTTTGCAGCACTTTTTGAATGCTGTCGTAATACTGCTGGGCAAACTTGGCGGGATACAGCTCAAACAGCGATTTGCCGATCGTGCTGTCTGCCGGACTCGATCGCTGATACTGCACATTGCAGTAGAGCATTCGCCCTTCGCTATCGTCAATCCAAGCGCGGGCAGGAATGTTGTCAATGAAAGCTTGCAGTTGAATTGCACTGAGGCGATCGCTCGCAGACCGTCGATTGAGTCGAATCGCGCAAATCAACAGTAAAGCACAGCCTAGCCAGCCGATGAGGAATATCAGCACAGGATCGCAAGAACTTGTGAAAATCGCTTCCAGCCCAAACATTCCAGTCCCAATGATTTTCACTGCTAGACAATCCAACAAATAGCGGCGAATCGCAAAGCTTGTGCTAGGGCGTGATTTCAAACCGCCTGATCCTCCCCACCCCATAAAAAGGAGAGAGCCGAACCACCGCTCAAAGTCCGGGTTCTCAAGGGGACAGGGGGATCGATCCCACACCCTCCACGCCTTACTAGAGCTTTTAACACACGCCCTAGTGATTTCACGCACTTTATTGTGGCGGGATGACCATATCAGAAAATTGTGCCTGGTATAAACATTTTCGATACGGTTTCTTGCAGGCTGCTGAGCAATGCGCTCATAGCAGGCAGCTTCGATCGACTGCGCCGACAATAGTTTGCCCAAAAACAGTTTGCCCAAAAACAACGGCTAACCCACGTTCTGCCGCTAGATATCACTTGATGCTGAGCATTTCGCCCGCTCCACTGCTAGCGCATCGTGCGGATTGCGATCCGCCTGAAGCAGTTTACGCTTGCTTCTAGCCGCATCGCCCGTTTTTCTTAGCTGCACAACTCCTGCCCTCTTTGAACTTCTGTAGAATTATGAGAGCAGGCGCAAATTGCGATCGGAGGAGAGCAGATGGACGAGTTAAGAACGGGGTTAGAGCTTGCCAACGAAGAAGAATTGCAGGCGTTGACGGATATTTTGTTTTGTCGCAAATTTAACCCGCTTGACTACATGTGTGCGCCAGAACCGATCGCCGTTCAGTCTCAAGACCGCAAGCTGTGGCTCGATGCGTTAGAGCAGCGCTTTCGCTTTTTGGCGGCAGATGGCTTTACCGTTTTGCGCGGCCAAACTCGGCAGGTCAGCTATCGGCAAATTTTGATTCAGGTTTGTCGGCATCTCAAGATTCAATATTCCGATCGCCTTGCCACCGAAGACTTAGAAGCGGAAGTGTTTTTGCATCTGCTGGGCTATGTTTGGAAGCGACTGCCCAAGGCGGAGCAGCAAGCGTTGACTGCCAGAGTGCAGCGATCGATCGCCCAAATGCCTGCTGACAAACGCCTGACGCCTGCGCTTCAGCAAGATCCGCTCAAACTCATCTTGAAAGGAGGAAGTGCGATCGCTGTTACCTCAGTCGTGCGGCCTTGGGTACTCAGTCAAATTGCGCGTCAGTTTGCCATTCATGCGGCCACCTATGAAGTGGCAAAGCAGGCAGCAGTTCAGGGCAGTGGGGCGATCGCGGCTCAGATTCAAGGGCAGGTGGCCGTGAAGATGGCGACGCGAGGCATGGCTGTAAATGCGGCTCGCTATGGTGCGGTGAGAACGGCGTTTGCCCTGCTGGGACCTGCGCTGTGGACTTGGTTTGTGGCAGATTTGGGCTGGCGCACGATCGCTACCAACTACGGACGAGTAATCCCGGTTGTGTTTACGCTGGCGCAAATTCGCCTAACGCGATCGGAATGCTTTGAGCCTGCTTGAGTTTGAGCTGCTGACCTGAACTTGATCGATTTCCCACGAGTGCTGGCTGTCTCTAGCTTCTAGCGCTTCAATGAGCAGAATTTTCACAGTGACGCTGAGCGATCGCCGATCCGTTTGCGCTCATCGGAGGCGATCTTGCAACTCAAAGCAGAACGTTCGGAATTATCAGTTACTGGTTCAATCGATACTTCTATGCGCTTTCAATCATCTGCGCTTTGCCCGTTGCATCGCCTTTGCATCTTCTAGCGAAAGTCGTTCTTCTTGAAAATTGAGAATGCAAGCTCGTGTAGCGTTTTAGGCTTCTAGCCCACTTCTAGTCACCGCCGCTTAAACACAGCTTATCTTAGGTTATTAGAAGTTGAAACGCTCACTCAAAGACGCATTGACCGATTGTGCCATTGATTTAGGAATCGCGCCATATTTTTTGATAATTCACATCAGATGAAAGGGAAACGAATCACAGACTGTTAAGCAACACTTTCATATCGCTATCAAAACTTATTAAAACTTAGGTGGCATACGATACAAAGTCGGCCTTAGTATAGGTAAGTTAAATCCTGAAAAAGGAGTAAAGCGATGTCGATCGCAGCAGGTTTGAATGAGCGAGAAGCACTAGAGCAGTTTCAAGCTCAATATCCCGCTGCTGGATCAATTCGTTCGATTGTTGAAATCAGTCGAGATGCGTTTGTGCAAACTTACGCGATCGCATTTGCAGGTGGCGTGGAACAGGCGCAAAAAGTTTATCAGTTCGCCTTTTTACTGAACGAAAAAGCGGTGCTGATGTGGGCAAACGTTAAAGATACTGCTGCTTCGCCGTTCTTTCAGGCGACTTTGTTTAACAATATTCCAACTGATTTTATTGATCATCAACAGTCGATTCCAGGATACGATCGCCTGTTTGATCAGCGCGTCGCCGTTGAGTGCGAAGAATGTCAATCCATTCTTAGCCCAGCCGCTTATTTTGTCGATTTAATGCGATTTGTTAAAGCGAATATTCTCCAAAAAAATTCTAATATTCCTGACAGTTGCCGCCTGCAAGATCGCAGACCGGATTTGTGGACAATGCCGCTAGACTGCGACAACACCAACCAGATGATTTTGTCTGTGGATTTGGTGAATGAAGTTTTAGAGCAGTTCAATATCGACTCAAATTCTCCACAGGCCGATCTGTACGCAGGCATGGCAGAAGCCAAATTTCCCATGTCTTTGCCGTTTAATTTGCCGCTGCAAGAAGTGCGGAGCTATTTAAAGCCTTTCAAAATCAGCCTGGATGAAATCTATCAGGTGTTTAGCCCGCTGCCTCCAGTGACGGCGACCTGTTCGATCGAAACAACGTCAGCAGCATCGCTCGCGATCAATGATCTGCGGGTGCAAGAACAGCTAGCCTTGTCTCCTGCTGACATGGCGCTGCTGACGGCTGAGGCGTTTTCGGCGGCAACCTTAGCTGAGATTTATCGCAGTGAAAATCTCAGCGAGCAAAATTTGGCAGGGCTAGATCGCGTTTCCCAATTCCTCGATCGCACGGGACTGACGCGCCGCCAGTTGGACGAGTTACTGTTCCAAGATTTGGATCGATCGGAAGTCACGCTGGGCTGGATGCAAACATTTTTTATCAATGCAGACGATCTGCCGCCTTTGGCAATTGCGCCCGCTGATCCGGCCAATTCCACCGAGGAGAAACTGCTGAACCTGACGCTGCCCCGGCTCGATCGCATCTATCGATTTTTGAAGCTGTCGCGGCAGTTGGGCTGGTCGTTTGCCGATTTGGATGGAGCGCTGCGATCGCTGCAATCAATTGATTTGCCGGAATTGGTCTTGCGCTTAGATGGCGATGGCGACTACGTGGCCTGTCGGGACGTTCATTCCCTCGATTTGGTTAGTTTCACTTTGGAAGCGCAGATTTGTCCGTTGCGATCGGGCATGAATCCGATTTTGTTTAAGGGCAGCGATCGAACCCTGCATTTTCTGCTGTATTTGGATGAAACTAACTTCTTGCGGCTAAAAACTGCCCAGTATGAAGTGCAAAGCGTCGATCGAATTGCGCTGGGCGAATTCAGCCATGTGATTGTTACCGTTGCAGACGATCGCGTCGAGTTCAACGGCAAGCCTGGAGTCTTGCAGCTTGGTGAGGCAATTCAAGCAATTACCCCAGCGGGCAGCGAGCTAAACATTGGCAAAGACGGCCAAGACGCCTGCTTCAACGGGTTTATCAAATCCGTCCGAATTTGGGACGGGGTGCAGGATGTCGCATCGATCGCTCAGCATCAAGTGAGCGAACCCACAAATGGACTGGTTGCTGACTGGCCGCTTGACCCCAATCAAGGCATTTGGGCAGACGATCGCTTTGTGTTTTTAGACACTTCTGCCAATCAAAATCATGGACGTTTGTTCCGCTTTAGCTTGATGCGATCGGACGTGCATTCTGAGGGTGATTCGCCTTTTGTCGCGGCTCCTAATTTAACTGAGAATCGCATTTTGCTAGCCACTGATTTTGCCACTGAACCAAACTTGCATCCTCAAGATTGGGTGGATACGGCTGACAATTTCAAAACGGATGCGATCGACGCTTTCAGCACGTTTGATCTGGCTGGCGGGATGGTATTCGGAACACAATCCACCGCCAATCATCTCCATTCTCACTACGCCGGAATCGGCTCTAGCAGTTGGAGCAACTATCGCTACACCGGACGATTGCAGGCATCGAGTGCAGATGCAGGCATCGGCGTCACCATTTTGAGCGGATATCCAAACGCGCCGCAATACTATCGACTGCGGAGCATGAAAGATCGACCGTTTGAATTGGTCTTTCGCGATGCTGCCAATCAGCATTTGTTGGCCGAACGTCCGATCGGAACGCTGCCGATTTTGCAGGGAATTGTTAGTTCTGAAGTGCGCTTAGCGGCAAATGTTTGGTTCCGCTTCGCGATCGAGGTGGAGACGGAATCGCAAACGCAAATTCGCGCCAAAATTTGGCCGGAAGGTGAGGCAGAACCCGCGCAGTGGCAAATCGACGCCGTTGACAATGCACCCGATCGCCTCCGACAGGGAACGATCGGCGTTTGGACATTGGGAGACGGCACGAAAGCCTTTGACGATTTGCAGGTGGTGCAGTCGATGCCGTCTCATCGACGGGCGATCGATCTCAACGCTGCAACTCTCAGCAATTTGGCCGTGATCAAACAGTTGCAAACTGAGTCGAATCTGCCGATCGATCGGCTCACAGCCCTTTGGCACAATCCCAAATTCACGGGCAAAAACGACGATCGCACCTTGTTTGATCAAACGTTTAATCCAACTGGCATCACTCAGTCGCGGCTCAGCTATCCGCTCGATCGCCCGCTGCGCTGGATGAAAATCGGCTCTGAAACCAATCCCAATCGCGATCGCCAAGTGCGGATGCGGCTGATCAGCGCGTTGCGGATTTCGAGCGATGACTTGAACCGTTTGGTGCGGTGGATGCAGGGCGAGAAGACGGCGATCGCGATCGACACGGCTGACCTGACGTTCCTGTATCAACTGGTCGAAACGGCGCGACTGCTGCAACTGAGCATTGTCGAGTTTTTGTCTTTGCTGGAATATTTGAACTTGCGAAAAGTGATCAGCCTGCCGCTGATTTTGACGTTGCAAACGCAAATTCGATCGTTGCAGCAGGCAGGTTTTTCGGTTGCTGAATTCTTGTTGCGGCAAGCCGCTGGAGACGACTGCTCGATCGCGCCAACAGAATCAGCGATTCGTAACTTAGCTGCAACTTTTCAGCCGCAGACCCGCGAACTCACTTCGGTTGAGGCTGAAGCCATTCTGCTATCCAGTTTAACGACGCTGTTTGTGGTTCCCGCAGAGGTGATGCAGGCGGCGATCGACTTCCTTCGCCCCACTTTGACCGCAGAACAACTAATTCCGCTGTTTCCCCAGGATGAACAGCCAATTCCTGTTCCCTTGAAGCACTATTTCAACACTGTCATTCAACTGCTTTATCCGATTCAAAGGTTTAAGCTGACGGCTTCAGAAGCGAAAGGTTTGCTCAATCATCCGGCGAGTTTTGGCGTCACTCAATTCCCCAATCTCTCGATCGCAGATTTATCAAATTTAATGCAGTTCAAACAACTGCAAGCGGCATTTCAAGACACCAGCGATCGACTGTTAGAACTGCTACAGCTTCCCACTGATGTTGATGCTGCAATTTTGATCGATCGCATTGTCGCCCTCACTGAGTGGGAACCTCAGCAACTGACGACGCTAATCAATTTCTTTGGCAGAACTTCACTGAATCGAATCGAGTGGCTGTCTCGACTGCAAGCGGCAATGCAGCTTTCGCAGGCGATCGGCGTCAATATTGCGTTTCTGATTCAGCTTGCCAATCCTGATCTCAGCATCGCCACCTATCGCCGCCATGCCGCCAATTTGCTGAAAGTTTTGCGAGCAACTTATCCAGACGATCGCCAGTGGAAAACGATTTACAAACCGATTCGCGACCAGCTAGCCCTGCAAAAGCGAGACGCGCTGCTGAATGTTGCACTCACTAAAATTGGCGTGAATTTTTCGGGTAGACGAGACGCGAATTTGCTGTATGAATTCCTGCTAATTGATCCGCAAATCAGCAGCGAAGTTCAAACTTCTCGAATTGGGCAGGCGATCGCCAGCGTTCAGCTTTACATTCAGCGCTGTTTACTCAATTTGGAGGCGGGAATCGACTCGACAACAATTGCGATCGAGCAGTGGGAGTGGATGAAAAACTATCGCGTTTGGGAGGCCAATCGCAAAGTGTTTTTGTATCCTGAAAACTACATTGAACCAGAACTGCGCCGCACCAAAACGCCCTTATTTGCCGAACTTCAGCAAGAGTTGATGCAGGGCGAAATGAATCAGGAACTGGTTGAGAAAGTCTACAAAAACTATCTCGATAAGTTCCAGGATGTCGCGGATTTGAAGATTGTCGGCAGCTATTTGTATCGCGATCGAGTCAGCGATCCGATCGATCGGCGCGACGTACTGTATCTGACTGGCTGTACGAAAACTCAACCCAAACTGTTTTACTACCGCAGCTTCACCGTGCAAATGGAGCAGTGGACACCCTGGACAAAAATTGAGTTGGGTCTGAACACCGAATGGGTAACGCCGATTTTTGGCTTCAATCGGCTGTTTCTATTCTGGGTGGAGTTTGTGAAATCCAAGAAAGCCGTGCCTTTTCTTTATGACGAAATTCGCGATGGCAATGAAGTCAAGGAAGGTCGAAAAGGCAAGCGAATGGCGAACAAAGAAATGGACGGAACTTTCTTTAGCGATCGCGGCAATCTAGTTGAAAAAACAGACCTCAGCAAGGTGCAAATTTTGATTAGCACATCGGTGGGCGAACCGATGATCGACGCGATCGATGTCTACAAACCCGTGATTAAATTTTCGTTTTACAACTTTGGCAAAACCTGGATTGCGCCCCAAACTTATCTAGAACTGCCCAACGAGTTGAGCGAAGTTGAATCTTTTTCGCTCCGGTGGCAGCGCGTTTATGCCCAAAGCGCCCTGGAACTTTCTCAAGCGGTGGCGGGCAATACTGACATTGCCGCGATCGATCGCACAGAAAAAGCCAAAGTCTTGCAGGTGGACGCGCAGACTAACCTCACGACGAGCTTGGGCGCGATCGATATGACAACGCTGACTTGGGCAGCCTGGATCAATCCTGCCCTCGTGGAGATGACGACGCCAGACCAAGACGACGCCATCACCCACATTACTTTGTTTGACTATGACAATGGTGCGCTCAAGGTAACAGTTACGAATGCGGCTACTCCAATTTCTCGAAACATTAATTCGATCATTCCTCGCCAGATCAGAGTTGCAATTCAGTCGGCTCAAACAGCGGTTGACAATCTGCGCCAGCTTATCCCGCAACTGGATACCGATATGGGTCGCCTGCGCGGATTGGTTAACACCAACACCGAACAAGCCGAGAATATTTTAGAAGCCGTTTCGCCGCTGCTTTATAGCAGCGAAGCAGCGCAATTTCCAGAGCCAGCTCGCGAGGCATTGAGTCAAGCTTGTGCGCGGTTGAACACTGCCGTCAATAATCTCAGAGGCGCGCTGGATACCATTTCTAATGGCGATCGACAAGGACTGAATGATCAACTTCAAAACGCTCAAAATCGGGTGAATGACGCTAGAGAATTTGTCATCCAAGCTGAAAACGGCATGGGCGTTGTCACTGGCTATCGTCCGACAGAGATCAAGCTGCAAGTGCAACTGGGGAATCGTTCGATCGCGGAATGGAACTTGGCGGCAGGCTGGCAGTACATGGCGCTGCATTTCGACTATTGGCACGATCGACAAGGCTACAATGTCACGCTCTACTGCGAAGACAACTACCGCATCTCGCTGATTGCGCCCCTGACCAAACAGGGAACACCGCGAACCAGTGAATTTTTCAGCAGCGCGATTCTGCCTGCCCGCAAATCGCTGACGATCGCTAAACATTCCACCACTGCGACTCCAGCGATCACCCTGCAACTGAGCGATTTTTGCCTGCTGCGCCGCCTGCCTGGAATCGATGAACTAGAGAAAATTCGCTATCGGCGCAAAGCCGCCTCCGAAGTCGCGTTCTATCTGCCGCTGAATCGATCGCTGACTTGGGCATTGATCAATCTGGTCGATTCGCGGCTGACCTTTGCAGCCGCTCCCGTCGAGATCAAAGAACCCGATCGAGAACGCTTGATTTTGTTTTATGGCGACCTGATCAAAACGCTGCGGAATAATTTGACCGAAGACAAAGCCTTCAATCTCACCTTCAAACCCAGCGAAACCGCCAAAAACTACGATCTCGATTTGTCCCTAGAACGGCTGCACATTGCGCTCACAGCAGGCTTGAGCATCAACGACTACGCGACCGGACGAAATCAAGATGAAGTTCAGCGCCTCCTGCCCGCTGCGGTTCGCAGCCTGATGAAGGTGGATGGCGCGACGCCCAGCCAGCTTAATGACTGGATGCAAGACCAAGTTGAAAGCAGCGATCGCGAGTTCAACCGCCAAAACTCGCTGCTGACCAATTTGCCTCGCCTGGAAACGGATCTCGCGGATGTGGGCAATCAACCGGGCTGGTACATTTTTGGCACGGGAGACGATCAGTATTTGCTGCGGGCGATGCTGCCCGATCTGAAAACCACTCAAGAGCGAATTCGACTGCGCTACGAAGCGCGATCGTCGGTGGCTGCGCTGCAATCGGTTTCGATCGATTTTGATCCCGATGCGCGGCTCAAAGCTACCGTTGCCAGCGACGCCATCACCTACACCCGCCCCAGCTTCAAGCTGGCCTTCGATCGCCTCAATACCTTTGCGATCAATCACCTCAGCGAAACTCTGCTGATGGGCGGAGTCGATGCGCTGCTCAGCCTGGAGTCGCAAAACACGCCAGAGCGCGGACTCGATCGCTACAGTCCCAATCTTGATCTGGCCGCGATCGATCGCGTCACCGACAAGCTCGACTTCAACGGCGCGAACGGTTTGTATTACTGGGAAATTTTCTTCCACATTCCGTTTTTGATTGCCAATCAGCTGAACGCCAATCAGAAATTTGCCGAGGCGCAAAAGTGGTATCACTATTTGTTTAATCCGACGGCTCAAGAGGCCACCAATCCCGTCAGCGATCGCTACTGGCGATTTCTACCGTTCCGCAGCGAACGCCTGGAAACGCTGGCCGATATGCTGAGCAATCCGCGTGCCCTGGGCGAATATCGCGAAGATCCTGGTGATCCTCATGCGATCGCCAGACTGCGGGCAAATGCCTACCAGAAGGCGATCGTGATGAAATATATCGACAATCTGCTCGATTGGGGCGACAACTTGTTTGAAAAGGATGATCGCGAATCGATTGGCGAAGCGGCGATGCTGTATGTCCTCAGCTACAGCTTGCTAGGGCCAAAACCAGACCTGAAACCCGCCGAGAAGTTTGTGGAAGTGGGAACCTACTGGCATCTGGAAAAGCAATATGGCGAAGCTGACATTCCCGAATTTTTGATTGGGGAGGGCGATCGACCTGCCACTCGCGACAGCATCTCCACTCGCTCCTCTGCCTTCAATCCGCACAATACGCTAGCCACCAGCTTTTGCACCCCGGAAAATCAGCAGTTCGCGAAATATTGGGATCGCGTCGAAGACCGTCTCTACAAAATTCGCCACAGCCTCAGCTTGGAAGGGATTTTCCGCCAGTTGGCGCTGTTTTCGGCACCGATCGATCCGGCAGTCCTCGCCCAAGCCCTGTCCCAAAGCGGCAGTCTGGGCAGCGCACTCGCAGACCAATCGATCGAAGCGCCCTACTTCCGGTTTTCCCTAATGATGGAAAAAACCAAAGAGATGGTGGCAACCACGATCGATCTGGGCGACAAAATCCTGTCGGCTCTGCAAAGTCAAGACAGCGAAGCTTTAGCCGTGCTGCAAAACATCCAGGAAAAGCGCATTCTCGATCTCACAACTGCTGTTAAACAAGCCGAACGCAACGCCGCCCAAACTGAACTCGAAGCTCTCGAACTAAGTAAGAAAATCATCGATGCCAAAATTGGCTTTTGGTCAGCCCGATTGGTTCTCGGTGTGCCCGTTGCCGAAGGAGTTCAAATTGCCATGTTGGGAGCAGCCGCAGGTTTAAAAATTGCTCAAGCCCCACTCAGATTCATCGGATCAGGCGGCGCATTAGCACCCGATACTACGCTAGGTGCGTCAGGTGCAGGAGGAAGCCCCCGACTTACGGCAACGACAAAGTTGAGTGCAGTCAAAGATTTCTTTGGTGAGACATGTGAGGGGCTAGAGGCGATCGCAGGAGGGCTTGAAACGGGCGCAGAAATTGTTAGCAAAACGGCTGAAGCGGTTCGCAACTTTGCCGAGTTGGTGCAGGAAGTTGCGTTGGCGCGGTTGGAACTCGATGAAGTCAACAAAAAAATTGAGGTGGCGCAAATCCAAATTCTCAAAGCTGATGCGGAGATGATTGTTCACAAGCAAGAGATCGAGCATCAACAGCAAGTTGCTGAGTTCTATCGCAGCAAATACACCAATCAAGAACTTTATAGCTGGATGAGCAGCCGCCTCTCGACGCTGTATTTCCAGGCATACAATTTGGCCTACAACCTGGCAAAATCCACCGAAAAAGCGCTGCAATTTGAACTTCCCACAACAGAAAGCTTCATCAGCTACGGACACTGGGACAATCGGCGGAAAGGCTTGCTGGCTGGAGAATCGCTGCTGATCGATCTGCACCGAATGGAGAAATTTAATTTGGATAAAGACCGTCGCTGGCTGTCGATCGAAAAGCAAATTTCGCTTCAGCAAGCGGCCAAACATCCTAAACAAATGCCCAAGCTGGAAGCCGCTTTGGAACAACTTAAAGAAACAGGATTTTGTGACTTTGCCTTAACCGAGGAGCTGTTCAACCGAGACTATCGCGGGCACTATTGCCGACAGATCAAAACGATCGGAATTGCAATTCACCTGGAAGAAGGCGGGCTGGATAGTCCCTATGATGGCATTCACGCCACTCTTACGCAGGTCAGCAATCAACTCCTCTTGCAGCCCAATTTGGAAGGTGTCAAATACTTAATGAATGTGGATGGCGCGTCTCGCCCAGACCAAAAAATTCTGCGCGAAGATTGGCGATCGCATCAACAGATTGCCATTTCCAAATTTGGCTCCGATGCAGACCTGGGCATCTTCAATCTGGATTTTGTGTTTGATACAGCCTACTTCCCCTTTGAGAACACAGGAGCCGTTTCCAAATGGCAGCTTGAACTGCCGATCGCAACTAATCCCAGCTTGCATTTCGATCGCATCACCGATGTCGTGATTCATCTACGGTATGTTGCTCAAACTCAAGGCGACCCCTTTAAGGCAGATGTTAGTCAGTTGATGAAAAACCCGTAATTTGGGTGTCGAGTCCCAAATTCAATTTCGTTTTGTCTCCCCACGAGATGGGCAGCGAGGTTGGCTCGATCGCGGTGAAAGCGTTGTGTAGCGGGGGATTGAGGCGTGTAGAAATTGGATAATGTCCTTGCTCTGCGTTAATGGCATCTTTCTTGGTGACGGATGAACTGGCCGCTGTCGGTTTCAGCGATGCCCGCCGCACACGACGGCTGATTGCGATTGTGGAAGATTTGGCTGCCAAGCCGAATGCGAGCGTAGCGCAAGCGCGTCGCGATCGGTCGGCGATGCAGGAGATGTATGACTCTTGTGTAAATCGGCGGGTGAAAGCGGCTGCGATTATTCGTGCTCATGCGGCCAAGCGCGTCGATCGGATGGCTGGCGAATCAACGCTGCTGGCGATCCAAGACACGACGGAACTGGATTATATGGTAAAGCGGTTAACCGTACAGAAGACGCTTGCCAACGCAACACCAAGCGAATGAATTGCCGTTACGGGGAGCAGCGCGATCGACGGGGTTGAGGCGATCGCGACACAGAACAGCACGCACACCACCCAAGCAGCAGAAAGCGATCGCCCGCTCAACCCAGACTCAACACCAGACACACCGAAGAAACCGCGCTTACCGCGAAAGAATCACGCTCGTCAATGTGCAGCAATCCCTACGATTGGGTGAGGACGTATCTCAAACTTGACGGACGATTCGCAGCAGGGGCGACATTAAGCGTCGAACACACTGCCCAAAAAACTACGACCGCGATCGCGGCACACAGCAACATTTTGAGCATTTCAAACAGATGTTAAGAATGTGATGAATGCGTAGCAGGCCGAATTGCAGTTCTCTGCATAGGTGTCGATCGCGCCGCAATAGGTAGCAGCAGATAACCTGAATGAGGACATCCCGATGAAACTTTTCCAAGCCGGATTATTCACTGCTGTTACGCTGGTTACAACCGTTGCCTCAACCTTCACGCCTGCTGCTGCCATCACTGTCCAAACACCTGCTGAAGGTAAACCGATCGCGCCCCGCGTTCAACTCGCACAGAATCAAGACCGCTCGATCGCCGCTTTAATTCGTCAGGGTGCAGATCTGCTTGTGGCCGGACGGTATGCAGAAGCGCTGAGCGTATTGGATCGCATCATTGAGCAAGATCCAACCATTTCTGAAGTTTGGATGGCGCGTGGCTTTGCTTTGAATGGACTAGAACGCTATCCCGACGCGATCGCATCGTTTCGTCAAGCGCTCAATCTGGATGATTCGATTTCTGTGACCTGGGTAGGATTAGGCATGGCGCTCGATCAAACCAACCAGGCACAGCAAGCATTGGCCGCGTTCGATCGCGCTTTGGAACTAGAACCCAACGATTTTTTAGCTTGGTATCAGCGCGGCATTACGCTGGCGAATCTCGATCGCTTTGATGAAGCTTTAACCGCGTTTAATCAAGCGGTTCGCCTTGATCCCGAAGATGCAGATGGCTGGTATTGGCGCGGTTGGGTGCAAGGCGCATTGGGACAGTATGAGGCGGCACTGACTTCGCTGGAGCGATCGATCGCCATTAATCCTGAAAATGCAGGAGTTTGGTACTACAAGGGCTTGGCATTGACGAATCTGGGGCGGAATGATGAAGCGATCGCGGCTGCTCAACGAGCCTTGCAAATCAACCCCAATCTGACGCTGGCGCAGGAACTCCTCGATCAGCTTCAGGCCAATGCCAGCACTCGGTTAGGTCAGCGGTAGGCTGGATGGTTTGAGTAATCTGCTTTGCGTCCAGGCTATCCATTAAACTCATTGCTAACGCCAATTTCCCGATCAGCGTTTCAGTTGCCAACCTCGACTGAAACGCTGAATCGATCGCCTCCCAAAAATAGAAACCCTTCCCTCTCAAAACCTGGAGAACCATTCATGCGCTTGCGTCTGCCCCTGCTAAATTGGTTTGCTGCAACGTTGCTGATGTCGATCGCTCTGCCTGTTGCGCTTCCTTTGGCAGCAGAAACGGCGATGGCAGAGCAAAGCGATCAGATTCCTCAAGCAGCACAAGCAGCAGAACTTGCAGAAGCCGATCGCTTGCTTAATTTAGGAATAGTACAACAGCATAATCAACAATTTGAGCTAGCGCTGCAATCCACTCAGCAAGCGCTGGAAATTTATGAACGCCTGAACATTCCTCAAGCGATCGCACAAGCAAAAGGCAATCTGGGCATCATTTACACACTTTTAGGAAACGCGACTCAAGCAGAAATTTTTCTACAGCAGTCTCTCGATCTAGCGCGTGAATTGCGTGATCCTCAGACAGAGGGAAATGCATTAGGAGCGCTGGGACAATTATATTTATTGCAGCGCGACTACCCTAGAGCGATCTCTTCGCTGCAACAAGCACTTGATATCGCCAGATTGCTTGACAATCAACCCATGCTAAACGCGGCACAGGAGCTACTTCAAGAAGCACAAGAAGCACAAGAAAGCGATGCTGCGATCGAAGATTTTATGACGGGACTGGCAACTGAAATACAGCAAAATCCAGCCGACGCGATCGCACAACTCTTTGAATGTCCAACCGTTTCTTTGCTGACGCCACAAGATTCGATCGAGACAGCCGCACAGCTTTTTGAAACATCAACCACTGCCAATTCTGAAGCAGATCGCAATTGTTTAATGCTCAACCTGAACCTGAGAGGAATAGCGCTGATGATATCAGGAAATTATGCTGAAGCAATTCAGGTATTGGAGCAATATCAAAGGCTGGCAGAACAAGGAAGTCCGACTGATCCGCTCTCCCAAAGCATAGGTTTACTAAATCTCGCGCAAGCATACTGGGGAAATGGAGACTTGAGGCAGGCTGAGGTTAAGTTACGGGACATGATGCGAATTTGGGAAACCTGGGGTGGATGGAACTCCTCAGGACTACAAACCGATGATGGTAATCTTGCTAACTCTGAAATTGCTAGACAAACACTCGTATACGAGATGCTGCAAAGTGTGCTGATGGCTCAAAATCAGCCAGAAGCAGCGCTAGAAATTTCTGAGCGGGCACGATCGATCGCGCTAACCAATCTACTCACTCAACGAGTGCAAACTACTGAACGTTTTGCAATTGCAACTCCAACCGCTGATGAATTGCGAAGCATTGCCAAAGCTCAACAAGCCACCATTGTTGAATATTCAACCATCAAGTATCAAGACGAAAACAGTCGTCTTCTTTATATTTGGGTGATTCAACCCACCGGAGAAATTCACGCTCAGGCCATTAATCTTTCCACACTCGATCGCCCGCTTTCTGAACTGGTTGCCAGCAGTCGAGACGCGATCGGGGCGAGAGGCCGCAGCGCAACAGTTTCTGCTCGTCCTACCGCAGACGCGATCGCTCGGCAGCAAGCTCAACAACGGCAAGACCTCCAGCAGCTTCATCAATTGCTGATTGAACCGATCGCTCGATATCTGCCAACCAATCAGAACGATCGCGTCATCTTTATTCCGCAAGGTGAACTGTTTTTAGTGCCCTTTCCCGCCTTGATGAATGCACAAGGCCGCTACCTGATTCAAGACCACACCATCTTGACGGCTCCCTCAATTCAAGTGCTGGATCTGACTCGCCAAATGCAGCCGAGGCGCGATCGAGATGCCGTTTTGGTCGTGGGCAATCCCGTGATGCCAGATGTGTGGAATCCAGAAACAGCAGAGCGTGAACAGCTATCCAGTTTGCCCGGAGCCGAAACCGAGGCCGAAGCGATCGCGCACCTATTCCGCACTGAGCCGCTGTTGTGGAATCAGGCGACCGAAACCGAAGTCAAGCGCCAGATGCAGACTGCCGCGATCGTTCACCTCGCCACACATGGCCTGCTCGAATACGGCGACCCGCAAGAATCGGGTGTTTTGGATGCACCAGGTGCGATCGCCCTCTCTCCCTCTGCTCAAGATGACGGATTGCTGACGAGTGCTGAGCTTTACAGCATGAACTTGACCGCCGATTTGGTCGTCTTGAGTGCCTGCGATACCGGACGGGGCAGGATTACGGGCGATGGCGTAGTTGGCCTGTCGCGATCGCTGATGCGGGCGGGTGTGCCAAGCATTCTGGTGTCGCTGTGGAAGGTGCCCGACGCGCCGACTGCCGAACTGATGATTGAGTTCTACCAAAATCTGCAAACGCAACCCGATCAAGCGCAAGCTTTGCGACAGGCAATGCTCAGCGTGATGCAGCAGCATCCCGATCCGCTTAACTGGGCAGCTTTTACGCTGATTGGGCAGGCCGAATAGCGGCTCAATGATGCCTAGGTGTCGATCGCGCCAACGTCGATTCCAACCAGACCGAACATTGCTGTATGCTCCCGATGGGCAGTTGCGCTACACTCCGCTGGCAGCTTTGTATGACGGTCAGCAGTGGCTCGCCCAGCGCTATCGCGTCAACAACATCACAGCCGAATCGCTCACCGAACCCGCCACGCAGCCACGTCGAAACCCACACACCTTGACCGGAGTGTTTGCCGATGTGGGCATTGAGTAAAGCATGCCGATGAGCGATCGAAGTGTTGAATTTCGCGGCTTGCCGTTTGCCGGACGCGCAGTCAAAAATCTCTCGGAACTCGTAACGAATACGACCCCATTTGAAGCGGCGATCGCGGCAGGGTAACGGTAGTACCGCACCCCCACCAGTCATTCATTTGCCATTCAAGCACCCACAAAGTTGCCGAAGGTTTGCCCAGAAGCAAGTCGAAAGGTTCCCGTTGGCAGGCTGATGAAACTAGTGGTGCGAACATCTGCAATCAGTTCGCTCAGGCCATTGGTGACGGCGAACAAATCGAAGCCGTTTGCATCTCGCCGCACCTGATAGGCTTCTCCAGTTCCCAACACAATCAGATCGATCGCGCCAAAGTCGTTGATTTGAGCGTAGTTGCCTGCACCTTGAGCTTTGTAGTACGCGCCAGAGCGATCGCCCAGCACAAATCCATCACTGCCCGCACCGCCCGTAAGAGTGTCGATCTCGTTGAAGCCGCGATTCACATTATTGGTGCCGAGCAACACATCAATGCCGTCACCGCCGATCAAGGTGTCGCTGTTTGCTGCACCAATCAGCGTATCGTTGCCGCTGTCGCCTGTGAGCAAATCAAAGCCGTTGCCGCCGTTGATGCTGTCGTTGCCGCCTCTGCCGATGAGCGTATCGTTGCCTGCATCGCCAAACAGCCCATCGTCACCGCTATCGCCGTCGATGAAGTTGTTGAGGAAGTTGCCGCTGATGATGTCGCGGTTGGCAGTGCCTCGGACATTGACGAAATTCTCAACGGCAAACGAGAGTGTGCCGATTCCCGGCAGACCGTTGACGGTGAGACGGTTGGCAGCAAGGTTGATGTCAAATCTGGCTGTGCCGCGTCCTGTCCCATCGATCGCATTGGCCTGACCGATCGCCCCCACGATCCGCTCCACGCTGCTGATGCGATCGGTTCCCAATCCGCTTTTGGCGATCGCTCCACCGGGAAGAATGGTCACAGCGCGTCCCAGTCCGCTGTAATCTACAGCATCAAAGCCTGTAGCGCCATCCATCAGGTCGCTGCCAGCGGAACCAACGAGCACATCATTTCCGCCGAGGCCAAAGAGTTCATCGTTGCCAAATGAACCAAACAGGCGATCGGACGCGATCGAACCGACAACTCTCACCATTGAAAAAACTCCTGATTGAGACGAAGAAATCGTGAAACGTTGACTTCAAATATTTGTTTGCAAATATCTGTTCGACGCTCACTTTCACCTATTGCCAGGAGTTGATCACTTATGCAGACTTCAGCCTTCTAAATTTACAAATATGCGTCGATATCGTCTCTAACGAGAAGCATTGGTTCAGAATCAAAACACAGTAATGCAACGAATCATTCAACTTCTAGAAGTTCAACAGGCGGCTCGATCGAGATAGAAATCTGTCGTCTACAAGCCGTTGCCGATCAAGATGAACGGTGCCCAGTAGTAAGGATGTCTGACATCCAGGCTCGATCGCGGTTGTCCGGTGCGAGTGTCGATCGCCGTCACGGTTGCATCGCCGGAGCGATCGGCACGGCTAGCTTCAGCATTGCCGTTGAGCAGGCTGAGTTGCGCCTGTCGGAGCGCTTCGGCTTTGGTCATGCCCCCTGCAAGATTGCCGTAGAACTGCTGCATCAGCGCACTGGTGGCAGGGTCGTTCACCAGCCACAGCGAGGCCAGCACCGATCGCGCTCCGTTTTGCAAGAAGTAGTAGCTGATGCCGGGAATTTCGATGCCGCTTTCGTCAGGGCCGCCGACTGCCGTTTCGCAGGCCGACAGCACGACCAGATGCACGTCATCAAGGCCATAGTTGACCAGCGTTTGGATGCGACCGATGCGAATTTCGCCATCGCCGGAGAGCAAAAATGAATCCTCTGGGCGACCGCTCTGGAATTTGGCATGAGTGGCGATGTGCAGGATACGGCGACCGCTCAAATTGTCGCGCAGGGCGGAAAAGTTGAAGGCGCGATCGAGAAATTCCGCACCGGGAAACACGCCTTGCGAATCGGTTCCGCCCGTCTGCACGATCGCGTTTAGCTCGGTGGGCACGTTGGCGAGCGGCGGCATTCCTCCCACCGACATTGCCACGCCCATCGCCAGCACCGGGTTGTCAGCGGGATTGGGCGAAAGGCGATCGCTCATGTCGGTGAGTTCAGCCGCCAAGATGGTCGAGACGGCATATTGCTCAATCAAATATTGCTGGCGATCGGCATCGAACAGGGCGGCCATCGGAATGTAGCGGGTCGATCGATCGAGCGCAAACACGAGATGCTGAACTTCTTGGCCTTGCAGTTCCGCTTGCAGCGGTTCGATCAGCCAATCGTATAGCTGTTGTGCGGTTGCCTGAACGGTGGCAATATCAGTGGTTGGAATGCCGTTTTGTGTATCGCCTAACTGCTGACGAAATTCGGAAACCGTTTGCCAAAGCTCTTGCTGATTGACATCGCTCTCAAAGGCGCGGAAAATCACGCCATTTTCGCCCGATCGAATTGCCAGCAGAATCCGAATTTTGTCTTCCAGCACGAGCGGATAGACCAGCACGGTTCCGGGTTCGGCGGTGACAATTTCTCTGGCGGTGCTGTTGAGCGCTTCGGAACTCAAGAAACCGGGGTCTTGCGCCAGTCGATCGCGCAGAGTTTGCCGCAATTGTTCGATCGAGTTGTTGAATTCGATCGTGCGGGCATCGAGTCGATCGCGCAGTTGACTCAACTCGGCACACTGACTTTGCTCACACTCGTGCAATCGCTGGGAAAAGGCGGTGAGTGTCCCAAACTCGTCCAGCATTTGCTGCTCGACATCGGCAAGGGGCAGTTGCGTTGATATTCCGCCTACGTCGGCACTGCGGGTAAAGTCGCGAAGCTCTTGCAGTTTGAGCAGTTCCAGAACTTGCTGCGCTTCACCGAGTCGCCCTTGCGAGATCAGGAGATCGGCAAGTTGGCGATAAGTGTTTGCTTCGCTCTGAACATATGATTCTTGCTGTTCAAGCGGTAGGTTGCGGATGCCGTGACGAATTTCCTCGATAATGTTGACAGATTGCTTATAAAGAACAATCGCCAATTCAGGTTGATTTTGCGCTGCTAACAGTTCAGCAAGGTTGCTAAGAGCTTGCTTTTCATTCAAGCGATCGCCAATTCCTCTTGCAACAATGAGAGCTTGTTGATAAAACTCATATGCTCGATCGTCTTGATTCAATTGGTTGTAAATTCGCCCAATTCGATTAAGAGTGCGACCGATACAGCTAATGCACCCATCTGTCTCTTCTTGCTCAAGAACTTCTAGTGCTAGAAAGCTAAATTCCAAAGATTTGCTGTAGTTACCTAAACTAAAATAAACGTTGCTAATATTGCTAAGAACAAATCCCTCTACTCTGGTATCGTTTTCGTTTCTAGCAATTTCTAAAGACAGTTGGTAAAACTCTAAAGCTCGCTCATATCGCTCTAGGGACTCATAAACTCTTGCAATACCTCCAAGTATTTCTCCCTCCCATCTGGGATCGTTAATACGCCTGGCAAGAGATAATGTTTGTTCGTAAATCTCCATTGCTTGTTCGTGTTGATTCAATATTTCATATATATGACCAAGACGGTGAAGCAGCCCTATTCTGCATAGAATACAATCTCTATTTTCCTGCTCCTCACGGATAGCTACGGCCTGTTCAGTGAACTCAAGTGCCTGCCCATACTGCTCCAAATCGTAGTAGAAATATCCTACGTGACTAAGAATTGCTCTTTCCATGAGAGGGGCATTTATCTCTCTGACTCTCGCCAAGCTCCTTTGAAAATATTCAATTGCTTGTGTACCATCGTTAAGGCCATCATAAGCCCTGCCAATATTTAATAGAATATAAGGCTCAAAGGTTCCAGCATTGAGTTCTTGCACTTCTTGTACTTCTTGCGCGATCGCCAAAGCCTGCTGGTAAAACTCAATTGCTTGCTGATACTGCTCCATTTCGAGGTATGCATCCCCAATGTTCCTCAGAGAAATGCCTTCTCCTAAACGATCGCGAATTTCCTGATCGATCATTAATGCTTGTTGAAAAGTTTGTAAAGCTTCTTGGACTTGGTTATCTTCAAGATACACATACCCAATTGCGCTGAGAGTAATGCTCTCTCCTAAACGATCGTCAATTTCCCGATAGATAATTAATGCTTGCTGAAAAGCTTGTAAAGCTTCTTGAAATTGTTCAGCATCCCGGTGTTGAGTACCTTGGTCAAAGAGGCGATCGGCTTCAGCGTTTCGATCGCTTTCTGATCTGTTTTGAGCCTCGATCGCTTCCGTCTCAACCTGTTGCGCGATCGCCCTCGGCACATCCACGCCCACAGAGGCGATCGCCATCAGCACTAACAACCAAAAGCGCAATTGATGCTGACGCAAACTTGAGCAAAAAATCTTTGAGGGGTGCAGGCGCATCGTGAATTCCTTAAACGTTTCAATTAGCCGAGGATTTGCGATTGGAGGCGGACAACGGGTTTGATTGAGGATGGGCGGCGTTTGCGGTAGAAAATCGATCGCCTCCTTAGCCGATTGCCGACTGAAAATCGATCGCACTGCCCAAATTCGGGTTGCTGCTGATTATCGGACAGTTCTAAAAAAACCGCGAGTGCTTGCTGATACCAGTGGGCAGCAGAAAGCAGTAAGTTTTGTTGCTCAAAGAGGGCGGCGATCGCATTCAAATTCAGCACTTCACCGGATCGATCGCCCAGTTCCCGCCAGATCGATCGCGCCTCAAAATAGCAGCACAGCGCGGTTTCAGGTTGTTCCAGTCGCTTGTAGATTTTGCCGAGGACGTGAAACGAGGCGGCTTCTCCGGCTTGGTCTGCGATCGCCACTCGAATGGCGATCGCCGTTTCGATCGATCGTCTTGCAGTGTCGAATTCGCCAAGCTGAAATGCCGCGATGCCGCAGTTGTGTCGCGCCATTGCTTCGCCAGAGCGATCGCCTGCTTCTTCAAGAATTCCGGCTGCACTTTGGCAGAGGCTTTGCATTCGGTGAAGCTGCCCTTGCTGGCCGTAAGCGAGTGCCAAATTGTTCAGAATTCGCCCGACTCCGACGTAATCTTCTGCTGCGACGAATCCCTGCAACGCCTGTTGAAACAGCGCAAGGGCGCGATCGAGTTCGCCTTGCTGCTGCAACAGCGTCCCTAAATCATTCAGCCAAATGGGATGATCGATACCGTTCCGGGACGCCACGATCGAATTGGACATCAGCAGTACCAAAGTCGGGCACGAAACTTGAGTCAGCAGCACAAAAGGCAGGTAGCACATCGGTTGGATCTCCTGAAGGGGCTGGCAAGGAGATTTATTTCTCAAGGAAACGAGGCTATGCAACCACCTCAAAGACGGCGGACAGAACAGCCAGCGTTGCGGTGTCATAGGCAATGGTGTTGTTGCGAGCGCGAACGCCGCCCGTTGGTCGATCGATCGATCGCGACAGGTTATTTAAGTCACCGAGCAACTGATCGAGAACGTCGAGCGGTTCATCTCCGCTCAATCCGCCCAAAGCGCCGCGCGATTGCCCTCGGCCTCTGGCGATCGACTGCATCACCGAGAGCGCCTGACGCAGCGGCTCTTTGCTGACCAAAATCAGCAGTTCTAGAAAGCCGCCCGTGCCTTCAACGGTGAACGTGGTTTCATCTTGGGGGCGCGGCATGGTGAGTTTCTGACCGCGAAAAATGCGAGCCGCTTCTTCTGGAGCTGTCCATTCGGCTGGATACAGCACATCCATCACGCCGTCTGCATTGATGACGAGAATGCTCAGGTACAAATCTTGCTCAGTCTCCAAGTTGTTGATCTCGACTTGCAGATTGCTGCCCGATCGAAACTGCACGGTTGATGTGTCGATCGCGGTCGTCTGAATTTCCTGCGCTCCACGAGTCATCACCTGAAGCGTGTTTCCCCTGCTGCCAGCGGCAAACACTGTGGCCTCGACTCGCAGCGGCGATCCGGTTCCGGCTGTGAGTAGCTGGGCGAGTAGCTGCCTTGCCAGCATTTGTTTGAAGCGCGGACGGAGGCGATCGATCGCGGCGATCGCGGGTTCTCTCGCCAGCCCAAAGCTGTCAACCAGCCGAGTCAGATCCGGCTGAAATAAGCCGATGCTGCCGACGGACGGCAAGTCTGCTTCACCCTCCGCACTCAAGCGTTGCTGATCTTCCTCAGTGAAGCGACCGAGCCAACAATCGATCGCCCCTTCTGAATCAACCACTTCGACGCGGCTCGTCGCAGCCAGTTCGGTTCGTGCCGTCTGAGCTTCTGCGGCCAGCGATCGATCGACACCCACTTTCAGCATCGGATTGGCCGGAATGCCCACGATGCGCTCGCGCAATAGCATTCCCTCGCGCAGGTCTGCGGCTTGCCCTTGCGTCACGCGACCCTCACCACTGAGTCCCACCCGGCGCGTCTGCTCGATCGCCCCCACTTCTTCACCTGCGGCATTGAGAACAGAAAAAATGCTACCCGCCGTACCGCTGAGATTTTGTGACGATACGCCACCCAGCCAAAACTGAGGTGGATCGACGCTGGTGAGAACCGCTTCCGCAGGCGGCGAAACTAAATTTGTGAAATAGATCGGCTGCTGCAAATTGTTACTTTCTGGCTGATATTCAAAAGTTGGAACCTGCTCACGATTCGATGTGGACTGAGCGAGGCTGCGGGTGCTGCGCTCCAAGTCTGAGTAAACCGCTTCCGCCGATCGCGTACTGGTGATTTGCCACAGATAGCGCGTCAGCAAGTAGGTAAAGGCTCCCGCATAAAAGTCGCTAATGGCAGCATCGATCGCAAGCTGGTCGCGCTGTGCCGACCCGATCGCTACGCCTTTGGCAATGCCAAGCTGCCGCAGTCGCTGAAAATCACTGATCGATAGATTCGACTGCGATCGCAACGTTTCCTGTGCTTGCAGTTCAGCGGCACTGGGCACAAGAATGTCGTCTGTCCCGGCTCTGGCTCTGGAGTTGGCCGCTCGCACTCGCACATTTCCCCTTGTGCCTGCGCCGGAGTGACAGCTATCAAGAATCACCGTCAAGTTTTCAGTATCAATCCGCTTCATCAGCAAAAACAGCGTCCGCCCCATGATGTCCGGCACGATGATCTCAGAACCTTGACGATCGATCGTGGCGTCATTGGGAACGATCGTGCCGTTAAGTCCACAATCACCGATCGCCCGACATTCTTCTGTATCCAGTGGATTCGGGTCGCGAATGCGATCGCCATGTCCTGAATAGTGAAAAACAACCACATCTCCCGGTTTCGCCTGACGAATCAAATGCTCTTCAAAAGCGCGAATAATGTTGTCACGATTTGGCTCCACGTCTGCTGTGTCAGACACTTCCAAAATGTCAGCCGGATTAAACCCAAAACGGTGAATTAGCAGGTGTTTTTGCAACTGTACATCGGTTAGACATCCCCTCAGCGATGAAACGCTTTCGGGATATCGATTGATGCCAACCAAAAGCGCCAGTTTGCGCGGCGTCCCTTGAGCAAGAACGCGACCGTAGCGATCGGCCTGTTGAAAGAAATCGAATTGACTCAGGCCGATCGTGGCGAGCGTTGATCCAGCAAATTGCAGAAAATGGCGACGCTTCATCTGTGACATCAGTGGTTTTCCTCTTTTAGGGACAGATTGCTGAAGATGCTTCGTTCAGTGCTTGATTCAATTGATCAGAAGGCCGATCGATCGACAGCACTTCCCGCCAAAAATCGCTCCAAAGCTGTTGGCTGGCGAAATAATCTGCCCGTTCAATGATTTGATCTTCACTGCCGATCGATCGCAAATTCTGCTGAATTTCGGCTTGCCCTTGAGCAGAAACAGTGGCAAATTCAACCGTAATTGCATTCCGAACCATCGGCTGATAAACGCGCCATTCATACAGTTGATCGGGCTGAAGTTCAATATCTACTGTGATTTGATAGAGGGTTGTTGCGGCTAGCTGCACGGGCTGAGGTCGATCGACTAGATTTGTTTCTGTGGCCTCCCAACTCCACAAAGGTTCTGTTTGTCCCACCTGTGAAAGCTGAACGGCTCTAACATTCCCAACCCAAACCAGCGTCGGATCAGCGATCGATACAAGCGGCAAGTCTTCCGAAGGCAACGTTTCGACAGGGGCGATCGCACAGAAGCCGCCTGTGGGTCGTCCGCCGCCGCGCTGGGGTGGATCAGGGGGGCGGCTCGTAAAAATCCGACTCCACCATTCAGGCGCAGCTTGAGCAGGAAGTAGCATTGAAAAGTTTGTCGCTGTCAGGGCAATTGTGACCAGCAACAAGCGAGTTTTTGTACAAATTTTAAGCATTTTTATTTCCTCAATACTGCTTCTTTAATGTAGGCAAAATCAACAGCCAAACTGTTACTAAGGGCAGCACGATCGGTAGCAAAATTGCGATCGAAGCAAGATAAAGCTCCAAGCTGAAAAATGTATAGATGACGCTGCCGCTGATCAAAGAAATTAAAATAGTCGATCGACGGGGCGATCGCTTTTGTATTAGTAAGGCAAGTCCTTTTGCTGCTCCTGCTGTTAATAGAATCATCCAAAGATCCGGAACTGGAATAATTAGCCGCTGCCGCAACAAATGATGAAGTTTATATGCATGAAATTCTGCGCCCGTCATTTCTCGACCGCGTGGATCTTCCTGCTCAAACCAGTGCTGCATCGCTAGAGGAGCAGTGAAATTATCTGATCCGGGTGTTGTGCCCGCTTCCGAATAGCCTCCGGGCGCAATGATTACGACCTGCTGTGCAAGATTTTGTAGCTCCGGTAGATTGCGTTGCTGTAACAGCTTTCCGGCTGAAACGGCGGTGTAGATTTGATCGGGCGGTAGTGAGTAATCAACAATTGGATCAAGCCACCATTGACCGAGCCAATAGGCAAATTCCGTGATGGGCGATCGACTGGTGCGATCCGTTTGCCAGTTGTCCTGATACTGTTGCGCTAGCACGTAAGTTAGCGGCTGAATCTCACCTGTAAAGGGTAAATCCATGTGATTTCTTCGGAAAAGAATGCTTCCTGAAACGCTATCGTTGGCAATTTTTGGCAGGGCTTCGTGCCAGTTTCTTTGCTCATAGTCGGCTCCAAATACAAACTCAACTCCTTTCTGTTGAGCATTCTGTACTGCGGCGGCAAGACGATCGATTTTCGCTGGTTCTTGAGGGCGATCAAGGACATAATCAACGCCAATCAGTTTGGGATGATAGGCAGCAACTTGATTGATCAAATCAGCAAGTGCATCATAGGGAATCGGATTGCGGTCGACAATTTGTTTTTGATCAAAGAAGCGATCGTCCACCTGCACTAATAGAACGGGTGGCGGCTGATTCACAATTGCTCGCTGAGTTGTCTGTCGATAAATGGCTTGAGTCAAGACTCGACGTTCTAATAACCATTTTTGCGTTGGAAGCTGCCAGCTTAATAGAATCAGGACAAAAAGTGCGATCGCCTCATAGCGTTTCGGCGTAAACTGCTTCAGCCAGTGCCAGCGATTGAGCGGCTCAATGCGGTAAAGTTCAGCGTTAGGATAGCGAAATAAGGAAGGAACCAGATGAACCGAAGGATAGGTTAAATTCTTCTCGGTTCTTAAGAATTGACAGGCGGCAAGTAGCGATTCGTGAACATCTTTGTGGTCGGCTAAGCCCTGCATAAACTGCATCAAAAATTCTGGTGCAACGCGATCGTGAATCTTCTCGCGCATCACGGCAACTTGACTCAAACCGAGGTCGATTAATGACTCAGCAATATCCAAGCCGCTGCATGAATTAAATAAAGCGAACTGAAGGCCATTTTCGCAGGCGATTTGAAGCTGTGGGGCAATTTCACGAATGCGAATTGAGGCATGGGGCGCGATCGAAATTTCACCGCCCATCAGTTGATTTTCATCACTATGTCCAGCAAAAAATAATAGATCCCAACCTTGCGGATCGACGAGTGCTGCAACGATTTCAGCTTTTAGCTGATCGATCGATTTTCCTGCTTCCCAACCGATGCGTTTAGGCGGGTCAGCAATGTGTTTGAGCGATCGATCGATCTGCTGCCAATCTGCTAAGAAATCCAGGTTTTCATCGCTGCCCAAAATCACCAGAATGCGGGGACGTTGAGGACGTTGACGAATGATTGGAGCCGCATGGCGAATGTTCAGTGGAACTCGCGCCAGCCGAATTTTCAAGTTTGTAGCAAATGAAGCTCCAAGCTCCCACGATTCCCAAGGTAGCCTTGCCAGTTCGATCGAGGTGCAGGTGAGGAAGACATCGAGATGCCCTGTGTCGGGTGCGATCGAGCGGCTGGCCTGCGCGATCGTGGTGTAGAGGTCGAACAGTTCTGGCTGCTGAAGCCAACGGTGAAAGTCAAGCAGCAGGCGCGTTTCGGCTTCCACGAGGCGAGAGTGCCAGTCGAGTTCAGGGGTGGCGATCGCGCCGGATGCTGCCGCTTTGCCTCGCAGCGCATCGCCACTTTCAGGACGCAAATCCGGTGAGTAGCGGTGGTAGAAGCTGAGATAGGCGTGTTGCCAGTCGCGATAGAGCGCCATTAGTCCGTCTGGAAAGGCCAGCTTTCGCGACAATCGCTGTCCTTGTCCCCAAGTCAAATCGAAGAAGCACAACTGCCCTTCTTGATGAATTCGCAGGTAAAACATGATCAAGTTGCGTCATCAATGAACGTGAACGGCGGCAGCGTCAAAGTTGCGCCATTTTGGAAGCCGATCGACACCCAGAAGCGTTCGGCATCCGTGCCAATCACCTGTGTAAACAAATAGTCTTGAGTGCGATCGTGCAGCACAGGTTCGGCCAAAACCTGCTCCGCATCTCGTACCTGAAGTTGAGTGCCGATCGGCAACGTGGCTCCGGGTTGCGCTCCTAAAACTAAAAGTAGCGTCCACTCCGAATCGGTTGCGGCTTTCCAAGTCATCGCATACAGTCGCAGCAGCGCGTCTTCGCACTGAAAATCGCGATAGCCGCCGCGAGCCTGTGGAAGTGCGTTGATTCTGCCCTGCTGCGTGAGTTGATGGAGTACCCGATTGAACTCCTCATTGGGCGATCGCATCGATCGCATCTCCAAACTAGGAGTCGGTGCGGGTAGAAGAATCCAGGCAAATTCTTGAGCAAGCTGATCGAGGCGATCGTTCAGCCACAGTCCAACATTAATTGCGCTCTGCGTAACGGTGTTTGCAATCGAACTCCTAGAAGCAGTGGGCGCAACGGTTGGCATTGCATCAGCATCCAAACAGCGTAACCACAGCAGCAATCGATCGGGATTCGCGTCAAACAACTCAGTATTGAGCCAGTAGGTTTCACCGTCAGCCTGGATCGATCGCACCTGTTCAACTAACTGCGCCTGCTCGATCGCGCTGCGAATTTGAATTTGTCCTAGCTCTTCTAAAACTTCAACTAGAACGTACAGGTGAGGAGTGAAAGTCGATTCGATCGCGCTTTGGGAAATGGCAACTTCATCGGCTCCCAGTTCATCGGTTGCGATTAGATGAACCCTGAAATTGCCGATGCGTAGCTGACAGGGTTCTAGAGATCGATCGCTCAACATTCGCAGTTCAGGAGCGCGTTTTTGCAGCCAGTTCTCGATACCCATTTGCGCCAGCGTATTCAGATAAAGCTGCCACTGTTGCGCCTCGATCGATTCGCGCTGACTGATAGTGAGGGCGCGATCGATCTGGGCTTCGCTCAATGAAATAGTGTCAGGTGAAAGAAACATGGAATGGAGGCGTTCGGGGTTTGGAATTAGTGAGTACATAGAGCAATGTTCTGAGTTTTAAGATAGCGACAAAGGCGGCGAGAAAACAAACTATTGCGCGGCTGATTTGGCGTATTGGCTTCGGCAGCAGCGGCGGCAATGATTGGGTCAATTTGCTCTAGCAAAATTGTGTCAAGCTGCTGATCGATCGCTTCCAGGCGCGATCGACTGCTGTAGGTTTCGGCTAATGCTTTGACGCGATCGCGCAGCTTCAGCAGCAAGGTTTGTCGCACACTGGCACGAAGTTGATCAAGCTCTAGCAAACGAGAAACAGTGGACTGTGTGCCAAGCTGCATTTCTTTGGCAATTCTGCCCATCGATCGACTTTCGCAGTGAAACAGGCAGAGTGCAGGCAAAAACTTTGCGGCTTTGTCCGGCTTTTTCTTCTGATGGTACTGAGTGACCACTTCTGTCAGCGATGCTTCTAGACATTCCAACAAATCTTGTCGATAGCGGTTGAGCAGTTCATTTTCAGAATTGTCTTCAGGGGCAGATTGCTCAATCAAAGCGTGATTATTGGAGTCATCGATCGAAATTGTTTCAGGACAGCGATTTTGTCGAATCAACTGTGCCAAATCTTGTAGTTCTTCTAGCAGTTGTTTGGCAGAATATTGAAGATTTTGCGATCGAAGATAGCTCATCATCTCGTCAATCTGCTCTACTGTGGGTTCTGCATATTTGCGGCGCGACTGACTGCCAAGCTCACGGAGGCGATCGCGACGATAGATTTGGTGATAAGCCGTGAGTAAATGCACCTTTTTTTGAATTTCACTGTCCGGCAAGCGAAAGGTATTTTTACAAAGTCGTCGCAAGCGATCGATCGGAATATTTAGCAGCGACCAATCACTCGCAATATAAATGCCGCAATTGAGCAAAAACGGATTTAGTTCGGCCATCACCAAGCGCTTTGTCCAGGTGCTAAGCTGACCTAAATTCAAATCAACGGTTTGCAGAATTCGAGTTGCTACTGATTGATAGTTGGAAGTTTGGCGGCGATCGAGTGGCAAGCGATCATCCAATACTAAACTGTACAAATCTGCCCAGGTAAACCCGCCTTTTTGCCCAAACTGAGCGACGAGTTCTCGACAAATCCAAGCGCTTTGATTGGAGATGAAGCAGCGCAGACAGGATTCTGCGGCTTGGCGATCGATTGCCGCTTTGCTTCGCACGATCGCGATGAGTTGCCGCTGCACCGAGGCATCTGCGATTTCTTCACCTGTGGAAAACTGCTGCTTAAAAAATGTTCGGGCAGGAGCAATGACTTCAACTCGGCGGTTGCCCGCCGCATCAATGCCAACAAATTGCCAATATCTCAACGCCTCACCCATACGGTTGCCTTTTGTGATTGTCAGTTTGGTGTTGTGTCGGGAACTGTCCTGAGCGGCTGACTCCCTCGCTGTTCATATCTATCTGAGCGGAGCAGTCACCTATGCAGGTCGCGATTAGAAGGTGGCGATCGATCGCCAGTCGCCAGAAAAGATAAACCCTGCCCAGTAGTAGGGATGTTGGTAGAAGGGAGCTTGCAGCATTTCTCGCTGGACGGCTCGCAGGGCGGCACTGCGGTTTTCACCGCGCTGGAGTCGTTCATAGTAGAGCGACATCAGTTGGCTCGTGCCGTGATCATCGACTTTCCATAAGCTCATCAGTTGGCTTTCGGCTCCGGCCATCACGAAGGCGCGACGCAGGCCGTAGACTCCTTCACCGTTGATCACGTCGCCCAGCCCAGTTTCGCAGGCGGACATGACAACCAGTTCCGTGCCGCGCAAATCGAGATTGGTCACTTCCAGCGCGGTGAGTACGCCGTCTTCTGTGCCGCCGCCTTGACGCGGGTTGAAGCCTGCCATAGCCAAGCCCGATCGCAACAGCGGATTTTCGTTGCTCTGGCGAACATTTGGACTCGCTGAAAATTGATCGCCCGTGAACACAGGCGCGATCGTGCCATCTCCACCTCTGGCATTGGGCGGCACAAACTCGACATCTTCGAGAAAGAAGCCGTGTGTCGCCAGATGCAAAATGCTGGGAGATTGCAGCCGCTTGAGCGTGTTTTCGGTCGCTTGCGTTCCGGTTAAAACGGTGAGGTTGGGCAGCAGGGGCGCGATCGCTTCGGCTTCGGTTTGCGTTCCGGGCAGCGGGTCAAATCGCAGGGCAGTGATGTCGCTCGATCGCTGATCGGTGCTGCGAGTGGAGGCAGGTTGAGCGATGGCGATCGCTGCAATCTGAGTGCTGCCCGGATCGTCGTAGTCGGGATTGGCAAAGAGAACGGGAGCCGAACGGCTGGGCGCTTCGAGTTGCAGCTTGAGCAGGTCGCGCCCCGATGTGAGATAGGTGAAGTCGTAGGATTCGAGCAGGTAGCGATCGTTCTCATCCTTCAGTGCCGCAAACGGAATCAAATTAAGCTGACCGTCCGGCGAAATCAGAATGTGCGTTTTGTCTCCCAACAGCGATCGAATCGGCTGCATCACAAGCTGATCAAGCCGCCTTGCTGCCCCTTGCGGATTTTGAGTGGGCGATCGCAAGCCTTGCCGCAACACGGCGATTTGTCGATCGATCGGTTCTGCTTCGCCTAAATCGACAGCTTGCGGGTCGCCCGTCTTGTGCAGCACATAGGCGGCATAGCGGGGAGTGCCGAATCGCTCAAAGTAACTGGCTCTAGGGTTGAACGGATTGTATTGCACCAGTTCCACAAGGGCAGCATCAGCGGGAATCAAAATTTGGACAGATTCGATCGTCACAGGCTCGACTTCAGCTCGAAATTCAGCGCTACGTTGTGCCAGTTGATTTTCTAGCTGCTCGGCTTGCATTTGCAGGGCAGTCACTTGAGTGCGGTATTGTTCAGGTGAGTAGTTGCCCAAGCCGCCAAACAGCAGCGTTGCCAGTTGTGTATTGGTCACTTGCAGTTGATTCAACTGCGTTTGATCGGGCGGGCTGAGGTTTTGCCGTAGCTGTTGCAAGCTGTCTGTAACCGCATCCAAAACGCGCCCTTTGCGCCGCAGCACGGTTGTTAGCGCGAGTTCTGCGGCTTCTGAGTGGGTAGTTGCGGCTTGCAGATGCAGCGAAATTGCCCAACTCGCTGTTCCTTGCAACGTGGCAATGTAAGCACGTTTGCGAGCTTCTGAGCCAGTTAAGAAGGTGACTGCAAGATTGGTTTCGTCAACTTCCATGCCGCGACGCAGCCAATCTAAAGCACGAGTATAGTTGCCTTGCGCTTGGTACAGCCCTGCAAAGTTGTTGAAGGTAGCGGCAACAAGCGGATGATTCGCTCCGAGGGCAGCCTCTCGGATTGAAAGCACTTGCTGGTAAAGCGGTTCTGCTTGAGCATAGTTGCCTTGCATTTGATACAGCGATGCCAAGTTGTTGAGTGCAGTGGCAACAAATGGATGATCGACTCCCAACGCTGCTTCCCCAATTGAAAGCGATCGCTCAAACAGCGGTTCTGCCTGAGCATAGTTGCCTTGCTTTAGGTACAGCGATGCCAAGCCATTGAGAATTAGGGCAATGTTAGGGTGATCGAGTCCCCATGTTGCTTCTAATATCGAAAGCGATCGCTGGTAGAGCCGCTCTGCTTCAACATAACCGCCCTGATCTTGGTACAGCAATGCCAAGTTGTTGAGGGTAGCGCCAACCAGCGGATGGTTAACTCCCCATGCTGCTTCTAATATCGAAAGCGATCGCTGGTAGAGCGGTTCTGCTTGAGCATAATTGCCTTGCTCTCGGTACAGTTCCGCTAAGTTATTGAGTGCAGTGGCAACATCAGGGTGATTGACTCCCCATGTTGCTTCCAAGATCGAAAGTGCTTGCTTAAACAGCGGTTCTGCCTCAACGTAATCACCTTGGTCTAGGTACAGTAGGGCCAAGTTATTGAGTGCAGTGGCAACATCAGGGTGATTGACTCCCCATGTTGCTTCCAAGATCGAGCGCGATTGCTGATAGAGCGGTAACGCTTGAGCATAGTCGCCTTGCTCTCGGTACAGTTCTGCCAAGTTGTTGAGGCTGATGGCAACAAACGGATGATTGGCTCCTAGAATTCGCTCATAGATTTCGAGAGTCTGCTGGACTAGGAAAGTTGCTTCAGCATATTGTCCTTGCTGCTGAAGCTCCGATGCCTGTCTTGAGCGGCGATCGGCCTCCTGCAATTCCTGAGCTTCAGCACTGGTCACTTCAGGTTGTGAACCGCCTTCCGGTTTCGCCAAACTCGATCGCCCCTCCACCATCTGCCACGCAAAAATCATCACTAGCGTCAGCAAAACCGCCATGACTCGGCGCGGCCATTTTCGCAGGCGGAGCGATCGAAGATTATGGCGCAGCATAAGGGGATTTTGAGTAGAGAGCGATCGAGCGAAATGATACACCCTTAGATATATTCCGAGATGTGGTGACCGACGCACGAATGCAGAAAATCTTTGGAAAAGGCTTGAGCGCGATCGATTCGCACGGGTCGATCGGTTGATTTGACGCGCTCGATAGTAGCATTGCGGCAGACAAACAAAGTAAAAGGCGAGGGTGTATGGCAGTTTTCGAGGAGGGGCGATCGCATTTATTCTCTCGCCTCAATCAGGTCATGCAGGCGCGATCGCAGATGGTTGACCTCCAACAGCCAAGCTTTTCGTGAAAAAACAGCAAGCGATCGCTTGATCAAGAAATCATTTACCGCAGGCGATCGCGCCGCAATTGATGATAGGCAAACGTGCCTCGAACCGAGTTGGCAAAGGCGATGACAATTACCAAAGCAATCAGCAAATCGCTCATGGAAACAATCGGCTGAGTAAGTCGCGTTACCAGTTGCTCAGTTCCATACAGCACCAGCCCGCTCACCGCAGCACAGCGCGATTGATGCGCGATGCCGATTGCGATCGCCACAAAAACACCGATTCCCCAACCAAACCGAGCATCAAACTGTGGCATTCCTGCACCCAAGCCACCAAACAAAATGACAACAAAGGCAAACATCGCCGTTGTGATGGCAACAAACATCGCGGCCATCATGCCCTGTTCCGCCGCTTGTCGGGCTGATTTGAGGCTGTCGATCGTCCACCAAAACTGGAATTTGCGAATCGTCATGCTGCACCTTCAGTTGGATTGGCTAGCAGGCGATCGAGGTGTAAATGTAGAATTCGTCCGCCGCTATCAGCATGTATTTCCAGCCGTTCCAGAGCTATGCAGCGATTTGACGCGATCGCGTTCTGTCAAAAGGCAATCGCCCTGCTGAACCGAGCGATCGCCACTGTGAATTAAAACGGCGAATTAAACAGGTTGACCTGCCATCCCAATCAAGCGGTAGGGCACGCCGTTGCCAGAATCGACGATGGGCGTCACAGCAGTGGCGGCTCCGGTTGCCAGATCGATCGAGTAGACCGTGTCGTTGCTGGCGGCGTAGCCTCTGTTGACTCCGTTGGCATCGGTAAGAATGTCGAATCCGGTGGCGCGATCGAAATCCACGCCCAATCCACCCACCGTAAACAGGTCACCTTGATCGTTTTGCAGCACCAGCACATCGCGATCGGTGTCGATGCCGTAGAGTGCCGTCGCGCTTGATCCTGCCACGTTGTTGCTGTAAGCCGAAGCCGTCACGCTGGGCACAAACCCCGCATTGGCATCAACAAACGAATACAGCAACTCACCATCTGTACTGACGATCGCTCCGGTGAGCGGGTCAATTTGCTGGTTTTCGCCTGTTTCACTGACGAAACGAAGGCGATCGATCGACGGGTCGAAGTCGAAGCCCGGTGAAAATCCGGTGGTATCGACTGAGCCGACTCCAACCTGCGTGGCAGCTCCGGTTGTGAGGTTAATGGTGTAGAGCTTGTCGGCACTGCTGAGGCCATACAGTTCTCCGGTGCCGGGACGAAAATCGATCGCGGTCATAGTTTCGCCCGCCGCCAGTCCGCTCATGTCTACAAACGCCAGCAGTTTTCCCGGTTCAATCAAGTTAGGGTCAAGGGCAACCAGTCGATTGTTGTCGGCCAGGGCATACAGCGGCAACTCCTTGAGGCTGTAGCTCAGACGATAGTTGGTTGAGGCTGCACCATCGGCAAGGAAAACGCGCACATAGTAAGTACCGGGATTGAGATTGTTGAAGACGGCATCTGGAGTTGTGCCTGAATTGAGTGAACTGTCGATCAGGTTGCCATTGGCATCGAACAGTTGCAAATCGGCGTCAGCGCTGAGGCCATCAAGCTGCAAATCTAAACGGCTGGCGACATCGAGATCGACCCGATACCAATCTTGCTCATTGGCCGCGATCGCATTACTGGTTGTCGAATCTGACTGAATCAAAACTGCGGTTTCGATCGACTGAGTAAACGACTCAAACTGATAGTTAAACTCATATTGAGTGAAGGTTGTGCTGGTGGAAGAAACGCGCACATAGTAAATTCCAGTTGTCACATTGACGTTGAGAAATTCCTGACTCGTGCTAAGGTTCGCAGAGGTCGCAATCACCGTGCCGCTGCTGTTAATGACTTCCAGATTAGCGTCCACACTCAACTGGCTCAGCGACAGCTTCAGCGTTCCGGTTGAAGTGACATCCACCTGATAGCAATCATTGGTATCCGATGCGCCGATCAAGCCAGAAATTGTCTGCTCAGTTGAAGTAATCTCGATCGATTCCGCCGTTTCGATCGAGTTGCCGTTTAACTGCACCTGTTGAAAGTCGAGGTTGAGTTTGAAGCGCGTTTCGCTGCGCTTGACGCGAATTTCAAGATAGTAAACGCCGGATTCCAACACTTGCGAAATGGACTCAGACCGATTGCCGCGCTGGTCTGAAGTAAACAAAACTTGGCGATCGCTGCCGTAAAGCGCAAACTCACAGTCGGCACTGAGTTTCTTCAAGGTGCTGCTGAAACTGGTGCGATCGACAACGGTGAATTTGTAGAATTCCGATCGGTTGCTGCGCGACGTAAAATCAACATCTTCGCGCAATGTAATTCGACCTGATAGAATTTCACTGCCGTTTTGCTCAATCTCGATCGCCCGCTCAAAGCTGCTGCCCTGTCGTTCAATTTCCGTTGTGGAAGTGGTGTTTGAAGCGTTCAACCGATAGCGAAAATCGCCTTCAATTCGACGAACTTCCAAGAAGTAGCGGCCTTTTTTCAGTCGTTCCAAAATTGATTCGGCTTCGCCGTCTGCCTCGTCGGAATTGGCAACAATTCTGCCCCTGCGATCGTACAGCACCAGTTCAGAATTGCCTTCAATGCGGTTGAGTGCAACTTGAACAGTTCGGCTTTGCGTCAGGTCGAATTGATACAAATCAAATTCATTGGTTTCGGTCAGTGAACCTTGAAGTTTAAGCTGATTACTCTGAAACCGAACGCGGGTTGCTTGGGCAAACAAACTAGCTGCATTCTGTGTCATGATTGTGTTTTTAGAAAATTGGTAGAGGCGAGAAGCGCAGCATTTCGATCGCTGCTGCTTGACTCATTTCCACCTATTTCCCACGCTTCTCAACCGATGCAGAAAGGCGATCGCCCGTTTCACAAACCATTGCCAATCAAAATAAACGGTGCCCAGTAATAGGGATGACTCAAATTATTACTGACAGAAGCGGGTAAACCTGTGCGAGTGCTGATTGCTGTAATGGTTGCCCCGCGTGGTTCTCCAACTGCGGTTAAGTCACCTGTAATCAGCACCTGCTGAGCGCGTTGCAACGCTTCCGTTTTGCTGTAGCCGTTCGTTAGAGCCGTGTAGAACATATCCATCAGCACTTGCGTTCCGCCATCGTTGACCGACCAGAGCGAGGCAATTACAGCATTTGCACCTGCTCTTTGCATCTGATAGCCCAAACCCAGAATTTCGCGACCATCTCCCAATTCGTCACCCACTCCGGTTTCACAGGCACTCAAGACAATCAAATCAACATCTGTCAGATCCCAACTGCGAATTTGATTGAGCGTGACGTAGCCACCATTTTCGCCATCATCACCCAGCAGAATAAACGACTGCTCAGGTATTCCTTGCACAAAGGCGGCATGAGTTGCTAAATGCACGATCGAGTAGTCTTTTACAGCCGTAGCAATTGCCGGAGTCAAATTCTGATTCAGCAGCGATCGCGTGTTGGGCATTTGTTCAGCCAGCGCATCCACTTCGCGCCCCGCAAATGGCAAATCGTTAAACGTGAAGGTTTCACCGCCCACCGTGATCGATCGTCCCTGCGTCACTGCCCCAGCCAGCACAACCGGATCAGGACTCGGCTGCGAGTCGATGCTAGTGAGGCTGACTGCTGTAATGTTGTTCACCTCAAAGCGCTCCGCCAGCCATCGATCGCCATCGTGCAGCGCAGCCAGGGGAATGTAGCGCAACTGTCCATCCGGCGCATAAAGCACAGTTTGAATTTCAGCCGCCGTCAATGCCGATTCGAGCGGTTCGATCAGCCAGCGATACAGCCGTTGGGCAGGCGCGATCGCATCGCTGTTTGGATTTTGCAGCGCTTCGCGAAACTGTCGGATCGCCTCATTCAGGTCACGCCGCTCTACACTGACAGTCTGACGAATGGGTACACCGCTCTCCGTCACCAAAATTAGCTCGATGCGATCGTCCAGCACGAATGGATACAGCAAAGCGGCATTTTGCGGCAGCTTGGCTAAATCCTCTTGCAGGTTGCGGAAGTCGTTTAAGTCAATGCTTTGATTTCCGGTCGTTTGTCTGAGGCGATCGACATTCTCTCGAATTGCTGGCTCATCAAATAGCGTCAGAAATTGATCGACCAGCGCCCTTTCTTGATCACTCAGTTCATTCAGTCGCTCGGTCTGGGCGGGTGTGCGCTGATCGGCTGGAATTGCCTCTAGCTCAGCCAATTCGCGATTGAGGGCGATGAGGCGATCGATGCTGTTGTCAACCGTTTGCTGAATGGCGGCTTCGGCTGGACGTGCCGGAATGCCTTCAGTCGTGCTGTCCGTGCCGCGCACGTCGCGCAAATAATTATCTAGCTCCTGTACCTTGAGCAGATCCAATACCTGTTGCGCTTCAATGATGCGGTCTTGTTGAAGGAGTAGATCGGCCAGTTGACGATAGATAACGGCGATCGTTTCTGTAAAAGACTGTTGCAGCTCCGGCGATAACGCTTGATTACTGCTGCGAATTTGCTCTGTGATGTTAACTGATTGCTTGTAGAAGGCGATCGCCAACTCCGGTTGATCTTGTGCCGACCAAAGTTTACCCAGCGATAGAAAAACAGTCGCCTCAAACGGAAGATCACCTACCTCCCTGGTAATGCCCAAAGCCTGTTGATGATATTCCAGTGCCCTAGAGTACTGTCCCATCTCTCGATGAACTGCTCCAATCGCATTGAGAGTAGCCCCCTCATTTGGGCGATTACCTACTTCTTGATGAATGGCTAAGGCTTGTCGATAATAATTTAGCGCTTGAGGATATTGTTCTAGAAGTTGGTAAACTTGCCCAATACCCTGTAGAGTAGAGCCTTCCCTTGCCCGGTAGCCAATTTCTCGTAAAACCGTCAAGGCTTGCTGGTAATAGTCCAGCGACTGAGAATACTGCTCTAAGTGTTGATAAACGCTTGCAATATGCTCTAGAGCAATTCCCTCACTCTCACGATCGCTAATCTCTCGAAAAATGCTCAAGGCTTGCTGATGATATTCCAATGCCTGAGAATACTGCCCCAAGTTGCTGTAGGTTGATCCAATATTTCCGAGATTGCTTCCCTCGCCTTCGTGGTTGCTCGCTTCTCGATTTACTACTAGTGCTTGCTGGTAGTAATCTAAAGCTGTGAAATATTGCCCCAAATTGCTATAAACAATGCCAATATTGTTGAGTGCAGTTCCCTCACCCGCACGATTACCCGTTTCTCGATGCACTGCTAAAGCTTGCTGATGATAGTTCAAAGCTTCAGAGTAAGGACCGGTAACGCCATAAACTGAGCCAATGTTACCGAGTGTTGTTCCTTCATTTCTGCGATCGCCAATTTCTCGAAAAATTACCAGAGCTTGCTGATAAGATTCTATAGATTCGGCATACTGACCTAGACCGTCATAATCCCAGCCAAGACCAAGAAAGGCATTTGCTTCCCCTCTGCGATCGCCAACTTCCTGAAAAATTACTACAGCTTGTTGGTGGTAGTTCAAAGCCTCAGAATAAGGTCCGATAACGCCATAAACCCAGCCAATGAGAGTAAGTACTGTTCCTTCGTTATGACGATCGCCCACTTCTCGATAAAGCGTTAGTGCTTGCTGAAAAGATTGTAATGCCTCTTGATATTGATTGTTTGTCTGCTGCTGACGACCTTGCTGCATGAGGCGATCGGCTTCTGCAAGCGCCAACTCGTCTACCGTTGCTGCTCGCAGCGTCAGCGTATAGCTGCCAGATTGGTCTCCCTCTGCATAAGCATTCGCCAAAATCGTGTAGCGTCCCGTTATGGGTAGCTCGATCGCAATGCGAGAATTAGTGCCGCCGCCGTCATCGTTTAGAGCGATCCTTCTACCTGTAGGAGCCTGCAAAATCAGGTAGGTGTCTAAATCAGTGCTGCTCATCTCAATCACAACCGTTTCACCCTGACGACCTTCAAACGAGTGTTCGTCGTAGAACGTGTTGTCATCTGGCAAAACACGATCGCCTGGTTCCAGAACTCCTTGTACTCGCAGCAGTGGTTCAGGTTGGGCAGCATCTGCATCGGAATCGTTCTGCTCTTGAGCGAACGCAACAGACGATCGCCACCCTACAAAATCCGTCACCAGCCCAACCGGAACGAAACTGAAGCAGGCGATCGACAACAAGACCTTGAGCGACTTGGCAGCAGACATAGAAATTCTCCAAAAAGCAGCAATTGAATCAGCGTTTCAGTCGAGATTGACCGCTGAAACGCTGATTGGCTCATAGATGACTTGGCAAAGAGTTTAAGGGATACCTCGCTGCCAGAAGAATCACTGAACGATTTGTTTACAGTCGATCGAACTACCACTGACCGATCACACGGCTGGCCGTTGCTTGCAGGCGATCGATTAACTCTTGTGCTTGAGCCAATTCAGGATTGAGGCGCAGTGCCCTTTCTGCTGCGGCGATCGCTTCATCACAGCGCTCCAGATTTGCCAGTGCCAAACCTTTTAGTACTACGCCCAAGCATTATCGGGGTTGAGGGAGATCGATCGCTTCAGCGAAGCCAGTGCCGCTTCATACTGTCCCAGTGCACGTTGCACCCAGCCAGGTCGATACCAAGCAGCCGCATCTTGCGGATCAATGCGAACGGCTTGATTAAACGCTGCTAGCGCTTCATCAAAGCGATCGAGGTTCACCAGCGTTTCGATCGAGTTGTTTTGACTGAGTGCAAGTTGCGCCGAGACAGTAGGTTCGCCGAACGGCTTAGGCCGCGTTTGCGTCGGGTGCAGCAACAGCAGGCAGGGAAGCAGAAACGGCAGCAAGCAGAGCGATCGCAACGGGAAATGCAGCTTTGAGAAGTTTCATGGGGATTATCCTCATTCAGGTCATCTGCCTACACCTATTTCGGCGCGATCGACACCTATGCAAACTTGAACTGCTATTCGGCCTGACCGATGAGCGTAAAAGCTGCCCAATTGATTGGGTCAGGATGTTGCTGCATCACGCTGAGCATTGCCTATCGCAAGGCTTGCGCTTGATCGGGCTGCGCTTGCAGATTTTGGTAGAACTCAGTCATCAACTTGGCAGTCGGTGCATCAGGCGCTTTCCACAACGACACCAAAATACCCGCCCGCATCAGCGATCGCGACAGGCCAATCATGCCGTCACCCGTGATTCCGCCGCGTTCGGTATCACAAGCACTCAAAACAACTAGATCGGCATTCAAATTCATGCTGTAAAGTTCCGCACTCGTGAACAATCCATCATCTTGGGCAGAAGGGGTGAGGGCGATCGCCTGCTTATGTGAGAAAAGTGTTGCAGGCTGAATCAAAAGCTGGGGGGAAGCGCAGGCTGGTTTAGGCTCAGAAATAACGACACACCATTCCCATCGATTGGTCAGTCAACCTCAACAACAGGGGCAAGCTGTTCGCCACCTCCAAACCTTGGATTGGATGATGATCGGCATGACCCACAGCCAGAATGTGCATCTGAGCAGCTTTGGGATGTACGTCCACAGCCGTGCTGCCTTTGCCCACTCGCACCATCGCCGCTTTCGCCGTTGGCTGGCGCATCGGCGCATCAACCTGGCCGCATCAAGCGTTGGTTCAACAAGCACTTGCCAACTGGGGCACAAAGCGCCCCGACCTGAGCTTGGATACGACCTTGGGGTGGAATTGCTTTTGCAGGGTCTGGGTGCGTGTCGTCTACCGGGGGCGAACAAGTTCCCATCGCGGGGAGCGGGGTCGCCCAGCCGAGTAGTAGCGTGCGCCTGTGGACGATTCAACCAGTGTTGCGCCGATCATCCAAAAGTAGAGCGCAGCCCTGACTAATTCTGCAATTTGACGTACCCAATCCGTTGTTCTCAGTTGCGTGAGTAGCTCCGGCGTATTGCCTACCGTACCTAACTGACGATGAATCGGAAGCTGAATTAACACAGTGGATAAAAACGCACACAGCGCAAACGCGATCGCCAACACCAACAGCCAGCGCTTAATAATCCGAGGCGGAAAGCAGAGAACAAGCATTGCGAGTGCCAACTCAATTATGCGAGGCAGCAGCAGAACTCTGAGCGCCCCGCTAGTCATCACCCGATGATAGTCTGTAAAACTTTCGCTCCCGATATATTGCCAAGCTGGATAGTTCACAAACGCCTGACTCACATGTGCGCCTGTCTGAAAAAAGACAATAGCAAACAGCAGTAGAAATAGCAGCCGTCTTGTTGTTTCATGCATCGTTTTGTCCTCAGTGATTCTAATCGAGATTCTAATCGAATGTATTGTTGCACTAAACTATGACAACTATTACGGTCAGATTTGTGACAGTCGCTAGATGTGTTCTCCTCCGTCCAGTGCCACATCACCATTGAATAGAAATTGAAAGGAGGATAAGTGCAATTATCGAACTCCAACAAATAATGTGGCAGGGGGTTGACAATATCTGGTGAACTGGTTCCTTCGAGTACGATAACCTCTGCTTAAGATCGGCCACAAGGGGGTTGAACCTTGCAGATTGAAGTGGTGTACTCTTGAGTCCAACGCAGCAAAAAGGCGCTTACGTTTAGCATCTAACTGGGCAGGAATTTGAGCAAAAGGAGAAATGTCGATGACACAAATTCCTCACTCTTTAGTTGGCTTACGGGTGCTGGTTGTGGATGACGAAGCGGATATCCGAGAATTCATTACGGTTGTCTTGGAATCGCATGGGATGAGCGTCAAGGCAGTCGCCAGCGCAGCAACGGCATTCGAGGTGTTAGAGCCATTCCAACCGGATGTGTTGGTCTGCGACATTCGGATGCCGGGTGGGAGTGGGTATGACCTGATGCGGCAGATTCGCGACTTGGAAGCGAAGCAGGGCGGGCATCTTCCCGCGATCGCAATTACGGCATATCAAGATGAGGACTGGGAAGAATCCCTGAAGGCTGGATTCGAGGCACATCTCCACAAGTTTGCCCAGCCGATCGAGTGGATAGAGACGATCGCGCAATTCGCTAGCCCAAGAAGTGCTTCTCCAAACTAACCTTGTAGATAGCATTGCGATGAGGAGAGCCAGGTATGACGATCGCTTCCGAATCCCCCAATCCCTTATCTGAAACCGTATTTGCAGGCGGTGGCGAAATGGGAGCCTTGATGCGATCGCACGATTGGTCACAAACGCCGTTGGGTGCGATCGAGTCTTGGTCGCCCAGTTTGCGAACCGCCGTGAGTCTCTGCTTATCTTCTACGTTCCCCATTTCCCTGCTGTGGGGACAAGAGTTAATCCAACTTTACAATGACGGCTATCGCCCGTTTTGTGGTGCCAAACATCCTCAAACATTGGGTCGTCCGGTGCAGCAGAACTGGTCAGAGCTTTGGCACATTCTCGCTCCGCTGTTTGAAGGTGTTCTCCAGACGGGACAACCTACCTATGTTGAAAATCTGCAAATGTTTGCCAATCGCAATGGCTACCTTGAAGAAACTTACTTTACCTTTTCTTTTAGTCCCATTCGTGATGAAAGCGGTGAAGTTGCGGGCGTTTTCCATCCGATCATGGAAACAACTGCACAAGTGATTAGCACTCGACGGCTACGAACGCTGAGCGAGCTAGGAACAAATCTTGGAGCAGCAAAGACGTTGGAGGAATGTTGCCAAACTGCGATCGCCACGCTCAGCAACAGTGCCGCAGACGTTCCCTTTGTCGTGCTCTATTTGCTTCAGCCCGATGGTAAGCATCTCCGTCAATGTGGAACAACGGGGTGGGAGCAAGACTGGTTTGCCCTGCCTGAAAAGATTGATTTAAGTGCTTCAGAGGAACTAGAGAAATTTCCGTTTGCCCAAGCCATTCAGACGAAGGAGATTGAGCAAGTCAATGGATTAGCAAATGGATTAGCAAGCGACTTTAATCTGTCCAGTCCTGAATTAGAGCAACTGCCTTCTGCTGCTTTGGTTCTCCCCTTGCTTCAAGCAGGATCAGATCTGCTCACAGGGTTGCTGATTGTCGGAGTCAATCCTCGCCGTCCATTTGACCAGGACTACCAACAATTTTTTGAATTGATCGCGGCACAGGTGACGACTGCCCTGACCAATGTTCGCGCTTATGAAGAAGAACGCCTCCGCGCTGCTCGCGAAGCGGCACGCAGTGCAGCCCTGGCAGAACTCGATCGCGCCAAAACGACCTTCTTCAGCAATGTCTCTCATGAATTTCGCACCCCGCTCACTTTGATGCTGAGTCCTTTAGAAGATGCGTTAAACGACCCTGAACCGCTCTCGCCCAATCAACAGCAGCGAATCGAAGTGATACAGCGTAACGGGTTGCGGTTGCTCAAACTGGTCAACACGCTCCTGGATTTCTCCAGGATTGAGAGCGATCGCGCCTCAGCCGTTTACGAACCGACGGATCTGGCAACCTTTACCGCAGAGTTAGCCAGTGTGTTTCGGTCTGCGATCGATCGGGCAAAGTTGCGCTTGATAGTGGATTGTCCGCCGCTGCCTGAGCCTGTTTATGTCGATCGCGAAATGTGGGAGAAGATTGTGTTCAATCTGATCTCGAATGCGTTCAAATTTACGTTCACAGGCGAAATTACAGTTCGGTTGCAGCAAGTTGGTGATCACGTTGAGTTAGCCGTTCAAGACACGGGAATTGGCATTCCGGCAGTGGAAATTCCCCGTCTATTTGAGCGATTTCATCAGGTCAAAGGAGCGCAGGGACGCACGTTTGAAGGATCCGGCATCGGTTTATCGCTGGTGCAGGAATTGGTCAAACTGCATGGGGGTACGATCGAAGTCAGCAGTGTTGAGGGATCAGGCAGTTGCTTTCGCGTCTTCATCCCGACTGGCTGCGATCATTTACCCGCTGAACGGATTGGCGCAAGTCGCACGTTAGCAACCACCGCAACGGGAGCATCGCCCTACGTGGAGGAAGCGTTACGATCGTTGCCCCAAGAGGACGAAAGCACTCAGGCGATCGCAAGTCAGGAAAGAAGAGATATTTCCTTTGCACCCACCTATGCTCACGTTCCCTCATCGGCATCCAGTCGCATTCTGCTGGTCGATGACAATGCCGATATGCGGGAGTACGTGAAACGGTTGTTGAGTCAACGGTGGCAGGTGGAGACGGCTGCGAATGGGGCGATCGCCCTTGAAATGATTCAACAGCAATTACCTGATCTCGTCCTGACGGATGTGATGATGCCCACTGTGGACGGGTTCCAACTGCTCAAAACTTTACGGGCAGACCCGATCACCCAAAGTATTCCGATTATTCTCCTGTCAGCGCGAGCAGGCGAAGAAGCAACCGTCGAAGGACTCGAAGCCGGAGCCGATGATTACCTGATCAAACCCTTTTCCGCCCGTGAACTGATCGCACGAGTGGAAACGCAACTGCAAATGTCTCGACTGCGCCAGGAGCTATCCGCGAACCGCTTCAAAAATGAATTTCTCATGACGGTCACGCATGAACTGCAATCGCCATTGGCAACCATTCTGGGATGGGCGCGATTTCTCCAAACTAAATCGCTTGATCCAGACAAAACCGCAAAAGCATTGGCAGCGATCGAGCGGAACGCCACGATCGAGGCAAAACTGGTAAAGGATTTACTCGATGTCGCGACGATTCTCTCTGGAAAGCTGCGCTTGAAATCTCAGTTTGTTGATTTGGTCGCTTTGATACAAGGCATTGTTACAAAATTTCGTCCGCTGGCTGAATCCAAACCCATACAGTTAGTTGAGAAAATAGCGGATATCAGATTCAGTAACGTTATGGCAGATGGCGATCGCCTCAAGCAAGTCATGGCTAACCTGCTGGAGAACGCCATTAAATTCACGCCTCCGGGAGGGCAAGTCACCATTGAGCTAGAGCGTTTCGGTTCCGAGGTTGAAATCACGGTGAGCGATACCGGAATTGGCATTCATCCTGATTTTTTGCCCTCTGTGTTCGATCGCTTCACCCAGGCCGAAGTGCCCAGTCGTCATACACCCGGAGGAGTCGGGATTGGGCTGGCGATCGCGCGTCACCTGGTCGAACTGCATGGCGGGTCGATCGCCGCAGCCAGCGAGGGAGAAGGGCGCGGGGCAGTCTTTACCGTTCGACTACCATTGATTCACTCGACTCAGCCGACGATCGAAGCTCCAGCACGCAAGCCATAATCATGCAATCCCTTGATCCTGAATCCATCACTTCAGAGTTGCTAGCAGCAAATGCAGCCCTCGAAATCGAAATTGCTGAGCGCAAACAAATCGAAGCGCAGTTAAACGAGACGCAAAGACGACTCGAACTCTCGCTCAAAGGCGCAAATCTGGGAACCTGGACTTATCGAGTCGGGACAGACGAATTTTGGGCAGACGATCGCGCCCTGCAACTACACGGACACGCACCGGGAGAAACAAACACTTTTGCCGAAGCTGGAGCGAACATTCACCCAGAAGATTACGATCGCGGTCAGGCCGCATTCGCCACAGCGATTCAAACTCGCTCAAATCTGCAAATTGAGTACCGTGTGGTTTGGCGCGATCGCAGCGTTCACTGGGTCGCGTCTTACGCGGAGTTTGTTCCAGGCGATCGCCCAGACGAAGGAGTATTCTACGGTGTCGCGCAGGACATTACGGCAGCCAAGCGCGATCAGCGAGAGCGGCTTCAGACCGAAACTGCGCTGCGCGAAACGGAAACTCGGCTGCGAGTGATGATTCAGCATCTTCCCGGTGGAGCGGCCTTCGTGGTCGATCGCAATCTGCGCTATCTGCTGGCAGAAGGAGAAGCGCTGTCGATCGCCGGATTCAAACCGGAAGATTTGGTTGGAAAGACGGTTTCAGAAGCAATGCCGTCCGAACTGGTTGCCCGTTATGAGGCGGTGTATCGCAGCGGTCTGGCAGGAGAGACGTTTGAATTTGAACACGACGCCCACGATCGCTTCTACATCTCACGCGGAACGCCGCTGCGATCGGAGAACAATGAGATTTATGCCGTCCTAGCCGTCTCCTATGACATTACTGAGCGGAAACAGGCAGAAATTGCTCTGCGCGAATCGGAAGAACGGCTGCGGCTGGCGATCGAAGCGGCGCAAATGTACGCCTGGGAATTTGATTTAAGAACGAATACGCCTAAATTTTCAGAGAATGCTGAACAGGTGATCGGACGTTCACCTGCGGATAGTTTTGAAGAGAATCTAGAACACGTTCACCCAGACGATCGCGCCACTGTGCAGCAAGCGTTTGAGGATGCCCTGACGAACGGCGATCGCTTCCAGTACGAAATGCGATCGTTCACGCAGGACAATCAGCTTCAGTGGTTTCTAGTAATCGGTTCGCTGATTCGCGATGCTGAAAATCAGCCGATTCGGGCGATCGGCATTTCGCAAAACATCACTGATCGCAAATCTGCCGAAGCCGCTCTGTACGAGTCGGAAGCCAAATATCGATCGCTGTTCGAGTCGATCGACGAAGGCTATCTGCTCTGCGAGGTCATCTTCGACGAAAACGAGAAGCCGATCGATATTCTTTACCTCGAAGCGAATCCGGCGGCGATCCGTCTTGCTGGACGGGATTTCTCCGGGCGGCGGATGCGCGAGATCGACCCGAATTATGAAGACTACTGGTATGAACTGATCGGGCACGTCGCGCTCACAGGTGAATCGGTACGCGCCGAACACTATGCCGAACCGCATGGACGGTGGTTCGATTTTTACGCTTCCAGGGTTGGTGGGTCGGAGAGCCGCCGCGTCGCCAGCATTTTCCAGGACACCACCGATCGCAAGCGCGTCGAAGACGATCGCAAACGGCAGGAAGCAGCCTTGCGCGACAGCGAGGAACGGCTGCGCGACGTACTCAACTCGATGGCAGAGGGCTTTGCTCTCCTCGGAAGCGACTTTACGATCCTTGATGTCAACGAAGAAACGCTGCGGCTCGATGGACGCTCTCGCGACGAGTTGATCGGTCGCTCACACTGGGATGCGTTCCCCGGCAGCGAGGATTTGCCGATCGGCCAGATCTTCAAGCGGGTAGTGCGAGAACACACATCTGCCTCGCTGGAACACGAATACCGCTGGCCCGATGGTCGATCCTTGTGGCTCGATATGCGGGCTTATCCCACGCGGGACGCTGGCGTGGCGATCTTCTGGCGCGATGTGACCGATCGCAAACAAGCCGAAGCAGCTTTGCGCGAATCGGAAGAGCGACTCCAAAAGGCAATTTCGATCGAAACCGTCGGGGTGCTGTTTTTCACGCTGGATGGGCGCATCACGGATGCCAACGATACTTTCCTACGGATGAGCGGTTACAGCCGGGATGAGCTACGCAACATCCGAGACTGGCACGATTTGACTCCGCCAGAATTTCGGGATGTGACAAGCTGTGCGGCTGAGGAATTAGCAACTCTGGGCAAAACTGCACCTTACGAGAAGCAGCATATTCGTCAGGATGGTTCTCGCTGGTGGGGGCTATTTTCGCCGACGTGCCTCAAAGGAAGCGGACGCAATGCCGAATGCGTTGAGTTCGTGATTGACATTAGCGATCGCAAGCGCATCGAAGACGATCGCAACCGCCGCGAAGAACAGCAGCAATATCTGCTCAGATTAAGCGACGCATTGCGCCCGTTGTCCGATGCGGCGGAAATCGAAGAAACCGCTTGCCGTCTGTTGGGCGAGTCTCTCGGAGTCAACCGCGCTTACTACGTGGAACTCAACGAAGCGGAAGGCTACGGGAAAGTCGAACAACAATACTTGCGCGAGGGCGCATCTTCGCTGGCAGGCACATACGAGTTATCCGCTTTCAGTTGGACGCTGCCGTGTCTACGTCGCGACGAGACGATCGTGGTCTCCAACATTCATCAAACGGATTTGATTCCGCCGACGGATGTGCCAACGATGGAAGCGGTCGAGCAGGTCGCCATTATTTTAGTTCCGGTCGTGAAAGGCGGTGAGCTAATGGGTACGCTTGCCGTCAGCGAAATTGAGCCGCGCATTTGGAAGGATGCAGAAATTGAACTCGCGCACGAAACGCTCGAACGAATGTGGGCGGCGGCGCAACGTGCCCGCGCTGAACGAGCTTTGCGCGAATCGGAAACCAAATATCGATCGCTCTTCACCTCGATGGACGAAGGCTATTTCCTCTGCGAGGTGATTTTTGATGAGAACCATCAGCCCGTTGACCTCTTTTACATCGACGAAAACCCAGCCGCAATTCGCATGACGGGGCAAAGTTTTCGAGGGCGACGACTCAGAGAAATTGATCCAAACTATGAAGAATATTGGTACGAGATCTTTGGTCGCGTTGCCCAAACGGGTCAAGCTGAACGGCTAGAGCGATACGCCGAACCGGATCAAATTTGGTACGACTTTTATGTCTTTAAGGTTGGCAGCGATGACACTCGACGAGTGGCGGTGGTGTTCAGTGACATCACCGATCGCAAGCACGCAGAAGCCCAATTGCGCCGTGCGGCTCAGGTGGATGCGTTCCGGGTCAAGCTATCAGATGCCCTGCGATCGCTCACAGACCCGATGCAAATTCAAGCAGAAGCGTGCCGTCTTTTGGGCGAACAGTTGGGCGTTGACCGCGCCTTCTACGTCGAAATTTACGAGGTGGAGGGGTATGCCCGCGTCAATCAACATTATTCGCGCGGCGACTCGCCTTCGATCGTTGGAGATTACCCGCTGGCGGAATACGGGTGGAGTATGCAAATGATGCGAAGGGGCGAAACAATCGTCGTTGCAGATACGCAATCCTCAAACCTCGTTCCCGATGCTGAACGTGCAGCGATGGCGATGCTCCAAATGGTTGGGTTTGTTGCCCTGCCGCTGATCAAAGGAGAGGTCTTAGTCGGCGCACTCACCTTGAACGAACCCACACCCCGCGAGTGGACAGAGGTAGAAGTTGAACTGGTGCGCGAAACCGCCGAACGCATCTGGGCAGATATCCAACGCGCCCACGCTGAAACAGCCCTGAGGGAGTCGGAAGAGAAATACCGCACGTTGTTCGACTCGATCGATGAGGGGTTAGCGATTGTTGAGATGATCTACGACGACCAGGGCGAGATCGTTGACATCATCTACCGCCAGGTGAATCGCGCCTACGAACGTCAGGGCGGCGTTTACGATGTCGTCGGGCGATCGATCTTCGACGTTATTCCCGGCGTTGAGGATTACTGGCTCGACCTGTACAAGCGGGTTGCGAAGATGGGCGAGTCCGTGCGGGAAGAAAACTATCAGCAGGATGTCGATCGCTGGTTCGATGTCTACTTCTCGCGTATTGACGATACCGGGCGCTTCGTTGCGATCGTCTTCTCCGACATTAGCGATCGCAAACGGAGAGAAATGCTGCTGCGCGAGAACGAGGCGCGGCAGGCATTCCTGCTGAAGCTCAGCGATATTCTGCAACAATTCGTGCAGCCGAATGACATCAAAGCGGCTGCGATGCGCTTGCTTGGCGAACATCTCGGCGTGAGTCGGGCGCAGTATCACGAGTGCGATCGCAGCGGCGAATACTATAGTGCCGACGGGGTGGGCTATGCCAACGGCTTGCCGCTGCTGGATTTGAAGTATCGAATCGACGACTTCGGCACTTTTGTCAACGAGAATTTTGCCGCCGGACGACCCTACCGGATCGACGACTTAGAGGTTGATCCACAAGTCAGTGCCGCAGAACGCGAAGCCTATCGCACCTACCAAATCCGGGCGGGGGCTGGTGTGCCGTTGATCCGGGGCGGAAAGCTCGTCGCCATCCTCGCCATTCACGATGCTCACCCCCACGCATGGACAGACCTTGAAATGGATTTAATCCGCGAGACGGCAGAACGGATTTGGACACCGCTCGAACGTGCCCGCGTCGAAGAAGCACTGCGCGAAAGCGAGGAGGCGCTCGCCGCCGACCTCGCGAACGAGGAACTGCTGCGTGAACTCGCAGTGCGCCTCATTATCGAGGAGAATGTCACGACGATCTATGACGAGATCCTTTCTGCTACCATTGCCATCGCCCGCGCCGATGCGGGAACCATCCAGATCTACGATCTGCAAACGAAGTCGCTCGAACTGATCGCCAGCAAGAACTTCTCTCGCACCATCACCGACTATTTCTACCAGGTCGATGCCAGCAGCCGGACTGCCTGTGGTATCGCCCTGAACACGGGCCAGCGGGCATTCGTTGACTTCCCCGACGAAGTTGCGGATTTTGGATGTCAACTGCTCATCAACGAAGGTATTCAAGCCGCGCTGGCGCTGCCATTGGTTTCGCGCACGGGTACGCCACTCGGAATGCTGAATGCCCACTGGCGGGAGACGAGGTACCGTCCGAGCGATCGGGAACTACGGTTTCTTGACTTGCTGGCGCGGCAGGTAGCTGACCTGATCGAACAACGACAAGCCGAAGCTGCCCTGCGCGAATCGGAAGCCAAATATCGATCGCTGTTCACCACGATGGATCAAGGCTTCTGCTTCATCGAAAAGGTCGAGACGGCGATCGATGAACCGAGCGATTTTCGCTACCTAGCAGTGAATCCAGCATTCGAGCGTCATACCGAGATGCACAATGTTGTGGGTAAAACCATTCGCGAATTCGTCCCCGATGTTGAACAACGAGTGATGGACATCTACGATCAAGTGGTGCGAACCGGACAACCGCAACAGTTCGAGGAGTATATTTCAGCACTCGATCAATGGATCGCCGCAGAGGTCTTTCCGGCTGAACAGCCTAATCAGATCGCCGTTTTGTTCAGCAACATTTCAGATCGCAAACGCGCAGAAATACAATTGCGCCGTGCGGCTGACATGGATGCGTTCCGGGTGAAGTTGTCGGATGCACTGCGATCGCTCACAGATCCAGTTGAAATTCAAGCCATTGCCGCTCGTCTCCTGGGCGAACACCTGAATGCCAATCAGGTTCATTACGGCGAAACCATTGGCGATTATGTCGTCATTCAACAGGGATATGGTAACGGTCTGCCACCGATGATTGGCAGCTTTCGCTTTATAGATTTTGGCGAACGGCTGATTGCTGACTATCGGGCAGGACGAACCGCAGTGTCACGCGATGTACTCAACGACCCAACCATCACCGAAGCGGAGCGGCGAACGATCGCCGGAGCTGGTTTCCAGGCTTATATTGCTGTGCCGCTCACCAAAGAAGAGGGATGGGTTGCCACCCTTGCCGTTCACAGTATCGCCCCCCGTGATTGGACGACCGATGAGGTGGAGTTGGTGAAGGAAACAGCGGAAAGAACCTGGGCAGCAGTTGAACGTGCCCGTGCTGAAGCAGCGTTACGCGAATCGGAACTTCAGCGAGTTCGAGAACAATCTGCCCGCGAACAAGAACGCCAACGCGCCGAAGCATTGGCAGAACTCGATCGCGCCAAAACGACTTTCTTCAGCAACATTAGCCACGAGTTCCGCACACCGCTAACGCTCTCCCTGGCTCCTTTGCAAGATGCCCTGAAGAGTGTGGATGAGTGGATGAGTGGGAGAGTGGATGAGAACCCATCAACCCATCAACCCATCAACCCAGCGACCCTCAAACACAACCTTGAACTCGTCCACCGCAACAATCTCCGCCTATTGAAACTGGTCAACACCCTGCTCGACTTCTCCCGCATCGAAGCTGGACGGATGGAAGCGGTGTATGAGCCGACAGATTTAGCCCAGTTTACGATCGAGCTAGCGAGTGTGTTTCGGTCTGCGATCGAACGGGCAGGCTTGCAGTTGATTGTGGATTGTCCATCCCTACCCGAACCTGTGTATGTCGATCGGGAGATGTGGGAAAAAATTGTTCTGAATCTGCTCTCCAACGCCTTTAAGTTCACCTTTGAGGGCGAAATCAGAGTCAGTTTGCATTCGATCGATCGCAATCAAGCGATTCTCCAGATCCAGGATACGGGCACTGGCATTGCCCCTGAACATTTGCCTCATTTGTTTGAGCGGTTCTATCAAGTCCGAGGCACCCAGGCACGAACGCATGAAGGATCAGGAATCGGTCTTGCCCTGGTCAATGAACTCGTGCGATTACAGGGTGGAACAATTGAGGTCAGGAGCACGCCGGGAGAGGGTACTTGCTTTACAGTCTCCCTTTTGCTAGGAACAGACCACTTGCCCAGCGATCGCCTTCATCTTGAAGGCGATCGATCGCCTGTTCGCACCCTAGCCTCTACTGCAATGGGTGCCACTACTTATGTAGAAGAAGCCGAGCGATGGCTTCCTACCCAGAACAATCAAGACCAGACGATCGAGAGTACCGAGGAGCAAACGACCCAAACTGCTGATTCCTCACTCCCAAATCACAGGTCTGCCCGTGTGCTTGTAGCCGATGACAATGCCGACATACGAGAGTATTTGACTCGTATCCTCAGCGAACACGTTCAAGTCGAAGCCGTCGCAGATGGAGTAACGGCTCTGGCAGTGGCTCAAGAACGAGTCCCCGATCTCATCCTGAGTGATGTGATGATGCCAGGACTCGATGGGTTTGAATTGCTCCAGGCATTGCGAGCAGATTCGCGTACCAGAGAGGTTCCCATCATTCTGCTCTCGGCTCGTGCCGGAGAAGAAGCGATCGTCGAAGGACTGGAAGCAGGGGCAGACGACTACCTGGCCAAACCCTTCTCAGCGCAAGAACTCGTTTCTCGTGTTACGGCTCATCTCCAGACGGCGCAGCAACGCGGCGAAGCCCTTCAAGAAGCCAGAAGCACACTTCGCAGCCGGGATGAATTCATCTCCGTCGTTTCCCATGAACTGAACACTCCTCTAGTTTCGATTCTCGGCTGGACACGCCTGTTGCGAAGTAGTCCGCCCAACCCCACGATGCTGAGCAAAGCGTTAGACACGATCGAGCGCAATGCCACACTGCAAGCCAAACTGGTGCAAGATCTACTGGATCTCTCCCGCATCAGTGCAGGCAAATTACGGCTCAATCCTCAACCGATTGAACTACAGCCTGTGATTGAAACTGCGATCGCAACAGTCGCTCAAACCGCCACAGATAAAGGCATTCATTTAACTTGGCAGAAAAACGGCACGGAATCTGTTGTTGTGATGGGAGATGGCGATCGCCTCAGCCAAGTTTTCATCAATCTCCTCACCAATGCCATCAAATTCACACCCGAATCCGGCAGCGTTATGGTCGAACTGTCAGTCATGAATCATGATGGCTCTGCTGATGCTTCCTATGCCGAAATTCGGGTGATTGATACAGGCATTGGGATTGCGGCTGATTTTCTCCCCCATGTGTTTGAGCGATTCCGTCAAGCGGAAGGGGCGCATTCAGTGAAGGGATTGGGGTTAGGGTTAGCGATCGCCCGTCATATTGTTGAACTTCACAATGGCACAATTCACGCAGATAGTGCCGGAGAAGAGCAAGGGGCAACCTTCACCGTCAGGCTACCACTGCTGCCAAGTAGGGATGGTTTCAGCAGAGTTTAACCTGGTATTTGATTAAATTAAAACTCTATAGAACCGATTTGAGATCTTTGATGGCGAGCTAAGCTGGAAAATAAATGCCATCCTCCAACAGCTTAACTGACAAAGAGTGGCAGCGGTGCAAGCGTTGGGTTGAGAATTTCGAGCGAACGCTTGAGCCTGCCAGCGCCAAACTCAACCTGTGGCTTATCCGATGAATGCTTAAGCGCTTAGCATCTGCCTCGATCTCAAATGGCTTCTATAGGAACTTCCAGCGCGTCTTCACCTCAGACAAGTGACCTTGATACTTTCCTACCAATTGTTCTACGCGAAAGAACAGATAAATCATATTTCAGTTCTTCGCAGATTCAAACAAAATTCTCTGACTCCGTATCAAGAGTTTTTCTAAAATTTTTTCTGCCAAGTCCTCATCCGAAAGTTTACGTGGACTGTCACCCGATACAGATATCCAAAAATTTTTTCAGAGTGGGTAGCGATGACCCAGTGCCTAAAGCAATTATTGAATTCTGCTAAATTACTCTTCAGCCCTGGAAGGTACAACTCAATAAGCATTCTTAATCGAGCGCGTACCTTCTTAATTTTGTCCAATGTCCTCAGAAGAAGCAAAGCGTTCACTTGGGACTGATCACGCTCGACGCAGGCACGCAGATTCCTACTCGGCACTCTTAAGCGACGATCGATGACTATGCCGATCAGATGCAAGACGATCGCTGGGAGTGGAAACGCGAACCGCTGCCGAGGCTGTATTACGACGGGGAGAACTACTATCCCGAAGACGGACACCACTGCATTCGATCGGCAAGGCAGGCGCAGAAAGAATCGATCTACTGTGACGCTCATCCCGGCACATTGCGCGATGCCAAGTTCTACAGCATCGGTGCGAATCGCTATCATGGACTGCCGCGATCGAACTTAGATAAGCGCAGTGCCGTTGAGATTGCCCTGACCGATCCTGAATGGTGTCAGACGAGCGATCGCGCCATTGCCGATCACTGGGGGAATGGTGGCGATCGCTTACTGGCTGGGCTTTCGGCATGGACACGCGCAATGTGAACGGGCGATCACACGCATCTTAAACAAGATTGCCTACAGGCTGGGTGTATCACTCGATGATTGTTACTGGGACAGTCGGCGAGACTGGCAGCAAGCCGTGAAGGATGTCAAAGCTGAACTAGAAAGGCAGGTGAGCGATGAGTGAGCAGAGGGGTGAGAAGGAAGTAACGGCGCGCTTTACCGTTGATATGCCTTGATGCACAGTGAGCTTTCGGATCTGGCGACGAAGCATCGGAAGCAGAAGGTCGTGTTGGTGCGGAAGGCGATCGCACAGATGTTAGAAAACGAAAAAGAAATTTTGCAGTAGTGCAGTAATTTTGCGGACGAGCGGGGAATCCTTTGCAGAAGGTATGGGACGATGCACTGTCCAAGCCATTTTGCACAGACCCTAGCCCCAAGCACGAGCAAAATTTTTTGCAGTATTGCAGTAAAGCGGAAACGTTTTTGCCGAGTGGCTTCTCTAAGATGGGGTCAATCTACTGAATTGAACGTATGTCGCGTCACCTTGAACGGTTGCTCCAACTCGATGCCCTACTGCGCTTAGGCCAGCGCCACACGGCAGATAGCTTGGCTTTAGCACTCGAAGTGAGCGAGCGCACCGTTCGCAATGACCTCAATTTTCTACGCGATCGCTACCATGCGCCACTGGCGTCCTCGAAGTCCAAAGGCTACCACTATCTTGACCCCGACTGGCGATTGCCGAGTATTACGCTGAGCAAAGGGGAACTGTTTGCCTTGACGCTCGGAGCGCGAATGCTCGAAGCGTACGCAGGTTCGATCTATGCTTCTGAGTTGCGATCGGCGGTGAGTCGGCTGAGCGAACGACTGCCGGAGCAAACTTGGGTAGACCTGCAACAGGTCGCGGATGAGCGGATTTTGTTTCAGTCTGGAGCAAAAATCGACCTCGACCCGGATACCTGGCACAAGCTTGAAGATGCCTGTCGGCTGCGGATGTCGGTGCAGATGACCTACTACACCGCCAGCCGAGATGCAGTTTCAAAGCGGCAGTTTGACCCGTATGTGCTGCATATCTATCGAGGCACAAATCCCTACGTGATTGGCTATTGCCACAACCGTCAGGAAATTCGCTGGTTTCGCGTCGATCGCATCAAGCAGCTTCAGGTACTTGAAGAAACGTTTGTGCCTGACCCCACATTTGATGCCAAAGACCATCTAGAGATGATTTTTCAGCACGAGGCGGGCGGAGTGCCACTGCCTGTGACGATTTGGTTTGATGCACCAACTGCGCCTTATGTTCGCGAACGGCGCTGGCATCCGACGCAGGAAATTCAAGAGCATCCAGACGGCTCGATGACGCTGTGCCTGACTGTCCGAGGGCTAAATGACCTGAAGCGGTGGGTGTTGGGGTATGGGAAGGGGGCGATCGTGCGAGAACCGCCGGAGTTGGTGGCGTTGGTACAGGCCGAGGTGGACGGAATGAGTCATCACTACAAATCAGGAGCAAGTTGAGAATGCTACAGGCAGCCTAAATAGGATGTGAACAAATGGTAGGCTGAGGGTGTGCCTCAAACTCTACCCTCTCAGACAATGGAAACGCTCGAACAGTTTATTCAAAGTAACCCACATAC
>NZ_JACJPO010000045.1 GCF_014696105.1 Microcoleus sp. FACHB-1515
AAAAGCCTACTGGTCACGGCCAATCAACCGTTTAGCCAATGGGACAGCATCTTTGCTGACTCGATGATGACAGTGGCTGCGGTCGATAGACTGGTGCATCATGCCGTGATTATCGAGATCCATACCGAAAGCTATCGCAAGCAGGCAGCAGCAGCGCGATCTGCCAGCGCTGGTTCACCAACGAGTGCTCCAGCCGCTTGAGTGCGATCTGAATCGTGTCATCTTGATCTTGGTTGTCATTTCGATCTGAGCATGTCATTTTGATCTCGGTTGTCGCCAAGCGCTCAACCCAAATTTTGCTGAGCTGTCGCGCTGGCGATTGGCTCAGGTGACCTGCTCACGCTGCGATGGCTGGTAGACAAGTTCAGTGTTCTTCCCGCCAAGGTGCTGTCGCGACAGGCTACCCCCTTGACATTTCACACTCGATGAATTTCTAGCCGTCTCGCAACTTCTTCCATTGGGGGCAGTGGACACTCATGGTTGAGAAGAATGGCTTCTAATTGCTGTTTGAGATGAGTGGCGTCGATCGCCCTAGCTTCAGCTTTTGGTTCTGATCGTAGAGACATCAGCATTTTGTCCACACCCACACGGATATTTTGTTCTGGTTCCTAAGTTATAAACTCTATTAAGGAGCGGTTAAGGCGATGGCAGATTTGTACTAAAGTATCTAGCTGCGGAAGATTCCTACCATTACACCAAAGCCAAACAGTGTTTTTAGGTAGCTGAAGTTGACGAGCAAACTCTGCTTTGTTTCCACTGGAAACAACATTGATATGAGCTTTGAAGGCTTTTGCAAGATCCTGTTTAGTGATAGCTGAAGCCATACTGGGTGTAGCAGCAATTAGCTCCCCAACTGATTTGCTTATCCAAAGTAATACTTCTAGTTCTTGCTCGGCAATATTTTTGAGATTGTTATGTGAGTTATCTGGCAATGAACCGAGCCACATCTGACACTGTGAACAGTATCCCAAGCGAGAGTGCCATCTTAAGAAAAGATCATTTTTATGACAGTAGGGACAGACCTCTGCCAAGAGACAGTGATGCAACGAACAAACTTTAACAACAGCTAAGGACCAAAATAAGGGTTCATAAATCACTGATCCTGTTGCCTGCCACTCTTGATAGCAAATTGGGCACCAAGACACGATGTCGCCTTAACAATTTCCTTTATGGCAGCAGTTCAGACCAGAATACCAGTGTAAGTAACGTGAGTTCTGGATAAGGCAATTAAGCAAACTCCAGTTTGAGTGATGGCTTTTTGGGTTGGTGACAGTAAGCGATCAAGCCGCACACCAGATTGACGCAGAAATTCATCGGGCTGCGATGGCGTGAATGCTCAATTTGTGAGATGTTTTTGAGTTGATCAATAATCGACTCGATGATTGCGCGTTTGCGGGCAAGCAGTTTGTCAGTGAACTGCATCAAGCGCGGTTTCATGTTGCGGCGAGACTTGGCGAAGCACTCGATGTCACGTAGTCTAAGCTGCTCGACCAAGGGCTGAGAGACATAGCCGCGATCTGCAAACACTTTGCCAAACACGCCTTGGAGCACAAGGAACGGGCTTGCGGTCATCGGTGTTGCCGGGTGTCAGGGTCAAGTTGAGCAGTTCGCCTTGGTCATTGACCACCAGGTGGAGCTTAAATCCATAGAACCAATCGACCGAGGTTCTGCCTCGCATGGCAAGGAGTTTGAACACTCGGTGCTGCTTGATGCGGCGATTGTGGCAGACCTTGAGGCTCGTCGAATCAATGAAGCTAATGCCGCAACAGGTTCCAAAGCAGTGCCTGAGATAGGCACACAAGGGGACTAAAGCCGAGGGCATCCAACTGACGAAGCGCGTGTAACTGACTAATCGAGGAAAAGCATCGCGCCAGTAGACACTCACATGCTGAAGGTAGAAGTGCTTGAACGTCCGGTAGTGTTGCGGATGAAATGCAATCAGGATCGTCATGATTTCGCTCACGCACAGTTGCCGCGATCGGGGCTTCGCCTCCTGCGGGCGCGCTGGTGTAGCCTCTGCTTGAGCAGTTGCTTCTGCCAGAGCGGTTCAAAGCGTTGGCAGAAATCATCGACACTGCAAAAAAGTTCTTCTAAGCTAAGCATTGGGTTGGGGGTGCTGAATGATTTGGTGACTTTCAGCCTACTGCCCCCACCTTTCCTTATCCAGAACTCACGTTATCTTAGTTCAATTGTACTGCGAAAACAGTACATGGATAAAAAAGTTAAAATAAACAATCACTGTGCGCTGATGAGTAATGCAGTACACAGTGATTGTAATGTCACTGATCCTTCCGTGCAGGCAGCGGCAACTCAAGAATCTCCATCAGTAGCTCTAGACGCGATCGCCGTGTCAGGAGCGGGACGAGATTCGGGAGTGAGTAGTAGTCGCCTGCGAACGTGAAGGTTTCGATCGGGGCTTGCTGCTGCTTCAGTTGCGTTTCCACATAGGAGCAGTAGTTGCCAACGCGGACGATCACCACATTGGGCAGGACGGACAACTCGCGGCAGTAGGTCTTGTATGCCTCCGCAAAGTAGGGAGCCGTGTTTTCGCCTTCGTCCGTCACCAGAATGATCTGGTCAACGACTTGGCGCTTGCGGCGCATCACCTCGATCGCACAGCCCACACTCGTTCCGCCACCCGCCTTGACAAGCTGGAACGCCCGCTCCCAGTCGGTCAACTCCTTCCCCTGTGCAGTGACAGGATAGGGAATCGTGTCGAAAGCGTAGACGAACAGATCCGCTTGGGTGATGCCGGAAATCAAAGCAGCGAGCCGCTTGCCCAGTTCGATCGCCTGATCCATCGAGCCAGACTTGTCCACCAGCAAAGCAGTTGGACGATCGATCGAGCCGCGCCGCTTCACCTGCTCATTGGTCACACTTTCCAGCCGAGCGATCGTTTCCGCATCAAGTTCCACCGCATCGGCGGCCACTTGTGCCTTGTATGCCGAGACGCGCGCGGCTTTGCCGATCCCGAAGGGATCGCCCTTTGCTGCTGCTTCCAGCTTGGCGTCAATCAGCGCCTTGACTTCAGGGTGATCCATTGCGCCTCGTGCCTTGAGCGACTTGAGGCTGTTGATCACTTCCTGCGGCGTCATGTTGTTGATCAGCGCGACGAGAACGACCGGGGTTAGCTGCTTGATTGCACCCACAGCGATCGTGTAGGGAATGTTGAACTCCACGATCAACCGCGCCTGCTCTGCCGCCGTTGGTGCGTTTGCTAACTGCTTGAGGACAGCCGCGAGCGAACCCACAGGCGGCGCGTCCCGAAACAAAATGGCGTTTGCCCGCTCATTCGGCTTGATGTGCAGCGAGGCGTACAGGTGCTTCATTGCCTTTCGACCCCGGAGGGCAGCGCGATCGAATAGAGCTGGATTGCTTTCGCGCACCTTGAGATAGCGCGTTACGGCAGTCCGAGCCGATCGCGGCAGCTTGTTGCGGTGCTGCTTCATGAAGTCCACAACGCGAGCCACCTGATAGGGCGGAAACTCTTGCAGCATCACGAATCCGGCGCTGCGGTGTTCGGCCACGTCGCTGGTGAGCAGATGCGCGACAAACACTTCCTTGTGGTCACGCACGTCGCCATTGCGCTGATACCACACGGCCAAGTGACCGTAGAAAATCGGATCAAGCTCCACAATCAGCTTGTGAATTTCTGCAACCTGTTCAAGCCTCCGATGCGGCGTGGTCAGCAAGCTGTTGAGCATTTCGAGCCGCAAATCGCGTTCGGTGTTGTTCATCTTGTCCTCCAAACTGTTAGGAGGCGATCGCCACGCTGCTTTTTGGCATCACATAACCGCGCAAGTTAGAAGAACTGAATTCACGGGTTTTGTCCCCTAAACAAATGTGTAAGTTCTTCTGGTTAGGGCGCGGCGATCGCGTTTTGAATGATTCAATTTATCGATTGAGCAACAGGTGAATTCCCCAAACCCGCCCTCACCAAATGCAAATCAGTACGTGGTAGTGAGAAATACAGTACCCGATACGCTTGTCACAATACTGGGCGTAAATTGTAAATGGGAGTTGAACCCATCCGCACTGCCTCAGCGCGACCAAGTGGCGATTGGTAATACCAATCGAAATCCAACTTTCCCAGTTGGCGGGCTGTACTCGCTTTTGCAAATTGGCTACCGCTGTTGCTACTCAATGAGATCAGTTGCCCAATTCATCGCTTGAATTTGGGCATCGAGTTCGCGATAGTCTCGCGAGAGTCGATCGATTTGTCGCTGCACATCCGCAACGTTGATGGTGCTAACCAGCCGCAGTTCCGATCGCATGTAGCGATCCGATCGAACAGTGGCAGCATCGATGACGCCCTCATAAGTTTCTCGCTTCAGCCGCAAAATATCTCGTTCTGCTAGCGCGTCAGAGAGCAATCGATCGCGCAATTCAGTCGTTGAATTTGTGCGATTGATGCGCTGAATTAGCTGTGTCAATTCAGCGGATAGTGTTTCTAATTCGGCAATCAATTCTTGCGGGTTTTCAGGGGGCTGTTCGCCTTCTTGCACTCTAGCGCTACGGCTCAAGCGCTGCCGAAGCTGAAAAATTCGCGTCTGATGATCTGCCCGCAAAATCAGGGCTTCTGCTAGTTTCATTTTATCTTTACCTCCGTTTGAATAATGTTGCCTTTAAGGTGAAGTCACCTGCGATCGAAGCGCGCCAACAACTGCCATTCTTTTAAGGCCACTTCATGCAAGTTAAAAAAGCCGTTGGTTCATACGCAGGATTTGAACCTGCAACCAATCGAGTAATAGTCGATCGCTCTACCATTGAGCAAGTATGTAAGCTTTTTCGATCGGGGCACGAAGTGAAAGTTTTAACCGTAAACGGCTTCAGGACGAATGATTAAATCTCCGCTCGGACGGCGATCGATCACATAGCTATCCAACCGATTCGATCGCACATCTAAATGTCGAGCAACCCGCTCCTTAACGGCAACATCATTCATGCCCGATGCAATGCCAAGCTGATTTTCTGACAGGTCGATCGATCGACCTTCAAAGCGAATATGAACCATTGCAATCACCTCTTTCTCTAGTAAAAAACAACGGAAGGAGGAGGAGTCGAACCTCGATAGCGTGATGCTATCCTCTGATCTTCCAAATCAGTTGCCGTCCACACAGCCGCACCTTCCAATTGGCGGAAACTGGAGGAATCGAACCTCTACAGCACATAGCTGTACACCTGTTTTCGAGACAGGTTATCGCCCAGGGATTGCAGCTTCCATTTGGGGTGACTGACGAGACTTCAACTCGTTAATACTGGTTTCACAGACCAGCCCCTCCATCACTTCGGGTTCAGTCACAGTGGATCTGATCGGAATCGAACCGATTGCTTCCGGATGAGAATTTCACTCATCTCTCGTACAAGTTCACAAAGCTGTTTTTTACTTCTTAACAGGAAGTTAGTATGTAAGCTTTGCAGGTTGGGATACGAGTTGATTTCGGCGCTCTGCCACTAGAGCTACAGACCCATTGGTGAATTCGATCGGAGTCGAACCGATATTTTTCGAGTGAGCTAAATTGCTCTTTTCGTGTAAGTTTGTAGAGCATCATTTAACTTGTGCCTTCCCGCCCTCCAACCAAAACAGGCACAGATCAACTCACCATCAGCATGGATGATATGAAGTATGTAGGCTCGATCGATTTGGACACGAAACCCGAAACGCTTTTCCATTAAGCAACGAACTCATTTGGTGGATTCTGGTCAGAGTTGAACTGACATCTTTCTGCTTGCAAGGCAGACGCTTTTCCAATTAAGCTACAGACCCAAGATTGGTAGCCTCGGCAGGATTTGAACCCGCAACTCTCTGTTTGTAAGACAGATGCTCTACCGTTGAACTACGAGGCTACGAAAGCGGAAGACGAGACTCGAACTCGTGCGCTGAGACTGGCAGACTCAGATGCTAGCCACTACATCACATCCGCAAAAGCGATTCCTTCGGGGCAGCAGGCTGAGCGATGAGACTCGAACTCATATCGTTAGTTTGGAAAACTGAAATGCTGCCATTACACCACGATCGCAATTTGAAATAAACGTTGACATCAATGGGGCTGGTGACAGGAATTGAACCTGCAACCGACTGTTTACAAGACAGTTGCTCTGCCAAATTGAGCTACACCAGTGTTTGGTAACGGAGGTAAGAATTGCACTTACTGATTTGCAGGGTATGAACCTGCCGAGCCGCTGTTGCTCCATCTCCGCATACCCCTGACAGGAATCGAACCTGCAATAAACTCGTTTTAAGCGAGCCATGTCTACCAATTGCATCACAGGGGCGCAAGGACTTGTGGTGGAGTAATCTAGGGTAGCGATCGAACTTTTCACAAAATTTTGTCCTGTCTGTATAACTGTTGTCTTGAAGACAATTATTTTTGTCTTTCACTTTTGTCTGTTAGTGAAGGACAGATCTATTTATCTTGACCGTTCAATCTCTTCCAAGAGATTGTGCACTACAGCTTAGTTGTTGCTGTGCTTAATTCACAGATGGAAGAAATTGAACGATCTCCTACAAAATTCATTAAGTTGTCAAGGTTCAGAAGATGGCTGCTGAGAATGAATTTCTTACGTTATTTCAGCCGATGTTTTGGCTGATTTCATTCTGAAGCGTTTTTAGAGAATCACTCCTAGAACACTTACGAGCATATGAATGTTCGATCAATGGTTTTTGGAAATTTCAGTAGAACGTAATCGCATCTTTTCTCCTTGTTTATTTCGTTATACTACTTATACTACACATATACTACATGGGTGTCAAGAGCATTCCAGAAAATTTTTGTGCAGTTCCGCATTGGAGCGAGATCAAGTCTTTTGCGCGTTCACAAGAATGCACGGACTGCCTCGATCGCACGACAATTGGAACTCAATCATCCTTGACCTTCTACCCCGACCAACTCAGCTATCCGTCGTATAGTTTTGTCAAAACCTTCTGGGACAGCCCAATTTCCGGTTACTGATGGCGCGGCAGAACGTGAAATCAAGCTACGAGCTGCCCCCTTTGAGGATGTGTTATAAAGAGCACAAGCTTTTCCGAGTAGTGAAGATGAATTTTGATGCAAAGCCTAATGACGGTTTTTTTGCGATCGCGCTGACTGACTGGATGGGCATCACTGATAAGTTATGGCACCTCTCGAAGCTGCATCCTTTGGGAAGAGCGTTGTCATACAATTATGTTCACACTCCATTTAGCTGCGTCAGAAGTTCTGCCTCTAGCTATTGGGGCATGGCACTTCTCAGATATTCCAGAAACTTAGCGGCTGTAACTCATACTCAACCCTACAAATCTGACTATATTGGCAAGTTTTTAGCGCTTGAAAGAAGAGCGTTGAATATCAATGATTTAGCTTTCAAAAACTACAAGAAAGTAGAAATATCCCTGGATAATATCTTTCAGAATCAAAAAATTACAAATCTAGATGAACTTAGAGAAATTATTAACAGTTTCGATCGCAGCAAAAACACAATTAAGGTATTTACGACCTATCAAGGAATTTATTCTTATGTTGATGCGATCGCTCAATTGCTAGAACAGGCAGGTGAGAAGAAAGATTACTTTAGGGAACTTGAAGTAGCAAAGTATTACTGGCTTGCTAGAAGTAAAAAACCAATTAACTCTGGATTTTTACCAGGTAAAGTGAAGCTCTTGGTGCACATCAGAAATGGCGATATGGCAAGCTTTAAGATAGGCGGTAAAACACTGTCCACTTTTTGCTATTCTGTCCAAATCATTGACTCAAAAGATGCTCTAGATAGCAGCCGTAAACCGATCGAACTGCAAAAAATCTTCAACCTCTTGGAAGCAATCTTCCAAACTTATACTCCAGACAAATTTTCGGTTGTTGTCATCTCAGATGGCTACCACAGATCCTTGGAAGTGGTTTTTCGTGCGCTTCTTAGAAGAGAGATTAAGCTCAATCCACTTGAAGTACTTGCATTGCTTAAAGAAGTTTACCGTTCTGAGCAGCGGCTAAAATCGTTTTCCAGCATCGGTAATACGTCCACGATTATTGGTGAATCTCGGCAAAAACTACTCAAAAGTATTCATGCGATCGCTCAAGCAGATATTGTGATTCCAACTTCTGGATACTTCTCGCGCCACATTCAAAGATTTTTGCGGCAAGATGACTCCGCAATTTTCTTGAACATGAATTCGCTAAGCGAGCAAGATTTGGCAGCAATCGGCAACCTGATCAGTTCAAAAACCAATCAATCTGAAGATGAAAACGACTTGCAGGCCTATCCCTAGGATGGTTAAAAACTGCATGATCCCCCCAACCCTTCTTACTAATGCTCAACTCCTCGGATTAACCTGAGACTCAGTACCGAATGCGTGGATCGACGTAGGCATTGAGAATATCGATCGCAATACTGGCAATTGCCACGATCGCCGCAAAAAACACAATCACGCCTTGCACCACCGGATAGTCGCGCTGCTCGATCGCTTCATACAAACGGTTCGCGAGTCCCGGCCAGGAAAAGGTGACTTCGGTGAGAATTGCGCCGCCAAGGAGCGAGGCGATCGTCAACCCCAGCACGGTAATCACGGGAATTAAGGCATTTTTGAGCGCATGAGCCAGAACAATGCGGCGTTCGGGGATGCCTCTGGCGCGGGCAGCTTCGACGTAATCCGATCGCAAGGTTTGCTTGAGATTAACGCGCACCATTCGCTCAAAGATGCCGCTGAGCAAAATTCCCAAGGTCAAGCTGGGCAGCGTCAGATAGTACAAGCTGGTGAAGAACTGGCCGAGGTTGAAGGTGAGGAGGCTATCGATCGTGTACAGTCCCGTAATCCAAACAGGCGGTGCTTCGGTCAGCGGAAAGCGCGTTCCCAAAGGAAACCAGCGTAGCTGCACGGCAAAAATCAACTGCAAAATCATGCCAAACCAGTACATCGGCACCGCGTAAGTGAGGATGCCGAAGAGCCTGCCGCCTGCATCGATCGCGCTATTGGGTCGCGTCGCGGCAAACGTGCCGATCCCCACGCCTACTACAACCGAAACAATCATGCTGAAGATCGTTAATTCGACGGTTGCAGGAAAATGCGTTTGCACAATCTCCCAAACCGTTTGCCCTTGACTGGTCAGCGAAGTTCCCAAATCAAACCTGAGCAAAGCCCCGATGTAGCGCAAATACTGAAGCCACAAGGGAGCATTTAGCCCTAGCTGTTCGCGCAACGCGGCTTTCGCGGATTCTGGCGCTCTCGCTCCCAAAACAATATCAACCGGATCGCCCGGAGTTGCCCGGAGGAGCAGGAAAACCAAAGTAACGATCGTCAGCACCATTAATGGCGCGAGGAGCAATCGGGAGAGGACGTAGGTGCGGAGGGCGCTCGATCGAGACATGATGCAAATGTTGGCAAAAAGTGAAATGAATTCTGGCAGGGACGTAAAATCTTACGTCCCTGAAATCAAGCTATTTGCTAATTTTCCAGAGGAGAAATTGCTGAGTGGGTTCGATCGCCACATTGCTCACTCCCTGACGCGCAAAAACAAAATCTTTGTTTTGCCAAAGGGGAATATAAGGCACATCAGTGGCGAGCAATTCTTGCAGTTCAGCAAAGATTTTGTCGCGGGCGGCTTGATCTGTTTCAGCTCGCTGATCGGCAATCAACTGATTGGCTTTTTCGCTGAAATAGAACGAGCCTTGCGATTGACTTTGGCCTGCTTCACACAAGCCATCCGTTGAACCTTTGGCGCAGCTCAAGAACGGTTCCACAAACGTATCTGCGTCGTAGAAATCAGGATACCAGTTGGAAAGCACAGCAGGATAAGTTCCCTTTTCGACGTTCTCCCAAAGCGTTGCGGCTTCTGCGCTGTTAATCGACACGGTGACGAGTCCAGGCAGGCCGCGCTCGATCGATTCTTTCAATGTATTGGCAACAATGCTTCTGGTTGTGGAGGAGGAAGGATACCAAATCTCCAGTTCAAACGGTTTCGATTCTGAAAATCCAGCAGCAGCCAAAAATTCTTTGGCTTTGGCAAAATCGCCATCACCAAATGCATCTTTGAACACAGGTTGATAGATGTCGAAACTGGTTGGAATCATGCTGTAGAGTGGTTCAGCTTGACCTTGAAAGACGCGATCGTTAATTAGGTTTCGATCGATCATTGCGGCAACTGCTTTCCGCACATTGAGATCGTTCATTGGCGCTTGTTTTTGGTTCAACGGCATGTAGTTAATCACCGTCGTTCCTGCTTCGATCACCTGCCAGCCGCCTTGACCTGCTTCGCGTTGAAGGCTGGCAATTTGATCGGGATCAAGCGTTTGGTAGGCAACATCTAAGCTGCCTGTTTTGAAGGCGTTGTAGAGGTTTGCCGCACTGGTATAAAGCTGAATGTCGATGCCTTGATTGGCGGGTTTTTCACCCCAATAGTTTTCGTTGACATCCAGGCGAATGGAATCTGTTGAAAAGGATGCAAGTTTGTAGGGACCTGTGCCAACGAACCTGTCGGGATTAAATTTGCCTGCGCCAATTTCATAGCCTTGCTGCGGAACGGGTGTGGTTCCCCAAAAGGTGAGCAGGGCAGGAAATGCGGCGAATGGCGTTTTGAGTTTGATGGTGATTTCGTTGTTGCCTGCGGTGATTGAATCAACTTTTTCAGACAGCAAGAAAGCGGGGCGTCCGCCGTTTTGCATGAAGCGATCGAGCGAGAATTTCATCGCTTCGGCTGTAAACGGTGTGCCGTCGTGAAAGGTGACTTCGGTACGCAGCGGAATGGTGTAAGTTAAACCGTCGCTGCTGATTTGAGGAAGCTCGGTGGCGAGTTGCGGCTGAAGTTCGGTTGTTCCGGGTTTGTAGGTGTAGAGGCGATCGCCCATGTTGTAAAGCAAAATGCCCGGAAAGATTTCGTAGGCATCAGCCGGATCAACCGTTCGCGCTTTCAGCGTTGTTCCCATCGTGACGCGATCGCTGTTGGCGGCTGAACCTGCGGGCGCCTGGCTTTGGGGACGGGCGCAGCCGACAATCAACGCGAAGCAGACGGTAAAAAGGGTAACAAATTGCAGAAATCGTCGTCGGGAAAGCGATCGAGACAAGGGAAAGCCGTTCATGAGAAGCTACCTGGAGTTGCAAGGAAAAGCCGCATCAGAATTTTACACGCTCGATCGCTTTTACTGTTCCAAACGCGACGACGTGCGGCAGTTTGCGATCGCCGTCAAACGTCACACGCCAAGAATGCCGGGCAGTTAATTGGCTGCATTGCTTGACAACTGGAGTTGAGTCTGTCGAAACCCAGCGATCGTGCAAGATAGCCGGACGAACTTTCCGACACCTGACATCCGAAAATCACGCGATAATAAAGGTGCCGATTTGCGATCGTTCAAATGAGCGGCACGGTTTTAGTTGCGCTGCTGATGAAGCTGACGATGCTCACTCCCCTTCCGCTCATGCTGAAGGGCGATACGGCGGTGTCCGTTTCGACAGGAACAGATCCAGCCAGCGTTGCACAGGTCAGCAGTCCGCCGCAGGTGCTGCGTCCACCACAGCCCAGCTTTGGCAGCGATCGCCTCGACCAGCAAATCTGGCTGTATGAGCAGTATTTGCAGACGCAGGGACGCCCGGATGTGTTGATCGTGGGTAGTTCGCGATCGCTTCAGGGCATTGATCCTGCTGCGCTAGAGCAAGCTTTGATTCAGCGCGGACATGCACCCCTACGGATTTACAACTTCAGCATCAATGGCGCGACGGCTCGCGTTGTCGATTTGGTGTTGACGCGCATTCTCACCGCCGATCAGCTTCCGCGCCTGATCATTTGGGGAGACGGACTGCGAGCGTTCAACAGCGGTCGCCCGGATTTAACGTACCGCAGCATTGCGGCCTCAGAAGGCTATCGATCGCTTGCACGGGGCGATCGGCCAATTCAAGCGAGTGCGACGCCTTCAGCCGAAAACTGCCAAACCGTTTCTAGCGTTCAGCTTTGCCTCGGTCAGGCCAATCTGTATTTGCCGGAAGTCAACGCCTTTAGCGTGGCGACGAACTTGCAGCCAAACGGATTTGAGCCGATCGCCACCCGCTTTGATCCCGCTAGCTACTATCGATCGCGGTCTCGCGTTCCCGGTCGATATGACAGCAGCTATGTTCCATTTAACCTAAACGGCGAACAGATAGCGGCCACTGTGCAGGTCGCGCGGTTCGCTCGCAGTCAGCAGATTCCCTTGGTGGTGGTGAATCTACCGTTGACTCGCGACTATCTTGATGCGGCAAGGCAAAACTTTGAGCAGCAGTTTCGGCAGCGGATGCAGACGCTCGCCGCTCGCGAAGGCTTTGTGTTTCGCGATTACAGCTTGCGCTGGCCGACGCAAACTGGCAACTTTGCCGACCCTAGCCATCTCAATCAAGCCGGAGCGATCGCCGTTGCTCGCGATTTGGCGGCTGATCCCACAATTCCTTGGCCTCGCGATCGCTTTTAGGGCTAATGCAGATGAGCGGCTGAACCGTGCCAACTGCTTGAGCTTCAGCAAAAACTCAGCCAATCTAGATAAGTAGCTTCCCCTGATTAAAACCGGATTCAAAACTCAGTAGCACCTGCTAAGAGCGCTACTGGGTCTATTGGTTTTATGTTTGATCGTGTCTACCCACTCATCTTTACGAAAAGAGGAACTGCTAACTGCTCTTGCAGCTTTTTCGTGAGACTGCGGAGATTTCTGATGAAGGCAGCGCGATCGATTTCAATCGAAATATCCGTAATTCTCGCCTGACTTGATTTGAACTGTAAATCTATGATGAAGAGAGGGTGAGGGCTTGCGATCGTCTCGGCTCAGCAAGCTTTACCAAAAGGTTTTCCTGAAGTTGCACGGGTTGTTCCCGAATCGTCCTTTCAATCCACGCACCAATAAGGAGTTGCATTGACGATGTATTTGGCTGAATTTGCTTTTCCTGGCACTACAGAACTTGCGAACGAACTGCTGCTGCAAACTTCGTCCGAGGGCGAAGCGAAAGATTTTGCTGAGGCGTATGCTCAAAATTGGGGCATGGAGCTTTTTGCCTTAACGCCCGTGAGCGATCGCCAGGTACGCCAATATTTTCGGTTGGGAAAAGTTGTTGCGCTCGAACCGCTCAACTCATAGACTGGTGCTTTCGTTCGCAGCGATTCTTGCAATTAAAGTGAACGCCAAGACAATTTGCCTTGGCGTTTTGTCGCGATCGATTGCTCGTTCTGACATGAGCGATCGCAGCAAAGCACTCAGCCAATTAGACGTGTTTTGCTGCGACGGCTAATATCGATACTCAAATCGCAATCTGTCACTACTCTTCGATGTCTGCGGCAACAACGCCGTCCCCATCCAACTGACGCAGACGAATGTGTTTGCGTCCGAGCGAGATTTCAAATTCATCACCCGGATGGAGTTCCATCTGCTTGGTGTAGGCAGAGCCAATCAGCAAGTTGCCGTTTGACTGAACGCTAATGCGATAGCTCGCACTGCGTCCGCCGCGACCATTGTTGTTCTGCTTGCCATCGAGTTGAATGCCTTCAGCATCGATGAGCGCGTTCAGAAACTTCATCATGTTCACTCGCTCTACGCCGTTTTTGGTAACGGTGTAGTAGCCACATTCACGCGCTTTTTCTTCTTTGCTCAGATGCTCCAGTTCCTTTACCTTGGTCAGGAGCGCTTCACCCGTTAGCGGTTCGATCTTTTTCTTTTTACTCATCAACCTAACTCACACGCAACAAGGAGTCTATAGAAAAGCATTCTAACTGATAGCGACAGAAATAATGTTGTTTTTGCCACGAATCAGCTTTGAACATCCTACACTGTAAAAAGCGAATTTTTAAGTTCTTTATTCAACAGTTCATCAAATTGATCGATTTACTCCAAGTCGATCGATCCGTTGGATTGCTTCACTGCCCCCTGATTGGTTGCTGATGAAATTAACTACGCGAGGACACTACAGCGTTAAAGCTTTGCTTGACTTGAGTTTGCAGCCGAATCATCAGCCAGCTTCGGTGCGATCGATTGCCGCTCGTCAAAATCTGCCCGCTCCCTATCTCGAAAAACTGTTAATCGATCTGCGTCGAGCCGGAATTGTGATTTCAATTCGCGGCGCACAAGGCGGCTATCAGCTTGCGCGATCGCCCAGCCAAATTTCGCTTGGTCAAATTTTGGCGGCGGTGGGTGAAACGATCGAACCATTGCCGCATCTATCACCATCCACTGAAGCCGAAGATTGGGTGACGTTTGCGCTTTGGAAGCGAATGCACCAGAAACTCAAAGAAGCCTTTCAAAGCATTACGCTGGCCGATCTTTATTACGATGCTCGCAGTTGGCAAGCGGCTCAAGGCGACACGACAAGTTTTGTCGTTTGAACGAAAGGCAAAAGGCAAATGGTTAAAAATAATTGTTTTCGGCCTTGCTGATGGCGAATAAGGGTATTGTTGATCGCGCGATCGGCGCGGTTTGCAAATCGCCCCTACGATCGTTTATTCCATCCACAAAGCCAAATATTTTGGCTTCTCTGTCGCTGCATCGACTCGCGTTCTAACAGTTTCTCGTTTCATCTCAGCAGCACCGATCGCTAAGCTATAATCGAAAGGTTGTTTATTGTGCTCGGATCAGGTTTTGTCCAAAACGCTGGTGCGCCAGCTACCTGTACGGCCAAACTGGAAAAATCATGGCTTACGCAATTATTGAAACGGGTGGCAAGCAAATTCGCGTTGAACCCGGTCGCTTCTATGATGTCGATCGCCTCGCGGTCGAAGCAGACGGCTCGCTGACGATCGATCGTGTCTTGTTTGTCGAAAATGACGGTGAATTCTCGGTTGGTCAGCCCACAGTGGAAGGCGCAGCGATCGAGGCGAAAGTCCTCAAGCACCTGCGCGGTCGCAAAGTGCTGGTCTACAAGATGAAGCCGAAGAAGAAAACACGCAAAAAGCGCGGCCATCGCCAAGAGCTAACCCGCATTCTTGTCAATTCGATTACGCTCAACGGCCAGTCGATCGGCGCGGCGGCAGCATCGGCTCCGACTGCGGAAACTGCTGAAACGGAAACCGCAGACGCTTAAGCACAGTTCTATCAATCAGGAGAAATCATGGCTCATAAGAAAGGAACAGGCAGTACGCGCAACGGGCGCGACTCGAATGCCCAGCGGCTCGGCGTCAAGCGCTATGGCGGTCAGGTCGTTCGCGCGGGCAACATCTTGGTGCGGCAGCGCGGCACCAAAATTCACCCCGGTGAAAACGTAGGTCGTGGCGGCGATGACACGCTGTTTGCTCTAATTGACGGCATCGTCACCTTTGAGCGCAAAGGTAAAGACCGCAAAAAAGTGAGCATTTACCCCGCTCCGGCGGCGGCAGAAGCAGCAGAAACGGTTACTGCATAGAATTAGTTCACTGTCAACCGTGCTAGGCGGGTGGCGCGATCGCGCCACCCGCTTCTTGCTGTCTGGGTGTCCGTAGGGAAGCGGTAACGCAGAATACAAATTCAATGATATTTTTCGGGAAACAGTTGCGCTACGGTTGGATCTCCATGCTGCTTTCGATGCGTCAAGACCCGATGCTTGAATATCCTGACCCGATCCAGGCACAATCGCTGGAAGCCTGGGTGCGAACCGCGATCGCCTTTGGCGAACTTTCCCCCGCTGCTGAAGCCCACCTCAACCACATCGTTGCGGAAGGCGTCAGCGAAGTCGAGCGCCGCCTGCTTGCCCTGCTTAATGACGCGATCCAAGCGGGCTGTGTGCGTCGGGTTTATCCGTCTTGGGGCTGATCGCGCTTCGGTCGCCATCCGGGTTTGACGACCTGACGGGCACGAGCGATCGCCAAACAGTCATTGGGCAAGTCGTCGGTAATCGTTGAACCCGCCGCGATCGTGACATCTTCACCAATTTTCAGCGGCGCGACCAGCGAATTATTCACTCCGGTTTTGCTGCGATCGCCAATTTCCGTCCGGTGCTTTTTCACGCCATCATAGTTGGCCGTAATTGTGCCGCCGCCAATGTTGACCTTCGTTCCCAGCGTCGCGTCTCCCAGGTAGGACAGGTGAGCGACGTTCGTGCGATCGCCCAAGATCGCATTCTTCAATTCCACAAAATTTCCCAGTCGGCAATTGCTCCCCACGTCTGCATGGCCGCGCAAATGGGCATAGGGACCCACTCGCGTATTGTTCGCAATTCGACTATCCGTAATCACCGAATAGAGAACAGTCGAATTTTCGCCAATTTCGCTGTTTTCGATCAGGCTGCCGGGGCCAATGCGACTGCCCGACCCGATCGCTGTTTGGCCGCGCAGGTGCGTTTGCGGTTCGATGATCACGTCGGGCTGAAGTTGCACCGTGTCATCGATCGTGATGCTGTTGGGGTCGATTAAGGTGACGCCTGCTCGCATCCAGTCGATTTTGACGCGGGCTTGCAGAATCTCGTAGGCGGCGGCTAGCTGTTGGCGATCGTTGATCCCCAGAATTTCCTGATAGTCTTCTACGTCGATCGCCATGACGGGACTCATCTGGCTGACGGCATCGGTGAGGTAGAACTCTTTTTGATCGTTGTTGCTTTGCAGGCGCGGCAAGACTTCGGCCAAGGTTGACCAGCGGAAGCAGTAGACTCCCGCATTGATGCGGCGATTTTGCTTTTGGGCGGTTGTGCAGTCGCGGTCTTCAACAATTTGCGTGACTAGGTTGCTGCCGTCACAAAAAACGCGCCCGTAGCCTTTGGGATCAGGCATTTGCGCGGTCAAGATCGTTGCGGCGTTGTTGTTTTGCGTGTGCGTATCGAGCAGGAGTTTTAGCGTTTGCGGGCGCAACAGCGGCACATCGCCATTCAAAATTAGCAGATTGCCTTCAAATCCTTGCAGGTGCGGCAAAAGCTGCTGGGCGGCATGTCCAGTTCCCAATTGCTCGGTTTGTTCGACAAATTCGACGGCTTCCCCGTTGAGTGCTTCGCGTACCGCATCGGCTGCGTAGCCCACAATGATTAGCCGACGCTGCGGCTGGATTTGCGCGAGGCTGTCGAGGACACGCTGCACGAGCGATCGCCCGCCGAGTGAGTGCAACACCTTGGGCAGGTGAGACTTCATGCGGGTTCCTTTTCCCGCCGCCAAGATTGCGACCGCTACCATGCTTTGAATTGGAGTCAAATTTCACAACGGAGTATAGCGCGGTTCGAGTCCCCTCCATGACAAAAAACAAGACAAAAAATCGCCCTGCCGAAACAGAGCGATACTTTCGGTGCGCTGAAGCGATCGACTTTTGGGGTTTAGTTCAGAATTACGCTTGCTCCCACATCGTGCGAATTTCGCCAGGCAGGTAGCTGGCAATTTCCTGGATGCGATCGTCTGTCAGTTCTTCTTTGGTTGCCGAGAAAACGGCGGTGACGGCGCTTTCGGGAGTCACGTGCAGCGGCAGCCCGGCTTCTTGCTTGATGCGGAAGAGAAAAGTTTCCGGCTTGATGTGCAGAATCGGACGAATGCGGCTGAGGAAAGCGACGATCGGATTGGTGTCCGTCCACAGATCCGCGATTTCGTTGTTGATTGCTTTGTCTTCGGTCGGCAAGGCTTCTTCGTGTAGTTCGCCAGCGACGCGATCGATCGTTTCAGTGGGCATCACGTCGCGCATGGTGCGGAAGACGACTTCAACCACATCGCGAGCATCAAACAAATCTTCCAGTTCTGCCTTGATCATCACTTTTTCCAGGAACGGCATACTTTCAGTGACGATCGGTACGCTGGGACCTTCCATCAGCGCTTTGGGCGGATTGGCCTCCATTTTTTCCAACAGCTTTTTGCCCTTTTCGGTCAGCATCGCGCTTTTGAACGTGATCAAGTGCGGCAGTGGGCCATCCGGTGCGCCAAAGGAATTGGCAACTCGGAATTCAACTTCATCGGAATTCACAACATCGGGCACGTCTTCCTGGTTGGCGTAGGCGTTGCCCGTAAATTCGGCCTGCACATACTGCTTTTGGTTCAGATAGTCGAGATGCGCCATGAGATCAATTTCGGTGACGCTGCGACCTGTGAAATCGCCTTGCTCAAATCGCAATTCGTGCTGTTTGTGACCTTCTTGCTGTTCAAATTCGTCAATTTTTTTTAGTAGCAAATAGGCCACATCTTCCCGAAGGTTGATTGTCATGTGAATCTCCTTAGTAGTTTCGTTAGGCAGCGATCGATCTTTCAGCCAGGCTGAATTTCGAGGGCGCTGTAGTTTTGTTAGCAACGAACATACTGGGAAAGATTCATCCAAAGCATCTACTTGAAGTTGCATTTCGATCGAGCGATCTCGCAGTGGGGATCGCTAGCCCTTGACGCCGCTTCCGGCCTCGGTCGGTACGATGTAGCGCTGCATGATGAGGAAAAAGAGCAGAATGGGCGCGATCGAAATTATCGATCCCGCTGCAATTAAGCGCCAGTCGAGCGAGAATGCGCCTGCGAGTTTGGCGACGCCGAGCGGCAAGGTGTAGTATTCGGGGCGATCGAGAATCAACAGCGGCCAAAGAAAATCGCTCCACGACCCGATAAACACAAAAATTGCCAGCGTCACTAGTGCTGGACGAATTGAGGGCAGCATGACGCACCACCAGATTTCAAGCTCTGAACAACCGTCCATCCGGGCGGCTTCTTCGAGTTCTTTGGGGACGGCTTGGAAGGCTTGACGAAGCAGAAAAATTCCGAAGGCAGAGGCGATCGCAGGAAACAATAATCCTAAATAGCTGTTGCGTAAATCAAGCTGAACCGCCAGCACATACAGCGGGATCATCACAATCTGAAACGGGATCAAAATTGTGGCAACGACTAGGGCAAATAAAGCATCGCGTCCGCGAAAATTGAGTCGGGCGAGTGGGTAAGCGGCGAGCGAGCAAAATAGCAGATTCAAGGCAACGGTGAGGACGGCGACGATCGTGCTGTTGAATAAGTATTGGCTGAAGGGATTGGTTTGCCAAACGGTGACGAAGTTGGCGATCGTGGGTTCGGCTGGAATCAAGCGCGGCGGAAATTGAAAGATGTCTTCACCGGACGATTTGAAGGCGGTGCTGAGAAGCCACAGCAGCGGTAGGAGCATGGCGATCGCGATGCTGCTCAGGAGCGAATAGGTTCCTAGGTTTCGGAGTGCGTTCTGCCGCTGCATAAAAAATTTGGAAGAAGGAATTTTCTGATTCTAAGCGGGGCGATCGTGATTTTTTGGAGGGGAAGGGATCGATCGAGGTTTCGATTGCTCTTTGATCCGAACCAGTGGAGGCTAGGGGCGTTGCCCCTCCTCCACACCTCCAACCCCAGCAGGGAGAGTGCCTTTCCCTTTGCTACGCAAGGGGTTACTCGTATGTGTCAATGTAGCGCTTCGCATTGGCTTTCCCGCCGCGTCCCTCGTGTTGCTCGCTGCCCCCACTTCTACCCTCTGCCTCCTGTCTCCCCTCAAGGAACGATCAAGACGGGACAAGGCGACAAATTGATTACTCGGCTGGTAACGCTTTCGGTTGCGCCTTCGTCGGTGAGGCCGAGGCCGCGACAGCCCATGACGATTAGATCGGCTTCGAGTTCGTCGGCTATGTCGCAGATGGTGAAAGCGGGTTTGCCTTCGCGTTCGATCGTTTCGGCTTCAATGCCCTGGTCGGCAAAGAGGGCTTTGGCGGTGTCAAGCAGCTTGGCGACGGCATCGGGAGAAGCCATTTCGGGGGCGCGGTTGGGGTCGGGCGGCTCGACAACAGACAGGACGATCAGGCGGCTGCGGTGAGTTTTGACGACTTGGACGACCATTTCGGCGGCTTCGCGGGATTCGCGGCTCTGGTCGATCGGAAATAAAACAGTTTCAAACATAGCAGTTCTTCTTACGCCGTTTGGGGACGGGGACTCCGGTAAAATATGGACGGGATCGCAATGTGAGCCATTGGGCGAAATGCCATTAGGCAAAATGCAATTTGCGAATTCACTTGTTCATCGAGAAATGCTTCAATAAGTATAAAGACTCATTTAGGGGGAAGCGTAGGCTGTGTCAAAAAAAACTCTAGCAAATTTATCAGCGGCGGATTTGTCGGGCAAAAAGGTTCTGGTGCGGGCAGACTTCAATGTGCCGCTCGATGATCAAGGGGCAATCACCGACGATACGCGCATTCGGGCTGCGCTGCCGACCATTCAAGACTTGACTTCTAAGGGTGCGATCGTCATTTTGACCAGCCACTTCGGTCGTCCCAAAGGCGATACCTATGAAGCGCGTGTTTCCGACAAGTATCGCCTCACTCCGGTTGCCAAGCGGCTTTCCGATTTGCTCGGTCAAGGGGTCACCAAAACGGATGACTGCATCGGTGAGGCTGTGCAAAGCACGATCGCCTCAATGCAGCCCGGTCAAGTTGCGCTCCTAGAAAATGTCCGCTTTCATCCGGGTGAAGAAGCCAACGATCCCGAATTTGCAAAAGAATTGGCGTCGATCGCGGATCTCTACGTCAACGATGCGTTTGGCACAGCCCACCGCGCTCACGCTTCCACCGAGGGCGTGACGCACTACCTCAAGCCTTCAGTCGCCGGATTTTTGATCGAAAAGGAACTGCAATATCTGCAAAATGCGATCGAAAATCCGCAGCGTCCCCTTGCGGCGATCGTCGGCGGCTCCAAAGTTTCCAGCAAAATTGGCGTGATCGAAACGCTGCTGGAAAAAGTTGATAAGCTGCTGATCGGCGGCGGCATGATCTTCACCTTCTACAAAGCGCGTGGCCTGAATGTCGGTAAGTCGCTGGTCGAAGAAGACAAACTGGAACTGGCGAAAACGCTGGAAGCCAAAGCGAAGGAAAAAGGCGTGGATCTGCTGCTTCCCACCGACGTGGTCGTGGCCGATAACTTCGCCGCTGATGCCAACGCCCAAACCGTCAGCATCGAAAATATCCCCGATGGCTGGATGGGGTTGGACATTGGCCCGGATTCGATCAAGGTGTTTGAAGATGCGCTGAAGCAGTGCAAGTCAGTGATCTGGAACGGACCGATGGGCGTGTTTGAGTTTGACCAGTTTGCCAAAGGCACAGAAGCGATCGCGCGTACCCTGGCCGATCTGACCAGTCAGGGCGTTGTCACGATCATTGGCGGCGGCGATTCGGTTGCGGCAGTCGAAAAAGTCGGCGTGGCCGAAAAGATGAGCCACATCTCGACGGGTGGCGGCGCCAGCCTCGAACTGCTTGAAGGCAAAGAGCTTCCGGGAATTGCTGCCCTCGACGAAGCCTAATGTAAATGAACAAAGGCGCGATCGACTACAGGTTTCGATCGCGCCTTTGTTCATCAAGCCGATGCTCTTTGGTGCGATCTGATGCTGCGATCAATGCGCGATGCCATTCGATGCGTTTGCCCTGAGAGATTGGTAGAATCGACCGCAATAGCTTCAGCATTAAGGGTGTGCCTCAGAGTAGCAAGCGAGCGGGTGTAAATTGGCTAATTGGCTCTGGTGTGCTGGCGATCGTCAGCATTGGTGGCTGGTGGGTTTATGCCGTTGCCCTGAATCGTCCGGCTAATCCGCTTAGTGTTCGTCTGTTGACCGTCGAGCGCGGCACAGTGGAAACGACGATCAACGAAAGCGGCACGGTGGAATTGGGCAATCAGCAGACGCTCAGTTCTCCCGCCGAAGGAGCAGTCGATCGCGTCCTTGTCCAGCCTGGGGATACCGTGCGGCAAGGGCAAATCCTGCTAACCTTGCGAAATCCCGATCGCCAAACGGCACTGGTCAATCAGCAAATTCAAATTGCACAGCAGCAAGTGACGCTCTCGCGCAGCCGCCAGCAAATTGCCGAAGCGCAAGCGCAACTGACGGCCAATCAACGACGACGCGCAACGCTGCTGCCGCTGGCGCGAGAAGGAGCAATTCCGCAAACGCAAATTCAAGACATTGAAGACCAAATTCGCACCACGATCGCCGCGCTCAACACCGCGCAGGCCGAAGCTCGCACTGCCGCACTGGAACTGCAAAGCTTGCAGCTTGAACAGCAGCGCATCGAGCAAGAACTGCAAGGAACGGTTGTAACTGCACCCACCAGCGGCGTGATTTTGGGCGTCAGCGTCAAGGATGGAGATGGAGTCGATCGCCGCACCGAACTGTTAACGCTGGGCAATCCCGCTCAAGAACTGGTGCAGCTTCAGCTTTCGACGCTCAATGCCGCGCAGGTGCAGCCGAACCAACCTGCTCGCGTCAGCGTGATTGGGGCAAATCCACAAATTTACACTGCACGCATACAAAGTCTGTATCCACAGGCGATCGCTCCAGCCGAAGCAGACAGTTCTGAGCAGGCCAGCGCCACTGTTCCCACGACTGTCCGGCTCGATCGCCCCACCCGCCGTTTGATTCCTGGCAGTCAGGTAAATGTCGAGATTGTGCTAGAGCAGCGGCAAAACGTGGTGGCGATCGACATTGAAGCAATTCAGCAGGCCGAGGCGAATCCGTTTGTTTGGGTGATGAACGGCGATCAGCAGGTGGAGCAGCGATCGATTGATTTGGGACTGGAAGGATTAACGAGTGTCGAAGTGCGATCGGGTCTGCGTCCGGGTGAACAGGTCGTTTTGCCCACGCCCGATCAAACTTTGGAGCCGGGAATGCAGGTGTCTCCCGCCGAGGAGTCGTAATGCGATGAGCCTTTCCCCAATCGATCTGCTGCACTTTACCTATCGATCGCTGCGCGGCAATCCGGTGCGATCGATTTTGACGACAGTGGGTGTATTTATGGGCGTGACGGCAGTGAGCGCAACGCTGCAAGTGGGCAGCATCAGTCGGGCGATCGTGGCGCGACGATTAGCCGCACGGCAAGCTCCGCAGGTGACGCTCTTTCCAGAGTGGCGATCGCCTTCGGGTGTGCGAGCGCAACTGAAACAGGACGATATGGAATTTTTGCAGCAGCGGCTGGTGGGGGTAGAAGCCATCAGCGCAGTGAACTGGAATCGATCGATGCCCGTTGTTTTTCAAGGCCAGCAGGCACAGCCCGACATCATCGCGGTTTCTCAGGCCTATCTGCAAACATCGGGGCAGTCGATCGTCGCAGGCCGATTTTTTACAGGCGCTGATTTTGCTCACTTCCGTCCGGTGGTTGTGATTGACGAACTGCTAGCAACTGAACTGTTTCAAGCCCAAAATCCGATCGGCCAGCGCATCTATGCCAGTCGTCAGCCCTACACGGTCATTGGCGTGATTGCGAGCAAAAATAACTACGACGAGGAACAGCCAACTGGTCAACTGATTCTGACGCTGACCTTTTTGAGTGCGCTTACAGGCAGCCGCGAGATTGATTCATTTCGCATCCGCCCCACTCAACTGCAAGACCTTGAAGCAGTCGGCGATCGCGCCGAAAAGCTTTTGATGCAGCGGTTTCCCGGCCAGCAGTTTTACCAGTTCAACAATGTTGAAGATATTTTGGAACAGCAGCGGCTCTTGGAGTTGACTTCACGCGGACTGGCAGTGGTGGGCGCAATTTCGCTGCTGGTCGGCGGCATCGGCATCGCCAACATCATGATCGCTTCTGTCACCGAACGCACGGCTGAGATCGGACTACGGCGGGCGATCGGCGCGACGCGCATCGAAATTTTGCTGCAATTCATCTTGGAAGCGGCCTTGCTCAGTTTGGTGGGTGGAACAGTGGCGATCGCCACTGTTCATGGTCTGACGCTGGTCGTCTCCAAACAGTTCAACCTCCCCTACCGATTTGAAATTGCAACAGCGGGACTGACGCTCGCCGCCGCTTTTGGCGTGGGAATTGGGGCAAGTCTGTTGCCTGCGATCCGAGCCAGCCAGCTTGATCCGGTGCAGGCGTTGCGATCGCAGTAGAAAATCTCGCAACCTTCTTGAGTCTGAGCGTTCCAGCAGATCGATCGCAGACAGATCAACTCTGCCAACCTTCAAACTACCTAGATTCACCTGTGCCCAAGCGAATGCTTCAGCCATCAAAATTGGGTCGCCAGATTCGAGAAACTGCTGCATTCGAGCAATTTGCTTTGCTTGCGTCGCTTCAGGTTGAAAACGCTGCTTGGCGGATTTAGCAATGCTCACAGTCTCTCGACTATCCCTGTTCCATCACTTTGAGCGGAGTCAAATAAGAACAAACTCCTCGAAAGTCAGAGCAATAACTACACCTCGTGAATGTTAATTGTTAAAGGGTCGTAGTAGGATCTTGAAGTAATGTTTCGCATTGAGGAAAGGGTTGACCCAATGACAGCAAAAGCACCTGCATCGATTTACGACCTCTCTGCAACAAGCATTGATGGCGAGTCAGTGTCATTCAACACTTACAAAGATAAAGTTTTATTGATTGTCAATACGGCGAGTCAGTGCGGTTTTACGCCTCAATACAAAGGACTACAAGCGTTGTACGATCGATATGCCAGCCAAGGATTGGTTGTTTTAGGATTTCCCTGTAATCAATTTGGACAGCAAGAACCAGGAAACTCAAACCAGATTCAGTCCTTTTGTGAAACTAACTTTGGCGTCTCCTTTCCACTGTTTCAGAAAATCGAGGTGAATGGGAGCAATGCCCATCCGCTCTATCAATATTTAACTAAAGCTGCACCTGGCATTTTTGGGACTGAAGGAATTAAGTGGAACTTCACCAAATTTCTGGTCGATCGCAGCGGAAAGGTTGTTAAACGCTATCCTTCCACTGCAAAGCCGGAAGATTTGGCAAAAGATATTCAGGCATTGCTGTAAGTGCTAACGGACTTTACAGGGCATTGAATCACATTACGCAAACAGAAGCGGTTGCGCCACCCAACAACCCGCTTGCATAGCGATCGTATTACAGATTTCTCGGTCAAGAACGAAAGTTGATAGCGACGGATGAAGCGGAACGTTAGGCGGCGCAAAAGTGAAAGCAACGATTTTCGACATAGATGGCACGCTCTTGCAGTCGGACGCTAATGATGACGCGCTCTACTTGGCATCAGTCCGCGATGTCCTTGGCGATGTCAGCTTGCGTCCGTCCTGGGGGATGTATACCCAATTCACCGCCGCTGGCATCTTGACCGAGATTCTCAATGACAACGCGATCGACGCAACATCACAGAGAGTGGCCGCCGTTCGAGATCGCTTTATTGAAAGTGTCCGTCGTCATGTCTCTGAGTACGGCCCGTTCACGGAAATTCCGGGCGCGAGAGCCTTTGTGCAGTCTCTGCACCATTCGACCACGCATCGAATTGCTTATGCAACAGGCGGTTGGCGTGAATCGGCACTCCTAAAACTGTCGCGCTCAGGCTTTCCGGTGACGGGCGTTCCGCTAGCCACCTGCGATGACCATTTCCAGCGGCAGGAAATCATGCTTCACGCGCTCCGGCAACTGAATGGCAGCTTTGAAAGCGTGACGTACTATGGGGACGGACACTGTGATGCCGTCGCTGCCAAAGCGCTGGGATGGCAGTTTGTTCCCGTTGGTGCAAAGCTCAATGGGTTAAGCAGGTATGAGTCGAGTGCTACCTAACCTGTCGGTCAACCGAACCCGCCACGTTATCCTGCTGATGTTTCGGGTGAATCACCCTGGTTTATCGCCAACTTGTGGATATTGAATGTTTGGATGACGCAATCGTGAGAGTCATACAGCAAGGTGGAAGCATGACTTGACAATTAAGCAAATGCTTAAGTACGCTTTGGCTAAGCGTTTGCTTAATGATTTCCATGAGTCGATCGACTGCCAGTGCCGACATCTTTCATGCGATCGCCGATCCCACGCGTCGCGCGATTCTCGATCAGTTGCAGCGAGGCGAACAGCCTGTCAAACACCTTGCTGAACCCTTCGGGATGTCTTTACCCGCCATCTCGCAGCATCTGCAAGTGTTGTGTGCAGCGGGTTTAGTCACCCAGCAGCGCCGGGGACGACAGCGCATCTATCGACTCAATCCCACCTCACTCAAGCCCATATCGGACTGGGTCAGCCAGTATGAACAGTTTTGGACGGCGAAACTGGATGCGTTAGGGCAGTATTTGGAGGAACAATCATGAGTCAGGACGTTGTGCTGGAGATGTTCTATCCCCATCCACCGGAGCGAGTTTGGCAAGCCCTTACCGATCGCCGGACTCTGAGTGTCTGGATGATGAATAACGATTTTGAACTCCAGTTGGGGCATCGGTTTCGGTTTCACAGTTGTCCGCTACCGGAGCTAGAAGTCACGATTCACTGCGAAGTGCTCGAAGTGGAAGCACCCAAACGTCTGGTGTATAGCTGGAAAGCGCATCCCTCGGACGCAGCATCACGAGTGATATGGACATTATCTCCAGTAGAAGGCGGGACGCAAGTTCGGCTTCAGCACCGGGCGATCGGGTCTGCGCCGATTCCTGGATTGGGTATGCCAGTATTCGATCGATCGATGCGTAGGACAATTGACTCTCAACTCACATCTACAACAGCGCTCATCCATCCCTTACAAACGCTTTCTTCTACCTCAAAAGACGGCTTACCTCGACCTTCAAAATTGTTGAACCGCCAAACCAACTGGCATTACTGGCTGCAACAAAAATTACCTGAAGTACTAGCACAATCTAGTGTGTAATTATCCAGCTTGTTCGCTGTTATTTTATGAGGAACAATCATGAGTTCAAATCAGCAGTTTCTGCAAAATTTATACGAAGCCTTCAACAAAGGCGAGCTTGAAACAATCATCTCGCTGATGCAACCGGACGTGAAATGGGCGAACGGGGTGGAAGGCGGTTTCGTTTATGGACGCGACGCGGTGCGCGACTACTGGACGAATCAATATCAGGTGATTCAGGTGCAGCTTGAGACCTTGAAGTTTGAGACGGATGAACACAATCGAGATGTCGTTACCGTTCATCAAATCGTCAAAGATTTGCAAGGCAATTTGCTCGCAGATACAACCATTGAGCAAATCTTCACCATTGAGAATGGTTTGATCAGTCTTTATGAAATTGGCGAAACCGAAACCATTCAAGAGAAGATTCAAAAAACGAGAACTGCCAGTGAGCAATGATGTTTCGGTTGTCAGTTTGAGCGATCGCGCTTCACCAAACATCGGCTTTTGAAATGAACAGCGCAGCACAGCAAATCAATAGGCGTGAGGGCAAAACAGCGACTTTCTGCTCAAATTCCGTGAAATCTAAAGTTGTGTGCTGGCGATTTCGCCCATATCAGCTTGATCTGTCTGGAGCCGTGCTTGCCGATGAGCACGTGGGCTACCGTTTCACCTATGCATCGCTTGGTTCAAGCAATGCAATTGGGCACACTTTCATCGTCCGACCTCGGTGATTAACACCGCCCCTACACATCGATCGTTGAGCGTTGATTCAGTATGCTACAAAGGTAATCTGCGGCGGGAGATGGGCAATGTTATGCCTTTAGGAGAAAAATATGTCTTTAGAAGAGAAGATGGTAAGAGGTAGCTGTCTTTGCGGTCAGATTGAATACGAAGTAGAAATAATTCCGGAGAAAACATTGGAAACCACACCGGGTCGGCCTTTGTCACTGTCTCGACTGGCGCAAACATCATGAAGCACTTTGTCACGCTTCTAGGGTTTAGGTGAAATTGTCGCCCAACTGATGCAAGAGCAGGAAGAACTGTTGCACGTTTCAATCCTTGAAAGGGTTTAGGTGAAATTGTCGCGAGCTAACTAGAACCTCCAATCGCTGGAAGGCGGCGAAGCGCGACCAACTCGAAACCCCTTCAGGGATTGAAAGCTGAATAGCTTCACTTATGGCTATTTGATCTGCTGCGGTGTCCAGGTAGGACCGTCACAGCGCGGACCTTCTGCCGTCCAGACGAGGCGATCGAGACACATCCGCCTGGCCGATCGCTGACTATCCCAAGCATGATAGACAATGTATTCTTCGCCATTAGGACTGAGGACGATCGAATTATGACCGGGGCCAAAAACGCGATCGGGAACGGTTCGCAGCACTCGCGCTCCGGTTTCGTTGCCTGCGTCGGAATAGTCGCCCATGACGCGATCGGCCACACCATAATCAACGCCGTAATCTTCGGTTTCCCAGCGTCCGCTGCTGTAAAAACAGTAGTAGCGCCCTTCATGCTTGCGAACGCAGGCTCCTTCGAGCGTATGCCAATCGTAGACGCCGCCGTACATCGATCGATCGGCGAGAAACCGCTGCCAGTTCGATCGCGCCCGCAGGACAACTTTTGCTTCACCTGCAAGCTCACTCATAGTGACGAGGCGATCGACCATCAGCGCCGTTCCCGCCCGAACTTCGTCATCACTATCCAAAAAATCCTGAGCGTAGAACAAATACCACTGCCCATCATCATCGCGAAACGGATGCGGATCGATCGCAAACGGACAGGTACTTGGATCAATTAACGCTTTGCCGCAGTCCACATAAGCACCAAGCGGGCGATCGCTGGCCGCAACTCGAAGCTGATGATGTTTATCTTCATGCCCAACAGAGTAATAAAGGTAAAACTTGCCGTCTTCAAACGCAATTTCAGGTGCCCAAAAGTGCGTTCCTAAATCGGCATCGGGACGCTGCAAAGCATTTCCAGCAAACTGCCAGGTGACGAAATCTTCAGAGCGCAGGAGGGGAAAAACAGGTTGTTTGTGAACGTCTTGGACTGCGCCTTCGGCTTCCGGTTCGCCTGTACCGATCGCGTAGTAAATGCCTTCATGCTGCCAAACAAACGGATCGGCAAAGTAACCGGAATACACCGGATTTGTGTAGGTACGAACTTCCATAAATAACCGCAATCAAGCAAACTAATACTTGAAGTTGATGTAGGTTTCAGTTTTGTCTATCGGCAGTCGATCGACCACTTCGCAGCGCAACATCTGCTGAAGCTGTTCCGGCAGCGATTCGTAATAGTCGCGTGGCAAAGTCAGTTCAACTTTCGGCGTGTGCAGCCAGTGCATCACGTAGCCCATCACCACCATCGGTCGAGGCTGAGCGGTAGTATTGGGTGAGCCGCGATGCAGCGCGAAAGGCGATCGAATCATCACATCTCCCGGCTGCATGTAGAATGATTCGATCGCAATTTCACCCGCAGCAATCTTCTCCAATCCCACTTCACGTGGCAGCAGATGCGTTCCTCGCGCCATCTGAAACGGGCCATTCTCAGCAGTTACTTCGACCAGGGGAAAATTCACGGCCAGCGCATACAGCGGCGTGACAATTTCGTCAGAGAATAATGGACGAAAATCGCGATGCGTTTCCTGATAGGTTGACCCCTGAAAGGGTGTATCCGTACCAAGCTGTACCATGCGGTATTCCTGATGAAAAACGCGATCGAGAATACCCAAAATCACCGGATGAGCGAAGACGGAACTATCAGCAAACGGAGCAATCCAAGGCAAGGTTAAATAGTAGCGAGATTGCTCACGGGGGGCTAGGCCTCCAGGCTGATTTTGCCGCTGCTCAAACAAATCACCGAATGCTTTTGCCCAGGTTTCGATCAGGTCACGATCGAAAAGATTGCGGATGACGCAAATGCCATCGCGGTTGAGATCGAAGGCAAATCGATCGAGGTCTGAAGTCGTGAAAGAATTTTGAAGTGCTTGCACCATTCTTGTTGCGTCTTAACTCAGGCGCGGTAGAAAAATTCAACATTGTTTACAGTGAAAATTGCAAACAATGTATTGCTCAATACGATCTAAATTATTTTCTTTGAAAGAGGCGATCGATCGTACTTTATACAAATCGTAAAGAACAAGACTACGCTGCTAAAACTTCGTGAGTATTCTTACCTTAGATGGGAAGGTTCTGGGCACAGTCTCGTGAGCTTTACATTAATCACGCTACTTTGAGTGCTGTATGATTTGTCACTTTGTATTACAAACTACTTGCAAACTTATCGTCATCTTCTACCTCTGGTAGACCATTCAAAATTAGTTCTCACTTAGCCTAGTTAAGAATGCAGCTTGTGCAGATGCAATGCATCAAGTGCTGTCTTCGCCACACCGTAACAGGTTTTCTTCGCTATGTCTCTCAGCCCTCTTGATTCAGTTAACCCAGACGCAGATTCGACTACTAATCCGATTGGCTATCCTCAAATCACAAAACAGCTTTCAGAAAACATTATTCTCACCACCGTAGATGATCTTTACAACTGGGCACGGCTGTCGAGTTTGTGGCCGATGCTGTATGGAACCGCCTGCTGTTTTATCGAGTTTGCTGCGCTGATTGGCTCGCGCTTTGACTTCGATCGTTACGGCCTCATTCCCCGCTCTAGCCCGCGTCAAGCTGACCTGATTATTCTGGCTGGAACGCTGAATATGAAAATGGCTCCCGCCACCCTGCGGCTGTATGAACAGATGCCCGATCCGAAGTATGTGATTGCAATGGGAGCCTGCATGATTACAGGCGGAATGTTTAGCGCCGATTCGCCAACGACGGTGCGCGGTGCAGACAAAATTTTGCCGATCGATGTTTATATCCCCGGTTGCCCGCCGCGCCCCGAAGCGATTATGGACGGCATTATCAAGCTGCGTAAAAAGATTTCTGCTGAGGCAATAGAAGAGCGCGGCATGGTGGGACAAACACATCGCTACTACACGATTTCTCACAAAATGAAACCGATCGAGGCCATTCATACAGGCGACTATGTACGCAGTTTGAGTCGGCAAGCACCACCGCCAGAACTGGCGCAAGCCATCGGAATGCCAGTTCCACCTGCGCTACAAACTGAGCCAGCAGAGCGCAAAATCGTTGATACTGAAACGCCATTGAATGTCGATCGCGGCATTGGCACAGCAGAAGAAGGTGCGTAACTTTTGGTTGAAACAATTAAAACAGCGTTATCAAATATCGAGCAATGGATATCAAAGAATTTCTGCAACGCTACGCAGCGAGCAACTACAATTTCAAAAACTTGAATTTGGCAGGTGCAAGACTAAGCTACACGAATTTGACTGATGCAGATTTGTCCGGCGCAAACCTGAGCAATGCACGACTCAACGGTGTAAATTTGCGGCGAGCCAATCTTTGCGGAGCAGATTTACGAGGTGCAGATTTGTGTGATGCTGACCTGAGTGAAAGTAATCTTGCAGATGCCAATTTAGAAGGCTCTGTTTTATTACGAGCGAATCTGACGAATGCTAAGCTATCCGGCGCAAATTTGCGATGGGCCTCTCTAACAGATGTGACGCCGATCGACATCAATTTAAGTGAGGCGATCGTGAATCGAACCGTTGTGCCGAGAGGCTACGTTTCTTATCCATGAGAAGTGGCAACAAAGATTGAAGAGGAATTCGCTTTCTACCAATACTCAAATGATTCGCATGAACTGATATTCGATCGAGTGAACGCAAGCTAAAACAAAAATGCCGCTCAATTAGTACAGCTTTGAGTTTGCTGTCGTCATGTGACTAGAGTTACAAAGCAATTTAACATCAGGCTACTTCTTTTACACGAGGTTAATCGAAATTCTCAAAGCTATGTTTGTTGATCGGCAGTCATTCATTAAAAAGTGATTGCAATAGTTCTTCATCAGGTCGATCGCTTGCTGCATCGCAACAACTAACGGTAAAAACTGAAATAAAAACACTTATCCGGTTTATGACGATCGCAATTATTGTGCATGGTGGCGCAAAAACAATCAGTGACGATAAAACCCAGGCCAATACAGAAGGATGTTTAACTGCCGTTCAAGCAGGCTGGGAGATTCTACAACGCGGTGGAGATGCCAAAGATGCCGTTGAAGCTGCGATTCGCACTTTGGAAGCGGATGCCACGTTCAACGCCAGCATTGGGGCAACGCTCGATCGCGAAGGTCAGGTATATCTCGATGCCGGAATGATGGAAAGTAAGGGGCTTCGATGGGGAGGCGTCGCCGCCGTGCAGCGGGTCGCGCATCCGATTTCAGTCGCTCGAAAAATTCTAGAGAAAAAGTCTTACTTTCTAGTCGCGCATGGGGCAGAACAATTTGCCGAAGAACAAAGCTGTGAAATGTGCGAACCCGACAGCTTGATCAGCGAAGAACAGCGGCAGATGTGGGAACAAGAACAGATGCCAGAAGACCGCTCCTCAACGGTCGGTTGCGTCGCACTCGACATTCACGGCAATTTGGTGGCTGGAACTTCAACGGGCGGTCTGGAAAATCAACCACCGGGGCGCGTTGGCGATACGGCGATCGTGGGTTGCGGCCTCTATGCGGATAGTCGGGGTGCTTGCTCAACCACAGGTGACGGCGAATCAGTGATTCCGGTTGTGTTGGCAAAAACTGCGGTTGATTTGCTGTCAGGTGATACAGCAAGTCAGGATGGAATTGTTGCCCGTCATCCAGAACAAGCAGCGCAACAGGCGATCGAAGTATTGAAACAGAAAGTTCCTGGTGAAGCGGGCTGCATTCTGCTCGATCGCGACGGGCGCATGGGCTGGACACACAACTCGCAAGACATGGCCGTTGCCTACATGAGCGAGGCATTACATCAGCCTGCTGTCTTCACCTGCAAACAGCAAGAAGCTGTGAATGCGCTGTCATGATCGCTCAACCATTGACTTTTTTCCAAGGCAATTCGCTCTCGGATTTATTTGCTCAAGACTGCGACGATCGCCATGCATTGATGTTGAACTATCCGGCAACAGCAAGTTGGGCAGCTTACCCGAATACGCAGAAGTATTTTCTGCAAGATGGCAGCAGTGAAGCGACGAAAACATCATTCGATAAGATCTGCCAAAAAGAGCCTTGGAAAAACTTAGCCGTCTTGGGCAATGCGCTAGCTGGAATTGTGATTCGTCGGCCTCAAGATTTGCTGATGCACTACTGGCGCGAGCATTTCGGCTTCAATTCTGAGCATTTGGAATGGATGGACTGTTCCACTTATCTAGACGATCTCAATCAAAGCGATCGCATCGATCGAGTCATGACTTTATTTCCCTTCGATCGATTGCGGCCTGAAAAACACGCCGTCCATCCCGATACTCACTACCGTTTGCTCAGTAAAGCAACCCTTGCTCAGCTTGGCGTACCTTGTCCAAATTATCAAACCTATCATTTGGATCAAATCAGTCTTGAGCAAATTCCCCTGCCTTCCCAATTTCCTTATTTGATCAAAACATCACATGGACTTTCAGGAGAAGGAACCTACATCATCCGCAGCCACAGCGATCTCAACTATTGCCTGGAAGAACTGAAGAAATATTTGATCATTCAACTTCTTGAAACAATCATCGTTTCAGAATTTGTCAAACACGAAGTTTGCAACTACTGCGTTCAGTTCTACGTCAACAAACAAGGAGAAATTTCTTTAATTGGCGTCACTCAGCAACTCGTCAGTTCTGAAGGTGAATACTTAGGAGGTGTTATTGACTATACGGATGATTTAAGTCGATTTTCGAAGATGATTGCGGCGATCGCTCGATATGCCCATCAGCAAGGATATTTTGGCGTGATTGGCTTTGATGTGTTGGAAGATCGAGACGGGCAACTTTACGCGATCGATGCCAATTTTCGCATCAATGGTTCCACGCCGCTTTGTCTACAGCGACATCAGTTGCTGAAGTTGGGTAAGGCGATCGCAAAATACTTCAGCGACTACCGAATGTCAGGAACGCTTGATTCCATTCTCACTACCTTGAAGCCAGAACTAGCGCGAAAAGACTTTCTGATTCTCTCCGCTTTAGAGAAGGTGAAATATGGCAAAATTTACACGGAAATTTACGGCATTGTCACGGGAGAAACGCTTGATAATATGCGGCAAATCGAGCAACATTTGCGCGATCGAGGATTACAGTTAACAAGTTAATCTTCGAGTTTTCAATTCTTGAACGACCTTACGCAGCAAAGTAGAACTGCATCAAACTTTATGGTTTTAGCTGTAACTCTGATCACAATGCAGCTTAATATAAGATCCCTCAAAAAGCTGACGTGATCTCAATGGTTTAATCCTACTGTTTACTAATAAATCCTTTCTCCATAAAAAAAACCAACTTGTGAAGCATTCTAAGCAAAACCAGTCAATTGTTGACTACACTCCGATCGATATCACTGAAAATATTTTGCTTGGTGGTCGCGATTTGGTCTATTTGGCTGGCTTGCAGTGGAATTCGATCGATGATCGATCGCACCATCTTCTCAGCTATCTTGCCCAAACGCATCGCGTCTTTTTTATTGCTGAACCTGTTCTGGAATTTATTAGTTCCTGGTGGCTTGAAATTCGTCGAGATGAGTGTGGTGTGTGGGTAGTTGTCGCCCATCTGCCAGATTGGGTAAGTGAAGCTTTAGTGAGCGCAATGCACCACAGCTTGATAGACGAACTCATTGAAAAATATGCGATCGACAATCCAATTCTTTGGTACTGCACACCTGCCGCATTGCCTTTTACCCGTCATGTAAAATCCGCCGCGATCGTGTACGACTGTGTGAATGAGCGACCTGATGAGGCAACTTCGTCTATCTTACAAGAATTAGAACAGCAACTATTGAACCAAGCGCATCTTGTCCTTTTCAAAGAGCGCAATCTGTACAAATCGACGCAGCACTCTAATGTTTATATTTTTTCCAACAGCGGAAATCAAACTTGGAATGAGATGAATGAGTTCATCGAGGCTGCGATCGCAAACGTTCAGACAGCCGATTGCAGCAAAGATTACTGTCCTATTTCCAAGCAGGTTTGAACCGCTTGATAAAGGCACTAAATGAATTGAAATCGTCACAACAACTCTTTTTAAAAATACGAGTTCTATGAGTTCAAAGCAAGCTTCACCGCTGGAACTTTGGGGTGGAATTGAATGTACAGTCAATCGCGTCGGCGATCGCTATCTTGATCAGCTAGAGCGCAATGGTCATGCGACCAGAATTGAAGACCTCGATCGATTTGCGGCTTTGGGTGTGCAAACGATTCGCTATCCAATTTTGTGGGAGCGCATTGCTCCCAACGGACTCGCTCAAGCCAATTGGTCTTGGGCAGATCAGCGGTTAACTCGCCTGCATGATCTGGGCATTCGAGCGATCGCCGGACTCATCCATCATGGCAGCGGCCCCCGTCACACCAATTTGCTTAATCCAACTTTTCCAGAACAATTAGCCGAATTTGCGTTTGCGGTGGCTCAGCGTTATCCTCGGCTGGAGTATTACACCCCTGTTAATGAACCGTTAACAACCGCACGTTTTAGCGGCCTGTATGGGCACTGGTATCCGCATGGTCGCGATGATTTGAGCTTCTTCAAAGCATTACTGAATCAGTGTCGAGCAACCGTGCTGGCAATGCGGGCAATTCGGCAAGTCAATCCGCGTGCCCAACTGGTGCAAACTGAGGATTTAGGCTCAACACGCAGTACGCCGTTACTGACCTATCAAGCAGAACTAGAGAACGATCGCCGCTGGCTCTCACTCGATTTGCTGTGTGGCCGCATCGATCGCAATCATCCGCTGTGGCGCTATCTACTCGATGCTGGCATTGAAGAAGGTGAATTACTGTGGTTTCAAGACAATCCCTGTCCGCCCGATATCATCGGCATTAATCGCTATGTCTGTAGCGATCGCTTCTTGGATGAACGGCTCGATCGCTATCCTGCCCATACGCACGGCGGCAACGGCCAGCATCAATACGCGGATGTGGAAGCGGTTTGGGTCTGTGCGGAAGGACTCTACGATCATGTCGCGCTGCTGAGGGAAGTGTGGGAGCGTTATCATCGACCGATCGCCATTACCGAGGCGCATCTCGGCTGCACCCGTGAAGAACAATTGCGCTGGCTCAAGCAAATTTGGCAGATTGCCCAAACGCTTCGCAATCAAGGCGTTGACTTTCGTGCGGTTGCCGTTTGGTCGCTGCTGGGAACCTATGACTGGAATAGCCTCGTCACTCGCGATGATGGCTTCTATGAGCCAGGCGTGTTTGATGTGCGATCGCCCCAACCGCGATCAACCGCGATCGCCCAAATGGTGCAGTGTTTGACAGCAGGACGATCGTACAACCATCCGCTGCTCAATCTACCGGGATGGTGGCAGCGATCGCAACGCTTGCTCTATCCGCCTGTGCGCTACACCCCAGAACTCGGAGGTTGGACAGATTTAGATGCAGCGATTTTTAGCACACCGGAAATGCGGCAGGTCAAAGGCATCCACAGGGCAGCGATCGCCTCAACTCCTCCACTGCTGATCACCGGAGCAACCGGAACATTAGGTCAAGCTTTTGCTCGCATCTGCGAACTGCGCGGCATTCCTTACTATTTACTCTCGCGTCAGGAAATGGACATCACCCAGCCCAATATTGTTGAGCAGGTGTTGGATGAGTTGCAGCCTTGGGCAGTGGTAAACGCCGCTGGATATGTGCGTGTTGATGATGCCGAACGAGAACCGCATTTGTGTCGCCGCATCAATGCAGACGGAGCAGCAATTTTGGCAGGTGCCTGCGCTGAACGCAACGTTGGGCTGGTCAATTTTTCTTCTGATCTGGTGTTTAGTGGCGATCGCAATCAGCCGTATCTCGAAAGCGATCCGGTCGCCCCGCTCAACGTCTACGGCCACAGCAAAGCGCAAGCAGAACGATGGGTGTTGCAGCAGCATCCTTGTTCACTTGTGATTCGCACCAGCGCGTTCTTTGGCCCTTGGGATGAATACAACTTCTTGACAATCGCCCTGCGTACCATTCAATCGGGACAGGTTTTTGTGGCGGCTGAAGATGCGATCGTCTCTCCCACTTACGTTCCTGATCTGGTCAACGTCAGCCTCGATTTGCTGATTGATGGCGAGTGCGGCCTATGGCATTTGGCAAATCCGGGTGCGATCGCCTGGGCAGATTTAGCGCGGGAGGCAGCGACGCTCGCAGGGCTAGACAGCAGGCGCATTCGAGCTTGTCCTACGAAAGAACTCAACTGGGTTGCGCCTCGCCCTGCCTACAGTGCCTTGACAAGTGAACGCGGGGTTTTGCTGCCGAAGCTCGATCGAGCAATCGATCGTTACCTGAGCGATCGCATTGCTGGATAGCAACTGAAACGACGCAGAGGTTGAAAATATTGTCTTCACGACGTAACAGCAATCGTCTGCATTCGATCGCAACCTGATCGGATGCAGACGATCGCTGATTGCAGCAGAAATCGCAATACGGTCTAACCAAACTCCAAAAAGAGAGGAATCAAATAGCCGCCAACCTCGAGGGCTATTGAAAAACTGCTCGATCGATTCCTGCTGATCATTGCAGCCATTGCAGTGCAGGCTAAGCGTGAGTTTTTAAAGAAATCGATTCCGGAATTCCCTCTCTATCTTTCGATAGAGAAGGCAAATAGGCGAGTGTTAGTCATAATGTTTTAGAGCTTGATGGCGATACAAACGTGAATTTAAGCTTCCACCGTTAAGCCGCCATTTTTCCCTCAAAAGAGTTAAGTCGCCTCTTGGATTTTGGTTTCTAAAAAGGATGATTCAATGACCTCTGCTTCAGCAACAACCGATGCCGATCGCCTTGATTTGAAACAGCTTCTCAATGTTTTGACGGAGGTGAAGAAGGGCAACTTCTCTGCGCGGATGCCAATCGAACAGACTGGCATTGCTGGAAAAATCTCGGATGTGCTCAACGACATCATCGATCGCAACGAGCAGATGACAGCCGAGCTAGAGCGGATCAGTACGGTCGTCGGCAAAGAAGGCAAAATCAATGAACGCGCCTCGCTCGGCGGCGCGGCGCGTGGCGGCTGGCGATCGGGCATTGAGTCAGTGAACACGCTGATTACTGATTTGATGCAGCCAACGGCAGAAACCGCACGGGTACTCAGAGCCGTCGCACATGGAGATTTGTCGCAGACGATCGCCACCGAGATCGACGGCAAACCGCTTCAGGGCGAATTTTTGCAGACGGCGCGAGTGGTCAACACAATGGTCGATCAGCTCAACTCGTTCGCTTCAGAAGTGACCAGAGTGGCGCGGGAAGTCGGAACTGAGGGCAAGCTGGGCGTGCAGGCCGAAGTTCCTGGTGTGGCGGGAACCTGGAAGGATTTGACCGATTCAGTCAATTCGATGGCGGGCAACTTGACGGCGCAAGTCCGCAATATTGCCGAAGTGACAACAGCGGTGGCAAACGGCAATCTCTCGAAGAAGATCACGGTGGATGTGAAAGGCGAAATTCTGGAGTTGAAGAACACGATCAACACAATGGTCGATCAGCTCAACTCGTTCGCCTCGGAAGTCACACGAGTAGCGCGAGATGTGGGCAGTGAAGGCAAGCTGGGTGTGCAGGCGGATGTGCGCGGCGTGGCGGGAACCTGGAAAGACTTGACCGATAGCGTCAACTTCATGGCGGGCAATCTGACGGCGCAAGTCCGCAATATCGCGGAAGTGACGACAGCGGTGGCGAATGGCGATCTCTCGAAAAAGATCACGGTGAGCGTGAAAGGCGAAATTCTGGAGTTGAAGAACACGGTCAACACGATGGTCGATCAGCTTAACTCGTTCGCTTCAGAAGTAACGCGAGTGGCGCGGGAAGTCGGAGCAGAAGGCAAGCTGGGCGGACAGGCGGATGTGCGCGGCGTGGCGGGAACCTGGAAGGATTTGACCGACAGCGTCAACTCAATGGCGGGTAACTTGACCGGACAGGTGCGGAACATCGCCGAAGTCGCAACAGCGATCGCCAACGGCGACCTGTCGCGCAAAATTACGGTCGATGTCAAAGGTGAAATTCTTGAACTCAAAAACACGATCAACACAATGGTCGATCAGTTGAGTTCATTCGCCTCGGAAGTGACCAGAGTGGCGCGGGAAGTGGGAACTGAGGGCAAATTGGGCGTTCAGGCCGAAGTGCGCGGTGTGGCCGGAACTTGGAAGGACTTAACCGATAACGTCAACTTCATGGCAAGCAACCTGACCGGACAGGTGCGAAACATTGCCGAAGTCGCGACGGCGATCGCCAGCGGCGACCTCTCCAAGAAAATCACCGTGCAGGTCAAGGGCGAAATTCTCGAACTGAAAAATACGATCAACACAATGGTCGACCAGTTGAGTTCGTTTGCCTCGGAAGTGACTAGAGTGGCGCGGGAAGTCGGCAGTGAAGGCAAGCTGGGCGTTCAAGCGGATGTCCGGGGCGTTGATGGAACCTGGAAAGATTTGACCGATTCGGTCAACTTCATGGCGGGCAGCTTGACGGCACAAGTCCGCAACATTGCCACCGTCACAACCGCTGTTGCCAATGGCGATCTATCCAAGAAGATCACGGTTGACGTGAAAGGCGAAATTCTGGAGTTGAAAAATACGATCAACACGATGGTCGATCAGCTTAACTCGTTCGCCTCGGAAGTGACCAGAGTGGCGCGAGAGGTCGGAACCGAGGGCAAACTGGGCGTTCAGGCAGAAGTGCGCGGCGTGGGCGGAACCTGGAAAGACTTAACCGACAACGTTAACTTCATGGCGAGCAGCTTGACCGCACAAGTCCGCAATATCGCGGAAGTGACGACAGCGGTGGCAAACGGCGACTTGTCGAAGAAGATTACGGTGGACGTGAAGGGCGAAATTCTCGAACTGAAAAACACGATCAACACGATGGTCGATCAGCTTAGTGCCTTTGCCTCAGAAGTGACCAGAGTGGCGCGGGAAGTGGGAACGGATGGCAAATTAGGCGCACAGGCGTTTGTGCGGGGCGTGGGTGGAACCTGGAAGGACTTGACCGATAACGTCAACTTCATGGCGAGCAACCTGACCGGACAGGTACGCAACATTGCGGAAGTGACGAAAGCGGTTGCCAATGGCGACTTGTCCAAGAAGATTACGGTTGACGTGAAGGGCGAAATTCTTGACCTCAAAGACACGATCAACACGATGGTCGATCAGCTCAACTCGTTCGCCTCGGAAGTAACGCGAGTTGCCCGTGAGGTGGGGTCAGAAGGTAAGCTCGGCGGACAGGCGGAAGTGCGCGGTGTGGCGGGAACCTGGAAAGACTTGACCGACAGCGTTAATCTGATGGCGGGCAACCTCACGGCTCAGGTACGCGGGATTGCCAAAGTGGTGACAGCCGTTGCAAATGGCGATCTCAAGCGTAAGCTGATGCTGGAGGCGAAGGGCGAAATCGAAACGCTGGCGGACACGATTAACGAAATGACCGACACGCTGGCAACCTTTGCCGAACAGGTGACGACCGTGGCGCGAGAAGTCGGCATCGAAGGCAAGCTGGGAGGACAGGCGAAAGTACCTGGTGCATCGGGAACTTGGCGCGATCTAACCGACAACGTCAACGAACTCGCTGCCAACCTCACGACTCAGGTTCGAGCGATCGCTGAAGTCGCCACCGCCGTGACTAAAGGCGATTTGACTCGATCGATCGCGGTTGAAGCCTTGGGCGAAGTCGCTGCCCTCAAAGACAACATCAACCAGATGATCGCGAACCTGCGCGAAACGACGCAGAAAAACACCGAGCAAGACTGGCTCAAGACAAACTTGGCAAGATTTACGCGAATGCTGCAAGGTCAGCGCGACCTGGAAACCGTCTCAAAACTGATCTTGTCGGAACTTGCGCCCCTCGTCGCGGCTCAGCAAGGCGTCTTCTACCTGATGGAAACGACCGACCATCATTCACCACTGCTCAAACTGCTCAGCAGTTACGCCTACCGCGAACGCAAGCATCTGTCGAACCGCTTCCAATTGGGTGAAGGCATCGTCGGGCAGTGCGCTTTGGAAAAAGAGCGAATCTTAATCAGCAGCGTTCCCGACGACTACATCAAAATTAGCTCTGGTTTGGGAGAATCTACGCCTGCCAACGTCGTCGTTTTGCCTGTCGTGTTTGAAGGACAGGTGACAGCCGTAATTGAGCTAGCCTCTTTCCGTCACTTCAGCGAAATTCATCTGAACTTCCTCGATCAGCTTACCGAAAGTATCGGTATCGTTCTCAATACGATCGCCGCCAGTATGCGAACCGAAGAACTGCTCAAACAGTCACAATCGCTCGCAGAAGAATTGCAGGCGCAGCAAAAAGAACTGACTGAAACCAACACCCGCCTCGAACAGCAGGCGCAATCGCTCACCGCTTCAGAAGAACTGCTCAAAGAGCAGCAAGAACAGCTACAGCAAACGAACGCCGAACTAGAAGAAAAAGCCGAACTGCTTGCAGAGCAAAACCGCGAAGTTGAACGCAAAAATACTGAAATTGAACAGGCACGGCGATCGCTTGAAGAAAAAGCCGAACAGCTTTCGCTCACTTCGCGCTACAAATCAGAATTCCTCGCGAATATGTCGCACGAACTGCGAACGCCGCTCAACAGCTTGCTGATCTTAGCGCGACTGCTCTCTGAAAATAGCGGCAATAACTTAACTGAGAAACAGGTCGAATATGCTCGGACAATTTACTCGTCTGGCAACGATTTGTTAGCGCTAATTAATGACATTCTCGACCTGGCAAAGATCGAGTCGGGCACGATGTCGGTGGACGTGGATCAAATTCTATTTAACGACTTGAGAGAATATCTCGATCGCACCTTTAGCCAAACGGCTCAAGAGAAAAAACTCAACTTCTCGATCGACCTTGATCCACAGCTACCGCGATCGATCGACAGCGATTCAAAGCGTCTCCAGCAAGTACTAAAAAACCTGCTCGCCAACGCATTCAAATTCACAGAAAAAGGACAAGTCAAACTAGAAATTCGTACAGTCACGAGTGGATGGAGTGCTGATCACAACACGCTCAATCGTGCCGATCGCGTCATTGCCTTCTCTGTGATCGATACAGGCATCGGCATCGCGCCCGACAAGCAACAAATTATCTTTGAAGCTTTCCAGCAGGCGGACGGCACAACCAGCCGTCGATACGGAGGCACAGGTTTAGGTTTATCAATCAGTCGCGAAATCACTCGACTTTTGGGCGGTGAATTGCGACTCGTCAGTACATTAGGCCGAGGCAGCACCTTTACGCTTTATCTGCCCCAAACCTACCTATTACCAGAAACGAACCCTCAAGAAACACAGAGCAAAAATTCAGGTCACTTTATTAGCATTCGTCGGGAAACGTTGAATCAAGATCGTCTGACCGACATCGCGATCGCTCCAATTTCATCTTTTGCTGAATCGAAAATCAATGACGATCGCGAAACCATTCAAGCAGGCGATCAGGTGCTGCTGATCATCGAAGATGATGACAATTTTGCTCAGATTTTGCTGGATATGGCGCGACAGCAGGGATTCAAAGGCATTGTTGCCCATCGCGGCGATTTGGGCGTCGCGATGGCGCGTGAATTCAAACCTGCCGCCATCATGCTCGATATTCGTCTTCCGGCAATGGACGGCTGGATGGTGCTCGATCGCCTCAAGCACGACCCCGCCACACGCCACATTCCTGTGCACACCATGTCAGTTGAAGACGGACAGCAGCGCAGTTTAAAACAGGGCGCGATCGCTTATTTACAAAAGCCTATCAGTAGCGAAATGCTGTCTGCTGCACTCAGCAACATCAAGCAGTTCATCGAACGTCCAGTCAGGCGTTTATTGATTGTTGAAGACGATGAAATTCAGCGCAGCAGCATTGCAGATTTGATTGGCAGTGGCGATGTCTCCAGCACTGCGGTCGGGACAGGAGCCGCCGCCCTCGAAGCTTTGAAGACAGGCCACTATGACTGTATTGTGCTGGATTTAGGCTTGCCAGACATGACGGGATTTGAACTCATTGAGCGCATTAAGCAAGAAGCAAATCTACGCTTTCTTCCCATCATTGTTTACACCGGAAAAGACCTGACGCCGCAAGAAGAAACTGAACTGCGGCGAGTATCTGAAACCATCATTGTAAAAGATGTGCGATCGCCAGAACGTCTCCTCGATGAAACGGCTTTGTTCTTGCATCGCGTTCAGGCAAACTTGCCCGCTTCACAGCGGCAAATGCTAGAAAGCCTGTACCAAAACGACCCAATTTTAGCAGGCAAAAAAGTTTTAATTATTGATGACGATGTACGGAATATCTTCGCGCTCACCAGCCTGCTAGAACACTATCAAATTGAAGTTTCTTACGCAGAAAATGGACAAGATGGCATTGTAGCATTGCAAAATCAGCCTGATATCAACGTTGCACTCGTCGATATCATGATGCCAGAAATGGACGGCTATGAAACAATGCGTACTATTCGCCAGATGGAGCAGTTTAAGCAACTGCCAATGATCGCATTGACGGCCAAAGCAATGAAGGGCGATCGCGAAAAATGCCTTGAAGCAGGAGCCTCTGACTATATTACAAAGCCAGTTGATATTGAGCAGCTACTCTCTCTCCTGCGCGTTTGGCTCTACTCGCGATCAGAATCAGCGCTGTAAGATTTTTAGCAAGTCAAAGATGAAATTTAATCGGTTGAATCAGAAACAAAATATGAAGCTGTTTCGATTCAATGGGTACATGGCTTGCATATTTCCAAGGTAAATTTCTACCTTGGAAATGTCGGTTGGAAAAAGCCAGATCAACAGTTAGAAAAAGCAAGGGCTTCATTGGGCTGGTCGATCGACGCAATCGGGCGAACAAGGCACATGAAATTTCAATCCTCAAACGCTACGGCAATGCGCGTGGAACGTCAAACAGAAACACGCTTCATGCAGCAAATGTGCTTGCACTACAGGGTTCACGCTCGATCGCCTGCGGCCAAATAGCGGCGAATCAAGGCCAATGTGCGTGGAACACGACATCTAGTTTGGCGAGTTTGGCGACGCAGACAATGTGTGAATTTCTCTCAGGTACGTCTGATGCCTGTTTCACTGCACCAAAGGGCCGTAGGGTTAAACAGAACGTTGGTAGTCATGTAGAAGTAGGATCGATCGCCCTAAATCCTCCCTTGCAAGGCAGCCTTCGAGCGATTCGGCTCCCTCCTTGTTAAGGAGGGCTGGGGAGGATCAGGTGGTTTGAAAACACGGCCTAGAGCGATGGAAGAGGGTCATTCTGCTTCTACCGTTCCCGGACTTACTTCATTTCTCCAGAACGGGTAAGGTCAAGCTGAACTGGTTGAAAGACCGATGCGAAAATGAAGATTTTATGAACTTCAGCAGAAGATCTTGAGATACTCAGCAACTCCACTTAATGATTAAGAAGTTAGCAATTCGTCGAAATGTAAGGTGAATGTCATCCGTAATACCACTGATATAAAAAGCCTTTCCAGCCAAGCTGATGAAAGGAGTTTAGAAATTTGACTGTCTGTGGGCGGGGACTATCTCAACTGCATTGCCATTCAGGATAAGCATCACCCTTAGTACCATTTTATTAAGAATGCAACGAACAACCTTAGTACCTGTGCTAGATCCGGCAGCAAAATTCTTGTATTCCTGCCTGGAGCGGCACCTGAATGACAATGCCTTTCAATGGTTCAGTGAAACGGTTGATCAGGTCAAAGAAACCGCCGAGAAGATTTTTGTCGCTCGCTTTAGTGCCGTTCCTCGATATTTGGGTAAAGCTGACCTCGATGTGTCTGACGCCGAGAAGCAAACGGCTGCTCAAATTCATCCCAATTGGAACCTTCAGCACTGGAGTGTTGATCAAGCGGGTCGGGCAGTGCTGATTCTGGCCTGGGCAGCCCATCACCCAGATTCGTATGTCAGTACAGTTGCAAAACTTTTTTCAGCGGCAGATGTGGGCGAACTCGTCGCCCTGTATCAGGTCTTGCCCCTGCTGCCCCAGCCCGATGTTCCCAAAGGGGAAAGTGCTTCGCATCACTTTCTGAATCAAGCACTCGACGGTATTCGCACCAACATGACGGCAGTGTTTCATGCGATCGCCCTCAATAATTCCTATCCCGCCCAGCATTTCAGCGAAGATGCCTGGAATCAGCTTGTGCTGAAGGCGCTGTTTGTGGGCAGTCCGCTCCATCCGATCGTCGGTTTGGATCGTCGTGCCAATCCCAAGCTGTCGCGTATGCTGTCGGACTATGCCCATGAGCGCTGGGCGGCAGGGCGATCCATTAACCCGGAACTATGGCGGGTCGCGGCTCCCTTTCTAGAAGTCGATCGGATTGGAGATTTGGCAAAGCTGTTAGCCAGTACAGATGAACAAGAGCAAAAAGCTGGTGCCCTTGCCTGTGCGAGTTGTCCCCTGCCAGATGCAAAAGACCTCCTGGCACAAGTGCCCCATTTGCAACAGCAAATTCAGCGCGGCGAATTGTCTTGGGACTTCCTCTCTGCCTCCTGAAGCTTGTCCTTCAGTGTACGCATTCAATCCTTTCAAGTTTTCATTTCCCCAGTCCTCCTCATAGCGTTCAACCCATTGCAAAGGTGTTATGCTGCCAAACTCCATGATGTTTATTGACCCGCATGTCCATATGTCATCCCGCACAACCTATGACTATCTGGTGATGCGGCAGTATGGGGTGGTTGCCCTGATCGAACCTGCTTTTTGGCTGGGGCAACCGCGTACTAATGTCGGGTCATTTAAAGACTATTTCAGTAGTCTTGTGGGTTGGGAACGATTCCGTGCTGGTCAGTTTGGGGTGCGCCACTATTGCACTCTGTCTATCAATCCCAAAGAAGCGAATAATCAGCCTCTAGCGGAGGAAGTGCTGGATCTCCTGCCCCTCTTTGCTTGCAAGGAAGGGGTTGTGGCGATCGGCGAAATTGGCTTTGACGAAATGACGAAAGCCGAAGAGAAGTATTTCCGGCTTCAGCTTGAACTGGCGAAGGAATTGGATAAGCCTGTGCTGGTTCACACGCCCCACCGCAACAAGAAAGAAGGCACCACCCTCAGCATGGATATTTGCCTGGAACACGGTATCGATCCGCAAAAGGTGATTATCGACCACTGCAACGAGGAAACGGTGCAGGAAGTGCTAGATCGCGGGTTCTGGTGTGCCTTCTCGATTTACCCGAATACCAAAATGGGCAATGAGCGCATGGTGGAGATTGTGCGGCGATATGGCAGTCAGCGAGTCATCATTGACAGTGCGGCGGATTGGGGCATGAGCGATCCCTTGGCCGTTCCCAAAACCGCCCAGCTCATGATTCAAAGCGGCATTCCTCAGGAACAGGTGCGAGCTGTTTCCTATGGCAATGCCCTGGCTGCCTACGGACAGAGCGGCGAAATGAAAGAAGAAGATTGGCTGAATCCGTCTCCTGTGGATCAACGGCAGCTTTACAACGGTAACTCGGTTCTGCGGGGACAAATGCCCGTTTACGAAGTTGAGCAGGAGTCTTTGATTATTCGATAAGCAGTTTTTGATCGGGCGATCGCCTGATCGAATGGGCGTCTGATTCACGTGCAAACTCAAAAGCCGAACTGAAAAAACAAATTGCTAAATTTAACACCCAATGCCATGAATACAACCCGCGTGCAGGCTACCTCATTGTGGGCTTATCTTCAGCTAACCCGACCCGCCAATGTGTTAACTGCATGGGCAGACATTCTGCTGGGCTATGCGGCGGCAGGGGAAACCAATCAGATTCAGTCAGTATGGGCTGGACAAGCATCCCTCTTGACGTTAGCGCCGCTGGGCTGGCTGCTGCTAGCAACAACTGGACTTTATGCCGGAGGCGTCGTGTTCAACGACGTGTTTGACGCCGAACTTGATGCGATCGAACGTCCAGAGCGTCCCATTCCCAGCGGTCGGGCTTCACTGCAAGGAGCAGCACTTTTGGGCAGTGCGCTTCTGGTGGGTGGTGTGCTGGCGGCGGCACAGGTGTCGCTGATCAGTGCCCTACTCGCGATCGGCATAGCCATTGCAGCCTTACTCTACGACAGTGGAGGCAAGCATCAGGACACTTGGGGTCCCATCAATATGGGGCTTTGCCGAGGCGGAAATCTGCTTCTAGGGGTGAGTGCGGCAACAGAGCTACTGCCTGAACGCTGGTTTCTGGCACTACTTCCGATCGCTTATATTGCTGCGGTCACGGCCATCAGTCGGGGAGAAGTTCAGGGTGGCAAGCGTGAAACGGGTATCTTGGCATTAGTCCTCGCTGGGATTGTGATTTCAGGGCTGTTGGGGCTGGGATTTCTGCCAGTGTATCGTCTGTCTGTGGCGGTGCCGTTTATTCTGCTATTCGCAGCATTAATTCTGCCCGCATTTGTGAAAGCCACGCGCGATCCCAGCGCGGAAACTATTCGGAATGCGGTGAGATCCGGAGTGCTGTCGCTGATTGTGATGGATGCGGCGATCGCGGCTGGCTTTGCCGGATGGATCTACGGAGCGATCGTACTGCTATTACTTCCTGTCTCCATTTCCCTAGCACGTGTCTTTGCTGTCACTTGATTCATCATGTTGCCGGATTAATCAATTCTTGATTTGATTTCGTTTTACCTGATTTCAACTTTCATTCTCAACCAAACTACTTTCAAATAAACCATGACATTCTTGCTGAATCGGCGTTCCGCTCAGTCGCTGCTGCCTGCTCTCAATCAGCGGTTTGAAGTTAGCTTTCGATATGATGTTCACTTTACCGAAGGCTTGTTTCGGACGGAGAATCCGCTCCTTGCCCAAGTGGTCGCCGAGAATGGTGACGCAACGCCCAAGAAAATGTTTGTCATTGTTGATGATGGTCTGCTGCCGCACCATTCTCAGCTTTTAAATCAGATTCAAGCTTACAGCGAGCATTATCCCAGTCTGACCTTACCTGTTCCCCCGATGGTGGTGCCGGGGGGCGAGGCTGCGAAGAATAATTCGTTGCTCATTGAACAACTGCATCGGACAATGGACGCGATCGGCTTATGTCGTCATTCCTATGTGGTCGCGATCGGCGGTGGGGCTGTCCTCGACATGGCAGGCTATGCCGCTGCAACGGCGCATCGGGGAATTCGGCTGATTCGCGTACCCACAACGGTTCTGGCGCAGAACGATTCGGGGATCGGCGTCAAGAATGGCATCAATGCCTTTGATAAAAAGAACTTCTTGGGCACCTTTGCGCCGCCCTATGCCGTGCTGAACGACTTTGAGTTCTTAACGACGCTAGACGATCGCGACTGGCGAGCAGGCATGGCAGAAGCGATCAAAGTGGCACTGATTAAAGATCCTCAGTTTTTTGCGGCGATCGAAACTCGATCAGAAGCATTGGCACAGCGGGACATGGGCGCGATGCAGCAGTTCATCTATCGGTGTGCTCAGCTTCACCTAGAGCATATTGCCGGACATGGCGATCCGTTTGAGTTGGGGTCATCCCGTCCCCTGGATTTCGGGCACTGGGCAGCCCATCGGCTGGAGCGGCTGACCCAATACGAACTGCGGCACGGCGAGGCGGTGGCGATCGGGATTGCCCTGGATGCTACCTATTCCTATCTGGTCGATCTGCTGCCAGAAACGGATTGGCAGCGCATCTGCAACACTTTGAAGACCTTGGGATTTAATCTGTTTGTGCCAGAGCTGACCAGTTACCTATCTGAACCAGAGCATCCGCTATCGCTGTTTCGAGGGCTGATCGAATTTCAAGAGCATTTGGGTGGAGAACTGACGCTGATGCTGTTAACCCAGGTAGGTAAAGGCGTCGAAGTTCATCAGGTTGACCTGGAGCAATACCGTAGAGCGATCGTCTACCTGTCGCGTTTCTAATCGCTCATTCTTCTGGTTCTCATTTCCTCACTCATAACATCCATGCATCTTTCCACTCCCTCACCGCTGCATCTCACGTATTGCACGAACATTCATCCAGGCGAAAGCTGGGATGCGATCGATCGCAACCTGAAAACCTACCTGCCGATTTTGAAACAGCGGCTCAGCCCGCATCAGCCTTTTGGCGTCGGATTGCGGTTGGCGGATGCTGCGACAGATGATTTGTTAGCCAAGGATACTCTGAGTCAGTTTCAAACCTGGTTGCAGGAGCAGGGTCTATATGTGTTCACGGTGAATGGTTTTCCCTTCGGCGGATTCCATCATCAAGTTGTGAAAGATCGGGTTTATGCGCCGGACTGGTCGATCCAGGAACGCCTGACCTATACGCAACGCTTGATTCGCATCTTGGCAGTTCTGCTGCCCGAAGGCATGGACGGCGGAATTTCAACCCTGCCTCTGTCTTACAAACCTTGGTGGCAGGAGGATGCAATGGAGCGGGTGTTTCAGCACAGCACGCTCCATCTGGCGCAGGCGGTGATGACAATGGCGCAGGTTCATCAGGAAACGGGGAAACTGATTCACCTGGATTTGGAGCCGGAACCGGATGGGCTGATTGAAAACGCACAGGAGACAATCGCCTTTTTCCAGAACTGGCTGCTGCCGATCGGCATTCCTGCCTTGATGAAGCGTTTAGGAGTTCATGCGGAGACGGCAGAAACCTTGCTGCGACGGCACATTCGCCTCTGCTATGATACCTGCCACTTTGCGGTAGAGTACGAGGAGCCAAAGTCTGCCCTGACAGCACTGCAACAGGCTGGGATTGCGATCGGTAAGTTTCAGCTCAGTGCTGCCCTCAAAATTGCCCTGCCAGATCTGGCTCAGCGTCAATCCTTGGTGGAAGCCCTGTCTCCCTTTGCAGAATCGACCTATCTGCATCAGGTGATTAGCCGCTCCGCAGACGGCACGCTCCAGCACTATACCGACTTGACAAATGCTCTGCCGTCTCTCAATACCGATGAGGCGATCGAATGGCGTATTCATTTTCATGTACCTATTTTTATTGACCAGTATTCTACGTTTGCTTCTACGCAGGATCATATCTGTCATGTTTTGGAAAATTTATCGCTTGCGCCCGAATGTACTCATCTAGAAATCGAAACCTACACCTGGGATGTGTTACCTGCTGACATGAAGGTTGACATTCTTGATTCGATCGAACGGGAATATCTTTGGGTGATGAAAACGCTGCTTTAATACATCATTTTCATCATCTTCAATGCTGTTCCAAACAAATGCTGTTTCAAACAAGTGTTCTTCACCGAACAGATATTATCGATCGGGTTAAGGGCGAAGCATTTGCAGCAATAAGCTTACATCGAAATACCCCAACGCAGATGAATAATTCAGATTAAATTCAACTCCATCCACTGATTCCTGTACTTTTCTCTGTTCTTCTCTGAGCGATTTTATGAAAAAAACTGTTGTCATCAATGTTGTTGGACTGAGTTCAAGACTGTTAGGAGAACATACCCCGCAATTAAACAAATGGATTGCTCAGGGACATCTTGCCACCATTCAGCCCGTTTTGCCTGCTGTCACCTGCACGGCACAGTCAACTTATTTGACAGGACGTTATCCTGCTGAGCATGGCATTGTTGCAAATGGCTGGTATTTCCACGATGACTGTGAAGTCAAGTTTTGGCGGCAGTCGAATAAATTGGTGCAGAGTCCGAAGATCTGGGATATTGCCCGCAGCATCGACCCCAGCTTTACCTGTGCCAATCTGTTCTGGTGGTACAACATGTATTCCACTGTGGACTATGCGGTGACACCGCGCCCCATGTATCCCGCTGATGGTCGGAAACTGCCCGACATCTACACCCAGCCGACTGAACTGCGATCGGTGCTCAACGCTGAATTCGGTGAGTTTCCCCTGTTCAAATTCTGGGGTCCGGCGACTTCAGCAGAATCGAGCGAATGGATCGCAAAGTCGGCAAAGCGAGTGGAGGAAATGTACAGCCCCACGCTGACGCTAATCTACCTGCCCCATCTCGACTATTGTTTGCAAAAGATCGGCTGTCAGCCGCATGAAATTGCTCAGGATTTAGGCGAAATTGACGCAATTTGTGGCGACCTGATTGCTTACTACGAGCAGCGCGGCGCACAGGTGATTGTCCTGTCGGAGTATGGCATTACCCCGGTAGATCAGCCAATTCACCTGAATCGAGTCCTGCGCGAGGCGGGACTGCTGCAAGTGCGGGAAGAGCTAGGTCGGGAACTGCTGGATGCGGGCGCGAGCAAGGCATTTGCCGTAGCGGATCACCAGATTGCCCATGTGTATGTCAACGATCCGAGTTGTCTAGAGAAGGTCAAACAACTGCTGGAACAAACGGAGGGCATCGATCGAGTGCTAGATGAGGCAGGGAAGGAAGCGTATCATCTGGCTCACCCGCGATCGGGTGATTTAGTGGCCGTTGCCAAGCCGAATGCCTGGTTTACCTACTACTACTGGCTAGACGATCGCAAAGCCCCGGATTTCGCCAGAACAGTTGATATTCACCGCAAACCGGGCTACGACCCTGCCGAACTCTTTATCGATCCCAAACTCAAATTGCCAAAGCTAAAGCTTGGCTTGACGCTGCTAAAGAAGAAACTGGGATTCCGATATCTGATGGATGTCATTCCTCTGGATGCGAGTGTCGTCAAAGGATCGCATGGTCACATAACGCCATCCCCCGCAGATTGTCCTTTGCTGATCACTCGTCAAACTGGCCTGCTGCAAAAGGATTCCCTAGAGGCGATCGACGTTTTCAATGTGATTTTGAGTCATTTGAAAGGTTAGAAGCGATCGCGGCGTTTAACAAAGCGATCGAAAGCAGATGCGGCAGCGATTGGGCAGGTAGCTTGCGGCTGTCTGGGCGATCGAGCTAACCCTCGCTCCGACCGTTCCCGTTGAATTGCTGGGTTAGTACTTCAAGAAGCTGAGTCACCGTGCTGCGAAATTCAGCGCGATCGATTTCTGCTTGGCTGCGGTCTTGCACAGCTTGCTGAGCTAAAGATTCAACCGTGATGCTCAACTCTGAAACTTGCGTACTCAACTGGTCAACCCGTTCTGTCAACTGGTCAACTCGTTCTGTCAACTGGTCAACTCGTTCTGTCAACTGGTCAACCCGATCGCCCAACCGATCGAGCTTGATTGCAAGTACGTCTAATTGCTGCTGGGTGCGGTCTTGCCGCTCTCCCAATAGCGCGATCGCGCTGGTGTTGAGTTCTTGCTGAGCGGCCACGCGATCGAGCCTGGCATTTGCTGATTCTGCGTAGCGAGCCGCAGACGCAAGCAATTCTTTTACGTCTTCAAATTCGTCTCGCGTTACTGTCGCTGTCATGTTAATTGAGCCTCACTTGCTTCAATTCTACGGTTGATGCGGCTGAACGAATTGATGGTGCAGATGCAAAGCTAGCGATCGAGCGAATGAAGCAGTTGCTTACTCAGCTTTTAAAACAGAATCGTTGTTGGCACCGAGCGTGAGGCTGAGCGATCGCTCGTCTTGCAGGCCGCGCACCGCTTGGCGATACACATCGTAATTCGTCGGCAGCGTTTGCGTCCGGCCTTCGGCTTCAAACGTCAAGGCGTAATCTTCGCTTTTGATCAGTTCGGGCTGCGTCATTTCTTCGCTGCTGGTGCGGCGACGCGCTTCGAGTTCATCCACAGTCGGACGGGGCGGCAGTTCCGGCCAGTAGAGTCCGCGATCGTCTGGCCCGGTTACTGCTCGATCGGGTCGTTCCCCGTTGCGAATTTCCAGCGTGGTCGAGGCAAATTTTTCGATGCGCGGACGGCGATCGCCACCCAAATTTGGTGAATACTGCACCTGCCAGGTGTAGCTGACTTGGGCGATCGGTTCATAGCGGTTGGTTGTGACCGTATCGCAGCCGACCAATAGCGCCGACAGGCCAGCGAATAAAGCGATCGATCGAGCTTTCGGATGCATAAGCGTCAAAATGGGGCGACGGTAAAGTTGACACCCTTCGCCCCAGTATAGTTGCCGTTAGCGAGCGACTGCCGCCCGCCGCCGACTAAAAACCGCATCTCCAGTTTCGACATCAAACCAGTGCAGATTTTCCGCAGGCAGTGCCAGATTGAGCGTTTGATTTTGCCAGTTGCGATCGGGCGGCAACAAAGCCCGCAGCACAACGGCAGCGGTGTCCGTCGAGTCGAGATGTTCGGGGCGCATCGTACTCATCAGTGGACGATTGGAGCTGTTGCGATCGCTCAGCACTTCGACACTGACCAAATTGTGCATTCCCAAGTTTTCTACTAAGAAGACGCGACCTTGAACAACCTGCTGATCGCTGGCTTCGGCCAGACGCACATGTTCCGGACGAATGCCCATGACAACTTGGCGCGGGGCAGAGCCGCCCTGCAAAGGAAGCGGAATGCGGAAGTTGCCAACAATGGCCGATCGCCCATCGCAGGGAACCGTCACCAAGTTCATCTGGGGACTGCCGACAAATCCGGCCACAAAGCGGTTGGCAGGATTGTTGTAGATTTCGTGGGGCGGAGCAAGCTGCTGCACCAAGCCTTGATTGAGAACGGCCACTTTTGAGGAAAGCGTCATCGCCTCGGTTTGGTCGTGCGTTACATAAACAACAGGAACTTGCTGCGCGTCGAATAGCTGCTTGAGTTCTGCCCGGACTCGTTCGCGCAATAGGGCATCCAGGTTCGACAGCGGTTCATCCAGCAAGAAAATATCCGACTGGCGCACCAGAGCGCGACCCAGCGCGACCCGCTGCCGCTGACCTCCCGATAGCTGTCCGGGTTTGCGATCCATCAGGCCACCCAGGTCGAGCGACTGAGCAGCGTGGGCGACGCGCTGTTTAATTTCCGCTTCAGGAACATGCTTGAGCCGCAGACCCGATCGCAAGTTGTCATATACGCTCAGGTGCGGATAGAGCGCGTAGCTTTGGAACACCATTGCAATGTTGCGATCGCCCGGACGCAAATTCGTCACGTCGCGCCCGCCGATCAAAACTTGTCCTTGTGTGGGCTGTTCCAATCCGGCAATCAACCGCAAAACAGTGGATTTTCCGCAGCCCGACGGCCCCAGCAGCGTCAGAAATTCGTTGTCGTCAACCGTCAAGCTGACATCGCGAACGGGCACGACTTTGGGCGAATAGGTTTTGTTGAGGTGGACTAATTCGAGTTTTGCCATGATTTTTTCCCAGATAAATGAATTGCGATTGGATTAGCCTTTGACTGCGCCTGCGGTCAGCCCTTGAACGATCTTGCGCTGGAAGAACAGCACCAGGAGGACAAGCGGCAACGTGCCCACGACGGTGGCAGCAGCGATCGCCCCATACGGAATTTCAAACGACGACGCGCCACCAAGCTGCGAGGCTGCAACTGGAATCGTCTTCATGTTCTCGTCGGTGATGAAGGTCAAGGCGAAGATGAATTCGTTCCAGGCGAAGATGAACGTTAAAATTCCGGTCGTCACCAAAGCAGGGACAGTCATCGGCAGCAGAATTTTGGTGAGCATCTGCGTGGTGTTGTAGCCGTCTACTTTTGCGGCGTCTTCGAGATCTTTTGGCAGTTGCTCAAAAAACGATCGCAGCACCAAAATCGTCAGCGGCAGGTTAATCGCCGTGTAGGGAATGATCAAGGCGAGGTAGTTGTTGCCCAGGTGCAGCAGTTGAATAATTTCCAGCAAACCGAGAAACAAGAGCACACCGGGGAACAACGTCACGATCAGAACGCCTGCCAGAATCGCTCTTTGTCCGCGTGGGCGCAGTCGGGCAAGTGCATAGGCGGCAGGCGTTCCCAAAGCCAAACACAGCAAGGTCGAAACGATCGACACAAACGCACTGTTGAGGATATATCGCCAGAAGGGACGCCGCTCAAACAGTTCGGCATAGTGCTGAAAGGTGAAGCGGGTCGGAAAGTACACCGTCGGCACAGCCGTGATGTCTTCGTTGACCTTAAAAGAAGTCAAAAGCTGCCACAGAATCGGCGCAAGACAAAAGATTACAACCCCAACGATCGCAATCCACCGCAAAATTTCGCCGATTCGGGCGCTGGTTGGTTTGCCTGTGGGAGCCGCCGCGCTGCGACGGTCTTGAATCGTAGTTGCCATTGGTTATGCGACTCCTGTCGTGTGTTTGCGCGATCGATTGAGCAAGAAGGCAGCGATCGCCACCGCCAAAACGAGCAGCAAAAACGTGACGACCACGAGTGCCGCCCCATAGCCAAAGTCGAGATAGCGCATGATCGTGGCGTAGATGTAGAGCGACACCACCTCGGTTGCACCGCCGGGACCACCTCCCGTCATCACCTGAATCAGGTCGAAGATGCCAAACGCCTGCGCGAAGCGGAACAGCATTGAAATCACGATTTGCGGCATCAGCAGCGGCACGGTGATTCGCCGGAAGCTTTGCCAGGCCGATGCTCCGTCAAGCGCGTGCGCTTCGTACAAATCAGGCGAGATCGATTGCAGTCCGGCCAGAAGCAAGATGCTGATGAACGGCGTCGTCTTCCACACGTCCGCAAAGATGACGGCCAGCAATGCCAGCGTTGGTTCACCCAGCCAGTTGATGCCTGTTTCAATCAGTCCCAGGCGTCGGAGGATGTCGTTGACCACGCCGAACTGGTCGTTAAAAATCCACGCCCAAGCCAGGCCAATCAGCGCGGTGGGCAGTGCCCAAGGCAAAATTGCAGAGGTGCGGACGAACGATCGCCCTCGAAAGGCATGATTCAAAATCAAAGCGATGCACATGCCGATCGCGAGTTCTGTCAACACGGAAGCAGTTGTGAAAATTGCGGTTGTGCCAAAGGACTGCCAAAAGCGGCCATCGCCCATCATCCGCCCGTAGTTGAACAGGCCGGAAAACTGGGGTTGCAGTTGCGTTCCCAAGTTGCGCGTAAACAAACTCAGCCAGAAGGCTCGCAGAATCGGATAAAGATAAACCAGCGCCAGCAGCAGCAGTGCAGGCGTCATCAAGATCCAGGCGGTTTTTTGTTCCCGCGATCGAATCGTGTCCATGAATGTTCTCTTCAAGGGTTAGGTTTTCAGCAGAGTGCGCGTTTCATTGGCGGCTGCCCGCATCGCCTCTTCAGGACTCATGCGATTGGTCAAAGCGGCACTGAGATAGCGCTGCAAAATGTCGGAGGCCTGAGCGTACTGAGCGATCGGCGGGCGCAAAACCGCTGTTCCCACAATTTCCAACAGTTGCGGATAGTGCGGAAACTTTTGGACGACTTGCGGATCGCTAAACAGGACTTTGCGGCTGGGCACATAGCCCGCTTCCAGGATGTAGTTGCGCTGCGGCTCGACGCTGCTGAAGAACTGCACCGCCTGCCAAGCTTCTTCCTGGTGGCGCGAACTTTTCGAGATTGCCAAACCCCATCCGCCTAAGCAGGCTCCGCTCTCTTGACCCTGCGCGTGCAGCATCGGCTTAATGCCAATCTTGCCTTTGATTTCAGAATCATCTGCATTTGCCAGCGGCCAAACATACGGCCAACTCCGCAAGAAAGCTGCCTGTCCGCTTTGAAAAAATCGGCGGGTTTCTTCTTCTTGATAGGTCGTTACACCGGGAGGCGACACGCCTTCACTGACCGTACTGCGGAGCCAGTTGATTGCGTTGATCGTTTCGGGGCGATCGAGTCCCACCTCCAAGGTGTCTGGATTCACCCAAAAGCCGCCGAAGCCTTCCAAGACTTCGACGAACATCGCCGCTAAGCCTTCGTATTGCCGACCTTGCCAAACATAGCCCCAAGGCACATCGCCGCTTTCTTGCAGCAGCTTGGATTGCTCCATCAGTTCGTCAAAGGTTTCCGGCGGCTGAAGACCGTGTTTGTCTAACAGGTCTTTGCGGTAGTAGAACACGCCAGCATCCGATCGCAGCGGCAGACGATACAGCCGATCGTTGTACTTACCGCCTTCAATATCAACGGTGGAAAAGCCCTCTAGCTGTTCGGGCGTAACGCGATCGGTCAGATCTACTAGCCAGCCAGCAGCGGCAAACTTGGGCGTCCAAATCACGTCCATGTTCACCAAATCGTAAGGCGAATCACCCAGCAAAAAGGCCGACGTATACAAGTCTTCGATCAAGTTGGTGGCGTTTGGCCCTTCCACCACTTCGATGCGAATGTTGGGATATTTCTGCTCAAACTCAGCGACCATTGCTTCTCGCCAGGGCTGAGCATCCGGAGCAGTCATCAGCAGCCGCAGCGTGACGGGCTGCTGCGCCATCACTGCCCAGCTAATTAGAATGCTGCTGAGCGCGGCGATCGCAACTGCCAAAAAGCGCCAGCGCTTGAATCGAAATATTGATAAAAATGGAAATCGCCTAGAGAACAGCATGGTTAATTTGTGAACTCGAATTTGATTTGAGCGATCGCAATTCCAAGTTTTGACTTCCTTAATAAATCTTCAAATCTTACTTGCTTCGCTAGCAATCTTTAGCAGTAAGAAAAAATACTTAATCTACTTTGATTGAGGCGCTTTGCTGTTTGAGATTGAATGATTTCTGCCTTTTTGAAAGCCAAAAACTGCGTAAATTAAAACATAATACTAACGCTTAAACCTTCAAAACGGTCTGAAGATAGACTGAAGATTTGCATCCGGGGATCAAGCAAAAACACAGCTCATAATGTTAGAATTCTAAAAGTTTTGCGCCGATGAACGCAGCTTAGTTTTTATTAAAACTTAACATTTGAAGTCGTGATTCTGCCGCTCAGTCCGGCGTTCTCCAGCGATCGAGATGCAGCGTTGCAAGTTTCACCGATGAATCGAGTCAATCTAGAGCAACAATCGACTTTTCTTAATTGTTCTTGTTCAGTTTGCTACAGGCACTCTTAACAAACAGCCTATCTTCAGTTTTATTAGCAGTAAGCTCTCTCTTTTGGTAGACAGTGAGTTTTCGACCAAAAAATTAAATTAAAGATTGTCGGTGTTCCAGCAATGGGTGGAAGTGGGAGAACCAGCGAAAGCTGTTACTCTCGATCGATGTTTGCGCTGCAAATTTTCCTGAGCTGAAACATTCGACAATTCACCTGTTTGCTGTGGTGTTTACCCCGCAATTTTAAGAATCTTTGCGGTCTTTAATTGCAGGGTGTGCCCGTTAGCAAGTGACAGGAGGAGTGAATTTTCGTCTCTTGCAATCTTTATAGATAATGAACACTTTATTTGCTCGACCGATTCTCTTCGCGCTGGCGATCGCCTCGGTTTCACTGCCCGCACAAGCCAATGTCACTGATACAAATTTGGATGCTGCCGCTGCATCTTCAGAAGAAACTGCAACGGTTAGCAACACCAGCCTTTTAGCCGACGAAACTGAGCCGACGATCGCAGAGGCGATCGCACCCTCCCAAACCGATCTGGCTCAAGCGGATTTGGAAATTCCGGCGCAGCCTGATCTTGTCAGTCAAACTGTTTTGCCGCTGCCTGCCGCTGCACCAAACCCGATGTCGCAAGTCCAGTCGGTTTCTGACTTAACGCAGCCTGCGCCTGCCGCTACCCCGTCGAGCATGAGTCAGGTGACATCGATCTCGCAACTGTCGGACGTGCAGCCGACCGATTGGGCATTTCAGGCGTTGCAGTCGCTCGTTGAGCGCTACGGCTGTATTGCCGGATATCCCGATGGAACCTATCGGGGACAGCGGGCACTGACACGCTTCGAGTTTGCGGCAGGATTGAATGCCTGTCTCGATCGCATCAATGAAATCATTCAAGCCGGACTTGCTGATGCCGTCACGCAAGACGATCTGGCAGCCCTCCAGCGCTTGCAAGACGAATTTGCCGCAGAACTCGCCACGATTCGCGGTCGCGTTGATGCGCTCGAAGCTCGCACAGCAGAACTCGAAGCCAACCAGTTCTCAACTACGACGACGTTGCGGGGCGACACGCTGTTTGGCCTCTATAGCATTTTGGGGGGCGACAGCGCCACAGGTGAAGAGCTAGAGCGCGTTCCGGTTTTTGGCTATCGCGTTGAACTGAACTTCAACACCAGCTTTACGGGCGAAGATTTGCTGACGGCTCGCTTGCAGTCGAACAACAACCAGCCGCTCGGCGGCACAGAATCTGGCGAACTCGGCACGAACATGGGACGAATCGAGTTTGACGGAACCAGCGATAACAATGTGCGGCTGTCACTTTTGCGCTATCGACTGCCGCTCGGTGAAGACAGCACGCTCTACATTGCCGCGCAGGGTAACGGCTTCGTCGATCTCGACGCTTCTGCTCAGCTCACGCCCTACACTGACGGCAGCGCAGTCGGTCTATTTGCGCTCCGCAACCCGATCTATAACTACTCATCCGGAACGGGCATCGGCTTTCGGCAGTTCTTCTTTGATGATTTTGTCGAGTTGAACTTGGGCTATCTCGCTTCGGATGCCAACAACCCAAACGATCGCGGCGGTTTGTTCAACGGCAGATACGCTGCGCTCGCCCAGATCATTTTGCATCCCAGCGACGAGTTTCGGCTTGGTTTCACCTACATCAACAGCTACACTCCAGCGACGCGCAGTGAAGGAACTCAATCGCCCGATTTGGTCAACCCGATCTTCGGGACGGCAACGGGCAGCAACTTGTCGAACGATGCGTTTGGGCGACCTGTCGTCGTGAATGCATACGGCATTTCTGGCACGTTTGACATTTCTGACAATTTTGCGATCGGCGGCTGGGTCGGCTATGCCCATCACACCTATATTGGACGCGGCGATGCAGACGTGTGGAACTGGGCAGTGAATTTGGCATTCCCAGATCTCTTTGGTGAAGGCAACATCGGCGGCATCGTGGTGGGGATGGAACCGCGCGTGACGGAAATCAGCAACAACCTCAACAACGGTCAGCCGGATGAGGATGTGGGTCTGCACATCGAAGGCTACTATCGCTATCGCATCAACGACAACATCGACATCACGCCTGGAATCATCTGGATTACCTCACCTGATCACAACGCGGATAATGACGATGCCGTCCTCGGCGTTGTGCGGACGCGATTCTTCTTCTAGCGATCGACAGAGATTGGTAGGGGCGCGGCGTGCCATGCCCCTGCGGAGGTTGCTCGGCAGCGAAGCGATCGCCCTTTGTAAAGATTCAGTAAATTTTCGGAGGTTGTAACTTCAAGAACACCACTGGGAACGGCTCAAGCTGGAAAATAAAGGCTTGCTTTCACCTGTTGCTACATGATTGCTTTTCAAAATCGGGTTGTACTGTCGGCGGCGATCGGGCTAGGCTTGGCGATCGCGGCAACGTCTGCGGCAAGAGCAGGATTGCTCGTGGGAAACACGGAAGCCAATAACATTGTGATTTTTGATGAGCGCACGGGTCGCTTTGGCGGCGAGTTCATTCCGGCCAAAGGTGCGTTCTATGAGCTAAATTCGCCCGACGATTTGACGTTTGGGCAAGACGGCAACCTCTACATCAGCGTTGGCGACAACACCTCTGGCGCGATTTTGCGGTTTGATGGCACAACGGGCGAATTCATCGATCGCTTCGATCAAGGCGGAATGCTGATGCGGCCTTATGGCACAGCGTTTGGACCAGACGGCAATCTGTATGTCAGCAGCTTTCGATCGGATGAAATCTTGCGCTACAGCGGCACAACCGGAGAATTTTTGGATGTGTTTGCAGCCGGAACCGGAACGGCGAATGGACTGAATGGCCCCAACGATCTGCTGTTTGCCGACAATGGCGACCTCTATGTGACCACGCAGGGCAGCGTCGCCGACGGCACAGGCGAAATTAGCTACCAGTTTGCCAGCCAAATTTTGCGCTACAACATTTTTGCACCAGAGCAAGGGGCGATCGTGTTTGATGAACCGGACGTTGCGCCCAACAGCACCGGATTTGTCAGCCTGCTCGGTTTAACGTTTGGCACGCAAAACGATTTGATCGTCAGCGATTTTGCCAACGCCATTCGCCGCTATGATCTGGCAACGGGCGATCTGCTGACCGAAGTTTCGAGCAGCTATCCGGGCTTTATGGGCAACGTGGCGATCAATCCCGACGGCAACATCTACACGCCCGGATTTGACTTTCTCAACAAAAATATCGGCGGCGTTTCCCGCTTCGATGCTGACGGCAATCCGCTACCTGCAACCGATGAATCAGGTTCAATTTTCATTCCGGCCACCAACAATCTCAAACGTCCGATCGGAATTGCCTACACGCCCGCACAAGTGCCGGAGCCAAGCATCGTGTTTGGCTTGGTCGGTGCTGCCGCGCTGGGTTGGAAGGTTCGCCGCAAACGGGTGAGTTAAATCGATCGCGTCTGCGGTAGCGGCTTGGGGGCACGGCAGGTCATGCCCCTGTGGGGGATTGGGTGATCGTCGTCTTCCCAAGTCCTACTCGATGTTAATCGAGGTGGGAGAGGAAGTGGAGGGTGAGGTGTAGGAACTGGTTGAAGACAGTTTGCGGTAGTCGGCATAGAGGCGATCGCGCCAGCGGAAGAACGGCTCGAAGACCGCGACATCGGCAATTCCCGGTGTGCCTTTGCCCTGAATGCCTGCGGGCAAATCGAGGTAAGAACCTGTGGGAAACTTGACGTACATGGTCATCGCGGCAACGGCGAAGTCGGCCAGGGTTGGATAGTCGGTCACGAGGTACGGCTGTTCGTCCAGAATGAAGCACAAGGCAGTGAGATCGCGCTTCATTGCCTCGATCGCATCCTTGAGGCCGACCGTTGGCCCGACCACGTTAATTAATTCACTTGGAACCGCGCCGACAATGTTCTTCAGCACATCCGGGACGTTGCTGGGCACAAGTGAGCGGCGGAAGGTAGAATCTTGAGCGATCGTACCGATCAGACATTTGCGGGCGTTGAGGCCGATCGATTCATCTGCCCACTGTTCCATCAGCAGCGTTAGGCCGCGCAGCTTCGGTTCGGTGGGAATCAGCGGGCGATCGGGATATTGCTTGTCGAGATAGTCAGCGATCGCCGTTGAATCACCGACATAGCGCGAACCGTCTTTGAGAACCGGAACTTGTCGCTGGCCGGACGCCCGCAGCAAATCAATTTGGCCGACGCCCGGAGTCACTTCAACTTTACGGTAGGCCAAGCCTTTGTAATCCAGCAGAAACCGCACTTTTTCGCAATAGTGCGACAGCTCAAATTGGTACAGTTCCAGCATTGGCGTTTCTCCTGCGATCGATGCAAGCTTGCACTGCGATATTACCGAGGAACCGCAAAGCGAGAGATCTGACTTTAGGTGGATTGCTTGCCGTGTCGCTTCAGATGCCAGTTCCAGGCATCTGCCAGGATTTCTTTAATGTCGGAGTGCTGGGGTTGCCAGCCGAGGACGCGCATGGCTTTGTCGCTGCTGCCCACCAGCGCAGGCGGATCTCCCGGACGGCGATCGCTCTCAACAACGGGAATTGATTTGCCCGTCACGGCTTCTGCTGCCTGAATCACTTCGCGGACGGAGAAGCCATTGCCGTTACCCAAGTTGAAGACATCGGTTTCGCCGCCTTTGAGCAGATATTCGAGTCCCAGAACATGGGCAGCAGCCAGATCGGTGACGTGGATGTAGTCACGAATGCAGGTTCCATCCGGCGTGGGATAGTCAGTGCCAAAAACGGCAATGGAGTCGCGCTTGCCAAGGGCCGTCAGCAAAACTAGCGGGATCAGGTGCGTTTCCGGCTCGTGGTCTTCTCCGGCTAAACCGCTGCGATCGGCTCCAGCGGCGTTGAAGTAGCGAAAATAAACTGATTTGAAGTCGTAGGCCGCATTGAAATCACGCAGCATACGTTCGACCATGAGCTTGCTTTCGCCGTAAGGATTGATCGGCGCTTGCGGATGATCTTCGGCGATCGGCACCGCGTTGGGAACGCCATAAGTCGCGCAGGTCGAAGAGAACACAAACTTGCGGATGTCTGCCGCGAGCATTGCTTCCAACAGGGTTAGTGTGCCAACCACGTTGTTGCGGTAATATTTTGCTGGATCGGTCACGGACTCGCCCACATAGGCATAGGCGGCGAAGTGCATGACGGCACTGATGTCGTGTGTGGAAAAGATTGAGTCAAGTAGGGCGCGATCGTTGGTATCCCCCACGATTAGCTCAGCTTTGAGTGCTTCTTCAACGATCTCCCGATGCCCGTAAACCAAGTTATCGAGTACAACAACGCCATAGCCTGCCTGCTGCAATGCGAGAACCGCGTGAGAGCCGATGTATCCGGCTCCGCCAGTCACGAGAATAGTGGGAGACATAAGCTGTGAATTGGTGAACTGTTTCTTCAGTTATAGTCGGGCACGATCGAAAACTTTTAATTTTCGGGTCAAACTTCATTCAGAAATTACATAGCGAACAAGCTGTAACAAACGCTGCCGGAGTGTTTCTAGCCCCAAGCGATCGCTGGCCGAAATAAAAACCGCCTGCGGAAATTCTTCTTGCGCTAAGGTGAGCGTATCGCCATCAACCTGATCAATTTTGTTGAACGCAACTAAAGCGGGACCAGGAGCGATCGGCATACCGCTCAAGATGCTCATCACCGATCGAATTTGGCTTTGCCAAGCCGGATGCGACAAATCCACCACATGCAAAAGCGCATCTGCCTCGGTGACTTCTTCCAGCGTGGCGCGAAAGGCATCCATCAGCGAAGGTGGCAGTTCGTGGATGAACCCGACCGTATCCGTGAGAACGATCGCCCTTGATTCTTGCGTGATCGGGTCGGTGAGCATCAGGCGGCGCGTCGTTGGGTCGAGCGTGGCAAAAAGCTGATCGGCAGCGTAGACTTCTGAATTGGTCAGGACATTGAGCAGCGTCGATTTTCCGGCATTCGTGTAGCCAACAACCGCGATCGACGGCACGTCGTGATGCTGTCGCTGCTGCCGCAGTCGCGATCGATGCGCTTGAAGCTGATTGACTTCCTGCTGAAGGCGCGTAATCCGCCGCTGAATTGCTCGCCGCTCAGTTTCCAATTTTGTTTCGCCAGGACCGCGTGTGCCGATGCCACCGCCCAATCGAGACATGGCGCGTCCGCGTCCGGTCAAGCGCGGCATCATGTACTCAAGCTGCGCGAGTTCCACCTGCAATTTTCCTGCACCGGACTGAGCACGCTGAGCAAAAATGTCGAGAATGACTTCGGTGCGATCGACCACGCGCACGCCGATTTGATTTTCCAGATTGCGAACTTGGGCCGGAGACAAATCGCGATCGAACACGATCAAATTCGCCCCAACCGTTTGCGCGGCCAAGGTGATTTCCTGCACTTTACCTTCACCGACGACGGTTTGCGGATGCGGAGCCGATCGCTTTTGCTTCACGACTTGCAGCACTTCGCCGCCTGCGGTGTCGATCAAGCGTTCGACTTCGGCCAAGCCATCTTCAAAGCGCTGGAGTGTTTTGTCTTGCGTCATCAGGCCAACTAGCAGAACGCGATCGTGGTCGGCGTCTACCTGCTGGGCAACATATTCGCGCCGAAATTCTTCTTCTAGTCCCTCGGTGAGATCAACAAAGTCCTGCTGCGAAATGACATCCAGGCTCAACGGTGGCGAAACCGTCCAGGTGGCTTCTGGATGCGGCACGAGATGCGCCAGATAGCATTCCTTCACATATCCGGTTGCACCACCGCCGCGTCGCTCAAAGCCGCTGCCCGACACGCTCAGCACCAGGAGCGCATCAAGCCGCTGAATTGCCATTGCCGTCAAGGTGGCAGCACTGGGCGCTTCTGTTTTGATTTGGGTAGCGATGCAGCGAATGCCGCTGAGTCGTTCTGCGCCATAGCGTGGCAGTTCTGATGGCGGAATTTGCGTTTGAATGGGCGAACCGACACCGACGCGAATAATTTGGCCGCGCCGATTGATGTATGCACAAACGGGCTGGCCGAGATCGCTGCTGATGGCGGCGAGCCGCTGGGCAAATTCTGGCGTGGTGATGCGATCGCCCGGAAGCCGCAGGTGATAAAGTCGCTGAAGCTGCTTAAGCTGGCTGGACTTGAGACCTTGAAGATGGCCGTAGATGGTTTCGACTGACAAACTCGATCGCTGTCCTTGAAAAGCTCGATAGTTTCATTTTATCGAGATTTAATCGAGGCGATCGAGATGCGGGTTGAGGGAGAACTTTGTGATTGCTTGACACTTGATACAAAAATTTACAAACTCGATCGATCAAGATTACTCTGCACAATCTCGCCAGAACTGGTATGAACTTAGGTAAGAGAAGTCGTGATCTCACTCCTTCTGCTCGATCTGATGTTGCGCCCCATCACTCGCTCAAAACATGATCATGCACTCATCTGGAATGATGCTGGCCGCTTTGTCTCAGGTCGATCGTCCGCATGACCTAGTGCAGCGCGTCCGCGATTTGCCTGTGCCGCAGTTTGCAAACCTGCTCGACCAGATTACCAAAGAGTTTGAATATTTTCTGCGGGCGATCGAGCTAATCAACAATGACGCGCTCGAAACGATGCTGGAGCAGATCTTGGAGGCGTTCACGCTGAAGATCGGCGAGATTTTGGAGGCCGATCGCACCACGATCTTCTTGGTGGATGAAGAAAAGCAGCAGCTTTGGTCAAAAATCGCTCAAAGCCAAGGCAACATGCGCGAAATTCGCCTGCCGATGAACATGGGGATCGCAGGTCGCGTGGCGGCAACGGGCACACCGCTGAACATTCCCGATGCCTACAGTTCACCACTGTTCAATCCAGATATCGATCGCGAAACGGGCTATGTGACGCGCAACATTTTGTGTATGCCGATTTTTAGCAGCAAAAATCGCGTCGTCGCCGTTGTGCAACTGCTTAACAAAGCGGGCGATCGATTATTCGACAGCTATGACGAACATCGGTTTCGCGAATTTGCCCATTCGATCGGCGTGATTTTAGAAAGCTGCAATTCGTTTTACATTGCAGCTCGCAATCAGCGCGGCGCGGCAGCACTGCGAAAAGCCACAGCCAGCCTCGCCCAAAGTTTGGATTTGGAAAAAACGCTTCAGGTCGTGATGGATGAAGCGCGGGAACTGATGCTGGCCGATCGCAGCACGCTGTTTTTGCTCGATCGCGATCGCAACGAACTCTGGTCAAAAGTGGCAACGCTGGCGCGGGAAATTCGGATTCCGGCTACCAAGGGGATTGCCGGATATGTCGCCTCGACCGGACGGACGCTCAACATTCCGCACGCCTACGAAGATCCGCGTTTTGATCCGAGTACCGATCGCAGCACAGGCTATCGCACCCGCAACATTTTGTGTATGCCCGTCTTCAACTCGGAAAAAGAACTAATCGGCGTGACGCAACTGATCAACAAGCATCAAGGCAGCTTCACCACCTCCGATGAAGAATTCATGGAAGCGTTCAATGTGCAGGCGGGAATTGCGCTGCAAAACGCTCAGCTTTTTGAAAGCGTGCTGCAAGAGCGGCAATATCAAAAAGACATGCTGCAAAGCTTGTCGGATGCCGTAATCTCGACGGACATGCAGGGGCAAATTGTGACGATTAACGATGCCGCACTAACGCTGTTGGGCTGTCCGGCCACGCAAGCGCCAGACGAAGAGCGCGATCGCCTCCGCACGATTTGGCGAGACAAACTGATCAAGCGATCGGTGTGGGAAGTCGTGCCAATCCTCAATCTGCGGGGACGCCTTGAAACCAGCCTGCAAGAAGCCAAAAAGCTCTACGAACCAGAGCAAAGCTTGCTCGTCGGCTTGTGGGCCGAAGCAACCGAAGCAGATGGCACAGAAGAATTTATTTTAGCGGTGCGCGATCGATCCAATCCCAACCAATATTTGCCTTGGAATCTGCCTGCCGATCAGGTGACGCCGATTTCCAAAACGGAAATTCGCGAGATGGAGCGCAGCATCAACCTGACGATCAATCCGCTGACAACGCCATCTGGCAATGTGCAGGGCGGCCTGATTGTGATCGAAGACATCAGCCGCGAAAAACGGATGAAAGCCGCGATGCGCCGCTACATCAGTCGCGAAGTTGCTGATTTGCTCGATGATGATGCGCTGACCGAAGGGCGACGCGAAGTGAGCATTTTGTTTTCCGACATTCGCGGCTACACCTCGATTACCGAAAATCTGGAAGCGTCTGAAGTCGTGTCGCTGCTGAACAACTATTTTGAAACGATGGTCGAAGCCGTCTTCAACTACGAAGGCACGCTCGACAAATTCATGGGCGACGCGCTGATGGCCGTTTACGGTGCGCCGCTGCTGAAAGAAGACCACGCTTGGATGTCTGTCCAGTCTGCGCTGGATATGCGCCGCCGCCTGCGGGAATTCAACGAACATCCCATCTCTGACTCGCAGCCGTTCATCCGCATTGGCATCGGCATCAGTTCGGGCGAAGTTGTCTGCGGCAACATCGGCCACCAGCAGCGCATGGACTACACCGTGATTGGCGACGGGGTGGACATTAGTTCGCGACTAGAAGGCGTGACGAAAGAATATGGCTGCGACATTATCTTGAGCGAACACACCTACGAACTTTGTCGCGAACATATTTGGGTGCGCGAACTCGATCGCATTCGCGTCAAAGGCAAACGCAAATCGATCGCCATTTACGAACTGATTGGCGATCGCCGCCACGCGCTCGATCTCGATACGCAAGATTTCCTAGAACTCTACCAAAACGGACGCACCGCCTATCAAAAGCAAAATTTTCGCCAAGCGATTCGCTACTTTGAAACCGCCGCCAAACTGCGACCCAACGATCGCGCCGTGCAAACACACCTCGATCGCGCCAATGCCTATCTCATCAGTCCGCCCGATCGCGATTGGGACGGCGTTTACACAATGACCAGCAAGTAAGCCTTAGCGACAGATGGAACGGTAGAACGCGATCGCCTGCCGCGCGATCGCGCCCCAATCAAAATTCGCCTGGGCAAATCTGCGTCCGTTCTCGCCACGCCGTTTGCGATCGGCTGTTGACCGCAAAGCCGATCGCAAAGTTTCTCGCAAAGTGAATCGATCGCACCTTGTCACCCAGCCCGCTTCGATCGATCGCACGGTTGCCGCTAGCGCGATGCGATCGGACACGATAACCGGAACGCCTGCCGCCATTGCCTCCGCGATCGCAAGGCCAAAATTTTCGTAGTCGGATGGCAGCACAAATAAATCTGCCGCTTGCAGCCAAGCGGTCTTGGTGCCGCCTGTGACAAATCCGGCGATCGTGGTGCGGTTGCTCAGCGGAGAAGCGCGAATACGATCGAGAATTTTCCGTTCATAATCGGGATCTTGAGGATTGCTTCCCGCCAGCACAAAGTGAAACGGTTCGCCTGCTTCGGCCAAATCCATCAAAGCAGGCAGCAGCAAATCAAGGCCTTTTTTGCGATCGATCCGCGATAAAAACAGCACAATCGGACGAGTTGGCGGCAGATCGATCGCGACTGCGGGCGCAAGCTCCACGCCCAACGGCAAGATCCAATCGCGAGTTGTGACACCAAAGCGACGCGCGGTTTCAGCTTCCTGCACGCTGGTGAAGTGCAAAGCGGCGGCTCCAGCGAGATTCGATCGCTCAAGCAAGCGGGCGTAAATCTGCTTGAGAATCCGTTTCTTTTGCAGATCGATCGGGTCGAGCGTGCCCAGAGGCCGCAGGAGGTAAGGTAAGTTTTGCTGGCGGGCGATCGCCGCTGCCAAAGAGCTAACCGGAGAAAACAGCGCGTGGATGTGCGCCACATCAAACTCCGCAGCGTGGACGACCAGCCAGCGCAGCAGATCGATCGAAAACTTGTAGCGTCCTGTCCAGTTGTGGAAGCAGCGAATTCGGTAGCCGTCCTGCTCGATGCACTGATCGATCGGCAAATCAGGAGGGCGATCGCCATTGGCATCAGTGGTTAAAATTGTGACGTTCGTATCTTCTAAAGCGAGCGCTTTTGACAGACTCAGCACCATTTGGCTGGGGCCACCATAGGCAAGCGCGATCGCCGGAACAATTTGCAAAACTCGTAAAGTCATGATTGCAAAAGCTGCTGGTAGAAGGTGAATTGCTGCTGAGCCAAAACGGAATTGGTGTAGTGTTTGTGGACGCGATCGAAACCGCGTTTAGCATATTCTGCTGCATAATTGGGCTGCATCATTTGTAAGAGGCGATCGCGCAATTCAGCAACGTTTCCTTCAGCGAAAATTAGTCCAGCATTGCCAATGACGTTAGGAATTTCACCAGAATTTGATCCGATGACTGGCACGTGACAGGCCATTGCTTCAATGAGAACATGCCCAAATTGTTCTTTCCAAAAAGCTGTCGTTTCAGACGGTAAGACAAGGACATCCATTAAGTTTAAGTAGCGCGGCACTTCGGCCTGAGGAACACTTTCAACGCAGATGAGTCGATCGCCTAACTGCTCGCGCAATTCTGGTAAAAGTTCGCCTCGTCCAATCAACAAAAGTTTCCAGGAGCGATCGAGCAACTGAAGCGCAGCCACCAATGTTCTTAACCCTTTTTCCTTCACAAATCGTCCGACAAATCCAACGACAAAATCTGTAGAATTTAAGCAAAGTTTGGCTGCAAGTTCAGGCTGTGGCTGCGGGTGAAATTGTTGTTCATCAACGCCAAGCTGCGGGATGATGGCGATCGCTTTTTCATATTCATGCTGCTGCAAAATATTCGCTGCGTCTTGATTGCCGACGATCGCACCGTGCGTCGATCGCAAATTATACGCTTCAAGCTGCGAAAGCGGAAACTTCAGCACGTAGGGCAAATTCCACCAAGTAAACAGTAGGTTTTTCGCCTTTAGTCCTAACAGTCGATTCAGCGTGATTAGCTGTGCATATGCGATCGATTTTGCACCTTGTTCAACCTGAATGATTTGGGGACGAAACTGTTGCAGCAGCGGAACAATGTCGAAACCAAAACTAAGTAAACCCTGATGATTTTGGCTGAAGTTTGTAATAGGAACGATGCGAAGATTCGCTTCTTGTCTTGGCTGAGTTTCAATTAAACCAGACTGGACACCGCCCGGACGCCAACGACGCGGCACAACGATCGCCACTTCTGTACCAAGATGAGCGATCGCCCGAAGTTTTTCGCAATTGATATCAGTGATATAGGTGTGACTGGCGACTAAAATTCGCATCGGCGGCTTGATCTTGGCGGCTGTAGATTTGTCCGTCATTCCAGAGCGATCGAACTTTGGTTTGCAGGGCGATCGCGAATCCAATCCCATAAAATGCAGCACGAACGATGATTTTGAAAGGCGATCGACTTTTACAGCAGGGTGGCCGACCGAGGACATGACAATCAAATAGTTTTACAAAAAATCGAGCGCATTGAATAACGGTTAAGTTCTTGACTCCTAGCCAAAAATGATTGTGATAGAAGGTGATTTGATAGTGGAGTGATTTCGTATCTAATGCACGACAGCCGCCTGTTTCTTCACCCAAATGAACGAGGTGAGCGATCGGGTCGTACCAAATTTGCAGCTTTGTTGATCTCAGCCGCAGGCAAATATCCGACTCTTCGCGAACCGCGCTGCCGCCAAATCGCTCATCAAACCGCAAACCAAATTTCGTAAACACCTCGCGCCGAAACGACATATTGCAGCCCCGCGCCGTCAAAACAGGCTGCGCCTTGACGGTATGCACCAGATCAACGTGATACCAACCGATCGCCGGATCGATCGCGGCGGGTGGCAAATCCCCAATTTCAAATTCTGCTTCCGCCAGCTTTTGCCGATCGAAGACGCGCCCCGCCACCGCTCCCACTTCAGCACGATCGTAATTGCGCCGATGCGCCGCCAAAAATCCAGCAGGCAAAACCACATCATCATCGAGAAATAGCAAAATCTCGCCACGCGATCGGCGGATGCCAAAATTCCGCGCTGCGGGCAAACTCGCCCAGTCCACCTGATACCAGCGAATTTTTTCGATCGCCGCCAGTTCCTCCAGATACCGCTGCGTCTGCACCTCATGCCTCGGTTTCTGATCGATAATCAGCACTTCATAAGCAGAATCGTCCTGCTGAAGGAGGCTGGCGATCGTTCCACACAACACCGCTTCACGCTGATAAGTCGGGATGATCACAGAGATAAGCATGGAAGGGGGTTAGGGGGAGTTAGGCCGAGGGCAGGAGGTTCGGAAATGAGGGTCGCGGACGGCACACCAATGCGAAGCGCCACATTGACACATACGAGTAACCCCTTGCGTAGGAGTGCAGAGGAGATGCAATCGTCCTCTGCTGGGGTTGGAGGTGTGGAGGAGGGGTGGCCCTAACCTCCACTGGCTCGGAAAAGCACAAGAAAGTCAAACCCACCCAAAATCATCCAAGGCGATCGATCCTTCCAAAAAGAAAATCTCATCCCAAGCTAATTTGCCGACTCGCCATCCCACCGCTGCGACAGCTTCGCCCGCAACTCATCCTTAATCCGACTCAAAATCGAATCCTTATCCAGCGTCGCCAGAATTTGAGAAACAACTGCCTTCGGGCCATCCGGTCCCCAAGTCGCTCCATTCGCCAGATACGCCTTTGTCACCTGCCCGATCGCCGTCGAAGTCACCCCCGCCACGCCCGCCTGCGCCAACGCCACCGACAAATAAGGAGCCAGCGAAACGCCACCCGTCGCCGGAGCCGCCGCCCCCAACAAACTCTTCAACGATCCCAAACTAAAAACCGCCACCAGTTCACTCGCCGTCACGCCGCCCATCCCAAACGCAATATTTTTGAGCAGTTCGATCGCCCCCTGCTGCGTCATCGAAATTCCATACAGCTTTGAAAGCGTCAAAATCAACGCAATATCGATCACCGCTCCGCTAAACACATCAATCACTGTCAGCGGATTCAGTGCCACAGTGACGGCTTTTGTAATTGCAGCATTCCCGATCAATTTGTTGGCAGCGCGATCGCGAATTTCCATCTTCCGCTGCACAATCTGCTCATTCACATCGTCGGCGTACAGCATTGTATTCAACGCCACCAGCGATTTACCTTCGCGATGCAAAATCTCCAAAATCTTCAGCTTCAAATCTTCCACCTGCGGCAGAGCAGGCGTAAGCTGTGCGGTCATTGTTCCATCGGCTTTTCGCACCGCACGAGCGACCAGCGGTGAAGCAGCAGCCATGACAATTTCATCGGGCGAAAGCAACTCCTTGACGCGATCGTCCCGAATTTTTTGATAAATCGCTTCGCGATCGGCCTGCGGATACTGATCAATTTTGTTGAACACGAGCAGCATCGGCTTACTCGCCTTCCGCAACTCCGAAAGCGCCTCAAACTCCACCTTCGTCATGTCGCCCGCCACGACAAACAAAATTAAATCCGCTTGTTTCGCCAGCGATCGCGCCATGATTTCGCGACTTTCGCCGTCTACTTCGTCAATTCCTGGCGTATCGATCAGTTCAATTTGCGAATTGCCGCTGCCCTGAAGCGACACGCGCGTCAGCTTGCGCGAACTGCCTGCGATCGACTCGTGCGTCATTTCCCAATTGGCGCTTTGCACGTTGATCGTCACGCCGTGAATCGCGCCCGTCTCAAAAATCGGCTGACCCAGCAAGGCATTCAGCAGCGAAGATTTGCCGCGCCCGACCATGCCAAACACAGCAATCTGCACGACTTGGCGATCGAGCTTGTCCAGCATAAAATCCAAGCTGTGCAGTTCTGCTTCTAATCCTTCGCGCTCTGGCGGCGACAAATCGAGCCGATCGACCATCTCGCGCAGCGCGGTTTGCGCCTGCTTATAGTTCAAGTCCGCCTGAATATCTTCAAAGCGAAAAATCGTATCGGCCAGTTCGCGATCGAGTTGCGCCGCCAAATCGGTCAGCGCCGTTTGCGGCAAAGAATTTTTTTCCACAGCCTAAACGCCTGTCAACTGCTTCAATCGTATCGAGTTCAAAGGGGAATTGCGGTTCGGTGATTACGACATCGCTCTTGATCGAAACCTCGTCAAGAATTTCCTGAACCGGAAGATAAAGACATTTGACCAGCCTTAGTTCGTCGCGTGTTGGACGATCGCATCTGAATTGTCGATCGCACTTTAAGCAGGCGGAACTGCTCCAGCCGCAGCGGTCGGGTCTGCTCCACCTCCGCCAACGGCGGTTTGCACCTCAACCCCATTTTGCTCTAGCACCACGATCGGTTCAGAACCGCGATTCATCTCAATGCGCTTCACCAGCACTTGTCCATTCGACAATCGCTGACCAGCACGTACATAGCGGCTGCTCGGCTCGTTTGGGGCACTGACGATCGCATGAAGCGTATTGCCAATTTGCACGACGCCCGTGACCTTCACAGCCTGCGCCAAAGTGGGCTGTGGCGGCAGGGGGGCAGCGGCGATCGAATTGTTGGGCACAAGATCGGGAATCGGCGCGAGCGTGCCAGGGCGACTAGCCGTTTGTGGAGCTTGCGAAGCAGTCGGGCGTGTAGCAGTTGGGCGGTTGCTCGTCGCACCTCTGTTGGCTGTTGTACCCCTGTTGGCTGTTGTGCCTCTGTTGGCTGTTGTACCGCCATTGACGGGGATCGATCGATTGGGCAGATTCGGCAGTTGTGGCACAGGCTGACTGACTGCACCCGGAGAAATCTCGACGGTTGGCGTGGTGGGAATCAAAGCGAACGGATCGGGGCGATTGCGCTGCACGGCCTGTACACGCTGGGCGGGATTGGTTGAGCTAATTAGCTCAGGCGGCAACACGCCAGCCGGAGCAGCGGGCGCATTTGCAGGTGCTTGGGCAGTTCCGTCTGGGGCAGCGTTTGGATCAGGAGTAGCCTCTCCGGTCGCAACCGCAACGGGCGTGGGATTTTCAACGACCGTCGTATCTTCTCCGCCACCAAACAAATTGCAGCCGCCCAGTCCAGGGAGGAGGGCAACTAATAGCGCAACCAATCGAATATGACGCATTCCCAGTCTCCAAAAATAATCGCTAATGAATGAATGCCGCTAGCGCCTGATGGTTTCCGCGATCGTAAACCTCCATAGCATAGCTGAATTTTAAGTTAACAATGCACCCATTCTATTTCTTGTTTCAAAAATTGGAACGAAAACGGCTTTGCCAATCAAAAAGACTGCTGAATTAGATTCATGCAGTCTTTTTGCACAAGGATAAGTTGCTGCTAAGAATTTGCTTATCGAGGCGGCAAAGAGAAGGAGAAAGTCGCAGTGGGATTTTGGTCGCTGACGCTGCCCGTTAGCGTTTGTGTTGCTCCTTGCACAAGCAGCGTCAGCGTAAAGGGAATCGGACTGCTTGACGGCTGACAGCGAGTATATAAATTCACTTCCACTTGATAGTTTCCTTGAGGAGCTTGGGAAGGCGGCCAAAAAATATTTTCGATCGGGCTTGTGGTTGAACTGCTACAGCCTGCGTTGGCATCAACATCAAGCTGTCCGCCCGACGAAACTTGCCGATTGAAGTAGGTCACGGTTTGCCCTTGGGGATCGGTCACGCCCAAATCTAAATCATCCGAAGTTGTCCAGCGCAGCGTTACCTGAATATCGCCTGTCCCAAGCGTTGGCGCTTCTGCGGTAGCGACCTGCTGCGACGAAGGACAAATTTCGCCTAAATCAATGAGCTGCCCAGTTGAAGTAATCATGAAGCAGCCTTGTCGCTCTTGGGCGATCGCTTTTGGCTGGTGAACTGCCCAAATGCCCATCACTAGCGGAACAGCCAATAGCGGTGCAACAGCAACAGATCGAAGGAGTTTTTGCATGGGTTTACAGTGCCTATCAGGTGAATTTCAACAGAGTCATAGCCGCACGCTCGTTTCTACAATGCCCAGTTCGATCGCGCAAGAAACAGAATGCATCCAGCTTTGTCGATCGCGGCACTGAGGTACGACTGACTCAATACTTTTAGCTCAGTTGATTTTGACGACCCGGATGTTTGAATTAATTGGCTTGGATGCAGTACAGCAACAGTCGCGATCGATCGAATTCCAGAGTCGATTGTCTGCTCAACGCGACTCATCAATTGGCTTTCGGATGCGATGTTGCAAGGATTGAAACGACAGCGATTTTTGTTTCTGTCTCCTCTTGATTTCACCAAAACGATTGCTTTTGGAGAATCAGTGGCATAATTTTGAATTAAATCAGCGATCGCACTGGCGACAGGCTTTTGCTGACGATTTTGCGGCTGCAACACAGCAAACCAGTCAGTGGTGAGGAGTCGATACATGAAATGTTTATTCGGTTTGATGATGGCGCTTGCCAGTGCGTCGATCGCCAGCGTCGCGATCGCACCTGCGGCACAAGCTCAAGCTGCGTATGGCAGCTATGTCGGCGCGGGCGTGGCCTTTGGCACGTCGTCGGGCAACAGCGGCAGCGAAACCTCTGGCCTAATTGCCGTCCGCTATCGATTGCTGGAAGTGCCGATTTCCCTCAGAGCGCAGGCGATGCTGTTTGGCGGCACAACCGCGATCGTTCCGACTGTTTCTTACGATATTCCGCTCAACTGGCAAACCGACGCTTATGTCGGGGCGGGCGTGGCTTTCCAAGATGGCGATGAAGATTCGGCTTCACCGATCGGCGATCAAACTGCGTTTGTGCTTCAGCCCGGAGTCGATTACAGCCTGCCTAACAGCAATCTCGTTGTGTTTGGCAACGCGATTATTGCCTTTGATGCCTACCGCGAAACGGGCGGTGCGGCCACTTCGTTTCAGGGCGGCGTTGGCTTGCGTTTCTAGCCGCGACAGATTCTAGCTGCGGCGACTCACCATTGTCGCGCTGGCTTGATCAACAGGCATCAAAATTACTTCATTGATGTTGACATGGGCGGGACGATCGGCACAAAAGCGCACCACTTCCGCGACATCTGCACCCGTCAGCGGCGTTAGCCCTTCATACACTTTGGCGGCGCGGGATCGATCGCCGTGAAAGCGCACGTCGCTAAATTCCGTTTCAACCATGCCCGGATCAACCGAGGTGACGCGGACGGGCGTTCCCAACAAATCCAGCTTCAATCCTTCCGTCAAAGCGCGAACTGCCGCTTTCGTCGCGCAGTAGACATTGCCGTTGGGATAAGTTTGGTGTCCGGCGATCGAGCCAATGTTGATTACATGTCCGCGTCCGCGACTCACCATTCCCGGCAAAATCGATCGCGTCATGTACAGCAAGCCTTTTACGTTCGTGTCGATCATCTCTTCCCAGTCGGGAATTTCGCCTTCGTGCAGCTTCGATAGGCCACGACTCAAGCCCGCATTGTTGATCAAAATATCGATCGCCTGCCACTCTTCCGGCAAAGCCTGCACGACCGATTCGACCTGAGCGCGATCGCACACGTCAAGCTGAACCAAATGCACTGCACAGGCAAATTTCTTCAGGTCAGCCGCCAAAGCTTCGAGGCGATCGAGCCGTCGCGCTGCCAAAATCAGCTTTGCTCCACTTCCGGCAAACGCCAAAGCGCAAGCCGCTCCAATGCCGCTGCTCGCTCCGGTAATCAAAACAATCTGGTTTTGTAAGCTCATAGGCTAGCGATCGCTTTCCTGCACCTGCAACCGCTGTGTCGCCACCGTGATGCCGTCATCGCGCACAACGATTGCCGAAATCCAGCGATCGCCCGCTTCGGGAATCGTACCAACCTTGAACAGGCCGCCGGAATTGAGCAGTTCAAAATCGATCGGCGGCGTGGTCGTGTAGGCTTCAACGCTGACAGGTTCTTCGAGTGCGGTTCCCAGCAGCAAGCGATCGCCCAGCGGTTCCTGCACAACGGCATCAAACGTAAATTGTGTGTTTGGCCGGATGGTTCCAGGCAAACTAACCTCGATCGTCGGCGGATTGTCGCCGCTGGTCAGGCGGCTTTGTTCGGCCAAAATCGTTTGTTCGACAATTGCCTGCCCTTCAATCCGCTGGCGCGAATCGATCGTCGCGTTCAGAGCAAATTCGCGATCGTCCGTCGTTTCCGTGCCCGTCATCGTCGTGCGTGTTTCGATCACATAGCCGTTGTCGATCGCTTCCCAACTCGTAAGCTGCGTTTCATAAGTTGCGTCTGGAAAGCGCTGCCACAAGTTTGAAAGTGCCGCTTCTAGGGAATCTCGCGTCAAGCCGTCCGAGTGGGTCAAATTTGGACTGTAGAATTCCAGCACTGCTTCCACGTCGCGCTGATTGGCTGCCGCATCAATTTGGCTGAGCAGATTCGTCAATTCGGGCGGAGCCGTGTCGGGCGTGGCAGCCTTTGCGCTCTCACCGATCGCGCCGATCAGCATCAGGCCGACCGCCATCGATCGCAGGGGCATCAGCCGAATCGATCGCCAAACGGAAAGAGAAACATCCATAGATGGTAGGTTGAATAGTGGAAGCGTCAGCCGTTTCATCATACGCTAGCTTAACCCGTTGCCAGCGCATCAGCATCTCATCTGATTTTTCATTTCAGTCATGCCATCCACCCGACTTTTGATTGCAGCCAGTGGCACAGGCGGACACTTGTTTCCGGCGATCGCCACTGCCGAACAGCTTGGCGATTTTGAAATTGAATGGCTGGGTGTTCCCGATCGACTCGAAACGCAGCTTGTGCCCGACCAGTATCCCCTGCACACGATCGCCGTTGAAGGGTTTCAGCAGCGCTTTGGCCTCGGAACGCTGCGCGTGTTGGGCGGATTGAGCGCTTCGGTTCTCAAAGTGCGGCGGCTGTTGCAGCAAGGCAACTTTCGCGGCGTGTTCACAACAGGCGGCTACATTGCGGCACCTGCACTCGTCGCGGCGCGATCGCTCGGTCTACCAACCATTCTGCACGAGTCGAATGCGCTGCCCGGAAAAGTGACGCGCTGGCTGAGTCCCTGGTGCAGCACAGTCGCCCTCGGCTTTGACGCTGCTGCTAGCTATTTGCCCCGCGCCAAAACGGTCTGTGTGGGAACTCCAGTGCGATCGCAGTTTCTACAGCCCGAAGCAATCGCCGATTTGCCGATTCCGCCGGATGTGCCGCTGATCGTCGTGGTCGGTGGCAGTCAGGGCGCAGTTGCCGTGAATCAACTGGTGCGGCAGGCGGCTCCGGCTTGGCTCGATCGCAACATTTGGATCGTGCATTTGACCGGAGAAAGCGACCCCGAAGCCAAAAGCTTAATTCATCCGCACTATCTGCCCTTGCCGTTCTACAGCAACATGGCCGGACTTTTGCAGCGAGCCACGATCGCCGTTAGCCGTGCCGGAGCCGGAACCTTGACGGAACTGGCGATCGCCCAAACGCCCGCCATTTTGATTCCCTATCCGTTTGCCGCTGAAGATCATCAAACCTTCAACGCTGCCGTGTTTGCCAAAGCAGAAGCCGCGATCGTCTTTCAACAGGCGGAACTGACAGCAGAACTGCTCACCCAACAGGTGTTTGATTTACTTCAAAAAGACCGCTTGAGCGCAATGAAACAGGCGGCTGCAAATCTTGCGGTTGCCGATAGCGCAGAACGACTGGCCGCGCTGATTCGACAGTCTCTCACCGCCCAGCAGTGAACGATGTTGCTAAACGAAACAGCGCGTAAAGAATAATGGCGATCGGTTGTCTAATCGGATCGGTTTCGCTACTTTATGAAGTACACGGAAGCGATTGCATAGCGCATCAATTCATCTCATTCGCTACAGGTTCGCTCGCTATCACTTCCCTCCTCACTTCACTTTGGAGGCTGTTCGATGAATATCTGGAATCAAATTCTGGCCGCAATTCAGTTTGTTTCCGAAGGTGCAAGTTACGCTTTTAGCCTCAGGCATGATGATGACTATCCCGCAGTTGGAATGCAGTCGTTTGATGGTGAACCGTTCTCAAAGTGGGTTGAGTTAAATAAGCGCTGGTAGTTATATTGAATTTTTTCTATCAAGAACCAGGTGAGACGATCGCGTCTCACCTGGTTCTTAGCATTTCTTTCGTCCTGTGGGTTAGTTGCACTCATTGCCACGACCGCTTCGAGTTGCACCAAGCAGCGTTTGTACGATCGCACAGCTTCTCACGTTCGGATTGGAGGCAAGCGAAACGGTGAATTTCAGTCCGTCTGGTGGCAGTTCCTCGCTAGTAACCAAATTACCTCTTTCGTCAAATACGAGCGATCGAATATTGTTCGTTGCTTCAATCCGAATCACACCTCCCTGAACCTGGCCGTTTCCAAGATCGCGAGCTTGAGACCCTAGAGATGTACCTGGAGGAGCAACTTGCACTCGCCAAGGAACATTAGGTGGATTTTCGGGGATTACGGTAAATTGCTGATCGCGACGAGTTTGGGCAGCAGTAGCTTGTGCCCGACGAATTTCTTGTAGAAGTTCGTCACGCACGCTGTTGACGCGCTGCCGATTCGCAAAAGCCAGCCAGCCCGGAGCCGCAATGCTAAACAAAACACCAATCATGACCATCACGACGATGAGTTCGATCAATGTGAAGCCCGCCGCTGACGACTTGAGTAGTTTTGTTCTCATAGTTTGGCTCCAGTTGGGGGTTGAAAGGTGAAGCGATCGAGCGTTCTGTTAATTGTTCGGGTTGATATCTAGCGTACCGCGATTGAAAACTCGCGTTGTCAGCGTGGGTCGATACGAGTTGGGGCCAGTCTCGGCATTGATGCTGGGTCTACCAAAGCCATTGCCGCGCAGGTAAAGAATAACCTCTTGGTTGTCGATCGAGTCATTGCTTTGTGATGCATTGGGCGTTGGGGAAGGACTTGGGGAAGGAGATGAAGACCCAGTGTAGACACAAGCGTAGAAGCTGTAAGGATAGGAGGACAGGTTTGCACCACTTCCATTGCTGGGCGATATCTCATAGTTGTCCGAGGGGCAGGTCGGTTCTCCTTCCGGCTCATCATCCACAAAGTCCGTCAGAGGCACTGCGGCTCCGGTCGGCGTTCCAGTTGGAGTTTGACGATTCGTTGTTCCATCCACCCCCAGCGGCCAATTGGCAAACAGGTTGCGTGAGCCATCGATCGGGCTGACATAGCCAGGGACGGGAGTTGGTTGACCTGAATTGTTGTTGTATTGCCTCAGCTCATAGCGCGTGATGCGAGCTTTACCAGTCCAAGGTCCACCCCCCGCAGTGTTAAGTGAATACACCACGAGAGAGTAGGCATGTCCCGCAGCGCAGGGGATCGGCCTGCCAGCCGCATCTGGAATGGGAAGGGCATTCCCGGATGCGTCGGCGCGGTTGCTATTGGCTGCACAGTAAGCAATCACATTGCTGGGTAGAGGAGCCTGCTTCCAAAACGCCAAAACAGGGGTGCTACCGCCTGTTGATAAACTGGCTGGAATGTTGTCGCGGATCTCACTAAGCTGATCGCCGGAATAAACAAAAATTGCTTCTCGCAGTTCTGCGCTGATGTATTCCATCGATCGCTGCATGTCTTGCTGAGTCGCGTTGCGAGAAGCATCCCGCTGGTCTGCTGATAATAGCTCCACAACGAGAAACATTAACCCGGAAACGATTCCACCTGCGATTAGTGTCACAATCAGCAGTTCAATCAGCGTAAAGCCTTTTTGACGACTGTGATGATGCCGTCGAATCGCTTTTAGGGTGCGAAGAAGAAATGTCGCCATAGTGGATAAAATGACCAACGGGAATTTGGTAAATGACTAGCGGCAAATGCCATTGCTGTTTAGTCGAATTTCGCGAGAGGAAAAACTGCGATCGCTCCAGATCATCGGCGTTGTGATTACAGCAAGCGGACGAGTGCGCTGGTTGCCTTCACCTGTCGTGAAGCGCAGCGAAGCAGGCGCTGTCTCAAGCTGACCCACGAAACCGTCGCCCGCTTCGTTGATGGCGGGTTTGCCGTAGACGCGCACAACCAAACAGAAAGTACCGGGTCTGCCTCTTTGTTCTCCAGGTACAGGTTCAGGAGGATTGGAGCGAAACATCTGCACGGCGAAATCTGGTTGGCAGTTGCCATCATCCGTTGTGTCTACCCCAAACGCTGTTGCCACAGGTAATCGCTGCTCGTCGCTGTAGGTGTTGCAAGCGGTGTCCTTCGACTGAATCGATGACAAGCTTGTAGGGGGCGGTGTTGCTCCGATCGGATTGCTTTGGCTAGGAGTGGGTAGGCGATCGGGAGTGTGTTCTGCCCACTCGACCAGCGCCCGAATGCGATCGACTTCGCCCTGAGCAATTTGCATTGCTTGTTCGGCTCGCTGATTTTGCATTCGGGTTGCAGCCGCAATGAACAGGGGAGGTGTGATCATGGCGCTCGTCAAGGCAATCACAACGATCGCCATGATGCACTCAACTAACGTCAAGCCCTGTGTCATTTCCGCTGGTTTGCGACTTGATAAAGACAGTGCGAGGCGGTGCCAGCGAGAAGAAGTGTTCATGGCGATTTTTGCTGATCTCCTGAGCGTAAAAGTAAACGAACCTGCGAAGGGCAACGAAGCGTTAGGAGGGGCAACTATTTGCGATCGTGCGCCCTTGACCACCAGGCGAGCTTGCTGCTGCGGTTGCCGCTGCTCTGCAAAGGTTACGCAAGTAAGGATCGTCAGCGGGTGGTTCGCTATAGAATTCGCTGCGAACAGGTTCCAACGTGATGAATCGCTGGGCGAGTGGTCCGGCTGGCGCGTATTGAAGGCCAACATCGTAACCCCAGAATCGATTCGGTGGTCGGTAGTAGTTGATTAATTCGCCACCGCTGCTGCCGCCTATCGGTCTTGTACCCACTTCAAAGGCGTCCTGATCGAATGGTGCGGTTGCATAATTGCTGAAGTTCAACTGGATGAACGATCCAGCAATTCGCAGCGGAATTTGGCTTGCGTCGCTGATTTGCCACGATTCCAAGAAGCGCGGGAAGTTGTGTAAACCCCCGTAGGACTGGTCTTGGCGACTTGGCACAATGCCACTAACGATCGTGGCATTCACACGAGTTTCAACCGCAACGTTACGCAGTTTGTCTACTTCCACTCCATCAAAGTCTCCATTGTACGGGTCTCCAAAAGCAGTATTGGAATAGACAATCGGATTGCCATACCGATTTACAACAATAGGTGTGCGTCCGCTTTCTTGCTCTCGGTAATCGTCGGACTCTGCTTTGCTTGCCCGCCGCCAAGAATTATTGGCGGGTGCAACAGGAGGAACGGGTGAGTTAGGACGTCCCTGATTAAAGTAGGAGGTTACTGCTACACCGTTGAGGCAGCCATATCGCTCAGGATTTGCTGCTGCTGGTATTGTGGTTCGAGTCGCGGTGATAATGCCGTCTTGAATGCTGCCATCACAGAAATTTCGAGACAAGATGGTGATGGCATCTGCCAGAATTTCAGCAGGACGCCAAAGGTCTCCTGTCGGCGCAGAGTTGGCAAAAGCAAGCTCTGGCTCCCGACGCTGGTAGAAGTTGCTGTAGTTATCCAGAAGACGCTCCCTAAACTCTTCTAACAGTCGGCCATCGCTGGTTTGGTGCCAGTTGAAATCACCTTGAATGTACACGGGGTTGTCTGACACAAACGTCATCCCTCTGCCTTGGTCACCACTTCTGTCGATTTGGATGCCATCGCGCAGGCGGAATCCATTCGGACGGCGATCGGGATCTGCGTAGTAATCTACAGGCTTTGGTGTAATTAAGTTTGTGCTGTTGAGTGGCGGATCTTTTGAATCATAAGCGTCAGTCGTTGGGCTTCCCGTGTTCATGCGGCAGTTCGGTTGATTCTCCAGCGCAGTATCAGTACGGCAGGCACCCCAAGTGCTAACCGCTGGGCGAACAATGCTGCTTTCGCTTACGGCATCTTCACGAAAAGCATAGATGATGCCGCTCTTGGGCAACCAGAAATCATCACTGAGGCCGCGACTAGAGGTTCGCATCAGGTCTAAGTCCAGATCCAGAGCACGCACCCCCATCAGCTCGCGACCATTCATGAAGGCCGAATCTTTAAACGCAACTCTCACGAGGTCGCTGTTTGTTGCCGCAGCCGGATTCGCGTAGATCGCGTCGATGCAGGCCAAAGCAGTTGAGCTACAGTCGCGAATCAACACGTTAAGACCATTTCCGGTTTGTGCTGTCCCGTTGTTTGGAGTTGTAGATGAGCCCGCGTAGGGGGCAGTTGGCAGCAGCCAGTTTGCGCGGGGCTTTGGAGCAAGCTGGATTTGAGAAAGTCCTGAAGTCGCTACCGGAGCTATACCTGACGCATCCGTTGCGCTAATTCCTCGGTAAACCGTTGTGCTTGTGCCGAAGTTTACGCTCCTGATGTACCTCCTGTGCCTTCCATTTGCGCCTCTGATGTCTTCGACATCGCGAGTATCGTCGTCTGCATCCCCATGACTAGGAGGAGTTGCTGACAAACGGCCACTCAGGTCAAAAGTCGGAAATAGTGAGAAGAGAATCGGATAGTGCGGAACTTTGGTGCACAGCCTTAACAAGTTAGGGTTAGGGTTGCTACCGCTAGGTTCCCAAGCACGGCAGTATGAGTCAGGCAAGTATGTACGAGTGCTTCTAAAACCGTAGTTGAGGTCAGAGTAGACCTGCTCTTTGGTTGCCAGCATTTGGGCTGTGTAGACGGCTTGATTCAAGCGGTTGAAATCACCAGGAATACTGCGTGCATCATCTCGCCATCTTTCCAGAGCTGTGATTACATCTTCTGGTGTCGCAGTTGAGTCTAACCGTCTGGTGCTATCTGTTGAAAATGGCGGTGGTGTTTGCACTCCAGCAACGCTGCTGCCTGAAAAGACCGCACCAATAAGTGGAGCAAGCTGTGTTTGCAAGGCTGATTGATCAGGCTTGTACGCTAGCAGGTAGTTGATGTTGTAGGCGAGCATTCCCAGCGTACAGGCAGCAGTATGCATTGTTGTTTTGTCTGCTGGGCTGAGAGCGTCATATGACGTTCCCGATTCGAGAATGCGTCGTAGGATCGAGAAGTCACCCCACATTGCCATGCTGGGATAGGGATGTACTGCGCCGTCGTTTGTGACTGGCGTAAACGAGGGCGTACCTCCCTTCGGATCGCCTGCATATCTTGCTAAATTTTGCATTGCCAAACGCAGTGGACTATTTGGATTGCGTAGAGCTGCAATGTTTGGCGCTTCATATTCCCAGCCGTTCGTTCCGCGACCTCTAAAGAAGTCACCGTTGATCAAGCTGATGTTAGAAGGTGCAGAGGCAAAGGCGCTTCCACCGAATAAGTCGTACTGCCGCAGATTTTCAAATGTTGCGCTGCGCTCTAGCGTGTAGGCAGTGCCAGGGTGAACAGTGGTTGCAAGACAGGCCAGCGGAGTATCATTGTCGCTGCTAGCACTGCTTGCGTGATAAACGGCAGTTGCCTGCACTGCTGCCAAGTTATCGTAAAGCGATCGCCGCTGGCGAGCTTGATTGCACTTGCCGTCATTATTTGGACTGCAACGCAGCCAAGGACGCAACGGTTCGTTATCTAGCTCATTCCCATTCGGCGGCTGACCAAAATTCCAGCCAAATGCGTTTCCAAGCTCTAGTCGCTGTCCAACAATGAGGCGTAAACCTTGCGCTCTAGCGCGGCGCTCCCAGTAGCCATCGAGACCGACTTCGCCTTCACCTGCACCAGCGGGCGGAGTGTTTTGAATCAGATCGCCTCGACTGGGATCGATGTTGGCACCGATAACGCCACCAATCGGTACGCCCTTGTACTGTGGTTTTGGTCCTAAGCGGTTGTCAGCGCGGTACGAATCGTCAACATAGGGTGCAGTTTCACCTTGAGCGAAGATGCGCCCATTTTGTTTGAACGAGCCGCCATCCCAAGCCGGATCGATTCTTGAATCTTGAATCTCCGATCGCGTTTTTGAAACACCTTCCGTCAGCAGAACGACCGGATCAAGCGTGTAGTCGGTTGGTCGGTCTTCATTAACAACAGAATCGGTGCCCTCGTCAAAGACTACGCCCTGATTGCGCTGAATGAACGGGGCAGCGTCGCCATCGCCGCGATGCATGTGGAAGAGCGATTCGCCTCCAAACGAGTTGGAATCTTCTGCACCGCCTCTGCCAATACCACCGCTAATGGCATGACCATAGTAGACCTGACCATTGTTCGCAGCAGGGTTGCTTCGCAAATCCGCATCGCTGAATTCGCCAAAGGTAACTTCCGACGCGGATTTTGAATATAAACAAGAGGCGGGAGCGCTAATCAGGTAGCTTGTCACGAGGCGATCGTCCTGCGGGCTGGGTTTACCCACGATCAAGCTGCCCTCGGTGTGCATTGCTCCGTTCCAGTTGAAGGCCGGACCTGGAAAGATTTCGAGGTCGTTGCGGAACCATGCGCCCCACTTGTTACCGCGATTCACTTTGCGGTCTTGGAAGAACTCTAGGGTTGAAACAGCGGTGTTGGCAACATCGTTGGGCAGCACGAAGGCGTCAACCTGAAAGTTTTTCCGAATAATTGTGTTGCCTGCGTTGGGATCAGGCGACCAGCCGCTTTCGGCTCGGTTTGAGCCACCTCTGGCACAAGAAGAAGATGCCTGAGTCGTGTTGCTCAACGGGCCATTTCGGACTTGCAGCGCATTCGCTCGCTGTGCAATTGCCTCTGGACTGCTATTTTGCAGTTCCTTCAGGTCGTCTGGTGTTTCCATCAAGATCGAGTAGGCGATCGTGGCGTCGTTCGTGCCGTCTCCGTTGGTATCAGCGGGAAACGTCCAAACGTTAGCAACTCTGCCATTGTAGGTAAGCCGCCTTTCGTCTGGAAAAGTGTAGGGATCATTTCCATCAGGGCGATATTCTGCTACCCGTAGACCCTCAATCTCAATACCACCGGGGGGGTTGAGCATCATTCCTAGAAGCTGATTTTCACGCGGAATGCCACCCGGATAGCGCGGATCTTGATTGACATCAAACAAAAATTCCAGCTTTGCTTTAGCGCGATCGATCGCAGGCGTGGCAGCATTGTAGATCACATCTTGCTGACGCTCATTCGCGGCTTCGCTCGTGCGGTTGAAGGTGCGTAGCGAAATTGACCCGACCGTGAGGCTGACAACCAGCAGCAGCAAAATTGTGGTTGGCAAGACAAAGCCTGCTTTGGCAAATCGGGGTCGTCCGATCGCTAGCAAGCCCCGCAGCAGCCAACTCATCAATTTCTTAGGAGTTGATCTTGCCAGCCTGCCGATTTGCTGCGAGAGTTGTCGAACAGCTTGGATAAGCTTGCGGGTAGACATAGCTGCGTTCCTAGAAGTGACCTAAACGGCGGGAAATTGAAGATAGAAGCTGGATTTGCTAAGAGTCAGCAACCAATTTTGTACTAACAGGTCAAAGCCTTAACAGCAACCGGGAAATTACGAGTTTTGGGGTTAGCAGTATGGGCAACGAGTCAGAAAGCCAGCGGATCAAGGAGACTATTCAAGCAGTAGAGGGGCGATCGCCCTGAGTGGTTAATGCAGCTAAAGCTTTTTTCTGACCGAAGCACCGACCTTGATAAGTTAGGCGATCAGCTTCTAACCTAGCAAGTAAAAGTTAAGGCTGAGTTAGAAGTTGCGATCGACATTCCATCATTTCGATCGAGCAGAACGCAGATCAAAGCTGAAATGCAATGCCCATTATGATACCCACTCGCAATCTAGAAGCGATCAGGCTAGCACGAAAATTATTTTTAGCGGCTTGCAACCCAAAACAAATGCCCGCTCTAGCGGGCATCTCGATCGCGCAGATGGACTGCAAGCTAGAAACCTAGTACTTCTTGAGGTCAATTCCCGCTTCTTTTGCCATCGCTGACAAACCTTTCTTCTCCAGCGTCTTGATTGCTTTGGTTGAAAGCCGCAGTTTGACAAATCGCTTGCCCTCTGCCCACCAGATGCGCTTTTCTTGCAGGTTGGCTTCTTGAATCTTTTTGGTACGGCGGTGCGAGTGCGAGATCGCGTAGGCGTTGTTGGCTTTCTTGCCAGTGAGATCACATTGACGAGGCATAGCTTTTTTCGGTTATTGGCACAAACAGAGATTATAGCGGAGGGGAGGGGTTAGGTGTAAGGGGTCAGCACGGCCAAATCCCTATTCCTAACCCTCGCTTCCTAGCTTTGCGTGAGACGAGTGAGGACTTGGTTCGATCGCTCCACAAATGCCTTCATGCCATCCGCGTCGAAGCCTTTTTGCGCCATCAATGCCAGATCATAAACATGCTGGCAAATCAAGGTCGCCAGATCGCCAGAGGGAGACGGGCCGCTCGACTGGATAATGCTGCCTTGACTGATGTTGACAAGATTTTGAATCAGCGGGTGGGCCGTGTTCACCAGGAGAATATGCTCTTCGGGAAATTGAGCGACCTGCTGAGTCATCAAGGCAGTCATTTCTTGGATGCGGCGTTGCGCTTCGGGGAGGAGGACGATCGCCGGAGGAGCCGCTTCCGAATCAGCCTTGAGCGCTTCAGTCCGAATCGTCAGTTTTGGCTTGTTGAGTGCCTGCTCAAAAATTTCTTTGACGAGTTCGCCGCGTGTTTTGTTGGTTTTGGGGTCAACAATGTCGCTGGATTTGTCGAGCAGAGTTTCGTCAATTTCCGCATCGACACGAGCAAATTTCACGTCGGAATGTTCGCGCTCCAAAAAGCTGATGAAGTGCGAATCGATAAACGAATCCATGTAGAGAACTTCCAAGCCTTGGCTCTTGTGCAGTTCCACATAGGTCGCTTGACTGGCTGCATCAGTGCAGTAGAAGACGCGATTTTCGTGACGGTCTTTGTTGCGATCGAGATATTCTTTCAAAGTTGTATAAGACTGACCATCCAGCGTATTGATGGGTGCGTTCGACGGCTCTGAAACTTCCTGCCAAGCATCATCCTCGCTCGACTGCACTTCGATCGCAGGTGCATCCGATTTTGCGCTCAAATCTGCCGAAGTGCGGTAGATCAAAATGTCTTCAACCTGCTTTTTGAACTTGTCATCGTTCATCGAGCCAAACTTGACGAACGTGCCCAAATCCTGCCAGCCTTTGATGTAGGCTTCGCGATCGTCTCGATACAGTTCTTTGAGGCGATCGCCAACTTTCTTAGCAATGTAGTCGGCAATGCGGCGGACGGTGCGATCGTTTTGCAAGAAGCTGCGGCTGACGTTCAGCGGAATATCGGCACTGTCGATGACACCACGCAACGGCAGCAGAAATCGGGGAATGACTTCTTCGCAATTGTCGCTGACAAAAACTTGATTGCAGAACAGCTTGATCTGCCCTTTTGTAACATCAACATCCGGCTTCAGCTTTGGAAAGTAAAGGATGCCGTTAACGACAAACGGATAGTCGGTGTTGAGGTGAACCCACAGCAGCGGATCTTCTTGGAACGGATAAAGATAGCGATAGAACTCTAGGTAATCTTCTTTAGTCAGATTACTCGGTGACTCTTTCCAGGGTGCTTTCTGGCGATTGATCTGCTCGCCATCGAGCTTGATTGGCACGGGCATGAAGTCGCAGTAGGTTTTAACTAGCTGCTTGATCCGGTAGGCTTCGAGATATTCAACTTCTTCGTCTTGCAGCGTTAACGTGACAGTTGTGCCGCGCGTGGTGCGATCGCTCTCGGTCAATTCAAACTGTGTCGAACCGTCACAAGACCAGTGAACAGGCTGCGCTTCTTCCTGATAGGAAAGCGTGTCGATTTCAACTTGCTTTGCCACCATGAAAGATGAGTAGAAGCCTAAACCGAAGTGACCGATAATTTGCTGATCGCCGCTGTTTTTGAACTTCTCGACGAATTCTTCTGCACTGGAGAAAGCTACCTGGTTGATGTACTTTTTGACTTCCTCCCCGGTCATACCGATGCCGTTGTCAGAAATCGACAGTTTCTTGTTGTCTTTGTCGATCGCAATTACGATTTCCGGTTCGCCCAGTTCGCCCGAATAGTTTCCTGCCCGAGCCACCATGTTGAGCTTGCTAATCGCATCAACCGCATTCGAGATTAATTCGCGCAGAAAGATTTCGTGGTCAGAGTAGAGCCACTTTTTGATAATCGGGAAAATATTTTCAGTATGGATACTGATGTTGCCCTGTTCCAGTGTCGTCATGGTCTACTGATGAAGAGTTACTCGATTTAAACTCAGTGTGAACTGATTTGCCGCGATCGTCTCTATTCTAAACAGTACGGTTGCCCTCCCTCGATAGGTGCGGATTCCGCTACTTCGCAAGGCGGATCGATCGTCCGGCTCAGGCCACCCCCGACCCCCAACACCCCACACCCCACTGCTCCTGCCTTTAGGTGCATTCGGCACGGAGAGGTGCGTGATAAAGTCTGAGAAATTACGGCGATTTATTGACGATGATATGCCTTTTCCTCGCTCTAGCGGCCTGTTGCTGCATCCGACTTCGTTTCCTGGTCGCTTTGGCATTGGTGATTTGGGTGGTTCGGCTTACCGTTTTGTTGAGTTTTTGGAGCAAAGCCGCCAGCAGCTCTGGCAAATTCTTCCTTTGGGGCCGACGGGCTTCGGCAACTCTCCGTATGCAGGCTATTCAGCAATGGCCGGAAACCCTCTGCTGATTAGCCTAGAGATTTTGCAGGGTCAAGGTTTGCTCGATGGAGTAGACCTGAATGACCTGCCAGATTTTCCGGCTGATCATGTGGATTTCGATCGCGTCATCGCATACAAAATGCCGCTGCTGCTCAAAGCGGCAGACCACTTTCGGACACACGCTTCGATCGAGCAGCGCACCCAGTACGAAACGTTTTGTGCAAGTCGCGCCTTTTGGCTCAATGACTACGCCTTTTTCATGGCGCTCAAGGAAGCCCATGAGGGCGCAAGCTGGTATGACTGGGAGCCGGAAATTGCCCATCGCAAGCCGGAAGCAATGGCCGAGTGGCACGATCGCCTCAACGACCAAATTTTCAACCACAAATTTCTTCAGTTTGAGTTTTTCCGCGAATGGGAAAACCTGCGGCGATATGCGAACGATCGCGGCATTTCGATCATTGGCGATGTGCCGATCTATGTCGCTCACGACAGCGCGGATGTTTGGGCACAGCCACACAATTTTAAGCTGAATGCTGAAGGTCAGCCGACCTCAATGGCAGGTGTGCCGCCGGATTTCTTCAGCGATACCGGACAGCTTTGGGGCAATCCGATCTACGACTGGGATGCGATCGCCGCGAACAAATATGAGTGGTGGATCGAGCGGTTTCGATCGCTCCTCGATTACGTTGATCTCATTCGCATCGATCACTTTCGCGGCTTTTGTGCGTACTGGGCAGTTCCCCAAGGCGAAACAACCGCGCTGGGCGGCGAGTGGATCGAAGCTCCGGGCAAAGAATTCTTTACGCTGCTGAAGCAGGAATTAGGCAGCTTGCCAATTTTGGCGGAGGATTTAGGCGTGATCACGCCGGATGTTGAGGAACTGCGCGATCGCTTCGAGTTTCCCGGCATGAGAATTCTGCATTTTGCTTTTGGAAACGATCCGACGAATCCGTTTTTGCCGTTCAACTACATTCAAAACTGCGTTGTCTACACGGGAACGCACGACAACGACACGACGGTTGGCTGGTACGAGCAGCTACCGGAGGAAGAGCGGCGATCGCTGCATGACTACCTCGGCTGCACTGGTTCAGACGGCATTCACTGGGATCTGATTCGCCTTGCGTTTAGTTCAGTAGGCAATCAAGCGATCGTTCCGCTCCAAGATGTGTTGGGGTTGGGGACGGAAGCGCGGATGAACTTTCCAGGGAAAGCCGAAGGCAACTGGAGTTGGCGCTATCACACCGATGCACTGAAGCCGGAACTGGGCGATCGACTCGCACATCTGACACAGATTTACGGTCGGGTCGCCAAGCCGCGATCGCACGATTAAAGCGTTGGGGATCGCGAACAGATCCCCAAGGGTTACTGTGGAACAGAATTCGCTGGCGATCCTGGCAAGCTGGCGGAATTTTGGTCGGGCGAGTAGGTGACTTCTCGAACGCTGCCCGCTGCACCCATCGGCTGAGCCTGACCGTTGTTGAAGGCGATCGACACACCGCCTGCATTTCCGGCTCGGACTGTGACCGCTTGATTTGCTGTCCAGGTGCGCTGTGTGCCTTCGTCGAGAACACCTTCAAACGCATTTTTGCCATCGACTTCAACCCGCACCCAAGATTGAGCCGTCAAAGTCATATCAACCCGAACCGCTTGTGCAGTGTTGGTTGGGCTGGCGGCAGGGCTGGCAGCAGGACTCGGACTGGCTGCTGCGGTGGGGCTAGCCGCAGGCAAGGCGGGACTCGCTGCTGCGGTTGGACTTGCAGCGGGTTGGGTCGCAGCAGCGGTTGGACTTGTGACGGGTCGAGGGCTGGCAGCGGAAGTTGGACTGGTAGCGGGTCGAGCAGCAGTCGTGGCAGCGGGTTGCGGACGATTGGCGTTGAAGCTCGATCGACTGATGACATAGGACAAACCACTCACCGCCGCGATAATCAGCACCACATAGGCTGCCCAAAGATGCAGCGGACGCAGTTGAGCCGCAGGCGTATCTTTCCAAGACGACTGCACGGGACGAACCGGATTTTCCATTGGAAAAGCTTCTGCAATCTCGGTGCCGTTGAGTCCCAATGCTTCGCTGTAACGCTTGATAAAGCCGCGAATATAAACTGGCTCCGGCAAGGGATTGAGGTTGCCCGACTCGATCGCCTTGAGCAGCCTGACTTGAATCAGCGTTTTGCCTGCCATTTCATCTAGCGTCAGGTCGTGCTGTTCGCGCACCTGCCGCAGATATTCGCCAATCTCGGCCAGTTTTTGAGCTTGCTCGTTTTGGGGAAGGGAAATTTCGCTCATTGCTGTCAACCTCGATTCATGAACCTGATCCGCTGTCATTCATACTACCGGGAATTTCTACCGCGTCTCTACCGAAATGAACAGGTCTGCCTCGATCGATCGCAACTGCTGCACTTGCGATCGCAAAAATTCGACCTCTTTGGCGTTCAAGGGACGCACCTGGCCGGACGGCAGCGATCCCAACTCGATCGCGCCGATCGCGACGCGGTGGAGCGACACAACTGGATGCCCAAGCTGTTCAGCCACACGACGAATTTGGCGATTGCGACCTTCGCGCAAAATGATTTTCAGGAAAGTTTGGCTGCTTGTTTGACGCAGAACTTCGACCTGTGCCGATCGCGTCAATCGCCCGTCGAGCAGAACGCCGCGCCGCCACTGCTCAAGCGTGGTCTCAGTCGGATGACCTTCGACCCAAACCTGGTAGGTTTTGGCGATCGAGTGGCGCGGGTGCGTCAAACAAAAAGTCACCTCGCCATCATTGGTCAGCAGCAGCGCTCCAGTCGAATCTGCATCAAGGCGTCCGACTGGATGCAGGCTGTTGTGCTTCAGCGAAGCGGGCAGCAGATCCATGACGGTGCGCCGCTTTTGGGGATCGTCGCGAGTCGTCACGACACCAGCGGGCTTATGCAGCAGCAGGTATTGGGGTGCGGGTCGATCGCGAGGCTGAATCAAACGGCCATCGACCTCGATGCGGTCGTGACTTGGATCGGCTTTATGTCCAAGTTCCGCGACTGCCCCGTTGAGTCGCACACGGCCATCTCGAATAAGCTGCTCGGCCTGACGGCGAGAAGCAACACCCCACTGGGACAAGATTTTTTGTAGCCGTTCATCCACAGGAATTGGAATTGGCGATCGACTCGTGCGGCACGGTTTGGCTGTGCATGTACAAATAGTACAGGAAAAAGTTACAGTCAGACGCCAGATTTAGAGGTGGCATCGTTTTCCAGAGCAACAGCAACGGTGGCAATCGCCCAGGCTTTCACCTCCTCTATTTCAATTTCAATCACTTCTTCAAGCAGGTTGGTTCGATCGCAAAGTTGCAGCTTCAGGTAGCCGGAAAGCGCGATCGCAGCATTCTGACCGCAGGCTTCATAGCAGCGCAAAATCCACTGCTGCGGGTTAACGTGCGATCGCTTAAAGGCAGAGCAAATCAAATTTGGAGCGGACAGATTGAGGAATTCGCAAGTCGGGGGAAGCGTTGGTGCGGTAGCAGCTTTGGGGAAATGGACGATCGGCGGCTGATTGAGTTCATAGCCGCGCTGGACGGTGTGCGCTTGCGACCAGCGATCGCGATGCGGGTAGAGGGCGTAGCAGAATTCGTGATGGCCGCGATCGGCGTGGGGATCAGGCCAGCGAGAACTGCGGAGCAGCGTCAGTCGCAGTTGATTCGGCTGGACATCGTAGCCGTATTTGCAGTCGTTGAGCAGACTGACGCCGTAATCAGCTTGGCTCAAGTCCGCCCACTGGAGAGCAGGAATTTCCCACTGAGCAGCTTCGGCGGGCGTTTGCGGACGAGTCGGGCGATCGATCGCGCCAAACGGAATTTCGCAGGTTGCAAAGTCGGATTCAACGGTCAGCGGAAAAGCAGCCTTGAGCAACGTATGTTCTTCCTGCCAGTCCGCAACCGTTTCAATTCTCAAAACCTCTGAATCGCAATCGAGAACATAATCTTGCTGCAAGCGCGAACTGCCAACAAGCCGCTGAACGCGCAAGCGCTGCCGAATTGCACCGCGATCGATCCACAAGGTAGACAGAGTTTTCGCGGGCGGCAAGGGATGATCGGCATAGTGGGGATCAATGTTCCAAGCGTCCCAATACTGGCCGCAGTCGCGAAACGCCTGAAGCTGATTGCCCGGAGCGCTAAGGATTTCGCGATCGTTTTGCTTGTCATACACGCTGTTGAGATTGCCCGTCAGTGGACTGACCTGTACCCGCAGGCGATCGTTTTCCAGCGTCCATCCAGGCACAACAGCAGATTCCGGTTCCAGCGCAGCTTCAGCCAGCCAGAACAATCGATAGCCGACGCTCGGCAGATCAGTTGCGTAGAACAGCACGGAATTTCCGCTGATTTGCACAGGGATCGATCGCCCGCGATCGTCATATACGTCCGCTGCACTCCAGCCTGCTGGCAGCGCAACAGAGACGACTTGCGATCGCGTCCAGTTGAGCGAATTGAAAATCACGAGCGGACGGGCTGCGGGCTGTGGCGGTTCAGGTAAATCGATTTGGGCGGCGATCGCTGCCAGTGCTTGATCGCGGATGGCTGCGGCTTGCGTTTGTGCCTGCTGCCAAGTCGGAGCGGTTTCCTCGTAAACTTCGGGGATCGCTGATCCGGGCAAGATATCGTGAAACTGGTTAAACAAAATCAGCTTCCAAGCTGACTCGATCGCCTCGGCAGGATAATCGAAATTGTTCGTCAAAGCTTCGCTACCTTTGGTCAGCGAAGCTACCGCGCTCCAAAGTTCCGCCTGATACAGCAAAATTTCCGATCGGCGATTTGCCAGTTTTTGATCGGCATGAGTCGTGTAGCAGCCGCGATGAAATTCCAGGTAGAGATCGCGCTGCCAAATCGGAAGATCATCGCTCTTTTGCGTAATTTGCTGGAGAAATGCTTCGGCTGTGGCAAATTTCAGCTTGGGGAAGAATGGAGAATTTGCCCAGCGATCGGCCACCGTCAGCATGTCGCGAGTCGGCCCACCACCGTGATCCCCAATGCCCGGAAGCCACAGCGCGATCGATCGATCTGTCTTGGCTTCCCATTCGCTGGCGTATTTCGCCATTTTTGCCGGATCAATGCCTTCCCCGATCGGCACAGAGCTGTAGCTGAGGATGCGCGTTCCGTCTCGGCCTTCCCACCAAAACAGATCGTGCGGAAACTCAGTTGTGTCGTTCCACCGCAGCTTTTGCGTCACGAAATATTCGATCGCGCCCTGCTGCAAAATCTGTGGCAGTTGCCAGCAGAAGCCGAAACTGTCGGGAAGCCAAGCGATCGCACTCGTCCGACCAAATTTTTCCTGCACATAGCGCTGACCGTAGATGACCTGACGGGCGATCGATTCGCCGCAAACCGTATTGAATTCCGGCTCGACCCACAGCCCTGCGATCACTTCCCAGCAGCCTGACGCAATTTGCGCTTGAATTTCGGCAAACAGGTCGGGGCGATGCTGCTCGATCCAGGCATACAAAGCGGGTGACGAATGGCCGAAAATTAAATCGGGAAATTCCTGCTGAAGCTGCAAAACCGATCGAAACGTGCGCTCGGCCACATCCCAAGTTTCCGCGATCGGCCACAGCCAAGCAAGATCGAGATGCGCGTGACCCAACAGATAAATTTGTCTTGCTTTTAACTCACTGCTCAATGGCTGAAGCTGTTCGCGCATCTTTGCAAGTGACGCATCAAACAAAGCGCGATTCGGCAAAGCTGACCAGTCGATCGCCTCGATCGCCCGCTCCAGTTCCAAGTGTCGATCGGGCAAATGCTGCAAGCTGATCAGTTCATCCGCGATAAAGCTCGGTTCAGGAAAATCGATTGATTCGTAGCAGCAGTACGACTTCACCAATGCCCCGCGATCGTGAGCCGGAGCAGTCAGCCGCAGCGTGATGTCGATCGCTTCTCTTGGTTTGGCCGATTCGCTCAGCAAAATTCGAGTCGAGCAGTCAAACAAATCACCCGCCTGCACAACATTACCGTTGACCAAAATTTCAGCGGCTTCTGCCCACCACAGCAAACCCAGCCGCAACGTCATTCCCGCGATCGCGTATCCGTTGAGCCGTTCAGGAATCACGATGGTCTGTCGCAGTTCGATCGCTCCTGCATCCCAAGCGATATGGCCGCGATCGTTGAGCGGGGCAATCGCCTCGTTACAGTACCAAGCAGTTTGCAAATCAAGCTGGCTCAGATGACGCAGGCGATCGATCGCGGTGTCGATGGCTGCGGAGGAAGCTGAGGCAGGCGCGGAGTCGAGCATATATCGTCTAAGATCAAAGGATTCGCCCCCGTGAAAACGGGAACGTCTGAAACTCTACACCAGAAATTCCGTTTGCGCCGCACATGGCTTCTAGTCGCTACCGCAGTCAATTTTTTCAGGCGTTCTCACGACAAACGATGCGTTTGGGCGATCGCTTGGCGCAAACTTGGCGACAGGCAAAGCTAACGGCAACCTGGGGCAGTCAAATTCTGCTGTACCCAATCTACGCGCTCTACCAAGGTACTCGCGTCGCCAGTCGATCGATCCAGCAAGCCGCTTCCCGAATTTTACCGCAGCTACAGGCTGCCCCTGTCACCGATCCGGCCAATCCACCGATCGATGAACAGATCGATCGCGATGCTCCGGTTGATACGCCGATCGTGCGATCGCTGATTGCCCTGGCTGGACTAGAACTATCAAACCTAACAGCATTGCTTCCCGCTGCGGATGGATCGCTACCGAAGGTCTGCGAAGCACTCGTGCCTGCTGCTGCTACGCCGATCGTCGTGGTTGATTTGCCTAGAGCAGTTGAACCTTTGAGCGAAATTGCGCCACGTCTGGAAGATGGAATCGAACCGACAACGGTGCGGGTGCGCGGCTTGGCTTCGCGGCTGAGCGATCGCCGCCTTGTCCTGACGACCATTCACAATCAACTGCTGGATGTCCTCACGGCTGAACAGCAAATCCAGCTTCAGCAGCGGATCGTCTGGGAACTTGCAAGCTATCGACGGCTGTTGCGCTTACGCAGTTTTGATCGATCGCTTCCGCTCCCTGCCGATTCTCCTCACTTACTGCCGCCGATTCGGAGTTTTCAGCGCTTGATGACGTGGATGCAGCAAAGCCCGATTGCGATCGCAACGAATTTATTTGGTGAAGCGGCTCAACTTGCCGCCGCACCGTCTGCTCCCATTTTGCCGTCGACACCGCAGCCACGATCGCAAAGCGCTCCCGGAACGGAATCGATCAATCAATCCCTTTTTAGGCAATCCCTTTTTAGGAATGCGGTGCGATCGCCTTGGGCATGGTTGCGGGAACGATTCCGCCCTGCTGCTGAAGAATCCACCCTTGAAGTCGGCAATCCGGCGATCGTGATTAGCGAAGCCGCCACCCTAACAGCCACCTCGCCCCCTCCACCCCAGCAAAAATCTTGGTGGAAGCGCAAACGCCTTGCCGCAGATTCCACTAGCCAAACGCCGATCGCAGCTTTGGGTCGAGAGGTTGCCGCCCTGCCGCCGCAAGCGTTCGATCGCAAACTGACGACAACCGATCGATCGACGGCAACGACGCGATCGGCAGCGGAGCGCATAAGCAATTCCCTTGATCAAGCTGCTGGAGCAATTGCGATCGAAACCGAATCAACTGCACCCACTGCCGCACCCACCTGGATCGAAACCGAAGCTCGCTTAGTTGGCTATGTCAAACATCCGCTAGAGCAACTGCTCGAATGGCTCGATGCTGGAATGCTCTGGCTCGAAACCAAGCTTTCCAACTTCTGGCGCTGGCTGAGCGGCAATCCTCACTGACATCTCAATCCTTGATCCCCGATACCCATCTGGGGAACTGCAACGCTGCCGCGCCCGTCCTGTGCAGCAGCGCATTCGAGTGATACTTTACTAGGAGTGCTAGCGCAATACCGTTCCGCAAGCTTTGCGATCGCACCAGTCTTTGCGGGAATCGTAGCGAGAAATGAGTCAGGGTTCCGAGTATGATAATAAAACTGATTCCCAAGAGGTCTATCAATGCTGACGCTTAAAATCGTGGTTTACGTTGTGGTTGCCTTTTTTGTTGGCCTGTTTGTGTTTGGCTTTTTGTCCAACGACCCCGCTCGAAACCCGAATCGCCAAGATTTGGAATAATCTTGCTTTGGCCTTGGCGGAGCCGGAAGCTCGCCACCCCCACAGGTAGCTCGATCGCGCGAAAAGGCTAACCCTCCTGCGGGCTGTCTGTTTCCACTGTCTTTAGCTATGCCCTATCCGGTTCCGCCGCCTCCGCCTCTTCTCATCCAAGTTGTTGCTCCTTCTGAAACCGTTGCTGCACCTGCACCAGCGGCTCCAAGCTCGTTTGAGCCAGAACGCCAGCCTGACAATACTTCTGCACCGCCTGCAATCGAAGCAGCACCGCTGGGTGGAGCGATCGAGCGATCCGCCACTCCAGAACCTCCAGCCGTTTCGCTGACGTTTGCGACTCGACAAGCACAGCTTCCCACGATTCCCGCTCCGCCTGAGCCAGTCGAAGCTCCAGAAACCCCTGAGCCTGCGATCGAGCCGCCGACGGAATCTGATTCCTTTGAACTGGAAACGTCGCCTGAGCTGGAAACACCGCCAGAGCCAACGACAGAAGATGCGCCGCCAGAGCCATCGGTTGAGAATCCGCCGATCGAGACCATCCAAATCGATCCGACCGAGGAAAATCCCCAAGGTCAAACGCTCGAAATTATTCCTGAACCTGCCGCGTCCGAATTGCCCCCACCCCAGCCGTCTCCAGTTCCAGAAACGCCGCCTGCTGCTGATCCGCAAACCGACCCGTCTGGAACGGGCAACATTGTTGAACTGGATGCGGACTACCAGGAATTTGACACAAACCGCGAAATCTTTACGGGAATCGGCAATGTCGAGATGCGATTTCGCGGTGCAGTATTAAACGCCGATCGCGTCCAGGTCAACCTGCTGAATCGAATTGCTGTGGCCGAAGGCAGTGTGCGACTAGAGCGCGGCGACCAGGTATTGCGGGGCGATCGCCTCACCTACAATTTTGTGCAGACGCAGGGAACCGTGCTGGCGGCTCGTGGTGAAGTGTTTATTCCCAGTGCCGGACGCGATTTTTCCGCTGGTGGTGAAGGAGTTGCTCCGACTCCAATCGACCCGAATGCACCTGTCGATCCGGCCAGTCAGCCAATTTTCGGCACAGGCGGCGGTCTGACGTTTGGCTTGGGGAGCAACAATGTTGCCGCAGGCGGCACGATCAATCGAATTCGCTTTGAGGCAGAACGGCTAGAATTTACGGCTGACGGTTGGCAAGCGACGAATGTGCGCTTGACGAACGATCCGTTTTCGCCGCCAGAACTGGAATTGCGATCGCCCACTGTCACCTTCACTCGTCTCTCGCCTACGCGCAGCGAAATTCGCGCCCGCAATCCGCGTATCGTCTTCGATCAAGGCTTTTCGCTGCCCCTCCTGCGCGATCGGATTATTCTGGATGAACGCCAGCGCGAAGCCTTTCCGATTGTTTTTGGCTTTGATGAACGCGATCGCGGCGGCTTCTTCATCGAAGGCATTTTCGAGCCGCTGTCCACGCCCGCTGTGCAGCTTCAGATTCGACCGCAGATCTTTTTGCAGCAGGCGATTTTTGGCGGCGACGATCGCGTCACGGATCAAAGAGACGGCAGCAGCTTCTTCGACAATCTTGGCCTTGTCGCTCAACTGAACGCTCGCCTCAGCCCAACGACGACCGCAGAAGCGAATTTGGCGATCGTCAGTCCGCTCACGTTTGACAATCGCAACGACAACATCCGAGCCAGTGTGCGGGCGCGGCAGCTCATTGGCCGCAACACGCTCTCACTGGAATATAGCTTCCGCGATCGCCTGTTCAACGGCTCGCTTGGCTACCAAACGGTTTACAGCAGCTTGGGCTTTGTCTTCGCCTCGCCGCAGTTTACGCTGGGCGATACGGGCATCAACTACCGCTATCAGTTTGGCGCTCAGCTTGTCACGGCAGATACCGATCGCGACGATTTGCTAGAACCGATTCGCGACAACAACCGCATCACCCTAGGTCGCTTTCAGGGCGTGTTAGAAGCCAATCGCTTCATTACGCTGTGGCAAGGTCAGCCACTTCCGGCCACGCCCACTGAGGGCTTGCGCTATACGCCCAATCCGGTTGTGCCGTTTGTTGCCTTGGTGCCAAGTGCCCGACTGGTCGGCAGCTTCTACACGAACGGTGAATCCCAAACGCTGTTGACGGGCACTTTGGGACTTTTTGGGCAGTTCGGACACTATTCACGTCCAGCTTTCGACTACACCGCCTTCAACATCAGCTATTCGCAGCGCTTTGGACAAGGCGAATCGCCATTTCTGTTCGATCGCGATGCGGACGAGCGCGTCCTTTCTTTTGGCATTCGTCAGCAAATTTACGGGCCATTTCTATTTGGCGTGCAGGCCTCGATCAACCTCGATCGCGGCGACGGCTTTGACACCGATTACAGTTTGGAATACAACCGCCGCACTTATTCGATCGTGCTGCGCGTCAACCCCGAACGCGAAATTGCCTCGATCGGATTACGCATTAATGAGTTCAACTTTGGCACCGATCGCCCGCCTTTTTCCGGTGAAGGCAATACGGTGGTAGATGGTGTGCAGCAGTCCGATGATTAACTGCAAGCGCAATATCTTGAATTGCGGATGAAGCAGCGCATCCAATTCGATCGAATTTCGAGAGGCCGCTTGAGCCGGAAGCCAAATCTTTACAGCAATTGAAATCAAAACATTACAAAACAGCTTGATTTTTCCGATCAATTGCTTTTACCGTGAATCAATGCCGCACTCGATTAAAATAGCAGCAAGGCAAACGGCCTCAATCACAATTTCATGAGCGAACTGGCAACGGCTGCGATCGAAACTCAACTGTTACTGAGTCAATATAATTTTGACTTGGGCAGTTGGACTATGGAGCGGCTAATCGATCGCTGGCTGCAAATGTATCCCGTCGAATGGTTGCGATCGGCGGCGATCGAAGCGCTGTATCAAGGTCGCTACAAAGCCGTTTCAGTTGAGCAAATTCTTGCGGTTTGGCAGCGTCGCAAGCGTCCCTTGCCGCACTTCAATTCGGATTTTGAGCGGATGATTTGCAGTGAAATTTTGCTGCCCGTCCGTGCCGAACCACCCCTAAAGCTTTTGCCTGACACTGCTCCAGAACCGGAGTCGATCGCCACAGAAATCGCGCCCTACCATCCACCTGATATTGATTCCGGTAAGCTGACTCAACTGCATGAAGAAGCAAGCGCGATCGCAACCGATACGATCGCGCCCTACCATCCGCCCAACATCGATTCCGGTAAGCTAGCTCGGCTCAATTCAACGCGCTTGCTAGCGGTGGTGGAGCGAATGGCCGCGCCGATCGATCGATTTGTCCCCGATCCGACGCCGCCCGACTTTTATGCCAAGCTGCGAGCCGTCGCTCAACATCCGCTGGATGACAGCGAGGCGGCTAGCTAGCCGATGTCGCTTTATCGGTTGATTCGGCAGGTTTCGCGCCGCCCATGCGAATTTCCGAGCAAAAAGAGGCCATACTAAAGCCGCCAAACCGCTTCAAAATGCTGGTACGCAGACGTAGATTTTCGCTAGCGAACCACAGTCGCTCTTCGGAATACATCGATTCGTAGTCGGTAATCAGCGTCAGGGCATTGTCTGCACCCATGACGTAGCGACCTGCGACTGGCGCTTTTTCGGCATATCCGGTTCCGCGCAGCAGCAAGCCTTCGTTGGGGTTTTCGGCATCCGCGATCGCCACCAAAACCGTTGAACCGCTGTGCTTTTCTTCGTCCCATTCCATCGTGCCGTCCCACGTCACCCGCGCTCCGCAGGCGACTCGCGACGCATCGGCGTTATGCTGCTGGCACAGTTCGATCACGGTCGGATCGTCATTGGCAAGCATCTCAATTTGGATTTGCGATTTGCCACTTTCCGATTGCTTAAAGGCGAGGTGGTGGCTGGTGCGCTGCGAAAACCACTTGCCAGAACTTTGCTCAAAAAACGCTTTGATGTCCATGAAGCTTGATTTTATGACGGGACGATCGGACAGCCAAACCTGCCCAAAGCTAACTTCTTCATTCTAAGCGGAAGCGGTTTGAAAGCCGATCGATACCGTCGTCCCTCCGTCCCGACACCACGCATAGGGCATCGAGCTAGGACAATGAGCGACTAATTTCCGGCCACGCCGTCTTGTCTGGCGGCTCGCTGCACTGCCGCCGCCACCGCCGGAGCCACGCGATCGTCAAACACCGACGGGACAATGAACTCTGCATCGAGGTCAGAAGGCTTGACCAGAGACGCGATCGCCGCCGCTGCTTCCAGAAACATCGAGGTCGTCATCGTGGAGGCGTGACAGTCAAGCGCACCTCGGAAAATGCCGGGAAAGGCAAGGACATTGTTGATTTGGTTCGGATAGTCGCTGCGTCCGGTTGCCATCACTGCCACGAGATCCGACACGAGTTCCGGCTGAATTTCGGGAATTGGATTTGCCATCGCCATCACGATCGGGTCTTTTGCCATCGATCGCACCATTTCCGGTGTCACGACTCCGGGCGCACTGACGCCCAAAAAGATATCGGCTCCCTCCATTGCATCCGCCAGCGTGCCGCTTTGTGAAATGGCAAATTCGCGCTTTTGGTCGTTCAAGTCCGGGCGATCGAAGCTCAAAATTCCGCGTGAATCGCACATTGCAATGTGGCTGGCTCCGGCTTTTTGCAGGAGACGCGCGATCGCCACCCCAGCGGCTCCGGCTCCGTTAATGACAATTCGCGCATCTTCGAGCGATTTGCGAACCAGCTTCAGGGCGTTGTAGAGCGCGGCGAGGGAAACGATCGCCGTGCCGTGCTGGTCATCGTGAAAAATGGGAATGTCCAGTTCGCGCTGAAGTCTTGCTTCAATTTCAAAGCAGCGCGGCGCACTGATGTCTTCTAAATTGACGCCGCCAAACACTGGCGCAATATTCTTCACCGTCCGCACAATTTCCTCAGTGTCTTGTGTGTCGAGACAAATTGGAAATGCATCAATTCCGGCAAATTCGCGGAACAGCATTGCCTTGCCTTCCATCACGGGCAGCGCACCCGCAGGTCCCAAATTACCCAAACCCAAAACCGCACTGCCATCCGTGACGATCGCAACAGTATTGCTCTTGATCGTCAGCGAATACACTTTCGACGGATCTTCCGCGATCGCCATGCAAACTCGTCCAACTCCGGGCGTGTAGGCCATTGCCAGATCGCTTTGATTGCGAACGGGAATTTTGCTTTGCACGCCAATTTTGCCGCCCTTGTGCAGATTGAAAGTTCGATCGCTGACGCTTAAAACGTTGATTTCTTCATCTTTCAGCGCTCTAACAGCAGCTACAATCTGCTCCGCGTGTTCGGTGCTGGACGCATCCACGTTGATTTCTCTGGTGATCAGCTTGCGGTTTTGCTCCACGAGGTCAATCTGGCCGATGTTGCCGCCTGCGCTGGCGATCGCCTGCGTCACCAATGCCAGCTTTCCGGCCTGATGCGGAAGCTGAAACCGAATTGATAAGCTGTAGCTGGGATTAGGCGTCAAACTGACCATAAGCTTAGAAATCAAAAAAGAGCAAGATGCCGCAACCTCGACACCTTTCCTAGCTTAATCGAGCTTTTCATCTTCAGACTGTACTGGGCTGTACGAATCAGGGAAAAAAGGAATCTCAATTGATTCAGATTCGCTCCAACTTAATTGACTGCTTTGGCAGATGAAATCGTGGGCAGCCTAAAAAATCATTTTGTTGACAAATTCTCAACAGGTAATGGCTCCCCTCTCCACGCCGAAAACGCTGGTTGCAACAGGCGGCGCAAAATCTGCCGTTTGGCTTCAGATTCTTGCCGATGTTTTGCACATCATGCTGGTCACGTCGCAAATGGAAGAAGGAGCAGCGTATGGAGCGGCGTTGCTGGCAACGGTTGGTGGCAACGCTTACCCCAGCTTGAAGGCGGTATTTGAGACTTTGCCGCAAGCTGAAACTGCCATTCATCCGGTCTTCCATTCCGTTTACAGCCAGCAGTTTGAGCAGTTTGAACGCTGTATCAAGCTTTGAAGCAATTAAGGTGAAGTTCGATCGCGCCATCCATCAACTTGAGAAATCAATGCCGCTTAGCTCATTAAGATCGAGCCTTTCTCCAATGCTCAAGGTATTTTTAAATGGACTACGCGGCAACAACTTGTAAACGTAAACCAAGTGCTTTCAATACCTTAAGAACTGTTGCGAATTCTGGATTGCCCTCAGTGGATAGAGCTTTATAAAGGCTTTCTCGTCCTAGTCCTGTTTCACGGGCAATTTGCGTCATCCCTCTCGATCGAGCAATGTCTCCAAGTGCCGCTACTATCAAAGCAGAATCGCCCTCTTCAAGGGCAGCTTCAAGATATGCCGCAATATCCTCTTTGGTTTCTAAATGCTCTGCTGCGTCCCAGGAAAAGGTTTCAAGTTTATCCACCATGACCTCCTACAATCTCTTCGCTAAATCTAAAGCTGTTTTGATGTCCTGCTCCTGAGTAGTTTTGTCTCCACCAGCTAGCAAGATGATCAATGTATTTGCTCTTTGTATGAAATACACTCGATAACCAGAACCGTAATCAATCCACAATTCAGATACCCCTTTGCCGACAGGCTTGACATCACCAGGATTACCCACTGATAGACGACGAATGCGAATATCGATCCGGGCTTTGGCTTGGCGCCCGAAGGCAGCGAAGCGTATCGCGCAGGGCATTGAACCATTGGGAGTAGGTTTCAGTCTGGCGAACTTCAATCATAAATTAAGTGTATCCTGTGGGATACAGGCCAGAAAGACGGCGATCGACTCGATCGCCCCCAATTGATGAAGCGATCGCCCTGAAATGAAAAGCGATCGCTCTGCTGAAATGAACTCGATCGATCAAGCCAATACTGAAGGCATTTTCTAAACCAATCTTCTTGCGTTTTCGCATGACGGAGATTCTTGATCTAGACGGTAGAATGTGAGATAGCCAGTTTGAGAGATAGAGATGGTTCAATCGACAGAATATTTGTATGTTGTGCGAGATGATGAGATTCTACATGGAGAACCTATCATTCGAGGAACCCGTACACCTGTCAGAGCAATCGTTGAAACTTGGCGGATGGGTGTTGCGCCTGAAGAAATTCCCGCAGGAATGCCTCATTTGACATTAGGGCAAGTTTTTGGAGCATTAACTTATTACAGTGACCATCAAGAGGAAATTAATCGGTATATTGATCAAAACCGCATTCCTGATGACTTAATTGATCCACTGGTTAGAAATTTGTGAATCGTTTATTTATCCGCTTGTATCTTGATGAAGATGTTAACATTTTGATAGCTGACTTACTTCGAGCAAGAGGGTTTGATGTCGTTACTGCACGCGATGCAGGACAGCTTCACGCAGCGGATACAGAACAGCTTGCTTATGCTGTAAGTCAAGCAAGAACTTTGGTTACTCACAATAGAACTGACTTTGAGGAGCTTGTACAAAGCTACTTTGATTCGGAACAAATGCACTACGGCGTGATCTTTGCTGTTCGTCGTTCTCCTCAAGAGATTGCACAACGACTGCTCATTATTCTTAATCAAGTTACTTCGGACGAGATGCAAAATCAAGTGCGATATATTTAGGAACAATCGCCCCACTTCAGCTAACCCGATCGCCCCCAACTGATGAAGCGATCGCCCCACTTCAACAAATCCAATCGATGAAGCGATCGCCCTGAAATGAAAAGCGATTGCTCCACTTCAACGAAGGCGGTTTCTGAACGAAGTTTTGAAAATTAGGGAGCGATCGCCGTGTCAATACCCAGCCTACAACAGACGACACATCAGCAAAGACAACCTCCACAGCGGTTTAATCTGAACTACCTGCTAGACAATTTAGTTACGGATCTAACCAGTATCTATCAGGGCGACAAATCAATCGGGCATCAATATAAGCCATATCCATCGTTAAAACAGTCCTAATCCTATATAATTTCCTATCTTTATCCTTATCAGCAACCAATGCTAAATCCGCGTGTTCTTCACTTGTAATATTGAGGGGCAAGAGCAGTTGAATTTTGTTCTCATACCAATGAGGAATAGCTAATTTGTAATTTCTCTTTATCCTTTCCTTTAAAAGATAAACTGCACCTTGGATTGACGAAATGGCTACTTTTCTATTCTGCTGCAAGATCTCTGGTAGCCTATGTTGATTTTCTTCAAGAATATGATCGTAGTTAATATCTATTTCATACCCAAAATCAAACACTAATTCACCGGGATCTGTAATATAGGTTGCAACTTCCGGAATGGGGAAGAAGTCTTTCAGCTTTTGCGAGTAGGAGTCAAAGAATCCGTATAGCGTCCAAGTAGGAGAATTGAACTCTTCAGCTCTTTTGTTGCGGAAAAAGGTAGCAAAAATATCTTTCTCTGTTGTAGTTTGTAAGCCTGTATTGAAGCAAGCTCTATCTCCATCATCAGAAAAGACAACTTTTTCCTCCTCTTGCAAACGAAGAAAAGTATAGTTTAAGTAGTTTGTAAGGATTGGGTAACTTTCATTAACACGAGTGAACTCAATGTTGGAAAAATTCCAGTCTTCTGGTTTAGCTAACTCTACCAATCTAGTGAATGGTGTTTCCCATGTCTCACCTTGATCTCCCTTCCAAGGAAAGTGAGCAAACACAGTTCTTCTATCTTGGTTTTTATAGCGGCGAAAGAGAGATTCATAGCCCATATAAAACCTACACAAAACATCTCTAGGAATAGAAGTTAGAAGCGCCCCGTGTTCAAACAGATAAACGTAACATTTCTAACTTCGCTATATCCTAGCGTATGTTTTCGGTTTTGATTTGGCTCAGCCCGATCGCCCCCTCCTTCACCTATCCCAATCGCCCCAATCGATCGCGCAAAATCTCTGCCTGCTTCTCCGCTTCAGCTAACGCATCTCGCGCACCTTGAACCACATTGGGCGGAGCTTTATCGACAAATTTCGAGTTGCTGAGTCGATCGCGCAACGAATTCGCTTCAGCCTCAACTTTGCTTAAGTCGCGCTGAAGTTTTGTTGTCAAGGCTTCCACATCGACCACGCCTTCGAGCGGGATCAAGACTTGCACTGTGCCGACGACGCCAGCGACCATTTGCGGTTGAGTGGCGGCGGGTAAGGCGGTTTTCGGTTCTTCTGCGGCGGGCAATGCTACAGGTTCCCCAGTGGAGGATTCGATCGCGCCTAGCACTTTTTCTTTAATCTCATCCACTTTCTGACTCAGTTCAGCGCGATCGACCGCAAACAGCAGATAGCGGCGGGCAAACCAGAGCGAGTAGCCGAAGCCAACTAGAGTAAAGAACGGTTTTGCGAGAATGATCGTGTTGATTTCGCGGACGAGATCGATGATCAGATTGCTCAAAATCAGCGCCAGCGCAAAATAGACCAGCGTTCGACCGGATTTGAACAGTTTGCTGGTGTCGAGTTTCGGGATTGGCTGCGGGTAGAGCGGTTCGGGCTGGGCGATCGTCAATTTCTCGACTTTCGCCAAATCTTCAATGTAGGCTTGTCCGGCTGTGAGAATTTGCTGTTCGCGATCGCTTTCGGTTTGCAGGACGGTTTGAATCTTCACGCCCGGTTTGATGTCCGCTTCGGCTCGCAGATTGCGAATCGTGCGGATTGCGCCGAACAGAAGTTCAAACTGCTGCTCAAGGTCGGGATCGATCGCCCCCCCCTCCACAGTGGGGAAGGCTTGGACGGCGAGGAATCGATCGTCTCCCGATTGCGTCAGCGTGTGCCAAACTTCCTCGGTGATGTGCGGCATGAACGGATGCAGCAGGCGCAAAATCCCGTCTAGGACAAAGGCCAGCGTTTGCTGAGCGACCTTGCGCGACGGCAAATCAGACTGGAGGCGGGGCTTGACCAGTTCGATATACCAGTCGCAAAAATCGCCCCAGATGAATTCATACAGCGCTTTGGCGGCTTCGCCCATTGCGTAGCGATCGAGCAGTTCCCGCGTCTGCTGAACGGTTTGGTTGAAGCGGGAGAGAATCCAGCGATCGGCCAGTTCCAGATTTGCGATCGGCTTGCCCAACTGATCCGGCGTTTGCCCGTCCAGATTCATCATCACAAAGCGCGACGCATTCCACAGCTTATTGGTGAAGTTGCGCGATGCTTCGACCGATTCGGATTCGTCAGTTTTGCGGTTGTATGCCAGTCGGATATCCTGTCCGGCTCCGGCCACCTCGCGAATCAAGGTGTAGCGCAGCGAATCTGTGCCGTACTTGGCGATCAAAATCAGCGGATCGATGCCGTTGTTGGCCGACTTCGACATCTTTTTATTGTTCTCGTCGCGCACCAGCCCGTGAATGTACACGGTTTCAAACGGCATTTTTCCCGTAAAATGTCCGGCCATCATCGTCATCCGGGCGACCCAGAAAAAGATGATGTCGAATCCGGTGACGAGCGTTGTCGTGGGATAGTAGAACGCCAGATCTGAAGTTTGCTCCGGCCAGCCCATTGTTGAGAACGGCCATAAGCCAGAGGAAAACCAGGTGTCGAGAACGTCAGGGTCTTGCTGAAGCTGGACGGCTTCGCCGAACTGGGCGATCGCTTTCTCCCGCGCCTCCTCCGCATTCATCGCCACGACAAACGGCGTATTGTCCTTGATTTCGCCGTCCGTTTCGCTGACCGCATACCAAGCGGGAATCTGATGTCCCCACCAAAGCTGTCTGGAAATGCACCAGTCTTTCAGGCTAACGAGCCAGTCGCGATACACTTTCGTCCAGCGATCGGGCACGAAGACCGGATCATTTTGCTGGTCGAGAAATTCGAGGGCGCGATCGGCCATCGGGCGAATTTTCACAAACCACTGGGTTGACAAGAGCGGTTCGACCGGGACTTTGCCGCGATCGCTATACGGAACCGTGTGCTTGTAGTCTTCAATTTTGACCAGTGCGCCTTCTTCTTGCAGGAATTTGACGACTTCTTTGCGGGCTTCAAAGCGATCGAGTCCTTCAAAAATTCCGGCATTCTCGTTCATCGAACCATCTTTGTTCATGATGTTGATGAATTCGAGATCGTGCCGCTTGCCCATCTCAAAATCGTTCGGATCGTGGGCGGGCGTGACTTTCACAACTCCAGTTCCGAAGCCGGAATCGACATATTCATCTGCGATCACGGGAATTTCGCGATTCAAGATCGGGAGGGTGACGGTTTTGCCGATTAGATGCTTGTAGCGATCGTCATTCGGATTCACGGCCACAGCAGTATCGCCCAGCATCGTCTCAGGCCGAGTCGTCGCCACCTCAACCGCGCCCGATCCATCCGTGAGCGGATAGCGGAAGTGCCACAGATGCCCGTTCACCTCTTGGTTCTCCACTTCCAAATCCGACACAGCCGATTGCGTGGCCGGACACCAGTTCACCAAGTAGTTGCCGCGATAAATTAAGCCTTCGTCGTAAAGCTGCTGAAATGCCGTCAACACAGCGCGAGACAAGCCTTCATCCATCGTGAAGCGCTCCCGCGACCAGTCCACCGAGACACCGAGGCGGCGAAGCTGACCGACGATCGTGCCGCCCGATTCTTCTTTCCACTGCCACGCCCGCTCCAAGAAAGCTTCGCGCCCGACATCATCGCGACTCTTACCTTCCGCCTTAAACTGCTTCTCCAGAATCGTCTGAACGGCAATGCTGGCGTGGTCGGTTCCCGGTAGCCACAGCGTATTTTTGCCCAGCATCCGCTGATAGCGCACCAGGGTATCGATCAGGGCGTTCTCGAAGGCGTGTCCCATGTGCAAACTGCCCGTCACGTTCGGCGGCGGAATCACGACGCAAAACGGTTCGCCGCCCGCACTGGGGTCAGCTTTGAAGACGTGACGATCTTCCCAAAGCTGTTGCCATTTCGCTTCGGCAACGGTCGGGTCATACTGGCTGGGCAGGCTGGGAATGGTGGCAGTCATGCGGCGATCGAACCTTCATTTTTGTTATTAAAATTCTGCCACAGCCAAGGTAAGAGTCGCTTGCCCTCAACGTCTAAGCTTCTTCCTGAGATCGATGCTGGTTGTGGTTGTGGACGAGAAAGCCCCCTAAATCTCCCATCAATGGGGGATTTAGGGGGCTATCAAGACTTCGACGCAGCAAGCTTCATCTACCGAATCGGATAGGTCACTGTCAGGCTGCGCTGTAGTTGAACCGTTACAGCACCTGCTTCGCCCGAAGAATCACTGGGTTGAGCATCACAAGAATTTTCTAGATCGTAGGACAAGGGATCAAAATTATTGATAGCGATCGAAGGAACGCCCTCGATCGTGACATTGGCGGCGGCGGCAACTCGCTCTGCCCGCTGGCGAGCATCCGCGATCGCCGCTGCATACGCTGCTTGCTCTAGCGCTCTGCAATCCGCACTTGTGTAGGTCACTAAGTTATTTTCAAGAAAAAGCTTGTCATTTCCTTCGATGGCGCTTGCTGCCGCTGTTCGGATTGCCTCAATCTGAGCGAGCGAAGGTCGGTTTAAGCGCACGGAGATTTGAGCGCTACTAATTTCTGGAAATGGCGGCGCACCCGTTGATGCAGACTCGTCAATGTTCACCTCGATCGCACTGGCCGGAGCGCCAGCCGCAACGAGTCGAGCAACGATTGGCTGAAGTGACGCCTGGGTGATTGGCTCTAGCTCATTTAGATATGAGGTCAATCCTTCGTTGGTGGATGAATCGGAATTTCCCACTGCACCAAGTTGTGCGATCGAAAAACGCTCAAGTAACGCTGTGTAGCTGTAATTGACGAAGGTTAGCTGCACCTCAGCCGTATCTGCCACGCCGTCCGCTTGTCCTTGACCGACAACAGACAGCGAAGGCTGATTGGGACTGGCCGAAGGAACCTGCGCGATCGCTGTCTCATCGATCGACCTTGCGGGTGCTGCCGGAGTGGGATTCATTGCCTTCGCGGGTGCTGTCCAAGCGATCGCGACAAGTGCGGTTGCGGCTAGAGCGGAGAGTGACATCATTGCCATCGGGTTCTTGATTTTCCTGCAATTACTGCGCCCAGATTAACCTGAACGCTCAAAAAATAGAAGGTAGAAATCACTTGCCCTTACGTGTTTCCAGACGTTTGATCCTCCCCAACCCTCCTTTTCAAGGAGGGAGCCAAACCACCCCTCAAAGTCCCCCTTGAGAAGGGGGACTTAGGGGGATCGATCGCTATTGGTGTGGCTTTGGGGCAGGAGCATCGTAGGCGATCGCAAAGCTGCCGCTGGGTGAAAACATTTTCACAAGGGCAAGATGGCCTTCGGCTTCGGCGCGTTTGCGGTAGCGGCCTAGCACGATGCGATCGACGTTGGGCACATACCGCACGACGATCCAGTAACCAAAATGCTCAGCATAGGTCATAATCTTTTTATCTCCATTGCAAGTTGGAGCCACAAGCCAGAGCGGAGAAGTTGGACGCTGCAACGCTCTGGCTTTTGACTGCTTTGTTTACTGCTTGTCCCCATTCGGGAACAAGATCAGCATACATCAGTTGAGCAGTTTGGGGTAATTGCGGGTTAAAAATTCTTGACATTCTGTTCGATGTCGAAATCAGGAGAAGTTCTTAAGCGCGTTTTAGCCGAATACGGAATCAGCCAGAGTGATTTAGCGAGAGCAATGGGAACGCGGCGATCGAGCATTCACAACTGGGTGAGCGGACGCACTGATCCAGGCAGCGATACGATGCTCGAAATTCGAGATGCTTTAGAAAAAATCAACCCAGTCGCCGCTGAAGAATTTATGCGATCGTGGCTGGATAAATCTGATAGTTGAAGCAACTAAATTAACGCTCTGCCTCCTCAAATAGAGATTGGAATCGATCGTCTTCCCGAAATCGCATCAAAATCTGAATTTGTTTTCGAGCATTGAGGACAATATAAAGCGCAATCGTTGAAATCGCTTTCAATTAAAATACCAGTGACCTTTGCCACTGCTTGCGATCGATGTCATCACTCAAAACTCTTTCATCTGAACCGCTGCTTATTGTGGAGAATTTGGGGCGAAAGATTCAAGAACGGTGGATTTGGCAGTCGATAAACTTCTCGCTGACAGCAGGCGATCGCGTTGCCATCGTTGGCGCATCGGGAACCGGAAAAAGTTTATTGCTCAGATCGATCGCTGGACTTGATACGGTTCAAACAGGCTTAATTTCCTTTTCTGGAAAATCGCTTTTCGAGTGGTCAATGCCACAGTATCGATCGCAAGTGATCTATCTTCATCAGCGTCCCGCCTTGCAAGAAGGGACGGTTGAAGATAATCTCCAAGCCGTTTTCAAATTGGCGGTTTATCGCGACAAAACGTTCGATCGCGCCTGCATTCTCACTTATTTAGCTGCTCTAGGGCGAACTCCAAAATTTCTAGAGCGGCCAAGTACCACCCTTTCAGGCGGAGAAGCGCAAATTGTCGCTTTCTTAAGAGCGCTTCAGCTTGCGCCGCGAGTGTTGCTGTTTGATGAACCCACTGCTTCATTAGATATTGAAGCGATCGAGCAGTTTGAAGCCCTCGTCCACCTGTGGCACAATGGCCACCCCGATCGCGCCTATTTGTGGACAAGCCACAATCCCGCTCAGATTGAACGCATCAGCGATCGCCAACTCCACCTACCGCAATGGACAGCAACTACATCTCAATTGGCTACGGACAGCTTGCCCTCGCCGCCGCCTTGATTTTGATCAACATCGGCCTGTCGATCGCCCTTCAGTTAGGTCTAACTCGACAGCTAGCGATCGCCGCTTTGCGAATGACCACGCAGCTATTGCTGGTTGGCTACATTTTGGAGTGGATTTTCACGCTTCAGCAGCCCATCTTGGTGCTGTTCGTCGCGCTGGTTATGACGCTGATTGCAGGACAGGCGGCGATCGATCGCACCAAACGGCGCTACAGCGGCATCTTTTGGAACGGTTTCGTCTCAATTTTTGTATCGTCTGCTTTCGTGATTGGCTTGACGGTGCAAGGCATCATTCAGGTGCAGCCCTGGTACAGTCCGCAGTACATCATTCCGATGTTGGGCATGGTGTTGGGCAATGCCTTGACCGGAACGGGACTGGCGCTCGATCGCTTCACCGAAGATTTGACTCGGCGGCGCGAGGCGATCGAATCGCTGCTGGCACTGGGGGCAACCCGTCGCGAAGCAGCACAAGAATCGATTCGCGAAGCGCTCAGAACCGGAATGACACCGACGATCAATCAAATGATGGTGATGGGCGTGGTCAGTTTACCGGGGATGATGACCGGACAAATTCTTGCAGGCGCACTTCCCACTGATGCGGTGCGCTATCAAATTGTGATCATTTTCACGATCGCCGCTGGAACTGCACTGGCAACGATCGCTACCATCCTGCTTGCCTTTCGCGTTTTGTTCACGCCCACTCATCAACTGCGGCTCGATCGCTTGCAAAAAATCGAAAAAGCTTGAGGACATGGAATAATGCTAGGAAGGATTCTCAATAGTGCAGAAAGATTTCTAGCCTATGACCTGCCTTCCATCGCAAGACGATCCAACCTTGTTTGATCAAGCGGTACAACTCGATCGAACCGACGATCGCGAAACAATTGAACGTTTTTCCGCTGATGTTGGACAAGGCTATTCTCGCTCGATCGAGTTGCGAGACGGCTTAGAATTGGAAATTAGTCACTACCAACCTTGTAGCAATCGAATTATTAAGTTACCAGAGCGATCGCACCCGCTGGAATATTTATTCGCTCTCAGCGGATCGCAACAATCTAACGATCACATCATTTGCTCAGGAAAATACAGCTTGTGCGGTAGCGGAATTGCACCTTCAGAAACACTCGAAATTTCGGATGTAGAACCGATCTTGACGTTGAATGTTCACATCGATCCAGCTTTATTTCAACAGTTTTGGGGTGCAATCGATACGCCACAGGTGAAGCATTTGTTTCGATCGAATCAGGAATATTATGTGGGCTGTGGGCAGACGACGATCGCGATGCAAACGGCGATTCAGCAGATTTTGCAGTGTCCTTACCAGTCCGTGACGAAGCGAATTTATCTAGAAAGTAAAGTTTGGGAACTGCTAGCGCTGTTGATTGAACAGACTGCTGAACCGGAGAAATCGATCGATTTTGCCTTGAAGCCGGATGATATCGATCGCATTCATCACGCCAGCGAAATTTTGCTCAAACAGTTAAACAATCCGCCTTCGCTTTTAGAATTAGCCAGACAAGTTGGTTTAAATGATTGCACACTCAAGCGCGGATTTCGTCAGGTTTTTGGCACAACTGCCTTTGGATTTTTGCACGATCGCCGCTTAGAACAAGCGCGTCAACTGCTAGCAGAACGCCGCTTGAATGTGTCTGAAGTTGCTCGCCAAGTAGGATTTGCCAACCGCAGCTATTTCGCCACCGCTTTTAAGAAAAAGTTTGGTATGAATCCCAAAGAATACCTCGATCGCAAAAATTCCGCCTAGCGTTCAACAAATTCCGCCCAGTGGTCAAATTCTACTTCACCTCCACCAGACTTCTCGATAAACTGCTTCTGCAAAAGATTTTCAATTAGCTTTTGCTGAAATTTTCTGAGTGGTGTGTGACGTGATGGTTGAGCAACGGTGTCGGTTGATTTGGGTTACGGGTGTGCTGTCGATTTTGCTGACCACTCCCGCTGTGGCAGAAGTGCCGGAGGTCGTTCAGTCTGAGCCGCCTGCCACCACGATCGACGAGTGGAGGGCGCAAATCGCGCAGGCAACCGTTTCAGTAACGGATGTGCGGATGGAGATCACCGAGGCGGGTCTGTCGATCGCGCTGGATGCCGAAGGAACACTTGCCCCCGCCAGCACTTCCACGATCGGCAACGCGCTGATTGTCGAAATTCCCAACGCCACTTTGACGAGAGAAGCGTTTGAGCAGGCTGAACCGATCGAGGGAATCGCCCTTGTCGAAGTGATCAATCTGCCCGGACGATTACGAATTGCAATCACGGGAATTGATGCACCGCCGATTGCCCAAATCATTTCAGCAGAAGCAGGGCTAAGGCTAGATGTGGCGGTTGGCAGCGCGGCAGAACGGGCGGAAGAGGATGCAATTGAAATTGTCGTGACGGGTGAACAGGAAGAAGGCTATGCCGTACCGAATGCCAGTGCCGGAACGCGAACGGATGCCGCGCTGCGGGACGTGCCTCAATCGATCCAGGTTGTGCCGCGTCAGGTGATCGAAGATCAGGGGGCGATCGACCTGGGGGATGTGCTGCGAAATGTCGGCGGCGTCACTGCAAACGGAGACAGTATTCGGGGACTGGGTGCAAATGAGCGAGGCATTCCAGGGGTGTTTGTGAATGGCGATCGTCAGGCGCGATTTTCTCCGTTTGATGTGAGCAACGTCGAGCGGGTGGAAGTGCTGAGAGGTCCGGCTTCGGTGCTGTATGGACAGGGCGAACCGGGCGGAATTGTCAGCGTGGTGACAGAACAGCCTCAAACAGAACCCGCCTACGAGGTGGAGGCGAGACTCGGCAATTTTGATTTTTATCGGAGTACGCTCGACTTTACAGGACCACTCAACGACGATCGAACAATTTTGTATCGCTTGAATGTGGCGTATCAAAATGCAGGTTCACCTGTCGATTTTGTTCAAAACGAACGATTCGCCATTTTTCCTGTTCTCCGCTTCCAACTTGGCGATCGCACCGCTTTCACACTAGAGGGAGCTTACCAAACAATTTCTGGCAGACAAGATCCCGGCTTGCTTGATGTCCCTTTGCCGCTGGGAGAACTTTCAATTTCTCGGTTTCTAGGAGAACCTGATTTTCCCAGCGCCACCAATGAAGCTGTTTCGATCGGTTATCGTCTGGAACATGAACTCAGCGATGATTGGTTAATCCGCCATCAGTTTAGAGCCGATTTTGCTGATTTTGACGAATATTTTATTGGCTTGAATGAGCTAGAAGCGGACAACCGCACGGTATCTCGATTTGCATCAAGATTTCGGGGATCAGATGAAGTCTACACAGCACGAGCAGAAGTATTAGGGGAGATTACAACAGGCATTGTCGAGCAAGATTTATTGGTGGGGGTGGAGTACACCAGACGAGTCACTGATTCCTACTTTATTGATAGAGAATTATCTGCGATCGACTTATACGATCCTGATTACGGCAATTTTTCCCTGGATGACTTTGAACCGACCGATGGTGAAATCAGTCCGCCCGGAAGCAGCAATTCGGTTGGAATTTATGCTCAAAACCTGGCGGCAATTGGCGATCAGATCAAGATTCTGCTGGGCGGACGGTTGGACTGGATACAAGATTCCGGCTTTAACTTTAGCGAAGCAGAACAGGAAGTAACGAACTTCAGTCCTCGCGTTGGCATTGTCTATCAGCCGATCGAGCCGCTTTCGCTATATGCCAACTACGCTCAGTCTTTCAGTCCTCAATTTGGGATCGATCGCCAGGGAAATCAGTTTGTTCCAATTAGCGGCGAACAGTTTGAAATTGGCGCAAAAGCAGAGTTTCTAGATGGTCGGTTGGCAGCCACTTTGTCCGCCTATCAAATCACCAGGGCAAATGATTTCGTCCCCGATCCGATTGACGATAACTTCGACATTCAAATTGGCGAATCGCGCAGTCGCGGCATCGAGTTTGATCTGCGCGGAGAACCGCTTTCAGGACTCAATCTCATTGCCACCTATGCCTATATTGATGCAGAAATTACCGAAGATCCATCCGGCTTTGAAGGCAGTCAGCTTCCCGGAGTTCCAGAGCATAGCGGTAGTCTATGGGCAGTGTACGAGCTTCAGGAAGGAACGCTAGAAGGGTTAGGGCTGGGAGCAGGCGTATTTTATGCCGATGAAAGTTTAGTCGATGTGGGAAGCACTGAAACCAATTCAAGTAGCTGGCGCACGGCTGCTTTGCTGTATTATCGACGCGATAACTGGCGAGTGCAGTTAAATGTCGATAATTTATTTGACGCTGAATATTCCAGGTATTCTCGACGTGAGGAACCTTTCACAATTCGGGGAACGGTTTCAGTCACTTTTTGATTAAGCGATCGCTTTTTAAGCCTATCGATCGCACTTTTTGTTCAATTTTTTCTAATGAGCAAATATCGGCTTCTACTTTTCTTTATTCTTGCACTGCTTCTGGCACTAATTCCAGTTAGCTACAGGCTGTCAACTAACGCGGTTTTCTCTTTGGCAAGCCCAACTCAGTCTGAGTGCCGAATTGTTCAACATGATTTGGGGGAAGCTTGTGTACCCTTGCATCCAAAGCGAGTTGTTGTGTTGGGTGGTCTTGATGCAGTCCTTGCGCTTGGAGTTAAACCGGTCGGAGCAGAAGGCACAATTGAATCCTTCTATGAGGCAGCCTTTTCTAAAGCAGATTTGGCCGCGATCGAGCCGATTGGTTTTTCGGAGACGGGCGTTGATCTAGAAGCGATCTTGAAACTCAAGCCCGATTTAATTTTACAGTTAGCATTCTGGAATTATGTGTCGCCCACCTATGATTTGCTCTCGAAAACGATACCAATGGTTGTTGTAATGAATCAAACTGAAGCAGAATGGAAATCAGTTTTTCTCAAGTATGCTGAGGCATTAGGTAAAACAAGGGAAGCGAACCAAATATTAGCCAGCTACCATGCGCGACTGGCAGAGTTTCAAGCAAGAATGGGCGATCGTCTTAACCAAATTAAAGTTTCACTTGTTCGTGTTTTTCCTTTAGGATTATCCTTCTATTTAAAGACATCATTTCCAGGTTCAATTGTGGCCGAGACAGGGTTGCAGCGTCCTCCAGTACAAGATGTTACATCCCCACAAGCTCTTTACATCGATGTGAATCCTGAAATGCTTGATGTCCTGGATGGCGATGTTATGTTTGTGTGGTCTTTTGGATACAATGCACCCATGATTCGCACTGCCCAAAGCGTTTTGAAGCGGTTGCAAAGCGATTCACTCTGGTCGCAACTCAAGGTCGTGCAGCAAAAGCAAGTTTACGAGGTTTCTTCAAGTACCTGGATGGGCTATGGCCCGATCGCAGCAAATTTAGTGGTTGACGATTTATTCAAATACTTTTTAGGTGAGCCATCCTCATGACCATTCACACTTTGTTTGTCTGCACATCTTGCGTTGATCTCAGCCATGAAGGAGAAGTACCTGCTGATTGCACTGAGGGTAATCAATTATTTCTCAAGCTGCTCGCAGCCCAACAAGATAATTCAGCTTGCCCTGATCTCAATATCGAAGCCGTTGACTGTTTGGGAACTTGCGATCGTCCTTGCTCGGTTTCGCTTGTCTGTCCGCACAAATACACCTTTCATTACGTTGATGTTTTGTCTGATCAAGGTGCGATCGATTTGCTACGCCTTTGTAAGCTTTATATTGATAGAAAAGACGGCGATCTTCAGCTTGCCGAAATGCCGCGATCGCTGCGTTCCAAGCTGCTCGTTTGCATCCCGCCACCTGCATTGAACAATCAGTAGGAACGAGTGCTAATTGAATTGAATGATCGTAGCGCCGTCAGCCTAAGATAAAGATATTGCTTGACGAGGGAACGCCAGTACGGATCAGCCCACAATCGATCGAGTCTGCTGGACGATTGCTGAAATCATTTCGCCGCTGCTACCAGGGTTTGTCTGTTTGGTCGATCGATTTTTCAGCTAATAACGGTTTCCTTTGAAGGAACCGGGGGAATTTTGGCGATCGTGGTCGATTGCAGCACTTCAGGAAACAGTTTCCAGGCGATCGTTCCATTTTCACTCGCTAGATAAAGTTCACCAAATTTGAGTAGCGCTTCTGCTTCAGATGGAGGAACATCAGTAAACAAATAGGTGAGCTTATTCGTAGCAGAAAAGGCAACCGCGCAGGGATGACTGCATGTCCACAAACAGCCGACTGCTTGAATTTCGAGTTGCGATCGATGTCTCCAGGTTTGATGCAAGGTTTGAAGCTGCTCTAGCAGTTTCGTTCCATCATAACGTGAGTTCTGGATAAGGAAAGGCGGGGGCAGTAGGCTGAACACTACCACAGAGTTTAGCCACCCCCACCTATGCTCAGCTTAGAGGAACTTTTCTGTAGAGTCGATGAC
>NZ_JACJPO010000046.1 GCF_014696105.1 Microcoleus sp. FACHB-1515
GCTAAAGTCATCGCTTCCTGGAGGGCTGTTAAGCATTCGATAAACTTCAGCCTAAACTCCAGGGAGCTTTCTTGTTACGGGTGTCTACTGCTACTTCCTTAACATCCTCTAAGCTCAAGTCCTGATAGTTGAGATTGAGCGCATCAACGAAGCCCAGGAATTGTCCCGTGCGACTATAGGTTTCATCCTCATCGGTGTAGGCGCGCAGGCGCAAGGCATGGTCATAGTCAATTCTCAAGGTGATGGTCTGGCTCAAGAATTTCCGGTCCTTCAGGCACTCTCCCCGGTAGGTTTGCCCCATAAAGTCCACAGAACCGTGTTCCTGAACGACGCGATGAATTTCCTTCATCAAGCAGACATCGAGTTCTTCTTCGTCTAGAACTTCCGGTAGTATGCCGCCCAACCCACCCTTGCAGCCAGCGTTCGTAGCGAGTGTAGCACTTGTCTCGGGGATACGGCTCATGATTATAGGTCCAGAAGAAGCCATCTAGTACTCTTCTTAAGTCTCTGCGTTTGAGACGCGCACCCTTTTGAGCTTTCTCGATGAACTCCTTGACTTTGGGTTGTTCAATGAAGCCGCCAAAGTGCCTGAGTATATCCTCAATTGTCTTGAACCACCGCTCGACAATGCCGCCTTCTTTGGGACTTCTCCGAGTCTCACACTCAAAGTCAAACTGGCGACCAATCTGCTTCATGTGCTTGGACTTTGCCAAGTCTCTGCCGCTATCGGTGAAGAACCATTCAAGGGGAAGACCATAAGCGCCCCAGGTGGTGGGAATGTTCTCCGCTGCAAGAATCTCAAGCAGCTCGTCAGTCAGATACTCTTTTGGACATTGCTTGGGCATCGCTGCATGGCGTAGGGCTAACGCAACCTCGTTGGTGCCCGGCTGTTTTGCGCCTAGGAAGTAACCAAAAGACTGCTGGAGAAGGTATCGACAACGATGGTCAACCAGGGTCGATATGGGTTACCTTCCTCGTCATCCATGACTCCAACACAGTCATCGAGGGTATCAAGCGTTTCGGTCAAATCGAGAAAAGCAGAAGGAGTACTCATGGGACGATCGCCTCACGTCAGTCGCAAGGATGTTCAGCACAAGTGTACTGCTAACTGGCGGAAACAGCGACATAGATCGTGCGAATAAATTGTTAAGCTATATTAAGGTGTTAGCGACACAGATCGTGCGAACCCGGCGACAGCGACATCAATCGTGCGACCAAATCTTAAGGCTATTTTGAGTGCTGCAATGCCTAAAAGGTTTACTCAGCAACAACTTCAGCCATTCTGTTATGAGCGACATGATCGTGCGAACAGCGACATTTATCGGACGAGCGTACAATTTTAGATTGGGGATTTTGGATTGGAAGATTTTAGATTGCGATCGTCGCTTACTGAATCTAAAATCTCCGAATCTAAAATCTCTGAATTTGAAATCTCCAAATCCAAAAATTTCCCCCTCGCCTCCGGGTTCACAGGCGGCAAATTCGCAAACTTTGGCGGAATCTCGATCAGCGCTTTTGTAATCAGCACCGCCACCGGATTAATATCGCTAGCGTGAGCCTCTAATCCCAATCGCTGCACTTCTAGCGGAATCGAGCCGCCACCGCAGAAAGGGTCTAAAAGAGGAGAATTGCCGTTCGTAGATTTAAGAATTTCAGCTTGAGCTTCCGCTAAAATTTCTGCATTATTAATGTTTTCTCACTTCACTAACTTCTCAATTAGCTCTAGCAATCGCTGCCTTTCCTGCTCCTGCAATTCCTCAGTTGGAAACTCATCAGGGCGCGCTGAGGGATCATCAACCAATGAAGCAAATAGGACAGCACGACAACTTGCAAGCGGTCTTCTTGCCCACCATAAATGCAAAGTCGAAGGATGACCGTGACGAATTGATTTTTCTCTTGAAAATTCTTTATTAATTGCTTCTAAGGGCAGAGCAACTTCGATTAGCTTCTTGCGATCGGGCATTGGAACTTGAATAATTGGGTTTTGCTTTTGAAATCGTTCCCTTATTCAAGCTGTAAAAACTTATACTTTGGTAGACTTTACTAGAGTTTTTTATGACATCAATTCGCGGCAATTCATATAGTGTTTGTGTGGGCATGTTAGGCACTATGTGTAGCGGTTTAAGTGCAAAATTCACAATCCTTTAAATCTCAATCAAAAGAGATTTCATTCTCGCTTCATCGATCGAGGTTAAACTAAACGGATTGACCTGTAAGAGCATCAACTCCAGAAGAAACATGATTCTCCAGTCAATCTCCCAGTCTCTAACTGCCGACGAATTCATCCTGCGCTATGGCGACATCGATCGCTACGAACTCATTGATGGGGAACTGATCGAGATGGAGCCGACGGGAGTACATGAGCAAGTCGCGGCTTTTATTGGGCGAAAGTTGAATGTCGAGATCGATCATCAAGATGTCCCCTACTTCATCCCGCATCGCTGCCTAATCAAGCTACTGGGTACAGAAACGGCATTCCGCCCCGATCTGCTGGTGCTAGATCAAACCCAGCTTGCAAATGAACCGCTATGGCAGCAAGAGCCAGTCATCACATTCGGAAGTTCAATCAAGCTTGTCGTTGAAGTGGTCAGCACCAATTGGCAAAATGACTATGCTCGAAAAGCCGAAGATTATGCGATCTTAGGCATCCCAGAGTATTGGATTGTGGATTACTTGGGAATTGGTGGTCGAGAATATATCGGAAAACCAAAGCAGCCAACGATTACGATTTGTATGCTAGTTGACGATGAATATCAAAAGCGCAAATTTCAGAGGAGCGATCGACTAATTTCCTCCGTTTTTCCACAACTACAACTCACTGCAAATCAAGTCTTCTCAGCAGCGTGTTAGAAGCTACACAGACTCTTTCTCAATCTGTTCGCGTACCCACTGACGGAACGCCTTCATCACTGCGTTCCTGCCAACTGTTTTGCCTCTCCTCTAGAAATTTTGGAATCACATCGTTCAACGCTAGATTCGGAAAGGCTAGGCTTTTCGCTACTTCGACGTAGCTGCCGTTCTGCAACACATTGATCTTTAACTTGCCTTGATCGAAGCGCCAAAGTTCGGGAACCTTTAGCGATTCATAGATGCTGGGATGAGTGCGCGAAGTGATGTCGATTTCGATCGCCAAATCTGGAGGAGGATCAACGGTTAAGTCAAGCTTTCTCTTGCCTCGAATCACCGCTTCATTTTGAATGTAGAAACACTGATCCGGCTCTAATCCTTTTGCCTTTGGCTGCTTAAACGTGGTTGAGCCTAAACTACGAAATTCAGTGTCCAACTCTATGACCACGCTCCTAGCCATTCAGACCTAAACTTAGCCTACTGCGGCTCACTGCCTCTCTGCCAAAGATCTTGCCAGTTGTAATTGACGCTGGTGACCCCAAAATCCGGTTCCTTTTGAAAGGGCTGCTGCACATAGCGCACGATCGCCCGCTCTCCCGCATACCGACCCTTCGCCGCCGACACCTTAAACGCATCGCCCTCCGCAAACTCCTCAGACTGCGGAACCTGCACCAATGCCAAAATAAAACTTTCGGGCTGATTCAAAGCCGTAAGAATTTCGTTTTTCGTCACTGTCACCGTTTCTGCTCCTGCAATTCGGCCTTTCACCTCAATAAACCGCAGCCTGCTCGGATGCTCAGCCGTTTGTGGGATGCGCGATTCGATGTCATAGCCGCACTTTTGCCCACTCACATCTCGCGGCTCATGCCCGATCGATCGCTCCGCCGATATCACCGCCTGCATCGCCAGCATCTCAACGCGCTTCGTTTCTTTCGCAAACAGACTTGGCACAGATTGCCGCTTGCCTTGCAGTCGTTGCAGCAGTCCGATCGACACCACCAGCGCTCCACCCACGACCACAGGCGGCAGCGGAGACAATCGCCGCTCCTGCTCTAATTCCGTCTTGCGTTTTTGCAGCCGCGCCTCCAGTTCATCGGCTCTGGCTCTGGCTTTGGCCGAATTGAGCTTGGCGTTCACCTTACCCGCTGCTTCCTGCTGCTTGAGCGCTTCGGCTCGCGTGTCCCAGTAGAGAATTTCTTTGGCTAAGCGTTCATTGACGGCTTTCAAGGTTTTAGCGATCAACGCTTCTTTGCGCTGCCGCGCCTCTTGCAGATGGTCGGGAACCAAGTGAGCGATCGCATAGCTCGTCGCTTCCGCCTCTAAATCGCGCTGAAGCCAATCTTGCGCGACCAGCGAATCGACCAGCAGCCTTTCTGTATCGAAGGGCGATCGATAGTTGAGATACGGTGCATCGCCTGCATTTTGGGCATTTCCATCCGCATCGATCTCGACATACTGCATCCGTCTGGACACAATCCGCCGCTTGCCGCTGCTGTCCGTGCTGGCATCTTGAATCGAATGCTCTAGGTAGACGAGCGATCGCACCTGCTCACTCGGATCATTGTCATCGACCAGAATCGCGCCCTGCTTGAGCAAATCCCGATGGCGATCGAGCGTCAGTTCGATCACAGCTTCCAGCAGCGGATGCCCTGGACAGATAAAGGCAGCAGGCACTTTTCCCCGCAGATTGACTCGCGCTTTGTCAAAGCAGATGCGCTCGTAGCTGCGCGAAATCGGCTCACGACGGCGATCGATTGCCGTCGCGTGGTTGCGAATCACAGCCGGAACATGGGTAATTTCGTAGCGCTTCGGCTCTCGCAGCTTCACCGTGCCACCCAGTTGTGCGAACGCTTCCAGGAAAAACGAGGCGACAAAATGTTGCAAGCAAATCTCGCAGTCGCTGCGGATCAAGCCGATCGCGCACCACCTGATTAAGTCGATCGCGTACATCCAAGCGATCGCCATATCGAATCGCCTGAATCAACAGATCGCGCAGTTCGGCTCCGGCGATCGCTTTGCCCAGCACGTCAAACACTTTGCCGCCGAGGGCTTGCTGCTCTAAATCCAGCTTTTTGAGCAGTGTCAGATATACCTCGCCTTCGCGGGTTGCTTCGGCCACCAGATTCCACAGATGACAAACCTCAGTCTGTCCAATCCGGTGAATGCGGCCAAACCGCTGCTCTAGCCGATTCGGATTCCAAGGCAAATCGTAATTTACCATCAGGTGTGCCCGTTGCAGGTTGATCCCTTCGCCTGCCGCATCGGTTGCCAGCAGCACCTGCACTTCCACATCTTGCTTAAACGCCTGCTCCGCCTTTTTGCGCTCCTCCCGCCCCAGTCCGCCGTGAATCATCACGACTGCTTCCGATCGACCCAGCAAAATGCGAACGCGATCGGCCAGATAGTTCAGCGTGTCTCGATGCTCGGTGAAAATCACCAGCTTGCGCCGTTGCCCCTGAGCATCAAACAGTTCCACTTTTTGCAGCAGCTTCGAGAGTTCGTCCCACTTCTTATCTCTGCCGCTGCGTCGAACTCGCAGTGCCAATTGCTCTAGATCGCCAAGCTGATCGATCTCGGCTTGCAGTTCGGTCACGGTACGCGCTGCGGTTGCCTGATCGAGAACTTCGGATTCGGTTGCTTCCCGTTCTGCGGGCACAAGATCTTCAAAATCATCGTTCCAGTCTTCAAGATCGATCGCCTGTCCAAAGGAAATTTCTGCGGTTGCCTCACGTTTGGCTTCTTGCAGCCGCTTCTGGAGCCGATCGCGCCTGCGCCGGATCGACTGATAGATCGCTTCTGGAGAAGACGCCAGCCGCCTTCGCAAAATGGTCAGGGCAAAGCCCACTGTGCCTTTACGCCCGTTGTTCTCCAGCGCATCAGCGCGGTTAAATTCTGTACGAACGTAATCCGTGACCCGCTGGTGGAGCAAATCTTCCAATTCTGAAAGCTGATAGCCGACAGTATAGGCTTTGCGCTCTGGGAACAGCGGTCTGCCGTCAAACTTGAGCAAGTCTTCTTTGACCAAACGGCGCATCAGGTCAGAGGTATCGCTGGTGTGAACACCGTCGCGAAACTTGCCCTCAAAGCGATCGCCATCGAGCAGCGCCATAAATAGCTGAAAATCCTCTTCCTTGCCGTTGTGCGGCGTGGCCGTCATCAACAAGAAGTGACGGGTAATTTCGGACAGTTGCTTACCGAGTCGGTAGCGCTTTGTCGGCTGCACTTCGCCACCAAAGAACGAGGCAGACATCTTGTGCGCCTCGTCGCAAACGATGAGATCCCAATCGGTTTGCGCCAGCTTCGCCTGCAATTCGTCGCTGCGACTGAGCTGATCGAGTCGAGCAATCATCAGCGGCATTTCGCTAAAAGCGTTGCCTGTGCGAGCAGCTTCGATGCGATCGATTGTCAAAATCTCGAACGGCAAATGAAACTTCTGAAACAGTTCATCCTGCCACTGCACCGCCAGACAGCCCGGACACACCACCAAACACCGATGCAGGTCGCCTCGAATCAACAGTTCGCGCATCAATAACCCAGCCATAATCGTTTTTCCCGATCCAGGGTCATCAGCTAGCAGGAAACGCAATGGCTGACGTGCTAGCATCTCGCCATACACCGCCGTAATCTGGTGGGGTAGTGGTTCGACTAGCGAAGTATGAACAGCCAGCACTGGATCAAAAAGGTAGGCTAGTCGAATGCGGTGCGCCTCAGAGACCAGCCGCAGCAGTGCGCCATCACCGTCGAAGCTCCAGGGACTTCCCGCCGCGACAACTTCAAGCTCCGGCTCTCGATCGCGCATCACCAGTTCCGCACCAAGATTGCCGCCAGCATCTTTGTAAACTAGCGTCACAATGTCAGCGTGAGACCAAGTGACATCAACGATCGTGAAGGCGCGATCGGGCAAAATTCCGTTGACCGTCGTACCGCGACTCAATTCCTCCAGCCGAATCATAGGTAAACACGGGGCAGAACGTCAAGCAGATTGTTCCCGAAGCAATGCAGAACAGCACCCTTTAGAAAAATGCTGTTCCCATTCTTGCCTGCTGCTCTCGATCGCCGTTGGTCACTTCCCCAAGATGAGCAGGTTTTCACAAAGTCTTGCTCGCACTTGATGCCTGCTTCATTGGGCGCGGTGTCAGGCGGGGAGCGATCGCAGCATGTACAGGTCGCTATCTCGCATTCATCCATTGAACCTAGTTGAGATCGCTGCAATTCGATAAAATCCTAGCTTTTTAGTACATTTGTACTTATAATCTTTATTAGCTTTTAGTCCAGGGGCATCCCTTCCATTTCTTACGGATGGAATATCTGTCTGCACGGATAAGGTATCTAGACAAACAAGGAAGTAAAAAGATGGCTCCTTTGAATCGGTTTGAAGCGGGTTTAGCTAGGCTTCAAAACAGCGACTGTGAAGTTGATGCGACGGTGCAAAAGGTTCGACAGGAATACGAGAAGCAAGCTGACAGCGCTGACCAACGCCTGCAAGAAAAGCAAGCACGCGAACAAGTAAGGTTTTTCGGATAAAGTCGTCCCTAACTAAGCTTCAGCCCGCGAATACCCTCAAGCTAACAAGATTTCTGTTCCTCTAGCTAATGGTATCTACAAAATGCCTTTGCTAGAGAAGCAGAAATTTTACTTTCTACAAAAATTTCTATTTTTCCTGATTACTGATTGATGTTCTGTATAGGTGAATGAACTCAATTAGATAAGCGCAATAACGCTCATGACTCCCTATGATCAGTTCAAGCAAAGAGTAAAAGACTTGACGAGTCAACAGGGGTGCTTTGTAGATCAGGCGATCGAGACAGCTTTAGGGGAATACAGTCAGTTAGCAAGCCTCAATCAGACAGTAAAAGGTTTAAGGCAGCAGGGTTGCTCATTGAAGGCGGCTCTTGAAGCCTTACAAGGATACGAGAATTTGGCAGACCAAGCAGACAAGCTGCTGAAAATCAAGCAAGAAGTTGAATGGGAAATGAGGTTTGGGCAATAAAACTAGGATCAGTCAATAGAAAGGTGTCGATGTTTCGGCAAGCTTTGCACTAGATAGTCAACAAATTCTTCCAGTTGCTTGATCCCGCTATCTGGTAAATGGGCAGGAATCATATTCTTCAGGTGCTCAAATGCAGCGACATAAATTTCGTCAGCAAGGACTATTGGTGTAGTCGAATTATCGATGCTGTTGGTTCTTCCCCAGGTTAAGCAGTGGCTCAACTGCTCTAGAAACTGCTCGATGGAGAAATAGAACGCCTCAAGGCTACGTGGTGATGCAGTCTCTCTGATTTGTGGATGTAAGTTTAGGGCATGCTGTCCTATATTTTGAGCAAAATACTGCGATCGCTGCCGGTTCAGCCAATGAGCTACTACTTTTCCATCCCCTAGATCTGTCTGAAATTTTTCGAGTAGTTCAATCTGCTCTCGAAGACAAATTTGAGAACGCGCCTCCAATAAGTTTTCCCCTTGAAAGCTATCTAGTTCTTTCAATTTTGCTGCCAAAGTCCTTACGGCTTCTTGAAGCATTCGATCGACGCTGTCCGCGAGCACTTCCAATTCCTGATTGATCCCTGTGAAGGAGCGAATTTTCCCCTTTACAGCATTGAACTCGATCTGCTGAGTGCAGTCATTGTCAAGAAGGGGCAGACGCGCTTTGAGGGCTTCGACGACAAGATCTTGGCCTTGTATGCGCGGGGCATGAGTACGCGAGATATTCAAGCGCAGTTGCAGGAGTTGTATGGGGTCGAGGTTTCACCCACCCTCGTTTCAAAAGTCATAGAGGCAGTGGAAGAAGAGCGCAAACTCTGGCAAAACCGAAGTCTTGACTCTGTCTACCCCATTGTCTACTTTGACGCGATTGTGGTGAAAGTCCGCCAGGATAGTCGGGTAATCAACAAAGCCATCCACCTCGCTTTGGGTGTGAATCTGGCCGGAACCAAAGAGTTGCTCGGCCTGTGGATGACCCAGAACGAGTCAGCTAAATTCTGGCTCTCGATCTTGACCGAACTGCAAAGTCGAGGACTCAAGGACATCTTCATTGCCTGCTGTGATGGCTTGACGGGCTTTGCCGATGCAATTGAAGCGGTCTTCCCCAAAACCCAAGTGCAGTTGTGCATTGTGCATCTAGTGAGAAACTCGCTTTCGTATGTCTCCTACAAAGATCGCAAGGCGATCGCCGCTGACCTCAAAACGATTTACACAGCCGCAACCGAGGCCGAAGCTGACCAAAACCTGGTGGCCTTTGCCGAGCAGTGGGACAAGCAGTATCCGAGCATCAGCAAATCTTGGCTCAACCACTGGCAACACGTTATCCCGTTCTTCGCGTTTCCCGATGAGATCCGGCGCGCCATCTACACAACCAATGCGATTGAATCGCTCAATATGACGCTCAGAAAAGTGTTGAAGAACCATTGGGTCTTTCCGACTGATGACTCGGCGCTCAAGGTGGTGTACCTGGCGATCCACAACATTGCCAAGAAATGGACGACGCCGATTAAAAACTGGAAACCTGCTCTCAATCGATTCGCGATCGAGTTTGAGGGCCGACTACCCACCGACCGATTCCACCTTTGACACAAAAAATTGACATAGCCAGCAATCGAAAGAAACGTCGCACTGTCGAGCAGCAGGCAAGTAGTTATGCTGGAAGTTACGCAAGAATTTTGTTGAAAGGTTCCGATGCTCCTAAATTAGTCGAGGCTTACATCTTCACGAATGAATACGATCGCCCTCAGCTTTTGCAGCAAATTGACCCCAATTTCTCCAGGTAGGATGAACGGCTCACTTCTACGGGTCTGGTCAATTTCCTCTGTTTACAGAGTTTCTCAGCACAATAAAAATGCGCTCACTTGTTGAGAATGCTTTGATAGCAAACGCTTCCTCCCGTACTCACGACTCATCCGCACTCGCAGCTTCTGCACTGGATCGTCGGATTGATATAGACACAGCCAGCTTCCGGTCTTGCAGGCGTGCGTCACTCACTGGCTCATGTTTGAACCTTGATCTTAGAGTCACGACATCATCCACCGCGTATCAGCCAGCAATCCGCCTAAATGCACTTTGGTAGTGTTGCAGCGTCGTCTGGTCGAAGCACACAAAGCGCACCGTCCCGATCGCCGTATGACTCAGCAAGAACTGGCTGACCGTTTCAAACGCGATGCGGGCGGCAAGCTCGATTGGGAAGCCATGTCCGCCTGTGCCGATCGCCGGAAATGCGATCGAGTGCAACGCCTGCCGTGCCGCCAACGCTAAGCAGTTGCGGTAACACTCGGCGAGCAACGCTTCCTCATCCTGGCTGCCTCCCTGCCAAGTCGGACAAACCGTATGAATCACTCGGTACGCCTGGAGATTAAATCCCGGTGTCATGACTGCTGCGCCGACGCTGCATTGACCGATTTGACGACAAGCCTCTCGCAGTTGGGAACCCGCTGCGCGATGAATGGCGCGAGAAATGGCACCGCGATCGGACAAGGCGCGATCGGTTGAGTTGACGATCGCAGCGGTGTCCTGCTGGCTGATGTCGCCGAGTTGCGGGCCGCGATCGAAGGCATAAATCAAGCTGGAATGCCCGCTACTGCGGTGACTGGAGCGCTGATAGGACTGCGCTGAAGCTGTCTTTCGACAGCTAGCAAACTTTTGATCTTCCAACTGCTGTACGAGATCTTCGAGGGCGGCGGCTTCGGGAATCGACATCGGTGAGGGGCAACTGAGAATCTGCTCTCGCGTCTTTTGCAAAACGCTGCTCGCCGCTTGATAGTCGCCTTGATCCATCAGGCGCACCGATTCTTTTTTGGCACGGGCTGCCATCATCAGCATCACCTGCTGCTCGACTTCGGCGTTGAGCGGAAAAGCGTCAAGCTGGTCGGCGGGAACGACGGGCAGTTCAAGGACAGCCTGCATCTGCTGAAGCTGCTGTTCAGTGTCCGTCCAAGCGAGGCAGAAGCGACATAGCGCGGCGGCTGTATGCAGGGCAGGAATCTTTAAGCGCACCACCAGATCGATCGGATTGCTAAACCGTAAATTGGGCAGCTTCAGTCGTCCTTGCGTGTCCACATCGAGATCGTTGAGAACATCTGCAACCACGACTTCCCCGATCGGTTCTAGCGCGATCGACACCTGATGGCCGATCGTCGCCATCAGTCCTTGCAGTTCCTGCTCAAAAATGCTGGACAGTTGTTCGGCGTCGGCGATGTAGTAGTAGTTGCCGTCGCCGCTGCGGGCCATCGCTTCGAGCAAATCTTCGTTGTAGTCATCGCCTAATCCCAGTGTGGAGATACTGACGCCACGCTGCGCCAAGCCGTGTACATCGGTAGCGATCGCATCGGGATTGGTTTGTCCCACATTCGCCAAACCATCGGAGAGGAGAATGACGCGGTTGAGTTCAGCCGTGAGCAACTGACTGACCTGAATGCCGCCCTGCACCCAGCCTGCGTGCAATGCTGTACTGCCTCCGGGCTGAATCTGTTTGACCAACCGAGTCAAGCTGGCTTTGTGGTGAGCAAGCGTGCTGGGAATCAAGGTCTGCACCTGATCGTCAAAAATGGTGACGCTGAAGCGATCGCTCGGTAAAAGCTGCTCGATCGCATAGCAAACCGCCTCTCTCGCGTACTCGATTTTGTGGCGACTGCTCATCGAGCCAGAGCGATCGATGACAAAGCCGAGATTGAGGCTCGGACGGGCGATCGCAGTGGCAGGAGCAGGCGGCGGCACAATGCGCACAATCACATCGAGCGTAGTAGGCTGATGGGCGCAAATCGCAGCCCGCAGAGGAATCAGGTTGATTTGCACGGTCATGGTTTAGCAGACCTCCGTTTGGCGGTGAGGGAAATGAGCAGTTGCAGCATCCGCTGAAGTAAGTTTTGCTGCTCTTGAGTCGTTGAGGGCAAAACAAAGTCGGTTCGCACGTGCAGTTCTAAGCCCGGAAGAATTTCCAGACGCACCCACTGCGTTGACTGCGGCGACGGCAGGGGAACTGAAGGCGCGGGAGGGGGCAGGCTGGGGGCAGGCGATCGCCCGACATCCGGCTGCTTCTGAGCTTGCTGCGTTTGAATTTGTTGCAAAAATGCCAGGGCAGGATTGGCTGGAGCGACGACAAGCTGGACGCCGCCTTGCAGCAGTGCTTCGAGTTCTGAGTTCGTTTTGGAGCGGGCTAAGGTGTCGATCGCGGTTGCCCCGTAGCCTTCCGTGAGCAGTCGCCGCACCAGCAGCCCTTGCAGCAAATGGCGATAGGTGTAGCGAGCTTCCCGCCCGGTTTTGAGCGGTTCATCGAGCATTCCCTGGCTGGTGTAGTGCCGAATCAGTCGCGCCGTCACCTCCTCTCGCACGCGCGTATGAACTTTTTCATTTGGGAGAAACTGCGGCAGCAGATCGTTTGTGACTTGAACGAACTCGTCGATCGACCAGTTGGGGTTGTGCTGGGCTAACTGCTGCAATGTCTTCATGCACCCAGGCTAACTTTAACAATTACTGATGTCAATGACAATCAAAGTTGCAAATATAAAGCAGTCTTGCGAACGATCGCAATCTAGGGAAGCTTGTGCGTTTCGATCGCGGTTTTGCTGCCGCTAGATTAATGGGGAACACGCAGACATTCCCGGATAGAGGGTGCGTTTGCCCCAAACAAGGCTGAGTGCGGAACACCCAGTTGCCTGCGATTCAGTTTTGCTTTATAGTGCAGTTGTATTAACGCCCATCACATCGCCAACTCCAGTTTCCGCTGGAGTTTTTGTTAGGCATTGATTCAGCCTGATCAACCCTTGGTACATCCGCCTTGCTCCTGTCCTGGAACTGACTACCACAATGAGTGTCGTCAGGAAAATCATTCACGTCGATATGGATGCCTTCTATGCCTCGGTCGAGCAGCGCGACCAACCACGCTACCGAGGCAAACCACTAGTAGTCGGCGGCTCGCCCTCGAAACGGGGAGCAGTGGCAGCGGCCAGTTATGAGTCAAGGCAGTATGGCATCCACTCAGCTATGCCCTCGCGCACCGCTTACCAGAAGTGCCCATCCTTGATTTTCGTGCCGCCGCGCTTTGAGGTGTATCGATCGATTTCCCAACAGATTCGATCGATCTTCTTGGACTATACAGACTTGGTGGAGCCACTTTCCCTCGATGAGGCCTACTTAGATGTCACCGAAAATAAACTCGGTCTTCCTTCGGCCACCTGGATTGCCCAGGAGATTAAACAGCGCATCTTCGAGGAGACGCAACTGACGGCCTCGGTAGGCGTGTCGATCAACAAGTTCCTTGCCAAGATTGCCTCTGGGATGAATAAGCCCAATGGCTTATTCGTGATCACGCCCGATCAAGCCGCCACCTTTATCGAGCAGTTACCGATCGCCCGCTTCTACGGAGTTGGGCAAGTGACAGCGGCGAAGATGCACAAGCTGGGTATTCACACAGGAGCCGACCTCAAGCAGTGGAACGAGGTCGATTTGGTGAAGCAGTTTGGCAAGGTGGGCAGCTTTTACTACCGCATCGCCAGAGCGCAAGATGATCGCCCCGTGCAGCCGCATCGCCTCCGCAAGTCGATTGGCGCAGAGAACAGCTTTGATCCCGACTTGAGCGATCGTGCCAGGATACTGACCGAGTTGGAGGCGCTCGCCCAAACACTCATGCAGCGGGTAGACCAACAGCAAACCTGGGGACGGACGCTCACGTTCAAGGTCAAGTTGCCGACTATCACCTGATCACTCGCAGCAAAACAACCGCGACACCGATCGAGTCGATCGAGGCCATGATGGGCTTAGCCGAGGAACTGCTCCAACTCACCGAGATCGGCCATAAGCAGGTGCGGTTGTTGGGATTGGCGCTGTCCAACCTCAAAAACGAGGGCAACACCAGCTATGTCCAGCTTGAGTTGGAATGTTGACAATCTCGTTGCGCTCAGGAGTCCAGGGGCTGTAAACCTGAGGCTATGGGCGGTTGAATGCTAATGAAGCCAGGCAAGCGATGGGTAGGTCGTGCGGATTTGCCAACGTTTGATCGCCGGACGACTGCTCCTGCGATCGCTGCACTGCTTGTCGCTACAGCGGCGATCGCTGGTTTTTACCAACATACAATCGTTGGTTGGTATTTTGAAGAACAAGGAATCGATCGACTGCACTCGCAGATTTAATCTTTGATTCTTCAGAAACTAGATCTCATACTCCTGACTGAAAACTTTTAGTAATTGGAATCGACTGCTTCAACGTCTCATTTTCCTCAACCTACAATCCTCTATTTAAAGCAGTGAGAAATGACACCTTAAGTTATTAAAACTATTTAGACAACGGGATACACCTTAAGGATTGTTGAGAGTGCAACTCACAGATTTGCACTTCTCGGCGCGACACAATCCGCAATTCGTGGGGATAGCGTGGACGAGGATCGCCCACTAGCCAAATAGGAGGCACCAACATTGCTTCGTAGTAATCAATCTGATGCAAAACTCCTGGTATTGCTTTGAGTTCTACCGTTGTCCCTGGTAAGTACTCAAACATTTCATCCCAGTCAATTGCTGACTCGGTGTTCATCCTACTTCCTCCACAGAACTCTAAAACAATTACTGCCAAGCAGTGTTGAGTGTAATGCATCCCCAAAACTGGACAGTGAGCCGCAAGTACACTGAATCCAGCAAGGAGATCCAATCATGGCCGCTAATCAACGCAAGTACACCGCCCAGTTCAAGGCAAAAGT
>NZ_JACJPO010000047.1 GCF_014696105.1 Microcoleus sp. FACHB-1515
AAGATTTGGGTCGGTCAAGTTTCTGTTTCAATTAGTCACACATTGTCAAACCTTTGCTTTTGCCAAAGCATTTATGTACGGCTACTGTTCATCTCCTATTTAGGATTGCTGTAAGATCCCGTAACGGGTGAATATGCAGAAACATTCTGCATAACATCCTAATTTTGGTAATTATGCCGAACCTTTCCGCATAGTATGCTGCTGGAGGTGATTAGGCCGAAATGTTCACTTTTCTTAGTTGTCGCCTCAGCTTGATACCGTTCCGCAAGCTGCGCGGCCAGCGAAGCTGATTTGTTCCGGGAAGCACGATCGCCCCCACACGCTTGCAAAATTTTTCCAGGCGTTGTAGCCTCAGTTATCGCTTTTTCTGATGCGCCGAAGCGTTCCAAGGGAGTGCGGACACACACCCAAGGAACTAACCCTCAAAACTGATCTGTCCAGCCTGAAGGCTAGCTTCGATTGTATCTGCTGGCCGTCTTGCTGTCGCAGTGAGGCGGCTTCGTTGTGCATGGAGGCGGTAGTGCAGCGGGCAGGTGCGGTCTGCCCCTGCATTCTTCTATGCTCACCGACTGGAGACAATCGAATGACCTACGAATACGAAGACTACGAGGCGATCGAGCCGTTTGAATTTCCGCCCGATCGCCTCATCCCGCTTGAACCGGAACCGCCGCGCCCGATCGCGCTGCCGCCCGTGTATGACCCGGAAGTGCTGCGCCTGCTGGCTGTCGGCTCGCGTCCGGTCGTCAATCGATTTGTGCGACTGCTGCATCGATCGAACATCGCGCACTCCAGCGAATGGACGCAGCTAATTCCGACGCCGAATCCGGGTGAGTTCATGCGGATGTTGACCAAGCGCGTTCCGCTTCAGGCCGACGACTTCGATTTGCCCTGATCGCGCTTTCCCCAATGCTGAGAATTCCGTGATTTTGAAGCATTGGGGAATTTCCGCTCGATCGGCTGAAAGATGCGGCTGAACTTGGATTTGCAAACGGCGATCGCAACTCACCGCTACGATAGAAACGAATCTTTTTCTCCGCATCCGCATGAGTTCACCGCCCATTCAGTGGTATCCCGGCCACATTGCCAAAGCCGAACGCGCCCTACAGGAGCAGCTTAAGCGGGTAGACGTGGTGCTGGAAGTGCGCGATGCTCGCATTCCGCTGACGACCAAGCATCCGCAAATCGATCAGTGGGTCGGCAACAAAGGCCGCGTCTTGGTGCTGAATCGGCTCGACATGATTCCCCCCTCACTGCATCAAAAATGGATCGACTGGTTTGCCGCGCAAGGTGAAACCGCCTATTTCACTGAAGCGCAGCACGGCAAAGGCGTTGCCGCAGTTGCCCAAGCCGCCAAAATTGCAGGCGAGCAAATGAATCAGCGCAGGCGCGATCGCGGCATGTTGCCTCGTGCGGTGCGAGCCGTTGTGATTGGCTTTCCCAACGTTGGCAAGTCTGCTTTGATTAACCGCCTGCTGAATCGGCGCGTGGTCGAAAGCGCTCGGCGTCCCGGCGTCACACGACAACTGCGCTGGATTCGGATTTCTGACCAGCTTGAACTGCTCGATGCTCCGGGCGTTTTGCCCTCGCGTCTCAACGACCAGCAGGCGGCACTGAAGCTGGCAATCTGTGACGACATTGGCGAGGCATCGTATGATAATCAGCGCGTTGCTGCTAGCTTGATCGATTTGCTCAATCAGCTTCCGGCTGGAATGAATGTCGGGGCAGCACTGCGATCGCGCTATGGCCTCGATCCGACCCATCTGACGGGAGAAAGCTACATCCGCGATTTGGCCGACCACCGCTATCAGGGCGATGTGGAGCGATCGGCACGTCAACTGCTCAACGATTTTCGCAAAGGCAATCTTGGCGCACTGCCGCTGGAGTTGCCGTTGCAGCCCGCCGAATCGATCGTTCAACCGACTTGAAGCTTGTAGGTGATTAGGTCAAGCCCAGAAATGGAAACGGTCAGCGGTTCCCACTGCCGCCCTTCATGCTGCACCTGCCGATAAGCCGCTTCGGTCAGCAAAATTTCACCCGATCGCGCCAGATCTTCACCCAGCTTGCAGGCCAAATTCATCTCGCTGCCATATAAATCGTTATCGCCCACCCGCAGCACATCGCCATAGCCAATGCCAATGCCCGCATGTAGATCTTGCGCGTCTGGCAAATGCACATTCACAGCAGCCAGTCGCGCCTGAATCGCGATCGCGCAGTCGATCGCATCGGTCACGCTGTCAAAAATCGCGAAGAGATTGTCGGCTTCGCGCTTCACCGTTTGGCCTTGGTGCTGCTCGATCACAGGAATGGCGATCGAGGCGAGCCGCTGCACCATCGCCAAAAAGTGAATGATGCTGTAGCGAATCGTCAGCCGCGAAAATCCAGCCATATCCAGCACAAGAACGGCGTGCGTCTGCAAGAACTGCTGGTAAATTTGGGCGTCGATCGCATCTGTGGCTTCGGGCTGTTCGTTGCGTAAGCGCAAGAGGCGATCGAGATCGGCTTTTGAGTAAGTCATGCAAATCGATGCGGAAACAAAGCAATTTAGTTATTCCCTGCTTCCGCACAATTTTCAGCAAAGGGATGGTTCCGCTTGACTTCAGCACTTGCTAGACGATTGCTAGACGATCGACTGCAAATGCTCAATCAGCTTATCGACAGGCACAACGCCCTCAATCCGCTTTACAGGTTGACCCTGCTTAAACAGCACCAAGGTCGGCAACGCCTGAATGCCGTACTGCGTTGCCAAGTCGGGGTAGTTGTCCGTGTTGATCTTCACCACCTGAAGGCGATCGTGCATTTGAGCGTTCACCTGTTCCAAAATCTTTGCCATCATCTGACAGGGACCGCACCAAGGCGCATAGAAATCAATCAGCAAGGGGCGATCGCTGCCCTCGATCATTTCTTGAAACGTCGCAAATTCCTTTTTGGTTGCCATAAATATTTTGAGGAAATTGTTGCTGCCCCAATCCTAGTGCAAAAATTTTCCAACCTGCCGCGATCCCCAAATGCCTTAAGATTGTTGGGGTATTGCGGATTCGCTAATTCCCAACTTTCAACTTTCGACCCTCGACTTTCGACTCCCAACTTTCCCATGAACTCACGTCTGCAAAATCAAGTTGCGATCGTCACCGGAGCATCTCGCGGCATCGGTCGCGCCATCGCGCTTGCACTGGCAACCGAGGGCGCAAAAGTCGCCGTCAACTATGCCAGTTCAAGCGGCGCGGCAGAAGAAGTGGTGGGCAAAATTGCCGAGATGGGCGGCCAGTCGATCGCGCTGCAAGCCGATGTGTCTCAGGCCGATCAGGTGGATGCGCTGGTCAATGGCGTGATGGAAAAATGGGGACGAATCGACGTTTTGGTGAACAATGCCGGAATCACCAAAGATACGCTGCTGCTGCGGATGAAGCCGGACGATTGGCAAGCGGTGATTGACCTGAACTTGACAGGCGTATTTCTTTGCACCCGCGCCATCAGCAAGATCATGCTGAAGCAAAAATCCGGGCGCATTGTCAACATCACTTCGGTCGTCGGCTTGATGGGCAATCCCGGACAGGCCAACTACAGTGCGGCCAAAGCGGGCGTGATTGGATTTACCAAGTCGATCGCCAAAGAGCTTGCCAGCCGTGCAATTACCGTCAATGCCGTCGCGCCCGGCTTCATCGCGACGGACATGACGCACGATGTCAAAGCCGACGATATTCTCAAGTTCATTCCACTCGGACGCTACGGCCAACCCGAAGAAGTCGCCGGACTGGTACAGTTTCTTGCCGCCGATCCTGCCGCTGCCTACATCACCGGACAGGTGTTCAACATTGATGGTGGCATGGTGATGGCCTAGGGTGTGTATGAAAAGGCATTGATCCTCCCCAACCCCATAAAAAAGGAGGGAACCGAGCCGCACAGGATATTTTCTCGCGACTCGATCGATTGTGACAGTCAAAAATTTTCAATACTGCGATCGCTATTCTGCATCCTTCGTAAGTCACACTATTTCATAGCGGTCTTGCGGAGAAATAGTGATGACAACTTCGAGCGACTTCGATTACAGCACAGCCCAATCGATTCCCGAAATTTGGCCGCGCTTGGCGCAGCGAGCCGACGTTGCCGACGTGGTAGCCGTTCAAGATCCGCACAGTCAGCCGCCAATGACGCTGACCTATCGCGAACTGTACGAGCAGATGCGCTGGTTTGCGGCTGGTTTGCAGGCGATGGGCATCCGGGCAGGCGATCACGTGGCGCTGTTTGCCGATAACAGTCCGCGCTGGCTGATTGCCGATCAAGGCATCATGACGGCAGGTGCGGCGGATGCCGTTCGCGGAACACAAGCCGATCGATCGGAACTCCTGTTCATCCTCGAACACAGCGACAGCGTTGCCCTCGTCGTGCAAGACCAAGCGACGCTGAAGAAATTGGGCGCAGAAATCGATCGCCTCCCCCTCCGGTTCATCGTCCTGCTCAGCGACGAAACGCCCACCGCTACTCATTCCGCCAAAATCCTGAATTTCTCCCAACTGATCGAACTGGGGCGATCGCAGCCGCTCCAGCCCGCACCCCGGACGCGCCAAGACCTCGCGACGCTGATGTACACCTCCGGTACATCCGGCCAGCCGAAGGGCGTGATGCTCAGTCACGGCAATTTGCTTTCGCAGGTAGAAAATATTCCCGCTGTTGCTCAGCCGCTGCCGGGAGAGCGCGTTTTGAGCATTCTTCCGATCTGGCACAGCTACGAGCGATCGTTTGAATATTTCATCTTTTCGCGCGGCTGTACGCAGATTTACACGAACATTCGCTATGTCAAACAGGACTTGAAAAACTTCCAGCCCTACTACATGGTGAGCGTGCCGCGCATTTGGGAATCGGTGTATGAAGGTGTGCAAAAAACCTTTCGCGACCAGCCTTTGAGCAAGCAAAAGCTAATCGATCGCTTCTTCAAAATCAGCCAGCGCTATGTCTGCGCCCGTCGCGTCGTTCAAAATCTGAATCTGAGCAATCTGCATCCTTCCGCAATCGATCGCATCGTTGCCACGATTCAAATGATCGTCTTGTGGCCGCTGCACAAGCTGGGCGATCGCATCGTCTACGGCAAAGTGCGGGCGGCAACGGGCGGCCAGCTAAAGTTCATTGTCAGCGGCGGCGGCTCGATCGCAGACTACCTGGAAGACTTCTACGAAATCGTTGGCATTCCGATCTTGGGCGGCTATGGCTTGACCGAAACTTCGCCCGTCACGCATGTCCGCCGACCCTGGCGAAATCTGCGCGGGGCAGACGGGCAGCCCATTCCACACACCGAAACGAAAATTGTGGATGTCGAAACGCGCCATCCCCTGCCGCCCGGACAGCGCGGAGTTGTGCTGCTGCGCGGACAGCAGATCATGCAGGGCTACTACAAAAATCCCGAAGCAACGGCCAAGGCGATCGATCGCGACGGCTGGTTCGACAGCGGCGATCTTGGCCTGGTGACTGAGCAAGATGATCTGGTGATTACCGGACGCGCCAAAGATACGATCGTCCTCTCGAACGGTGAAAATATTGAGCCACAGCCGATCGAAAATGCCTGCCTCCGCAGCCCGTATATCGATCAAATCATGCTGGTGGGACAGGATGAGCGATCGCTCGGTGCTTTGATTGTTCCGAATATCGAGGCTTTGAAGGTGTGGGCGATCGAGCAGGGAACCGAACTGAGTGAAGATGGTCAAACCGGACTGACGCTGAGCAGTCCGCAGGTGCAAGAGCTTTTCAAGCGAGAACTGTTGCGCGAAGTCAAGAATCGACCGGGATATCGAGGGGACGATCGCATCGGCGTTTTCCGCATTCTCACCGAACCCTTCACGATGGAAAACGGCATGATGACGCAGACGCTAAAGATTCGCCGCCAAGTTGTGATGGAGCGCTATCGCGATATGATTGACGAGATGTTCGCCTGAGCCTGAATTAACAGGCGTTTAAGGGCGATCGATTCTTTTCAATCTCTTGCAAACGCAGTCATGGAAGTCACAAAACCTCATTTGCTTCTGAAGCGAGCCGTTAATGTGAAAGCTGTTGTGACGGATCGCTGGAAAGCAGAGGTGCAGCAGCAGCTACAGGCGCAAATCAATCAGCTTGACTCGCAGCTTCAGCAGCTCGACGGGCAAGGTCAGCGCATGGCCGCCGAAATTCAACGGCAAAGTCCGCAGCCGAACGATCCGGCTGTGACGCAGCAGGTCAGCAACATTCAGCTTCAGGTCAACCAAAAGAAAAGCGAACTGCTCGAAAAGAAAAATCAGATCTTGCAGCAGCTTCAGCAGGTACAGCTTTTGGAACTCGACCAGGAAGTCAATCAGTTTCAGGTCGAAAGTTTCTTTCGCGTTGAAGCGGGCGACAACCTGATTCGCAAAATGCAGGTCGAAATTTTGCTGCGTGACGGCATTGTGCAGGAAATTCGCGGCGACGTTTAGCGCTCCACAATCTACCTTTTAGGAGAAGCATTCAATCGCAAAATGCGATCGATCGCACATTTTGCCGTCTCCAACCGATGTAGAATATCTGACTGGTATCTCTCTTAATTACTGACTCGGAAAGCCGCTCCATGATTCACGAAGTTTTCATGCCTGCCCTCAGTTCCACCATGACCGAAGGCAAGATCGTCTCCTGGACAAAATCGCCCGGAGACAAAATCGAAAAAGGCGAAACCGTCGTGATTGTCGAGTCCGACAAGGCCGACATGGACGTGGAATCGTTCTATGAAGGCTATTTGGCAACGATTATCGTCGAGGCAGGCCAGTCGGCTCCAGTTGGGGAGGCGATCGCCCTCGTTGCCGAAACCGAAGCCGAAATCGAAACCGCCAAGCAAAAAGCCAGCGCACCCGCCGCCGCTGCCGTGCAAGAAGCCACTGCTGCCAGCGAACCTGCTGTCCAAGAATCCGCCGCCGCAGTCGCCCAAAACGGAACGAGCAATGGAGCCAGTAATGGAGCGAGCAGCGGACGAACGATCGTATCTCCCCGCGCTCGCAAACTCGCCAAAGAACTCAAAATCGATCTCGCAGGCATTCAAGGCAGCGGCCCACATGGTCGCATCGTTGCGGAAGACATCGAAGCCGCCGCAGGCAAAACTTCCGCACCCCCTGTGCCTGTCCCGCCACCCGCCCCGGTTGCGCCTCCACCGCCTGCCCCCGCTCCAGTTGCCGCTCGTCCGCCTGCGCCTGCTCCAGTCGCTCCTGGTCAGGTGAAGCCGCTCAACACTTTGCAGCAAGCCGTCGTCCGCAACATGATGGCAAGCTTGCAGGTTCCCACGTTCCACGTCGGCTACACGATCACGACGGACAACCTCAACGCGCTCTACAAGCAAATCAAGTCCAAGGGCGTGACGATGACCGGACTGCTAGCGAAAGCCGTCGCTGTGACGTTGCAGAAACATCCGATCGTCAACGCTGGATACACCGATCAAGGCATTCAGTACAGTGGCGAAATCAATATCGCCGTTGCCGTTGCGATGCCGGATGGTGGGCTGATTACCCCGGTGCTGCGGCAGGCTGACCAGATGGACATCTATTCGCTCTCGCGCAGTTGGAAAGATCTGGTCGATCGCGCCCGCAGCAAGCAGCTTCAGCCCGACGAATACAGCACGGGAACTTTCACGCTGTCCAATCTGGGCATGTTTGGGGTCGATCGATTCGACGCGATTCTGCCACCCGGACAAGGCTCAATTTTGGCGATCGGTGCATCGCGTCCGCAAGTGGTCGCCACCAAAGACGGCATGATGGGCGTCAAGCAGCAAATGCAGGTGAACATCACGTGCGATCACCGGATCATCTATGGAGCCGATGCTGCCGCCTTCCTGCAAGACTTAGCGAAGCTGATTGAAACCGATCCGCAATCGTTGACGCTGTAGCTTGCTTTTGAATTTTGAGAGGGTTGTGGCGATCGCAGTTGAGCCGATCGCCACAGATCAAAGAGACGCCACAATGAAATCGCGACGCGATAGTTTGGCATCCTGAACGATCGCAATCAAATCTCGGCCTTTATAAATGGCGGTGTCGGCCTTTGCCTCTCCGATCGAATTGCGGTTGACCAGCCTGTAGCGGTTGAGCGGAGCACCGATTTGAATCTGGTCGCGCTCGGATCGATCGAAATCGACGATTGTGGCGTAGCCCGATCCGAGATAGGCACTGTCCGTTAAGCTTTGCCCGATCACAAAGCGATCGGCTCCCTCGCCGCCTGTGAGTCGATCGCGTTCGAGTTTGCCGCCGCCCCAGCCGTTCAGAATATCGTTGCCGCTTTCGCCCACAAGCTGATCGTTACCTTGCTCACCCAGCAGGCGATCGTTTCCATTTTGGCCGTAAAGCTGATCGTCGCCGCTGCCGCCGCGCAGCAAATCGTTGCCCTGATTGCCATAGAGAATGTCACTGCCGCGATCGCCCAGCAGCGAATCGTTGCCTTCCAGTCCAGACAGCACATTGCCGAAGCGATTGCCGCTGATGGTGTTGTCGCCCGCGCTGCCCGTGCCAAACCGAGCGCGACCGAGCAATACCAAATTTTCGATTCCGGTTTTTTCCAGCGTGTAATTCAGGGGAATTCTGAGCGTGTCTTTCGATCGTCCCGTCCGCTGCTCGATGATTTTGAAGCTGTAGCTTTGGACGATGTAGGTATCGTTGCCGCTGCCGCCATCTAGTTCGTCGTACCCGTCGCCTGCAATTAACGTATCTCTGCCGCCGCCTCCAAACAGGCGATCGTTGCCGCCACCCCCGTCAAGCGTATCGTTGCCGTCAAAGCCGTAGAGAATATCGCGACCGCTGACTCCTTTGAGGACGTTGTTCGATCGATTGCCTTCGAGCAGGTTGTTGAAGCGATTGCCTCTGCCGAAAATGCCAGCTTCCAAATCAAGGTTCTCGACGTTATCGGGCAGCGTGTAGTCAAAAGAAACGATCGCTTTATCAAAGCCTTCTCTGGGATATTCAATGATCACCGTGCCCGGATTGATGACGAGATAGGTGTCGTTGCCAAAGCTGCCGTTGAAGGCATCTTCACCCGCTTTGCCGTCAAAGTAGTCATCTCCTCCCGTCCCAAACAGCACATCGTTGGATGCGGTGCCGATAATCGCCGTCATTGCTGTTGCTCTCTCTAACAAATCGTCTCGTCCCCAACGCTAGCACTGCGGTTTGGGGCGTTAGGTGAGGGCACGATGAAGCTTTCGAGGCGGAATGTTTGGAGATGCCAAACTGGGCGATCGACTTCACCCGAAGTGTTGAGAAACGTCAGTTCGAGCAATTCGAGCAATTCAAAATCGCTCGTTTGCTGCTAGCTTTACTGCCCTTTTTTGCCTTCGAGCCAGTAGGTCATTTGCTCGCCGATGCCTTTGATCGAAATGATGCCGCGCGGCTGAAGCTCGTAGTCGCAGCGGAGGCGATCGTAAGCTTGAGCGCAGACTTGAATTTTGCCCGGAGCACCCTGCGACTCCATGCGGCTAGCAAAATTGACCGTATTGCCCCAGAGGTCATACGCGATTTTTTGCTTGCCGATTACGCCTGCAATCACAGGGCCAGTACTGATGCCGATGCGTAACTGCAAATCATTGCCATTGGGCGATCGCACCTGAGCAATAATTTGCTGCATCGCAATCGCCATGTCTGCGATCGCCGTGCAGTGGTCAGGGCGCGGCGTGGGAATGCCTCCGGCCACCATGTAGGCATCGCCTACCGTTTTGATTTTTTCGAGGTCGTGATCTGCCGCGACGCGATCGAACTGCGAAAAAATTTGGTTGAGCAGTTCGACGAGTTCTGCGGGCGCAATTTCTTGAGACAGTCGCGTAAAGTTGACCACATCGGCAAACAGCACCGTTGCTGCATCAAAGTGATCGGCGATCGTTTCCGCAGGCGGTTTGTGCTTGAGGCGTTCGGCGATCGACTGCGGCAGCAAGCTCAGCAGCAGGCGTTCAGTTTCTTGCCGCTGCTTACGCAGTTCGGTTTCCATTTGTTTGCGATCGGTAATGTCTTGCACCGATCCTTCGTAGTAGAGCAGTTCACCTTCGTCATCGTAAATGGCGCGGACGCTTTCAGAAATCCAAATTTTGCTGCCATCTTTGCGATGAATTTGCGACTCAAAATCCGATACTTGCCCGTAGCGGCGCAGATACGATCGCAGTTCGTCGCGCCGTCCCGCTCGCACATAAAAATCGTTGTTCCAGTCGCGATCGTCGCTCAAAATGGCGTCCGGCGAACGGTAGCCATAAATTCCGGCTAGAGCGCGATTGGCGCTGAGGTAGCGGCCTTGCGGTGTGATCTGAAAAATTCCGTCCAGGCAGTTGTCAAAAATGCTGTGAAATTTCGCTTCCGCGACTTTGAGGCGGGCGTTTTGGGTTTGCAACTGCTGCTGCAAGCGATAGATCGTCAGATGCGTTTGGACGCGCGATCGCACTTCGGCCACGTGAAACGGCTTGGTGATGTAGTCCACACCGCCAACCTGAAAGGCTTTCACCTTGTCGCCCGTTTCGCCGATCGCACTGATGAAAATCACGGGGATGTCGTGCGTGCGGGGATCAGCCTTGAGCTGCTGGCACACTTGATAGCCATTCATCTCTGGCATTGAGATGTCGAGCAACACTAATTCTGGCGGCTCAGTTTGTGCGACCAGCAGCCCCATCTGACCGCTGGTGACTGCGCGGACGCGATAGCCTTTGAGCGTCAAAATATCCGACAGCAAGCGCAGATTTGCAGACACATCATCAATGATCAAAACGTCGCCAGGGCGATCGAGCGGTTCACTGCTCATAGGCACAGGGATAAGATCAATCACAGTCCTTACCTGGTCAAAAGCGAAACGCGGCTTTCCGCTTTTGTTAAGTGACTCTACAGCGCCCGAATCGATCGAACCGCCAAGAACCGCAAATTTTCGGAAAAATTTCTTTCCGATCAGTATCTGATAATTCTATCTTTTGGCAATGGCGAACAGAGTCAAGATTTTGTAAATTACAGCCTCCGGCTGCTCCAAATGCGGCAAATGACCGCAGGGCAACCACTGAAGCTGACTGCGATCGATCGCCTGCTCAAATTTTTTGGCGTCTGCCGTGCCCAACACATCATCGTTTGTTCCCCACAAAATCAATGTGGGATGAGCAACTTGGGAAATTTGCTGAGCCAGATATCCATAGCCGCCGCTGCGTGTAAAGGATGCGATCGCATCTGCCCAATACGGCAATTCCTGATGCAGCAGCGCACAAGCGATCGCATCTGCCAAAATGATATTTCCGCTCAACACTGCTGCTTCCAGTGCCGCCCGCTTTCGCAGTCGCAGCCATCCGGTCGCCGGACGATCGAGCATCGGTGGCAACCACTCTCCGGCGACGCTGCCAGAAAATCCAACGCTGTCAATTAGCCCGATCGCTTCCACTCGTTCGGGATGATGCAAGGCAAAATCGATCGCCACCGCACCGCCCATCGACGCGCCAACCAGAATGATCGGCTGTTCGATTTGCTGACAAAACTGGAAAAGATGCTGCCGGATGCGAATCGGATTGACCTGCATCTGCGGCTGACGAGCACTAAAGCCAAACCCCAGCAGATCGATCGCCCAAACGCAACAGTGCTGCGCCAGTCGCGGCAGAATCGCTCGAAACTCCAGCAAGGAACTGTCAAATCCGTGCAGTAAGACGATCGCATACTCAGAGGCACAGCCTTGCCGCCCTTGCTGAACAAAGCAGGTGCGAACGGCTGCACCGTCAGGAAGCGCGATCGACTGCCAGCGCATCTGATTGACCAGCGCGATCGAATCGGGCTGAGTTAAATGCTGATGAAGGTGCAAGCGTTTGAGATTGAAGTTGATTCCTCAGCTTGACATATTGGGCAATGCCTTGGCTCGATCGAAAACTTGATACGCTAGCAACACAAGTTTGGTGTGACGCATCTTGAAACGATTTCGATCGAGCTATCGGCAACTGCTGCCGTTTTTACAAACGCAACGGCAAACGATCGGGCTGGCCTTGCTGTGTACCTGCGTGTTTACCGCCTTTTGGCCGCTGCTGGCGTGGCTGGCGGGCGAACTGCTGGGCGCACTGGTGCAAGGCGATGTTCCAACGCTGGCGCGACTAGCGGGGATTACGGCGGCTTGCTTCCTCGTGCAAAAGCTGGCGCAATACGGCCAAGATGCGCTGATGGCGAAGGCGGCACTGGCGATCGCGCTCAACGTCCGCAAGCGAATTTACCGACATCTGCAAACGCTCGACCTGAGCTACTTTGAGACGACACAAACCGGAGATTTGTCATATCGCTTGACGGAAGATGTCGATCGCATTGGGGAAGTCGTCAACAAGGTGTTTCACGACTTTGTGCCTTGCGTGCTGCAATTAATCGTCGTCTTTGGCTACATGATCTATCTCAACTGGCAGCTTACCCTCGCAAGCTTGATCGCTGCGCCGCTGTTGGGCGTGATCATCGGCTGGTTTGGCGATCGAATGCTGCATTTTTCGCGCCGCAGCCAAAATCTTGTCTCGGATCTTTCTTCTTTGCTGACCGAGGTGTTTAGCGGAATTCGTTTGGTGCGGGCGTTTGCGGCAGAAGACTATGAGGTCGATCGATTCGCTCAAGCTGCGGAACACAATCGCCAGGCAAAATACCAAGCGGCTTGGCTCAGAGCCGTGCAGTTTCCGGTCGTCGGCTTTTTGTATGCGCTCAGCGTCTTGCTGCTGTTGCTGTTGGGCGGCTGGCAAATTTCACAGGGCAATCTGACCGGGAAGGAATTCGGCAGCTATGTCGCCGCTGTTGGTCTTTTGATCGATCCGATCGCCCACCTGACCGACAACTACAACGAATTCAAGCAGGGCGAAGCATCGAGCGATCGCGTCTTTGAACTGCTGGCAATTGCGCCGAGCGTCGTGGAACGCTCCAACGCCGTGCCGCTGCCGCCCGTTACAGGCAAAGTCGAATATCGCAACGTCAGCTTTGCCTATCAAAGCGATCGCCCGATTTTGCGACAGGTGAGCCTGCTGGCGTTTCCTGGCGAAGCGATCGCCCTTGTCGGCGCATCCGGAGCCGGAAAAACCACATTGGTAAATTTACTGCCGCGCTTTTACGATCCGCAGGCCGGACAAATTCTGATTGATGGTGTGGATATTCAATCAGTGACTTTGCGGAGTCTACGCCGACAGATCGGAATTGTGCCGCAGGAAACCGTGTTGTTTTCCGGGACGATCGCGCAAAATATCGCGTTTGGTCAACCACAGTTCGATCGCGCTCAGGTCGAGCAGGCGGCAAAAGTGGCGAACGCGCATCAGTTCATCTCGCAGTTTCCCAATGGCTATCAAACCTGGGTGGGTGAGCGCGGCGTGAATCTATCGGGCGGACAAAGACAGCGAATTGCGATCGCCCGTGCCGTCCTGCTCAATCCGCGCATTCTGATTCTCGATGAAGCCACAAGTGCGCTCGATTCCGAATCGGAACTGCTGGTTCAGCAAGCGCTAGAGCGACTAATGATCGATCGCACCGTGTTCATCATTGCCCATCGCCTTGCCACCGTCCGCCGTGCCGATCGCATTTTGGTTGTTGAGCAAGGGCAAATTGTTGAATCCGGAACGCACGAGGAGCTTTTGAGGAATGGCGATCGCTACGCCAGATTTTACGCTCAGCAGTTTTCGTGAGGGCTGGGGTCGAAACCGCCTGCCCTTTGCCCGCTACTGTTGTGCCGCGACTATTGGCGAAGCGGCACCCACTCGGTTACGCCCTGTCCTGCTTGCGAAGACGCATCAGGCAGCGGCGTTCGAGATTGAGGCCGATCGCCTGCAAGCTGGTCGATCAGCGAGTCGGGTGTGGCCTGTCGGAATGCGCCGCAGTAGTACATATTGATCACTGCCGTGTAAGCCCAATCGCTCGGTGAAACGTCGGTGTAAGGGTTGGGCAGCAGTTCCGGGGCGCGTCCAGCTTGGCAGGCTTCGAGGACTTGACGCGCGGTCGGTGCGGTTTGCACATCGCCCGGAGTTTGAGCGCGAGCCGGAAGAATGCTTGCCAGCGCGATCGCCAGCGTGGTCAAAGCGATTTGAAATTTCATGAGGAGGAAGCAGAGCGCAACAGCGGGGGCTTAAACTCCATTCTAGACAGGGCAGCAGTGGCGATCGTTCCCCACAACGCTTATTTCAGCCGATTTGCCCATGAAAAAGCAGGGTGGTGAAACCCTGCCTTGAAGCGCGATCGAGTCAGCTTGCGTTGGCTTACTCTTCGTCTTCATCCTCTTCCTGCGTGGGATACACAAAGCTGCTAGAGCGTCCAGTCAAAACCGACTTGCCCAGCGACAAAGCCTTTTGAGCTTGGAGTGCAGCTTTGCGCTTCCAGGTTGCCTTGCGTTTGTCTCGCTTGGACTTTGATGTCTTTTTCTTTGGCTGCGCCATGACCGAGGTGCCGACTCTACAACCTTTCAATCCTAATGCATCAGCAGAAGATTAGGCTAGCGTTCCTCTGCAAAAATCTTACAAATCTTTTTGGCCGACGACCATTTGCAAGATGAACGGAAAGCCGCCTTCCGCGTGATAGCGATCGGCCCAGCCGCGCAGCAGTTCATCAAGTTCTGTTAGCGCATCGTCAATTCGATCGACTGGAATATCCAATTCTTCCAAGATGCGAATCACGTTGGCCTGACGATCTGCCCAGTCTTTCATCAAGCGAAAATAGCGAGCCGTATCTTCCACCATGATGTAGGTGCGTTCTTCTTCGTCCGCTGGCGAGTACGAAGCTCGCGTTAAAGCGTAGAACGGCATTCCCCAAGGCGATTCGATTCGCGTCACCGTGCCGGAATAGATCAGGCGGCGGCGGATATGTTCAGCCAGTGCTTCACTCAGCGGCAGTTGGCGATCGATCGGCACATCTTCTTGCGATCGTGCGTGCAAAAATTCAATAATCTCGATGAACTCAAAGGCGTTGAGCAACTGGGCATCCGGCAGATTTTCCGGCAGTTTGGCTTCAATCTGCTTGCGCTCATCGGTTGTGAGATTTGAGCCGGAGATGCGCGATCGTCCTGGCTGCCAAGGATACTTTTCCAGCCACACATACGGAAGCTGAATCAGATAGCGCGGCTCTTGTGAACCGAGCATTTTCAGCAGCTTGCCTTCCGTCAGCGCCTGTCGCACTTCTTCGACAATTACTTTGACCCGCTTCGGTTCGATGTGATGCAGGTGTCCGGTCATCCGCAAATTTTGACCCTGCTCAAGGTAGGTCATGTAGATTGCACATTTGGCAGCGGTGGCGGCGGCATCTAAAAAAGCGCCATGCCGATGTCCGCCTGTTCTCATAGCGCTAAAGGCCAGATACAGCATGATCTGATCCATTGCGCTGGGACTGAGTCGCTTGATCAGATCGAGGTCATTGGTCATGTTCTACTCAGCAGCGATCGAGTGCACGGAAAACAAAAGACTTAGCGAACCGAATAGAGCATTGTCGCTCAACTCATCCGTCAAATCACCCTAAGCTTAAATTATTCTGATACATCCGAGACGGCTTCACCACCCTTGATTTCTGAAAAATCAAAGCGATTTTCGCCGAATTAAGCACAAAGGCGATGAATTGGCGACAATGGCTCGTTAGCGGCCACTGCCTCGATAGAGCGAGGAGGTTCCGGGCTGCGGGTTTGAAGGGGGTTGTGAGTTCGCTGCAAACGCCGCATGAGGAGCAACCGTCAAGCTCAGCATCAAGCCAAGAGTTAAGATTGAGATGCAAGTAATCATTTAGATTCTTCCCAGTTGAGTGTTCTACTTCTTTCAACAGAGGGTTTGAGAAGAAATCAGGACAACTTCGTCAAGAATTGCGGTTTCGGCGTTACAGTTTTTCATCAAGTCGAGGTAGCACCATCTGCCGCTGGAAGCTGGAAGCAGCGATCGCAAATTTGCCTTAGATCAAGCCGGAAACATTGCGATCGCCGCAGCCATCTCTAAACAGAAGCGGAAATAATAGTAAAAATTTAGAATCAGCGTTTCGGGTGGATCGTGCGATCACCTGAAGCAATTTCCAACTTGATGTGGTGTGACGACGTGAATTCTATTCCCCCTCTTGATCTGGTCGGACAGTTTCAATCGATCGCGGATGAAGTGAATGCGGCTGTGATGGCGGTTTTAGCATCAGCGCAATATATTAATGGGCCGATCGTGCAAAATTTCGAGCAGCAGTTCGCGCAGTACATTGGCACGGCGGAATGCGTTTCCTGCAATTCTGGAACCGATGCTTTGTTTCTGGCGCTGCGAGCGTTGGGGATCAAGGCAGGTGACGAAGTAATCACGACGCCGTTTTCGTTTTTTGCAACAGCAGAAGTGATTACGGCAGCGGGTGCAACTCCGATTTTTGTCGATATCGAGCCGGAAACGTTCAACCTCGATCTCAGCTTGATTGAAGCCGCAATTACGCCACGCACCAAGGCGATCGTGCCTGTGCATCTGTTTGGTCAGCCTGTGGACATGGCTCGGCTGATGGCGATCGCTCGCTCCCACAATCTCTACGTGGTTGAAGACTGTGCTCAGGCAGTCGGCGCAGAATGGAACGGTCAACGAGTCGGCAGCATCGGACACATCGGCTGCTACAGTTTTTATCCAACGAAAAATTTGGGTGCCTGTGGCGACGGCGGCGCAGTGACAACCAGCGATCCCCAGCTTGCTCGCAAGATTCGATCGCTGCGGACACATGGCGAACGCGAACGCTACATCCACGAAGATATCGGCCTGACCAGTCGGCTCGATGCTGTTCAAGCGGCGATTCTGCAAATTAAGCTGCGCTATCTTGACCAGTGGAATGCCCAGCGGCAAAGACTGGCCGATCGCTACACCGAACTGTTCGATCGCATTCCGGGAATCATTGCACCTCGTCCGATCCCCGGTGGCAAAACCGTGTGGCATCAGTACACGATTCGGCTGCAAAATCGCGATGCGGTGCGATCGCAGCTTCAGCAGCAGGGCGTGAATACGATGCTGTACTATCCGATTCCGCTGCATCGTCAGCCTGTGTATGAAAAAAATTATGCCGAGGTGAAGCTTCCCATTGCCGAGCAGATGGCGCGAGAAGTGCTGTCGCTGCCGATGTTTCCGGAACTGTCGATCGAGCAGCAAGATCAAGTGGTTTACGCGCTGAAAGACTGTTTGATCGAAGCAGCCTCTTCTTAATTAGAGCAGCCTCTTCCGAACGGTAGACAATATGGGCAAGAATAGAAAATTGTTGTTTGGACGATCGCCCGCCATGAGCAATTCTTCTGTGCTTGCGCCTGCTGAACTCGACTGGTCACTGCTGCTGCAACAACTGCTCGATCGCCAATCGCTGTCGATCGAGCAGGCGGCAGATCTGATGCGCGGCTGGCTGATGGAATCAATTCCGCCCGTGTTGTCCGGTGCTATTTTGACGGCGCTTCAAATTAAGGGCATTGCGGCCAGTGAACTGGCAGGCATGGCGGAAGTTCTGCAAGCGCAATCGATCGCCAGCAGCCTGGCGGCAATCGAGCTTCCCACACCTCTAATTGACACCTGCGGCACAGGCGGCGACGGTGCATCCACGTTCAACATTTCGACGACAGCGGCGTTTGTGGCGGCTGCCGCAGGCATTCCCGTCGCAAAACACGGCAATCGAGCAGCATCAAGTCGCGTTGGTACGGCAGATGTCCTGGAAGCACTGGGCGTCAATTTGGCGGCTGAACCGGATCGTATCCGTGCTGCCCTACCCGAAGTAGGAATTACTTTTTTGTTTGCTCAGGGCTGGCATCCGGCAATGAAATCAGTCGCGCCGATTCGCCGGACGCTAAAAGTCCGCACGATTTTTAACCTGCTGGGGCCGCTGCTCAATCCGCTACCGATTACAGGTCAAGTGATGGGCGTGTTTGATTCTGCCCTCGTCGGAACGGTGGCGGAGGCGCTACAGCTTTTGGGACGCGATCGCGCCATTGTCCTGCACGGACGCGAAAAGCTGGACGAGGCCGGACTTTCTGCCCCGACCGATCTGGCCGTTCTCGCAGATGGACAGGTGCAAGCGGTGGCGATCGATCCCCAGTCGATCGGGCTGACTGCTGCCCCGACCAGTGCCTTGCGCGGCGGCGAAGCAGCGGAGAACGCCGAAATTTTGCGATCGCTCCTGCAAGGCGGCGGCACAACCGCTCAGCAGGAAGTTGTTGCCCTCAATGCCGCGCTTGCGCTGATGGTCGGCGGATTGGTGACGGGCGATCCCCGCGATCCGGCGACTTATGCGGCGGGCGTGACGATGGCGAAAGACATTTTGCGATCGGGCGCAGGCTGGACGAAGCTAGAGCAGCTTGTGTCATTCTTGCAGGCGTAGGTCAAGCGGGCTGGAGCGATCGAATAAAGCGCTGTAGCTGACGGCTTTCCAGTTCCAAAACGCGCCGCGCAAAATCGTGGTCGTGATCCAGCAGATCATCGAACGTATCGACGGGAAGGGCGAGAATTCGAGTTGGTTCGCTGTCGGCCACGATCGTATTTTTCGTTTCGCTATGCGCCAACACTTCCAGTTCATCTAAGGTTTGACCGGGGCGCAAACTTTCAACTCGCTTTTCCTGATCGTCAAGGTGGAAGTAAATTTTGGCATCACCTTCGACCAGTAACAGCAACTCGCGGCAGGTATCGCCCGCTTCGGTAATCATTTCTCCGGCTTTGTAGCTGCGAATGCTGGCGCGATCGCTCAGCGCAATCAAGGTTTCGCTGTGCATTCGATGGAAGAAATCGCTGTTAAATAAGTACACGACTTTTTCTAGCTGGGGAAAAGCCGTCAGCGGCGGATGAGCATCGAGAGAGCTGATTAACTGCGCGGTTTGTTGCACGAGCGGCGCGATCGATTCGTGCTGGAAATTGGCGGCGATCGCTTTGCTTTCAGCCGGATCAAGCTGAGCAATTACAAACAAACTTCCGGCTTGAATCAGCGGATTTTGATCTTGCAGCAATGCTTTGAGGTGCACCAGAATTTCAGCAGGCGCAGCTTCAACCGAGCAAGCAGCGGGCTGTTCGTTGATTCGAGTCAGCAGTTGCAAAACTTCAGGATGCAGGCGATCGCGCCAATCTTCAGCCTCTAGCAATTCTGCCAAGATAGTTGAGTTAAGCTGACCGAAAGCACGAGCCAGATCGATCGCAGTCGGGTCGTTTTTCAGCGACACCAACGCTTCTAAAATGCTGCGAGCAATCAGTTCTTTTTTGTGGTGAATGCTTTCACGTAGCAACATCAACACAGCGCGATGTTCTCGCAAAATCGGCTGATTCAAAGCGCGATAGGATGCAATCAGATCAGGAAGTTGGGCAATCAAGAATTCAGTACGACGGACGATCGCAGCTTCTGGTGAAAGCCCGCTCAAGATCCAAGCTTCTTCCTGTGGCGTAATCGAATATTGTTTACGCAAGTCGCGAACTTCTGTGGAATCTTGCTGGATGAATTGATCGAAGTCGGGCTGGCGTTGCTGAAGTGACATCAGCCGTTCGAGCGATCGACGATAGCCATTAAGTCGGATTTGATTTTCCAGGTTGCGCTGGCGATCGGGATTCAACAATTCCGGATCTTCAATGCCCAATTCATCCAAAACTTGACGGTGTTCATCATCAGTAATTCCCAACTCCTGCCGCATTTGCTGAAGGACACCGAGGCTGCTGGAATAGTTGACGTAGCCTTCTTCCAATGCTTCACGAACAACGCCTTTATAGGCTTGATGTCGCTTTTCTTTGGTGAAACCGGGAAGCACTTTGGCAAGTACATAAACTTCATGCGTGTTGAGATCGCTAATCGATCGACCTTCCAAAAATTGCGACACATTAAGCTGCAATTTCTCAAGCTGTTTGCGGAATCGACTTGCCAAGCTTTCCCGCGAATATAAGTCAGGACTGCGCCGCCAAGTTTTGTAAGCCCAGAGTGTGCTGAGCGATACTAACCCAATATCATAAGTATATTGAATCGCGATCGGAAGAAGCTGAATCAGCGGACGACCCGCGAAGATAAAGAAGAAGTTGAAGATGAAAAAGGTGCAGATGGTGAAAATTCGGTGGCGAATGACTTCAGGAGATAAATTCAGTTTGCGGCGACGAGTGTAGGCTCTGACGCGCTTTTCCAGGAGGCGACCGAGCCAGTAGAAAATTGCCGTAAACAGTCCCAGCGTTAGCGGGACAGCCACAATTTTTGGAATGTTAATGGCCTGACCAAACAGATAGAAACCCGGATCAAACAGTGAGGCAAGCTGATCGGGCTGTCTTGCCCAAGCGCCAGAGAAATAATAGCTCCAACTGCCTGCATAGAGATAGTAATAGACGAAATAGCCGACGACTAAACCGACATAGCCGTAATACAAAAATGATTCTTCAGGCTGCTTTAAGCCGTCCCAATACGATCGCTCTGCGTCAATATCAATGCAGGGATTTTGGCAGGCAACGCAGGCACTTTGCTCTTTGCCATCGGGTAGGACGGTGCGACACATGGATTGCGTGATCGTTGAATCGCTCATGTGGGCTTTGCTGCTGAATAATCCGCCCGGTTCACCGTAGATTTTTTGCACAGGAGCCATCGGACAGAAATATTGACACCAGGATTTTCCGCCGTAAAAATAGCCGACTGCGATCGCTGCTCCGATCGTAAACAACAGCCAGCCAGCTAATACGAATCGATCGGCATTAAAAAATAGAATGCGTCCACACAAGCCAACAAATAGCCAGCCGAACTGCAAGTAAGGATAATTTCTGCCGAGCCAAGAATCGGATTTGACTTTGGCGATTTCATAGCGGACTTTTCCAGTTTTGGGATTCTCGCGCTTAAACTGCCTTTGCCAGCCGATCGCACGGGGAATTTGTGACAGAAACGACAAAGGACAAATGCGCCGCCAAACTTCGTGACCAAAGACGAGCAAAATGAAAATTGCCGAAGGGACGATCGCGCCCCAAAAGATTGTTGCTCCCAGCGGATATGGCTGCTCTGCTAAACAGTTGCCCTGCACTTCAACACAAGTTTCTGGCAGTCGAAAGGGACTCCAAGGATGATTGGGTTCGGTGAGTGCGGGCGTCCAGGGATCGTAGAACAGTGAGGCAATGACGAGCAGCCACGCGATCGTCAGCACCCAGCGAACCAGGTGCATTTGCCGTTCTGGAAATTGAGCAAACATAGAATTGTCCTATTGGTTGACACTGAAAGGCGGAACGTAAATCAATATAGACAAATAACTATGGTGAATGCGCTTTATATTGAGATCATAACGATGCTGAACGATAAAATGCTGCAACATAGCATCGAGAATTCTTAGGGTTGATCATTTCATTTTTTGAGGACGATGCGATCGATTCTCTTGTCCTGACGCATCTGGAAGCACACGATAGACTAATCAATACGCAAGCAGAATAGGTACGCAAAAGCATGGATTTTCAAGGCATTGAAACGTCACGATTGGACTGGTCGGGCGACTGTTTGGCGATCGGTTTGACCGAAGAGGGAATCGAACTGACGGGCGATTTGGCCGCACTTGACCAAAAACTTTCAGGAACGCTGGCCGAACTCATCAGCGAAATTGACTTTAAGGGCAAAGAAGGCAGCAGCGCCATTACTCGCGTCGGCGCGAACAGCCCAATTCGCAAAGTCGCGATCGTCGGCTTGGGCAAGGCGGAGAACTTGACGCTGAACAGTTTGCGGCGGGCGGCGGCAAGCGTGGCGCGATTGGCAAAGCGCGAAAAAGTGAAAACCTTGGGCGTTGATTTGCCTGTGTGGAATCAAGATGCTGCACTCAGTACGCAGGCGATCGTCGAAGGGATGGAACTGGCGCTATATCAAGACAATCGCTTCAAGTCCGAGGGCGACAGCGGCCACAGTTTGGAGCGCGTTGATTTGCTGAACCTGGGCAACCAGGAAGCGGCGATCGCGCTGGCTCGACAAATTTGCGTTGGCGTCAACTTTGCGCGGGAACTCGTTGCGGCTCCAGCGAATATCGTCAATCCGGTGACGATGGCAGAAGCGGCGGAAGCGATCGCTCGCGAGTCGAATTTGGAAATTGAAATCCTGGAGCGCGAAGATTGCGAAAAGCTGGGCATGGGCGCGTTTCTGGGCGTGGCGCAAGCGTCAGATCTGCCGCCGAAATTTATTCACCTCACCTATCGATCGATTGGAACGCCGCGCCGCAAAGTCGCGATCGTCGGCAAAGGACTGACGTTCGATTCCGGCGGGTTGAACATCAAAGGGCAGGGCAGCGGCATTGAAATGATGAAGACCGACATGGGCGGAGCCGCCGCCACCTTGGGAGCCGCCAAAGCGATCGCTCTGGTTCGTCCCGCAGATGTCGAGGTTCACTTCATCAGTGCTGTTACGGAAAACATGATTTCTGGTCGCGCCATTCATCCGGGCGACATTCTCACCGCATCGAACGGCAAAACGATCGAAGTCAACAACACGGATGCAGAAGGACGGCTGACGCTGGCGGATGCCTTGGTGTTTACTGAGAAGCTGGGCGTGGATGCGATCGTTGATCTGGCGACCTTGACGGGAGCTTGCGTCGTAGCGCTGGGTGACGACATTGCCGGAATGTGGACATCCGATGATGCCTTGGCAAACGAACTGCTGGCAGCCGGAAATTTGGCGGGCGAAAAGTTCTGGCGAATGCCGATGGAAGAAAAGTATTTTGATGGCCTCAAGTCCGTTGTGGCCGATATGAAAAATACTGGCCCTCGTCCGGGCGGTGCAATTACCGCTGCACTGTTTCTCAAGCAGTTTGTGCAGGAAACACCTTGGGCGCACCTCGATGTGGCTGGTCCCGTGTGGACAGATAAAGAAACGGCGCTAAACAGTGCCGGAGCAACCGGATTCGCCGTGCGGACATTAGTGAACTGGGTGATGAATCTGGCTTGAGGTTTGAGATGGTGTCGAGGACTGAGCATTGAGATAGCATTTCTCAGCGCTCAATCCTCTGCACTTTCAAACTCTGCCTAGTTTGTTTTGATCGGCTCGCCTTCTAAGTTGGCGATCGCTGCAACGGGCAGCGGCTCTCCTGCGATCAGCGCTTTTTGAAAATTGGGATACCACTGGCCGAGTTCGCTGGCGGGCGTGGCAAAAACGCGATCGGCTAATCGCCACGCTGTGATCATGCCGCGCATCTGCGGCAAACTCCAGCGGCGGCTGAGCGTGTCTTTGAACAGTTCTGCCAATATACGACGCGCCGTTAGTAGATAGAACTTGCGGCGATCGCGATCGATGTTGTTCGAGTGTTTTTGCAGGCAAGCAGCTTGATTGAGTGCCGACAGTGCCGCTACCTGATAGCGCGATAGGCGACTGCTGCCGCTGTTGAAGTGGTGCAGCTTGGCTGCGACTGCTTCGAGCAAAATGCCACGCCGCGACACGCGATAGCTAGCATCCAAATCTTCAGCGGCAGCATACGCCCGCAGCATCGGCTCAAACTGCGTTTGGGCGATCGCCTCGCGCCGATAGGTCATGCGGCAGCCGTGAAACAATGGCAGGGGATGCACGTTGAGATGTGCGATCGAGTCTGGAACGAGATGCTGCGGCATTGTGCCATCATAGGCAATCCACAACTCCTCTGCATTCATCAAAAACAAATAGCGCCAAACAAGCTGAAATAAACGGTTTGCGCTGAGTCCTCGTGACTTTTCCGACCAGCCCGTTTGCTTGCGATCGTCTGCGATCGTCATTTCCGATGGCGGTTCATCGGCCAAGCTTGCCTGCACGCCGCACACCGCACGCTGCGTGTCCGCCTCGTACACCCGCATAATTTCTTCGGCGCAGGTCGGATACATCAACGAATCGTCGTCGATCAAAAACACCACATCTGCTGTAGCGCGAGCAATTCCCTGATTGCGCTGCTGCGTCAACCCAGGCTGCACTGCTCCTTCATAGACCCAGCGTAAGCCTGAAGCGAGTGGGGCAATTTCGCGCATCACGCGATCGCGAGTCGCTTCCCAATGGGGACTCGCATCCACAACGATGATTTCAGAGGGGGGACAGGTTTGCTCGATCGCTAGCTTCAAGCAACCTGGCAAAATTTTTTCGCGATTGTAGGTTGCAATTACGAGTCCCCAGGTCAATTTCGTCATGGTGGTTCTGGTTTGCATATTCGCGTTCATTCTGACGGTTGCTTCAAATTCAAGGCATCTTTCATAGGGTCAGAGTTGCAAAAGTTCTTTTCAACACCGTTCCGATTTTGCCTAACCCCTCTTGCAAAATTTCGTGAATTAGCCGAACTCTAAGCTGCGTTGCCTGGTATTGGCCGAACCTGACACGAAAGACGAGAGATGCTGAATGCTGTGACAGGTTTAAGCGTTGAACGTCACGGCTTTGAGCGTTTTGGCTGGATGCAGGTTCGATGCTGAATGGGCGATCGCCTGAGGTTGCTTGACTCTCTATTTCTTCAAAGGTTCCCCTCGATTTACATCGATTGACTGTAAATCAAGTGTTTTCTCGGTAGCTTTAACTAGGGTAGAGCCGAACGAAAAATTCAAATGTGCGTCGCTACACTTGAGCTTTGTGCTTCATAATATCTTGATTCAACTTTTGAGGGCGATCGCGCCGATCCCGACTCTAGATAGATCTTTTGCATGACCAAAGCAGGAGATAAAGAAGAATATAAACTTTTGCAACTGTTGCAGAGTCGTTAGGAGTCGATCGAAATGATTGTGAAACAGACGCAAGAAGGCTGGCAGATCATCTATCATCGTGCTCATGCCCTGCTTGCCTCACAGCTTGGCGGCCAGTGGAAGCGATCGGAGTCGCCACCCCGCATCTTTGAAAGCATGGCAGCGATCGGCCACCACGACGATCTAGAGCGCGAGTGGGAAGGCGACCACCTGACCAAAGCTGGAGCGCCAATGGATTTCATGCTCGACACGATCGATGACGACGATTTGGAAAAGTCGCTCGATCGAATGCGAACCCATGTGAAAAATTCGCTTTATCGCGGACGCTGGGTGGCTTTGCTCACGTCGATGCATATGAGCCGCTTGAACGAACCGCAGCGCGGTAGCTCAAAGGAAATGGACGAATTTCTCGATGAGCAAATTGCCAATCAGCAACGCTGGATCGAAAGCTTGGGCATCACCAAGGATCAAGCTGCTGAGTCCTATGCATTTATGCAGTGGTGCGATCGCCTGTCGCTCATCTTGTGTCAGGGCAAGGTTCCTGCCGATCAGCGTGCCCTCGAAATCAGCAAAGGGCCGGACGGCGTGCGCTATGACCTGATCGAGCAGGCGGACGGCTGCATCACCGTTGTGCCTTGGCCGTTTCAAGACGATCGCTTCACGGTCAATGTGGATGCGCTGATGGTAAATCAGCTTCAGTTCAAAGACAATGACGAACTGATTGAAGCAATGCAAACTGCGCCCGTTGAATCGCTGGAATGGACATTTGTGAAGACAAGCTAAGCTCGTTGCACAATTCTTTACTCCTCATCTCCTGAGAATCTTTTAGGCTGGGAAAGGATTTCTTCCCAGCCTTTTTGTCAGTGCTGATATCAAAAATGTCGATCGCGCCGCTTGCTTCTTTAGAATTTCTTCCCTTCCTCAATTCTGAAGGCGAACTAGATTCTCAGTTTGAAGGAATAGGCGTGTATGCCATTTTTGATGCGGAAAAAACGCTGCAATATATTGGTTATTCTCGCGATGTGAGCCTTAGTTTGAAACAGCATTTGGTGCGGCGTCCGCAGCAGTGCTACTGGCTGAAGGTGCAGACGATCGATCGCCCCAGCCGCGCGATTCTTGAAGAAATTCGTACCGCTTGGATCGCTGAGAATGGCGTAGTTCCATCAGGAAATGGCTCAGACGAAGCGGGTTGGACACAGGCGATCGACGCGAAAACAGCGCTGACCGCCGAAGAGCGATCGGCGTTTGCCGCAGGTGATGAACTGACGCAGATGAAGCTGCTAAAACAAGTTGCCAGACGAGTCGAATCTGACGTGATGGCGCAGCTTGAAGCGCGAGGCGTGAAGATGCAAGTTCGCTTTAATCCAAAGTTGAAAGAAAACGGTTTGCTAGATTTGAAGTAAACCCTACGCAATTAAGTCAACAAGGTCCCATTCGAGCGGATCGATCGCAGGCGGCTTTTGAAGCAGCAAATCGTGCTCTACGCTTTCTGGATCAAGATTTTTAAATAGCGCGTCCATTGCTTGCAGATCTTGCGGTGAAATGCAGGGCAACGCTTCGCTGTCGCTGGAAAACCAGTTGATAGTCAGATTCATGGAGGTCGATCGATCGCCTGTTTTCATCGGTGACTCAAACATCTTTTTAATAAAACTTAAGCAGTGATTCTTTATGGTGATTTCAACTTTGCGATCGCGCCATCAGTCAGGTGATAGAGTTCGCAAACAAGCTGTTCAATTTGGTGTTCCAGCTCCGCGATCTTTGTACTAATTGTTTCGTCGAGTCGTGCTTGTACAAGTGTGATCAATCGATCGCGTTTCGATCGATCTTCAACTGGCAAAGGAAGCGATCGCAGTTGGGCAGAACCGACGCGCAAATAGCCGCCCTGCAATTGATTTCCCGAAAACAGCAGCTTGAAATAAGCATCGACAACCTGACTGTTGAGCAAGCCCAGCAGATAGCGCAAATCGATCGCTTCCGAGCGAATCACGCAGGTGGATTTTCCCGGCCAAAGGTTGCCTTCAAGATCGATCGCGGCTTCCAACTGTCGCGTCATTCCTGCCACGATCAGCTTGGGTTGACAAGCCTGTATCCGTCGCTTGTGCAAGCAGGGATCGATCGGAAGGCGGATGACTGGGCGATCGAATGTTTTTCCCAAATAGCGCAGCGGTTTTTCGCCCCAGCGGATGCGGTAGCGATCGATCGTGCCGCTGTTGATCAATCGCAATTCCGCTTCTGCCTGCGCTTCAGTGATGAATGGCTGAAGCAGGTAAGCCTCGCTCACCGTTGCCGCTGCGTGAATTTGCGCGATCGATTTCCAGGTTGGCAGCGTTTGCAGTTGCGTCAGCGGCGATCGATTGGCTGACAGCAGCCAGGGGCGATTGGCAAGGAAGCGATCGGACGAGAGCCAGTGCGTTTCCTCAACGCCGATGCCAACCACCTCATAGCGAATCGTGGCCGATCGCGTCGGTGCTTGCTTTTGGGCAACAAAGACGATCGGATAAACCGAGGCGGCAAAAATTCGTTGCTGCGAGTAATCACGCAGGGAAAGAAGCTGATTGTCTTGGGCGAGCAGCGATCGCGCGGCGGCTGCATAATCGGCTGAAATCAATTTGTTGGGAACGATCATGCTGGTGATGCCGCGCGATCGACACAGATTCAATCCCTGCTCGATGAACACGCAAAACAAATCCCAGTTGCCGCTGGCCGCTCGAAAGTGCTGCGTGCAGTACTGCCGCCAGTCCGGACAGGTGAGCGTCATCCGCTCCGCGTCAAGATAAGGCGGATTGCCAATCACGGCATCATATTGGCGTTGAAGCAGTTCTGAAGACGGATGAACAACAGCATTGCCGCACTGAAGATTGGCATCGAGATTAGGAAATTGCGTTGGTGCTGATACCCCTTCGATCGCTTTCAGCAATAAGGCAATTTGTGCGATCGCCACCGCCCCCGGATCAATATCCACGCCAAAGATGCAGCGTTTAAGCAGATCAAAGCGACCGCGTCCGGGAACCGCATCGCCGTTCTGCTTCAGCAATTTTTCGTAAGCCCGCAAGAGAAAAACGCCGCCACCACAGGCCGGATCAAGAATCGTCGAGATTGGGCAACGTATAGCCTGCTCGACCATGTAATCAGCAATTTCGATCGGCGTGTAGAAAACGCCATGCGCCCGCTGCTGATGCGGCGATTGCAGCAGTTCATACACGTGAGCGAAGCAATCGATCGAATCGGTCAGACTCGCAAGGCGATCGAACAGCGCCGCAGAAAACAGCGGCGGATTCAGCCAAGTTTGCGGAAGCGGCAGGCCGCGATCGCGTAGTTCCACCAAAGCGGAAGCCGCCTGAGCGCAATTTTGCACAGGCGAAATTAAATGGCGCTGCTGAGCAAACTGCAAGCAAAGCAAACTCAGAATCAGCGAGGCAGAATCCGCATCAGGAGCAGCGATCGAAATTTCGTGGCGACACGCTTCGATCGTCTGCTTCAGCTTCATGCGGCCACAGGTTCAATGCAGGTCGGGCTGTCGTGCTTGGGATTGTTCACTTCCAGGCTGACCGGATAGTGCTGCATTCGATCGGCTTCGTAGGGTCGCAGGAGCGGCTGTAAATCCGAGGAATTGGCGGCGGGATCAAGCCAGCGATCGTAATCTTCCGGATGCAAAATCACAGGCATTCGATCGTGAATGTCTGCCATCAGTTCGTTGGGACTCGTCGTGACGATCGTGCAGGAATGAATCTCAGTGCCGCTGGCGTCCTGCCAATGTTCCCACAGTCCCGCAAAGGCGAAAAGTTCACCTGCCCCGACGCGAAAATAAAACGGCTGCTTGCGCTTTTCGCGTCGTTGCCATTCGAAGAAACCATCCGAAATGATCAGGCAGCGCCGCCGCTTAAAGGCATTGCGGAAGGATGGTTTTTCGGCGATCGTTTCGGCTCGTGCATTGATCATCTTGGCGCCAATGCCCGGATCTTTTGCCCAGCTTGGAATCAATCCCCAGTGCAGCAGTTGCAGGGTGTGAGCGCGTTCTGTGTGCAAAACAGCGGGGACATTTTGCGTCGGGGCGATGTTGAAGCGCGGCGGCAGGTTGGGTGCGCTGAGGCCAAATGCTGCTGCGATCGCGTCTCCAGACTGGCTGAGGGTATATCTGCCGCACATCACGCTTCACTCAAATGCTCAACATCAGTTGTAGCCCAGATTCGGGTTTGGCATCCTCTGGCAAAGGTTCAGGTTCTGCCTGAATCGCCGGACAGTAGCGGGCATAGGCGCAGCGATCGCACTGCTCACCGGGGAAGGGAAGCCACTGGCGATCGTGCCGAAGCTGCACGGCCAACTCGCTAATCACGCTTTCCACCTGCCGCCGATGATCGGGCGTGACATCAAAGCTGATTTGCTCGCCCGTCCGCAGATACAGCAGCGTCAACCGCTTGAGTGCCTGCTGATAGTGCTGCTCCAAAGCAAGATAGTAAAGGCCAATTTGCAGATCGATTTCATCTTCTAGAATCGGCTCTGGATCTTTGGTGGATTTGTAGTCAATCAGTTCGAGTCCATCGTCAAGATAGTCGAGGCGATCGTAGCGTCCTGACAAGACAAACTCTAGATTTTCGACGCACAAACTGCCTTGAATTTTGCCTTCAACCGCCACAGGCTGACGCATCGCGCTTTTGCCCGAAATGAAGCTTTCGTAATAGCGTCGCAAAATGCCGCGCCCTTCGCTAATTTGATTGGGCGTCAAGTTTGTGGCCTGTTGTCCCCAGCAGTGTTCAATCCACTCGAAGCGGGGAACCGGGTCTTGATAGTGCCAATCCTGATAGATTTGCGCCAAGGCTTGATGCAGTGAAGTTCCCAGCGCGGCTGAACTGAAGAAGGCCGCTCCCTGCACGCGCCGTTCGTAGCGGAAATAGTAGGCTTGCGGGCAGCGGTAGTAGGTCTGGAGTTTGGCGGCAGAGAGCGTGTAGGACATAATTTCTGACGGATGAGCAGCGACCAGCGCGACTGCTTGCTGTTGATTATGACACTACATCTGTGATTTGAACAGGAGATTCTTGGAAACCAGACTCTAGATATAGAGCATTGAGTTTGCGATCGCTACGTGATTAAATTCAGGCAAAGAGCGACGAGGCAGCAAACTCGCAACACATTCAAGCGAGTGCGCTTGTCCGACTCAAGCGGCCTGCTGGCAAAAATCCTATGGCATAGCGGCCTGTTGGAGGCGATCGGATTTCCAGCAGCGATCGCCCTGCACCAGAGTATGCACCTGCCAAGCCGAATTGGTTTGCGGAAAGTCCGATCGATAGTGTCCACCCCGACTTTCTTCGCGAAAAGCTGCACTTTTGAGGATCAAATCGGCAATGTCGAGCAGGTTGCGGGTTTCGCCCCAGTCGCGAACAGCGTTAAAGTCAAGGGCGGCTAAAGTTCGTCCGGGTTCTAGCTGCGTCAAGGTTTGGCTGATCGACAGTGCGGCAAATGCCTGTCGCCACTGGTGAACCTGCGCGATCGCTTCCTCCAGCAATTTTCCATCACGACAGATTCCCGCACTTTGCCAAACCAGCTTCGGCAGGTTCGATCGAATTTCGGCCACAGTCGGATCAAGCGTGAAATCGATCGCACCAGTCGGTGAAGCGGCAGGAAGATGAAGCGGATCGGGCAGATCGATCGATCGCAGTTGCGCTCCAAAGACAAGACATTCGAGGAGCGAATTGCTGGCGAGTCGGTTTGCGCCATGCACTCCGGTACTGGCCGTTTCGCCCAGCGCATAAAGTCCGGGAATTGAACTGCGGCTGTCCAAGTCGGTGAGGATGCCGCCCATCCAGTAGTGAGCAGCGGGCGCAACCGGAATTGGTTCGTGGAACAGATCGACACCCCACTGCTGGCAGACCGAAATGATGTTGGGGAAGCGGTGGCGGATGCGATCGACCGGGATCGATCGCAAATCCAGCCAAACGTTTGCCTCGCCCGTGCGCTGGAGATGCGTGAAAATGGCGCGGCTGACGACATCTCTGGGCGCAAGTTCGCCAGCGGGATGATAGTCAAAGGCGAAGCGGCGATTTTGTCCGTCTACTAAATGTGCGCCTTCGCCCCGGACGGCTTCGCTAATCAAAAAGCGGGGTGCTCCCGGTTTGGTCAGTGCGGTCGGGTGAAACTGCATGAATTCCAGATCGCGTAAGCGGGCGTTCGATCGCCACGCCATCGCCACGCCATCTCCGGTGCTGAGGGTTGGATTGGTCGTTTGCGCGAAGACTTGCCCGCCGCCTCCGGTTGCCAGCACGATCGCCCGTGCCGCAATCCAGCGAATCTCGTTGCCTTGAACCAAGCAAACTCCTTGACATCGCCCCCCGACCATCCACAAATCAAGAACAAACACGGGCGAAAGGACGCGAATATTTTTGCGGCTCAACACTTGGCGGGTGAGCGTTGTCACGATCGCTCGTCCGGTTGTATCAGCGGCATGAAGGACGCGCCGCCGGGAATGAGCCGCTTCTAGCGTCAAGGCGAGATCGTTGCCCGATCGATCGAAGCCGACGCCCATTTCAACTAGCGATCGCACACAGTCTGCTGCTTGTTCGACCAAAAGCTGAACGGCAGCAGGTTCACACAAGCCTGCTCCAGCTTTAAGCGTGTCTTCGATGTGCAAAATCGGTGAATCTTCGGGAGCGATCGCTGCCGCAATGCCGCCTTGTGCCCAGTCGCTCGCCGAGTCGGACAGCGGATTTTTTGCCAGTAGGCCAACTTGCAGATCGGAAGGGAGGCAAAGGGCGGCATACAGTCCGGCTGCACCGCCGCCCACAATCAACACATCAAACTGTTCCAATGAAAAATCGCTCCTTGTGCGGCGGGGCGTGATGCAGATGGCATCCATATCCCTACTTTACAAAGAGCGATCGCGAAATAACAAAATGAACGAATCCAAACCCTCTAGGGCATGTTTTAACAGCCTTTCGGGATGGCATGACCGTTGGGCAATCCCCCTAAATCCCCCTTGAAAAGGGGGCGTTTGAGTCGTGGTTCGGCTCCCTCCTTGATAAGGAGGGTTGGAGGGGATTGTGCGGCTTTTAAAGCACAGTCTAGCGGTAGATGCCGTTATTGAATCGATCGCCGCCTTCGACAAACACTTCGCTGGGGTCAGAGACGGTGAAATTGTCGAAGTTGGAGCGCAAAATTTCCTTTTGACGATCGCTCAAGTCCGGCATGTTCAGCACGTCTTCGACCGACTCAAACGGCGCATATTTCACGATCATCCGCGCCAGCGTTGGGTACATGCCGGGATATTGAGTAAAGGCGCGGACGTTTGTGTTGTTCAGGTCAATCTTGGAACCCCGTTCACCCAGCAGGTCATCGGCGGCATTCCGCACCGCCAGCACGGGCGACGTGAAAACCGAATTTAGCGGCGTGGCGATCGCCATTTGCGTTCCGCCCAGCCAGCCAGCCAGCAGCACCAACACCACTGCCAGGACGCTCACCAATCGTTTCATTCGTATCCCTCCCACTCAAAAACTCGCTATTTTAATACACAGCTTCTTAGATAGAGCCTACCATCTTCGCTGAGCAATTTAGGATGTAAACAGCGGCAAGTGCAGCAGCGGAGCAAATCAGCCATGAAAAACTACTGGCAAATCGGTTCGGTGTTTGGCATTCCGCTCCTACTGCACACCTCCTGGTTTTTCGTCCTCGCTCTATTTACGCTGCATTTTGGCTCAAGCTGGCAGCAGCAAAACTGGCGCAGTTCAACGGCTTGGAGTGCCGGATTTGCAATGGCGCTGCTGCTGTTTGCCTCGGTTTTGCTGCATGAACTCGGCCACTGTCTCGTGGCACGATCGCAAGGCATTTCGGTTCGATCGATCACGCTATTTCTGTTCGGCGGCGTGGCGGCGATCGAGTCTGAATCGAAAACGCCGCAGCAGGCGTTTCACGTGGCGATCGCTGGCCCGGCTGTCAGTTTTGGCCTGTGCGTTCTGCTGCTGCTGTTGCGATTGCTGTTGCCCCTCCCGGAACCTGCCGCGATCGTGCTGGAAACCTTGGCGAGCATCAACTTGATTTTGGCGCTGTTTAACATGATTCCCGGTTTGCCGCTAGATGGTGGACAAGTCCTGAAGGCGGCAATTTGGCAGACGACCGGAAGTCGGCAAAAGGGAGTCCGCTGGGCGGCCAGAGTCGGCCAAACGCTGTGCTGGATTGCGATCGCAGCGGGAATCACTTTGTATTTTGTCACCTCGCTCCGAGCGATCAGCGGCTTGTGGATCGCGCTGCTGGGCTACTTTGGCATCCGCAGCGCCAGCGCTTACCGTCGCGTTGCCAATTTGCAAGATGCGCTGTTGCGACTGAAGGCCAGTGACGTGATGCGGCGAGATTTACAGGCGATCGACGCTCACCTAAGTCTGAACGACCTCGCCACAAAGTCGCCCGCCACCTATCGCGTCATTGAAAATCAGCGAGATTGCGGCATCATCTGGCCAGAAGCGGCTTCTGGGTCTTGCGTCGGAACTGCACCTGTGACGAGCGTGATGGAGTCGATCGATCGACTGGCGATCGTGGATGAAGCCACTTCGCTCTGCAGCGTGGTCGAGCAGCTTGAAACAACGCGGCGAGTCGTGGTTGTGGCGGCGGGTGAACTGGTGGGCGTGATCGATCGCGGCGATGTGGTCGAGGCGATCGGACGGGCGCTCAAGCTGCCAGTTGCGGCTTCGGTGGTCGATCGCGTCCGAGCGGAAAATGTTTACCCGCCCGGACTGGAGCTTGAGGCAATTGCGCGATCGGCAGGCTGAGATTTGATCTGCTGCCATTCGGCTTCGGTCAGCGGTGCTGGCTGCAAACTCATTTGAAAACAAGCTTCCGCAGCCGCTTCGAGGGCGAAAATGAGATCAGATTGTGAAATTGTGGGGACATTGATCGCCTCATCCGTGCCAAAAACCTGCTGAAACAAAGCGCGATCTGGCTCCAGACGAATCGAACCATGCTGCAAAATTGCCGTTCCGCGTCTGACCTGAGCGCTACCAATCAACTTCGTGCCCTCAGGCATGACGAGATCGGCGGCTGTCGCCGTTCCGAAGCAGTTGGGATTGTGAATGTAGCCGCGTCCGGCTGAACCAAAGTCGAGATTGATTCCAAGCGATCGCCAACCCGCAATCAAAAATTCGCAGATCGATCGATAGGCCTGCATCCGGTTTCCCTCGCCAGACGTGATTACGGCATAGGTGAGATCGCCCTGATGCAAAACCGCCCGTCCGCCGCTGGGTCGTCGTACCAAATCGATCGCTTCGCCTTGCCAGGACAAATTGCGCCACTCGATCGGATAGCGTGACTGATGAAAGCCAAGTGAAATGGCGATCGGTTTCCAGGTGTAAAAGCGCAGGACGGGCGGCTGGTTGCCCTGACAGAATTGCTCAAATAGCCACGAATCGATCGCCATCTGCACCGATCCGGGCGCGGTGAGCAGAGGAATCGATCGCCACTCGGTCACGCTAGCTGGCGGCAAATTCAGCCTGTAGCGCTTCGTCGTTGTCGTCGGCAACAGTGGCGACAACCGTGATATTGCGCGAAACTTCTCCGGGCGATAGTTCCGCAACCGTCCGCGTCGCAGAAACAATCACTTGATTTTCAACGATGCCAAAACGCGCTTCAAACGTGCTTGACCAGTTCATCTCCAGCAGTTTTCGCAGCAGCAAGCCTTCGTTTTGCACCGGAAGTTTGAGGATGGGCGACCAAACGGTCAGCGTGTCTTCGTCGGTTTCTCCGGTAAGCTGGACGAAAACTTCGACGCTGCCATATTTGAACTTCCACAGGTGGCCTTGCTCAGAATGGCTCACCATCGCACTGTCATCTTCCTGCAAGCTGCTAATTACCGTTTCGATCACCTCCAGATGATTGGCAGAAGCAATTTCTTCAGTTAGCAGCGCTTGACTTGCATCGTCAGTCCCAGAAGTGTAAGTCATTGTTTTTAATAGTTTTGCAGCGTTGTCCATCCCAACTGTAGCTTTTTGGGAGGCGATCGCTTCTGTAATTTGTCTGATTTTTTACGACTTGGGGTTTTGGTTTGACCCTCCACCCCAAATCGCTTACTGCTCGATCGGCTTGCGGGCAAACCAGCACTTGCTCATGAAGTGCGATTCGGTTGCGATGTCGATGAACCCTGCTTCTTTGAGACGAGCTTCCATGTCGTCAACGGTGTAGTTGCGATAGTACGGCTCGTGGAACATGGCCGCAAAGCCTTCCATCAGCGGAGCAAGTTCCGGTGAATCGCTCATCTGAATTGAGTCGCAAATCACAAAGACGCCTCCGGGCGCAATGACGCGGAACGCTTCGTTGATCACAGTTTGGCGGACGGCTGCGGGCAGTTCGTGGAACAGATAGACGCAGGTGACGGCGTGGAAGTAGCGATCGAGATACGGCAGTTCCTCGGCGTTCGCCTGCACCAGTTGCGGCAGTTCACCCGGATCTTCCGACAAAAGCTGATTGGCTTTTCGCAAATAAGCCGGAGAGAGATCCGAACCGTACAGCGACACGTCCGACAGTGCGCCGCGAATCATCTTCAGCGTCCGGCCTGTGCCACAGGCGACATCGAGGATGCGAGTTTGGCGAGTGTTGGGTGCGCCCATCTCGGCCAGTCCGCGCTTGAGCGGGGCAAGAATGCGGCGGCGCATCGCATCGGCGGAGCCGTTGAACAGAATTTCCACCTGCAAATCATACAGATTGGCGGATAGATCGCTAAGATAACCGTCAGTTTGGTGGTGGAAGTTTTGCAGATAATAGCTGGGGTAGCCCTCAGTTTTGATGTTTTCCGAAAAATCCTGGTAGCGCTTTTGGTTGGCGCGATCCCAAATCTGCGGCATATCCAGCCACAAAAGCGGATAGAAGCGGAAAAAGTCTGCCCAGGGATTATCAAAAACGAGGCTGGCTGAGTAGACGCCGCGATCGACATCTGCCCAGTCGGTTTCGATCAGTTGATTCAAACGCTGCTGCACTTTGAGGAGCAGTTCAGGAGAAAGGCCGCTGGTATTAATGCGTTCCGATCGCGGAGCCAGCAGGTTTAATAAACTCGTACTTAAAGCTTTATGAGTCAGCCCGAAGACGCTCTTGCCTTGTTGGAAGGACTGGTAGGCCAACTTGGTGAGAGTATCAGCCATTGGATTTGATCAGGAAAATAGCAACTACTGTGAATAAGTGTAACGAAGATAAATCTTGATGGACGGAACCAATTCAGAGGATTTGTGAGTTTGAGGCGTTGATGTAGGGGTAGGGCGCTATCATGTCCTTAAAAATCGATTTTTTGATTAAGAAATTTTGCTGTCGATCGAACTTTGCTACACGACCTTGCTTAGAGCAGAAATGCCCCACGCCCCGGATTGCTGCCGAAACATACAGAAGATTTTGTGATTTTGAGTAGCCCTATCTGCTGCAAGTGAGCGAATCAGATTCGCGATCGGAGGTGTAGCTAGACGCAAAGTAATCGCTGGCGATTGCAGGCGTGAAAGGGAATTGATGCCTTCACAGACCAGCCGCAAAATCATTGCGCGATATTACGATCGATCGCGGATAATAGAGAGGTTTTAATCGCGCCAGTCCTTTTCTACGAGCCATGCGAAGCTACTACTGCGGCCAGATCCGCCCCGAACATATTGGAGAAACCGTCACCCTTTATGGTTGGGTCGATCGCCGTCGCGATCATGGCGGCGTGATTTTTCTAGACTTGCGCGATCGATCGGGCATCGCCCAAATTGTCAGCGATCCAGAGCGAACGCCGACTTCTTATGATGCGGCAGACGCGCTGCGAAACGAGTACGTGGTGCGGATTACGGGTCGCGTCACCCGTCGCCCCGATGAATCGCTCAATCCCCGCTTGGCAACAGGCGAAGTGGAAATTTATGCCGAAGAAATTGAACTGCTGAATGCCGTTCGCAAACAGCTTCCGTTTCAGGTGTCAACGGCAGATACCGAAACGGTGCGCGAAGATCTGCGCCTGAAATATCGCTATTTGGATCTCAGACGCGATCGCATGAGCCGTAACCTACAGTTGCGCCATCAGATCGTCAAAGCGATTCGCCGCTATCTTGAAGATGCCGAAGGCTTCATCGAAGTGGAAACGCCAATGCTGACGCGATCGACGCCGGAAGGCGCTCGCGATTTTCTCGTTCCCAGCCGCGTCAATCCGGGTGAATTTTTCGCTCTGCCGCAGTCGCCGCAGCTTTTCAAGCAGCTTTTGATGGTGTCGGGACTCGATCGCTACTATCAGATCGCTCGCTGCTTTCGCGATGAAGACCTCAGAGCCGATCGCCAGCCGGAATTTACGCAGCTTGATATGGAAATGAGTTTCATGTCGGTCGAGGAAATCATCGACCTGAACGAAAAACTCGTCTGCCACATCTTCAAAACGGTTAAAGAGATCGAGTTGCCGCGCCCTTTTCCGCGCCTCACCTATGTCGAAGCAATGGATCGTTACGGCAGCGACAAACCCGATACGCGCTACGGACTGGAACTCGTTGATGTTTCCGATTTGCTCAAAGATTCAGGATTTAAGGTATTTTCGGGCGCGATCGCCAGCGGTGGCATCGTCAAAATTCTGCCGATTCCCGGTGGCAATGATGCAATCTCGAATGTGCGAATCAAACCGGGCGGCGATCTGTTTAATGAAGCAGCCTCGGCAGGTGCAAAAGGTTTGGCCTACATTCGCGTCCGCGACGATGGCGAAATTGACACGATCGGCGCGATCAAAGACAACCTCAGTCCGGAACAAAAAGCGGAACTGCTGGAGCGAACCGGAGCCAAACCCGGACATCTGCTGCTGTTTGGTGCAGGCGATACGAATACGGTCAACAAAACGCTCGATCGACTGCGGCAAACGATCGCTCGTGAACTGAATCTGATTCCACCGGACAAAATTAATTTGCTGTGGATCACCGACTTCCCAATGTTCGAGTGGAATGCAGATGAAAAGCGATTGGAAGCACTGCATCACCCGTTCACCGCTCCGCATCCTGACGATCTAGCCGACCTGAAAACGGCTCGCGCTCAAGCGTATGATTTGGTGTTCAACGGCTTTGAGATTGGCGGCGGCAGTCGGCGGATCTATCAGCCAGATTTGCAGCAGCAAGTCTTTGAAACGATCGGGCTTTCGGCTGAAGAAGCGCACAACAAATTCGGCTTTCTGCTCGAAGCGTTTGAGTACGGAACGCCTCCACACGGCGGCATTGCCTATGGACTCGATCGCCTCGTGATGCTGCTGGCCGGAGAAGAATCGATTCGCGATGCGATCGCCTTTCCAAAAACGCAGCAGGCTCGCTGTTTGCTGACAAATGCACCTTCAACAGTAGATGACAAGCAGTTGAAAGAGTTGCAGATTGCCACGACGAATAAGCCGAAGTCGTAGGGGCGATCGACAGGCTGGGGCTGAGGTGAAGCTGGTAGATGCACAAGAGATACCAGCGCTGCGAACCTACTGCGGAGCAGCAAGCTTCAATGTCCAGTAGTGTTGCCATTGCTCAGTGCCCAGATCGTCCGAGAGGAAAACATGTCCCACGCCGATTTCTCGCATGTTGGGATTCAGCATGTTGGCTCGATGTCCGGGACTGTTGCTCCAGCCGTCTACAACCAAAGCAGCCGTTGCATAGCCCGCCGCGATATTTTCCGCCGCAGTCGAAAATTGATATCCGGCGGCGCGAATGCGCTGATCAAAGGTCGTACCGTCTTTATTGTTGTGGCTATAGAAATCTTGCGAGGCCATGTTTTGGCTGTGTCCTTGAGCAGCAGCATTGAGCCGTCTGTTCAGCCGCACCGAAGTCAGGCCGTTGCGCGATCGAAAATCGTTGACGAGTGACAAAACCTGCTCGGCCACGCTGGGGGCGGGAGGTGTGGAAGGCAATCCTTTGATTGGTGCTGCCGCAGTGGTTGCCAAGCTCAAACGGTAGTTGTTTGTGCCGCGTCCGGTTGTGGAAACTTGCAGAAAATAAGTTCCTGCCGCGAGATTCGACTGAATTGCTTTTCCCTGCGGACGCATCCGTTCGGCTGCGATCGCTTCACCTGCATCGATCAGCCCGTTTCGATTGCGGTCTTGGATCAGTTGCAGATTTGCTCCCCGACCGGAGCTTCTAAACTGCAAGTTGAGTTTGCTGGTGTTTGTCAAGCTGAAGCTGAATAAGTCGCTGCGGTTTTTCGCACTGACGCGATCGCGAATCGTAGCCGCATCCGAAATTGGCACGGCAGCATTCAGATTGCGCTGACCAGATTGCATCATGACTCTGTCCGAAAAGTACTTTTCCAGGTAAGCCATCGGACTTGGCGATCGCCAACCTGGAATGTACGGATGTTCCAACTTCTCAGATCGGACGGCAAACGAAGCGATCGACTTCAACGAGGCGGAATCGCTGGCTTAAATTTTGCAATTACAAATTTCATCCCTCCGCGAAATCTTGGAGGATTCCTGCCGATTCTGGGTAGTATAGTTTTGACGGCAGCGCATTCCCGCGATCGAAATTGGCTTGCTCTTTGCACGTTGAGCCAGCGGCGGATGGTTGTTTGAGTTCTAAAACTGTCATTTTTTTATGCAGACTGAAGCTTTCAGTAAGCTTTTCCCGCTTTTCAACGCCGCCAGTCCCGACACGCTCGACTGGCTGCTGTCGATCGCCACTGAACACGACTATCCTGCCGATCGCGCCGTGCTGATGGAAGATGCGTGGGGTAACGCTGTGTATTTTGTCGAATCTGGCTGGGTGAAGGTGCGGCGACATGCAGGCGAAGCCGTCGTTACGCTGGCAATTTTGGGACAGGGTGATTTCTTTGGGGAAATGGCAATTCTCGACGAGTCGCCGCGATCGACTGATGTGGTTGCCCTCTCACCTGTCAAGCTGCTCAGCATTTCTGCCCAAAAGTTTATCCAAACCTTGTTTCGCGATTCGCAGCTTCACCACCGAATGCTGCAACTCATGGTGCGCCGTTTGCGCCAAACCAACTTTCGCTTTCAGCTCCGCCAGCAGCGACCCGCCATCAAGCTCGCCAATACGCTTTTGGCATTGGGGGAAAACTACGGTCAGCAATCGCCACAGGGAACCGACATTTTCAACATTCCCACCAAAGATTTAGCGGATGTTGCAGACATTCGCGAAGACGAAGCAGCCTACATCATGGAAAAGCTGCACACGAAAGGGTTAATTCAAGTCGATCCCGATCGCCAACTGATTCACCTCGTCCGCATCAAGCATCTCGCGCATTTGGCAGGTCGAATTTAATCCAGGCAGGGACACGGTGACGCCATGCCCCTGTGAAGATTGGTGAATCGATCTAAACCAAACCTGGGCCTTTGCCGCGATCGTCGTGGTCGCTTGTCAGCTTGCCGGATTCGTCGGTGTCGTTAATTTCCGCGAGTTCCGCTTCTCGGTCTGCGGCTTCGGCGGCTTCTTTTTCCTGCAAGTCTCCCGGTTCTTCGTAATACATTTCCGGCTCGATCGCGTAGTTGTTCACCAAGCCTTCTTTATCAACTGTGTAGCCCTCAGTGGCTGGATCAGTGTCGTCTGGTGTGTGCTTGTATTCTTCGCCTTCTCGCTCCACGCGGGCAGCCGTTTCAGCCGGAATAATGCCGCGATCGTAACTGTCAGATTCAACGTTCGGATTGCTCATGTTATCCTCCACACAGATTTATTGATTTACTTGCAGTATTGAGGCGCAGTTGAAATTTTTCCACCTACCTTAAGGCTGAAATGCTGAATGATTTCGCCGTCTATCGAAGTTGCTTGCTTCAAGTCAGAACTACGATCGCAAGTGCGCTCATCTAAAACAAATTGCGCCACTGCTGCTCGATTGCAGCGGCTTCCGGCGTTCCTTCTAGCGGAAACATCGGCAAAAAATCTTTATCGGTTTGAACTTCGTAAGGACCCTCTTTAATTTCCAGCATCACGGTATTGGGCTGAAGTGCGACCAGGGTGTGATAGGTTCCTTCAGCCAGTTCAACCGCGCGAGTTGCACCTTCTGCACTGAGCCGTTCTGTGTCAATCGGTTCGCCTTCTCCATTCATCACGATCAAACCGATCGCCCCTTGAATCACCAGGAAAAACTCAAAGCCGTTCACATCGGGAACGCGCTGGTGGCGATGTGGGCGCACATAGGTTCCGGGCTGCAACACGTTGAGAAATCGCTGAACGCGCTCAGAATGCTCGTGGAAGTTATAGTTCTGCCGCTGCCGCGAATTCGATCGCGCCTGGTCTGCGATCGAGTCCATCAGGTCTTGAGTCAAGCGTTTGAGCGGCAGCGGTTCCACGAGCAGTTTTGGCAAGACGATGGAGGCTAGCCTAGCGCAGGATCACAGTTGGAGGCAAATGCGATCGCGACTGAATGAGCACACAAATCTATCAGCGGAGAGAAGGCAGCGGTAAAGTGGCAATTGTCTAGCACAAACTATTAAAAATGCCTGTGACGACCTACTCAAATTGGTAGAAAAGATTAATTTTGACTGTAAAGAAGAATTTTGTAATTTATCACACAAATTATGAGCAATTTGCCTGAAACAACGAGCGATCCTCGATCGAAAAGTGTCGCCGCTGCTGCTAATTGCCGGGTGAGTTGATGGAGTTGCGATCGCTGTTTTGTCTCTTCCTCAAGACGGGGATCGCCCAGTGTGCAAGCGATCCCCGTCTTTCTACGGAGGAGTTGATGTTGCCACTTTCGGAAAAGGCTGACATAATTAAACTGATTGATAAGTAACGTTTCTCGGTGCAATCTAACTTCAAATTTGTTTGCTGAATTCTGAGCCGTTACTTCCGAGAATAACCAAGTTCAATATTCTTTTTCGCGAGTTAAAACCCATGCTGTTAGAAACCCCTAAGTTCGAGGAACTCAAGACGCCAGCAGTGCAGTCGATTCACTGCCCCAACTGCGGCAGCTTTGCCAAGCGCCATTTGCTCGCGAGCGAAAAGACGCAGACCGAATGCCCGACCTGCGACTATTTCATGCTGACCTGCTCGCGCACAGGCAGCGTCCTCGAAGCGTATGCGCCCGGAATGTGGATGCGTTAGATCGATTTAAGCGCGACCAAGTTGCGCCTGTGACGCTCGCAACTGCCCACAGGCCGCATCTGCTTCTAGACCGCGCGATCGCCGCACACTCACCGCAATGTGCCGATCCTGCAATGCCTGCACAAACGCTTGAATGCTGCGGGGATCAGGCCGCTTGTAGCTGACTTCACGAATCGGATTGTATGGAATCAGGTTGACGTGACTTTGAAAGCCGCGCAGCAATGCGGCCAGTTCGATCGCATGTTCCAGTCGGTCATTCAAGCCGCCCAGCAAAATATATTCAAAGCTGACGCGCCGTCCGGTCGTCTGCACATATTCCTGACATTCAACCAGCAGCGCTTGGATCGAAAACTTGTGAGCACTCGGAATTAGCTGTTCACGCAGTGCTTGGTTCGAGGCGTGGAGACTCACAGCTAAGGTCGCCTGAAGCTGATGCTGCGCTAGTCGGCGGATCGCGTTGGGAATGCCCACTGTGGAAATGGTGATCGATCGCGCCCCAATGCCGATGTCTTCGTTGATCGATCGCACAGCCACCAGCACATTCTCAACATTTAGCAGCGGCTCGCCCATGCCCATAAACACAATGTTGCTGACCCGCTGCCCAAAATCTTCCTGGACGGTCAACACCTGATCGACAATTTCATGCGGAGCAAGATTGCGTAAAAAGCCGCCTTTTCCGGTCGCGCAAAAATCGCAGCCCATCGGACAGCCGACCTGAGAGGAAACGCAAACCGTCAGCCGCTTTTCAGTCGGAATCCCGACCGTCTCGATAATCTGTCCGTCCGCCATCCGCAGCAGAAATTTTACCGTGCCGTCCGGAGCCGCCGATCGATAGTGCAGTTCCGATCGCCCAATTGCCACGTCCGCCATGCTCGATCGCCACGCCTTCGGAAACACCGAAATGTCCGCGATCGATCTAGCTCCCTGCTGGTAAATCCACTGATGCAGTTGTTTTCCGCGATAGGCAGGCTGGCCGTGCTGCTGCACCCAAGCGCTGAGTTCCGCTAGGGACATACCCAACAGCGGCGTTTGCGTAGCGGTTTGTTCTAAAAGTTCAGTCGTCATGGTGCGATCGATCGGTCTGTTTCGATCTTAGCGGCTGCGATCGCCAGACGGCGTTATTTTTTAGGGCGATCGCTCCTCATATTTGATCCGCGACTGGTTGGATCGATCGGTTTAGCAGGAGGTGGATCTACCTGAAGCTGCGATCGCCCGTTGCGAATGACGCGAATCATTTCGGCTAGCTGCTGCTCCATGTCGCGCAGGACGCGATCGGCGTAGGCATCCGCTCCGGCTTGGACATCTTCGCACTCCGCGATCGTGATGCGGCGCATTTCCTCTAAATCTTGCTGAGCCTGACGGCGCATTCGCTCGATGTCGGCCATCGTTTGCTCTTGAGCGGCTTCGCATTCTTGCTGAACGCGCTGGCGGATTTGTTGCGCTTCCAGTTCTGCTTGGCGAATCAAGCCCATTTCGTCCAGAATTTGGGCGGCGCGGCGTTCGGCAGATTCCAAAATTTCTTGCGCGTACTGTTCGGCTTCCAGCAAAATTTCGTCTTTGTGGCGTACCACTTCGGCAGCTTCCTGAAAGGCAGCGGGCAAACCAAGGCGAATTAGATCAAGCTGGTCGAGAATTTGCTCTTCGTCGATCAGCGTCCGCCGACTGAGGGGAATGCGCGGACTGTCGAGGATCATTTCTTCGAGCTTGTTTAGCTCGGTGGGAATGTCTACCGTTCCTCGTGCTGCATCTCCATAGGCAGTTCCATCTTGCGGACTGGCTCCGTTACGGTTGGCGTCGCCACTGCTTCGAGCGGCGCTGTTGGAGGTGGAGGAGTCTGGACGTAGCATCGGTGGATGTCCAAAGCAACAGATGAAGGAACAAGGTGGTCGATCGGGCCGCCAAAGCGAGCAATTTCTTTGACCTGACTACTGCTAAGGAAGCTGTATTCGGTTGAAGTTGCCAGAAAAACCGTTTCGACGCGATCGGACAGGGTTTTGTTAGTATGCGCCATTTGTAGCTCTTTCTCAAAATCAGAAACAGCCCGCAGGCCGCGCAGCAAGACGCGAGCTTGACGCAGTTGGGCATAGGTGACGGTTAATCCGTCAAAGCTGTCTACTTCGACATTTGGCAAGTGCTGGGTCGATCGCTGGATCTGCTCTACTCGCTTTTGTACCGTAAACAGCGGCGTCTTGCTGGGATTGGACATGACCACGACGATCACTTGCTCATAAAGCTGACAGCCCCGCTCAATGATGTCGAGATGGCCGAGGGTAATTGGGTCGAAGCTACCAGGGTAGATTGCAATCACGGCTGATGCAAGCGCAAAGGATCTGACGCTGATTATACCGGACGCTTCGATCGCAATTCCTGCGGGCATCTGGTCAACAATCGCACAAGTGACGAAGGGCGATCGTGCCCATCTTGCAATCATTCTCCAGTGACTGACTCAATCAATTCACTTGGCTTCTGCCTTGACACTGCTGCAACTAAAATCTTCCTTTCAAGTTTGTTTATCACCACTCTTCATCTGGTCCAGGCGCTCTCTCAGAAGGGTGCGAATTTTGCCAGCTAAGGATAGTTCTTGCCATGCAACATCGGTACGGCAATCGATCTGCTCACGCATATCGCTGACATCGACGCTGATTCTGTCCTTCTGTGCCATGTACCGCTTCAGTCTTTACATTGCTGCTACTCAAACTTTTCTTCTCTTTTCAAATGATCTAAACGGGCTTTTACCGCTTCTTTCAGTAGAATGTTTGCCATTTGCGAGACAGATCGCTGTTCGTGGTCTGCCAGGATCTTCAAATCCCGCTTCAAATCATCGTCAGCATAAATACTTAACTTAGGAGCTTTCGCTGGCATATTGACTGACCAGAAGTGCAGAACTGACAGCACTTTCATCGATCGATCGTACCGCTATTCACTCTACCGAGCGTCACCGAGCATCAATCTCAAGGTCTACTTAGAGTTACCTAGAAGTTTATAGAGTTGTTTTGCGTTACCTGTGGTATGCTGCAAATGACAACCAAAACAACACCCGTGCGATCGAGCTTGGAACCGAGACCGCACGGGTGTTGTTTCTACACGCAACGGTAGTTTTTCCATGATGCCAGAAGATTCACCGGAATTTGATGCCGGATCAGACCACGATTTGATATTGGAGGCTTACAAGCGCAGAGCCGAGCGGCGACTGGTCGATGAACTGCTTGATGCGATTCGGCAGGCAAACGAACCGCGACCCTTGGTGATTTTGGAGCGGCAGCAGGCTGATTTTTTGCGGAATTTGATGCTGGATTTGATTGCCGGAAATGAATCGGCTCGGTTTGCGATCGATCGACTCCGCATCGGGCTGGATTTACTTGATGGGCGCACCTAGGTTTTTTGGCCGACCCAAGGCGCTTGAGCAAGGTCAGCAAAGGTCGTGCAGCGATCGCGATCGAGTTCGTCAATGCGCTTTTTCTCCACATACATTTGCTTGTGGTAGTACTGGCTCAGTTCGATCGCCGTCAGGAAGTCGGTTTGCTGCCACAGTTCGCTGAAGTGGCGATAGCGTTTTTCGCACAACACACGCTCAAGACAGTCGGCAGCGGCTTTAATCACCAGCCCGGTGCGGACGAGGTCGCACTCGATTTTTTCTTCAAGGTGGAAGAGGTGATAGACCGCATTGAACTGAGTCGGAAATTCGGCGCAGCGATCGCGCAATTGCGACAGCAAATCCTCCTGATCCGCTAGCTCCAACACCTGCCGCCACAGAAAGCGGTGATGAGAGAGGCTGAACTGAAGGTCACGTTCTTCTAGGGCGGCAATTACGCTCGATCGATGTTCCGGCAGATGCAGATAGATTCGCAAGAGCGTTGCTTCTGCCTGCTCCAGAAAATCTCCGGGTGTCGGTTGAGGCGGTGGTGTTCGAGTGTCGTCGGGCGATCGCCTGCGCTGACGCCGCACCTGAGCCAGCAGGTTATCAGCCAAAAGCGGCACAAGGCGCGAATCGTTTTGGCTCAAGATTTCGGCGCAGTGGCGAACATAGTGTGTCCGCGTGTCGGCGTTGGCAATGTCGCCCAGCAGCTTGACGATCTGCTGCGTCACCTGCTGGAACTGGTCGGCTTGGCGGAGGTTGCGATCGATCAGCATTTGGGAAATTTGCCAGTCCAGCCACAGGGGAGCAGTGGAAACGAGCGATCGATACTCATCTGCTGAATTGGTTTTAAGGAATTCGTCGGGGTCTTTGCCCTGCGGAATATTGAGGACGCGCAACCGCACTTCACCGGAATAGGCCAGATCTGCGACTTCACCGATCGCCCGCTCTGCCGCCTTGTTGCCTGCCGCATCCGCATCAAAATTCAGTACGACCTGTTTTGAGTCGCAGTAGCGTAACAGCAGGCGGACTTGCGCGATCGATAATGCCGTCCCCAGACTCGCAACCACGTTAGCAATTCCGGCTGTGTGCAGCGCGATCGCGTCGAAATAGCCCTCGACCACGATCGCGCAGTCTTGTTTGGCGATCGCCGCTTTTGCCTTGTCAAGCGCAAACAGCGTTTTGCCTTTGTCGAATAGCGGCGTTTCCGGCGAGTTGAGATATTTGGGCTGCTCATCGCCCAGCGATCGCCCGCCAAAGCCGATCACTCGTCCCGTCAGATCGCAGATCGGAATCATCAGGCGATCGCGGAATCGATCGTAGTAGCCGCCCTGATTCGATCGCGGCACGATCAAGCCCGCCTGCTCGACCAGTTCGACCGGAAAGCGCTTTTGCTCGACCAAATAGCCGTAGAGCGTTTGCCATCCGGCGGGCGCGTAGCCGAGGTTGAACTGCGCGATGGTTTCGTCAGTGAGTTGGCGATCGTGCTTCAGATATTCCAGTGCCGCCCGTCCTGCCGACTGGTGCAGCGCGTGGGAGTAAAAGGCCGCTGTGAGTGCCGTAATTTCGTAAAGCTGTTCGCGTAAGGAAAGCTGCCGCTGAAATTCCTGTCGCTGCTCAGGCTCAAGCGTCTGAACGGGAATTTGATAGCGACGAGCGAGATCGAGAACGACTTCACCGAACGATCGCTTGCCAATTTCCATCAAAAACTTGAACGCATTGCCGCCTGCCCCGCAGCTAAAGCAGTAGTAAAACTGTTTGCCTGGACTGACGCTGAAGCTGGGCGATTTGTCATCGTGAAACGGACACAGCCCCGTGAAATCTTTGCCCCGCTTTCGCAGTACGACATGTTCCGACACAATATCGACAATATCGACGCGCTGCTTGACTTGCTCGATCGTATCGGGGTGCAGCCTGGGAGTGTCCATCGTGCCTGAAGGGGAATCGTTTGAGGCAGTATTGTACAACAGATGGAGGCAGATGGCAGGTCAGACAGTTTTTGCAACAAAAAAGCGCGATCGAGTCGATCGCGCTTTTGGTGAGTGAGTGGCAGAACCTAGCGGGGCGAAACGGGAATTTCCATCTCGTTAGCGGTTAGTTCACCGCTAAGCAGTTCCTTGACTGCCAGCAGCGGCCACAGCAAGCTGCTCAGCACGATGCTGACGGCTTTGGGAACGTTGATTACCACTTCATTGATTTCCGGCTCTTTCTGATTCCGTGCCCAGATGATGTACGTACGGCCTGACCAGCCGATCAGTCCGGCAATGTAAAGGAAGATTAAGCCAGGAATGGTGAATTCTCCAGCGTGGCTGAGGCGACCGTCCACAACGAGGTGCGGCAGACCTTCGGGACCACAGAGCAACGTGGAGTAGCGATCGAAGCGATCGCGGGCAGCAGGAGTGCGAGCGTTGGAGGCACGCTGCTGAAAGGCCGGAACATCCGCGCAGGGCGCAAGGCCACCGGGCGAATTGTCTTCTGCAAGGGCGGAAGGCGTGAAACCGACCCACAGAAATAGAATGAGGGCTAGAGCAAACAATCGACGCATTGGAATTGTTTCCCTTGATTACAAAAAACAAAGAATTTTGTACAAAAAGTAAAGGAATTTGTACAAACACTATCGAACTTCCCAGCAATCATACTGCTCAAGGGAAACGACGTAAAGTTAAGCTTTTCAACATCAATCTTTCTCCATGAATTTGATTCAAACTTTGGTCTTTCAAGATTGATAAAATTTATTAAGATAGGTTTATTCGACTTCAATAAGTGATAGCGGAATTGGTGTAGAAATGGCGATCGTTCTGGCAATTGAAACAAGCTGCGATGAAACCGCTGTGGCGATCGTGCAAGATCGTCAGGTTCTCAGCAGCGTCGTCGCCTCACAAATCACGACGCATCAGCAGTACGGCGGCGTTGTGCCCGAAGTCGCCTCGCGGCAGCATTTGGAAGGCATTAATCTGGCGATCGTCCAAGCCTTCGAGCAGGCAAATTTGGGCTGGGAAGCGATCGACGCGATCGCGGCCACCTGTGCCCCCGGACTGGTCGGCGCTCTGCTAGTCGGTCTCACCGCAGCCAAAACGCTTGCGCTGCTGCACCAAAAGCCGTTCTTGGGCATTCACCACCTGGAAGGCCACATTTACGCTTCTTACCTCAGCGATCCCACGTTGGAACCGCCGTTCCTCTGCCTCCTCGTCTCCGGTGGACACACGAGCCTGATTCACGTCAAAGCCTGCGGCAACTATGAAACTTTGGGACAAACTCGCGATGATGCGGCAGGTGAAGCGTTTGATAAGGTGGCGCGGCTGCTAAAGCTGGGATATCCAGGCGGACCAGCGATCGATCGCCTCGCCCAATCCGGCAATCCCCAAGCTTTTCCGCTGCCCGAAGGCCAAGTTTCTCTTCCGCAGGGCGGCTTTCACCGCTACGATTCGAGTTTCAGCGGCCTCAAAACAGCGGTTCTGCGTTTGACTCAAAAGCTACAGGAGGACGAACTGCCCGTAAACGATTTGGCGGCCAGCTTTCAGGCTACTGTTGCGAAAGCCTTGACGAAGCGGGCGATCGCTTGCGCTTTGGATTTCGGACTGAACACGATCGCAGTTGGCGGCGGCGTGGCAGCAAACAGCGGTCTACGTCAGCATCTCCAAGCAGCCGCAGCAAAACACAATCTCAGGGTAATGTTTCCGCCGATGAAGTTTTGTACGGACAATGCCGCCATGATCGGCTGCGCGGCGGCGGCTCATCTGGAAGCGGGTCACGTTTCGCCCTTGACGCTGGGAGCGCAGTCGCGATTGGCGATCGAGCGCGTCATGAGCTTGTATCAAGCCGAACCTGTTCAAAACTGAACTCTGTCAATTTCCGGATGTCCTGAACTGCCGCTGCTTCTAGATTGAAAGACGATTTGAGCTTCAATTTTTTTGATAGGCTCGATCGCCCACACCCAATTCCCGACATTCAACATGAGCGATCGCTTTCCCGATAATTTCTGGTGGGGCGCAGCCACCGCCGCCTATCAGATTGAAGGTGCAGCCCTAGAAGATGGCCGCAAGCCGAGTACCTGGGATGCCTTTAGCCAGAAGCCAGGAAAGGTGCTGAATGGGGATACGGGCGCGATCGCCTGCGACCACTACCACCGCTACGCAGACGACGTGAAGCTGATGGCTGACCTTGGCATCCGCCACTATCGCTTCAGCATCGCTTGGCCGCGCATCCTGCCAGAGGGACGCGGAGCCGTGAATCAGAAGGGACTCGACTTTTACAAACGACTGGTTGATACGCTGCGCGAACACAACATCACGCCACACGCCACGCTGTTCCACTGGGACACGCCGCAAGCCCTCGAACAAGCTTACGGGGGCTGGCAGAATCGCCAGATCGCTTCGGATTTTGCAGATTATGCGACGGTTGTAGTCAGAGAGTTGGGCGATCGCGTCTCGCACTGGATGACGCTCAACGAAATTGCCTGCTTCACGCATCTGAGCTATGCGGTCGGCTGGCATCCGCCCCACGCTCCGGGCAAGCAGGTGAAGCGACAGAAAGACGTGTGGCAAACGTCGCATCACGCGCTGCTGGCTCACGGCATGGCGGTTCAGGCGATTCGGACGGCTGCACCGGGCAACTGTTCGATCGCCCTTGTGGATAATCCGGTCGTCACGATTCCCCTCACCGAATCGCCTGCCGACATTGCCGCCGCGCAAGCTGCGTTTCCGGTTGCCAGCTTCGCCTCTGCTGCGAATGGTGGTCTGCTCTATCCCGCCCTGACTGGCAAGTATCATCCCGCCTTGCTCGATCGATTAGGCCGCGATGCGCCGGATATGCAGCCTGGAGATTTAGACATCATTCACCAGCCGATCGACGCTTTGGGACTGAACCTCTACACGGGAACGTATGTGCGGGCGATCGATCGCGATCCGGGCTTTGAACTGCTCGACGTTCCTCCGGGCTATCCGCGCTTACACATGCCTTGGCTGCAAGTCGTGCCAGAGTGCATCTACTGGGCAGTGCGGCACGTGAGCGAAACGGTGGGGCGATCGGATTTGCCGATGTGGATTACCGAGAATGGCTGCGCTGCCGATGACCAGCTCAAAAACGGCGAAGTAATCGACACCGATCGCATCTTCTATCTGCGTCAGCATTTCCGGCAGGCACTCCGGGCAACGCAGGAAGGCTATCCGCTGCAAGGCTACTTTGTCTGGAGCCTGATGGACAACTTTGAATGGGCGTGGGGCTTCGATCGCCGCTTCGGACTCATCTACATTGACTATCCGACTCAGCAGCGCATTCCCAAATCTAGCTACCACTGGTACCGCGAATGCATCCGCCAAAATCGCGTCGTTTAATGACGGTGCGCTTTCAAAGCCTTGCCAGGCTTTCCAAGAGCGTCGTTCAAAGTCACCCACTCGTGGGGGATTTAGGGGGCAAACCAGTCCTAATCCTCGCCCAGGTCGATCGCGTCCTCGTTGGGCGGTTCCTGAACGCGCAGCCGCACCGATTCGGCGTGAGAGGGTAGACCTTCAGCGAGGGCGAGGGCTTCGATCGCGCCCGAAACCTGCTCTAGTGCCGTCTGCGAATATTGAATCAAGCTGGAGTGCTTCATGAAGGTTTCCACCGTCAGCGCAGATGCATAGCGAGCCGATCCGGACGTGGGCAGCGTGTGGTTTGGTCCGGCAAGGTAGTCGCCAACGGCTTCGGGTGTGGAGTGACCCAGGAAAATCGCTCCTGCATGACGAATTTGCTCTAGCAGGCTCCAGGGATCGCTCACTTCCAGTTCGAGGTGTTCCGGGGCGAATTCGTTGCTGAGTTCGGCGGCGGTGGCAAGAGAATCGACGACGATGACCAGGCCATAGTGGGCGATCGCTTTCTCAGTGAGCAGTCGGCGCGGATGGTTGATCAACTGCTGCTTCACTTCTAGGACGACGTTAGATGCAAGCGCGGCATCAGTGGTAATCAAAATGGCCGCCGCCATCGGGTCATGTTCGGCTTGCGCCAGCAGATCGGCAGCGATGTGAACAGGCTTGGCGCTGCTGTCGGCAATCACCAGCACTTCCGAAGGTCCGGCCAGCGAATCGATTCCAACCGTGCCGTAGACCAGCTTTTTCGCCAGCGTCACGTAGATGTTGCCGGGACCTGTGATCACGTCTACTTTGGGGATCGTTTCGGTTCCATAGGCAAGGGCAGCGATCGCCTGCGCCCCACCGACTCGATAAATCTCCGAAACGCCTGCTTCTTGTGCAGCCACCAGAACCGCAGGATTGACGGCTTTTTCCGCTCCGGGCGGCGTCACCATGACGATGCGCGGTACTTTGGCAACGCGGGCGGGAATCGCGTTCATCAAAACCGTGCTGGCATAAGCGGCACGGCCACCGGGAATGTAGAGTCCGGCGCGATCGACCGGAGTATACCGCTTGCCCAGCACGACATCATCGGCCTCAAACTGCACCCAGCTTTTCGGAATTCGCTGGCAGTGAAACGCTTCGATTTTGCGGGAGGCAAGCTGAATTGCGTCAATTAAATCTTGAGGAACTTGGCGATAGGCGGCTTCGAGTTCTGCCCCGCTGACGCGCAGTTCTTCAGGCTTGAGCGTTTGCTGATCAAATTCTTCGGTGTAGTGGAGGACAGCGCGATCGCCTTGTCGCCGCACGGCCTGCAAGACTTGCTGCACGGTCGCCTCTTTGTGAACGATCTGGTCGTCCTGAGTTCGATCGCAAATTCGCCGCAGCTCGGCTTTTGCTTCAGATCGCTGAGTAATAATTCGCAGCATCGCCAAGAATTAACAACACCAATGCGCGGTTCCGAAGCTGGATGCAAGCGTGACGATCGCCTCACTCACCTACGCCCTTCTAGCTTAACCTGGAAACCTCCAAGATGCTGCGATTGCAATTGATTCACGCGCTTGAGGCTGACAAATTCGCGAGAAAAAAGCTCCTCTAGCGCAAAAGCAGCGACTAGAAGAGCGATCGGAGTATAGAAATCAAGCTCAAGCCAAGAGAACTCAGTTAACCGTGCTTACAGACCAAGCTGATTGCCCCGACGATATTGCAGATAGGCGGCTACGAACAAACCCGCCAGAGTCACGGGAATTAAGCCAAGCACGATTCCAGACAGCAACGGTTCAACCACAGTTTTGCTCCTTAACCTTGTCACAACATTAGTTTATCGTGTCGATCGCCCGCTGTCTGCCCGACTAGGTCGCTCGATTGGGGACGATCGCTGTCACATTGCTTCATTTAAGTTTGTATATCGTCATCATATCGCGAGTTGCTACCACTAGACGAATGCAAATTTGCACAACAATCAGCCGAAATTTCAGCAAAATCTTGAAGTTTTAAGCAATATCGATCGCATCGCGCTCAGGTTTCGCGATCGCCTTGCTAGGCTACTTTCAAAAACTTAAGTTATTTTATTAATTGAAAACCTTTTTGTTGCAAGACGTTGACCAGAGATCTTTTGAATAACCAGATTTCAACGACGGACACCTGGATTCAGGGGATTGCTCTGGCAATTCTGGCAGCGCTGTTTGCCCTGCTGGTGATCGTGCTGGGTGTTTATCAGTTTAGCCACACCGATCCTTATATCGAGAGCGTTTTGGCGCTGAAGGGCAATGCCCAGCAGGGCGAAGCGATCTTTCAAATGAACTGTGCAAGCTGTCACGGCATTTACGCTGACGGCATGGTGGGGCCAAATCTGCATCATGTGTCTGAACGTAAATCCTCAGTACGCATCATCAATCAGGTGATCAGCGGTCAAACGCCGCCGATGCCGCAGTTTCAGCCGAGTCCGCAAGAAATGGCCGACTTGCTAAAATACCTCGAAGCGCTTTGAGCCTTGCACCTGCTGCGATCGAAACGCAGCCAGCCGTCATCATAGAAAGGTGAGTTTTCCGGGTTGAAATGCAGGTTGCACCGATCGCGCAAGATCTCGTTTTGGTTGGGGGCGGGCACAGTCACGCGATCGCCCTGAAGCAGTTTGGCATGAAACCGATTCCGGGTGTTCGTATCACTCTGATTACCGATGTGGTGCAAACGCCGTATTCGGGAATGCTGCCTGGATATGTCGCCGGACTGTATGACTTTGACGAGTGCCACATTGATTTGCGACCGCTGAGCAACTTTGCCCAAGCGCAAATCGTCGTCGATCGCGCCGTCGGACTTGATCTCGTCAATCAGCGCGTGATTTGTGCGAACCGTCCGCCGATCGCGTTCGATGTTTTGTCGATCGGCATTGGCAGTACGCCGACCGTCGCGCCCGTCCCCGGAGCAGACAAATACGCGATCGCCGTCAAACCGATCGCCAAATTTCTCGACCAATGGCAGAAAATTCTCGATCGCGTCCGTGAAAATCCGCAGGAGCCGTTGACGCTGGCGATCGTCGGGGGTGGCGCGGGCGGCGTGGAGCTAACGCTGGCAGTGCAGGCGAATTTGCAGCGAATTTATCAGCAGTGCGGTCAGCCTCCCGCAAATTTACAGGTGCATCTGGTGCATCGGGGCGATCGACTTTTGCCGAGCCGCAGCGCGACGTTTGCGCGAAAGGTCGAAAAACTGCTGCGCGATCGCAACGTTCATCTGCATCTAAACGAATCGGTGATCGAGGTGGAGCGCGATCGCATCCGCTGCGAATCAGGACTCGAAATCGAATGCGCTTTTGTCTTCTGGGTGACGCAGGCATCGGCAGCAACTTGGCTACGCGAGTCGGGTTTGGCAACCGATGAAGATGGCTTTGTGCTGGTGGATGACTGCTTGCGATCGTCGCATCCGCAAATTTTCGCCGCTGGTGATGTCGCCACGATGCAAAATCATCCGCGCCCCAAAGCCGGAGTGTTTGCCGTCCGGCAAGGTCAGCCGCTCGCCCAAAACCTGCGTCGCGCCCTGCAAGGCGAATTGCTCCGCCCGTTTCAGCCGCAGAAGAACTATCTGATTTTGCTGGGAACTGGAACCGGAGCAGCGATCGCCTCTCGCGACCCGTTCTGCTTCGGTGCGGCGGGTTGGATTTGGAACTGGAAAGACCGGATCGATCGCCAGTTCATGCAGAAGTTCCGCGATCTGGAGCCGATGGGGTCAGAAGGCAGCGGGCAAACTTCCCAGAGCGGCAGCCGATGGGAGGCAGAACAGCCAGCGGTGATGCAGTGTGCGGGCTGTGGATCGAAGGTGGGCAGTGGAACGTTAGAAAGCGTTTTGCAGCGGTTGAAGCAGTCGGAGTGGTCGCAGCGGGAAGAGGTATTGATTGGGCTAGATGCGCCGGATGATGCGGCTGTCGTGCGAGTTCCGAGCGATCGCGTCCTCGTCCAGACGATCGATTACTTTCGCGATTTGGTGAACGATCCGTATCTATTCGGACAAATTGCGACGAATCACTGCCTGAGCGATCTATTTGCGATGGGAGCGAGTCCGCAAAGTGCCCTGGCGATCGCCACCTTACCCAGAGCGATCGAGTCGAAGCAGGAAGAAACGCTGTATGCGCTGATGGCGGGGGCGATCGACGTTCTCAATCAGGCCAATGCGGTTTTGGTAGGCGGACACACGATCGAGGGGACAGAACTGGCGTTTGGCCTGACCTGTAACGGTTTTGCGCTGCCCGATCGCCTGCTGCGAAAAAGCGGAATGCAAATTGGGGACGCGCTGATTTTGACGAAAGCGATCGGGACGGGGACGCTGTTTGCGGCGGATATGCGGTTGCAGGCGAAAGGCCGCTGGATCGAAGGGGCGATCGCTTCGATGCTGCAATCGAATCAAGCCGCTGCCAGCGTTCTGCAAGCGCATCACGCGAATGCCTGCACGGACGTAACAGGCTTCGGGCTATTGGGACATTTAGCCGAAATGGTGCAGGCGTCAAACGTTTCGGTGTCGCTGCAACTGGAGGCGATCGCGCTATTGGATGGAGCCGTCACGACTGCCACACAGGGAATTTTGAGTTCGCTGCATCCACAGAATTCGCGGGTCGATCGCCTCGTTCACACCGCACTCCGACAGCATCCGCACTATCCGCTCTTGTTCGATCCGCAGACAGCGGGCGGCTTGCTGGCAAGCGTTCCGCAAGCAGAAGCGATCGCCTGTTTGGAAACGCTCATCGCCAAAGGCTACACCCACAGCCGCATCATCGGGCAAGTTCTGCCGCCATCCAAGCAAGCAGCGATTACGATCGAATCATGACAGCGATCGTCGAATTTTTAGCGTTAGATCACCCGATTCTCGATGTGCGGAGTCCGGGCGAGTTCGCGCAGGCGCATATTCCGGGCGCGATCAGTTTTCCGCTGTTCACGGACGAGGAGCGGGCGCAAGTTGGCATTTGCTACAAGCAGGAGGGACGCGATCGCGCTGTCGAACTCGGTTTTGCGATCGCAGGCGGCAAATTCGCCGGATTCATCGCTCAGGCAAGGGAAATTGCGCCCGATCGCCAAGTGCGGCTGCACTGCTGGCGCGGCGGAATGCGAAGCGGGGCGCTCGCCTGGGTGCTGGGCATGGCCGGATTTGAAGTGACGACGCTCAAAGGCGGCTACAAGGCGTTTCGGCACTGGGCAATGCGGCAGAACGATCGATCGCTCTCCGTCGTGACGCTGGGCGGCATGACCGGAACGGGCAAAACGAACATTCTGGCGGCACTGGCGGCGGCAGGCGAGCAGGTGCTTGACCTTGAAGCGATCGCCAATCATCGCGGCAGCAGCTACGGGGCGTTGGGCTTGCCACCGCAGCCGAGTACTGAGCAGTTTGAAAATCTGATTGCAATGCAGTGGGCGAAATTCGATCGCGATCGACCCGTTTGGATCGAAGCGGAAAGTCGCGGCATCGGTCGCTGTCGCATTCCAATTGGCATTTTCAATCAGATGAAACAAGCGCCGATTTTGCAGATTGTCCGTTCGCGATCGGAACGCCTCAAGTTATTAGTTGAAATGTACGGCACGGCTGAAATTGAAGAATTAGTAACCGCAACCGATCGCATTCGCAAACATTTGGGCGGCTTGCGAACTCAGCAGGCGATCGATTTGCTTCGACAGAAAAAACTTGCAGAAGCATTTGATATTGTGCTGGACTATTACGACAAAACCTATCAGTATGACCTGGAGAAACGTCGGATTTTTGTTCATACGATCGATGTCACCAATTGCAGCGATCGCGAAAGTGCATTGCGACTGATAAAAGCGCATCAGCAGTTAATTGAATCAGCGATCGCAGTGTCTTAAAAATGGAAGCTTCTAACCTCTTACGCAAACTAGCACAGCGATTATTTGATGATCCGATCGAGCAAGCTGGCTTCATTGATGCGCTCATTCAGCCACAGCCGTTTTCACCTTGCATTTTGTGGTGTCACGATCGCCCGATCGAGCCACCTTTTGAAGTCATTGAACCGCTATCCTGGCAGCCGAAATTTGTCGATCGATTAGCCATTGGCACAAAACCTGGACAGAACGTTTTGCATCAGCAAGGCGATTTTTACTGTCTCGATTTCTCTTCGGTGTTTGCGGCTTCTGTTTTGCAGGCGATCGAGCAACCCATCTCGATTGCGCTGGATATGTGCGCCTCTCCGGGTGGCAAAAGTATCTTTGCGTGGCAAGCTCTACAGCCGGAATTACTGCTTTGTAATGAAGTAATCGGCAAGCGGATCGGCGCACTCGTCTCAAACCTGAAGCGCTGCCGAATTCAGCAGAGTGCAACGCTGAATGTTGATTCTCAGATTTTGGCAAACGAGATTGCGGGCGCGATCGATCTGGTAATCGTGGATGCACCTTGCACAGGTCAATCTTTGCTGGCAAAAGGTGACAAAGCCCTCGGATGTTTTCATCCGGTCAATATCAACAAAAACGCCAATCGGCAAAAGCGAATTTTGGCAAACTCGGCTCAGATTGTTGCGCCACAATGTTACTTAGCCTACATGACTTGTGCCTATTCACTAGAAGAAAATGAACAGGTTGCAGAATGGTTGCTGAGCAAGTTTCCGCAGTTTGAAGCGATCGAAATCCCCCATCTTGCAAGCTATCGATCGCACCTGACAAACTTGCCTTGTTACCGCTTATTTCCGCAGTTTAAATTAGGAGCAGGCAGCTTCACGATTTTGCTGCAAAATCAAGCGGAAGGGAAGCGATCGTCTTTGTCCGATCAGTTTTTATCTAAAGCAAGATTTATATCCTGATGGCTGCAAAAATTGGCGTTATTTCAGATACACATGGTTTGGTTCGCCCAGAAGCGATCGACGCACTTCGAGGCTGCGAATTAATTCTTCATGCAGGCGATATTGGCAAGCCGGAGGTGTTAGAAAAACTGCGATCGATCGCGCCTGTAATTGCGGTGCGCGGCAACAACGATAAAGGCGATTGGGCAGAAGCCATTCCGGAGCAGGAAACGCTGCAAATTGAAGCCGTTTCGATTCATCTGCTGCACATTATTCAAGAGCTTTCGATCGTGCCGCAATCAGCAGGAATTCACCTGATCATCAGCGGCCATTCACATAAACCTTTGATTCAAGAGCGCGCCGGCGTTTTGTATCTCAATCCCGGCAGCGCGGGGCCGCGAAGATTTAAGCTGCCTGTGTCGATCGCCCATCTCCAAATTTGCGATCGCCAAGTCCAAGCCGAAATCATCGAACTCCCGGTTTAATCTTCTTCTGCCGACAGCCGCGATCGCAGGGCGAGCAGTGCCGTCCCAAACGCTGCTTCGGTTTGCGGCGATCGACAGACCGGAACCTTGAGCAGGCGCGATCGGATCTGCATCCACACGTCATTTTTCGCGCCGCCGCCTGCGGTGTAAATCGATCGCACAGGTGTCGCTCCCAGTTCGATCAGCAGATGGTAGCCGCGTGCTTCAATTTGGGCGATGCCTTGCAGCAAACCGTGCAGAAATTCTACTGGATCGGCGGGGCGCGGTTCCAGTCGCGGCGGCAAGTCGGGATCGTTGATCGGAAAGCGATCGCCCGGTTGCAGCAGCGGATAGTAGTTGAGCAGGCTGGGCGGATCGATCGCGATTTGGGCACTGAGGCGATCGAGTTCGGCATCGGTGAAAAACTGACGCAGCACGGCTCCCCCGGTGTTCGATGCGCCGCCGACCAGCCACAGATCGCCGTAACGATGGCTGTAGATGCCGTAGCGGGTATCGTCTACTCGCGTTTCGCTCAGCAGCTTCAGTACCAAAGTGGAACCCAACGAGGTGACGGCTTCACCCGGAAATTGCGCTCCGCTGGCAAGAAAGGCGGCAATGCTGTCGGTCGTTCCGGCGCAAACGTGACAGTCAGGCGGAAAGCCAAAGCGATCGCGCAAATCCGGCAGGACAGGGGCGATCGGTGTTCCGGGCGCAACCACTTGAGGCAGATGAATTGGAAAATCGGGCATCCAGTCGGGATAGCGCAGGTCGCCCACGTCATAGCCGAGTTTGAGGGCGTTGTGGTAGTCGCTGATCCCCAATTGGCCGTGTAGACAAAAGCCCAGCCAGTCCGCCTGATGCAGAAAATAAGCGGGCGGAGCGATCGCCCCCTCATGCAGCCACCACAGCAGTTTCGCCAAGCTGGAAGTCGCGCTGACAACCGTGTGATCGGCAGGCGCGATCGATCGAACGCGATCGAGAACGGCGGATCCTCGCGCATCGCTGTAGAGCAACGGTTCTGCCAGCGGTTCACCTGCTGCATCGCAAATCAAAACGGTGGAAGACGTGCCGTTGATGGCGATCGCTCGCACCTGCTCTCGCAGTCCAGCCGGAATCTGTTCAATCAAATCAAACAAACTCGATCGCCAAAGCTGCCAGTTCGTCGGCTGATCGATCGCCACATTGACGGTCGCTTGAATCGTTTGGGCAGCGTCAATCACAACGGCGCGACTGCCGGACGTGCCAAAGTCAATGCCGAGATACATCATGCGCTTCGATCGCCTGTTTGAGAACCTGACTGACAAGCTGATTGCCTGCGATGCTCAGGTGGATCGAGTCGTAATATAGCGCGGCGGGATGCGGTGCGGTTTGGAAGCGATCGAGCAAATCAATGTAGGAAATTTGTCGCTGAACGGTCAAATCTTGCAGGCGTTGCCGTGCCTGCATTTCATAGTCGCGACTGCCCTCTAGTTCGCGTCGCAAGGGTATCATTGCCAAAATGAAAGCGGCATTGGCTTGAGCGGCGAGGGCGGCAATCTGCGCGATCGCCTGCAAATTCACCCCGACAATATCGCCGGATTCGGCAATCGGCGGCACGGTGGGCGATCGATAGCGGCGAATCAGTTCCGCGATCGCCAAAAGCGGCTTGCGGCTGGGATAGTGGCGATCGCGCCCGACAATGCCCGGATTGGGAGGAGACCCAAACAGATCGTCGGTGTTAATCAGCAGCACAACAACCTGCGACTCAAAGCAGCCAAACCGCTTCAGATAAGCAAGTTCGTTGCGCGGCGACCAAGAACTTGCGGAGGCGTTCAGCACTTCGATCGCGCCTTTGAGCGATCGGCAAATCTGTTCGGAAATCAAATCGGCTTGATCGTGACGACTGCCAAAGGCGATCGAATCGCCCAGCAGCAGGACGCGCAGCGCATCCGGTGGACGAGTTGGACAAATGGCTGGACTCCGCATCGAAAAAGCGTTAATCGCAATGCGCTTGCCGAAGCGTCGGCAGGTTTGATTGGGCGCAAGCAGATAGCCAATTTGGTCATCGGCAAGGTAGAGCAGTGGATTTCCCAGGCCAAAGCATCGCAACAGCAGTTCGATCGCCACTCCCACCCCAATTGCCGCCCAAGCAATTCCACTCACCGTCATAGCAAGATTTCTTTTACGAAAGGGCAATGGCGATCGAAAGTCGCTGGGCATTCTAGGCTCAAGCTCGATCGCACCATTCGATCGAGCGAGGCCGAGTGGGGTACTGCGTTCATGTTGATTCAAAAAGTTCCGATCGCCACACTGCAAAAAATTAGAGCGCATCTTCAGCCCGCCCTCAAGCTGGAGATGCCGCCGATCGCGGATGAACCACCCGATTCGATCGCAGGCTTGAGCGATTTGTTTGCTCGCAGTTTCGATCCAGTTCCCGCACAAGGCTGGCAGTTGAGCGCGATCGATCCCGGTGCGGTGTTGAGCAAACTGCCGGGACTCCAGCTTCAGCCGCACTATCGACTGGTGGGCTATCTGTGGCGAGACGATCGTGGCAGTCGCGGAAAAGTTTGGGCAGTGCCGATCGATCGCGCCACCACAATCGAACTGGAGCGGGCAATTGTGCGATCGGATGCTGCTGCGCCGCCTTGTCCGCCTGCCGCCCTGCCCGACTGGATGCAGGCCATTGAGGGCGATCGATCGCCCGGATCGTTTCTGATTGCTTCCTTGCTGCGGCGCGAACTGCAAGAGTGGGGAGCCAGCGGAACTTACCAAGACTGGAGCTATCATCGCCTGATCGATCGCGTCCCGATCGCCCTACAGCAAGCGGTGGGAGCCGATCGCCTGCAAGATTTGTCACCGCGCTTGCGCCGAATGCCCGATCGCCGCGTGGCCGTTGAATTTTTCACCTGTCGAATGCTGTCTCCGGTGCAGATTTTTCGCCATGTGGATTTGTTTAGCGCGGCAGACTACACGGTAAGCAGTCTCGATCGCGAAGTTCTGCTGTGAGCAGCAAGCGAATCAGTTCGCTCCCAAAATCAAATTCAGTCGCCGCTGAGCATTGGCAAGCGCCTCGCTCGGCGTTTGTTTTTGCAGCAAAACGGCTTCGATCGCTCGTCCCAAGCTGTCCGAAATGCGATTGTATCCGGGGGCGATCGGGCGCGATCGTCCGGTTTCGGCCTGATCGAGAAAAACGCTCAAAGCAGGCTGTTGGCGGACGAATGCTTGATAGTCGGGACTTTGGCGCGATCGCAAATTCACGGGCAAATATCCGGTTCCGATCGCCCACTGCGTCTGAAATTCCTCACTCAAGACAAATTCGGCAAACGTAAAGGCGGCTCGTTCGCGATCGGGCGTGGTTTTGAGAATGAACAAATTCTCGCCGCCGATGCTCGTAGACGGCTTTTCGCCAACCGGAATCGGCATGACGGCAAAATCCACTCCGGTCGGCTGCAACTGTCCCAAAGTCCAGGGGCCAGTTAGCTGCATTGCCACTTTGCCTGTCAAGAAGCGATCGAGTTCATAACCCCGCTCCGGCTCCGACAGGACGGCAGACTCGTCCTGCACCAAATCCTGCCAAAGTTGCAGCGCAGCTTCGGCGGATGGCGTTGCCAGGTTGAGATGTCCATCGGCGTCAAACAGTTCGCCGTTCGCGCTCCACAAGAAAGAGAGCCACATAAACACCGACCATTCGCCTTTGCCCAGCGGCAGCAAAATTCCGTGTCGATCGCTTGCCGTTAGCTGCTTTGCCACCTGCCGCAGTTCGTCCCAGGTGCGCGGCAAATCTTCAATTCCGGCAGCTTCAAACAGGCTCGGTCGGTAGAAAATCCCGACATTATTGACGCCAAACGGAACTGACCAGGTGTGCCCTTCCCACTGCATCGACTCAAACAGAGCCGGATCGATCTCGGCTTTGAGCGGCGATCGATCCAGCCAATCTTCGATCGATCGAATCGCATCGAGTTCGACCAACTGTCCGGTAATCGTCGGCGCAAACCACAGCAAATCCGGCTGAGCATTGCCGACCACAGCGGCGAGAATTTTCGGCATCTGCTGATCGCCCTGTCCGGCATAGATCGATTCCACTTGAATTTGCGGATGCGTCGCGTTAAATCGATCGACCAGCGTTTGCAGCACATCGCGATTTGGCGGCGGATTGACGCCCTGCCACAAGGTCAGGTGAATCACGTTGTCATTCGGCGCAGGCTGACAGGCGGTGAGCAGCAGCACGAGGCTGAGCGCGAATTTGGCGATCGATTGCCACATCACTGAATTCTCATCGGTTTGTTCTTCATTATTTCGCGATCGCGGCGTTCAGGCGCTAGGGGTTAGCGGAACAGCCGACACCCAACACCCATTTCCGACTATGATCAAATGTGAACGAACTTGAATTCACTGATTCACATCACGCTATGGATATCTTGACGCTGGGCTGGGTTTCGCTGCTGGTGGTTTTCACCTTTTCGGTTTCGCTGGTCGTCTGGGGTCGCAACGGTTTCTAAGGCATGGCCGAACCTTCGATTCTCACCATTCTGGCGTTTTCTGCGCTGGGGCTGATGCTTGCCGTTACAGGTGGCGTCGCCTATCTGACGGCGGCGGAATGGCGCGATCGCCGTCGTCGTGAACGCGAAGAAAAACAGCAGCGATCGCGCCCCAAACCAAAAGCGCGTCGCCGCTAACTTACTTTCAACAAAAAGCAGGGCATTCCATCCGGGGACGCCCTGCTTTTTGGCGATTACTGAAAACTTGGCTATTCGCTGACTGAAACCAGGTCAGCCGCTTCGATCGCCTGAAGCGGACGCACGTTCACAACCAGATTCGGAACGACGCTGCCAATGTTGCGCTGAACATGAATGATCCGCGAGGCGGTGACTTCGTATTTTTCCGCGATCGCTTCGAGCGCGTTCATCAGCGATTCGCCTGCATCTTCGGCGATCGCGCCTGCTTTCACAAATCCAGACAGATTCGGTTCAACGACCAAGACGCGATCGGGATGAACGGTTTTGATGAAGTAGTCGTGAGATTCGATCGACGCTTCAATGTTAAGCGCAGCAGTCACAAGCAGCGCAAGGCTGAAGGTAATGGCGATGAGAGGGGCAAGCAGCTTTTTCATAAAACCTGTGAGGCAGCTAGAAAAAATGGCAGCGGAGCCATGTCACAACTCCGACTGCCTGAATGTTAACGCAGTTTGAACTTTTGTAAGGTATTTTTACAAAATATTTTGCTGAAACTAGACGTTGATGGCGTTCATGCGGCTCAAGAAGGCGCGGAGGCGATCGCTGCTGGGCGAGGTGAGAACTTCGCGGGCGTTGCCTTGTTCTTCGATGTAGCCTTGGTTGAGAAAGAAGACGCGATCGGCTACTTCGCGAGCAAACTGCATTTCGTGCGTCACAATTACCATCGTCATGCCTTCTCCGGCTAGCTGCTTCATCACTTCCAGCACTTCGCCAACCAGCTCCGGGTCAAGGGCGCTCGTCGGTTCATCAAACAGCATCACTTTTGGCTTCATGCACAGGGCACGAGCGATCGCCACGCGCTGCTTTTGTCCGCCGGAAAGCTGGTCAGGATAAGCGTTTGCTTTTTCAGCCAGGCCAACTTTGTCCAAGTAGAATCGCGCCATGCGTGCGCTTTCTTTGTCGTCATGCTGAAGAACTTTGCGCGGTGCGATCGTCAAGTTGTCCAGCACGGTCATGTGGGGAAACAGGTTGAACTGCTGAAACACCATGCCGACGTTGGCGCGGAGTTGGCGCAACTGCTTCGTGCTCATTTTAGGAGCCGAAAGATCAATATTGTCTACAATTAGCCTGCCGCCGCTAATCGCTTCAAGACGGTTGAAGCAGCGCAGCAGCGTGCTTTTGCCGCAGCCCGAAGGCCCGATGATCGACACAACTTCACCGAAGTGAATCTGGCCGCTCATGCCTTTTAGGACTTGCAGCGGGCCGAAACTTTTCTTAACGTCTTGAAAAATGATGGCGGGTTCGGCGCTGTTCATGATGTTTCGTAATGAATAATCTTAACAATCTAATCATTAGCTGTTCGCTAATACGTTATTGCTAGCACATTTCGCTCTTCCTGAAGCAACGAATTAGCAGGCGTTGGACGGCACTGCGACTTTAGTATCAAGCTGCACAAAATCGATCGAAAGCCTGCGCTACTACGGAGTTGATGTAGCCCACTTTGCACATCGTAATGTGTTTCCTAAGACACATGAATATCTCTACAGAGGGGCATGATCTGCGCCCAAAGTTAGTACAATAGCGCCATTTAAGATGTTTCACCTTCTGACAAAGCAATGGTTAGATTGACTCGATCGCGTTTTCTACGACAGCTTACGGCTGGATTTTTGGGTTTATTTTGTGCGCTGGTGTTTGCCGCTTGTGGGTCGAGCACAACGCCTGCGGGTGGTGATGCGGCCAGCACGGGCGCAAGTCCGGCAGCAGGCGGCGCAGCCGACACCTTGACATTTGCAATTGAACCGACGTTTGCCCCGTTTGAATTTAATGACAGCAACGGCCAATTGACCGGATTTGACGTTGATTTGCTCAACGCGATCGGCAAAGAAGCCGGATTCACCGTCAACTATCAAACCGCGCAGTTTGACGGCATGATTCCCGCTTTGCAGGCAGGCACGATCGATGGAGCGATCAGCGCCATGACGATCAAACCGGAGCGGGCGCAGGTGGTCGATTTCTCCAGACCCTACTATCGATCGGGTTTGGCGATCGCCGTGCAGTCTTCTAATACCGACATCACTTCGTTTGATCATCTTTCTGGCAAGCGGATCGCAGCGCAAACGGGTACGACCGGAGCAAGCAAGGCGGAAGAAGCCAATGGTGACGTTCGCCTGTTTGACAACTTGCCGCTCGCGCTGCAAGAGCTTTCCAACGGCAACGTGGATGCGGTCGTTCACGATGCCCCTGCGATTCTCTATGCGATCAAAACGGGCAGCGTTAAAAACATCAAAACAGTGGGTGACTTGCTGACCGAGGAATACTACGGCATTCCGCTTCCCAAAGGTTCACCAAACCTGGAGCGCGTCAACCAAGGTTTGACCGCCATCATTGAAAACGGAACTTACGCCGAAATCTACCGCAAGTGGTTTGGTGCAGAACCGCCAGAACTGCCGGAAACAGCACCGGGAATTCAATAAATCGCTCGCTGGCGATCGCTCTTGTTTGATTGGGGCGATCGCTTTTTCCATTCATTTCCTTAATTCATCTCCTTAATCTTGCTGTGGAACAATCGATCCAAGTTATTCGTGATGCGCTGCCAACGCTACTCCAAGGACTGCTGATCACCCTTTGGCTGACTGCCGCGACGAGCGTGATAGGCCTGATTCTCGGTTCGCTACTGGGAATTGCACGAGTGTCAGCCAGTGCGCCTTTACGTTTTTTTGCCCGCGCCTATATTGACTTTTTTCGCGGAACGCCGCTGCTGGTGCAACTGCTGATTATCTACTTCGGCATTCCCGGTTTGTTGGCGACTTTCAATAGTCCAATTCGGATGGAGCGTTGGGTGGCGGCGATCGTTGCTTTGAGCCTGAATGCCGCCGCATACATCGGTGAAATTGTGAGAGGAGGCATTCAGTCGATCGAAGCGGGACAGCGCGAAGCGTCTGAGTCGCTCGGCCTCAGTCGAACACAGACAATGCGCTACATCATTTTTCCGCAGGCGTTTCGCCGAATGATTCCCCCACTTGGCAACGAATTTATCTCGCTACTCAAAGACACCAGTTTGGTTTCGGTGATCAGCTACCAAGAACTGCTGCAAAGCGGCAGAATCGTTGTGGCTCGCACCTACCGCGCTTTTGAGATTTACATTGCTGTTGCGGTCATCTATCTAATTTTGATACTGCTAGCTTCGCGCGTAATCGAGTATGTGGAGCGGCGGATGAATCCGGTCGAGCGGGCGAAGCGCAAACCCGCCTCGGCATCAGCAAATATGTCAATTGATGGCGGCGACCACCCCGCAGAACTGTAGCATCGGTCACGTAAAATAGAGACGGTTTCGATCGATCGCATCATGACCCACGCCACCGATCTTCTGACGCTTGGCCGCTGGATGGCAGCCGACTTTAGCAACCAGGCGCAAGCATACGAAAACCCACCGTTTTTCGCGCATATTCGCGTTTGTATGCGTCCGCTGCCGTCCGATCTGTTGGGCGGAATGAGCTTTTTCGTCGAGCAGGCGTATGATTTCACGCTCAACGACCCCTATCGCCTGCGCGTCCTCAAGCTGATTGACGCTGGAGATCACATTGCGATCGAAAACTACACCGTTTCCGACGAAAAAGCGTTCTACGGCGCATCGCGACATCTCGATCGCCTCCAAGCTCTCAAAGCCGATCAGCTTCAAAAACTTTCCGGCTGCAACATGATCGTTCAGTGGACAGGCCACAGCTTCAAGGGCACGGTTGAACCGGGAAAAGGCTGCATCGTGACGCGCAAAGGCCATACGACCTATCTCGACAGCGAATTTGAAATCGACGAGAAACTGTTTACGAGCCTCGATCGCGGACGTGACCCCGAAACGGATGAACACATTTGGGGATCGGTCGCCGGACCGTTCGAGTTCGTTCGCCGCACCAGCTATGCGGATGAAGTTAAGCTTTAGCCATTTTTACGATTGGCAGAATTCACTCAGTCAAGCGAGGATAGTAGGCAACTCCGCCGCTGCCGCCGCATGACTTTTCTGCAATCGATCGCGATCGCCCTTTTGATTTGCCTCAGTTGCGCTTGGCCTGCCGCTGCGGATGCGCCAATCTGCCGCAGTGTCAACGGGCAGGAAATTTGTATCCTCAGTATCAAGCGCAGCGCAAAAAATTATTGGGAATATCGAGCCACTGTGAGCATTGACGGGCAGGCGCGATCGTGGCGTTCCGGAACGGTATCGATCGAGAAATATAACTGTCGCGATCGAATTCGGATTCGGCAAAATGGTCGATCTGTGCCGTTTGAGCCGCAGGGTGTAGGGGAATTGCTCTGCCGTTTAGCGCATCAGAAGCGACGGTAAGAGTCGATCGCGCTCCCGGAAATGTCAGCAAATCATAGCCAAAACCTTTAAAAAAACCGCTCGGCTGTCGAAGTTTGGTGAAGACACTGTAGAAATCTGCGGATGTTGCATCTTTCTAATGGAAGATTTAACCGAAACACGGGCAATATATTAACGGGACACTTTTTTTGCGCTTGCGATCGTCGAGCGCGAGTCCAGCCCACTCCACTCCTCCACCTCGTAATTGCTTTCATGGCTTCTAACCCAAACAAGAACTTCTTCCCCCTCTGGCAGTTCCTCAATCAGCGCATTCTAGACGCGCAAGCTCCGGTCATTCTCAATCCGCGCCGCTTCTGGCATGTCTATCGCATCAACCATCTGGAACGCTGCTTGTCCTGTGCATTTCGGCCTGAAGAACGTCGCCGCAGCTAGTTTTTACGATTTTCTCGGTGCTGTAGCTGCCCTTTGCCAAAGTTGCGAGGGCAGTTTTTTTGGCTTTCGTTCTGCATCCGATCGCGCCTCGCGTCCTCAAAATCTTACTTTCGCTACATCCATCCTGCTGGAGTTGTCCCCGATACTAACACCAGACAGAATGGAACAGATAAAAGAATAATGGCGCAAGTTTGGCTTTGGATTGGTGTAGCGGGCATGGCGATCGGCTCTGTCGTGTTTGGCTGGGGAGCGCACAATGCGCGGAGCGATCGCTGGAAAATCATTTATTTACTCAACTTCTTCATCTGCCTGATTGCGGCTGGGCTGTATCTGACAATGGCGCTCGGCCAAGGATTCAACATCGTTCACGATCGCCCCACCTTCTGGGTGCGCTATGTCACCTGGTTCCTTTCAACCCCTCTCCTATTGCTGGATTTGGCCTACTTGGGCAGCAGCAGCCTACCGCTGACTGCTAGTCTGATCGGGTCGAACGCCTTTATGATTGCGACGGGCTTCGTGGCGACGATGACAGACAAGCCCAAAAACTACATTTGGTACATCGTCAGTTGCTTTGCGTATCTGGCAGTTGCCTATCTGCTGGTGCAGCCTTATCGCGTTGAAGCGGTTCGCCAGCATCCCCGCGCCAAAAAAGCCTTCACCAAGCTGCTGACGGTTCACCTCGTCCTATGGACGCTGTACCCCGTTGTGTGGATTCTCGCCAGCACAGGCTTCAACGTGATTGAGCAGGCGGGCGAAGCGTTTGGCTACACCTCGCTGGATTTGCTGTCTAAAGTGGGCTTTGGCTTCTTGTCACTCAACACGATGAGTACGTTGGAAAAAGCGGACGAAGCACCGTCACCGCAGTACGAATCCGCGATCTAACCCTTCTGCCAAGCGGCGATCGCCAAGCAGCCCCAGCCAATCATGAAGGCCAAACCGCCGATCGGGGCGATCGCTCCCAGCCACTTCACCCCGCCCAAACTCAAAGCGTACAAACTGCCGCAAAACAGCGCGATTCCCGCGATGAACGCAAAGGCAGAAGCGGTGAGCAAGGGCTGCGGCTGGCTGCGGGCGAGGCTAGCGACCAGCAGAATTGCCAGCGCGTGATACATCTGGTAGCGGGCGGCAGTTTCAAAAATTTGCAGCGATCGATCGCTCAGCTTCTCTCCCAGCGCATGAGCGCCAAACGCTCCGGCTGCAACCGAAGTTCCACCCAAAATGGCGGCGATCGTGATTAAAACTTGATTGAGCATGGTGGAATAGCCTTTTTCTTCAGCGTAGGAGATGACAGGCGGATTGGGCGATCGCGCTAGGATGACAAAACGAATTTTTGTGGAGAATCCTCGATCGTGACTTTTGCTACCGCTCCGATTTTTTCGCCCTCTTCCGCGTGGACAATCGTTGCTCGTCGGGTCGATCGCGCCCGTTCTGCCCTTGGATCTGTGCCGCCGTCCAGTTTGGTGCTGCTGTCGAGCTTCATTATTCAAATCAGCAACATCTTTGCCAAGTCGCTGTTTAGCAGCTTGGGATCGGTGGGGACGACCTTTCTGTGTAAGGCGATCGCCGCTGTGCTGCTGGTGGCGATCGCGCGTCCGCAGTGGAAAGGACATTCGCGGCAAACCTATTGGATCTTGGGCACGATGGGCTTGTCGATGGCAGGCATGGGCTTGTCGTATTTGGGCGCGATCGATCGAATTCCGCTGGGTGTCGCTTCGACGCTGGAATTTGTGGGGCCGTTGGGCGTATCGGTAATTGGGTCGCGCAAACGGCTCGATTTGGTTTGGGTGAGTTTGGCGGCGGCAGGAATTTTGCTGCTCAATCCGATCGCCGTGACCACGCTTGATCCGCTGGGCGTGATGCTAGCCTTATCGTCCGGCTTGTGCTGGGCTTGCTACATCTTTAGCTCTGGGGCGATCGCTCGCAGTCTACCGGGAGGCAATGGTTTATCGCTGGCGATGGTGATTGCGACGCTGATTCTGTTCATCCCCGGAGTGGCAGCGGGCGGAAGTGCATTGCTTCATCCGAGCGTGTTGCTAATCGGACTGGCGGCGGCTAGTTTGGGAACCGTTTTGCCCTACACGCTGGAGTTTGAAGCGGTGAGGAGGATGCCGCCTCGCGTGTTTGGCGTGTTGGTGAGCATTGAGCCTGCGATCGCTGCGCTGGTTGGTTTCCTGTTCCTGCATGAAACTCTGACGCTGCAAACATTGCTGGCAACCGTGCTGGTGACAACGGCGGCGATTGGCGTAACTTTGTTTGGGCGATCGCCTTCTTCGCACTAACGCTCGTGCCGCTAGAGTAGTGAAATGGATGCAAAAGTTCTAGCGGCGATCGGATTTTTTCAGCGGCAGGCGGCTTCGTTGCTGCTCTATCAAGACGTGTTGAGCGGCAAAATCGCGCAGACATTTGGCGAACTGCTGGCCGCGCTGAGTGCGCCCACTGCCAATCCGATCGCCATCCTGACTGCTTATGGAGCATGGTTTGCGGCTCAAGCGGCGGCAGGACAAAGCTGGCAGGAATATTTGCTGCGGGAAATTTTGCAGGCCGATAATCCGTTCTCTCAGCAGGCGCAGCGGCTCGAATTGGGAGCGCTCAATCCAGCTTTGTTGACGGCGGTTCAGCATGACTTGCGATCGTTGCAGCAGCTTTATCACTGTGAGGGCGATCGCCTCAGTCAGTGGGTGCAGCAGGCGACCGGAACCACTCTGCCCAGTTGGGAGCGGCAGGACGGCAAGCCGCACGGCAGACTGCGCGATATTCGGCAACTGCCTCTGTGGATCAAGCTGGAGGGCGGCAGCGATTGGGGCGAGGCGATCGCCGACCTCGCCCAATACTACCGAAAAGCCGGAATCGGCATTTTTGCTCGACATCACGCGATGCGCTGGCAGGCTGGGAAGCTGATCGGCATTGCCTATCCTGACCCGATTCGCCTGCATGAACTAATCGGCTATGAATCGCAGCAGGCCGCATTGGTACAAAATACGCAGGCGCTTTTGGCTGGATATCCGGCTTTGCACGTTTTGCTGTATGGCAGTCGCGGCACGGGGAAATCTTCGCTGATTAAAGCTTTGCTGCATCGATTTGGCGATCGCGGCCTCCGCCTGATTGAAGTGGCAAAAGCGGATTTGCAGGATTTGCAGCTCATTATTGAGCAGGTGCGCCACAGTCCGCAAAAGTTCATTTTGTTTGTGGATGACTTGTCGTTTGAGGAAGACGAAGATGCTTACAAAGCGCTAAAAGTTGTGCTGGAAGGGAATTTGACGGCGCGATCGCAAAATGTCGTGGTCTACGCCACGTCAAACCGACGGCATTTGATTCGCGAATTTTTTGGAGACCGTCCTCGTCCTCGCGATGCGGATGAAGTTCACGCTTGGGACACGGTTCAGGAAAAATTGTCGTTTAGCGATCGCTTTGGCCTCACCTTAACGTTTGAACCCGCCGACCAAGATACCTATTTGCAGATGGTGCGCCACCTCGCCCAGCTTGCTCACCTGACGATTTCGCCTGCCGAACTCGATCGCCGCGCTCTGCAATGGGCAACGCAGCACAATGGGCGATCGGGTCGAACTGCTCGCCAGTTTATCGATTTCCTTCAGTCGGATGGAGTGAATCAAACGCTTCAGTCGCCGTCTGCCTAGAGTTTTTCACGCTGTCGATCGCATCGGTTTCGGCAATTTCTCGTCAGTTTTTCCACTGGAATTCATGAAGACTTAAATCTCAATCAATTGAGTCAAGTAATCTTCGATTTTGCTTTGCGCCCTGCACTTTATATGAATTTAAAGAGTGGTGAGGGCAGATAGGGCAGCAAGAATAAAGGGATAACCCGTAATCGAAGCAATCATCGGAGCGCTTAGTGGATCGAGTCATTGACCGATTTTGGTTTGC
>NZ_JACJPO010000048.1 GCF_014696105.1 Microcoleus sp. FACHB-1515
CCCGATGAATTTCTGCGTCAATCTGGTGTGCGGCTTGATTGCTTACTCTCACCAACCCAAAAAGCCATCCCTCAAACTGGAGTTTGCTTAATTGCCTTATCCAGAACTCACGTCATCATAGGGTTCCTCGGTTTGTGATTCAGGATCACAGGATTTACAAACAAATAAAATATGCTTCGTCATGAGCGTTACTATCCTTTTACGAGATGTTCAAACAGGTCATCAATTACGGCATTTGCAGATAGAATACCGCTGCCAATCCAGTAGCTCGGCACAACATAAATTTGTTCTTTTTGAACTGCTTTTAACTGCTGCCATAGGGGATTAGTTCTGATTAGTTGCAAGATGGGTTGTGCTGTTTGAGCGATCGCCGCTTGGTAGCCATAAGACCAAACAAAAATTACATCTGCATCTAAATCGCTGATCCGCTCCAGTGAAACAAGCCAATCTTCCGGTTCAGAAATTAGGTTGAGTCCAGCATCTTGTAAGATGTTGCTACAAAAAGTGTCTGAAAGATAAGGAGAAACCCCAGCATTGGTGACGCGCAGCACTGAGACTGTCATTAATCGGAAGTTTTCGCGAAGGCTGATTTGAGCTTTGAAATTTTTTAGGCGATCGCCATACGCTTCAATCAGTTGATTTGCCACCTCGGTTTTACCCAGAGACATTGCATTGTGCATCAAAATTTCTTTCCACTGTTCGCTACTTTGAAAATCAAACGAAACAGTAGGTGCAATTCGCGTTAACTGTGAATAAATTGTTTCATCTTCAACTAGTCCTAAAATCAGGTCGGGTTTGAGGGAAAGAACCTTTTCTAAGTTGGGCTGGTTTAGGTTGCCTACAATTTCGACACCAGACAGGCGATCGCGCAAGAAAGTTCGTTCCTCTAACCAGGCTGAAGACACTGCGACGCCTACAGGCTGTATGCCAAGGGCGAACACATTTTCAAGCGAGAAAGGATCGATCGTGATCACGCGCTGGGGATTCAACGGCACACAAGTTTCCCCCATTGCGTGCTGAATTAGCCGACATTCTGATGCAGGAGAAGATGAATAGATGGCGCTGATTTGATTCGGCTGAATTGAATTCGTGCCGCAGGATGCAACCAGTAGAAATGTGAGCATTGCTAGCATGATTTGTTGAATAATCGCTTTAAGATGCTGGACTTGAATCATGCTGCTTTCAGTTCATCTTCTCGCTGTACTGGCTAAAACTCGATCGATACTGACCCCAAGATTGTCAAGGGAGTACCAGGATTTGCAGTTCTACCAAAACTTGCATTTTGAATGTAATCAATATCAAAAAGATTCTTGATATTGATAGCGGCTCGAAAATTATTTCGGCGGTAGAAAATGCTGGCGTCTGTGCGGACATAGCCAGGAATTTCATAGTTATTGTCGAGGTTTCCAGGGCGATCGCTGGCAAAAAATAGACCGATTCCGAATCCTAAACCTTCTAGATTGCCGCTTTGAAGTTCATAGCTTGTCCACAGGCTACCAGAATTTTGAGGAACATCAGCGAGGCGATTTCCCTCTAATAAACTGCCGCCATCATCAGTGACTTCAGCATCCGTATGGGCATAGGAGGCAATGATGTTCCAGCCGGAAGCAATCTCGCCAATCACGTCAAATTCGATGCCTCGGCTACGCTGCTCACCGATCGCAATGCTGAAGTCAGTATTGTTGGGATCAGTTACGGCAATATTGCGTTTGGTTAGATCGTAAGCGGCTAGATTTGCGATCACTCTGCCGTCAAACAATTCGCCTCTTGCGCCAATTTCAAATTGCGTTCCGCGTTCGGGTTCTAGCAAATCACCGTCTACGGTTGTGCCGGAGTTTGGTGTGAAAGATTGGCTGAAGCTTGCGTATAGTGATAGCGGTTCGATCGGCTGATAGACGATTCCCACACGCGGCGTAAATGCCTCATCTGTTTGACTGGAATCAACGCCATTAAACCTTGAATCTTGCTCGATGATGTCAAATCGTCCACCCACAAGCAGGATTAAGTTATCAAGAAGGTCGATTTGATCTTGCACATAAAATCCGATATTGTCAATTTCATCTCGGAAGACAAATCGTTCGGTGAGATCGCTGCGATCGGGTCGATCGGCCAATCTATATTCTGGATCAAAAATGTTAATCGGTGGTGGTGGAGTGGCGGAGGAGCGATTATCAAATGCATCGGTGATGCGAAGCAAATCAACCCCAACGAGCAGCGTGTGATTGATCGATCCCGTTGAAAATTCGCCTTGAATGCTACTTTGAATCGAATAGTTCCAGAAGGTCGATTCGTTGTCGCTCCAGTCCGATCGCGTCAGTTCACCTGTTGCTTCATTGAGCGCTCCGACTCTAGCAAATTGGAAGGAATTGTCGGTCGTAAAAAATCGCACTCCATTTCGGAGCGTCCAATCATCGCTGAGTTGATGATTCAGTCGTAAAGCCGCACTAAATTCTTCAACGCTAGTGACATCATCAGGTTCACCCAAAATTCGATCGAACGGAATATCTGCAAGTCCATCACCAAAGGCAATGATGCCGCGATCGAACGGACGCTCATCTCGCAGATATTCAAGTTCCAAAATGAGATCGGTGCGATCGCCAATTTCCCAGCTTACAACCGGAGCAATAAACAGTCGTTCAATTCCCTGATCAAAGTCACGAAAGTCATCCGAGCGCTCATAAACAGCATTGAGGCGATAGCGCAAGGAGCGATCGTCATTTAGCGGGCCTGTGAAATCAATGCTAGGGCGAATTGTGCTGAAACTGCCTCCCTGCAATTCCACCACATACTGCGGATTTTCTAAAGGTAACTCGGTGACAAAATTGACGATACCGCCCGGTTCCAAATTGCCAAACAGAACGGATGCTGGCCCTCTAAGAACTTCGATCCGCTCAACGTTTGCCAGTTCTCGAAACGTCCGAAAGTTGCCGCGCTCTAAAAAGCCGTTGCGTAACGTATCAATCGTAAAGAAACCGCGAATCACATAGCTTTCGCGTGAACCACCAAACGCATTTCCCTCACCCACGCCGCTGACGTTGCGAAGCGCATCTCGACTGCGAAGAATCTGCTGGTCTTCAATCACCTGCTGGGGAATAATCGAAATCGATTGGGGAATGTCGCGCAGCGGCGTATCCGTTCGGGTTGCGGTTGTGGCGTTATCGACAACATAGCCTTCTTCCTGAGTGCCCGTCACCACGACTTCGATTGCATCCTCCTCTGCTCCTGCCGTTTCTGTTCCGGGCGTAACGGCCAGCACCAAGCCGCGATCGATGTTGAAACTGGCAGTCGGCGGTGCATCAACTCCGGTGATCGCCACTCGCACTCGGTCTCCTACCAAATCCGTAACGCTCACCAGCGCAATGCCTTCAGCCGGATTCGCCGCTTCAAACTGGTCGCCGTCCGCCAATGTCAGTACCGCATTTGGGATATCCACAATCAAAGCGTTGCCGACGACAGAGGTAGAAGGAGTCTGCAAGGGTTCGCTGGTTTCCAGCGCGATCGCCAGCCCTGCTTCCGTCACATTCACCTCAACGCCCGTCACCTGCACCAGCGATTGAGCAATCTGAGCCACCCAAGCGTCGATCGAGGCGGCAGGCTGTTCAAGCTCGCTCAGTCGGGGAATTTCGGCAGATGGCGTAGGTGCGATCGATGGGATAATCGCTTCCTCAATTCCTTCTGCTTGAGCAGGAAAAGCCGCCAGGACAGACAACACACTCGCAACAAACGCCAACCGTCGTACCTGATTCATCACTCACACCACCATCAAAAGCGAGAAAGCAAAAGTTCGGCTGCATCTACAGCCAAATTTCTACACTGAGAAACCTTCTCAAGAAGATAGCGGGAATCAGCCGTTCAATTTGCGCCCGAACCGGAACAATTTGCGCCCAAATCGGAATTACTGCTGATTTTGCTTTGAGAACGCCTTGGGATTCACGCCAAACGATTTGCGGAAGACGGCGGCAAAGCGGCTCTGGCTGGCGTACCCCACTGCTTGCGCGGCTTCGTGAACGTTCATGCGTCCTTCCATCAGCAGCAGCTTTGCTTGCTCCATCCGGTGCTGGCGCAAACAGCCGAATACGGTGGTGTTGAACACTTCGCGAAAGCCACGCTTGAGAGTGCATTCATTCAGTCCCACCTGTCGGGCAAGCTGCATCAAAGACGGTGGATTATTCAGGTTTTGCAGCAGAATTGCTTTGGCCTGGTAAATGCGATCGACATCATCTCGATTCAATTTGACAAGCGATCGCTTGCCCTGAGCTTCTGTCTCATCTTCCAACAGCAGCACCATCAGTTCCCAAACTTTACTTTCAAGAAACATCCGTTTCGTAAATCCCTGATAGGGACAGTGCAAAATTTGCTGAAGGATAGCTTGCATTGCTGGGGTCGATCGCCCCGAACGAACATAGTATTCCTGACTTGGGTTTCTAACTAAATGCTCAAATTCTAAAGGAATCGCTTCAGATTCACGACTCGCAAACGATCGAAATACTTCTGGCTGAATGTGAACGCTGACCCAGGCACTCCGCTCTTGAGAGGCTAGTTTCCAAAGCTCGGCGGGACAAGTGCCACTGCCGTAAAGATAGTAAGGAATGTTGGATGTAGTGCGCTGCTGTTCTGACAGATGAAACGTATATTCTAAGGGATGCTCACTATCAGGAAATGCCGTGATGATGTCGTCATGCACTTGATAGTCAGCGATCGCCAATTCTAACCCGTCTCGCAATTGAATTTGTCGTACAAAGCCCTGCCCCAATTGCGATGGATAGTTCCAGATCATCTCATCTTTTAAGCCGGAAATATTTCGCTCATCCTCCGCACTTTCCTCAAACAGTGCCCAGTAGTCGTGATGTGAAAGGGCGATCGCCATTGCTTCCTCGTGTTAACAGCAGTAAACTTTGATTCTGAAGCTTTTGAGAATTGCTGTCAATAACTTGGATTTGGCGCGAAGAAGAGCTTACAGAATTCCGTTTAGCGTTAAGACAAATCCAGGTAATACTTCCTCGCCTGAAATTTCAGTTGAAGAGTGCAAAACTTCAACAGTTCGATCGCTCCGATAAATTTCCACCTGCTGGTCTTGCAGATTGATCAGCCAGCCTAGCTGCATTCCGTTTTCCAGATATTCCTGCATTTTGGCTTGCACATCTTTCAGTGCATCGCTAGCTGAGCGCAGTTCGATCGCAAAATCAGGACACAGCGGCAGAAATTTGTTGGGGTCAGGCCGTAAGGCTTTGAGTCGGTCTCGTTTCACCCAAGCCGCATCGGGCGATCGCGAATGAACCGAAAAAGATTCCGTTTAGGAATCAAAAAAATCCCGCTGGGAATCAAATTAATCTTTCAAAATCGTTGCATTCACGCTACGCTAATTGGGTTTAAGTTCTGAGGAATAAAGCATTTCTTGATGAATTAACCAGGCAGAAAAGTTTATAAATGAACATTCGGGTGCGTCAGTATTGGAAGCTCTTTGCAACCTATCTGCATTTTCAGCGATCGCGTGTCTTCTGGCTAGCAGTAACCTTACTGGGCAGCATTGCGCTTCAGTTGATCAATCCACAAGTTTTAGCAAACTTTATTGATGCAGCAGTCGCAGGGGAATCGACTCAAACATTGCTGCAAACTGCGCTGTTATTTTTGGCGATCGCCCTGCTCACTCAGGGCACAACGCTAGCAGCAACCTATTTCAGTGAACTGGTCGCTTGGACGGCAACCAATGCTTTGCGATTAGATTTAGCCGATCACTGTTTGCGCCTTGATTTGTCGTTTCACAAAAACTCGACATCGGGCGAACTGGTGGAGCGCGTCGATGGCGATGTGAATACGCTCTCGCGCTTTTTTTCGGAATTTATTTTGTATGTGATTAGCAATTTAATTTTGCTGCTCGGTATTTTAATCGTGTTGTGGTTCACCGATTGGCGAGCCGGATTTGGCTTAACTGCCTTTACGCTGCTGGCGATCGCCCTCTTATTGCGACTGCAATCGATCGCGCTTACTTCTTGGATTGAATATCGGCAAATCAACGCAAATTTCTTCGGTTTTTTGAGTGAACATCTGGCCGCAACCGAAGATTTACGGGCAAATGGCGCGATCGAATATGTGATGCGGCGTTTCTATCATTTGCTGCAACGCTGGCTCCCCTTGTTTCATCGAGCGCGGTGGGGCGGGACGCTGCTGTGGAGTGCGACGGTGGGATTGTTTGCGATTGGCAATGCGATCGCGCTGAGCATCGGGGCGTATCTGTGGAGTCGTCAGGAAATTTCGATCGGCACGGTTTACCTAATTTTTTCCTACACCAGTTTGCTGCAAGACCCGATCGAGCAAATTCGCGCTCAGCTTGAAGATTTTCAGCAGGCCGAGGCGAGCATCCACCGGATTCAGGAATTGTTTAACGTGCGATCGCGGTTGACAGCGGGGGGCGATCGCACCTTACCTGCGGGCGCGTTGTCCGTCACGTTCGATCGCATCTCGTTTCGCTATCCCGAAGCGATCGAGTCCAACTTCTACAGCCTGCGCGATCTGTCGTTTGAACTGCCTGCGGGTCAGGTGTTGGGGCTGTTGGGACGCACGGGCAGCGGCAAAACCACGATCGCCCGCTTGCTGTTGCGCCTGTACGACGTGGAATCGGGGCATTTGCGCTTGGGCGGCGTTGACATTGATCAAGTGGCGATCGCCCAGCTACCGCAGCAGATTGGACTGGTGACGCAGGACGTACAGCTTTTTCAAACGACGATTCGCAACAACTTGACCTTCTTCAATCCGCAAATTCACGATGCGGAAATTCTGCGGGCATTGGCTTGGCTGGAACTGCTGCCCTGGCTGGAGTCGCTGCCGCAGGGATTGGACACGCCACTCGGCGCAGACAATGGCGGCTTGTCGGCAGGACAGGCGCAATTGTTGGCGTTTGTGCGTGTGTTTCTAAAAAATCCGGGCTTGGTGATTCTCGATGAGGCGTCATCGCGGCTCGATCCGCTGACTGAAAAGCTTGTCGAAGGCGCGATCGATCGCCTGCTACACAACCGCACGGGCATCATCATCGCGCATCGCCTTTCAACGGTGCAAAGAGCCGATCGCATCTTGATCTTGGAAGCAGGTCAGCGCGTGGAGTTTGGCGATCGCATTACGCTGGCGAAGCATCCGCAGTCGCGGTTTGCTCAGTTGCTCAAGGCAGGTTCGATCGATCCGCTAGGCTTGACGGGTGGAGACATCTAACTGAGAATAATCTGCATTAAGAGGAAACGTGAGCGGAGACGATTGTGGCGATTTGCCTTTCAAGTGTGGACTATGCGGAACTGTGGCAGGACGATCGTTCAGCAGCTTCTTCGATCGAATCAGTGCGGGTTTGCTCTACCAAAGTGGGAAGAGGCTATAAGCGCTGGATTCAGCTTCGAGACATGACGCTTTTGATTCATGATTACGAGCTATCAGAAGATTTATTCGTTGAGTATTCCAGCGAAGAGGCAGGCGAAATCGGATTAGAGTTTGGATTTCAGCTATTGGGAAATCGCTGCGATCGACAGTCAGGTCAAAACTTTTTATACGGCGGCTTCAGCGAAGACGGAGAAGCGATCGCAGAATTTTTAAGCGATCGAATTTTGCAGGTAGATATTCACTTAAACTCAATTCAGCAGCTTTGCCGCTTCGCGTCACAGGGCTTAGATGGTTTGCCTGAAGATCTTCAGCAGCTATTAGCAGACGATCGCAGTTTGGAATACGGCGATGTAGCCGCAATTACGCCTGCGATGAGAACTGCGCTAGAGCAACTGTTGAACTGTCCTTATGTCGGAATTACGCGACAGCTTTATCTGGAAAGTCGCTGTTTGGAATTAATTGCCTTGAAGTTGGAGCAGCTATCCGATCGCAAGCTCGAATCGAAATTAAAACCAGACGACGTCGATCGCATTCATCAGGCAAAAGATATTTTGAGCGATCGCCTTGACAATCCTCCTTCGTTAATCGAACTCGCCAGACAGGTCGGGCTAAATGACTACAAGCTGAAAGTTGGCTTTCGGGAAGTGTTTGGCACAACGGCATTTGGCTATCTGCGCCAGCACCGGATGGAGCGAGCGAGTCAGCTTCTTTCGGAAGGTCGGCTCAACGTGAAAGAAGTGGCGCGATCGGTCGGATATGCGAATCAAAGTCGGTTTGCGGCAGCGTTTCGGCAGCAGTTTGGCGTGAATCCGAAATCCTACAGATAGAAATCCCTCAGCAGCGCAAAAAGATCCGTTTGCGAGCCAAAGCGATCGCCAATAGTCCAACGCTAGCCTGTAATCTTTTTGCTAAGGATTATCAACTAAACGGTTTGCTGAAGGTGTGGTGTGATGTTAACTCAGTTCCGGTTTTTGGTTTGGAGCGTTGCTTTCTCAGCGCTGGCTGCTCCGGCGATCGCGTCCGGTACAGGTTCGCAATCCAGCGCGGATCAACCTGCAACCACCGTAGAGGAATGGGTCAGCCAAATTCAGCAAGATGAATCTACCAATCAAGCGGTCATTGAGATTACGAATGTCTTAGTTAACCCAACAGAAACGGGTGTCGAAATCGTTCTCGAAACAGCAGGCGGCGAATTGTCAATACCCGCGACTCAGGTGTTAGGAAATGCGCTGATTGCAGATATTCCCAACGCTTCGATCGCTGAACCTTTTGAACAGGTAGAACCGACAGAGGGAATTGCTTTTGTGGAGGTGATTGGCTTACCGGGACGAGTCCGCATTGCCATCACTGGATCGGATGCACCGCCAACAGTGAACATCAGCACGAACACACAGCAGCTTATTGTTAGCGCGATTGCTGGATCTGAAGGTGATGCGATCGCTGAAGAAAACACAATTAATGTGATCACAACGGCAACTCGGACGGAAGAAGAACTGCAAGATGTGCCGCGATCGGTGACGGTGATTACTCGTGAAGAAATTGATGAGCAAAGCCGTTTAACTCGCAACTTTGGTGATATTTTGTCCCAACTGTTACCAGGGTTTAGTGCGCCAACCGGACGCACAAATACTTTTGGTCAAACGCTGCGAGGACGTGAATTTTCCGTTCTGATTGATGGCATTCCCCAAAATACAAACCTCGGCTCAATTCCTGCTGCACTGACAACGATCGATCCGCAATCGATCGAGCGAATTGAAGTTTTGCGTGGTCCCAATGCGGTTTATGGCGGCCAGGCAACAGGCGGTTTAATTAACATCATTACGCGCCGCCCTGAAGCAGGCGTGACCAACACGATCGAGGTGGGCGTGAACGCTGCTGCGGGTGGAGGTGACAGTTTTCTGCTGGGCGACAGTTTCGGCTATAACCTGCGCTATTCGCTATCAGGAACAACAGGCAATTTTGACTGGTTGGGCAGCTTATCGTATGTTCCAACGGGTGCATTTTTTGATGCCGAGGGCGATCGAATTCCAAGCGATCTGGTCAATGCTGATACTGAAGAATTAAATGGGCTAATTCGATTGGGTCTGGATTTGAGTGAAGCAGAACGCTTACAGTTCACGTTCAATCATTTTCGTCAGCTTCAAGATACTGATGTTTTCAGCGATCCCGCGATCGACTTGCTTCCAGGAATTCAAGAAGCGCGAGCAATCCTAATTCCTGACGAATCACGAGTGATTGGCGCACCAGAAGATGCGTCTTTAACAACAACAAACTTGACCCTGCAATACCTCAATGATGACTTGCTTAATAGCGAAGTGCAGGGACAAATTTACTACCGCAACTATGCTTTTGTCGGTGGTAGACCAACTGACAATCGCGAGTTTTTCGGCGTGATTTCTCAGTCTCCCGGCGAAACTGAGCAGTGGGGTGGTCGCTTACAAATTGATACGCCTTTGGACTCAGAAGACACGGTTAGTTTGCTTTGGGGTGTTGACTATGTGAACGAAAATAGTTCACAGCGATTCAATCTGTTTGACCCGGAAGAATTTGATGAAAGCGGCGGCTTAATTTTCCGCAAAATCGATGAAATTGATTTCGTTCCACCTTACACATTGAGCGATCTAGGCCTGTTTGCTCAGCTTCAGTGGGAACTTTCCGATCGACTCATTCTCAGCGGCGGCACACGCTATGTCAATCTCAACATCAGCACCAACGACTACACAACCTTTGACGGCAACGACATTGAAGGCGGCACAATTAATGCTGATGCGTTTGTTTTCAATGCTGGAGTTGTATTTGAATTTACCGACGAAATTAGCGCATTTGCAAGTTTTTCGCAGGGCTTTTCTTTGCCAGATATTGGTCGAGTGTTGCGGTCTGCGCCTCCTGGATTTGCAGTCGAAGCAGACGTAGATTTAACCGAACCTCAACGGGTAGATAACTATGAAATTGGGGTGCGCGGCAGTTGGAATTCGCTGCAAGCATCGATCGCCGGATTCTACAACTATTCTGCTTTGGGAACTGATTTTGCAGCCGTGCCTAGAGGACCATTGAGAACAATTCGCGCTCCCCAGCGAGTGTATGGAATTGAAGCCGCGATCGACTGGCAACCGAGCAATGGATGGGCTTTGGGTGGCACGGCAATCTGGCTAGAAGGCGAAAATGATGAAGACCGCGATGGCGATTATCTTGCCCTCAACAGCATTACGATTCCGCCATTCAAATTGACAACTTATGTTGAGAATGAAACGCTTTCCGGATGGCGAAATCGCCTTCAACTTCTTTTTTCAGGTTCCCGCGATCGAGCTTTTGAAGATGCAGTGGACGGCGTACCAATCGAGAGCTACGTCACCTTAGATTTCTTAAGCAGTATTCAGGTTGGAGAAGGAGAACTTCTGATCGGCATTCAGAATCTCTTGAATGAAGAATACTTCCCAGTTTTCTCTCAGTATCTTTCGCCATTTGCTGACAGCCTTAATCGTCCCGGTCAAGGTAGAACTGTCAGTTTGACCTATCGAATTTCGTTCTAATTTTCAGCAAAAAAATCGAGAAAGGTTCTATGAAAACGCAGGCTGTTAAATTTTGAAAGTTTTGCTTCAGTCGATTTGTAAGCTTCGCCGTCATTTCGATCGATTGCCAAAGACGCGATCGATCGATCGCATTGTGCAGCTTAGCTTTCTTGCGATTTTGATGCTCTTGCAGATTGCAGCCTGTGGAGAACTTCACTCACCCAAACTAGAGCAATCCGCTCAAAACTGTCGAATTATTGAACATGATGTAGGACAAACTCACCTCTGCAAACCACTCCAATCGATCGCCGCTCTTAGTCCTCATGTCCTGGATATAATGTTGGCGCTTGGCGTTGAGCCTGATGCTTATGCCGATGTTTCTGTACTTAATCAGCGTCGATTTGATCAGCCAGCAAAACAAATTCGCTATTTGGGTAGCCGTATGACCAAGCAGCCAATTAACTTAGGCGATCGCCATAGTCCAGCTTTAGAAACGCTTGCTTTTTTGAAGCCCAATTTAATTTTGGGCGAAGCTTGGCAGGGGTCTCAAGGTCAATATGATCTGCTCTCGAAAATTGCTCCAACTGCCCTCTTTGAAGATCAACCAGTGGGCGGTTGGCGACGCAGTATCGAGGGAATTGCAAAAGCGATCGATCGCCAAGATCGAGTGTCGTTCATTCTCGCGGCTCAAGAACAGCGGATTATCAATGCTCGACAAGCATTATCACCCGTTGTTGCAATTCATCCTCGAATGCTGCTGTTAAGTTCTGGCAGTTTGGCGGCTGGTTTTTATATGTTTGGTCAAGAGCCAGATTTATACTCGACACTGATCGAAAAATTGGGGTTTCAACTGGTTCGAGTTGACAGTTTCGATGCTCCAATTTCTGTTGAAAGGCTCTCTAAAATTGATACGGATTCAATCATTGTTATCTCTTGGGATGAAGCAGATAATGCAAATCCTTCTGCTTGGCAGCGGCGGCAGCAAGAATGGAATCAAATTCCCGTCTTAAATGCACTAAAAGTTTCTCAAGCAGGCCGAGTGTACTTTATGGATGCTCATTTAACGACGCTGCGCGAACCGATCGCAGAAGAACTCATTCTTCAAGATCTTCTCAAACTGCTTGCCCCCTCCAATTAAACCCCAACCGTGCAGGGTGATCGCGTTTACGCCGTCGATAGCGAAGCTTGGATCGCTGGATGGAATCCGATCGCTGCTAACGTCATTCTCGATGATCTGTTTCGATTCCTCTTGATGCCCTAAGCAAATCAAGTAGATTAATGAGAAAATATTCCATCTAGTGCCGTGAATATCTTCTTAACATGACGTTGCTTCTTTCAGAAAAAGAGTTACAGCCTGCTGAATGCGAAACTTGCGATCGGACAAATCACGATCGATCGGGTAGCTATGAACTCGCGATTGCATCGACTGAAACAAATAGTCGAGGATACAAGCGATCGATCAATTTGCGGCACGGGCTGAATTTATTAATTCGAGATTATTGGCTGCAAGATGCCCTAGTCGAAGAAAGCTTGTCTCGTGCGTCTGGACTAGAGCTAGAGTTTGGCTTCAATTTATTCGCTGATCGCTCAATGGATGAGGGCGATTCAAATTCCTGTAGCTTTTTGCAATTTGGTCAAACGAAAACTGAGGATAGCTTTCAGGAATGGCAATCTCAAAGCAGAATTCTAAAAATTGATCTGCACCTGACGACTCGCGATCAGGAAGTGTTTGAGGATGATCAGTTGGCATTAATTCCGCTGGAACTACGAGAGGCGATCGCGCCAGTCAATGAAGACTGGTATCAGCCTGTTGGGTCGATCACGCCTGCGGTTGAAGTTGTGCTTCAGCAAATTCTCAACTGCCCCTATCAAGGTTCAATTCAGCAAATCTATCTGGAGGGAAAAGCCCTCGAACTAATTGCTCTACAAACCGCACAATTTCTGAATACGAGCAAAAATCAGCCAACTCATCGGCTCAAATCTTCGGATGTTGAGCGAATTCGCCAAGCAAAAGAGCTAGTTACAAATCGACTCGAAAACCCGCCCTCGCTGCTGGAATTAGCTCGTCTAGTCGGACTTAATGACTGCACACTCAAGCGCGGCTTTCGTCAAACATTTGGGACAACTGTGTTTGGCTATATTCGACAGCAGCGACTCGCAAAAGCGCAGCAGTTGCTATTAGAAACCGAGATGAATGTGGCTGAAGTTGCCTGTGCCGTTGGCTATTCTCATCCGGGCAATTTTGCGGCAGCGTTTAAGCAAGAATTCGGCATCAGTCCGAAAGCATTTTCTCGTTCCGTCTGGTGACTAAAAAATTCCGCCTCACAGCAGACGCGATCGCCCCATCTACTCTATAGTTCCCCTAGCTATTTGAAAATGATTTGCAGCTAGCAAGCGATTTTGGTGTGAGCAACGTGAATTACAGGCAGTTGGGGTACAAAGTTCTAATCAGCTTGGCAGGTGCGATCGCCGCAGTCTTGCCCGCTCAAGCCCAAAATCGCCCAGCAACCACAGTGGAAGCGTGGCTTGCCCAAGAATCAATTTACCTGGCGCAGTCCGCAGCTTCGGTAATTGGGGTACAGGCCAACGCGACCGAGACAGGCTTGGAAGTGCTGCTGGAAACTGAGGGCGCGATCGCCACCCCAACTACTTCGGTAATCGGTAACGCGCTGATTGCCGACATTCCCAATGCAGTTTTGGCATTACCGGAAGGCGACGAGTTTCTGTTAGAAAATCCGGCTGAAGGAATTGCGCTGATTACCGTTTCACCCAGAAGAGATGGAATTCGAGTCGCGATTACAGGACTCGATGCGCCGCCGATCGCAGAAGTGGAAACGGCAGAACAAGGATTGCTTTTGAGCGTTGCGATCGGAACAGAAACAACTGGAGAAATTGAGGATTCGATCGAGGTTGTCGTCACCGGAGAACAAGACGAAGATTACTTTGTTCCTGATGTTGAAGTTGGCACTCGAACCGATACGCCGCTGCGCGATATTCCCTTTTCAATTCAAGTCATTCCTGAGCAGGTTTTAGAAGACCAGCAGCCCCGCAGCATCACCGAGGTGATTCGCAATGTTCCAGGAATTACGATCGTCAATCCGCCTCAATTTGTCTCCGAAGATTTCTTCTTCAGTCGAGGTTTTGAAACGGATGTTACGCTGAACGGACTGCGCGATACAACCCTGGGAACAACAGGTTCAGCCCTGGTCAATCTTGAGCGCATTGAAGTGTTAAGAGGGCCAGCAGGCGCACTGTTTGGATCGGGCGCACCCGGCGGAACGATTAACCTTGTAACCCGCCAGCCTCAAAGCGAATCTGCTTACGAAATTGAAGGCAGCATCGGCAGTTTCAACACCTATGAAGGATCGATCGATTTCACGGGTTCACTCAACGCCGATGACACGCTGCTTTATCGCTTCAGTGCCTCTGCTTCTCAGCTTGGAAATGAAGGATTTGCACCAGAATCCGAGCGATATTTCATTGCGCCTGTTCTCACCTGGCAGATGAGTGATGATACTCAAATTACCTTTGAAGGTCAGTATTTTGCGGGCTGGAGTCCGAATGGATTTGGGCTTCCGGCGATCGGCACAATCTTTGAGAATCCCAACGGTGATATTCCTCGCGATCGCTACATTGGTGAACCTTCTTTTGACCAGAACGATCGCCAAGTTGGACGAGTTGGCTACAACTTTGAACACCGCTTCAGCGAGAATTGGCAGTTGCAAAATTCATTTCGAGCTTCTTTTCAGCAGTTTGAAGAAAACGTCGTTTCTGGAATTGAACTGTTAGAAGATAATCGGACATTAATCAGAAGCGCAGGCTTCAGCGACGCTTATCGCAATGTCTACCTGCTTGATACAAATGTTGTTGGCAACTTTGAAACAGGCAGCATCGCTCATCAGCTACTCTTTGGATTTGATCTATCGACTGACTTTTTTGAAGTCACATTTGGAGAAGCTGAAATCGCTCCCCTAGATTTGTTTGATCCGGTTTATGGATCTGAAACGGTGGGCGAATCGCGGCGAGATGAAAATCCATTTGCTCAAACGATCGATCGCTTGGGAATTTTCCTGCAAGATCAAATCACGCTTCTGCCTAATTTAAGAGTTCTGCTAGGCGGACGCTTCGACATCATCAGCCAGGAAGCAGAATTTGCGGGTGATGTCGATTTTCAGCAGGATGAAGCGTTTAGTCCTCGATTTGGCATTGTTTATCAGCCCAGTGAAACGGTTTCACTTTACGGCAGCTACAGCCGCTCTTTTGAGCAGACAGCGGGGACAACATTCGATCGCGAACTGTTTGAACCGATTCGCGGTACTCAATACGAAATTGGCGTCAAGGTAGACTGGTTAGAAGATCTATCCACCACTTTAGCGCTGTATGAAATCACCCGCACCAATGTCTTAACTGATGACCCAGAGAATCCCGGTTTTTCAATTCAAACGGGCGAACAGCGCAGCCGAGGCGTTGAGCTTAATGTTACAGGAGAAATTTTGCCGGGATGGAATGTGATTGGCGGCTATGCCTATACCGATGCTGAAATTACTGAAGACAATGTGTTTGAAGTTGGAAATTCCCTGGCTGGAATTCCAGAACACGCTGTTAGCTTGTGGACAACTTATGAAATTCGATCGGGTTCTTTAGAAGGCTTAGGATTTGGTTTAGGGTTGTTCTATGTGGGTGAACGACAGGGAACTTTGGAAAACTCATTTACCTTGCCTGACTATCTTCGTACCGATGCTGCACTGTACTACCGCCGCAATGATTTTCGCGCTGCGCTAAATGTCAGAAATCTCTTTGATGTAGAGTACTTTGAAACTCCGCTCAATAGCGATGATCTGTCTTTGCTTGCGGGCTTTCCCTTTACTGTACAATTCACGCTAGGGTGGCAGTTTTAAGGCAACGAATGAGGAGTAAGCAGCATCGAAATATCCACTGGAAACGGATTATTTTTCAGTTGATCTTAGGGATTGCTGCTTCCCTTTTGGTGGGAGGCTGTAGCGATCGATTGCCTTCCATTTCCATCACCCCAATGGCCGATCGCTCCGGCGATTGTCGCGTGATTCAACATGAAATGGGAGAAACAACGGTATGCGGCCAACCTCAAAGAATTGTTGCGCTTGATCCGCATATTCTTGATAGTATCTTGGCCTTGGGTGTTCAGCCGATCGCCTATGCCGAAAGCAGACTGCTAGACTTTGAACAGTTTAACCTTCCAGCCGAGCAAATTCCTTATCTAGGCGATCGCATTACAACGAAGCCGCTGAATTTGGGCGATCGTCGCAATCCATCGATCGAAAGGATTCTTCAAGTAAAGCCAGATTTAATCTTGGGGGAAAGATGGCTGCATGAAGGCCATTATGATCGATACTCAAAAATTGCTCCAACGCTACTATTTAGCGATATCGGTGAAAATAGCGAGCAACATTGGAAGAACGATATTAAAGAAATTGCGAAAGCAGTGAATCGAGAATCTGAAGCCCAGCAACTTCTAGAAAAATTTCCTCAAAAAATAGCAACGGTACGAAACAAGTTAGCTTCCGTTGTTGCTGCTTATCCTCACGTTTTGGTAGCCAGTTGGGATTCATTAACGAGTACGATTAGCATTGGACCAACCTCAGCCGGAAGACTATTAGAGGCGATCGGATTTGAGCTAGTCAATACTTCAACAACGAATTTTGGTGAATGGGTTTCGCTATCGATCGAAGTTCTACCTGAAATTAATGCCGATCTCATTTTTGTGATGGGAACGACACCAGAGTTTTATAATCCAGAAGCGCAACTCAGATCCAAATGGAAAGACCAACCGCTTCTCGCTTCCTTACCCAGTTCACAAGCAGGTCGCATATTTTTTGTCGATCAGCATCTTTGGATCAGTCAAATTCGCGGTCCAATTACAGATGAATTAATCCTTGAGCAAATTTTTCAGCTTCTACTGCCTCTAACCGATCGCCAGGAAAGCAAAGTATGACGACAAACCCATTTTTTTGTGCAGAAAGCTCACGTGAATCTGGTGTTGATATTGTTGGCACTGCTTCCGATCATGAGATTTATATTGCGATCGAATGTCCTCCGCCTTGGGAAGCTGATGAAATTGAATCGCGATCGGTTCCCGATAATTTGCGTGAACTCATCGAAGAAGTTGATGAGGAATACGATCGCTTTCTCACTCGCTTTTTGTTCATCTATAGCGAACTCAAGCAGGAAAACTGTACGCGGCTGCTGATTTTTCAGAAGCAGTCAGAACCCGCAATTGCATTCAAGAAGCTGGAGTTTGAGCTTGCTAGTATTGAGGAAGTTGCGCCACTGGTGAAAAACTACCTGATGAACGGTTCGATTGATAAAACCTCGATCGAAAACTCATCTAAAGATGTTTTGATTTGTACGCATGGAAGTCGCGATCGCTGCTGTTCCCGCTTTGGCAATCCGCTTTATCGTCAGGCGGTTAAGATTGTGAATGATCGATCGCTGGATGTTCGCATTTGGCAGGCGAGTCACATCGGCGGACACCGCATGGCTCCCACCGCAATTACCTTTCCGGATGTGCGGTATTACGGCTATCTTGATGCTGATTCGCTTACCTCAATCTTGACGAGAACTGGGGATTTTCAGTCTTTGCAAAATCTGTATCGCGGCTGCGGAATATTGCCTTGGGCAGTGCAGTTTGTTGAGCGCGAACTAATGTTTCAAGCAGGGTGGAAATGGTTTGATTGGGCGATCGACGGTCGCGTTCTTGAACACAACGACGATGAGAGTTTTAACCAGGTTGAATTAATCGTTGAAACGCCGGAGGGCGCTCGCCAAACCTACACTGCAACTGTTGTTCTAGATGACAGTAAAATTATTTATCTCAAGGGATCGTGCAGCAGCGAATCTGCTTCTAGAGTCGAGCAATATATCGTTAGAAACTTGACGCTGGTTGAGTCTATCCGCTTCAATGCTTCTGCATAGATCGGGGATGCACGAATGACAGATGCCAAAATTCCAGGCTGGCGATACCGTTCCGGGACGCCACGATCGCTCTGGCAGCTAATCCTTTACGCGCCCAAACTTTACAGCATCGATAGCCTGTTTTGGGTTGCGATCGAAGGCATTCCCGCGATCGATGGCTTGCTGATCGGTGCATTTTTCGACGCGCTGACGGGGGAATCGTGGCTGTCTACAGGGCAAGCGATCGCACTCTTATTAATAGCAACGATCGCGCATATTGCGGTGATTTTGGCAGGGCGATTCACCAAAACACAGCACCGTTTTACCGTTAGCGCTTTAGTCAGGCGGAATTTGCTCGATCGATTGCTGCACCGACCCGGAGCCGCACCGCTGGCAGTGGGCAATCGCACGGTCTCGACGGGTGAGGCGATCAGCTATTTTCGGGAAGATGTCGATCAAATTGAAGATGCGGTGGCGGGCGTGTCTGAGATTGCCGGATCGGGATTGTTTGCGCTGGGATCGTTCGTGATTTTGCTGGCGATCGATCCGCAAATTACGCTGCTCGTCTTCGTTCCGCTTGCCGTAATCGTCCTCCTCGTGCAGCAAGTGCAAACGCGAATCAAGCGCTATCGTCGTGCCAGTCGTCACGCCACCGAACAGGTGACGGGCATGGCGGGCGAAATGTTTAACTCGGTGCAGGCGATCAAAGTGGCGGGAGCCGAAGATCACGTTTTGGCGCACTTTCGGCAGATCAACGACCAGCGGCGGCGCGTGATGATTCGCGATCGCCTGCTCACGGCTCTGCTCGACTCCAGCTTTCAAAATCTCGTCAGCTTCGGGACAAGTTTGATTCTGCTGGTGGCGGCTCAAGCGATGCGATCGGGGCGATCGACGCTCACCGTCGGCGAACTGGCGATGTTCATCTACTACCTCGGCTTCATCACTTCATTTCTCACCTTTTTAGGCGAATCGATCGCGCTCTACAAACAAACCGAAGTTTCCTTTGAGCGCATGGCCGCACTCGTTCCCGCTGACTCGGATGCGCTGGCGATCGTCGCCCACCAGCCGCTCTACCTGCAACCCTTAGGAGATCAGCCGCCCCGCTTGCCCGATCGAACTCCGCAAGACCGGATTCCCTTGAGCGAACTGCGAGCCGAAAACTTAACCTACCGCTATCCCAAAACGGGGCAAGGCATTACTAATGTTAGTTTGCAACTCGATCGCGGCAGTCTCACGGTCATCACCGGACGAGTGGGCGCGGGGAAAACAACGCTGCTGCGCGTCCTGCTGGGACTGCTGCCGCTTGAATCGGGCGCGATCTATTGGAACGATCGCCCCATTGCTAACCCTGCGGAATTTTTTGTGCCGCCGCAAAGTGCCTACACGCCGCAAACGCCGCAGCTTTTCAGCGATTCTTTACTGCAAAATTTGCTGCTGGGCTGGCCGGATGATGCCCTGACGGAAGCGATCGATCTGGCCGTATTTGAAGCCGATGTCGCCGCAATGCCAAAAGGCTTGCAGACGATCGTGGGGGCAAAAGGAATGCGCTTGTCGGGCGGACAGTTGCAGCGGGCGGCAGCGGCTCGAATGTTTGTCCGTCAGCCGGAACTGCTCGTTTTTGATGATTTATCCAGTGCGCTTGATATTCAGACGGAACTGAAGCTGTGGGCACGATTGTTTGATGTGGCAAAGCGATCGCACTGGCAGCCGACTTACCTGGTTGTTTCCCATCGCCGCCCGATTTTGAAACGTGCCGATCGCATTCTCGTTCTCGATCGCGGTCAGGTTATTGCAGCAGGCAGCTATGTCCAACTGATTACTCAACCGGAACTACGACAATTTTGGTGAACTCATTTTAATCATTCTTTTCGATCGAATTTGGACAATCTCAAACGGAGTACGAGTGGCTACACCGAGTCGGGATCAATGCCCAGTTCTCGTAACTTGGCCGCTAGCCGTTCTGCTTTATCTTCTGCGGCTTGCCTCGCATTTTCTGCGGCTTGCCTAGCATTCTCGGCCTCAGCATGAGTTAAAAGTTTTTCACCCGTTGCTGGATTATAAAAACGAAGTTCTCCTTGTTCCAAGCGGAGTTCTAAACCTAAAACTCGACTGGCGATCGACAGTCCACCATTAACTAAGTTGGCTGTGGGAAGTGGAAAGTAGTTGCCGTCAATCAGTTGATAGCCTTGCAGGGGAGGAGTTAGATAGTCGGCACTGGGGTCATACTGAAAATATTCAGGTACGCCCCAGAAGGCATACAGGCCGCGCTTTGTTCCTTGATCTTCGCTGACAGTTGATTTGGACGTAATTTCTAGAATGAAGCTTGGATACTGGTTGTTTTCCTGCCAAACTTTGTAGGAGGTGCGTTTTCCTTTGGGGCGATCGAAGACAACAAATACATCTGGAGAAACGCTGGCTTTTGGGTTGCCTTCTTCGTAATAAATCAGCAGGTTTCCAGAGACATAAATATTTGACCGATCGGCAAAGAAGATATTCAAAACTTCAGTACCATACGCCACATACGGACGCTGGTAATCGCTTTCAGCCATCGGCTTGCCATCAGAATCGGGATAGTCAACGTCTGCGGTTAGAGAAGTTGCGCTCGTCATAATCGCCGTTCTCCAGCATGGTGACAGCTTCAATTTAGCATGGGAGTTGCGGCATCATGAATGCTGCTGCGTCCAAGGCTTAAGCAAACGATCTATTGAAATTATCATGCTCGTTTCTAAACGAGTAAATAGAAACAATTGTTATCAGTCTAGAGAAGATGTGATTCCAGGGCAATTGCGGTTGGCGATCGCTAGCATGAGAGTAGTGCTTGACTCGTTGCCATGAAGCTACTCACCTGGATTTCAATCTTTTCAGTTGCTGCCTTGTCGATCGCCAGTTCCGCAGCCTTTGCCCAGACGATCGCCGCCTCTGATGCGCCTGTTGTTGAGTCGGCTGGCCTCACTGCCGATCTAAATGTGCCTTGGTCGCGTCCGGTTCAAGTGGTCGATCCGTTTGAAGGCGAATTTTTGGCTGTGTTCGATCGCAACGACATCAGCCAGCGGTTCCGAGACGGCGGTGGTCCCAGTCGATTCGTCAGTCTGTGGAGTCGCAATTCGATTCGCGTTCTGCTGCTGAGCGAACAAGGGTGTGACCACACATTTTTTAGTCCTTATTTTTCAGGTGCGGTTTGCGATCGCGTGGAAGTGCCGCGAGTGGTGAGAACGCTGTTCGTGCGTGTGGGCGATTCCGTCCTCGAAATTCCCGGTGAAAACAGCCGCTTTGCCGTGAATGAGGCGGTGGCAGCGGCTCTGCGAAATGCACCAGAGCAAAACATTGCGATTCGTCTGGTACTTGAAGGCGGTGAAACGATCGACAGCGAAATTGGTAAAGGAACGGTAGCCGCTTGGCGATCGATTTACTGACCGCTGGGGATCGCTCCAGGCCGAATCAGCTTGGGAAGATTGCTTAGGCTCACCCCAAGCGAACTCATCGCTTAAGGAGTGGTGGGCGCGGCTTCGGCAGGTGGTGCTTCTGGCACTGGATCGGGGCGGGGTGCAGGCTCACGCGCAGGCGCAGGATCAGGTCTGCGCTCTGGCCGATTTTCCGGTCTCCGTTCGGGTCTGCGCTCTGGGCGATTTTCTGGACGGCGTTCGGGTCTGCGCTCTGGGCGTGGTTCAGGTCTAGGTTCGGGTCGGCGTTCTGGGCGTGGTTCGGGCGCGGGTTCGGGTCTAGGTTCTGGAGTGCGATCGACGGGTCGTTCGGGTCTGGGTTCTGGAGTGCGATCGGGCTGTTCATCTGCCGGAGTTGGGCGACGGGCAGGCGCGGGATCAGGACGGCGATCGGGTTCAGGATCAGGACGAGAGGCTGGCTCTCGCGCTGGAGCGGGATCAGGAGAAGGTTCAGGCCGTTCTGCTGGCGCTTCGTTCGCGGGTGCGGTCGGCGTTTCTGGTGTGTCTGCCGAGGGCGTGTCAGGAGACGAGGCTGGAGGCGTTTCGCGATCGGGGGTGCGATCGGGTTCTGGGGCATCGCGATCCGGTTCCGGCTGTGCTTCGCGATCGACTGCGGCGGGTTGGGGCGATCGATCTTCGCTAGGACTGGCGGCAGCTTCGGGCGATCGGGTTGGGGCTTCTGCGGCCTCTGGTTCAGGATCAGAAATTACAATACTGCGACGCTCACCTCGTTCACGAGCTTGTTCTTCTGCTTCTGAACCTGGTTGAACAAAGTTGAATTCAACCGAGATTCGATCTCCAGGTCTAGCTCCCTGCAATCTTGCTTGGCGAGCCTGCCGGAGTGCCGTGCGATCCAAAGCTGCATTACCGCTCGATCGAGCAAGGACAGGGAAAGGTTGCCCCTGAGCGTCGATTTCAAACGTTACCAAAGCGGTTCCTTCTGCTCCGTCTGCGTCTTCTGGATATTCCGGTTCACAATTACGGCAGGTAATCTCACGAGAGCTACTGTCTCGTCTAGGGCGATTCTCCTCTGGAGGAGTTGCATTGCCGCGATCGCCCTCCTCACCTGTTCCGGTTCCTTCGCCTGTTCCTGTCCCTGTCCCCGTTCCTGTCCCTTCACCCGAACCGTTGCCTTCACCTATACCCGTTCCCGTTCCCAAGCCTGTGCCTGTTCCTAAGCCTGCGCCCGCACCCGGAGCAACTGCTGTTTCCGTTTGGTCGCTGCTTCCAGCTTCGGCTTGACGAGCCGCTTCACGTTCAGCATCGCGATCGCGCCGCAGTTGTTCTAGCAAATCTCTGAAGTTAGAAGCCGCCGTTTGAGTTTCAGGCGTAGCGGTGGGCGAGACAGACGGCGTGGGCTGAGGTGTGGCGGAAGCGATCGGTGTAGGTGTAGCGGTCGCTTCGGGGGAAGGGCTTGGTTCAGGTGTCGGACTGGCTTCTGGACTGGGGACGATCGCAGCTTCGGGCGTGGGTTCTGGTTCGGGTACAAGCTCTGGCGGCGGTTCGACGGGTTCGATCGGCGCGGCGGCTTCGATCGGAGGAGCAACTTGAGGAGGAGCTTGGGGAGATCGTGCAGCACTGCCGCCTTCACTGCCACCGCTGCCCGTCAGCACTTCCGCATCGGATTCGGGTTCCGGTTCCACTTCTTCAACTTCCGGTTCATCGATGCTGTCGGTGACAATGATGATTTCTTCTTGTTGAGCTAAATCAGGCTGAAAAAATGGCTTGACGTTTGCCAGCAGCAGGGCAGCGTGGAATGCGATCGATCCGCCCAACGCCCGCAGCAATAGTGTCTTGAGCGTTTTCTTTTGCGATTCTCGCTGTTGAGCAACAAATTCTGAAGAAATCATGTTTGTCGAGTCAGGGCTGATGAAAAGTCAGAAGTTTTTGACTAATTTTTTGATGAAAACTGATTGCTGAACTGAGCGAGCAGCGATCGAAAATCTTGTGAAAGGCGATCGCTTAGAACTCGCTTTCAGAATTCTAGGTCAAAGGCAGCTTATTGCAAGCAATTACCAAGATGTCTGCTCCAGATCACCTTACAACACTTCACGCCAGTTATTTTGTCTACTGGCAAACAGCCTAAACAGCAAGCATAGGAACACTTTGCAGCAGTATTGCGAGTTTTGCTAAGCATTCAGGCTTGACAAGAGTTCTCATTAAGCATACTGTTCTTTGAGAAAGATTTTTGTTGTCAATCAGAATTTGCCTGCGAATTGCGGCAGATGCGATTTTGCAAGGATGCGCTGAGGCGAGAAAGGGAGGAACGAGTTTGTCATGCTAATTACCGATTTGTTTGCGGCAGGCGGAATTGTGATGTATCCGCTGCTGATATTTTCGATTTTGGCGATCGCCCTGATTATTGAGCGCTGCATCTTTTGGTCAAAGGTGAATCGTCAGCAAAAGCGCGTCGTGCGTGAGGCGTTAGCGGGTTACGAAGCAGGTTCGGACACGGTTTTGCCGAAGCTCAAAAAGCATGGCGACTTGCCGATCGCCCGCATCCTGATCGAGGCAATGGAAATGGAATATGCACCTCCGCAGGCGTTTCACAACTTCATTGAGGGCGCAATTCAGGCAGAACTCCCGTTACTGCGTCGGTTTAACACCATCTTTGATACGATCGTGGCCGCTGCTCCGCTGCTGGGACTGCTAGGGACAGTGCTGGGACTGATTCGATCGTTTGCCAGCCTCGATCTAGGCAGCGTCGGACAGGAAGGGACGGCGAGAGTGACAGGCGGGATCAGTGAAGCGCTGGTTTCGACCGCATCGGGTTTGGTCGTGGCTCTCTTGGTGCTGCTGTTTGCCAATATTTTCCGAGGCTTCTACCGTCGCCAGTTGGCTTTGATTCAGGAATATACCAATCAGCTTGAAGCGCTGCATTTCTGTCGGTTTGAGGCCAATCGAACCGGAGAGCCAGTGCGACTGGAACGCCTGTAAAAACCTTTTCAATCCTCTACTTCTTACTGCTCATGGCAATTCGTGACGACGATCTCGACATTCCTCCTCAGATCAATATCGTGCCGATGATTGATGTGATCTTCGCGATTTTGACCTTTTTCATCATGGCAACGTTGTTTCTAACCCGATCGGAAGGCTTACCCGTCAATCTACCCAATGCCCAAACCGCTACGCTCACCAACTCACGTGAACAGCGGCTCACCGTTACTGTCAACGAACAAGGCGAAGTGCTGCTCGATCGCCAACCAGTCACTGTGGAAAACCTCGCCGCGCAAGTGCGATCGCAAAAGGGAAATCAACCTGAAATTCTCGTGGTGATCAATGCCGATCGCGCGGTTGATCACGGTACAGTCATCACCGTCATGGATCAGCTTCGGACGATTCCGGGCGTGAAGCTGGGGATCGCTGCAAAGCGCGAGTAGCGCAGGCAACAGCCGCCTCTCACTATTGAAAATATTCTCAATCTAAACGCTCATGCAGCAGGTTATCTCTAGCGTGGAGGGCGATCGCCTGCATCAGGAATTTTCGGTTTGCCCAAGCTCGATCGAACCGTATGAATCGCTGGAAATTGTGCCCGCTGATGAAGGACGGGGCTATGTTCGCTGGGTTGAATTGGCGACGGGAATTGACTTAGATATTTCTGATCATGAGTATTTTGAGGATTGCCGCCACAAAGAATTTGATCATGAGCATTTGATTCAGTTTTCGGTTGCGCTATCAGGCAGGGTCATTACCAACATTTATCCAGCTATTGATAGCGAACACTGCTATTTATCGGGTAGCGGGATTTCACACGGCTATATCAATTGCCACCCGCAAGGTGAGCGATTGCGAATGGTGGATGTTCACATTGAGCCAGAGCAGCTACAGGCCTTTTTTGCGGATGGTGAGCAAGATTTGGTGAGTGAGAAATTGCTAATTCGATCGAACGAGTGGAAAGCATCTTTCTTCCCGAAAGTGACACCTGCAATTCGCTCGATCGCCCAGCAGATCATTGATGCGCCGTTTCGAGGTGGAATGAAGCGGCTGTATCTTCAGGCGAAAGTGTTTGAGCTATTGACGTTGCAGCTTGACGCGGTTTTGAGCGATCGCACTCAAGCTTTGCCATCTGTAAAACTTAAAGCAGATACGATTGCACGGCTGCATCATGCCAAAGAAATTTTGACGGCTCAGCTTGAAAATCCACCTGCTTTGTTGGAACTAGCGCAACAGGTAGGGCTGAGCGATCGCACCCTCCAGCGCGGCTTCAAACTGCTATTTGATTCAACGGTCGTCGGCTATTTAGCTCAGCGGCGGATGGAGCGGGCAGAGCAGCTTTTGCGGCAAGGAGATCGATCGGTTGCGGAAGTTGCCAATCTGGTTGGATTTAGCCATTTGGGAAATTTTGCGGCAGCATTTAAGCGGCAGTTTGGGATCACGCCGAGTCAGTGTTTGGCGGGAAAACTGGCGGTTTTTGGATCATAAATGGCGGTTTTTGGATAGACGCGATCGCCCCGCACTCTTTACAGTAGCTCTATTCCGCTAAACGGGAATTATTTGCAATTAGAGCTTGCTGGAGTGAGGGTGATGCTGCGATCGATCAAGTTGCTGGTGGCGATGCTGGGCTGTGTGGCGATGACGCTGCCTGCGGAAGCACAGGAAGAACCTGCGGCAATTCCGGCCAATGAAGTGCCGATGCTGAGCGAGCTTGACCAGCCTGCAACCTCGATCGATGAGTGGATGGCGCAGGTGGCGCAGGCGGCTGTGGTGAAAATTACGGCTGTGCGCGTGGAGCCGACGGAGACGGGTTTGGCGATCGTGCTGGAAACCGAGGGCGGATCGATCGAAGTGCCTGCGACGAATGCGATCGGCAATGCGCTGATTGCGGATATTCCCAACGCGACGATCGCAGAAGAAATTTTTGAACCAGAGCCGATCGCGGGGATCGCGCTGGTGGAGGTGACACAGTTGCCAGGGGATCGCGTCCGGGTGGCGATTACGGGGACGGATGCGCCACCTGTGGCTGAGGTGCGATCGGATGGGCAAAATCTTGTGTTGGGTGTGGCAATCGGGACAGTTGCGGCACAGGATGAGGAGGCGATCGAGATTGTTGTCACAGGCGATCAGGATGATGACTATCAGGTAGACACGACCTCTGTGGGAACGCGAACCGACACGCCGCTACGTGATGTTCCGCAAGCGATTCAAGTGATCCCGCAACAGGTGCTTGAAGATCAGCAAGCTAGAAGCATTATCGATGGATTGCAAAATGCCGTTGGCCTGACTGCATTAGCCAATCCATCATCATCACGAACCTATTTCACAATTCGAGGCTTTGAGAACTTTGGCAACTTTCTTGTCAACGGTATTCCTGACCCACAAATTTCTTCAGATGCAACCTTTATCAATGTGGAACGGCTAGAGGTGTTGAGAGGACCTGCCTCTGTTCTATATGGTCAAACTCGATTTAGTGGCTTGGGAGGCACAATCAATGTAGTGACTCGGCAACCGCTGAGAAATCCATTTTATGAAGTCAGTGCCACTGCTGCGAGCTTCAATGATTATCAGGGGGCGATCGATTTTTCTGGTCCCTTAAACGATGCAAGAACCGTTCGCTATCGTTTCATTGCTGGCTATCAGGATTTTGACAGTTTTCTCGATTTTGAAGAAGGAATCGAAATTTCTGTTGCACCCAGCCTCGCTCTTGAATTAGGAGAAAATACCGACCTCACTATCGAAGGAGATGTCAATATTCAGGAGCGCAATGGACAGCAGCCTGAAGGACAACCTGCGGTAGGAACTGTGCTGCCAAACCCAAATGGCACAATTGACCGCAGCTTTAACCCTGGTGGACCACAAGTTGATAACTTCACTGTGAATGCTAGAGCGGGCTATCGCTTTGAGCATCGATTTAGCGAAGATTGGCGAATTCGCAATGCATTTCTCTACACCATTTATGACGACGACGATCGAGATGGAGCGCCACAGATTTTCAATGGTAGTCTAGCGCCTGATAACCGCACGTTGAATCGACGTTATTTTAGCGGCAGCCAGTTTTACGATAGCTATTATTTGGACACTAATTTACTCGGTGAATTTCGCACAGGCACAATTGATCATCAGCTTCTATTTGGCTTTAGCTTGAGCCGAGATGAGAGCGACGTTACTGGTGAAGTTGGAGATGCGCCTCCTATCGACATCTTCAATCCCGTCTATGACCAAAACGTAAATTTGACAGGCCCAACTTTTAGCAACTTCACGACTAGAGATACGCTTGGTCTTTACCTGCAAGATCAAGTTACATTGGCGGAGAATTTGAGATTTTTGTTGGGAGGTCGGCTTGACTTCTTTGAAGAGCGCACTGACGATCGATTAGCTGACACAGAAACCAACCAGTCAGATACCGCATTCAGCCCGCGCATCGGCGTTGTCTACCAGCCAATTCCAGCAGTTTCGCTCTATGCTAGTTATTCTCGCTCCTTTGCTCCCACGATCGGACTTGCGGCAGATGGGGAAACCTTTCGACCAGAGCGAGGAACGCAATATGAGATTGGAGCCAAAGTAGACATTAACGATCAGCTTTCGGCAAACTTGGCGCTTTATGATTTGACCCGTACGAACGTCACAACAGCCGATCCCGACAACCCGAACTTTTCCATTCAAACTGGAGAGCAAAGAAGCCAGGGAATTGAAGTTGATATCAACGGCGAAATCTTACCAGGCTGGAACGTGATTGCTGGATATGCCTACAACGATGCCAGAGTCACCGAAGACAACTCCATTCCCGAAGGAAATCGACTGCGAAATGCGCCTGAACATTCGTTTAATCTGTGGACAACCTACAGAATTCAAGCAGGTGATTTAGAGGGGCTTGGGTTTGGTTTAGGCTTTTACTTTGTGGGCGATCGTCCAGGCGATCTTGCTAACAGTTTTAAGCTACCCAGCTATTTCCGCACCGATGCCGCTATTTTTTATGAGCGCGATCGATTCCGCGCTGCAATCAACATTCGGAATCTCTTTGACATCGAATACTACCCTACAGCCGATTCCATTAATCGGGTTGATGTCGGTGCGCCATTTACTGTCCAAGGCACTCTTGCTTGGCGATTCTGAGGGGTAGGATTGATGAGGAATGCTGTGTGCCGCTTTTTCTGCTTACTACTTTTTAGCATTTTCACAAATGCGTCCATCTCAGCTTGCAGTGTAGTAAGTATTCCTAACAACACCCATATCCAACAAGCTATTACAGATTGTCGAACTGTGCAGCATGTTATGGGTAGCACCTGCATTCCTCGAAATCCTCAACGGATTGTGATGCTCCGAGAAGATTATTGGATCAATAGTTTGAAATTAGGTGTTCAGTCTATAGCAACCGTTTCTGTTCCAGGATTTCCTTTCGCTAAATATCTTGAAGGCAAAGTAGACCCGATAGAATCCGTTGGCGGATACGGTTCTCCAAACCTGGAAAAGATTCTGTCTCTTCATCCCGATCTCGTTTTGGCTGAGTCCTCTTACTCAGAAAACCTCTACAAACAACTATCTCAGATTGCGCCCACTGTTGTATTAAACATGTCCTTTCCCTCTCCTCCCTGGGAAGACCAATTGAAGGAGCTTGCTTACGTATTAGACAAGGAAGCAGCGGGCAAACAACTCATCAATGAATATTGGAGACGAGTGGAAGAACTGAAGCAGGCTTTGGGCGATCGCCGCCATCATCTAAAAGTGTCCATTGCCAATACATCTTCAGAATATGGCATTTGGTCTTATGGAGAAAAACACCACGCTGGAGAAATTTTGCAAGACATCGGCCTACAGCGTCCCGAATCCCAAAGAGGAGATTTCTTCTACATTGAAAACATATCTAAAGAAAAAACATCCGATCTCGATGGAGATGTTCTTTTCTTCGTGTCGTGGGAAAGAGAAAATGATCAAAAGACGTTAGAAAAACTCAAACAAAGCCCTCTATGGGCGAGACTTAATGTTGTTCAACGCGATCAGGTGCATCTTGTGGGCGCACATTGGCATAATTCAGATATTTTCGCTATCAACGCCATCCTAGATGACCTATTCAAATATCTCGTCGATACTCCTTAAACTATGTCAAAACACAATTTATTTGTTTGCAAATCCTGTCACCTCTCCGAAGCGCAACCCGAAGACCAACCAACTGATGGCACTTGCTTACTCGATCGACTCAACCAATTAAACGCTAATCGATCGCACTCCGCTGAGCTTGAAATTCAACCTGTTGATTGTTTGTGGACATGCGATCGACCCTGCGCCGTTGCCTTTTCCGCTCCTCACAAACCCACCTATCTCTTCACCAACCTACCCACTGAGGAAACCGCCACTGCCCTCCTGCAATTTGGCGATCGCTATTTCAACAGCAAAACAGGCGATGTTCCCTGGAAACAATTTTCTGAAGTATTGCAAGCAGTGAGTGTCGCCAAGATTCCCACTCTCAAATGAAAGCAGATTGAGGGCGATCGCACTCTTCAGAAATGACTTTCACGATCGATCGTCCTTCTCAAAGCGCTGGCCTCTAGAATGTTTGTAATCTTCACTTGTAAAATCGCAGCAAATGACAGCAACCACCATTGATATTGGCACTTTCATCAGCAGCACCCCCGGACTTCACGGCGGCGCTCCCCATATTTCCGGCAAAGGTATCACCCTTCGCCGCATCGTTTCCTGGTACAAGCGCGGCCTAGCCCCCGAAGAGATTGGCGATCGCATCGGACACATCACCCTTGCCGAAGTTTATGCCGCACTCACCTACTACCACGCCAACGTTGCCGCGATCGAAGCCGATATTGCCCATCAAGCCGCAGAAGCAAACCGTCTAGAAATGCTACATCAATCCTCCACAGACTCGATCGCATGAGCCAAATTCGTCTCTACCTCGACGAAGATTCTCAGGATCAAGCACTTTTGAGAGCGCTACGCGCCCGCAGTGTTGATGTGATTACAGTCCAAGAAACCTAAACTGAAGGCTCGATCGATGTCGAGCAATTGCGTCTAGCAGCACAGCAACAACAAGTCATCTATAGCCACAACATCAGCGATTTCTACCAGCTTCATATCGAGTTCATTGTAAGCTCAGAAAATCACTCAGGAATTGCTTTCCTCGCTCAAAATTATTCGGTTGGAGAACAAGTTCGAGCCATTTTAGAACTGATTGCAAATAAAACCGCTGAAGAAATGGAAAATCAATTAGAATTTCTCAGCAAATATCTGAGAATCTAAAGATTCGATAAAACAAACATTAAGCGAGGCGATCGAGTTTGAGAAGCGATCGCAGGTTGATTGGAAGGGCGATCGGTGGAAAGAAAAATCAATGCTTTACAAAAGATGGGAATTGAGAAGTGATTGGATTGTGCAGGTTGGGCGATCGCAGTCAAAATATTAGCTTGCGAGCGATTGTTCTATTATTTATTTTCATTGATTGAGAGTAAATGAACCAAGCGATCGATAATTCTACTGCACGTAACTTCTAATCAACAATGGCGATTCGCTCTACTCATTCTTTGCTGCATCTATTTCACTACGCAAAACCCTATCGAATTCAAATTGTGGGGGCGATTGCCTGCTCTATTTTCAACACGCTCTTGGATCTCGCTCCGCCCTACCTAATTGGCGTTGCCGTTGATGTCGTTGTCGAACGAGAGAATTCGCTAATTGCTCGATTTGGAATTCAAAATGTAGTGAATCAGTTGATGGTTTTGTCGCTGCTCACGATCGCCACTTGGGGTTTAGAATCGCTGACGCAATATTTGTACGATCGCCTTTGGCGCAACTTGGCGCAGACAATGCAGCACGAATTTCGCGTCGATGCCTACAGCCATTTGCAGGAGTTGGAACTGAGTTTTTTTGAAGACCGCAGTACCGGAATTTTGCTTTCTGTTCTCAATGACGATATCAATCAGCTAGAGCAATTTCTCAATACGGGCGCTCACAATATCCTCTGGTTTTTTACAACGATTATTGCGATCGGCACTAGCTTTATTCTGCTGGCTCCGGGCATTTCCTGGCTGGCAATGTTACCGATTCCCTTCATTTTGTGGGGCACGATCGCCTTTCAAAATCGGCTGGCGGTTCGCTATGATGCCGTGCGCGATCAGGCCGGATTAATTAGCGATCGCCTTGCCAACAATCTCTCTGGCATTGCTACAGTTAAGAGCTTTACGGCTGAAGCGTATGAGCGCGATCGCGTCCGTCAAGAAAGTGATGCCTACCGCCGTAGTAACCGCCGTGCAATCGCGCTTAGCAGTGCCTTTGTACCGCTGATTCGGTTTTTGGTGTTGGCGGGTTTTGTGACGACGTTGTATTTAGGTGGAATCGCAGTCATTAATGAGCACCTGTCGATCGGAACCTATGGCTTTATGGTGTTCATCGTCCAAAGTTTACTCTGGCCGTTCACGGAACTGAGCGAGATTATGGATAGCTATCAGCGAGCGATGGCATCCATTCGGCGCGTTATGGGACTGTTAGAAACCCCGATCGCCATTCGCACCGGAGCGCAAACTATTAAACAGGTGCGCGGCGAAGTGACGATCGATCGCGTCAGCTTTACTTATGATGGAATTACTCCGGTTTTGAAGAATATTTCGCTGCATATTCCAGCGGGTGCAAATGTTGGGATTGTTGGCGTTACGGGGTCAGGAAAAAGTACGTTGGCGAAGCTATTGCTGCGGTTTTATGAGGTGCAAACGGGCAATATTTTGATTAATAGAATGGAGATTCGATCGCTGCAACTGCAAGAGTTACGACGCTGCATCGGTTGGGTGAGTCAGGACTTATTTTTGTTTCAGGGAACCGTCGCTGAAAATATTGCTTACGGGCGAATTGATGCGACTCCAGCGCAAATTATGCAGGCGGCAAAATTGGCAGAAGCGCATGAATTTATCGATCGCTTGCCGCAAGATTACGACACGATCGTTGGGGAGCGGGGTCAAAAACTTTCGGGTGGACAACGACAGCGAATTGCGATCGCTCGTGCGCTGCTCAAAGACCCGCCGATTTTGATTCTCGATGAGGCCACTTCCGCTGTTGATAATGAAACGGAAGCGGCAATTCAAAAATCGTTAGCGGCCATTACGAAAAACCGCACGACGATCGCCATTGCTCACCGTTTATCAACGATTCGACATTGCGATCGAATTTATGTGATGGCGCAAGGTGAAATTGTTGAACAGGGTCAGCACGATCAACTGCTAGCCATGCAGGGAATTTATGCCGGATTGTGGCAGGTGCAAGCAGGGCTACAGACTGGAGTTTGAGCGAGCAATCGGCACACACATCGGCGTTCCCTTCACCGGATCGCGAACAATTTGACAGTCCACTTCAAACACATCGCGCACCAGTTCGGGCGTCATTACCTCGCTCGGTTTGCCCTGCGCGTAGATCGTCCCCTGCCGCATCGCAACCAGGTAATCGGCATAGCGACAGGCTTGATTGAGGTCGTGCAGCACCATGACAATCGTGCGGCCTTCCTGCTGATTGAGGTCGTGCAACAGGTCTAGCACTTCCATTTGATGCGCCAGATCAAGAAACGTGGTTGGTTCATCCAGGAGCAAAATCTCGGTGTCTTGCGCCAGCGTCATCGCGATCCAAGCTCGCTGCCGCTGTCCGCCCGAAAGCTGATCGAGGGGGTGAGCAGCAAAGGTCATCAGGTCGGTTTTGGCGATCGCTTCCTCCACCCGTTTTTCATCCAGTTCTGACCACTGCTGCCACCAGGTTTGATAGGGATAGCGTCCCTGCGCCACCAGATCGCGGACGGTCAAGCCTTCGGGAGCGATCGGATTTTGCGGCAGCATCGCTAAGCGTTTGGCAACGCTGCGGGTCGAAAGCTTAAAGATGTCGGCTCCATCGAGCGCAATCCGACCGCGCCTCGGTTTAAGCAGTCGCGCCAGTCCGCGTAGGAGGGTAGATTTGCCGCAGCCGTTTGGCCCAACCAGAACCGTAATTTGTCCAGTCGGAATCGTGAGGTTGAGATGTGCGACGATCGAGCCGCGATCGTAACCGAGCGTGAGATTTTCAGCTTCAAGGCAGTGAGACATAGCAGTTATCGAGAACGATTGCGAATAAGTAGATAGACGAAGTAGGGCGCACCGATCGCCGATGTGACCAGACCGCAGGGAATTTCGATCGGGGCAAACAGCAGGCGTCCAACCAAATCGGCTAAGACGACGATCGCGCCGCCAATCAGGGCAGAAGCCGGAAGCAGCGCTTTATGATCCGAGCCAACGAGTTGCCGCGCCAAATGCGGAGCCATCAAATCCACAAAGCCGATCGATCCTGCCGTTGCCACGCTTGCCCCTGCCAGCGCAACTGATGTTAGGAGCAATAAGCCGCGCTGCCACTCAATGCGACTGCCCAAACTGCGAGCCACTTCATCGCCCAGTTGCAGCACATTCAGTTCGCGCACCTGCAACAGTGCCAAACTGCCAAAGCCAATTAGCCAGGGCAAAAAAGCCGCAATCTGCTCCCAACTGCGTCCGTAAACGCTGCCCGCCAGCCACACCAAGGCTTGCGAAACCGCATCGATATTGCCAAATGTAGTCAGCACTTCAGTTGCGGCACTGACAATCAAGTTCACGCCCACGCCAATCAAAATCAGTCGGACAGGAGCGCTGCCGCCTTGCCATGCCAGCCCATAGATCAGCAGGGCAGTTGCCAGTCCACCTAGGAAAGCAGCGGCGGGCAGGTAGGCGATGGCTCCGCCTCCTTCGGGCGACACAGCCGGAAACACAATCAGCAGGACGACAGCGGCCAAAGATGCGCCCGCATTCACACCCACAATTCCCGGTGCGGCGAGTGGATTGCGCGTGATTCCCTGCATGATCGCGCCCGCCATCGACAAGGCCATGCCAACGAGGACAGCGACGATCGATCGCGGCAATCTCAGCGTCCGCACGACAAAGGCATGATCGGGATTGCCTGTGTCGATGCCGATCATGGTTTTGGCGACATCCAGCCACGCGATCGGATATTCGCCAAAGCTGGTACTGGCAATTAGGCCAAAGCCAATTACGAACAGCAAGGCAAGCAGCACGATCGCCACCTGCGGTTGAGGAGCGGCAGCGCGAATCGTCATTGCTTCACCTTCTGATGCGTCAAGTACACAAAAAACGGCGCACCGATTAGCGGCATGACGAGGCCGACAGGAAGTTCGATCGGACGCAAAATCAATCGCGCACAGATATCCGCCACGACCAGCAAGATCGCGCCAAACACTGCCGAATAAGGCACAATCCAGCGGTAATCCACACCGACAAAAAAGCGCACCAGATGCGGAATAATCAAGCCGACAAAGCCGATCGGTCCCGCAACGGCCACGCTTCCACCCGCCAGCAGCACGACGCTCAGGGCGCTTATGCCTTTCACCCAGCCCGTCCGCTGTCCCAAACTTCGCGCCACATCATCCCCCAAACTCATTGCCGTAATCGGACGACCGAGTGCTAAAGCCAAAGCCAGCCCGATCGCCAAAAACGGCAACGCCTGCCACAGCAAATCCAGATCCCGCCCCGCTACCGATCCGGCTAGCCAAAAGCGAATTTCTTCTAAGGTGCGCTGACTGACAATCAAAATTCCCGCTGTCAAAGAGGCGATCAAAGCGGTGAGGGCGGCTCCGGCGATCGTCAGATTCAACGGCGTCAAACCGCCACGACCGAGCGATCCAATTCCGTAGACGGCGATCGCCACAATGCCCGCGCCCAAAAACGCCACGCCCATCTGAGTGCGAATCGACTCGCTGCCAAATAAGAAAACGGCGACAACAACCGCAAAGGCGGCTCCGGCATCGACGCCCAGAATATCCGGCGCAGCAAGCGGATTGCGCGTCAAGCCCTGCATTAAAGCTCCGGCGACCGAGAGCGCTCCGCCGACTGCAATGGCGATGAGCGATCGCGGCAGTCGCACTGTGCGAATAATCAAATGCTCAGTCGAGCCATCAAACGCGAACAAGGCAGAAATCACGGTGGCAGGGGGGATATCTGCCGCGCCCAAGGTGAGACTCAGAACCAAGCAGCCAAACAGAATCACAGCACCCACACCCAAACCAAGCAGGAGAATAGGCGGCGATCGCCTGACAGGGGTTGAACGAAGGGTAGATGAAGTCATAGAAGCCGAAAACGCGATCGAGCTTGATCGCGCAAATTTAGGAAATTTTCTCAATAGGAGAGTATGATTGATTGCTGCCGACTGTCAAGCAGATGAGTCAAGCGAAAGCTGTCTTTCCAGTAAAATTACGCGATCGTCTACTTCAAGAAATTCTCAAAATCTTTTCCAAGGCGCTCAGTGACTACTGGGGAGGGCGCAAGCAACTGGCGATCGCAGGCTACGGACTCTCTGCCCTCATCACACCGCTATTTGCCATTGCCAGCAGCCCAACTTCGATCTTGGTAGCGCGGTTTGGCGATCGCTTTGGCAAAGGCATTCATTCGCGCTGCCCCGCGCAACGCCTTGGTTGCAGACACGACTCCTGCTGAATCACGCAAAGCAGCCTTTGAGCTGCTGAGCATTTTGCTGACTTGATTTGTGCTGCTTTTACAAAAAGCGATCGCCAAACCGCGATAATCTTTGCCTTTTATCTAAACTGAACACTGCAAGCTTAGTGTTCAGTTTGGTTGAAATTTTTCTCACCTTTTATGCTACTTATGATGGGCTGATTTTCGATAAAGTAAAGGATGATAAATCGAACTGCAAAAGTTGGCATGATATTTCACAGTATTTCTTCTCGAAGTGCAAGCTGGCAACGTATGATTTGGAGTGCAAGAACTCGTATTTTGCTAGGATTAGCAGTTCTCATTACCCTGTCGATCGTTCTCTCTATCGCGCTGATTCGGCAAATTCTTTTTACTCAGCTTCAGCAACGAGTACAGCAATCCTTACAGCAGGAAGTTGAGGAAATGCAGCGACTAGAGCGCGGGGTCAATCCGGCAACAGGACAACCCTTTAATCAAGATTCTTCCTCAATTTTTAAGGTGTTTTTGTCTCGCAATATTCCAGTTGATCATGAGAGTTTTATCACCCTGATTAACGGAGAAATTTATAAAACGAGTCCAAATCCCCTTCCTCCAAATATAAACTTAAATCAACAGTGGTTGAATGCTTTTACCCAATTCGATCGCCCTGCTCAGGGACAGCATCAAACCGCCACCGCAACCTTTCGCTACATCGCCTATCCGCTTCAAAATGATGGTAATCAGCGAGGCGTATTTGTGGTGATCCATTCTCTTAGCGGCGAACAGCAAGAGATTGATCGGGCGGTTTGGGTTGCTGCGTATGTATTTGTGGCAGTGATGCTGGTTGCTCTCTTTTTGGCCTGGTGCATTATTGGACAAGTTCTATTTCCGTTGCGAACGCTAACAGAAACGGCTCGATCGGTGCGGGGCATGGAAACGATCGCAAAACCGTTGGCTGTGCAGGGTGCAAAGGAAATCGCCGAACTTACTATGACTTTTAATGAAATGCTCGATCGACTTCAGGCTTCTTTTGCCAGCCAGCGTGAATTTATTAATGATGCTAGCCATGAATTTCAAACGCCGATTACCGTCATTCGCGGACATTTGGAAATCTTGAGCCAAACTTTGGGCGATCGCCAGGAAAAAAGTCATTTGGGAGCGATCGATCTGATGATTGATGAGCTAAATCGGATGAGCCGACTGGTAGATGATTTGCTGCTGTTGGCAAAGGCAGAACGTCCCGATTTTTTAGACCTAGATATACTGGCTGTGGATCAGTTAACGGAAGAAATTTTTGCCAAATCAACCGCTTTGGCTCCTCGACAGTGGCAGCTTATTTCAAAAGCATCGGTTCGCGTTGTAGGCGATCGTCAGCGGTTGACGCAACTGATGATGAATCTGGTGCAAAATGCCATCGAGCATACGATCGAAACAGATACCATCGAAATTGGTAGCCGTCTCGTCGCAGATTCCGTTCATTTCTGGGTGAGAGATACGGGAACTGGGATTTTACTGCAAGATCAAGCTCGCATTCTCCAGCGTTTTGCGCGGGGGCAGGGTCGCCGCAGAAGCAAAGGAGCAGGGTTGGGATTGGCGATCGTCAAAGCGATCGCAGAGGCGCATGGCGGAGAACTGCTGTTGCAAAGTCAGCCCGGAAAGGGGTCTCAATTTACTGCCATTATTCCGGTTGATGCTTTTTGAGTCAGTCTTTCCACCTCTTAATTAATGTTAGTTTAACTAAATTTTATGGAAAACGATCGCAGCATGAATCGAATTTTAATTGCTGAAGATGAGCCTCGAATTGCGGCATTTTTGCAAGAAGGATTAGAACGAAAAGGCTTTGTTACAAAAGTAGTGGAGGATGGCGATGCTGCAATTACCTGGGGCAAAACGGAAGAGTTCGACGTACTCATTCTTGATCTAGGACTGCCTGGAAAAAATGGAATTGCCGTTATTGAAGCGTTGCGCCAGCGAGGTGAACAGCTTCCAATTATTGTTCTCACCGTGTTCCAAGATGTACGAGACAAAGTACGTGCATTGGAAGCAGGAGCAAATGACTATGTGACAAAACCCTTTTCGCTAGCTGAACTGATTGCGCGAATTCGAGTCCAGATTCGCCAGCAGCGATCGCCTACTCTCCCAGAAGAAATAGTGCTAAAGGTGGGCAGTTTGACGATCGATTTGCGGCGGCGACGAGTTGAAGTGAAAGGGCGATCGATTGAGCTTTCAACCCGCGAATTTGTTTTATTAGAAATGCTTGCTCGTCAGCCCGGACAGACCTGTAGCCGTGAAGATTTGCTCAAGCAGGTCTGGGGATACGATTATGATCCCAATACTAATATTGTTGAGGTTTATATTGGCTACTTGCGAAAAAAATTAGGGCATGGTTCGATCGAAACCGTGCGTGGAATCGGCTATCGGCTCGCATACAAGTAAGTGATTTAATTTGGCATCTTTCGATCGGTAGTTTCGGTAGAGAAACTTCTTCTCTCAACCGGAGAGATGAGAGTTTTCTTACCTTCTGCTCACACTCGATTCGAGCGAAGCTAAGATTCCAGCAAGAAACAATAGCGATTGCCTGGAAGGGAGAAGGTAAAGGTGCTGAACAATTCTTCTCATAGGTGGCGAGTTGCGCTCTACTCTCATGACACAATGGGACTAGGACACAAACGCCGTAACCTACTGATTGCTCAAACTTTGGTAGATTCTGGCTTACCTGTTGATGTTTTGCTGATTAGTGGAATGCAGGATGCAAGTCGCTGTCCTGCGATCGCTGGCGTTGATTATTTAACGCTGCCTGCGCTGCATAAAGATACAGACGGACAATATCAGGCGCGACGGCTCGATCTGTCGCTTCAGGAGATTATTTCACTGCGATCGCAACTGCTCCGAACGGCTTTAGCCAGCTTTAAGCCGGACGTGTTCATTGTTGATAATGTGCCCAGAGGTGCAGTCAAAGAGCTTGATTTGTCTCTCAAGTATTTGCACAAACACACTCAAACGCGCTGCATTCTTGGCCTGCGCGACATTTTAGATGAGCCTGCGGTTGTGCAGCGAGACTGGAATCGGGCGGCGAATGAAGACGCTATTCGTCGTTACTATCATGAGGTTTGGGTGTACGGCGATCGAGCCGTTTATGATGCCGCGCAGGAATATCAATTCTCCAGCGATATCGTCGCCAAATTTCGCTATTTGGGCTATCTCGATCAGCGATCGCGCCTCAAATTTGTTGACAAAGAAAGCGTTCAAGCCGTTGTTGATCTTCAACTTCCGCAGGAGCAGCTTGCCGTCTGCTTCGTCGGCGGTGGACAAGATGGCGCTAATCTCGCTACGGCGTTTGCTCAAGCTACCTTACCGCCTGAAGCCAGCGGCGTAATCGTAACAGGGCCATTTATGCCGCTGTCGGTGCGTCAGGAACTCCAGGCTTACGCCAACCAGTCCGATCGCTTAAAGGTGCTGGACTATTTGCCGGAACCGACTTTGCTGCTCGCTCAGGCGGATTGGGTTGTGAGCATGGGCGGATACAATACCACCTGCGAAATTCTTTCGTTTGAGAAGCGATCGCTGGTTGTGCCTCGCGTGAAGCCACGTCAGGAACAGATCATTCGCGCCGAGCGATTGCAGCAAATGAACATTGTTGATCTGCTACATCCTGACCAGATTCATCCTGCTGCTTTGACAGGATGGATGGCGCAGTCCAAATCGGCTCCTCGTGTGCGCGATCGCCTCGATTTGAATGGACTTACGCGCATCGCGGAGCGCATCGAAAAGGTGCTGACGACGCCCGCTTATTGCAGCCGCTACGCCTCATAAAAGGAGCCTAAAATGTTGCAGCAGTCGATGCGGGTTGCCTATGTCCTAAAGCGCTATCCCCGCTATTCAGAAACCTTTATTGTCAATGAAATTTTGGCTCACGAAGCCGCAGGATTAGAAATCGAAATTTTTGCGCTGCGTCCGCCTTGTGATACTCATTTTCAAAACATTATTTCTCAGGTACGTGCGCCCGTCACCTACATTCAGCAGCCTGATCAGGGACGCAATAGTGCATCGCTCACCAGTCCTACGCCAACTGCGGCCAGCTACTTTTGGGCAGAGCTACAGGAAGCCAGTCAGGTGATTCCGGGATTTTGGAGCAAGCTGGCAGTTGCTCAAGGAGAACTAGACGGTACGGTTTATCAAGCTGCCTGGTTAGCCCGCGAAGTTCAACTCAGGCGCATCGATCACATTCATGCTCACTTTGGCTCGATCGCCACAAGTGTCGCCCGCCTTGCCTCGCACTTCACCGGAGTTCCCTACAGCTTCACCGCCCACGCCAAAGATATTTTTCACGAAAGCGTTCAACCCCAAGAGATGCAGCGCAAGCTTGCAGATGCGGCTTTTGTGGTGACGGTGAGCGATTACAACCTGCGCTATTTGCAGCAAACCTACAAAGCCGATCGCGTCCAGCGCATCTACAACGGACTCGATCTCAGCCAGCTTACCTATCGATCGCCTCACAATCATCCGCTGCGAATCATCTCAGTCAGTCGCTTGGTCGAGAAGAAAGGGCTGTCTGACCTGATTGATGCCTGTGCGATTCTTCAGCAGCAGGGCTGGGAGTTTTGCTGTCAGCTTGTGGGAACGGGGCCGCTGGAAGCATCTCTTCGCCAGCAGATCGATCGACTGGGCTTACAGTCTGTGGTTGAAATCGTTGGCCCCCGTCCTCAAAATGAAGTGTTTGAGCTTGTTCAGCAGGCGACGATTTTTGCTGCGCCCTGTGTGATTGGCTCGGACGGCAACCGCGATGGACTGCCGACCGTACTGCTCGAAGCAATGGCATTGGGAACTCCCTGCATCGCGACGGATGTGACGGGAATTCCAGAACTGGTACGGCATGAGCAAACCGGATTGATTGTGCCTCAACACGATCCCCAGCAGCTTGCGATCGCCCTGCAACGCCTGTTCAGCGATGACGCTCTGCGCGTCACGCTCTCTAAACAGGCGCGAGGTTTAATCGAAGCCGAGTTTGACATCCACCGCAATGCGGCGGTGCTGCGATCGCGGTTTCAGCCTGCCGATCCGACACTTCATCAGAAGGCTTTGCAGGAGGTGGGCGGATGAGAATTGCTTACGTCTGCGCCGATCCGGGCGTTCCCGTCTTTGGACAAAAAGGCTGCTCAATTCACGTGCAGGAAATCATCCGGGCACTGCAACAGCAAGGAGCCGAGGTGGAACTGTTTGCGAGCCGTTGGGGTGGAGAACCATCGGCAGATTTAGCAGCGGTTAAACTGCATCATCTGCCGCAAATTCCCAAAGGCGATCGCGCCCTGCGAGAACAAATCGCGCTGTCTGCCAATGCGGAGTTACGGCTTCAGCTTGAAAGGGCAGGCGCATTTGACTTGATCTATGAGCGCTATTCGCTGTGGAGCTTTGGCGCGATCGAACACGCTCGATCGATTGGCGTTCCCGCCCTGCTGGAGGTGAATGCACCGCTGATTGAAGAACAGGCTAAGCACCGAGGACTGATCGATCGCTCGGCAGCAGAACAAATCGCGGAACGAGTCTTTCAGGCGGCGACGCATCTGATCGCCGTTTCAGCCGAAGTCAAAACCTATCTGGAAGGCTATGTGAGAAGCGATCGATCAATTCACGTCATTCCCAACGGCGTCAATCTCGATCGCTTTCCGGCCAAGCTTGAACCTGCTTTTCCAACCGATGCCTTCACGATCGGCTTTGTCGGAACGCTCAAGCCTTGGCACGGACTGCCCGTTTTGATCGAAGCGTTCGATCGACTACACCAGCGTCATCCCAAAACGCAACTGCTAATCGTGGGGGATGGGCCTGAGCGGGAAAATTTAGAAATGGATGTAGCTCAGCGCGGCTTAGCTGCTGTTGTTCACTTCACTGGAGCGATCGCGCCCGATCGAATTCCAGGCTGGCTCGCCTCAATGCAGGTGGCCGTTGCACCTTATCCGGCTCAGTCCGATTTTTACTTTTCACCGCTGAAAGTGTACGAATACATGGCCGCCGGACTCCCGACTGTGGCAAGCCGCATCGGGCAGCTAGCCGATCTCATTGAAGATCAAGTGACAGGCTTACTTTGCACGGCGGGCGATCCGATCGATCTCGCCACTGCCCTCGAACAAGTCTTGCGATCGCCAGATCACAATCGATCGATGGGACAAGCTGCCCGACAGAAAGTGATGCAGCATAGCTGGAATGCGATCGCGCAAAAACTGCTGCAACTGGCGTTTTCTCCCGCGATCGCAGGAGGACAGCGATGAAGCGTCGTTCTTCCCTGTCGAAGCTTTGGCGGCTGCTGCGCCGTTTTTCTCCGTACATTCGGCAGCAGCAGACTTTGCTGATTTTGTCTGGTCTTGCCCTGCTTGCGAATGTCGCCCTGCAACTATTAGAACCTTGGCCGCTGAAGTTTGTCTTTGACTATGTTTTGATTCCCTCGGCCAATCAAAAGCTGGCGGCAATTCCGCTAATCAATCAGCTTGATCCCAGCAAACTTTTAGCGCTAGCTGCGATCGCCGTCATTGCGATCACTGCGCTGCGGGCACTGGCCGCTTATTGGAGTACGTTCGGACTGGCGATCGTCAGCAGTCGCGTCATGGCGCAGGTGCGAAATCAGCTTTATCACCACTTGCAGCATTTATCGATCGCCTACCACACCAAAGCCAGAAGCGGCGATCTCGTCGTTCGCGTCAGCAGCGATGCCAGCCGTTTGCAGGAGATTTTGCTGACTGCGCTTGTGCCGCTCGTTGTCAGCATCTTCACGCTGTTCGGGATGGTGGGCGTGATGCTGTGGATGCACCGCGATTTATCTTTGCTTGCCCTCCTCACCTTTCCTTTGTTTGCGATCGCCACCCAGCATCTCAGTCAGCGGATTCGCAAAGCTTCGGTCGCCCAGCGGCAGGAAGAAGGAGCCGTTGCCGCCACTGTTGCCGAGTCGATGAGCGCGATCAAGCTGGTGCAGGCGCTTTCGCTCGAAGATGCGTTTGAGAACGTTTTCTTTCGCGAGAACGAAAGAAGTTTGCGCGAAAGCGTGAAAACTCAGCGCTTAGCCGCCAGTTTAGAGCGCAGTGTGGACGTGATTATTGCACTGGGAACGGCGATCGTCCTCTGGAAAGGGGCGCGTTTGGTTTTGCGCGATGCCCTGACGCCCGGTGATGTCCTCGTCTTCCTCACCTATCTCAAGAATGCGTTTAAGCCCGTCCAAAACTTTGCCAAGTACACCGGACGCATCGCAAAAGCTGCCGCATCAGGCGATCGCATCCTCGATATTCTCGATGAAGTTCCAGATGTAACCAATCTCCCAAGCGCAACGGCGGCTCCAGCATTTCGAGGAGCAGTGCGCTTCGATCGCGTCAGTTTCGGCTACGAGCCAGGACAAGAATTGCTCAAGCAAATCAGCTTCACCGTAGACCCAGGACAGCGAGTGGCGATCGTCGGCACGTCCGGCAGCGGCAAATCCACCTTGATGAGCTTACTGCTGCGGCTTTACGATCCCACGCAGGGACGCATTCTGATTGACGGACAGGATATCCGCGATTACACCCTCGAAACCTTTCGCCCGCAAATCAGCGTCGTCCTGCAAGATAGCCTCATGTTTGCCGCAACCGTCCGGGGAAACATCGCCTACGGCGTTCCCAACGCCACCCGCGCAGAAATCGAAGCTGCCGTGCGCTTAGCAAACGCGCAATCCTTCATCGAAGCACTTCCCCAAGGCTATGACACGATCTTGGGCGAACGAGGCGCAACGCTCTCCGGCGGACAACGGCAACGACTGGCGATCGCTCGTGCGGCCATTCGCGAAGCACCAATTTTGATTCTGGATGAACCCACAACCGGACTCGATCAGGCAAACGAACAGGCGATCGCGGCTGCCCTCGATCAGCTTGCCGAAAATCGCACCACCTTCTTAATTACCCACAACCTTCATCTGGCAACGCGATCGGATTTGATTCTTTACCTCGAAAATGGACGAATTTTAGAACAAGGAACGCACAAAGAACTGCTACGGCTTCAAGGCCAATATGCCGCACTCTATCAGATGCAAGCGGCCATGCAGGAGCAATCCGCACCCAAGTTAATGTCCTAACTCAGCACCTCAACTCCTCAGGACTGACGCACTGTCCACTAGGAAATCAATTCCCAGAGCTTCATCGTTGAAGTCCCAAAACGGACGATCGATCGCGAGGATCAACCCATTTCAATAGGTTTTCGCTTTCAGCCGGAAATTGATTTCACGGCCTCTGTCCTACTCCTTCATCCGATTAAACAAGCACCCTTGAGCATTTCAATTACTGACCCTTTGAACATCACAACCGATGTCAAAATGCCCTGGCTCATTCGGGCAATCGATCCCCTGTTCGTGCAGCAGCAGTTTACTCAATGTCTACCACCTGCCTTGAAGACCGCTCAACTCTGCGCCATTCGAGTTATGCGTCATAAACCAGGTCGCCGCTGCCTGATCGAATATGACCTGGAAGTCAACAGATTGCCCATTCAAAAAATCACGCTGATCGGGAAAATTCGCGCCAAAGGCACGGATGTTCACTGCTATCAGCTTCAGCAAGCTTTGTGGAACGCCGGATTTGCAGATGATAGCGAAGACGGCATCTCTGTTCCAGAACCGATCGCCCTCATTCCTAACTTGCAAATGCATCTTCAGCGCAAAGTTCCAGGCACGATCGCCACCGAACTTCTGCCTCAGTCAAACGGCATTGCTCTCGCTCAACGCATTGCTGAAGCAGCACACAAACTGCACCAAGCCAACATTCCACCTCATCGTCGTCACACCATGACAGACGAACTCAATATTTTGCGCGATCGCCTCTCTCAAGTCATGCAGCAATATCCCCATTGGGAAACGCGATTACAGCGAATTCTCAATCTTTGCGATCGCTTAGGAGCAGCTACGCCCGAAATCAAATTCTGCGGAATTCATCGAGACTTCTATGCAGATCAAGTCCTGGTTGATGGCTCCCGATTGTATTTATTAGATTTAGATTTGTATTGCCAAGGCGATCCGGGTCTCGATATCGGTAACTTTATTGGACACATGACCGAGCAAGGACTCAGAACCCTTGGAGATGTTCATGCACTGCGCGATCGAGAAATTGCCCTAGAAAAAGCGTTTGTACAGCTTTCTGGCAGTGCTGTTCAAGCATCAGTACAAGCCTATACTGCCCTCACTCTGGTACGACACATCTATTTAAGTACTCAGTTTGCAGAACGTCGATCGTCTACCGAGATTTTGCTACAGTACGCTGAGCAGTTGCTATTTGCCGAGCCGTAGTGCCTCAGTCATGCCCTACTGATCGAACAGTTAACGATTTATCTGCGCCATCATTAGCTTGGCTGCCGAAACCGTGACCGAATAGCCCATCGTCACGACCATCTGCATTCTGCTGCCATCAGCCGACTGCCCAGACTCGTCTCGCGCTGGTCTTCGGACTGCTTCGATCGGCTGGCCTGCCAAATTTGCCTTCCTACGGAAGGAAAGCGATCGCGGCGCGAAAAGCGATTAGGCATAAAGCACATCTTGGCAAAATGACTCAGGGCAGAACTTTACAAATTGCAATTCAAGATTTCTTCCATAGCGTCTCACGTGAAAATGAAATCAGAATGAAATTTGAAATTGGAGTTGTAATGAAGCTGAAATGATCGCTGATTCTTATCGAAAACAGCCCTACTGAGTGTAAGGAAAATAGGCTTTCCAATCTCAAAGGGCTGTTGAAGAATTTAGGAGAAGATCGCTAGAGGCAAGAATTCGAGCAGACTAGTGCTTGAGTGAAGATTTCGATTGTTTCGGACTATTTTGGGGCTTGAGCAGATTCAGCCATCGCCGCAATCGATCGAGACGTTGCAGTAGATTGGGCAGCCTGCACTTCGATCGCGCCCCGAAACATATTCATGCCGCAGGTGAATTCATACTTGCCAGGTTTTTCCGGCGTAAATTCGATCGCCGTTGTTTGGTTGAGCGGTAGCGGTTTGGCGATGTGAAAGTCAGGCAATTGCACTTCTTCAAGGCAACTGCTGGGGTCTTTGCGATCGAACTTCAATCGCACAAGTTGTCCCGCCTGAACGACAATTTGACTCGGCTCATAGCCACCGTCTACCGTCACCGTGACTTCTTGAACGCCACTCTCAGCCGTTGCTTTCCGTGACTTAGGTTTGCTCAGCAAGAACCACCAAAGCTCCAGGCCAATTAAGCCCAAACCGCCCAGTGTCACTGCAACCTTGTTGGCGATCGGCTGCTCAATCCGGCGAAACTCAGCCTGTTCAGGTTGAGCAGAATTCATGTTTTCCATGTTGTGCCGCATTTGGGCAATTGCTGGCAATGAGACGACGCCAAACGCCAATCCAAAACTTGCTACACCACTAATCATTCGCTTTTTCATCCTCCAAACCTCCTATAGAATTGCCCCTGAAAGTGAGCCAATCAAAAAGCCAAATCCGGCTAATGTTGAGAAGAATACGGCTGGTTTAAGCATGGTGATAGCCTCTGCCTGATTCATTTAATTTGGGCTGAAAGTTGCGGAGCCGTAGCGCATTCGTGACGACCGAAACTGAACTGAAAGCCATTGCTGCACCTGCAATAATCGGGCTGAGTAGCCAACCGAAAATCGGGTAAAGAATGCCTGCGGCGATCGGAATTCCAGCCACGTTGTAGATAAAGGCAAAAAACAGATTTTGCTGAATATTGCGAATCGTGGCGCGGCTCAGTTGAATGGCCGTAACGATGCTTTGCAAATCGCCGGAGATGAGCGTGATATCGCTGGCGGCGATCGCCACATCGGTTCCCGTCCCGATCGCCATGCCGACATCAGCCTGTGCGAGTGCGGGCGCGTCGTTAATGCCATCGCCGACCATCGCGACAATCTTGCCTTCTGCCTGAAGCGTTTCGATCGTCGCGGCTTTTTGGTCAGGGCGAACTTCTGCAATCACGCGATCGATGTTAGCTTCCCGCGCAATCACTTTCGCCGTGCCCCAGTTGTCTCCGGTGAGCATCACGACTTCTAGCCCCAATCGTTGCAGGGCGCGAACGGCCTGCACAGACGACGGCTTGAGTGCATCCGCGATGCCCATGATGGCCTGCACTTTGCCATCGACGGCCAGCCAAATCACCGTTTTGCCCAAATATTCCAGCTTGTCTCGCTGTGCTTGCAGAGCTTGGGTGTCAATGCCGAGTTCATTCAACCAGCGCTGTGTGCCAATTTGCACGAGCCGATCGCGAAGCGCTCCCAGAACGGTATCGCTCACCCAACCTTGAACCCCGCTGCCCACTGTCGCCTCAAACTCTTGAACGTCAGTCAGTTCAACTTGCTGAGACTGCGCGTACTGCACAACAGCTTCCGCCAGCGGATGCTCGGAGTTACGCTCGATCGAAGCTGCCAGCCGCAACAGCTTGAGTTCATTGCCGTTCGCGGTTCCGTTCACCGTGATGAAATCCGTGACGGTGGGTTTGCCCTGCGTTAAAGTTCCAGTTTTGTCGAGGACGATCGTTTGCAGCTTATGCGCCAGTTCCAGACTTTCCGCCCCTTTGATGAGGATGCCGTTTTCCGCGCCTTTTCCGGTTCCAACCATGATCGAGGTCGGCGTCGCTAAACCCAAGGCACAAGGGCAGGCGATGATCAGTACACCTACTGTGGTGATGAGCGCCATCGTCACGTTGCCCATGACGTTGTACCAAATGATGAACGTCAAGATCGCGATCGCAATTACAGCAGGCACAAACCAGCCCGTCACCTGATCGGCTAGACGCTGAATCGGGGCTTTTGAGCCTTGCGCCTGCTGCACGAGTTTGACGATTTGTGCCAGAAACGTATCTTTGCCGATGCGGGTGGCGCGGAATTTGAAGCTTCCGGTTTTGTTGAGCGTTGCGCCAATCACTTCATCGCCCGATCGCTTCTTCACCGGAACGCTTTCGCCTGTCACCATCGCTTCATCGATCGTTGAACTGCCCTCGATGATTTCGCCATCCACCGGAATGGTTTCACCCGGACGCACCAAAATCACATCGCCGACTACGACTTGGGCGATCGGCAAATCAATTTCCTGCCCGCGTCGAATCACCCGCGCCGTCTTTGCCTGCAAGCCCATCAGCTTGCGAATCGCTTCGGAGGTTTGCCCTTTGGCGCGATTTTCCAGCAGTCGCCCCAGCAACAGCAGCGCGATGATCACGGCGGCAGCTTCAAAATAAACGTCGGGTCTGAGTTCCTGTTGAATGAACCATTCGGGGGCAAAGGTGGGAAAGAGCGAGTAGAGGTAGGCTGCCCCTGTACCGATCGCCACCAAGGTATCCATCGTTGCCGCGTGGCGCTTAAGTGCTTTCCAGGCATTGACGAAGAATGACCCACCGCACCAAAACATCACGGGTGTCGTCAACACCAGTTGAAGCAGCGGATGATGCAGCCACATGGGAATGAACGGGATGGGCAATCCGGTCATCATCGGCAGCGACCCAATCACAATCACGGCACTGATCAGGCCGGATATCCAAACCTTGCGGCTTAATTTGCGGTTTTCAGTTTGGCGATCGCGCCGTTCTTGATCGTCTTCGGGGGCCAGCACATCCTCTTGCATCGGCACCGCCGAGTAGCCTGCGGCATCAACTGTTGCTTGGATTTGGGCAATATTGGTTTGCTGAGGGTCAAAGGCGATCGCCGCCTGCTCTGCACCAAAGTTGACGCTGCATTCGTTCACGCCCGGAATCGATCGAATCGCCTGCTCAATATTGTTGGCACAGGAGGCACAACTCATGCCTTGTAACTTCAATGTGGTTTTCTCCATATGCACCTCGCGTTTTAAAAGATTCACAAACTGGATTGTGTGTCAGTCGATTGCTGGGGAATGCTGAGCGATCGCGTTATTCTTTGCGTTAAAGCACGCAGCGAAAACAAGAAAGAACTGCTCAGAATCAAGCAGTCTTGAGCAAATGAAGCGCTTGGATACTCAGTTGAAATGCTGTCCTAGCTTTGCTCAATCATTGGACAAATTGCCTCTTCAGGAGTTGCAGCGGTTTCTCCGCTCGCTAGTAAGCTTTCAAGTTCTTTCTTGAGTAGGAGTAGCTGATGAATTTGCTCATCGACTTCTCGGAGTTTTTCTGATAGCTTGAGCTTGACTTCATCGCAAGGCAACTGGCCGCGATCGTGAACTTCGAGTAATTCTTTGATTTCTGCCAAACTCAAGCCCAACCGTTGAGCGCGTTTGATGAAATGTAAACGAGTAAACACATCGACATCAAACAGTCGATAGCCACCTTCCGTTCTACCCAAAGTCGGCAACAAACCGAGTTCTTCGTAATAGCGAATGGTCTTGATCGGCAAACCGCTGGCTTTGGCAACCGCACCGATCAGTTGTGGGGTTTCCTGAGCTAACATCACCTATCTCCTGGCTTATTCTGGTGAGTAACCCGCTGCGACGATCGCCTGCTTGATATCGGCTGCGTTGGCCTGCGTTTCAATCTTGACCTGCTTAGTTTTGGGATCGGCATCCACTGTTGCGGCTGGATCAATGGCAATCACAGCTTTGGTAATCGTGGTAGCGCAAGCGGAGCAAGCCATGTTGGGAACTTTCAGTTGAAGCGTCATCGGAGATTTCCCCTAATTAATTGAATTAGTTTCATTGTGAAGTCTCCAGTGGGCTAGATAGTCAAGGGGGTTAGAGGAGCAATTTTTCAACTGGCTCAATCGCGATCGCCACACTCGACTGAGCTGCGGGTTATCGATCGACTTGTGCGAGTAGCTATTGCATTTCGGCAATCTCCGCGAGGAAGTGGAGGCGACCATCCACCACTACAAGGCGAGTTTGCAAGATCAATCATTACTTCTACATGATTACCATCTTGAACGCCCTGAGCCGGGTTGTCGCTGACTTCGTAGCTAAACCTTGCCCCCCCACCGCTGATGGAGACCGCTGCTGAGTTCGACTTGCCGCTCTCAGGGTTCAAACAGTGGGTGAAGCTGACTGAGCAGTTGAAAGGGGCACTGTAGCAGTCGCCGCTCGGCTTTGGCACTCAAGCAACTCAAGAAAGCAAGCGGTCTACTCGGCAAAAAGCGGTTCCTTCGCAACGCGGAGTCACCCAAGAGTTGGCTTGTGTGCTGATGTTTGTCGGGGAATTGTTTCATTCCTACACCGTTGCCGATCGCCTGTGGTCACTCCTGTCTACGGCGCACGGGATGCCGCAACCGCGATCCTCCCCGCCGCCAACCGCAGAATAGCCTATTTTTATTCCCGACACGCTATGACATCACTCCCCTTAAATCTCGACGGCGATCGGCGCGATCGTCTCATCTTTGGTCAACCCCTCGACTGGCAGAGTCAAGCTGCACAACAGCGACGAGTTAGCTTTGATAAACTGCCCCTTTGCACACTGGAACAGTTGATCCAGGAAGGGTTTGTGCAAGCTTCTGAGCAGCCTCTCAGCGATCCGGATGCGCTTGAACTGGTTGAGGTTGCCCGATGTTTCAACCGTCCTAGCTTGTCCGGTTGGGTTGAAGTCTTGGGCAGCCCACCTGCTTGCCAAGAGTGGGTACGGATTACAGCAATCCGGTTCGAGGGCATGATTACACCCGCAGAGCGATCTTTCTTTTGGCGATCGTTTTATCACGTTCGCTCCTTAGAGATGACCCCTCGATTGCTGCGGGCAACGTTTGATTCTGCCGCCCTGCTGTTCGTTTCGCATCCCGTCGTGGCATATCAAAACGTAGTGCCGTCGGATTTACCGGAACCTGAAGACGGCTATGACTCGATATTCGCCTAATCGTGACTGTTCAGCAGGAGCGATGACAACTGCCAACGTGATCGATCGAGTGCCGTAAGTCCTCTACCTTGAAACCGTCCCTCAACCGCTTGAGTATCAACTGGATGATTGCAGCTTTGCCCGCTTGATGAATTTGGAGAACCGCATGAACCCAAACAACTCCCCGCCTGAAGAGCCGTCCTCAGCGCCGTTCAACAGGTTTCTGTCCGAAGCGCGTGTGCGAGAATTGCTTCGCATTGAAGAAGAGTGCGGCTGCGACATTGGCGCAGGACGGAACTGGGGCATACAGATGGGGATGTTCCTGCAAGATCCCATAGAAATGGAGCGTTTAGCGCAACTGCGCGATTGGCTGCTGAGTGAATTCCGCTTGCTGCTGAGCGAGTGGAAGTTGGGCAGGATCACCGACACGCTCCTTTTGATCGGGCAGCAACTGTTGATTGAACGCTTTCGCCAACCGCCGCCGGAAACTCAGGAACTGCTTTGGCACCTGTTTGAGCAATCGCAGGCGACGCAATTGGATCACTCCAGCGCGGCACTCCCTCGTGCCAACGACGCTCGAACCCAAGTGCGGGCGCTGATCGCGAGAACGTTGACCTCAGGCGATTGGCAAGCTTTGACGCAAGCAGCGGTCGAGACGCTCGAACAATACTTGTCCACTCAGCAAGCAGAACTGAACCGAGAGGACTAAGCGACTCAATCTCGACCGCTGATTTTGCTTGAGCCGATCGCCTGGAAAGTTCGCAATTTTTACGAACATTGGTCGAATCCTGCTCAAGTCATTCTCCGGGGTAGGCGTTAATGATGACGTTCTTTACTGGTTAAAGACAGCTCAGCTTTTGATCACGTTGGAGACAGATGGGCAGTGGTGTGTCAAATCCGTCCTGCTCCGCTCAATGACCCACTAGCGCTTCCCTGTATCTGAGATTGAGGAGCAGCATGACACACTATTTTTATTTCGGTGAGAGCCGTGAAATGAGCGCCCTGCACTGGTTAATGGAAAATTGCCCATTGCTGCCGTCGCCGCACGAGGATACGGTCGAATTGCTCGTGAAAGCTGCCTGTCGGCAGTGTTTGATCGAAGCGTCTTGGGAAGATACGGCTGCGATCGAATTGTGCCAGGAATTGATCGATCGCACCCATCCGCCAGAGTCGGCACAAAAGTTACTGGAGCAATGTCAGGCAGGGAACTTAGAAGCATTCGAGCAAGCCCTTCTGAGACTGCAACAGCAAGTAAAAATTGAAATTATGAAACCGCCAAACGCCGATAGTACAGACAATCCCACTGTTTTCCCAGATGATTATGCTGGCGAAAATAAAACGTTCTTCTGACTTTAGCGATGACAATAAATGCCCTAGCTTCTGGTTGATTCAGCCAGATGTAAAAACCCTTGAGGTATCTGCAAGCAACTGCCCAGTCCAGCAATTCACACAACCGCTTTAGAGTGACAGACTGAGGCGCTGCCGACCCATGCTTTGAGTTCTTGCCGAAGGTCAATTGCCATCTGCTGGATTGCCATTGCTACTTTGCAGCACTATTAGTCGTAGGCTGAAACGGGTTTGCAACAGGACAGTCTTCAATATGGCGATGCACTTTTGCCGCAAATCTTTGAAATCGTTTGCCCTGGTTGTACAACTCGGCGAATCGTTTAGAAAACTCTTCGAGAATGAGTGATGGAAGTACTGCCACTTCGTCACCCCGCTTGCCGTAGCAAAATTCAGGAATCATTTGCTCTTTGAATTCTCTGCCCACCCACAATTCAGCCCCAAGTGCATGAACAGGAGTTTCGTTGGATTTGAAGTGATCAGGCTGTTCGCTGTAGATCACCAAAATCACGCTGGCAGTAGGCATCGTTGGCAGGGAAAAGCTTTCTTGTAGTGCTCGGCTTGATCGATACTTAACCCGACGCGAAGTGTTGCGATCGCCCCGCTTCAAATAGTGCGATCGGCGTTTATGACACCGCTCTCGTTCATCTGTCCAGCATGGGCGCTGCCGCGCCTCTGTAATAGAGAGCCGAGCACATTCAATACAATTGCGATTTGCGGGTCGCGCCATTAACTGTTAGCTTCCATTAAAACGAGGTACGTCTCTACAGTCTATGCAAACTGAGCATCTGAGGCGACCGAGGGGCGACGTATTCTGGCTTACTGACTTTCGTAGGTAGACTCCAGCTAATTTAGTCAGAGTTTAATTAGATACAGATACCAAGCGATTATCTTTAGCTTAAAGAAGCTGGGCAATTGTACTAACATCGGTCATAACTTTATCCAGAAGCCCTGGAGCCGCAACATGACTACCCCTAAACTGAACTTCTTTGAGTCTCCCCAGTTGCCTACTTCAGTTTCTCCTGCCCTGAACCGTCTCCAACCGCATCCGCCTAATCTTAGAGAGCCTGCACTTGATGATTTGCGATGGATGCGAGTCGGACAGTGGCTGGCTGCCAAATCCTTATCAGCAAATACCAAGCGCTCCTACATCAAAGAATTAAAGCGGTTTTGGAACTGGACAGACAAGCCTTGGGATCAAGTGACTACCTGGGACGTTACACGCTATAAAGACCATTTAGAAAAAGCGGCGATTCAAGATTCAAAGACAAATTCACCGAAGCGGCAGCTTTCATCTAATTCTGTAGCGTTGACAGTACGATCGCTCAAAAGCTTTTTCCGCTGGATGCAGCAGGCGCATTACATTGCTGAGAACCCGACACTAGCGGTAAGCGTGCCTAATGAACCAGAACCGGAATCCAAAGAACTCACCCAGATGCAGGTTAAAACACTCTATGCTGCTTTGGAACGACGAGGGCATTCACGGCTTCGTGATACTGCACTGCTGGCGGTCCTGAGTCATGGGCTACGAGCAGAGGAGACAAGTCACTTAAACGTTGAAGATTATGACGGCAGGCGGCTCCATATCCGGGAGGCGAAGCAGGGATCAACTGGGCGAGTACCATTGGACACGGCTGCGTGTGCTGCACTGAATGTTTATTTGGAGGCGCGAAAAGCGCAGGGCGAATCACTGATCGCAGATATTCCACTGTTTGTGAACTACTCTCGTGATCCCAGAGTAAAGGGGAAGCGGCTTAGCTACGATGGGGTGTATTTGGTGATAAAGCAACTGGGGAAAATGGCGATCGACCTCGCACTTGAACAGATTCAAGATGAACCCGAAGCACATTCAGTAGCGGATTTGGTAGGTTGGGAGATTGCTGCCTTAGCGGAAGTCCATCCACATCAACTGCGCCATACCTTTGCCTCAAACTTGGTGACGGGCGGCATGGATGCTTACCTTGCAATGGCACTGACTCGACATCGATCCGTATCGGTTTTTAAGCGGTACAGCAACAAAGCTCGCGAAAAGCAAGCAGAAAAGGCATTCCGACAAATGCGAGGCGAGGAACTTGATCATGAGTGATGACTGGACTGATATAGATGATACGAATGCTGTAACCAGCAGCTTCGTCTCTTGCTCAACACCTGCCAGCCGACGAGCAAAGCTTCATTTGACCCTACTGGGTTTGATTGATAGAAAAGCCGTCAATCAGCAGATTCAGGCACTCAGACGTAATGTGTATCAACCCATTTTTGAACAGGTTCTACTTGAGATTGCCGACTATGCACTTGAGGTTTATTTAGAAAAAATACAAGCAAAAATTCAGTTACAGGAATTAGACTACAAAGTGATTCAGAGACGGACGTGCTTTGAAATCTTCATTTCTGAAGACAATAAACACATAATTGCACTGAGAGATAAACCAAAACTCGTTGTTCGAGTAACAAATCACTTAGACAAGTTATGTCGGGTCTGGAAGATCCAGTTGCACAATGATTTAGAACAAGAAGTAGGGGAGATAATGGCTGCTTTAACGCTGGCTAGCATGGAGGATGCTCAGGGATTGGATTTCATAGGGAGTATGTCTTCAGGTCAAATCAAAAACTTGTTCAATCAATATTTTAACCATCAGGAAATAAAACACCAGTTACAAGAATGGTATGGGAATCATATTATAGGGCTAGTACATGAAAACTTTGAGCAGATTGGGATAGAAAAGCTTTCTGTAGAAGAACTGGAATACTTTTTAGGATTTTAATCAGAACTTTGGCTCTATCGTCGTCTAAGGCAAATTCTTCAGGATCTTGGTTTTACTCTAGGGGAGCAGATTCAGAATTTCGATAAAGCCATAGCACTCTTCCGGCGAACAAGTGGGTTTAACAGCTTTGAGAATCAACCTGAAAGCCTTTATCAAAGACAAGCTGAACTTGAAAATTTGCTTAAGGCGGTAGAGCCTCCTCTCTTCAAGAGTGGAGTGACAGAACCAGTTTTTACAGGTTTGCTGCCAACCAGTATTGTCCTTGCCTTACTTGATCCTGCTAAGTGGAAGACAAAAGACTTAGGAGAAAATCAATCTCTTGCCGCTCAACTAATCATGGAGATGGTCGCAGTTCTTTTAAGCCCACTTGATGTATCTTTGGTATCACCCTATTCTAAAAGTCTTGGCATTAGACTAATTCTGTTTGAACGATTCTGGCAATCGATTTTACGACCACTCATACGCTCAGGCGAATGGGAAACTCTGGATCGAGATGAAGGCTTTGTTTTAACCCAATTTACTCCAAAAGCCGTGCAAAAGCGGTACGCTCTCTCCTACCAAATGCTGCCGCTGTACGGGCAAGCTTGGGATGCACAAACTATACTAAACACAATTTTTCATGCGCCTAAACACTTGGGAGTGGAAGTTGCCAAGATTCATCTCATCTTTTGCGCCTACACGTCGAGAAATGCGACGAACACAAGCTTTTGTCTTAAGGGAAGCGATCTCATACAGACGCTTGGCTGGACTAAAAACAAGGAGAGAAATCGTTCAGAGCTTTTAAACCAACTAGCCAAGTACACTTTGCTTCTGGGTTGGCTCCATTTTATTAGCCCGTGGGACACAAATTTTTCCTACCGGTGCCTAAATCAGCCGATTTGGGGTGTAGACATCAAAAAAATCTCATCGGAAAACCTGGTGGGAGAAGAAATTCAAGAAATTGTGATTCGAGTGCAACCTGGACATTGGGTTAAGCCATTTCAAAAAGAATTTCGTCAGGCTTTGGTCAACTCTTCTAACAATATACTTTCTTTGAGTAAGGACTTACTTGAGATTGACTCTTACCATCATAGGCTTGCGCTAAAACTAGCCTTTTACCGTAGTTTGCATCGTAGTACCTATCAGCCTGGAATACGTCGCACTTCCATTCTGTTAGAGCAATTAGGTGAATATTCTGGAGCGTTCTTCAATCGTGTGTCAGACGACAATGCAGATGACGGGCAACGCCAATGCCTTGGCGGGTTGAGCATTAGTCCATCAAATCACCCATCGTTGCGCCAAAGCTTGAAGTTCAAGCCGCAATAAAAAGACACTCTTGGGCAGTCCATGTGTGAAATGGAGCCGCTCAACAGTGCCTGGTCAAACAATTCAAGCGTATCAAATTCGAGTGTATATGAACGCACGCAATCTCGGCTTGACCCAAGCCGACGCCGCTTCTGTGGCCGAATTCTCCGAGCGCAGTGCCCAACGGATTGACGCTGGCACTCACCAACCGAGGCGCGGCCAGCCACCCAATAGACCTGCCAGCGCTGACCCGCTTGCTCAGGTATGGAACAGCGAGCTAGAGCCAATGCTGCGGCGTGAACCGAAGCTCAAGCCCATGACCTTGTTCGAGTATTTGCAAGATCGCTATCCCGGTCAGTATGGGCAAGTGTTGCGGACGTTGCAGCGTCGCGTCCAAGCATGGAAGGCGTTGCACGGGGAATCGCCGCCTGTGATGTTCGAGCTACGGCACGAGGCTGGACGCCTGGGCTTGTCCGACTTCACCCAACTTAAGGGCGTCAGCGTCACCATCGGCGGTAAGCCATTCGAGCATTTGCTCTACCACTACCGACTCGCCTACAGCGGCTGGCAGTACGCCCAAGTTATTCAGGGCGGCGAAAGCTTTATCGCCTTGTGCGAAGGCTTGCAAAACGCCCTGTTTGCCTGCGGCGGTGTGCCCGAGCAGCATCGCACTGACAGCTTGAGCGCCGCTTACCGCAACTTGGGCGGCAAACGTGATAAACCTGTCACCCGCTTGTACGAGCAGTTGTGCGACCACTACCGG
>NZ_JACJPO010000049.1 GCF_014696105.1 Microcoleus sp. FACHB-1515
ATAGCGCTGCTCTAACTCGTCCACACTCAAATGCTCGGCGATTTGAATTCGTTTGGGCATTGGTCGTATCAAGTGCTACCCCTTTATTATGGGCTTTTACCCGGATTTAATATTAAGTTTGCTTCGCAGTGTACTAAAGTGTGACACTTTAAAGTTTGCTAATTGAAAAAAGTGAAAAAGCGATCGAATCAAAAACTAGCTCATTGAGCCTTCATCACTGAACGTTGGCATTTTGGGTTTGAGGATAAACAAGCTCAGCAGGCCGATCGCCATCATCAACACCTGAGCAAGCTTAAGCAAGGTCAAGTGTTCTTCCGTTAACACACCAACAGTTCGTTCAATCAGGCCGAACATCCAAACCGCGATCGACATCAGCCAAATGCAAGTTTTGAGACTCGCTGATGCAAGAGAAGCACTCATTAATTGTCGGTTTACCATACACTCCTATCAAGGCAACAATTGACAACAAGTTTCAGTCGAAATTTGCAAAAAACAAATTTATTTTTGAGAAATTAACTGTCTACCACACTAAGAAAACAAGGATTGAATGAATTCGACCCTAGGCGGGAGTTAAGGCTTGATTAACATGCTCTTAGGATTGAAGAAGCAACTGTATGATTCAACACAATCAAGCTCAGTCCAATCGATTTTTTGGGTGCAGGAAAATTGAGATGGCGCTCAAGTTGCTATGTGATTGAATGAACACTTTAGCTTAAAAATATTCTACTCATTCAGATAGAGCGATCGATTCGACATCACTTCTTCAGTCAGAGTAATCAACAGTTTCACCTTGCGTAGCATGAAAGCATCAAAACTTCTTTTAATCTTGATTTATGAGCGCGAGTCAAAGTGTATTGCTGCTGACTACAGGTGCGATCGGCACGCTGTTCAGTTCTATTGTGGTCGATCGCTGGTGGCGCGAACGCATCTATGGCCTGCCCGGAAAAACAATTCTAATCACCGGAGGTTCACGCGGATTAGGACTTGTGCTGTCTCGCCAACTGATCAATGCAGGTGCAAAGCTGGCAATTTGTGCGCGGGATGCAGCAGAACTAGAGCAGGCGCGAACAGAATTAGAGCAGCACCGTGAAGTATTAGCCTTGCCTCATATTCCTTCGTTAATCACTCGTTGATCACAAAGTTGCGACACAGTGCGTTAAAGCTTGCCGTTAGATCGGGGAATGCCCTGTCGAAATAGCAGAAATGACGCTGGGATTTGATTGAGAGATTGAGCATCTATAGCCAGCACTTGGCGTTGCTTGTCGGTTTCATTTCCGTTGCACTTAATCTCGAACGCCGTTAAGCATCACTCGCCATACTCCGTTGATGCGCCAGGTGTGAAAGTAACGATAAACCGTTTTCTAGGGTGGAAACTTGTGCGGCAGTAGTCGTCAAGCACAACCGCTGTGAAGATAAAAAATGGCGTTGATGATCTCACGTACATCTGTCTCGTAGGTTTCGGTTCATGCTTCCAGTCTGGCGAATGCGGATAATGACGCTACTTCTCAGTCATCCTCTTAGTGATAGCGAACAACGCCATCCGGCATAATTGCCAAGTCCAATCTTGCTCCGGTTAAATTTGCGCCATTCAAATTCGCGCCCGTCAAATCGGCATAGCGCAAATCGGCATTTGAGAGGTCGGCGTTTTTGAGGTTGGCGTCGCGCAAAATCGCTCCATAGAGGCTGGCGTTGCGGAGGAGGGCATTTTCCAGCTTGACGCCTGTGAGGTTCGCGTCGCGGCATTCGATGCGATCGAGCGTCGCCTCACTCAGATCTGAGTGTGCCAAGCTGGTGTTGAGAAATTGCGCTTCTGTCAAATCGGCTCCCCGCAAATTGGCATTCTCGACATCGGCTCCATAGAAGTGAGCGGCAACGAGGCTTGCTCGATCGAGTTTCGCCTGATGCAGAATTGCGTTGATCAGTTTGGTGCGATCGAGCGTTGCCTCGGTTAAAGTGGCGAGCCGCAGATTGATTCGGCTCATATCTTGATTGCTGAAGTTTGCGCCTGCGAGGTTGCAGCCGATGCAGCGACGGTTGAGCAATACCTGTTCGGGGTCGCTGGGGGCAGTGGCTACTGCTTCCACTGCGGCAGGCGGATTGTCTTGCGCTTGGGTTTGAGTGGCAAGGTGGAGGGCGATCGGTAGAACAGCCGCTGAAATGGCTGCGATGATTGACAGGATTTGCAGATTCATGAGTTTTGAGGGAGAGGAGGCGAGGCAGAAGGGCGATCCTCCTGCCTCTGGCCTTGACTAAGCCACCAGTTGCTCTAGCGTTTGCAGCAGCGTTTGCTCGTTATATGGCTTTGAGAAGTAGGCGGTTGCGCCCAAACTCATTGCCAGTTGGCGATGTTTGTCGCCGCTGCGCGAGGTGAGCATGGCGATCGGAATTTGCTCAAAGGCGGGCATCGATTTGACTTTGGCAAGAAAGCCGTAGCCGTCGAGTCGAGGCATTTCGATGTCGCAGATCACGGCTTGGATGGGCAGTCCGGTCGAAAGTTTTTCGAGTGCGTCTTCGCCATCTTTGGCCTGGGCGACTTCGTATCCGGCCTTTTCCAGCGTCAGGGCGAGCAGGCGGCGGACGTTGATCGAGTCGTCTACCACAAGAATTGTGGGTTTGCGATCGATCGTCGTGGCAGAAGCCAAGGTGAGCAAAACGGGCGCGGTCGGCAGCATCGGCGGAGTGGGGGCAGGTGCAGCAGCCAGCCAGTGCAGCAGGTCGGGCACGTTGACTAGGGGCACGACGCGACCGTCGCCCAAAATGGTGCAGTTGCTAAATCCGGCGGGCATCGGCAGATTGCCTTCGACACGCCGGATTGCAACTTCCTGTTCGCCCCAGCAGCGATCGACCTGAAGCGCGACCATCTGCGTTCCCTGATTGACGATTAAGATCGTCGGGACGTTGATGACGGGCGGCGTTTCGAGTCCTTCCATTTGGCGCGGACAGTGGAACTTGAGCCAATTACCCAATCGCACAAGCTGGACGAGCGAATTTTGCCAGCCGATCGCCTCGCTGCCTGCGGTTTGAATGACGCGATCGGCCTCCAGAACCGACATTTCTTCGATTACGTCGGTCGGGAAGGCGATCAGCATTCCGTTACTTTCGGCCAGCACGACGCGAGCGACCGAAAGTGTGAACGGAACGGAGATCGTGAAGACTGTTCCGACTCCCGCTTCGGTGTTGACCGTGATTTCGCCGCGCACCTGTCGGAGGTTGCTGCGAACCACATCCATGCCGACGCCGCGACCGGACAAGGCTGTCACCTGATCTTTGGTGCTGAAGCCGGGTTCAAAAATCAGCGACAGCAGTTCTTCGTCGCTGGCCGCTGCCAGCAGCGTTTCGTCGAGTCCCATTTGGCGGGCACGATCGCGCACTCGATCGAGCGGAATGCCGCCCCCGTCGTCGCGAATTTCGATCTGGGTGCGGTTGCCTTTGTGAAAGGCGCGAATTTCGATCGATCCGGTTTCGGGTTTGCCGCGATCGCGCCTGAGTTGAACGTTCTCGATGCCGTGATCGAAAGCGTTGCGAATCAGGTGCATCAGCGGATCGCTGAGCGCTTCGAGGATGTTGCGATCGACCAGCGTGTTCGCCCCTTGCAGCTTAAGCTGGACGGGCTTGTCGTACTGCAACGACAGCTCGCGCAGGGCTTTCGGGAAGCGCTCGACCACATCTGACAGTGGACGCATCCGAATTTGACTGAGATTCGTCTGAAGCTGTTTGGCCGTTTTCTTGAGATCGTGGCTGGTCTGGTCGCTGTCTTCCAGGCCAAGCTCAATGTCGCTGGTGACTTCTTGAATCTGGACGATCGTTTCCATCACCGACTGCGCCACGAGATGCACTTCGCCGTAGCGATCGAATTCGAGCGCGTCAAAGTTGAAGTCGTTTTCCGGCGGCAACTGGCGCAACTGCGTTTTGTCGTAGGTCGATCGCCACTGCGAATTGGCTTCGTCCAACACCTGGACGCGCTGAGACAGCATTCGCACCATGCTCCGCAAGCGCTTCAGGTGCAGATCGAGTCGATTGCGCTCGATCGTCAGTTCGCCAAACAAATCGTTGAGCGTGTTGAGCTGCTTCATCGGGACGCGCACCGAGTTGTCTGGCTCGTCCTCGATCGGTTCGGGCGCAACGCGATAGGCACTGGCGCGATCGCTCCGGGTCGACGCCGCGACAGGTTGCGGTTCCTCGGCTTCCGGTTCCGGGTAGAAAATTTCTTCCTCGGCTTGCGGATAGAAGAGTTCTTCCTCCGATTCCGCAATCAAATCGATCGCAGGCAGATCGTCAGCCTGAGCATGGAACGGATGCACTTCGACGATCGTGGGTTCATCGCTGCTGCTAAATTCGATCGGCTCGATCGTTTCAGCGGCAATACCGGGAATCGATCGCGGCATCAAATCAAGCTGTCCGGCCAGCACGAGGGCTTGCGATCGCCGCCATGCTTGTAGGGCTTGCGTCGCGATCGACGTGATGTCGGGCGATTGAGCGAGGTGAAAGGCGATCGATTCGCAAAGCTGCACGAACGCTTCAATCTGAAGCATTTCACCCAGTCCGCCCAATTCTTGCGCCAAGACTTCGACTTCTTCACGCAGGCAGGGGTCTTGGGCATTGAGGACAGATTCGAGCCGCTGGAGGCAGCCCTCGACCTCGGTTTCAAACAGCAGCGGCACGATATCTTGACCGTCTTCGGGAGACAGCATCGACTGGGCATCTTCGTCTTGCGGATCGCCCAAGCGATCGTGCAGTTGCGTAAAGATCGATTCGACCTGCGATTCCAGCCAGCCTTCGGGCGGAACGATTTGATTTTTGCTGGCGGCGATCGACTGCGCGATGCAGTCAATTCCGCCGAGCAACAGCGCTTCAAGTTCTCCGTCCAGGGCGATCGAATTGCGCTGGACTTTCAGAACTTTGAACGAATCTTCTAGTCGATGGGCGAGGGCGCTCAATTCGTGGTAGCCCATCATGCCTGCGCCGCCTTTGATCGAGTGGGCAGCGCGGAGGGCGGCGTTGATTTTGCCGCTGTCGATGCCCTGTTGGGCAATGCCGAGGACGGCGGCTTCGAGCGTTCCTAAATAGGCTTGCGCTTCATCGAGGAACTGACGCTGAATTTCAAGTTCTTTCTCGTGTGACACCGATGTTACCCCCTTTCGCCGACTTCAAATTCACCGACCGAGGCTTGCAGTTCTTGAGCGATCGCCACCGTCTGCCGCAAGGCTCCCGACACCTGCTTGGAAGAAGTCGAAGTGCGCTTGGAGACTTGCGCGATGTCTTTCATCAGGCGGGTCACTACCTCCGAGGTTTCCACCTGCGAAGCGGTCGCCTGCGAAATCGACTGCACCAACTGATCGATCTGCTGCGACACATTGAGAATCTGACTGAGGCTTTGCTTTGCGCCCTCGACAAGCTGCGTGCCTTCAACGACTTGAGCGGTACTTTCTTCCATCGCCTGAACGACCATGCTAGTTTCGCGCTGGATGTTGTTGACGATCGCCTCAATCTCTTGCGTGGCGGCACTCGATCGCGCAGCCAGTTCGCCGACTTCTTCGGCCACGACTGCAAAGCCCTGACCTTCTTCTCCGGCTCTGGCCGCTTCGATGCCCGCATTGATGGCGAGCAGGTTGGTCTGCATGGCAATCTGGTTAATCAGCGAGACGACCTTGGAGATTTGCTGCGAGGCTTCACCCAATCGCTTTACTTTCTTGGCCGTTTCGCCAACGGTCTCGCGCAGGCTGAGGATGTTCTGGACGGTGAGATCCATCGCCTGACCACCGGATTCTGCCGTAACCGAGGCGGTGCGGGCGACTGCGGCGGCTTGCTGAGCGCTTTCGGCAACGGCCTGGATCGATCGCGTCATTTCCTGCATCGAGTCCAATGTCCGCGTTGTTTCTTCTGCCTGAATCAAAGCGGCTTCGGCCAGTTGGCGAATCGCGCCTTCGTTTTCACCCAGCGAGCTGTTGACCTGCGTTGCTGAGTCTTTTACCTTCGTGACGATTTGGCGGAGGCTTTCCACGATCGAGTTGAAGAAGTCTGCCACCGTGCCGATTTCGCCTGCCGTCACGTCCGCGCGGACGGTCAAGTCACCTCTGGTTGCGCCTTCCACATCGCTCAGCAGGCCAAGAAGCTGCATTTGCAGCGATTCTTTTTGCTGACGGCGTTCTTCGGACAAGGCTTCCGCTTCGAGGCGGGCTTGTTCGCGCTGGGCAAACAGGTCAGCTTGCTCTAGCGCAAAGCCAAGCTGAATTCCGGCCTGCCGCAAAAAGTTGATGTCGGCTTCTTTCCAGTGGCGCGGCTGTCTGCACTGATGGACGATGAGCAGGCCGATCAGTTGCTCTTTGAGCAGAATCGGCGCGACGATGTTCGCCTTCACGTGCATCGGGTCAAGCTGACGTTTGTAGCAATCGCTCAAACCAGATTCTGCGATGTTGTCCAGCGCATGAACACGACCTTGCCGATAGCGTTCAACGTACTGATTGCCAAAGCACGGATCGTCTAGCTTGATGTCGAGGGCGGGCGGGAAGCCCGGTTCGATCGATTCCGCGATCACCTTGCCGCCCCAGTCGGCATCGAACTCGTAGACCATGCAGCGATCGGCCTGCATTGCCGCCTGCACATCGCGAACGACCGTGCGAAAAATCTGAGTGCGATCGAGCGAGTCGCGCATCCGCGACACCACTTTTGTCAACTGGCGTTCGCGCTCTGCCGTCAACTGTTGCTCTTCCAAGATTTGAGCTTGCTTGACCGCATAGCCAACCTGAACGCTGAGCTGCTGAATCAAATTGATTTCTCCGGCGTCCCACTGACGCGGGCCAGAACACTGATGGACGCAGAGCAGGCCGATCAGTTCATCTCCGACCAGAATTGGCGCAACCATGTTTGCCTGCACTTCCAGACGGCGCAAAATTTCGCAGTGACAGGCGCTCAAATCCGAGCGGTTGAGGTCTTCCACAGTGGAGATTTTGCCGCTCTTGAAGCGATCGATCGCTTCGGGCGTCAGCGGATCGTGAATTGTTTGGCCGATCGCCCGCATCCAGCCGCGACTGACGGCTTCAGCCGAAATTTCGCCACTCTTGAAACCAGGATGGAAGCGGTAAATGACAACGCGATCGACCTTCAGCACCTCGCGAATTCCTTCCACCGAAGTCCGCATAATCTCGTCACTCTTGAGCGACTGACGAATCTGGCTGGTCAGTTCGGCCAGCAGTTCGGCGCGGCGGGTAACTTGTTCTTGCTGCTGATATTGACCTTGCAGCTCAGCTTCCGACTGCGAAACGGTATCGGCCAAGTTGTTGAAGGTCTGCGTGAGCTGGCCGACTTCATCGCGAGCAAACAGTTCGGCTCTCGCTCGGCGATCGCCTCCTGCGAATGCGATCGCTGTTCGTCGCAAGCGTTCAATTGGGCTGACGATCGCATGACCAAGCAGCATTGCGAGCAAAACATCCACGCCGATCGCCAGCGTTGCCAAAGCCAACTGGAGCTTCAAGGTGTTTTGCACCAGTTGATTGAGTCCGGCTTCGGACGTGCCGCGCACCAAAACTGCGACAGGTTCACCATTGAGTTGAGGAACGGTTTGGGCGGCAACGGTGTAGGTTTGGTCGCCGATTTTCAATCGCTGGGCGACGGGTTCGCCCGATGCCACTGCCCGCTCTAATAAATTTGAGCTGGGCAAGGCGACGTTTCGCGCGACCTCATCGATCGCTGCCCCGTCGGGTAGCTTGGCCGACGTTGCCAGGGCAAATTCCCCGTTGGGCTGAAGCTGATACACCGCGCTGTAGCCGTTGTCAAAGGCGTCCACCGTGTCGGTTGCGATCGGCGCTTTGCCGTTGACGAGATCGCCTGAGAGCAACACGCCAACCAGCCGTTGCGTATCCGGGTTGATCACGGGCGTCGCCACATAGCGAATCAGCGCATCTTGATTGCTGAAGCCGTTGGGCAGGGGTGGCGCTTCCTGCTGAAGTTCTGCCCAAGACACGATCGCGCTGGCTTTAATCTGACGTGGATTATTTAGAACCGCCTTCACTAAGCCTTGCGGGTCAAAAGGCTGTCCGCTGCGATCGCGATTGGCGTTGGCAATGATTTGTCCATCGGTTCCAATTAGCGTCGCGTATTCGATGTTGCGCGATTTCAGTTCGTTCGCCAAAATTCGCCGCACATCCTGCCGCAAATCGCTGGAGAGGGTTTGGTTGCTGCTGTGGGCTTGCGCGGCTTCAACGATCGCGGCGTTTTCCGACTGACCCCGGAAGCCAAAGCCCATGCCGTTAATTTTGGTGTTGTACTGAATGTCGGTCACGGCCAGTTCTGACTTCGCCTGATGAACCAGTTGGGCGCGTCCGGCTCCAATAATCAGCAGCGAGCTGACGCCCACTAGACCGACGATCGAGATCGCCTCAGACGTAAACAAGCCGAGAAGCTGCTTGCGACGGACGGGCAAATTGTAGAACCATTGCAGTGCAGGATTGGGGCGGAGGGGATTGACCGGGCTGGATGGAGCAGGGACGGGCGATCGCTCAGGCTGTTCCCAGCCCTCATCGGGCTTTGCAGATCGAATCTCGATCGTCATGTGAAGATTTCCTTTGTGAGACAGAGAGTGACAAGAAAAGTGAGGAAAGGTGCGAAGCGTTCGGGCAGTTTAGGCTTCACTCTTGACGCCGAGGAGAATGGGCGACTGGACGATCGCCTCGGCATCCAAAATCAAAATGATTTCTTGCGTTTGGTCTTGCTGTTGCAGAACGCAGCCGCGCAGAAACGGAATCAAACTGAGGCTGACTTGACCGAGCGGCGACTGAATCGAGTCGGGTGAAATCCAAGACAAGCCTTCGACCTGCTGCACGGCCAAACCCAAGGGAACCGTACCGACCTGCACCATAACGAGGTTGTACTGCAACTTGTGCTGCGTGGCGTTGACTTGCAGGCCAAGCAATTGCGCGAGATCCACAACCCAGTTGACGCGACTGCGGCGATTCATCAAGCCGAGCATGGCGGCGGGCATATTGGGCATTGGCGTTAGGCGGCGCGAGGGCAGCACGATCGCTTCTTGCACATGCCGCATCGAAAAAGCAGCAGCGATATGATTACCCAGATGAAATTTCAGGTACGGATCGCCTGCTTTCGGAGTCGGCTGGCGACCCTGGGGAATTTGCGGAACGAGGGCAGAAGAATTCATGAATGCTTTACCCCGCTACTGACCGCACGGCTCGCACCAACTGTTCGCGCGTAAACGGCTTGGTGACATATGCATCTGCACCTTGCTTCATGCCCCAAAGCCTGTCAATTTCTTGATTCTTTGAGGTGCAAATCACGATCGGCACGTTTTCAGTCGCCGCATGTTTCTTCAAGCTGCGGCACAGTTCAAATCCGCTCATTCCCGGCATGACGACATCGGTAATAATCACGTCGGGCTTGAAGTCGATCGCTTTTTGCAGCGCGTCTTTGGCATTAATCACGCCGATGACGCTGTAGCCACTTTCACGCAAATAGTGGCTCATCAATTCCATTTCAGATGGCGTATCTTCGACGATCAAAATTGTCGTTGTCAGCGTTGCATTCATGTTGATAACTTCTCCAGGTTGATTTGCACTCTTGATCAAGCGGTCTACATCAAATGCAAATGCTTGAACACCATTTTGATCAAATCTGGCTGAGTGAATGGCTTGGTGAGATAGCCAGATGCGCCAACTAATTTCGCTTTGGCGCGATCGATAAATCCGGTATTTCCAGTCACCATAATCACCGGAGTTTGCTTGAAGTTTGGATGCCGCCGCAGCAGCGAACAAAGTTCATAGCCATCCAAGTTTGGCATCGTCACATCGAGCAAAATTAAATCCGGCTTGCTGCGGACAATTTGCATCAAAGCGCTGACCGGATTGTTGATCATCAAGACGGTGAAAATCTTGTCATCAAGATAGCTGTGAATGGCTTGTAAGACCGTTGGACTATCGTCAATGCAGGCGATCGTAAACGTGCCTTTGGCTTGCGGTGTCGGCGGAGTTGGCGCATTCGATCGCGTCGAACCAACAGCGGCAAGCGGCCATTTTTTCGGGGCAGGTTCAACGGTCAAGGCGGGAATTGGCGCACTGGCGCTAGCGATCGAGGTTGAGGCCGGAGCGGGCGACGAATCGCGCAGCGGCGTTACAATGCGTCCGGCAGCTTGCTTTTGCCGCAGTTGCATCTGGCTCAGCTCCACCAAGGGACGCAGATCAAGCTGACAGAATTGTGGGCGATCGTTCCAGCTTTGTTCTTGCAGTTCATAGCTGGCTTCTTGCAGGGCGAGAAACGATTCCAGCACTTCTTTGGCAAGTTCTTCAATCAGCAAAGCGGCTTGATCGCGACCCAAGTAGTGCTGTTCAACCAGCCAGCAAATTGCGTCATAATCGGCTACTGACTGACCGGGATTTTCCGTTGGTTTTTCAAACAACAGACGGGTTTGAACGCGAATTGCGCTGACAAGCGTGGGAACTTGAATGCTGAGGCGGCGCAGGTGACGATCGAGGCGATCGAAGGTTTCGATCGAGCAGGTTGCAAACAGTAGTTTGCCTTTGCTGAGATACAGCGACCAAGAGGTGAGGCCGCTAGAAACTTGCAGATGACCAGTGGTTTGACGGCTGGCAAGCTGTGCCAAGACACTGAGCGGATGAAACTTGTGAATCCGATAGCCAGTCATGGGAAGGGTGTTCATGAGTCACACTCTGGTGCAGTTCAGAAAGGGAGCGATTCAATGTTCAAAAGTGACAAACAGGTGAATGAAGCAGGAAGAGCGCGCACTTTGCTAGAGATACTTAACAGCCTCGCGGCTGACAATCAGTCAACCTTAAGAAAAATTAAATTTGCCAATGATTTCGATCAGGTTCAAATCTAAATTTGCTGTGCAAACCTAAATTTGAAGCTGATTCCAGCGCGATTTTGACGGGCAGCGCTGCGGAGTCAGCAGAACTGATTTGAAACGAGCTGTCATAAATACTGGCTCAGGCCGATCGATTGCAGTGCGTGCCGATTGCAGTGCGTATAAAGAAGGCGAACTTGGCTTGAGTTCGTTAGAAATCACCTAGATTGCTGAGATCAGGCGATCGAAATGGGAAAACTTGGTAGAGCGATGGCAGTGCATCCACTGAAACTTCGTAGCTCAGGTTCGGACTTCCGGCAGATGCGCTTCCTGCGGTTGTTACATTTTAGTGTAGCGAGTTTTACGGCGAGAACTATAGCTTATCCATGAAGAGCGTCCGAGAAATTACGAAGAGAACATAAATTCTCGTTTCTGATTGAACGCTCGTTAAACCTCTGAAAAATCGTCGGCTGGAGGCAATCAACAAAACCCAGCCGACGATTTTTCGTCGATTCAAATTGGGTCGTGCTACCTCAGCAGCCGCTTGATTTTCGCGTGCTGCTGGCGATCGAGATGCGTTGGAAAGCTCAGTTCCATCACCATTCGCTGCAATCTGCCTTCTGGAGTTGAGCGCGAAAGCACGTCGATCGCTTCAATTTGGGCAAGAACGCTTTGTGCTGGCATGGCCTCATCGCGGCTGATCAGTAGCGCAATGATCGGATGAAGTTGTTCTAAGTGTTCCCACTGATCGATCGAGGTATCCAGCTCCAGACGTAGATCACGTGTACCCATTTCGGTGATGATGCCACTGTAGGAATCGCCTTCCCACCCTTCCCAATACAGTTCGGCTGTGGCCTGCATCTGCTTGCGGACTTTCACGCCGATTTCCGGTCTCAGTTCGCGGAAAGCTCGCTTCAAGCTGGTGGCGATGAAGTGAATCGAGGCCAGCGGATTGTCTGCCTCGGCGCGACTTTGCGAATACCACTGCTGCACATCCGAGTAGAGCACCAGCACCAGGTCGTCAAGCTGGGTGCGGCTGACGTTGACAAAATCGATCGAAAGTAAGGTTTGCAGCTTGTCGGTGGCCGTTGCTCGCAGAATGTGAGCGTCTAGCAAAGCTCGCGCTCCGTAGTCTCCAATCAGTTCGAGGCGGACGCGATCGGCAATATTCGGCCACACGTCCAGCAACACTAAAGCGCCAGTTTCGCTGATGTTGACCGTTTGGCCTGCCCAGCTTTCGTTGTCTGTGTGGACGATCGCCGTAATTTCCCTGGGCAAACGGTGAGCGCGGCGAAGCTGTGGCTGCTCAAAGGCGGCAAGGCAAGCAGCCACCACCAAGACGATGTTGAACGCACACCAAATTGCGTTAATCAGAACCGCCTGCGTATTTTGGGGACTGAGAATCAGCCAGAACGGAACGGCGAGCAGCGACGCACCTGCCACAACGCCCAAAATCACCAGCAGGCGCATCGACTCAAAATCGAAACTGCGCTTGGTGACGACTAAGCCTTTGTCTGTGACGTTGAACGAGCCGAGCTTCGGGTTAATCAGCGCGAACATCGTGACGAGTCCGGCCTGAAACGACAAGGCAAATTCATAGATTTCGTTCCAGAAGGAAAAGCGGACGTGCTTGTAGGCGATGTGGTTGGTCTGCATTGAGAGGACGATGTGCGGCAAGGCATAGGCCAAGGTTTCGAGTCCCAAGCCGTTGACCGAGTTGATGCCAAATAAAAGAAACAGCGTCGGAGCGATCGCATACATCAAGCGCGGAAAGCCAAAAAAGAAATGCGACGTGGCGGAAAAATAGCAAATTCGCTGCGCCAAATTGAGCTTTAGCTTGCGATTCAACAGCGGATTTTCCAGCCGCAAAATTTGCGCCATGCCTCGCGCCCAGCGGACTTGCTGCCCCACATAGGACGAGAATTTTTCGGGTGCAAGTCCGGCCACCATGATTTTGTCGTAGTACACGGTTTCGTAGCCGAGCGAGTGCAGCCGCAAAGACGTGTGGCAATCTTCCGTCACGGTTTCTGTGGCAATGCCGCCGACTTTGAGCAGGTGCGATCGCCGCACGACTGCCGCCGATCCGCAGAAAAACGCTGCATTCCAAAAGTCGTTGCCTTTTTGCAGCACTTTGTAGAACAGTTCGTTGCCGACGGGAACTTGTCCTCCGGTCTGCAAGTTGCGCTCAAACGGATCAGGGTTATAGAACCAGTGCGGCGTTTGCACAAGCGAGACGGAATCTTTGTAGAAGAAGCCGACAGTTTCCTTGAGGAAGCTGCGGGTCGGAATGTGGTCGCAATCGAGAATCAAGACGAGATCGCCTTGTGTCCGCTGCAAAGCCGTATTGATGTTTCCGGCTTTGGCGTGGTCGTTGTTGTCGCGAGTCAACATCGTGCAGCCGAGTTCCAGGCACATCTGCCGCAGTTCTTCTCGTCGATCGCGATACTTCTCCGCCCGTCCGTCATCCAAAATGTAAACACGCTTTTTGCTGGCCGGATAGTCGATCGCTAAAGCACCCAGCGCGGTTTTGCGGACGATCTCGACATCTTCGTTGTAGGTGGGAATGTAGATATCAACGCTGAACCAGTCGGCAACGGGACGATCGCTGAAATCGATCGACTTGCGGTGATTGATGCGTAAAGTTTGAAAATAGGCCAGGGCAAGCGTGGCGATCGCATACAGTTCCGCTAAATACAGCAGCAGCGAAAAAATTGTGTTGATGATGCCGTCAAAGTTGAGCGTGTAGTTGGTGCGGTAGTAGAGGTAGCGCATCGTCACCAGCAGGCTCAAAACAATCAGCAGCAGGTGCAAATATTCGCTGGTGCGCGTTTCCGGTTGACGTTCTTCCAAATGCAAAAACAGCGAACCCGCCGCAATCAGCACGATCGCGACGATGCTCTGCTGCAAAATTCCTGGTCGAATCGTCAACAGCGGCACAAACAGCCAGATCAACGCACCAATGAGCAGCACAAGCTGGCGGCGATCGAGCCACTGCAAGACGGCATCAAATCCGGCAGGCAGGCGATCGACCAGCCAGCGCGTCAAGTCGGTATTGAATTTTTGCCAGCGGCGAGAAGGTTTGCGAAGGCGCGATCGGTGGGAAGTGAGCCAGGTCATTTTGGGGGTGTTGGGTGTCGGGTGTCGGTGTAAAAGCGTGGCTCGACTGTGGCAGGCCCTCCGCCCTCATCCCCTACCCAACTCCCCCAGGGAGTTGGGTAGGGGATGAGGGCGGAGGGCCTGAAGCTACCCGCGCTCTGCGGTCATGCGCTTGAGGAGAAGCTGACTGACGCCGTAAAGGACGATCGCGGCAATCACGATCGCGGGAGCCAAAACGTACCAGTTGCTCCGCACGAATCTCAGGAGGTTCCAGCGATCGATTCCCCTCAGTTCGCGCACAGGCGCTTGCTGGAGAAATTCCAGATTGTAGTCTCCGGGTTCGTAGGGCGAAGCGTCGGGGCGATTGGCGCTAATTAGAACGGTGTCGCCTTGAAGCTGGCTAAACAGCGGGTCGTCGCTGATCAGTTGGCGCACCTGCTTGAGGCCAGCAGGCGACTGACCGCTGAGAGCAAGCAGGACGCGATCGCGATTCCAAGGCGAAAGAATTTGTTTGACTAAGCCTTCGGGGTCGGGCAGCGTTTGGATTTGGCTTTGCTGCCACTGCCGCGACGATCGATCGCCCAGCTTGAAGCCTTGATCAGAAGAGAACACTTCGGGATAGGGAAAGTTGGCCTGCGTGCCGATCGCAATCAAGTTCCGGTCTTTTCGCAAGTCTTCTGATAGTTTGCTGCTGCGAGTGACGACAAGCTGAATCGAGTCGGCTTGGCTGAGGCGTCCGAGGCGTTCGCTGACGCCCAGCAGCAAAAGCAGATCATCGGCAGTCGGTTTGTCCGGAACAACGATCGCCGTTGTGGACAAGTCTTGCGGGGCAGCAAACGGATAGCCGAACTGCATCAGCTTCAGGTTGGGAAGCTGCGTGACGTTTTCGCGCTTGAGGTCGAAGTTGGTGTCGGTGTGAATCGTGCCCCAAAGCTGCTGATCGGTGACGCGACTGCACGATCGCCGCTCGCGTGGGTCAAGCCGAAAGTTGATTTGCATCCGCGAGCTGGGCTTGACGGCTTCTGGCGGAATGCTGAGCTGGAGTTCTTCATTTTCGCCGCCGTTAATTGAACTGAGGCGATCGCCGCCGATTGCCACACCGTCGATCTTCACTTCCACAAGAGACGTCAGCGGATTCACCTGTGGACCGTAGCTGTAGCGCAGGGTCATCGTGCTTCCGGGCAAAAAGCGATCGTCCGGCAAAGCGCGAAAGTCCACTTCGTAGGCCGGAGCGTGGGAACCCCAAACCGTCACATCTTGCGGCGTGGAGCCGTCTGGGTTCTTCAGGTCGGCCAGGGTGAAGCGATCGCGATCGGGCAGATATTTCGGCCATTCCCGCGCAGGCGGACTGGCAACCTGCGTCAGTTCGTTGACGACGATCGCTTGTCCTGTGCCGATTTGCTGGTCGCGTCCCTGCACGAGAAACTGAACAGCTTTTGCCACGCCTGCCTCGGAATTTCCGGTCGCCACCAAGACGGGAACTTTGTTTTTCTCGGCGCTGGTCAGCACCAAAAGGCCAGCCGTATCGGGAATTGGTTTTTGCTGAGCGTCGAGGAATTTGCCGTCTTTGAGGGCGATCGGCAGCTTCAGGGCAGCGATCGCGCTTTGGCTCTTGGGCGTTCCAATGATGACAAGCTTTTCATTTTCCTCGACCTGATCAAGCGTTGACACCAAGCGCGTTTCCATTGCGCGATAGTCGGCAATGCGTCCGAGCGAAGCTTGATAGCGAGAGACTGCGGTGAGCCACGCTTCATCGATCGACTGCGGCTGCATCAGAGCCAGGCGATTCGCTTCCAAACTCAGCTTGTCGAAAATTGGATAAGGATACTGGCTGAAGTTGAGCGGAATCGCTTGCGGCTCAAACTTGAAGACCAGCTTGGAATCGGGCAGAATCTCTGTCCACAGTGAGGGGTCGAACGGGTCTTGGGTACAGGTGGGCGAGTTGTTTTGCAGTCCGGCAACGACAATTTCGTTGTAGTCGTGGATGATTTCGGGCGGCACGGGATAGGAAACGCTGCCGATTTGTCCTTCGGGCATGTTCATCGGCGTGCTGCCAATGCTCGTGCCGTTCACCAAAACCGTCAGATTCGATCGACTCGCATACAGCGCTGGCGAATGCCGAAACTTCAGCAAAACCTGCATGTTGGCGGGCTTCCAGTTGCGCGGACGGGTAAAGGCCAATCGCGCTTCGTCATAGATGCCGTCGAGCCGCAGGCGATTTCCGACAATTGGCGATCGATTAAACTCCAGCACATAGGTTCCCGGTTCGGCAGGAGCAACGGTCGGGGTGGCACTGGCGGCAGGCAGCGGAATCGTGGGGGCAGGTGTGGCAGCAGGAGAGGGAGCAGTTTGTGCGTTCACCGATCGCCCCATCAAAACAAAGCAGCAGGAGAGCAGCAGCAATCCGGTGAGCAGCACGGACTTGATCGATCGCCGTGACCAGCGACGAGACGGAGAGAAGCGATTTTTCATGGAGTTCCTAGTTCAAGATGCGGGAATCGGAAGTTGGGCTTCCGTAAGCGTCAGCCGAACGAAATCGGGAATCGGCGTTTGGGCTGAGACCCAATTCTTGATGTGTCTAATACCGCTCCCAACTCGGTTGGAAGCCGCGCCTTCTCAGTAGATCAACCTGGATGCGGCGTATCCGGGATTCGGTTCCATCAATGTTGCGAAGCTGCTCGATCGCGCTCAAGGGCTGGTCTTGCACCAAGCTCAAATCGGCCAAAATCTGCCGCACCTGGCGATCGCCCGGACGCAGACTGAGAACTTGCTGATAGAGAGCAGTTGCCTCGGCATAGTTGCGCTGCTGAAAGCGGACTCCGCCCAGCGCAGCGATCGCATCGGCATTTTCCGGTTGGCGATCGAGCAGCGTCGTGTAGGCTTGGCTGGCAAGGTCGAGGTCGCCAAGCTGCTGCGCCAGTTCGCCCTGCACAAAATACACGGTCGGGTCTTGCGGATTGCGAGCGATTAGCTCGTTGACTTCAGCGATCGCCCGATTGGGGTCTTGCTGAGCGACAACCTGGATGCGGCGGCTGGCAATGCCGATGTTGTTCGGATCGATCGCCAGCAGTCGATCGTAGAGTGTCGATCGCGATGCGTCTGGAGGCAAGGCGGCGACGAGGCTAAACAGTTCCGGTGGCGTTTCACTCGAAGACTGCCAGCGATCGAGAACGCTTTCGGCTTCGGTTTCGCTGAGGCGATCGCTTTGGTAGGCCAGCGTTGCGCGACCGAGTTGGGCGGCAGCATCGTCCGGACGGGCGGCGAGAATTTCGTCATAAACGGCGATCGCGCCTGCTGAATCACCTTGGGCGACGAGAATGCCCGCCAGTCCGCGCCGTGCTGCCAGATTGGTGGAATCGCGGTTGAGAATCGCTTGATAGCGCTGGCGGCTGGCGTCGAGATTTCCCTCGCGGCGATCGAGGTCGGCCAAGAGCAAATCCGACGCGGCATCTTGCGGATTGCGACCGGCATAAATTTGGATGGCTTGCCTGGCGGCTGCGTAATCTCCCTGTGCCGTCAGCATTTGAGCGATGCGGAACTGCAAGAACGGCTCGTCAACTTCAGCAGCGATCGATCGATAAATCGTCAGCAGTTGCGGGTCAGGATTGTCAAGCGGCACAAGAGCGCGAGCGAGCGAGCGGCGTTTTGTCTCACTATCAGCAGCCTGGACAAGATTCGTTAGCTGACTGACAAATTGCGATCGATCGATTTGTCCAAGCTGCACTTTCAAGACAAGCTGCTTCACCTGCAAACTGAAGTCCTGCGGCTGCACTTGTGCGTAAAGCTGAAGGGCTTCGGCTCTGGTGGCTGGAAGTTCGCTCATCACGTCGGCGGCTTCCACGAGCAGCGCGAAACCTGTGGCTTGGGGCAGCACTTGGCGATAGAGGTCGATCGCTTCCGCCGTGAGAGTGGGATTGTTGGTTTCACGAGCGATCGCGCTGAGTGCCCGTGCCAGCGGCAATCGATCTTCGCTTCGACCCCGGAATGGTTCGAGCGTCGTAAGCGATCGATCGACCTGCTGATTGGCGGCATAGGCAACGGCCAAGGCTGCTCGAATCTCTGGTGTAGGGCTGGTGCGGAGGCGTTCAGAGAGGATGGCGATCGCTTGTTCCACCTGTCCTGTTTCCTGCAAGGCCAAACCATAAGCGGGAATTGCCGCAGTGGGAATCACGCCGCGATAGCGATCGAACAAGGCCGCACTCTGCGAATAGTTGCCGCTGTAGGCATAGACCTGAGCCGCACCCAGCAAAATTTCTGGAGTCGGATTGCCAGCCAGAACAATTTCGTAGTCGGCGATCGACTCGGCAAATTGACCCTGATAGCCGTAGAGCAAAGCGCGTTGTCCTCTGGCGGCGGTGTCGTTGGGCGATCGCTCCAGCAAGGTCGTTAATGCGCCGATGCCGATGCGGTTCCATTCCGGGCGAAAGCTTGCCAGCGTGCCGATCGCCCGCAGCGCCACATCGTTTTGAGCATCGATCGACAAAGCACGATTGTATGCTTGCCAGGCATTCGCGTCCTGTCCGGCTCGCTGATAGGACTGCGCCAAACCGAGCCACGCTTCGATCGACCGGGGATTTTGCTGTGTCGCTCGCTGAAATGTGGGAATGGCGCGATCGATCCAGCCCCGATTGAGGTAGTCGTTGCCTTGGCGAATCAGCGGCGTGGTTTGGGCGGTTGCGGGCAGGGCGATCGCACCTGCAAGCAAAAGGGCAATTGTCCACTGTCCCACCGTTCGATTCAAGCTGCCGACACTCGATCGCTGCAAATTATGTTCCCAGTTCATCATCGTCCTCCTAATAAGTCAAAGTCCGCGCGGATGCGAAAGCCCAAAACGGTTTCCGAAAAAGCGTCGCGCTGCTGAAAAGAAATGCCCGCCCGCAGATTCGGTGAAATGCGAGCGTCGTAGAAAAGTTCCAGCACGTCCGGCACAGCGGCATTTTCGGCTTGTCGCAGGTCGCTGTTGGAAAGCTGCCGCCCGTAAGCAAGGCCGAGACGATCGTCCGTCATGAACAGATCCAGCAGATTGAAGCCGAAGCTGAACGTGTCGCCGCCGCGATCGAGTTCCAAATTTTCGTAGCGTCCGTAGCGGCCAAACAAGCCAAGATTCGCGCTTGGAATCCACCATTCAGCGTTGATGCCGTAAGCCTGTTCGCGATCGTCCGACTCCAAGCCAAAGTTGCCATTGCCGCGATCGAAGCCGAAGATTTCGCGGAAGCCGTCGTTTTGTCCGTCGTCGCGATCGCTGCTGAACGTGCCGCGCACGATTAGATCGCCCAGGCGCACGCCCAACTCGCCCGCAAAGCCATCAAATGCGAACTCATCGAGATTGCGGCTGGAAGAAAAGGTGGCGGCTTTCACTTCGATCGAGTCGTTCACCTGCCAAATCACCAAGGCAGATGGACGCGAACCAATGCCCGTTGCAGCCAAAGCCGGATTCGTTTGAAAGACCGGATTGAAAAAGTGCGTCACGCCATCTTTGGCGAAGCTGTTGCGATCGAAATACGAAGTTAGATCGACCATGCCTGCAACAAAGCGCAGTCCGGGCAAGCCTTCGGGCGAAGCGGCAACATACAGTTCGTTGATGTTGAAGCCTTCCGATTCCGAATCGACGAATGCGTTGCCTGTGGTCAAATCGATCGTCGTTCCAATCAGCAAATTGGGATTGATGGCGTATTCGGCGGTCAGTCGCGCTCGTGCTGAAGTGTCATCACCTTGCACCACGATCGCGCCCTGTGCCCGCACCAGTGGTTCACCCACCAGATCGCTTGCTTGTTGCGAAGCTGGCTCTGGCTGGGGTTCGCTCGATCGCTGTGCCACCCGATCCGGCTCCATTGCAGTTGGGGCGATCGATGTGGCTGGAATGGCAGTCGGGACTGATTCTGCTATTTCTGGTTGAGTCACAGTCGGGGCGATCGATGCGGCCGGAATGACATCAGGCGCGATCGCATCTGCTGCCAAACTGTCCGCAGATGTGGGTACGACGGAATCGGCAATTTCTTTTGACTCGATCGCGGCCAAATCCGCTGCTTTGGGAAGGGAAGCGATCGCTTCGCCTTCGGGCGAGTCAGTGGCGGAAAGTGCTTCAAGAGCTTCGTTGGAGGCGATCGGCTGGTCATCCGGCAGAATGGAGTCGAGCGCGATCGGATTCGATTCAGCTTGAGCAGGAACAGACAGAATGCAAATGAGCAGGCTTGTAGATGCTGTGCCCAGGAGGGGGCGCAGCCAAGGAACAGACGATTTTCGATTCATGAGTGACTTGGGAGATTGAGCAGGCGAAACAAAAGCTCAAGCAGCGATCGTCAGGCTGGCGGCACTGCCACAGCGCGATCGCACTCGATCGGCTTGAGTGCAAGCAGGAACGCGAATTTAAACAAAAGTTCAACAGCCATTCACCCTGAAGCCTAAGCAGTCTTTCTCAGCACAAAACGCTCAGCCCCAAGGCGATCGAACCTAAACGGTAAAACAGTAAACTTCCTGATTCAAATCGAAATTGAGTGTTACAAAGAAAACTCAATTTCAAGGCAATATGCTTCAAAACAGTTACGATCCCGTATCGGGAGCGCTGCGCGATACGGTTCCCGGAGCGCTGCGCGATCAGCCAATCTGCTTACATTCTTAGCGAATCTTCTTTAAGAAAAAATAAAGCTGATCCGCAATTTCTTTAAAGAAGCTAAAAAGCCTGCACTCAACCAGCAAATTCAGCAAAAATACGGAAGCTGCTTAAAGTTTTACGCACCTTTGCTATCAAATATTATGTTTTCAAGAAGTCGCTCGTAAACGTTCGGATTTGGATTGCGATCGTGGAATACACGGGTGTTCAGGGCTAGGAGTTCGGGAACAGCCGACACCCAATCTCTAACTGCTCGATCGCTCATTCTTCACTATGCGTAAACCCGGTTTTCTGCTGCTGCGCAGCATTTTCGTCTTCACCCTTTTGCTTTCGAGTTGCGATCGACTGCGCTTTGTGCAGCAGCAGGCCGAAGCACGATTCACAATTCGCGTTTCTGGCAGCACACCCGGAATTTATGCGGTTGACGGAACGGCCAATCTACCAGACGGTACCAAAATCAACGTCATTGCCCTGCGCTATCTCAAGCCAGGAAATGCCGCTTCCGCCAAACTCAATCCCAACCCGACCTATTCAATTTTGGCCTACCAATCTGTCGAAGTGAAGCAGGGCGAATGGCAATCGGACTTGAACCTGTGGCGAATTGCTCGCGACGGACGCCTGCAAGAAAACTGGCAGCAAGAACAAGAACGGCTGGGCATCACCTTCGCACCCGACGAACAAGTTTTGTTTCTCGCTACGCTTGACCCGATCGAAAACCTCAGCCAGCTTGAGCAAGACCTCAAAGCACAAAACCTCCAGCTTGCCAAAGGCGCGATTCGCACGGGTCGAGACGGACTGCGCTTTGCCCAAGTGGACTATCTGATGGCGATCGTGCCTCCCACTGGCAGAACTGCTCCCCCACCCATCGACCCCAACACCGAAAACGGCGGCTGGGGCAGACGCTACCTCATCCCTCAAGAACCGCAAAACCCTACGCCGATCGAAAATCCTACCGAACGACAGACAAACGCTCCTTCGCGGCCTGAAGAGTTTTTGCAGTGAGGGAAAGACAAGAGGGCAGGAGGCGGAAGGCAAAAGGTTCTGACCCTTGTTCCGTCCCTAACTCCTCGCCCCCTTCTGCCTTCCCTACCTACAGACCCGTCGATTCATCATGCTCAGTCGTCGTCGGATCAACGCCCATCGGCGCGACGATGTTGCGGAACAGCGTGATTTGTTCACCAAAATCGATCGCTTTGATCTTCTCTAGCACCTGCTGCGACTGCTCCGACAGTTCATATCCGGGCGGCATCGGAATAATTTCACCGCTGTCCATGCCTTGCGCGAGGCGATACCAAAACAGCAGCTTGGTCGTGTCGCTGAGCGCACCGTATTCACGCCCGATCAATGTGTTCTTGTGTTCGATCAAATCGCGCTGAATTTGAAGCTGTTCTTCCTGCGATTTCTCTTTCACCTGATTGTAAAGACCTTCCGCAATCTCAGGGGAAACTGTGCTGGCACCCGGAGCCGCAGGCGTAATCGAATCGCCCATTTCGGTGTAAACAAACCAGAATAAAGCGAGCTGTTCATCCGTGCCCAAGCTTTGAAAAGCACTGACAAGTTCTTCAGAAGAATTAGAAGTCGTATATGTCATAAAGCTGTTACCATTCGTCTTTCGCAATTTATCAAGCTCGACTGATTCGTCACACTCGCTACAGACAGAACTGCGTAACCTGACTTTCGGCAGAGGAAATTCCGATTGCTTTTGCCAAAGTGAAATTGTCGAATTGCGATCGCATCATGCAGCTTTCAGGAAAAGTCGCACTCATTACCGGAGCCGGATCAGGAATAGCCAAAGCTACTGCCTTGCTGATGGCCGAAGCAGGCGCAAAAATTGGCGCGCTCGATCGCAGCGAAGACGACCTGAAAGAAACCGTTCAGCAGTGCGAAGCCAAAGGCTCGGAAGCTATTGCGATCGCCGCCGACATTTCGCAGCCCGATCAAGTTGAACAAGCCGTGAAAAAGCTGGTCGATCGCTTTGGTCGCATCGATATTGTGTTTGCCAATGCCGGAATTAACGGCGTTTGGGCACCGATCGAAGAGCTGACGCCGGACGAATGGGACAAAACGCTCGACATCAATTTGAAAGGCACATTTTTGACCGTGAAATATGCCGCGCCGTATTTAAAGCAGAACGGCGGCTCGATTATTGTCACATCCTCCGTCAACGGCACACGAATTTTTAGCAACTCTGGCGCAACCGCTTACTCCTGCTCAAAAGCCGCCCAGGTTGCCTTCACCAAAATGATTGCCGTTGAACTGGCTCCGCACAAAATTCGAGCCAATGTGATTTGTCCAGGCGCGATCGACACCAACATCAGCCAATCCACTGAACAGCGCGACCTGGAAGAAATCAAAATTCCCGTCGAATTTCCCGAAGGCAAAATTCCTCTAACCAAAGGCGATCCGGGCAAATCCGAACAGGTCGCCCAGCTTGTGCTATTTTTGGCTTCAGACGCCGCCAGCCACATCACCGGAACCGAAGTGTGGATTGACGGTGCCGAATCGCTGCTGAAGGGTTAAAGGCTGTTCAAGGATTAAAGAAAGCATGTGGGTGTTTTGCTGCGGCATGTTTCGATCGGCCTCGACACTGCAATTTCAAATTACTTCGCAGCTTGTGCAAGAATCCGGGAGGGGCATTCAGGTCGGCTGGATTGACGCCAAGCGATTTGCCGAAGTGCGATCGCATTACACTGACGACGGCTACAAAGTAATCAAAGTTCACCTCTGCCCCGAAGCAATTCAGGCCGAATTTGCAGCAGGCAACGCACTCGGCATCTACATCCATCGTGACATTCGCGACGTGTACGCCTCGATGATGAAGCAGCGGCAAAAATCCTTTGATTTCTTGTGGAACGAAGGCTTCCTTGACACCTGCCTGGAAAGCTATCAAACCTGGACGCAACTACCCAACGTCCTTATCTCCGAATACGCGCAGGTGATGGCCGACTTGCCTCGCGAAGTCGATCGCATCGCCCAGCACCTCAAAATCGACATCACGCCCGATCGCACCTGCTCGATCGCTGCCGCCCACTCGATCGCTGCCCAAAAAGAGCGCATCACCCAATTTCGCCAGCAGCTTCTTCAAACCCCACTCAACCCCAGCGACCATCGCGAAATTGTCGATTACCACGACGAAGCCACACTGCTGCACATGAACCACATCGACTCGGCCAAGATCGATCGCTGGAAAGACGATTTAACCGCAGAGCAGGTCGATCGAATTGAGGCGAAGGTCAGAGAATGGGGAATTGGGTATCGAGCATCGACACTGAACTAACCCGGAAACCGCCGCACCTGATAGCCGCCTGCATCCACAATTTCGTGCGTCTCCCCCATCACCGCATTAAACTCCGCATCCAACCGCGCCAACGCATCCGAAGGAATTGACTTCCAAGCGGCAAAACTCTCCCAGCGAATCACCAAAACCACCTCATCCAATCGATCGGGACTAATCCAAACCTCTTTGTTCAAAAACCCCGGATATTGAGAAAGCCCCGCCGTCCAAATTTCATGATCCTTTTGCACATACAGTTCGCGCAGTTCCGGCTCAACCCGCACCCGCAGCCACTCGATCACCATACTTCACACCACCACCGCGCAAATTTGCCAGAATTAAATCAGAGATAATATCGATCGACATTCAAGCATATTCTCCTGACATATGGATAGTAATAATCTGCTCAAACAGCTTTTGACGATTGGCATCAGCACCACGACCTTGGTGGCCGACAAAGTGCGCGAAGTCAGCGACCAGTGGGTGCGCGAAGGCAAAATTGACCCTGAACAAGCCAGCAGCTTTGTCAACGACCTGATGCAGCAGCTCAAAAGCGAACAGGGCAACCTTGAAGAGCAGATGCAGCGCCAACTGCAAAAAACCCTCCAAGACCTCGGTGTGCCGCGCCAAAGCGAAATGGATGAACTGCGCGGACGACTCGATCGCCTCGAACGCCAACTGCGCGACTTGGAAAACAAACGCTGGTAGTTCCGTCGAAATGCGAAAATTTGGGTGGATTCATCAAGGAGCAAGCAACCGTGCGAGAGATTTTAATTAGCGTCGGCGTCATGCTGGTGTGCGTCGTCTTTTTGATCGTGGCACAGTTCAACCAGCCTAAAGAAGCGATTGCCACACCGCTTCAACCCACCATCGAACAAGCCCAACTGCCTACCCCTATGTCAGACGACGCAACCGAACCCGCTTCCACTTCAGAAACAGCTACTCCAGAAGCCGCCGTCACCACCACTGATTCTGGCCTGCAATACGTTGACCTGGTGGAAGGAACCGGAGCTACGCCGCGCCCCGGACAAACCGTCTACGTTCACTACACCGGAACGCTGCAAGACGGCACAAAGTTCGATAGCTCTCGCGATCGCAACCGTCCATTCTCGTTTCGTTTGGGCGCAGGACAAGTGATTCGCGGCTGGGACGAAGGCATCTCAACCATGCGCGTCGGTGGCCGCCGCCAACTCGTGATTCCGCCCGAACTCGGCTATGGCTCACGTGGTGTTGGTCCAATTCCGCCGAACTCCACGCTAGTCTTTGACGTTGAGCTATTGCGAATTGGTTAAGTCAGTTACAACAAAAAACCGCTTCGATCGAGGCGGTTTTTTGTTGGGATTTGCATTCAAATCAGATCAAAAAATTATGCAAATTTTCTTAAAACCCCGCAAATTTTCGCTACCTGCTGCTCTCGTAAATCCTGGGTTGACCCGCGCTTTCGCAACTCGGCTTACTGGATAGGAACCTTGCCAAACATTCCTATGCAGCCGAGCCATTTCAATTCAGCACAAGCCATTGATTTGAAGTCGGAAAGCTTCCGCATGACCAAACCAATTCGCACATCCGATCGCGGCGATCGCTATCACCTGAGCGTATCGAGCCGTCGCGGATTGAACCTGCAACTGCAAAGCATTCGATCGAGCGTGCAGGCCACGATCGGATTCGATCGCAATCGCAACGGTCGGCTGGAGCAGCGAGAAACGCTCGCTCGCACCGTGTCAGACCAATCGATCGCCACGCTGACGCGATCGAATTTGCGATCGGGCACATTCCTGATTCGCGTTGCGCCGATCCAGCAGGGCGACGCTCGCGATCGCCTGATGCTGAAGCCGCACAAGTTGCAGGCTGGAGCCACCCGCAACGTCAGCAATTTTGTTCGTCGCGTTTGGCAGTTGACGAATGCGTTTCGTCAGCAGAACGACCTGAAACCGTTGCGCTGGAACGATCGCCTCGCTGCCGCCGCCCAGCAGCACAGCCAAAATATGGCAACTCAAGATTTCTTTGGGCATCAAGGACTGGACGGCACATCAGCGCAAGCTCGCGGCAGCGCCAGTGGCTATTTGGGCGGCATCGGTGAAAACATCGCGGCAGGCCAAACCACGCCCAGAGCCGTTGTGCAAGCGTGGATCGACAGTCCGCCTCATCGCGCCAATCTGCTCAATTCGCGCTATCGCGATCTGGGGGTCGGCTTTTTTGACAATCCAGCCGATCGCGGACTGGTGAACTATCGCTATTATTGGACGCAGAATTTTGGCATTCCGATGCAGTAGTGGCGGCGATCGTCTCCAGCCCGCAGCCAGATAGGATTGAAATCATGCCACCGAATTCAGAAGCGACATTTCAGCGGCGCTTGCTTGGCGCGATCGCCTTGCCGATCGTGCTGCTGGTGTTGCTGACCGGATTGTCGATTTGGCAGACGATCGGGCTGCTGTCTGAAATGCAGTGGGTGGACCACACCGATCAGGTGATTTCGCAGGCCAATCGAGTCCAAAAGCTGCTGCTCGATCAGGAAACGGGGATTCGCGGCTATTTAATTGCGGGCGAGGCGGAATTTCTGGAGCCTTATGAGCAGGGGCGATCGCAAATCGAGGCGGCGATCGATCAGCTTGCCGATCTGGTTTCAGACAATCCGCCGCAGGTCGAGCAGGTGAACCAGTTGGAATTGCAGCAGGCGGCTTGGCACGAAGATGCCGTGCGATCGATTCAGCGCAAACAGCAAGGCGGAACGGAACCGATCGCAGAGTTGCGCGATCGCAAGCGGCAAATGGACGTGCTGCGGAGTCGAATTGCTCGCTTTATCAATATTGAGGAGCAGTTGCCCGATCGACGAGTGCAAACCGTTCAGCAAACGGCGCGACGAGTGATCGCCACGCGCATCGGCTTGGGCGCGATTGTGGGCGCGATGTTGGCCTACTTTAGCGGGCGGCAGTTGCAAAAAGTGGCGCAGACCTTTCAGCAGATTTTGCGATCGCTTCAGCAAAGTTTGGCCGAGCGCGATGTGGCGGAGGCAGCACTGCGGGCGAGTGAAGAGCGCTTTCGGCGGGCGATTTTGGCAGCACCGCTGCCGATCATGCTGCACACTGAAACTGGGGAAGTCGTTCAGATCAATCGCCAGTGGACGCAAATCACAGGCTATACGATCGCCGAAATTCCCACGATCGCCGACTGGACAGACCGCGCCTATGGCGATCGCAAACATCAAGCGCGAGCAGACATCGCTCGTCTTTATGACCTGGATGAGGCGATCGCGGAAGGTGAAGCTGTCGTGACCACGCGATCGGGCGATCGGCGCACCTGGGAATTTTTCTCGGCTCCAGTCGGTCAACTGTCGAGCGGAGACCGACTGGTGATCAGTACGGCGATCGACATCACCGATCGGCTGGGCATCGAGCAGCAAATCCGCGAAAGCTACAACCTGCTGCAAACGTTTATTGAAAGCACAACCGACGCGATTTTTATCAAAGATCGATCGGGTCGCTGTTTGCTGCTGAACGAACGCACCGCACAGATTTTGGGCGGCACAAAATCTGAAATTTTAGGCAAAGACGAATACGAACTGCTGCCGCCCGACATTGCCCAAGCCGTGCAGGAAGCCGATCGCCAAATTATGAACAGCGGTCGCGGCCAAACCTTTGAAGAACAAATTCCCGAACATGGCGAACTTCGCACGTTTCTTTCCACCAAAGACCCCTACCGAAATGCCCAAGGCCAAATTGCAGGCGTGATCGGCATCTCGCGAGACATTACCGATCGCAAACGGGCTGAAGAAAAGCTGATGCGATCGACGCAGCGCTTGAGGGCGTTGCAGGACATCGATCACGCAATTTTGCGGGTCGATTCGCCCGCAGAAATTGCACAGGCAGCACTCGATCGCCTTCAGCAGATCATTCAGTGCGATCAAGCTGCCGTTGTGCTGTTTGATTTTGAAGCGGAAACGCTGGAAGTATTGGCAGGCGCGATCGAAAACAATTTGGCAGGCAGCGTTCTTGCCATTGCGGACAGCATTGATTCCGAAAGGCTGCGGCAGCGACCCAATCTGCTGTATATCGAAGATTTGGCCGCTTGGAACGATCGAGCTGCCTTGGGCGATCGCCTCTTGAGCGCGGGCTACCGTAGCTTTTTGGCGATGGCGCTGCTGCTTGAAAATCGTTTGATGGGAGACTTGCTGCTGATTGCCCGATCGCCTCACGCTTTTTCAGCCGAAGACCAAGAGATCGTGCAGGAGGTGACCAATCAGCTTGCGATCGCGATCGCACAATCGAAGCTGCGTCATCAGCTTCAGCAGTATGCCGCCGAACTGGAGCAGCGCGTGGCCGATCGCACTGCTGCCTTGGCCGAAATGAATCAGGAGCTAGAAGCGTTTACCTACTCCGTCTCGCACGATCTCCGCGCTCCTCTGCGGACGATGCAAGGGTTCGCGCAGGCGTTGCTGGAGGACTATGGTGGCGAACTCGATGAATTTGGCAAAAGCTACATTGAATCGATCGTGGAAGATGCGACCCAAATGGAATCGCTAATCGCCGATTTGCTTTCCTACAGCCGCCTGACTCGCGCCCAAATTTCCCCTCACTCCGTCAATCTTGATGAAGTCGTGACCGCTGCCCTCAATCAAATTCGCACTCAGATCGAGGAAAAACAAGCCAAAGTGTCGATCGCTTCTCCGCTCGGTCAAGTTTTTGCCCATCGACCGACGCTCGTGCAGGGACTTGTCAACTTAATCAGCAACGCAATCAAGTTTGTCGAATCAGGAGTAGAACCGCAGATCGCAATTCGATCGAAAAGTGAACAGAAAGAGTGTGATTGGATACGATTGGAAATCGTAGACAACGGCCTCGGCATTGCCCCGGAACACCAAGAGCGAATCTTTCGTGTCTTCGAGCGGCTACACGGCGTTGAAACCTATCCGGGTACAGGCATTGGCTTAGCGATCGTCCGCAAGGGCATCGATCGGATGGGCGGGCGCGTCGGCGTGGAATCTGGACTCGGCCAGGGAAGCTGCTTTTGGATGGCGCTGCCAAAGGCCGTTCAAACCTCGACAGTAAAAACGCATGATGCCCCTTCGGATTCTAGTCATTGACGACAATCCTAGCGATCGCGTCCTCGTGATTCGCGAACTTCAGCGCTATTTTGATCAGCCCCAAATTCGTGAAATCTACAGCAGCGGCGATCTAACGCGAGCGATCGCCCAAGGTGAATTTGATGCCGTCGTGACGGATTTTCAACTGCGCTGGACAACCGGAATCGACATTTTGCAGCTTGTCAAAAGTCGCTATCCACGCTGCCCCATCGTCATGTTCACCAACACGGGAACTGAAGAAATTGCGGTTGAAGCGATGAAAATTGGCCTGGATGATTACATTCTCAAAATTCCCAGCCGCTATGCGCGTGTGCCGATCGCCCTTGAAACCGCGATCGATCGCACCAAAGCTCAACTCCAAGCGGAACTGCAAGAAATTCGCTTCCGCAATCTGCTCGATCGCCTCAAAATCGGCGTTTTCCGCATCGACCTCGACGGCAAACTGCTCGAAGCCAATGCCGCCCTGCTCAGACTGCTTGGCGCCAACTCGATTGAACAGGCCGAAAGCTTCCTGCCAGGCGCCACCTTGATCAATCCAGGCGAAGTTCAACAGGAAATCACGCTCCAAACCGCCGACGGTTCATCGATCGCCGTTTCGATCTCCACCGTCATCAGCCAGATTGAAAACATCTTGGCGATCGATGGTTTGGTCGAGTTGGTCGATCGAGTTTGAGATGAATGGACGGCGAGCGGTGCTTTAGTTCAGCCATTATTGGACGATCGCCGCCTTCACCGTCGATTGCTTCAGCACATCCAAAAAGGCAAAAACCGATCGCGGCAGCAGCACATCCGCAACGGTAATCACACCGATAGTTCGCTCTAGCGGCACGGGCAAACGGCGAATTTGGATGCGATCGGGAATCGGCTCAGCCGACAGTCGCGGCATAATCGTTGCGCCCAACCCTTGCTGCACCATGCCCAAAATCGTCGAATCTTCGCGCACGTTGTAATCCAAGCTCAGATGATAGCCAAACTTTGCCAGATGCTCATGCACCATTTTGTTATGCAGCAAATTGCGCTGATTCATCACCATCGGAAAATTCACGAGCTGCGGCCAAGTCAACGCTTGATCGTCAGCCAAACTATTCGGCGGCAGCAAGGCAACAAACTCATCACGAAACAATTCTCGCGCTTCAAATTCCGGCAGCGTTGGCAAAGCGGTAAATCCCACTTCTGCTCGCCCTTCGCGTAACGCCTGCTCCACCTCCAAAAAGCGATCGCACTCGGCAATCATCACGCTTAAGCGCGGATATTTTTGCCGAAATCGAGCGATCGCGATCGGCAAAACATGCGTGGCAATGCTGCGAACAGCGGCCAGCCGCACCTGTCCATCCTGCAAATCTCGCAGATTCTGCGCCTTTTGCTGCATCCCGTCTAGCAGTTGCAAAATCTGCTTCGCATCCGGCAAAATCTGCTCTCCTTCTGGCGTCAACGTTGCCCCATGCCGACCCCGCGCCAGCAAAACCACGCCGATCGCATCTTCCAAAGTCGCGATCGAGTGGCTAATCGTGGATTGCGAAAGCTCAAGCTCTAGAGCAGCCTCACTAAAGCTGCCCAAGTCGGCGATCGCTACTAGCGCTTGCAGTTGAGAAATTTTTACTTTGCTTTCGCCCATGTCTTGTCGATCGATTTTGAATTTAGCTTAAAAAGCGATTGAACGATTATCTATCGATTTTTTAGATAAAAGCAATGAACTGAATCTTTTGATTGATTTTTCCGATGCCTCTATCGTTTGAGAAGTTAAGAATTCACACGAAAATGGATTTGCTGATCGCGATCGCTTCTTCCTTTGCTCTCCTCGTCCTCAGCACTCGCAAAGGCATTTTTATCGCCTATCCGCTGCTAGCAGCAATGATCATATTTATTGTGCTGCTCATGCAGCGGGGATTTTCTTTCAAAAGCTTATTAGAAATGGCATTTCGAGGCAGCAAAAAGTCAACTTCTGTCTTCAGCGTTCTGCTGATGATTGGTGTTGTTACAGCGGTTTGGATGGCAGCGGGAACCGTGCCTGCGATCGTCTACTACGGCATTCAATTCATCAATCCAAAATTCTTCATTCTCGCTGCATTTCTGCTCACCAGCTTTGTCTCGCTCTTAATTGGCACATCGTTTGGAACCGTCAGCACGATCGGCATCGCTCTGATGATTATGGCAAGCAGCAGCGGCATGAATTTACATCTTGTTGCAGGCGCAATTATTGCCGGAGCGTATGTGGGCGATCGCTGCTCCCCCATGTCTTCGAGCGCCAATTTAATCGCTAGCGTGACAAAAACAAATCTGTACAGCAACGTCAAAAGAATGTGGCGAACTTCGCGGCTGGCCTTGAGTTTATCGATCGCCCTCTACACAATCTTCTCACTTCTCAGTCCAGCCGCCCAGATCGATCAAAAATTTGCGACAGAAATCGATCGCCTCTTTCAAATTGGCTGGATTGAGCTATTACCCGCAGCGGTCATTTTAATTTTAGCTTTTTTGCAAATCGAAGTGAAGCGATCGATGCTTGTCAGCATTGCTGTCGCCTCAGTCATTGCCCTAACTAAACAGCATTATTCACTTTTTGAATTAGCGAAATTTGCCGCGATTGGATTCCGATTAGAAGAAGCTTCATTTCTTCAGGAAATCTTGACAGGCGGCGGATTGTTGTCAATGTTACGAGTTACGATCGTCGTGATCATTTCAACCGCTTTTGTTGGCATCTTTGCAGAAACTCAGGTGTTAGGACGGGTCGAAAGCTGGCTCGATCGCATCCGCACCAAAGGCGATCGATTTTTGGGCGTTTGTGCGATCGGAACGGGCGCAGCGGCCTTTGGCTGTACGCAGACGATCGCGATTTTGCTAACGCAGCAGTTGGTGCGATCGAAATATAAAGAAAACGAAACAGATAAATCGAATTTGGCGATCGACCTGGAAAATACAGTAGTGGTAATTTCACCACTGGTTCCCTGGAATATTGCTGGACTCGTTCCCGCGACGATTCTTAGCACAGATGCAAACTTTATCCCGTTCGCTTTTTACCTTTATCTGCTTCCCCTGTTAAACTTAATTGCGCTAAAGTTCACGCCTCAACTTCGCAAATTATGCAGCTTACGCCCCAAGAAAAAGACAAGCTCCTCATCTTCACTGCCGCCCTTTTAGCTGAACGCCGCAAAGCCAAAGGCCTCAAGCTCAACTACCCCGAATCGATCGCCTACATCTCCGCTGCCATCCTCGAAGGCGCACGTGAAGGCCGCACAGTTGCCGATTTGATGACCTACGGTACAACCCTTCTAACCCGCGACGATGTCATGGAAGGAATTCCCGAAATGGTGCACGAAGTTCAGGTTGAAGCCACCTTTCCCGATGGCACAAAATTGGTTACGGTTCACGATCCAATTCGCTAGTTTATAAGCTGGAGCTTGAGTATGATTCCTGGTGAAATGTTTATTGAAGATGGAGAGATCGAGCTTAATGCAGGTCGATCGATTGTCACGCTAAAAGTGGCTAACACAGGCGATCGACCAATTCAAGTTGGCTCACACTTTCACTTCTTTGAAGTCAACAGAGCCTTGAGTTTCGATCGCGAACAAGCCAAAGGAATGCGACTTGATATTCCGGCTGGAACGGCGGTTCGATTTGAACCCGGAGACGAACGTGAAGTAACCCTAGTTGCCTTAGTTGGTAGTCGGGAAGTTTATGGGTTCAATAATTTGGTGGATGGAGCGATCGATCGCATTCAAGACAATTCCGAAGAAAAGAAAGGCGACAAGAAAAAAGGCAAAAAGAAGAAAAAATAATGTATCGACTTTACGACTATTACGATTCTGGCAATGGCTACAAAGTGCGACTGCTGCTCACTCAGCTTGGTATTCCATTTGAGTATATTGAAAAGGATATTTTGAAGGGCGAGACGCGATCGCCTGACTTCCTCGCTATCAACCCAAACGGGCGCATTCCCGTCCTTGAAGTGGAACCAGATTTGTATTTAGCTGAATCAAATGCCATTTTGATTTATTTGAGCGAAGGAACTAAATTTTTGCCGGAAGATAAGCTCGATCGCGCTCGCGTCATGCAGTGGCTTTTCTTTGAGCAATACAGTCATGAACCGTTCATTGCCACTTCAAGATTTTGGCTCAGACATGGTTTTGCAGAACAGAAGCAGCAGGCGCTTCAAGAAAAGCAAGCACTCGGATATGCGGCTTTAGAAGTATTAGAAAAGCAATTGAAAGATCATTCATTTTTAGTTGGCGATCGCTACACGATCGCCGACATTGCCCTTTACGCCTATACTCATGTCGCGCCTCAAGGTGGATTCAGCTTAAATCAATTTCCGGCAGTTCAAGCTTGGTGCGATCGCGTCTCAAAGCAGCCAAATTACATTACGATTGAAGCAAAGCTGTAGATAAAAAATCGCCTTCAACTGGAGCATTCATCATGACAGAAACAAGGAACGTCTTAGGAGAACCGCTCGAAGTTTGCTCGATCGATCCAATGACTGGATTCTACCGCAATGGCTGCTGTGAAACGGGCGAGCAAGACACAGGAACGCATGTGGTTTGTGCTCAGGTGACGCAGGAGTTTTTGGAGTTTACCAAGTCGCGCGGCAATGATTTATCAACGCCGCGATTCAATTTTCCTGGATTGAAAGCAGGCGATCGCTGGTGCTTATGTGTCTCCCGCTGGAAAGAAGCATTTGATGCTGGCGTAGCACCGCCCGTCGTCCTTGCCGCCACGCACGAAAAAACGCTGAGCGTCGTTTCAATCGAGCAGCTTCAAAATGCCCTCTAGATGATTCGTATCAAAGTCATCAATCCGAACACCAGTCCCGACATGACCGCTTCGATCGATCGCATCGCCAAAGCGCACGCGCCGATCGGTGTGGAAGTCGTGACGACCTGTCCGAGTGCGGGACCAGTTTCGATCGAAAGCTATTACGACGAATATCTCGCGGTCCCGAATGTGCTGGCTGAAGTGCAGCGCGATCCGCATTTTGACGGGTTTGTGCTGGCCTGCTGGGGTGATCCCGGTGTTGATGCCGTGCGTGAAACCACGATCAAGCCTGTCGTGAGCATTGCGGAAGCGTCGATGTATGCGGCCAACGCGATCGCCCCGCGCTGGTCAGTGGTGACCACGCTCGCTCGCAGTCATCACATGGTCGAAGCGATCGTCCAAAAAACCGGGCTGACTGCCCGATGCGCTTCAATCCGCTGCCTCGATCTGCCTGTTTTAGCTTGCGAAACGGATCCAGAAGCGATCGTTACAGGGCTGGAAATGCTCAGTCGGCAAGCTTTGCAGGAAGACAAAGCAGAAGCGATCGTCTTGGGCTGTGCGGGCATGGGCGGACTCGATCGAAGATTGAGCGATCGCTTGGGCGTGCCTGTCGTTGATCCGGTCGCGGCAGGCGTGCGATTCGCCACTGTGCTGGTCGAGATGAAGCTGCAAACAAGCAAATGGCTTACCTATCGCTATCCTGAAATGAAAGCGGGTGGATGGAATGAGTCGCTGAAATCGTGAGCAATTGAACTGACTAAAGCTGAAATATCTGAAAAAATTCTGTATTTTTACAGACGATTTCTGTAACCCGCCCTAACAGTTTAGGAAGCAGAAATCACAGCTTTGTTCGGCAATCTAACAATTCTGTACTTACCTTAATTCACTCAGTACAAGCCACAAAAAACTTAGCAAATACTCAATTTTCGTGATTTATCTATAGGTTAGAAATTAGTACAGGCCTGACGTGGATGCACCAGGAAATGCATTTCCTGGCTGCTGCCGCTGGTCTATTAATAGTTCAAGACGCTTTATTGCAATTCGATCGAAAGGTTGTTCCAGCCTTCAAATTTCGATCGCAGCCTAGGAGAACACAGACAAAACAGCGGCAGCCCCAGCGATTGCAGCAACCATTAATCAAAGCTGAATTGCTTAAGTGTCTTAATTGGTCTTGAAATTCTTAAAGTCATGAATTTTACTTGGCAGTAGTAATTGATAGCTTGTAATTCGATTTCATGCCAGCACAGCGATCGCGGCGACAAGCTGACCGATAGCTTCTAGCTGGTTGATTGCTGAATTCGATTGTGATTCGCTTCTTGAACGCGGCTAGAGAACCCTTGAAAACAAACCACAGAAACGAAAGACGGAGAAAACAATGGAATCACTTGCCTACATTCATGCAGCAGTGGAGTATGAAGATCCCAATCCTGCGCCGGAAGTGCGATCGATCGACGAAATGACTTCGGCCATCCCCAGTTCTGCCTTGATGGGCGTGGCCGGAGCAGCGGTTGCCGTTGGCGTTCTCACCCATGCACCCGACGCGGATGCCGCTTTGCGGCGTGGCAATGTGTGCAGCGCAGTTTCGACGCTGCAATCGACGCTGCAACGCAACGGCTACAGCGTCGGCGGCGTGGATGGCGCATTTGGCAACAACACCGAGTTTGCTGTCAAGCAGTTTCAGTCGAAGAATGGCTTGTCTCGCGATGGCATCGTTGGCCCTTCTACCGCCAGCAGAATGGGCTTGAATCCCAATATTTCCTGCGGCAGTAGCGGCGGCGGTGGCGTTGGTGGTGGCGGTGGCGGCGGCTCGGTTCGCGTCACGGCAAGCAGCGGCCTGAATGTTCGCAGTAGACCGACTACCAGCAGTTCGATTATCGGTTCGCTGGCAAACGGCGCAGTAGTTTCCACAACCGGATATGGTGAAAACGGCTTTATCCAACTCAGCAGCGGTGGCTTCATTGCCTCTCGGTTCACCGCTCCTGCTGGTGGCGGCGGCAGTGGCGGCGTTGGCGGCGGCAGTCAATCCGCTGTTGTGGCGGCTGGAAATGGCTTGAGAATTCGCTCTGGCCCCGGCACAGACTACCGCCAAATCGGTGGGCTAGGCTATGGACAACAAGTCCGGCTCACTGGAGAGCGCGTGTCGCGCACAGGCTACACATGGGCGAAGCTCAGTGGTCAATCGGGCTGGGTCGCAACCTCTGGCCTGAAGTGAGTTAGCAGCGCGATTCAGGCGATCGCAAAGCAGGATGGCGTCTTTGTGTCTGTGCGATCGCCCTTCAATGCACCTTCGGCAGTAGGGAATGCTTGCATCGGTCTTCAAAGCTGGCCGATGCAGGTTCTTTATACAGTCTTGAACAAAAACAACAAATATGAAAACTCAAAATTGGGCAATCTCGTTCCGGGAGCGCTTCGCACTCGCGCTGCTTTCTACAACTGCTGCGATCGTCATGTCGGTTTCCAGTGCGATCGCGCAGACTGCGGAAGTGAATACTCAGGTGAATGTGCGAGCCAATCCCAGTCCGACGGCTGCGATTCGAGCCACGCTGCCCGTAGGCACTCGCGGCACGATTATCGATCGGCGCGGCAATTGGGTTTACCTCGTGGTAGGGCGCGTTGAGGGCTGGGTTTATGCCCCTTACATTACAGAAGCAAGCAGCGGCGGCAGTTCCGGCGATCGGCAAAGCGCCACGATTAACGCTTCTGATGTGAATGTGCGATCGAATCCCAATTCCAACGCTGCGATTCGGGCAACGCTGCCGCAGGGAACAGGCGTGACGATTATCGATCGCAGCGGCAACTGGTCTTATGTGGTAGCTGGACGAGTCGAAGGCTGGGTTTTCTCTCAATATCTCACGGTGAACAGCGGCGGCAGTTCAGGCGGACAGATTGCAATCACCAATGTGGCAGATGTGAATGTGCGATCGCAGCCAGATCCGTATGCGGCCATTCGTGCCACGCTGCCGCAGGGAACGGGCGTGACGATCACCGATCGCAGCGGCAACTGGTCTTATGTGGTGGTGGCAGGTGGACGAGGCGAGGGCTGGGTCTTCTCGCGATATCTAACGGTGGGCGTTGGTGGAGATGGCACAGGCGGCGGATTGATTACTCCCGGATCAGTTCCCTAAGCATCGCGATCGAATGTCGCTTTGCCCGATGCGGCATCAAGAAATCGTGACGAGGAACTTGTTCAATTCAGTCAGCATTGACTGCAAGTTCCTCGTCTTTTCACCTGTTGGGTGAAACGAATCAAAATTCCGTTAAAAGCAGCTTGAATAGACATTCACAATGTCATGAAAATTCGCGCTAATTCGGCTCGACGATCGCTCAATTTCAGCGCAATCTATGCCGCGATCGCTGGAAGTTTAGTTTGGCTTTCTTTAGGTTTACAGTTCTATTTGCTAACGGCCAAAACGATCGAAAATGGCTCCGGCTTGTGGGTCGGCATCGCTCGATACTTTGGCTACTTCACGATCTTAACGAATATTTTAGTTGCGCTTGTGTGGACTGTGCCGCTGCTGATCGGCAGAAGTCGCTGGAGAAAATATTTGACGCGATCGAGCGTCAGAACGGCGGCTGCGGCTTATATTGCCATAGTTGGGTTGGGCTACTCGCTGCTGCTGCGACATCTGTGGAATCCAGAGGGTTGGCAGCTTGTGGCCGATCGAATGCTGCATGACTTCACGCCGATCGCATATGTTTTGTTTTGGTTTCTCTTTGTGCCAAAGGGCGACTTGCGCTGGCGCGATCTACGATCTTGGCTGGTTTATCCGCTGGTTTATTTGACGATCGCGCTTTTGCGTGGCGCAATTTTTGGCTGGTATCCCTATCCGTTTCTGGAAGCGAACAATCTGGGGTATGTTCAGGTGTTTTTGAACAGCGGAATGCTCTTGATTGGATTTCTTGTGGTTAGCTCACTTCTCATTGGCATTGGCCGACTGACTGGCCGAACTGACTGACCGAATTGATGTAAAGAAAACAAATTAGCGACACAGGTTGCGATCGCCTTGAATGTCGCGATTGGTTCGCAAAAAGTCGCGGACGCGATCGCAACCATAATTGAGCAAATCGACTTCCAAAATTTTTGGCAAATCCCAGACAATCAGCGTGTTGTCTTCGCTGACGGAAGCAACAAAAGTTTTATCCGGGCTGAAGGCGACGCCGCGCAGAGCAGCGCTGTGTCCGCGCAGGCTGACAAGTTCCGTGCCGTCTAGATTCCACAGCTTCAGCGTCGTATCAACGCTGCCAGAAATCAAGCGTTGACTGTCTGGGCTGAAGGCGACGCCCCAAACGGCGGCAGTGTGACCTGTAAACGTTTTGAGCAGTGTGCCGTCGATCGACCACAGTTTCACGGTTGAATCACCACTGCCAGAGGCAAGCATTTTTCCATCCGGGCTGAAAGCGACGCGCCACACCGAAGCTTGATGACCCGTCAAGGTTTTGAGCAACGTACCGTCGATCGACCACAGTTTCACGGTACCGTCGGCACTGGCTGAGGCGATCGTCTCACCATCTGGGCTAAAGGCAACTTGCCAAACGGTGGTGCGATGTCCGGTCAAGGTTTTGAGCAGTGTGCCATCCGGTCGCCACAGCTTGACGGTGCTGTCATCCCCGCCGGATGCGATCATATTCCCGTTTGGACTATACGCCACGCCCCAAATCGCCGCCGTGTGTCCACGAAAGGTTTTCACCAGCGTTCCGTCCCGCTGCCAAAGTCCGACGAGGTTGCCGCCGCCTGCCGAGACCAGAAATTGATTGTCAGGACTGAAGGCAACCGAGGCCGTACCCACTTCGTCACCCGTCAGCGCTCGAAGCAGTTTGCCTTGCGAATTCCAAAGTTTTGGCCGACCACCGACCGTTCCCGTTGCGATCGTTTTGCTATCCGAACTGATATCAACCGCAAAAATGCCGCCTGCATGAGCAGTAACGATCGTGCGGAAAGGATTGTCACTTTGCCAAAGACTGACCAGATTTTCTGTGCCAGCGGAGGCGAGGAAGCTGCCGTCCCGACTCCAGGCCACGTCCCAAATGGCTGCTGCATGACCTCTGAGCGTGTTGAGCAACGTTCCGTCTCGGCTCCACAGCTTTACCGTCTTGTCCAAACTAGCCGAGGCGATCGTCTGTCCGTCAGGACTCCAGGTCACTTGATTAATGGTGGCTGTGTGCCCCTCAAGCGTGTTGAGCAGTGTTCCGTCTCGACTCCACAGCTTCACCGTTTTGTCACCGCCGCATGAGGCGATCGTTTGCCCATCTGGACTAAAGGCAAGCCCAATCACTAGCGAAGCTTGGTTTTGCAGCGTTTTGTCAAGCGTTCCATCGCGCTTCCACAGTTTGATTGTGCGGTCATAGCCGCCGCTGGCGATCGTTTGTCCATCCGGACTCCAAGCGAGTGCCCAGGTTCCTGCCCCGCCCTGTTGCAGAATTTGGATGGGTGAAGTTCGATCCGGTCGCCAAAGTTTCACCGTTCCGTCCATGCTGGTAGACGCCAGCAGTTTGCCATCCGGACTCCAAGCCACGCCCCAAACGGGAGCGTTGTGTCCCTGAAGCGTCCGCAGCAGCTTACCGTTCCGCTGCCAGATTTTCAGCGTGCGATCGTCACTGGCTGAAGCAATGAACTGACCATCCGGGCTAAACTGGACAGCGCGGACAGTTGCCTGATGGCCGCTCAAGGTTGCCACTTCAGTTCCGTCCCGTCGCCACAGTCTGATGGTGCGATCGACCCCACCGGAAGCAATTAAAGTGCTGTCAGAACTGATATCAACCGCAAGAACAGCCGCTTGATGACCGCTCAAGCGATTGATTTCATCCACTTCATAAACAGACTGCTGCAATACGCTGTTGACTTGTCGTTCAATCTCTTGATCTGTGTTCTTCAACGCTTGCAGTTTACGCTTTGCTCTAATCGCTTCAATGAGCGCATCGAGCCGCCGATCCGATAGAAAAAGGCCGTTTGAAGACGAAACTAGCGCTTGAATTTCACTCAGTCGCGCTCGCTGTTCGCTCTCGATCGCTTGACGATACTGCCCGAAACTTCCAACTCCCAAACTAATCGAAACCACCAGGCCAATACAAACCGCAGCCAGCAGGAAGCGTTGCAGGCTAGCAATTTTCTTTTCAATTTTGAGACGAGTTTCAACCGCCTTGAGGCGATCGGCTTCCCAGCGCTGCTGTGCTTCCCGCCGCTCTAGTTCCTGACTGGCTGCCAAAAATTTATAGTCCAGGTCGCTGAGGCTTTTGTGCTGCGTCCAGTCCCGCGTTTCTTGCAGCGCTTTTCCTCGCAATAATCGCGATTCATCCTGAAAATCCGAGGCCACCCAAGCATTCAGCGCTTGCGAATAGGGACGTAAGTTATCAAGCTGTTTGGCAACCCATTTCTCGTTAAAAATCGATCGATAAATCAAATTCTTAACGTGCAAAAATCCTTGATGTTTCTCCAGCAGTCCCGTCAGCAAAAGTTGCGTCTGCTCAAGAGAATCATCGGCCTCGATCGCGTCCTCTGCCTGCAAAATCTGCTGATAAATGCCAAGCAATCGGCCTGCTCGCTGCTGATCAAACAACAAGCGATCGCGAATTGTTCTGAGATGTTCTGGCTCGTCTTGCGATTCCCAATTTTGCAAAATGCACGATCGCACAAGCTGTTCAATCCAAAATGCTTCGGTTCCAGGTGGCAAATTCAGCTTACCGTCAGCCGCTTCCCAAGCTGATTGCAGCGCAAGCTGACAGAGTTTTTGAGTTAGAAACGGCTGACCGTTCGTCCACCGCAATATTTCTCGCAAAACCGCTTTTGGCTGACTAATATGAGACTCTAAACCCGTCAGCAGCGGTGTGGCTTCATAGAGTTGAAATCCGTGCAGTTCGATCGCTGTGCCGATGTTAAACGGAGTCCGCCGCTTATCTGCGATCAGATCAGAAGGAGTCGCCACGCCAAATAAGGCAAATCCCAGACGATCAAATTCCGGACTGCGGACGCGCTGTTCATAGCAGTGACGGATCCAGGCAAAAAAATCATTAACCGGAAAACTTAAGCTCAGCAAGCTATCAATTTCATCAACAAAAATGAAGATGCGGCGATCGACATTCGGCAGCAACACTTCCTCAACAAACTGATGAAGTTGCTGAATTGAAGATAGATCAGCTTGCTCTTGCCACCACTGCTTTAAGTCAATTCGATCGGACAAGTTCAAGTCGTGAAACAGAACGGTGATGATGCCGCGATACCACTGTTTTGGCGTAATCGTTTCGCTACCCAACTGTGTAATATCCAGATAGGCACAGGCACAACCTTCCGCTTGCAATCGCGCACTCGTGCGCTGAAGCAGCGAGGACTTTCCCATCTGCCGCGAATTCAATACATAGCAAAATTCGCCGTCTCTTAAGGCATGATAGAGGCGATCGTCTGCCTGACGAATCACATAGGTTGGATCGTCGCTACGAAGACTGCCACCTGCCTGATATCTCATACAAGTTTGCTGTAGAAACTAGTGTTGAAATGCCAATAGCTGCTGCTTGAAGTAGATACGGTAAAGCTCACATCGGGCTACAGTGTGTTCTCCTTCACGTCGAATTAATCCTTGACTTTCAAGCTTATAGGTTTGAATCGGATTGATTGCAACGTCGGGTCGATCGCCCAGCATCACCGCTAAAGCTTCAACCAAACTCGGATTTTTTTGCAGATTTACCCATTGATGCCACAGATGATTTTGAAAAATTCCACCGTTTTCGATCGCGCCTTGCAGCACTTGTTCCAAAGAAATCTGTTGCGTGCAAACATGATAGAGCGCAATCCGAATTAAAGCAGGATGTCCGCCAACTAGTGCGATGAGCTGCTCGACTTCTTTCACACCCCAATTTAAGCCGTGTCGCTCAACGAGATCTTGAACCTGCTGCGGCGTAAATTCAGGCAGTCGCAGCGGCAGACCCACGTTAAAGGGCGATTGATTAATATTGAGCGACACATACTCTTCGGTGGAGTAAATCACAACGAGCCTGAGCTTTTGTAAGTTGACGTTGCGTCGAGCGTCTTCATACCACGATCGCAAGAGCGGAAAAAATTCTTGGGCGAATTCAGGGTGTTCAAAGAAGCGATCGATCTCATTAAATAGCAGGACAATTGGACTATCAATTTGCTTTAACAAATAGTTTTTGAGGTAGAAAGTGCAACTGAGCTTGCTGCCAATTTCATCGTCCCAGTGCTCATCAAGACGCGGTTCAACGTCTAGCTCTCTGGCAACTCGCAGACAAAAACTCCGCAAAAAACGCTGCAAATCCGTCAAACAACTCGCATCGATTTGATTGCAGTCGATCGTCACGATGCGATAGCCCTGCGCTTCTGCAAAGTCTACTAGCCGCAGCATCAACGAGCTTTTTCCCATCTCTTTCGGGGCGCGAATCCGAATTACACAACCGGGCTGCGTCACTTCCTGATAGGCCAGCGTTTCAATTGGCGGACGCCCAATATAAAACGGCGAATCGAGCGGCTCAGGCCCATTGGGATAAGGCATCGGCTCAGATTCAGCGTGCCGCGATCGCATCCGCACTGGCTCAGGCTCATCTAGCTCGCTTAGCAGCGCATAGTCTTCTTTGTGCAGTTCCAGATTGAAAGCGCTAAAGCAAAGCCGTAGTGTTCTTTGGTCAACACCTGAATTGAGCGACCACAGCCGCGTCAGTGTTTTTGTTGAAAGATTGATACGATTGCCCAACTCTTCTAAGGTGAAGCGATCGCCTTGGTTTTGCTCGATTTCGACTAGGGCGATCGCCGCTTGCAATCGCTGAAGCCCGCTCGGAGTCAAGACCACACCGCGCTGCCGCCGTTTTGGTTGACTGGTTGCCTCTGTCCATCTGCTTCCGTTCACACCCGACTATCCTCTACGAATTGATACAGAGGAGCTACCATAGACTGTTTAGCCTATACTGCTCTAATGATATCTATCGAAGGATAGATTTACGAGTGCAATGGAATGGAATTGCAGAGCGCGATTCTATGCTACCGACGCCTGAGAACTAGGGGATGAGCCAAGGGAGCGGTGCACCATAGGGGTTTTCCCGTAGATCCAGAACTTCCCAGGTCGCAGGAGTGACCACTCCTGTAACAGGAAGATCATAGCGCTGTTGTAAGTCGCGAATTGCGCTTTCGGTTACCGCTCCAAAGATGCCATCAACGGTGTTCAATCTAGGATTGCCAAGCCGCACACTTGCCGCCCCCAAATAGCCGTTGCTCTGCAAAATTCCTTGGAGTTTGCGAACCGCTTCACCTCGACTGCCTCGTGCCAGTGTGGGCAAAGTTTGCTCGGTGTAGGCTGTTGCAATCAGAAGCGGAGCTTCCGGAGGCGCGGTTGCCGTTGCAGACTGAGAAACGAAAATCGGTATTCCGAAAGAACTTACGGTCAGCAACAGTGAGAACAAAGGTTTCAACAACATTGAATCTAACTCAAAGAATTTAACTCGAACTACAAGCTTTGTGAATGGTGTCGATCTTTTCAAGGTAGGCAGCTTGGGCAGTAATTCAATGTTGCAGTAGGTGTTTGCAGTCCATCGAACCACTGCCCATTCACTCCTCAACAATCTCGATATCGATCGCCCTAAGGCGTGGTTTAAGATCGCTTAATCCTCCCCAACCCTCCTTGAAAAGAAGGGAGACGAACCACCCCTCAAAATTTCCCTCTAGAAGGGGGATTGAGGGGGATCGATGCCTGCAAAGAGTCGCGATCGCACACCACTCTTTTTGGAGCTTTGAAAACATGCGCTAGGGCTTCATGCTCTCGCGCACGATTTCCTCGCGCTCCAGGACGCGGCGTGTATCATCGGCAAACACCGCTTGGTAGACAAAGCCCGCTAGCACCGCTCCCACAATCGGCG
>NZ_JACJPO010000005.1 GCF_014696105.1 Microcoleus sp. FACHB-1515
GCAACGGCGGAAATTGAACTAGAAAAATTAAAATCTAAACTCGCTCAAACTATTACCCCGCAACCGTTTGAGCAATCGAGAAAATTGTTAAGAAAAATGCGATTAACGCATAGCCATCACTCAAGTTGTCAGCGCTCAAGCCAAAACCCTTGAGTTCCTCACCCAAGAAATTGAATCGCTTCGATCACAACTAGTGCAGGTCAGCCAGGAGCGAAACCAGGCGATCGACCAACTCGAAGCGATCGACCAACAGCAGGCGGAGTGGGCTGCACTCCAAGCCGAAAACCAACGACTCAAATCCGCTCACACCAGTCTGATGCAGGCGTACAACCAACTCCTTGCCGATGGCAAAAAGCAGGCAATCGATCCGACTACTGACAGCGCGGCCACCCCAGCAGGTCAGTTGGATGAGCCATCCTCACGCACCAAAAACACCAACAAGCGCGTCTCTACCGCTGATGGAGGTGCAATTGCCCGTGCTTTGCGCCTATTTCGGGCCGTCCAGGACTGGAATGACCATCATCCACTCGCCACCTTTGCCATCACCGCCAGTTTGCTCAAGCGCGATTTCGGTATTCACGATCGGGCGGTGGAGGCATTTTTTGACCAATATCAGCCGGAGGTGGACGACTATCACCAGTCGATCGGCGTGTCCAATCCAAGGAGCCATAATCGGCAAAACGGCAGAGATACTGAGCAGTTGAAGAAATTCGTTGCCACACTGACAGCCAATGGCTAACGCGCCATCCGACCCATCTCAATTGCAGGCAACGCAGTCGATCGCCATTCGCGAAATTGAATTTGAGATTTCACCCATTCACGCCACACTCGCCCGATGCCGCTCCCAGTCTCGCTGGAGGCCATTGCTCAAATCAGATGCGATCGCCGTTTGCGAAATTTAATTTGAGACAACTGGCTAAAAAATTTACGACAAATAATTTGAGACAAACTCGATCGTCACCTCAAACTGTACTACTCAAACCTCAAACTCAGTCACAGCAATACGTTCAGCCTTTCAAAGGCGAAAAATAATTTGAGACGAAACGAAAAATAATGTGAAACTCGACAGCAAGCGGCGGATCGCGGTCATTTATCGCGGAACACGACATCAGTGCCACGCAGCATCGCCATCTGCTGCACTTTGAGGGGCAGGCCAAGAAGCGTGATGATCAGCCGAATGCGGGCTTTGACATCTTGACGCTGATTCCCGCAATTGAAGCGTTGGCACTCGTCGATCGCTTTCGATCCCATGTCTCTGTCGTGCCGCTGCTGGGGCAAGATGATGAACACCCAGACGTGCAGGCGTTCCATGCCCGTGTGAACCGCCGCGTTGAAAAGGTGTTTGGGCAGTCGGGTTTAGTGCCTGTGCTGCATGGCTTCAAGACTGTGAGTATTCATCGCCTGCGGGCACTGTGGGGCGCGATCGCCTTTCACTTCTTTGCACCCGGACGTTTCCAACCATTTTCTGATCCAATTTACCAACCTCTAGCTAAAGAGGAGTTTGGAGCGAACGTTTAAGAGTTGAAGAAGACCTAGATGGGATTAAAGTCCCATGCATAATTCTTAATAAAAATTTAAGTACTTGATGTGGTTTTTCTTTGATTGAGTGCCTAGAGTAGTACAAAGGCTCTGCCTGCTTCTGTACTACCTAGAGGTAACTCTTATGAGCAAACAACGTAGGGTTGTTGATGCTAGACAAAACAAAGATGGCAACATCAGTCATGTTCTGTTGGATGGCAATCAGCACTATACGCCAATTGAGAAAGCTGTTGAAATGGCTGACCAAGGCAAACTTGAAAATGCCCATGCTGTCCATCCTAATGGCAGAGATCCCTATCTCCGGACTAATCCAGACAGCCAATCTAGCAATAACTTAGACAGCATGGCACAAAGCTAGTGCTGATTGACTCTTTTAGAAATAATCAAAGCATAGTAGTAGCCCCTAAAAACATTAATGTTTTTAGGGGTTTTTTGATCTGCTGTCACATCTCTCAATCTTCGGGATCTTACGCGCTTTTGGTGAAATAGGGCTCGATCGCTCAAGCCGTCTACGCCAAATCCAGTCTTCAAAGCGCTTCCAGTTCCCACTTCACCAAAAGCGCGTATGAACCAAAATAGCGTGAAATTCGACATCATTGCTCACAACAACCGGATCGGTGAGAAAGATCTCAAGTGGCGCATTACCAACAATGCCATCAAGATACTGGCCGGATCGAGCAATCAACGGGCAATCGATCGCATCATCACAGGACAGCAGCAAGCCATCGACGCACACCACGCCACACACGGTCTAGAGGCGAATCACAACGCCAAACACAAACGCAAACGCAAAATTAGTGAGGCGATTGAATTTCCACTCGAATTACAGCCCGAATAAGTTTTCGTGAAAGAAAAAGCGCGAAATGGGGCGATCGAATAGAGCGATCGCCCCATTTCGCGCTTTTTCCATCGACTACACCAGCCGCGACTAGCCTTTGGGAACCAACCGAAGCCTGTATGTTGACGGGTCGGCGGGCGGAATCTTCAAAACACATTCTTCCTTTAGCTGCTGCTGGCAGTCTGTGAGCCGTTTCTGATTCCATTCCTGAATTTGTTGCCAGGAATCGAGATTGCTTTGCCCGCCAAATTGAGACACAACTTGTGATCGCCCCTGATTCACCGCAACGGCCAGAATCAGGCTAGCAACCGCAACCGAACCCAAGCAACTCCAGGGGCGCTTGCGAAACAAGAGAACCACTTGCTGTAGTCGCTTTCTAGCTTTATAGCTCGCTGTCTGACTCGCGGGTTCGTCTGCGTCTTCGGTCTTTTGAGTTTTTGGAATCAGCGCTTCGCTCAGGTTTTCGACGTGGTACAGCGCGGCTCCGATCCGAGTTTCCACCCGCTCTAAACGCAGCTTCAGCCCATAGGGGATCTCGATCGTCTGGCTCGGTGCGCTCGTCGATTGCGTTTCTGGCAGCTTCAGCTTCTCGATTTTGGTCGTCAGATCGATCGCTATCTCTGCCAGTTGTGCCGATAGAGTCTCCTCTGATTCCCGCATCTGAGCTTCGATCGCTTCCTCCTCTGAGCGCATTGAGGTTTCGCTCAGTGATTGCAAGATGTTCGGCATTGAGTCGATTGCTGCTTGCAATTGCGGTAGTTGCTCCGATAATTGCGCTAAGAATTGATTCCCTTTCTCGGAGGATTCGGCGGATGCCCTGATTTCGTTCATCAAGGCCACAATCGCTTGCAGCAGTGATTGGGTCGATTCTTGAATGCTGTGATTGGTGGTGATCCATGTTTCAAGTTTCTGGTTGATGGTGGCGGCATTGTCCTTTGTGGCAGCTTGAAACTCGTCAACTTTATTCCACAGCAGTCCAATTCCCCGCTCTAACCCTGCGACTGACTGGGTGGGATCGATCGCTTGCCCGTTGCCATTGTTAGCTTGCATTGGCTGGAGCCTCCGCTTTAGTCGATTTCTTTTGTCCTTTGCTCGATGCGGGTGCGGTATCTGCAAAAGCATCGACGATCGGGAGTGGCGAAGTCAGCCCCAAATACGGCGCGGCTTGCTCTAGGTGCAAACGGCTCTCATTAAGGAACGATTGCGTTAGCAGTAGATCGCCATAGGGAATTTCTTGATACTGGAAAAACGATCGCTGTGGCGTGGCCTTCTGCGTTTCGCCCTCACCTTCAAGCTGCTCCCCACCATGCAAAACATCGAAGGCGTTGGCATCGAGAATGGGCAGATCGATTTCAATCCCCTGCAATTGCGTGAATTTCTGGCGTGTCTCCGATTGCTCCCAGCGATTGAAGGTGAGGCCATCTTGCGCCCAAACCTGACTTTTGACCGCGACGTAATCCGCCTGATCGTCGCAGAAGCCGAGCATCGTGTTGAAGCTGTTGATTGTATTGAAATTGTTGTTGAGGACGGTGACGATCGTCAGCCGATACCCCAGTTGTTCAGCCGCTTGAAAAATACCAAAGGCTTGCATTTGCTCACGAGTTGCCCGACCACTCGCCCCCGGCATATCGATCATGGCGATCGCAGGCTTCTTCTCATAGAGCGTGGTCAGCAATTGCGCGGCCTTTTTCCGCTCTAAGAAGTTGAGCAGGTTGACGGGATGATTGCTTTCCTTGTGATAGCCTCGAAATTCTGGGTTCTCAATGTCAGCATCGAATCCCAGAACATCCACTCCCTGCCTAACCAAGAAATAATAGAGCAGTCGGCAAAAGAGCGTTTTTCCCGTGCCTCCCTTGCCACCCAAAATCATAATCAGCCGCTTCATTTTTGCGGCTGAACTCTTTGTCGAAGACATGACTTGTTTCTCCTACGGACGAACCGCATCATCAGTATTGAACTCTGGTTCTTCCCATTTGCGTCGCCCATTTGCTGACGAAGTAGACGCAGCAGCGCGATCGAGAATCGATTGGAGTTCAGATGAAACCTCAACCGTTTCTTGCTCCACTGACTCCAATTCGTTGCTACGATCTGCGATGACTTCCTCTGGCTTCGACGGCTTTTGCTTCGGCTTGTGGGAACGTGGAGACTTGGGTAATTTCTTTTCTTGAGGGGTCGATTCAATGGGTGTCGGAAGTTCGCTCTGTTTTTTCAGAGCATCGTAGTAATACTGGCGAATGGTAGCAGGTTTAATTTCTTCGCTCTCTCCAAAAGCATTTTGAAGACGCTCAGTAATTGCTTCCCACGATGCCTTCTTGCGTTTGGCTGCATCTATTTGAACAAACAGATGTTCGACCAACTCTCGAAGATTAATCGTAGTTTGCCATTCGTCAACTTCCTCAAATTGGGTGGCAAGTAAACTCAATTTTGTTTTGTCAAGTTTCCTGCCCATTGCCCAATGAATCAGTATTCATTCTTATCCACTTGAACCACAGCCTAAAAAATTTTGATTCGCTTGACTTCACACTTTGGAGGTACGTTTAATCGGTTGGTGAATTGATACTAATTATTAGTAGACGAACCGAGCCACGCAGAAGTTGAGCGAGTTATGGCTGTACCGGATACTTCTCAGAAGAAGTGCAGACCCTCGATCGAAATCTACTGTGAGTCCCTAGAGCAGAAGCAGCAGATCAAGACGCTGGCAACACAGCGCGGCTTGTCTGTCAGCCAATTTCTCATCCAGCTTGCCTTTGCCAACGGGCGCGATGTTGGGGCAAGGCGGCGATCGGAAGAGGTGCTAACCAATGCTGATCTCTACCGACAACTGATTGAACTCAACCAGACGTTGCAAGCACAGCACCAGGCTGACCCCACACTGCTCAAAGCGGCGATCGACTTGCTCGATCAACTGGGGCAGGAGCTTGTTTTGAAGCGCTTGGAACATCGAGCGCAACAACTCGTGGAGTAGCTGCAATGCGAGTCAAGGTGAAGAAGGGCAGCGATCCGCTGGGACTGGCAACCTACTTGCTCAACCCAGACAAACAGAAGCAAGGCGATCGAGCTGAAGGGCGATCTCCCATTCTTGCCAAGAATATGTTTGGCCGCGATGCTACTCAGCTTGCCGAAGAGTTTCGCTTCAGTCATGACCTCAATCGGCGGGTCAAGCGCACGATGGCGCACTACTCAATTTCACTGCCGCCGGGGGAGCAGGTGGACGATCCGCAAAAAGTGGCGATCGCGAAAGACTTGCTCAAACAGATGGGACATGGCGACTGCCAGTATTTTGTCGTTGCCCACCACGACCAGGCGCATAAACGCGGCGTACAGCATTGGCACGTTGCCACGTCTGCGATCAATCTCGATGGACAGCGGGTAGACGATTCTTACAACTACATCAAACTCAAAGCGGTCGAGCGCGACTTGGAACAGCGATACCAGTTGCAAGATTGCTCGCCTAGACCGATCCACCAGCAGAAAAATCTGACCAGCGGCGAAACCAAACTCAAAGACCGCACGGGTGAAACACTGCCCAAAGAGAAACTGTGGAAGGCGATCGACCAGGCCATCACCGACCAGCCCACCCTGCCCGTACTCCTGATGCGGCTCAAAGCGCAAGGAATCGAGGTGCAATTTCATGAGCGCATTGAAGACGAGGAGCGCAAACTTGGCCTGAGCTTTGGTATCGAGGGCAGCAAATTTCAGGGCAAGCGTTTGGGCAAGGCTTACTCATTTGGTGGACTGATCGAGCATCGCGGCGTGAGCTACGAAGCCGATCGTGATGATGAATTACTCAGACAGATTCATCATCTGAGCGCGGATGAATGCCGATCGAGGCTGGAGAAGGAGCAAGCCAAGCAATCACCCCAACCGAGCCTTGGGCCGGAACGTCAACGACGACCGCCACAACCGACGATCGCGCCGGAACTGATCCCAAATCCCGCACCAGCGACCAGAGCGCCGGAAGCTGCACCCGCTCAGCCCAAACCAACCACTGCCGCTCCGACCGCACCCACGATTGATCCAGCGCAACGATTGGTCACGGAAGCGGTACTCAAATTTGCACGGCAACGCCTGAAGAAAAAGCAGCGTGATGCCCTCACATCATCAGACCACCGCTACCGCATCGATCGCCATCCGCAATCGGGCACGATCACGATTGCCAGACAGGACGGCACGACAATCGCCCAGGGCACACCCACGACTCAAGGTTGGAATCTCGCGATCGCCCAAGTGCAGCCAGAGGATGAACAGCAGTTTTTGGGCTACTTCCAGCACGGGCAGCAACAGCGACTCAAACCCCAACGGACACCGATTAAGCCTCGCGATCGCGGTGGCATCGAACTGGAGTAACATCGCGAACTGCTTGCTGCTTGCGTCCAGCCGATTTGCCTTTTCGGTTCAATCCTGAGTTTCATCAGGGTTGCAGTTCTTCTTCGTTGTAGACACGGTTTGTATCTTTGATGAAGGATGCGTTGAATCGAACTTGTCATTTCAAGAGGTCAATGATGTCAGAGATTCGGATGGCAGTGGAAGGCGAGGGCGCGATCGAGGCGACGGAAGCGTTGCTGGAAATTCCCGGAGTTTCGGGGAGTTGGGAGACGAGCGGCGAAACTGAGCGCGAAGGGATTTTGGCAACGATCGCCACGATTATCGGCGTGGTGGGCGGGACGATCGCCATCGCGGAACAGATTCGTAAGTGGTATCAGGAATATCGGCAGCGGAAATCGGGCAAGACGATCGAGAAGGTGCTAATCGTCGGGCGAAACGGGCGACGCTTGCTGTTAGAGGATGCATCTGTTGAGGAAATTCGGCAGATTTTGGATGAGTGAGGCGATCAGGTGTACTTCTAAAAAGGGCTGTGCCAGAATCAATGAAATCTACTCAGTTCTTGCCAATTCGCCGCCGCCATGCAGATCCTTCACATTGACCTGAAACTGCTCGATCGATTTGCGGAACTGCGCTACTTTTGGCACAATCCGAACGATTTCGAGTCGCGATCGCTGCCGCTTGACCAAATTGCGGATCTACTTGAGCTTGCAGAGCAGGACTACTTCACGGCACTGCCGGAAGATTTTGGTGTGACGGGGCGCAGGCTGTACGACTGGCTGGACGGGAGCGATCGCTGGATTGCTTCAGAAATTCAGAAATCGAATGAGGGCGTGGTGTTAGCGATCGCGGCTGCGGGCAGGCTGGCGCATTTGCCTTGGGAAGTGCTGCATGATGGCGTTGATTTTCTGGTGAATCAGACCAGGCGATCGATCGTGCCGATGCGGTGGTTGCCGGATGCGGCTGGAGTCGAGCCGCCTGCAAATCGGGCGTTGCGGATTTTGTTGATGGCAACGTCGCCGGAAGGGGTGGAGCCGCAGCTAAAGTTTGAGGTTGAAGAAGGCCAGATTCTCACGGCGACGAAAAAGCAGCCTTTGCTTTTGAAAGTGGAGGAAAGCGGGTCGCTGGAGGGTTTGGAAGATGTCGCGAATGATTACGAAAAGGGTTATTTTGACGTTTTGCATTTGACCGGACACGCGACGCTGACGGATGAGGGCGCGAGATTTCTGACGGAGACGGAAACGGGAGCGTGTCATCTAGCGAGTGCGGCGGAAATTGCCCAGGCAATGCAGTTTCGGTTGCCGCCACTGGTGTTTTTGTCGGGCTGTCGAACGGGGCAGGCAGGGAAAAAAGGCGCAGTGCCCTCAATGGCGGAGGAACTGCTCAAAGCGGGCGCGAAGGCGGTTTTGGGCTGGGGTCGTCCGGTTTTAGATAGCGATGGCATTGCGGCGGCATCAGCACTGTATACAGCACTCTCAGCCGGATATGAACTGACGGAAGCATTGGTGAAAACCTATCAGGCGTTGCTGGGGCAGCAGGCGCGAGACTGGCATTTGCTGCGGCTGTATGTGCGGGGTGAACCGCCTGCGGCACTGGTGACGACGCAAAAAACTAGAGGCCGCGAATTGGCTCCGCCTGTTTCGATCGCACCTAAATTTACAGATCGACATGGATTAATGCGAGTTTGCGATCGCACTGCGTTTGTGGGACGGCGGCGCATTCTGCAAGCTTGTTTGCGCGTGTTGAAGTCGGATGAGCGGGTTGGGGTGCTGCTGCATGGCATGGGCGGTTTGGGTAAGAGCAGTGTGGCGGCGCGGCTGTGCGATCGACTCTTCCAGGACTTCACGCCGATCGTGCTGGTGGGAAAGCTGGATGAGCCAGCGCTGGTGGGTTTGCTGTGCGATCGACTCGATGACGCGACGTTGCGGCAAAGTTTGCAAGCGAATGACGAAGAACTCCGATATCGGCTGCGGCAAGTCTTTCAGTCTGAGGCTGCGCCCGCTCTGCTGCTGGTGCTGGATGATTTTGAGGCGAATTTGGAAGCGCGAGAGCAGAAATTTATTCCCAGCGTGGCGGCGGCTGAGGTGCTGAAGGCGTTGGCGTGGGCAGTGCAGGAGACGCATCGCCATCGACTGCTGATTACCAGCCGCTATGAGTTTGATTTTTCGGAACTGCGGCAGTTTGCGAAGCAGCCACTTGACGCGCTGCGGAACGCGGACTTACAGAAAAAATGCGACCAGCTAGCCGCCTTTGCTACCAAGTCCACGATCGATTCCGATTTGCGATTGAAAGCCCTGCAACTGGCAGACGGCAATCCTCGCCTGCTGGAATGGCTGGACAAAACGCTGGTGGCGGACGGAATCGATCGCGCCAAGATTCTCGACCAGATCGAGGCCAACCCGCAGGAACTCCGCGAACAGGTTCTCGCTCAAGCGCTGCTCGACCAGATGAATCCGCCGACGCGCGAACTGCTGCAACGCGGCTTGGTGTTTGAGATGCCTGTGCCCAGAGCCGCCCTGACACACATTTGCACCGAGTCTCAGGCACAGCAGATCGATCGAGCGATCGCCCTTGGCCTGCTGGAAGTCAGCCCCGATAACTCGCTGCGCGTTCCCCGCATTTTGCCCCTGACGCTGGAAGCCACCCCAGACCTCTACGCCCAAGCCACCGAAATTCTGTATCAACTCTGGTGGGAACCAGCCAAAACTTCAAGTGAAGCTCAATGGCTCGAAGTTCATCGACTGGCGCTACTTGCCCAAGACGAAGCCATCGCCGTAGACATAGCAAATTTTGTAGGACATTTCTGGAAGGATCAAAGCCGCTTTTGCGAAGTAGTCAACCTGTGCAGTGCTACATTGAACCTGACATCAGACTATCAAGTGCTTCATGCCTTAGCGCGTTCAGAACAAGAGTTAGGTGAAGACAAGCAAGCCTTGGCACACTACCAGGAAGCACTTCAGTTGTGTCATCCAGAAAACGAGCAAAGAGCAGCAATTATTCATAATATGGCAGTTTTAAAGGCTAACCAGGGCAGTTTGGACGAAGCGCTTAACCTCTATGAGCAATCGTTAGCGCTTTGTGAGCATAGCAACAATAGCGAGGGCAAAGCTGCTATTTTGCATTGCATAGCCTTCATTAAGGCCGACCAGGGGAAAGAAGATGAAGCACTCAATCTGTATAGACAGTCGTTAGCATTAGATCAGCACACTGGTAATCTTCGCGGTGAAGCTGCCACTTTGCACCAAATGGCAACCCTCAAAGCCGATCAGGGAAAAGTAGATGAAGCAATTGGTCTTTATAAGAAGTCTTTAAAACTCAAGGAACATATCGGCAGTGTTAAGGGCAAAGCTATGACGTTGCAATGGTTGGGACAATTAACCGCTATTAAAAGGGACTATGCAACTGGATTAGCTTATTTGCGAGAATCTTTAAAGATTTTGGAAGAGATTCAATCTCCAAAAGCTGAAGGTAGCAGAAAGGCAATAGAGATGTTGCAGCAAATAAGGCAACAAAGTATGGATAAGAAGACCTTTTAAGAAATTAAGTACAAATCAGTGAAGAAATTTCACCTCTACCAGCTTGTATTTCCCCCGGAGTCATTTAGATTAAGCAAAATTAGCTTAAAGAACCTGAAGGTCTGAGATCATTCGGCAAATCATCAAGCATCCAATTCAATAAGCGACAAAGAATTTTCACTTCTCGTAGCGTCAGCTTTGCCTCGTAGATGCCTGTTTTCCAATTGCAATCGCAACTGGGTCAACTGGGCAAAGTTGCGATTGCACTGGCAAGCGCAAAGAATCAGCCCGGATTCTCTAGATGAGAAACACGACTTTTCTCACGCCGCAACCAGACCAAGCACACGCCATCGAGTCGAAGTGAATAACCACGAAGCTGTCCTTCACAGAAGGAGCGTTGCGCTTCGGCTTCATCCGCATGAATTAAAACAATGCCGTCCTCGCTCACTTCGGCATCGATCGCTTGGAAGCTAGGGCTAATCTCTTCGCTCATGTCTTATTCTTCTAAGCTCATTTACTCAAATCTTCATTATTTCATTTGAGTATTACTGGAGCGCAATTCATCAAGCAATTCTGTCACAATTTCAGTGATCGAACGTCCTTCTTGACCGCTGTGGCTTTTGAGCCAACGATGCAAATCGAGGGGAATGTCCACATTCAGCCGCTTTGTTTCGACTTTGGGCGGCTCGACCATCGGCGGCTCGATCGCCTGTGGAGATACCGTTGGGATGTTCAGACTTTGGCGAAGTTGCTCGACTGCCTGCGGGTCGAAATCATCCTGGATTACATCATCCGACAAAGGTTTACGTTTGGGAGCCATCAGACCAGTACCTCCATCACTTCACGGCAAAACGCTTCAAATTCTTCTCTGGCTTCGCGCACACCCGCATCATTCGGCATTGTCCACACGACGGCTTTTTGCCCAAAACAGTCTGCGATCGCCTGCCGTTGATAAAGCACAGTCCTGAGCAGTCCTTTCGGTTCAAGCAGCGTTCGCGATTCTTGCAAGAGGCGAGTCCCCTTCGTTGCTCGACTCAGGACAAGGCGCACTTTGGGCTTGCCACTTCTGACTGATTGCACCTGCTGCACGAGCTTCAGCGCCTCATGGGTGCTGGATAAATCGAGTCCAGTCGGTTGCGCTGGAATAATTGCCAGATCCGATCGCAGCAGGATATTGAGGGTGATGTCTGAAAGCATTCCACCGCCATCGACCACAATGCAGTCGAATGACTTGGCAATCATCGGAATTTCCTCAAGCAGACGAGTTCCTTCGCTAATGACATGAGTTTCGATCGGCGGCGACATTTTCGAGAGCCAGCGCGAAGCGGACTGTTGACCATCCGAATCAATCACGGCGACCGATCGCCCCTGCTGGGCAAGCCACCAAGCCAGATGGCAAGCCAGTGTAGATTTGCCACACCCGCCCTTCTGATTGACCAACGCAATTACGCTCATTGTTTCATTTGAGTAAATGATGTTATGAGTTTAGTTTCATTTGAGCAATTTGCAGCAGAAGCTTTGTTTCAAACCAACACCATTCGCCGATCGCAACTGAGCAATCGAAACACTGCTAACTCAATTGAGTGAATGAGTGAATGAGTGAATGAGTGAATGATAGTTGTATTACTTACTCATTTACTCAATTGAGTTAGCAGTTGAATTGCCTAAGAGCGCTTGTGCTATGCCTCTAGCGCCATGTCTGTTAGCACTTCCCAGTAGTCCGGTTTGGACACTTGCTCCCGACAACGCAAATAGGTCTCGCTCTCAACAGGTGTCCGGGAGTGCGAGGGCAGCCCCATCGAGAAGGATTTAGGCCGTTTTTCTCTGGGAATTTGATCCCACTCGGATTTGAGTGTCATCCGTCCTAATCCTTCCGCAACGTGCCCAACGTGCGAGATCGTTGTGCCATTGAGTCACACGCGCAATCGTCTGGTGATAATCTGATTTAGTGACAGAAACCGCGACGAGGGCGTGGGCAACCACAAAAAAAGCACTGGACGCTGTTGCTTGCGCTCAAAATAAATTTCGCAACACGGCTTGCTTTTGCCTCTGCCGTAGCGTATCTAATTGCCTTCGATCGACTCTTGGCTACGATTACCATCCGTGAGCCGCTTGGCACGAAGCTGAAGAATGCCCGCTTGCTCTGCCGCTGTGCAGCCGCCGAACTCAGCGAGCAGTAGATCGGGCGAGCCGCAACGATTAAAACCTGGAAGCGTTCCAAAATTGTAGGCATGATCGAAAAGGTGGCTTTCCCTACCCAATTTGAAAGTAATTGCCATTGATATCTAAGCCCTGAGCGATGTCTTGAAAAATAGCAACTTTGTCGTTACGGTAACTTAATACCATTCCCGAAGCCGAATTACTGAGTCTATAATCTGCTTTTGAACCAGCAAGGCGAACAATGTCCTCACTTGAATTAAAGTCCTTAATAATTACGTAATCAATGTCTTGCTTCAACTGAATCACATCTTTTGACTTTTCCCAAAATAGCAGCCGAGCATCATATCCATTGGGTTTTTTCGTCTCTTTATTAATGCCATTAACGATGGCACTAACTGTTTCAAAATCTCCCTCGTTAGCATAATCAAGCGCAGTCTTGCCATTCTTCTTGCGAGTCGCGAAGAACCAAGCTGCGGTTCTAGCTGCCAAGGCCGAATCATCTGCAACCAAACCTGGCTGTTTAACAAGCTTGTTGCCAAGCTTGAGTCCTTTGCTAGCAGATTCATAATTATCTTTGAACGTCAAGTGTAGCAATCCACGTCCTCGATACTCGTAGCCCTCACCGCTCAATATTTTTTTGTTGTTTTCAGCATCTGTCAGCTTGTTGTCTTCCTTCGGTTCAGGGCTATTACCGTTACGATCGCCATAGGCTCTGTTGGCAATCTTCGCTTGTTCGACCGTTGTGTTTGCCTTGCCATCCGTCCCCAAGTTGTCCTCAACCCATTTGTCCGAAAAGCGCTTCTTCCCAAACGTCGCCTGTAGCACTTTTTTGGTATAGCTCAATTCCTCTTCAGGTTGGGTCAATCGTTTAGATTCAACAGCAACTTGGGCAAGAAATGCTTGTTGCTCCGCGATTGTATTGATTCCAAACTCCTGCATTGCTGCATTGAGCGGAGTAAGATACGTTCTAACTCCTTGTGCAATCTCTTTTTTGAGTTTGGCAGATTTTTTACCCAACCCCACCACAAAAATATCTTCAAGCTGCTTGGCTGTAATCGGCGTAAAGCCAGTTGGATCTGGAGCAGGAGCAAGATAGTAAGCTTGGTTTTGAGTACCCAAGACAAAGGTGTCCCTACCAGTGCCACCTATGAGCGTATCGACTTCGCCAACGCCAAGTCCTAGTCCCACTCCTACTAACGCATCGTCTCCTGAGCCACCCGTTACGATATCGTTTCCATCTCCACCAGTAAGTTTATCTTTTCCAGATTGTCCATTAATGGTGTCATTTCCGGCTAAACCATCAATGCAATCATCGATTGATTTGCCAGGTCTATCTCCATTTAAAATATCAGCTTCAGGTGTACCATCAATGCAATTCGTCTGAAGCGGGGTAGCGCGTATGATGACTTGAGTGCCATCTGACAAAGATGACCAAAATGCAACTTGTCCTGATTGATTAATCGGATCATAAACCTCTAAGTCATTGATTGTTCCAGTCAAGCCTGCAACGTTGTCTCCCTGCTGAAGTAGTTGCTGTGGGTTTTCGATGACGACCGGATCGCTAGCAATTGCAAGCGTGGCTGCACTACTGTAAAGTCCTTCGTTTCCTGAAGTGTTTGTGGCAAGATAGGCAAGATTTACGCTACCGATATCGCCACTTAAACGAGCGGACACACCTACACGAGAATCAGCACCAAAACTAGAGAAAAATCCAATATCTTCACCAACATCCACCTGCTGATTATTGTTCGTATCTCGCCAGGTTTCACCTGGATCGAGATAGCCATTGCCTGAAACGCCTGCAACTCGTTTCAACAACCGCCCACTACTTGTCTCAATGCTGAGGAAAATTCCTGCTCCTGGCGTTGTGTTAAGAGCGCTTGCTCCAGCCTCATTCAAGCTGCCATAGAAGGCAACAGCTCTGCCATCATCGCTAATCCCTGAACTCAGACCGAGTTGGGTAAATCCCATTGCGGCATCTGCAATCGTCTCTGTGTTCTCAAGGCTTTCGTTGAATAGAACAATGGGCGAGGGAGGAAGCGTTTCACTGCCACTCTGTCCCCCCAATCGAACAACAATTTTTCCGTTATCCGCGATCATCGGTCGCATGACGGCATTAATAGGTGTTGTGTCAAAACCAATAAATGCTTCGGTTGCTAGCAGCCTGGTCGTGCCTTCTAGAGCCGAGAAGACGACTTTGCCGTTATTATTAATGCTGGGCTGGCTAAACAAACTATCAAATGAGTTGAGGATGCTAGGGGTCACAGCAACATTGTCAAGACTCCCTGGCGTATCGGCATCTCGCACTCGCACTCCACTAATCGCCTCAAAGCTGGCATCTATTCTGAAATCGTGCGAAACAACTTGATTGGAATTATTAATTTGAACCGCCCGTGTTGCGTTAGCAGCAGTTCCATTCCCTGTAACATCAATCAAGGGCTGAATTCCATTTCCGGCAAGAATATCAGTGACATTGCCTGAACGTCCGACGAACGCGACTACACCTAAATCATTGATTGACGGTTGATTTTCCAACCCCGTTAAGCCGGAAGCATTCGTCTTAGCGATGATATCAAAGCTGTAAGAGGAAGTCATAAAGGATATTTCCTAAGCTCAAACGTTAGCGGCTGCACAAGAAGATTGGGGCAAATGTTCTCAGTGGAACTACGCTGCTTGTCAGTAGCTAGTGTAAAGAAGCAGCAGTCGGTAAAACTTCATTAGTTTAAAGCATCGTTTTAGGAAAGCTGATTTTCTTACTTAAAGCTTCATATGACAGAGTCTAAATACTTGTATTAGTTTGTAAACATGAAATCGACATTTCAAAGCCAACGCCTTGTTTTTTAGCGCCAGCCCCACTAGTCATGACCTGGAAAGGGTGCAATGCCACGCAACCTGCAAGCTTCCCGTTCTCTCTCGCTCCCCATACCGATGCGCCAAACCAATTACCGCTGCGCCTGGTAGTGGCAGCTAGAAAGGTGCTGGCGACACCAGCGCCAGCGCAGCAAGTTTTTAACGCCAATCCGGATCAACCACACAAGTTGCGGCATGGGCAGAACACTCCTTCACTGGCCGCACACCAGGAACAGGGCTTGTGGGACGGCAACGCGGCTAGGGCTAACCCTTCGGTACTTAGCGCTCACAGCTATTCTCGCTCGTCACCTGCACATCAATTCCCAAGGCCGGATTATGGGCATAGCGATCGCTCACATGGGCATAAATGGCCGTCGTCTTGGGATCGGCATGACCCAACAAATCCTGCACTTGGCGCAAATCCGCGCCCGATCGCAACCCCAATGTCCCTGCCGTATGCCGCAGACTGTGCGCCGACAACCTGCGCCCGCCACTGTGCTTTAACTGTGCCGCTTCGAGATACTGATCGACTACATAGCGCAGGCCGCGTCGCGACAGCCGTTGCCCCCCAAAGCGATTACCCACCGTCAAGAACAGGGGACGATCGGGCGTGAGCGCTTCACCCGCCGATCGACGCGCATCGAGGTACTGCCACAGCACGATCGCGATATCTGATCGCAGCGGCATGGTGCGGCGATGGCGTTTGGCTTCAACGCGCAAGCCCCAGTGATTGCCCTGCTGAATCAAGTCCCCAACATTGGCGCGATGCAATTCGACCGTGCGCGGACCCTGCAACCCCATCAAGGCCAACAGTGCCCGATCGCGCCGACTCTTGATTTGGTCATCTTGGGGCACGGCAGCGAGCAGGTGCGCTAACTCAGACAGCTCCAGAAAACTCAAGGTTTCGGCGCGATCGTGTTTGGCACGGGGCGCTTTAATCCCAAGCGCCGGATTGGTTTTGACCAAGCCCTGCTCGACGGCACAAGCATAGAAGCGCCGGATGACCACGAGCGTCAGGGCTATCGTCGCACTCTGCTGTTTTTTGGTCTCGACCAGCTCGCGCCGATAGCGTTTGATGTCATCGGGGCTGGCGATCGCCGGAGCAAACCCCTGATGCTCACACCAGCGCAAATACTGGTTAATCCGCCGCTGGTAGGTGATGACGGTATCGGCACTCGCATCGCCCTCGGCCACATCGAGTTGCAAAAACTGCTCGAACGCTTGCCGCAGCGCGTCCGGCGTGGGCAAGGGGGCAGGACGCTCGCGACGGCGAGACGAGCGGGCAGACGTGGAGCGAGGAACAGCCATACCGTTTATGGTACGCAAGGATGGGGGGTTCGCGATTTCTACTGCCGGAAACTAGCGTTCTCGGCAGTAGAAATCGGCAGTAACGACACCATGAAGCCACAGGGGTATGGATGCTTCTTCGCAGGGCGATCGCGCTGAGGCTGGAATCGTAGACAGGAGAAGTGAAAGCAGTGCAGTCAGACCCTTGCTTGTGCTTATGTGACGAGGCGGGACATCGTTGAGGGAGGCTAACCATTTGCTCTACCACTGTGCTGACTGGTCAGGAGAAGTGATTGGGAATTAACCTGCTTGTGACGCAAAGTTGTTGCAGTACGCTAGAGCTAAGTTTGAAAGCCGTGACCCATGAGAAAGCCTGTTTTAGCTCCATCCCTTGAGCATTTTCTATTTCAACTGAGTAAGAATGATGAAGTTTTAGTAACAGTTCTCAAGGGTCATCTTGTCATTGAGGCTTTACTGGTTGAAGTTGTTCAGCTAAGACTCTTCAATGATCAACCCTGGAAGTGGAGTTTTCCTAAAAAAGTGGATTGGTGCATTGAGAGTGGATATCTTTCAGACGAGGAAGGCGATGCGATTAAAGGGCTGAACGATATTCGTAATGATTTTGCACACATTCTTGGGCATCGCCTTACGTTTGATACAGTATTTTCACTTGCCGGAAAACTTAATAATGCAGGATTTATTTTTTCCGATGAAACCATTTACTCTGATCAAAGCTTGTCTGAAGAGTGGTATGGAATTGATGGTGCAATAATTGAGATTTTGAACACGATTTTCTTTCACTTAGCTGGGTTGCTTGCAGAAAATGGTGGCAACGACTACAGTGACGGATGAATCGTCATGCCATTAATACACTCTATATGCAAGCTTTGAATTTAACTGAAACCCAGAAGAGTCTTTTGCAGTGGTTGGTTGAACAAGTACGTGCTGGACTGCTTAACGAGGAAGAAATTTGGTTTGCCTGGTCGTTTGATGGTACAAGTCTAGTCGGCTATGAAGGAAACCTTCCTGAAGTAAAGACAACAACGCTTGATGCTTTGCAGAGTCATGGTTGTCTCTCATGTGACAGAAGCCAGCAACATCAGTATAAATGTGCTTTAACTGGCAGAGCTTATGAAGCAGTTGATTCTCATTTTGGCGCTCCTAACGTGTCTGCGCTTCCTCACTTGATTCCCCTAACTGAAATTCAGCACTTAGATTCAGAGCTATGGGATAGGTGTCGGTTTTCATTGAGTGCTGGCGGAGCTGATCCTAAAGCTTGGGATAAAGCTGTTCGCACAGCAACAGTAGTTTTAGAAGAACGTTTAAGAACACTTGGAAAAACTGAAGCTATCAATCCAGACGCGACTGGTGAAGGGCTTGTGAATCTCATTTTTGCTGGTAAGAATCCAGTGATGAGTAACAAGCTCGACGATAAACAACGGAAAGCATATCGCGATCTGTATGCAGGTGTAATGACTGTTTTTCGCAATCCTTACGCGCACCGAATTATCGATCCTAGCCCGGAGGTGGGTGGGGCTATCATTGTATTTATCGATCTGCTATTGAAAACATTGGATGAGATGGATTGGAACTCAGGTGAAGAAGGGAAATAACGTTCTGGTCGGAGCGGACGGTTTAGAAATTTTGGTGAGGCACAAGTGTTCTGCCACCGTTTAACTAGAAGGCATACAGCCGAAGTTGTTGGTTTGAGCAGTAGATTGAAGCTTACCTGTCCATGCAGTCTAAGTTTGGCGTAAAGCTTCTAAAGCGGCATGAACTTCTTTGCTCTTGAGATCGATGATTTCTAGCAGTTGTTCGGGAGTACGATCGTCCTCCTTACTCTTGGCATTTGGGTTGACGGCTTTGAGGTCGTAGTTCTTAGCTTCAATTTCGTCACGGGTGACAATCCAACTGCGATCGCTCTCGGCCTGCGTGGGCAGCAGCGTGAGAAATTCCTCAAAATGCTGCTGAGTGAGGGGATTGCCTTTGTTGACTTTGAGATCGGATAGGTCGTAGTACCAGATGCGTTCGGTCGATCGGCCTTTGGTGAAAAAGACAAGATTGGTCTTGACACCCGCACCCGCTGTCGTGAACACGCCTCCCGGCAGGCTGACGATGCACCAGACATCCGCATCATCGAGCAGTTTCTTTTTGGTTTGCACAAAGGCGGTTTCGTTGGTGCGAAACAAAATGCCTTCGTCGAGGACAATGCCGCAGCGTCCGGTCGGTTTGAGGCTGTTGAGGACGTGCTGGAGAAATAAAACCTGCGTGGAACTGGTTTTGTAGGCGAAGTGGGTTTGGGCTTCTTTGCCTTCTTTGCCGCCAAACGGCGGATTCATCAGAGCGACATCAAACAGGGCGGGTGCGCCCGCGAATAGACCACCATAGGTTTCGGCTCCGGTGAGGGCGTTGCCGTGCCAGATATGGGGATGGTCAATGCCGTGCAGAATCAAGTTGGCGAGGGCGATCGGGTAGATGGCGTTGTCTTTTTCACGTCCGTAGAAGGTTTTGTGTTTGAGGGTGTCGAGGTCTTCGGCGGTCGTGATGTTGGCGTTGTGTCTGCCCGCCATGTGTTCGTAGGCTTGAGCCAGAAAGCCGCCTGTGCCGCAGCCTGCGTCGTAAACGGTTTCGCCAATTTGCGGGTTGATTGCCTGTACCATTGCTCGGACGACAACGCGGGGCGTGAAGAACTGGCCGCCGTCGTTGCCTTTTTCGCCCATCTTCAGCAGCAAGCCTTCGTAGACCTGGGAGAGCGTGTAGATGTGAGTGTCATCTACGGCATGGCGGCTGATCGGGTGAATTTTGTCGAGGATGTCGAGGAAGTTGCGTTCGGTATCGATGCGGGTGCGATCGACACCTGAAAGCACTTCGCTGATCACTTTTTGGCGCGGCGTGGCGTGGGGCTGGTCGCGCAGCTTTTTGAGGTAGGGCAAGAGGTCGCGGTTCACAAAGTCGATGAAGCCGTTGATCGCGCCGTCTTGCAGTTCTTGGCGTTTCCAGCCTTGGGCGAGGCCGTCGCGCAGGGTGAGGAGTGAGGTGGACCCGTAGGACTAGACGAAAATCGAGGGAGAATAAGCTACAGATCTCAAGTTGCAGACTCAGCAATGCTGATGTTTTAGTTCGACTTTAATCAGCGATTCAACTA
>NZ_JACJPO010000050.1 GCF_014696105.1 Microcoleus sp. FACHB-1515
TTTTTATTGCGGCTTGAACTTCAAGCTTTGGCGCAACGATGGGTGATTTGATGGACTAATGCTCAACCCGCCAAGGCATTGGCGTTGCCCGTCATCTGCATTGTCGTCTGACATTCCCCACTTTCTTATGTAACTGCTTCAAAAAAGGCTAAGCAGTCACACCTAAAAGTTACATAAGATTTCTCACGCTGCCTAACCTTGCTTCACCTGCAAGATGCTTTCGATGATTGAACAACTGGGGTTTGAACAGGCTATACGACTGCTAGCGTTCGATAACAAAGTTTGACATTACAATAGGGTCAACCCGCTGGTACGTCAAAATCAGTCGCAGGTTTTGAATCAACGACCCCTACTACCTCAATGTATTGCGCTTTTTCGCCGCGCTACACCTAGATACAGCCATCATGAATGTTTCTCTCACACCGGAACTCGAACAGCTTGTGCAGGCCAAAGTCAAAAGCGGGCGCTATCTGTCGGCCAGTGAAGTCGTGCGCGAAGCGCTACGGTTGCTGGAGGAGCGCGATCGCCTGTTTGAGTTGCGACTGGCAGAACTCCAAGGCAAGCTGTCGATAGGAGTGGAGCAGGCTGATCGAGGCGAACTGATTGACGCTAACGACGTATTTGCTGAACTTGAAGCCGACACTAAGCAGATCGAAGCTCAAACTCAGCAGGTCTAGCCGATGGCTCGTGTTCGCTTCACCCCGCAGGCTAAGACTGATCTCCTTGCCATCAACCGCTTTATCGCCCAAGACAATCCCAGTGCTGCCCGTCGGCTGATTGCCAACATTCGACAGCAGTGTGAGCGGCTAGCTGAATTTCCTGAGATGGGGCGGCTGTGGGAAGAACTGAATCCACCGCTCCGCAGCTTCCCAGTGGGGAACTACCTGATTTTCTACCGTCCTGGCAGCAGGAGCGGAATCGAGGTGATTGCAGTGGTGAGCGGCTATCAGGACATCGAAGCGCTGTTTGCACGGCGGCAGGGTAACTGAGGCGGCAAAGCGATCGGGCAAACTCCAACAAAAAATGCCCTGCATAGTAACAGGGCAGCAGTATCGGGTTAATTCGCTTCGCAAATCAAGCTGGATGGTTAGGCCGCAACCGCTTCCTTCATTGCTACACACCAGCACAGATGAACTGCTGTATAGGGTGATTCACCAACGGGCACATACTTCTGGATGCGATCGACCATCCAAGGCAACATCACAGAACGCATGGCGGTTGGATGGGGCGTTGGCTCTGCCGTGAAAAGCTGGCCGACCAGCGGCAATCCTTCCATGCTGTAGCTGATTTCCAGGGCAGGGCGACCTTTGGCAAACAGCGCCACTTCCAAGCTTTGCAGAGGGAACCATTCGCGCATCTGATCGCAAGTCCACTGAGCTTCTAAGGTCATTCCGATCGGGCTGACGTGAGCCAGGAAGACAGCATCGACCACTTGGAACTCAGCAATTGGCTCAAACTTAGTCAGGCGCACGATCGACCAGTCGCGATCGCTGCCCATTGAAGCGCGACCGCCTACTTGTGGAGGCTGCTTTGTCCATTCCGCTCGCACCAGCAGTTCGCCAGATTGAGCAGCTTCGTCTTGACAGACTTGATAGATGATGAGCATTACTGGTACTCCTGTGGAGGGTTAGAACGCGGATCAGCAAAGCGGTTTTCCACAGCGTCCGGCCCCTCAAAGATGCACAGGTATTTGAGCGTCGGATCGCCTGTGGGTTTGGCACGAGTTAATCGCAGCCGCAGTCCAAGCTGCTTGAAGTGTTGTGACATCTGCTGACATTGGGCAATGTCAGTGACGGCGTGAACTTCACGGACTCCGGGGACATTGTAATCGTCGTTTTGCTGCTGAGCATAAAGCGGCTGAGCGGGAAGATCACCACGATTCGACGGCACGTAAGGAGCCATTGGCGCAGCAGGGGCAGGCACGGGCACTCGATAGGGTCGAGCGCTATCTCCGGGCATCGGCATACAAGCGCTTAGATTTAAGCCTACAGCAGCGACAAGAAAAGAAAACAAATGTTCGCGCTTCACTGACAAACCTCCTGCTGCTGCGGAAGTTGGTTGAATTGCAAGGAGGGATCAATAAACTCGCGAGGGGCGGCAGCACGAGAATCGAACCACTGTCGAGTTTGGGAATTGAGCCAAGACTGGCGATCGCTCTCCCAGACCTCCGGGTCAATGCCCCAAGTTTCCGTTCCCAAAAATTGCAAGGCGCGATCGATGTAGACGACGAGAACTTGATTCTCGCCTGCGATCGGAAACAGGTACGGAGTGCCCCAGTAGATGCCGTTGGGTGTTTGGATCGTCTTGGCGTTCATCTGGCAGTAGGAGCGATCGCCCGTAATTGCAATGACATCGTTGCTTGAGCGAAACAATCCCAACTCGCGAACTCGAAAGGCCGTGTCGAAGCCGATCCGCACGTCACGATTAATCACGTCAACGCAATGCTTGTCGATGCTTTGGTAGGCGTACAGGTTATCGGCTCCAGCTTGCTGAATCGGTGCAAACGCTTGGCCTGCCATGAATCCGCTCGACAGTAATATCAAATCCGGTTGATTGCCCATGATTAAGTGCCACTGCTAATCAGCCAACCGCCGCTGCCCACCAATGAAAGCTGGTTAGCCCCTTGATCAGATCACGCCGCTTGAGCAGCACTCGACAGCGGTGGGCAG
>NZ_JACJPO010000051.1 GCF_014696105.1 Microcoleus sp. FACHB-1515
CTACGGAAGTCAGGGACTTGCTTGAGCGCTTCAATCAAACTGGTCGGCTGCATGGTCAAACAACGAGCAACCCTTTGATTATCATTTTTCTACAGCCAACGAATCAGCCCTGCTTAACAAGGGGGACTTTGAGGGGATCACCGTTCCAAAATGTTGAAAACACGCTCTAGCATCGAAAAAGCAATGAGAAAAGACCCAGCCGCTTAGTAACAGCACTGGGTCTTTTGCTGGAATCAAACGCATTGGTTATCCTACTGGCTTTGCCCGTCGCTGCATCAGCAGCTTCTCAAAGCTCAAGGCCAACACGCCCAGCGTCACGATCAAAATGCCCAACCATTGAATTCGTTGTAGCGCATTGCTCGGATCGCCTGGAAGAATGACAAATGCAAGCAGCGCGGTGAGTACGGGACCGCTAGAGGCAATGATCGACGCTCGCGCTGCACCGAGATAGCGGACACCATAGTTGTTGAGTAGATATCCGGCCAAAGTCAACGTTCCCAGCACCACGCCGCCCCCAATCAAACCCAAGCGGCCTTCCGGCAAAACATCTAGGCCGAGGCGTGTTGGAAAGAAAATTAAGCTCAAGCTCGTCAGCACAAAGATGGTTGTGAACTGAATAATGCTGACTGGAACCGGATGCAGTTTGCGAAAGCTAAGCTGCATGGCGATCAGATAGCAGGCAAATGAAATTCCGGCGGCAACAGCAGCAAAAATTCCCAACCAAGAAATACTTTCGCTGGCTGCGAGTTTGGGAAATGCCGTTAGAATCACGCCAGAAAGGATTGCCACCATCACCGCAATTCGCAAGCGGGTGGGGCGATCGCGAAACAGCAGCCACGCCAGCGGCACCGTCACCAGCGGATACATAAACAAAATCGTCACGGCCACACCGGGGCCAACCTGCCCGATCGCAATGTAGATCAACACCTGCGAGAGAAACAGAAAAAATCCGCTGCTGGTGACGGCGGCAAGAATCGATCGATCGCGCGACTCTAGAAACGAGCGCAGATCGCGCCATGCGGCTGGATAGATCGTGTTTCCCAAAAAAATCATCAGCGGCACCACAATGATCATCCGCATCCACAAAATCAGCATCGAGTTTCCCAAATTCAGGCTGATGAAGCCGCCCAAATCATAAAAGCCAAAGACGCGATTGGAAAATCCGATGATCCGCACAACAACGTTATGCAGCGAAAGCGCAACGGTTGAGAGCAAAACGAGCAGCACTCCAGTCTGGAAAGGCGACTGCACAGACTGACGCACCGCTGGCGGCAGCGGAACCGGAGCGACGGCGGGCGGCAGTTGAAGCTGGGGCACTTCCTGCGATCGCAAAACGGGTGCGGGTCGAGCCGATGCCTGCAACTGCTGATTAAGGCGGCTCACCAGCGCTTCGAGAATGGCTTCGCCCTGCTGCTCCAGGTTGTGCATTCGGCTAAGCTGCTGCGAGAGCGAGCTTTGGTAGCTGCTGAGGTCTTGATTAACCGAACTGGCGATGCGGTTGAGCGTGGCATCGAGGGCGGCGATCGATCGCGCCGTTGCTTCTGGGTCGCCTGTGGGATTGAAAGAAGCCTGCTCTGCTGACTGGATGCGCTCAACAAGCAAGGCTTGAAGCTGGGTGGCAAGCGCTTGGGCAAGCTGTTTTGCCCAAATTTGCTGCTGCTGAAGCTGCTGCTGCGTCAAGTCTAATTCGACGTTCTGCTGAAGCGATCGCTGCTGTGCCTGAAGTTTTTGAATGTCGCTGAGCAGGCGGGATTTTTCAGCCTGGAGGCGCGTCACATCCTGCGTTAAACCTGTGACAAGCGACTGCTGCAAGTTCTGCAAGTCTTGCGTCAGCTTCCAGGTTGGGTCGTCCGGCTGCATCGGTTGATTTTCAGATTGCCCCATCAGTGTGCTGCTCCCTGAATCACGTTGCCCATGATGTTTGCCTTTGTGTCGAGCGCTCGATCGAGTGAAATGATAGTGCTAGTTTGCCCGCAATCGCGGCAAGATCGTCCAGGCAATCTTAATCAAAGCCACCCTAGCGCAGGATGTCAAAAACATCGGCTAATTTCATTGACTGTAACAGGAAAAACAATTTTTCACGGGAGAAAACTGGTGCGTACACCGCAAGAGCATTTTCACGATTTGGAAGCGATTTTGGCAAAACATGCCGCTGCGATCGAAGCAGAAGTTCGCGCTCTTCAGCAAGCAGACGACACGACAAACTGGCCGACCGCCTGGAAGCAAATTTATAACTGGCATTTTGCTCAGGCGTTTGCCAAGCCGAAGGTGTTTCGCAATTGGGCGGCAGATGCGGCAGCGTGGAAATTGTTGCCGCCGCGCGTCTATCCAAATCAGGGCAATCGCCAAATCGATCTGGGTGATTTAGAAGAACAGTAGAAGCTGCCGCAAAAGCAGAAAAATGGCGATCGCCAATCCCGCCGCCGCTGGCACGGTCAGCACCCAAGCCAAAACAATTTGCTGGAGGATCGATCGATCCAGTTGTGTGTCTGGTGCATACCAGCGCTGCACCAAGCCGACTCCGGCAACCGCTCCAACCAGCGCATGAGAGGTGGAAACAGGTAGCCCAAAGCGGGAGGCGAGCAAAATTGTCGTCGCGGTTGCGAGTTCTGCACAAAATCCGCTGCTGGGCTGAAGGGGGATGATCCCCGATCCGATCGTGGCGATCACGTTCTTTCCCCAAACGGCGAGGCCGAGAACGATGCCTGCACCGCCGATCGCCAATATCCACAGCGGCACAGCGAACTCGGTGGGGACAGCGTGAGTTTGAGCGATCGCGACGATCGCCGCCAAAGGTGCAACTGCATTGCCGACATCGTTAGAGCCATGTGCAAAGGCGACACAGCAAGCGCTGAGCAGTTGTAATCGTGCCATCTGCGCTTCAACAGCTTCGGTGCGCCAGGATGCGATCGCCACAGTTGCCATTGCGCCAATCGCGATCGGCAGGTCGTGGTCGGGCAGCGGCAGGGCGATCGGCAAGCTGTGGACGATCGGCGGCAGGACAATCACGCCAAATACGCTGACCAGCAGCGCACTCAGCCAGGGAAGCCATTCTTGAAGCTGGGCGATCGGATTGGGCTGATTGAGAATCCAGTGGCGGACTTGGCTATAGAACAAGGCGGCGATCGTTCCGCTGGCGATCGGAGTCAAAATCCACGTCAGCGAAATCATTCCCAGCGTTGACCAGCGGACGGCACTGAAGCCGAGCGAAATGCAGCCGAATCCCACTGTCGCGCCGACGATCGCGTGGGAAGAAGCGACAGGCCAGCCTTGGCGGGTGGCAATTTGCAGCCAAAGTCCGCAGGCGAGGAGGGCGGATGTCATGCCGAGCAGCAGGGCGATCGGGTCGGTGATGAATTGGGCGGGATCGAGGATGCCGCTGATCAAAGTTTGGGAAACGCGCTGGCCGAACCCGATCGCCCCGGTAAACTCCAAGATGCCTGCGATGATCAGGGCTTGGCGGAGGGTAATCGCTTTGGAGCCGACGGACGTGCCCATTGAGTTGGCAACGTCGTTGGCTCCGAGGTTGCAGGCGACGTAGAGAGCGAGGAGGCAGGCGAGGATGAGAGGGAGGCGATCGAGCATCGATCGAGTTGTTGAGGAATGGTTTTAGAGTGAAGGATCGATTCCTGCGGATAGCGCTTCGCAATCGCGGTTAGAACTACTTTCGATTTCCGAGCTAGTGGCGGGTAGGAGTTGCACCGCTCCTCAAGCGCCAAGCTCGATTTAGAGATCCAGAATGAGGAATCTAGTGCAGGGTGGCGGAAGTCGTTATACAGCTAAGATGAGGGCATTGTCGCTCTAAAACTGATCAATGCCGACCCCTCAAGCACTGGCTGTTGAATTGTCTGAGCAACAAATGCTG